>JAFDVW010000010.1 GCA_018268755.1 Acidobacteriota bacterium
TCCTGGAGACGTATGCTGCTACCTGCCCCACCCTATCGGCTATATAGGCACGAAACGTGCCAAAAGCTAGTCCTTAATTGTGTACGAGATGGAGGACCTTCACTATAGACTGCCGCCGATCCATCGGCAGGGATGCCGACATTTCGGCACCCATATTGGATAGCCCAAACTGTCCGTCCACCGTATATAGGAATAAAGAAATGGACACTGGACCCCATCCAGAGAAGAAATTCATTTTATTTCTTTCTTCGTCTGGCTGGTTTTGGGCCGAACAGTGTAGAGCTAATCATTAGCCGCCCGTAGCGGACACCCGGCTTCCGTTCTCGTCTACCCGGTTGCCTTCCTGCATTAGCCGGGACGGTGTACGTACCTTTAAGAGAGAGTACAAACGTACAACTGGTCCCATCACATACGTGTGTGGGGTGTAGCGGAGCTACTACACCCCCACTACATACGTGATTTGTGCCGGGTACAGAAGCACAGGGTTAAGCCGCGTCAGTCTTAAGCCGGGCACGGGTCCGGGCAATCCAGGTCGTCCCCCGGGCGATATTCAGGCCGGCGAGGTGTTCTTGCAGCTTCCGTATGGGCATGTCGAGGTTGGCGCGGATGGCATCCTCGGCCGCTTCGTCGAGGCCGTCCTTGTTGGCGCGGTTACCGAGCCGGCGCGACAGCGTGGCAATCCGCAGGGCAGGGTCCCCTACAATCTGCATTTTGCCGTCCGGGCCGCACGTCACCTCAAAATCCCGGCTCTCGAAATCCCTCTGCTTGAGGTTGGAGAGGAAGCTGGCCGACTTGTATGGGTCCGCCGGGTCCTGCAGCCTAGTGCCCCAGCAGGACGCAAGGAACGCGCCCATGTCGCCCGAGCCACGCATGGCGTTCTCCAGGGTCATGGTATCGCCCATATCCTTCGGGCTGTGATGCAGCACAATCACCGCCTCGGCTCTGTTCTGCAAGAGGGCAAAGATGCTGTCCGCGAATGCCCGCACGTCCTTGGAACTGTTCTCATCCCCAGCGAGGAAGCGAATCGCCGTGTCCAGGATGACCACGCTGCCCGGCATAGCTTCCAATAAATCCGGGTCCGACAGTTCCAGCCGGCCCTCTGCGCTCATCGTCCGGTAAAAGAAGTTGCGGCCCACGTAAGGCAGCAAGCCTATCTTCCGCACGCGGTCTGTAAACGGGCCAAGGCTCACCTCCGGGCACAGGTACAGAACCTGCTCGGGCTTCCTCACCACCTCGAAATGACCGAACAGCTTCTCTCCGGTGACGAGGGCATGGGCCACGTTCAAGGCAATGAAACTCTTCCGCTCGCGCACTGGCGCGGCAATCGCGGTCACGCCCTCGCGCTGCAAGAATCCGTCAATCAAGAAGGTGACCGGCGGGGCTTGCTCGGCTTCCGCCTTGGTATGAAAGAGCGCCCACGGCCCGAACTGACGCATCTGGTCGCGGTTCTTAAGGTGGATGCGGTCGTTCCAGTGATAGGCGGGACACTCCCCGTCCACTAGCGGGCCGCTGCACAGAGAGCACAAGCTATCCGAATCGCTCACAACACATGCTCCGTCGTTCCATGCTCCGCACACGGCAATTTGTTCGGGCACTGTGGGCAATACTCCGACTGTAACTCTCCGTGGACTGGCCCGCCGATAGCTGTGCAGTTTCCATCACGGTCGAGTGGCGCTCCACAAATCAGGCAAGTTGTAATTCCGTCACCTAGCATCTCGAAACCTCTCTTTGAATTGGATTGAATGGCCCGGCGACGCTTGCCTCACCAGGCCATGCTGTTAGTCAGGGATGGGCCGCCATCCCACGCCGGCGGCTTTTAGGATGGTGTGCGCCGGAGACACCCGAAGGATTCCGCACTGCCGAGCTGTTTACCACGCAAAAGTGGGTCTCCCCCTTCTACGTGGCTGGCGCTCCCAGCCGTGCCCCGACCTTCTTTCGGTTGCTAAAAAACAGCGCCACCTTCAAATTACGAGCCTGCGTCATTCAGACTGCAAAACACAACGGGCTGCTTCTGCGCCGTAGTTTCAGCGGCAAAGGCGAAGTCAACCCATTGGCTTCCCTTGAAGCCAATTTGCCGCGACGCAGAGTACAGTTCCAAAAGCGTCTGCATGGACAGCGGAGTCTGAGAACGGTACGCGCCCAAGCCCCATGCGCCGTAGTAGCAGCGGTCTGCATCCGAAGAAAGGACGTATTTCTTCCCGAGAATGCGGCCCGCCGATACGTCAAGCAGTGGGTGGCCGTCGCCAGAGGTAGGCCGTGCATCAGCAATGGACGCGAAGTCGTCAGGGTTGAGCAGGAACGTGCCCTCGCCATAGAGCGGGTCCAGCCCGGCAATCAGTTTGACCAGCACAGAATGCAGGTCATCAGAGCCGGACTGCGCATCCACAAACGTATCGCTGTTGGCTTGGCAGGCCGCCTTGAGCGCGGACATGAAGGCCGCGTTCTGTTGAGCAATTTGGCCAATCGCAATAGAGCGCATAACCGACTGCGCCAGCGGGAAGGCCACGTTTGCCAAGGCTTCGCGGGACACTTTAATCAACGAGTCAAAGCAGACACCGCCCAGCGTGATACTGCCGTACTCACCAGGTCCCGACTCTGTCAGAGAGGCGGATTCAGCTTTGGTGACCACCGCGGCCGAATCCAACTCAAAAGGGATAACGAGCGGGGATGTTGAGGAACGCGGAAAGTCCCTGACGCCTAACGCGCTCGGCAAGTCAATCGCGCCGCAAAGTGAGATGGCTTCGCCCAGAATCTCGGTGGGCACGCTGGCAGCGAGTCCGGAATCAATCGGGCTTTGCTGAATCTGGAGCGGCGTGTCCACAGCCATCGGCACACTTGGATTCCGAAGGAACGAATCCACAGCGGCCCACAAGCTGGCCTTGGTTGGAGCGGTCGGGCGCGGCGTGATTGTCGGAATGGTCGGCGTGGTGGGTTTGCGGTCCAAGGTTTCCAGAATCGCGTAACGGTCCTGGAGAGCGGTTAACGATTCTGCCTCGGCTTTCAAATCGTTGAATCGCGCGGTTTCGTCTGTGCTGAAAGCGCGAGTCCCACTCAGCACAATCAGTTCTTCCAGTTGTGCGCGGACAGCGGCTTTGCGGTTTGTGATTTCTGTGAGTGTCATACAAATTACCTACTATTCTTAGATTCGCCCGCCGTGGCGTCACGCCACAGACCAGCGTATTGAGCCGCATCACGCGGCTGGTGAATTTTGTTCTGGGGCAAGCAGGATGGTCACCAGCGCATCGGTGCCCTTGCCGGCCAATCGCGCTTGGCAATAGGTCGCCGCTTGCTGCTCTGTCAGACCGCATTTATCGCGGAGAAATGGCGGGAGCAGCCGACCGTAGATTTCCGCGACTGGCTTGCCATCCGACAGCAACCGTTGTTCATGAGCCACGGCGATTGAGCTGACGGTCTGCGCCAGGCGCTGCGTCGTCGGACTCATGTTCATGGGTGTGAGCGGCGCGTCCAGGCCGGGCAGTTGCGGCAGGTCTTCTAATTCGCGGCATTCATTGCGCGTGAGGATGCCCGATTGCACAGCGATTTGGTAACTCTCGAACCGTGTCTTGGTATCGGCCCGCAATTGGTGATCGAGGGACACCTTCACGAAAAGGTCCGCTTCGCTTGCCGCGAAACAATCCCGCTTGATGCTGGCTTCGATACGCCGGCACCAGGGCAGCAATGTGTTCCGCGTGTAAGACTGGTAGAACTGCTCGGCGGATGCGTAGGTGCTGGTCTCTTTCACGCCAAGCAGGACTCCAGGGATTCGGAAGATACGGGCGATATCGGAAAGCTGGAATGCGCGTGCCTCGATGTACTGGCTTTCTTGGCCAGTAAGCCCAATTTTGGAAACGGTGAGACCATTCTCAAGTAGCAGTGCTCTCCATGCATTTCCTGAGCCTGCATACGTCTCATACAGCGCCTTTTTCACTTGGTCTCGGGATTCCGGGTCCAGGGTTTCGGCGGTTTGGAAGGCGATATTGGACTGGATTCCTTGGCTGAAAAGACGTGCGCCTTGTTCCTCGGCGGCCATCAAAAGCCCGATTGCCTCACGTGCCAGAAGCGTGAGTGCACGCCCGTCCGCGCTGCCTGCCAAGCTGAGCATGTCGAACCGCCATAATTCATCCGATAGGAACGTGCGTGCCCCGCCATTCGGCAGGCTGTATGACCAGCGGAGCGTGCCATCACTAAGCTGGTCTTTGAAGGCCATCCGCGATGCGGAAAGCGGGTACAGCGCAGCGAGGCGGCCGGTGAGAGGGCTAATCTCTTTCTGAAAGAAGGCCGCGCCATGCGTGAGACAGTCCCACACGGCGGCCGCCATTGCATCAAACGCGGTCACATGGGCATTAAAGTTGTCATGGAATAGACCGTATCGCGGGTCATCTGTGGCGCGAACGTTGCCTGTTGCTGTGCGACGGCGAAGGATGAGCGGACAAGCCCCGAGATCCTCACTCAAGATTCGCAGACAGGCCAATACGGCGCTGACACGCTCCACCGTCGCCGGAGTGACAACTTGCCCGGTGATAGTCCGCCAACCGATCAGATTCGTTAGGTCGTAGGGAGCAGACGTGGCCAGCGCGGTCACGTGGCTATGTGTTTTCTCTGGGTTCATTGATGCACCTCGGCGAGCGCGGCACGCTCTTCAATTTGTCTGTCGAGCGTAGACACCTTGCCGGTGAGCCGCTCGAATTCCACCTGCTCGGTGGCCGTCAAATCGCGCTTGGCTTCGGCGGCCGCATCTAGCAATTTGGTCGCGGATGATTGCGCCTGTGCGCGTTGAAAGAAAAGTTCTAGAAGGTTCATAGGGATTCCGTCCTGATGAAGTCGATTAGGCCGAGCCGTTTGGCATCGGCGGCGAAGAGAAGCCGGCCCGCTCCGTAGTTGCCGGTTGGGTCGGCGAGCCGTGCGCCTCGCCCTTTACGCACGTCAGAGAGAAATGCGGCGTACCAGGTGTCCACCTGCCCTTGCATGTAGTTCTTGGCCGAATCGGTGAGAGGGGTAAGGCCGGAGCGTTCTGCCTTTTCAGGCCGGCTGGCCGCCACGTGTACATCCAGGCCCGCTTGTTCCAGGGCGCGGTGTGCCGCGACGTGAACGTCTAGCACGCCGATAGAGCCAATCTGTGCACTTGGCCCGGCAATAACCGTGCCCGCTGCACTCGCTAGCCAGTAGGCAGCAGACGCCGCCATACCGTGCACGATGGCCGTAACTGGTTTGGTTGAATTCGCCTGCCGGATAAGCGCGGCTGTTTCAGGTAGGCCGATGACCGAGCCGCCGGGCGAGTCAACGTGCAGCACGATTGATTGGATAGCGGGGTCCTGCACGGCTGAGCGGATGCGCTCGCGGATTCCCTCATAATGTGTTTGTGCGAACCAGTCGGACGCACGGCCCAACACACCGATAATCGGGATGCGCCCGGCTACCCCAGAAGGCGCGATCAGCTTTGGTACTGAGCCAGCGAGCAGCCCGGCTTCCCAGCCTTCCAGGATGGCGAAGATGCCGTGCTGGACTAGCGGGCGAGATTCTCCCGCAGTAAAATAAGACGACGGAAATTCTAGTGACATAGCCTGTCCTTGGGTTTTCGTTTCGCCCGCTATCCTGCTCGTAACAGGACGGCGGGCACTTTGCTTTAGTCTCTAAGTTTCGCTGCTGCGTCGCGGATTGCCTCAAGATGCGCTCGGAAATCTGATGCTGCTTTGGTAACCGGCTCTCGGAAAGTCTCGTCTAACGGCAAACAGCGAATTCGAGTAATACCAGATGACACCTTTTCGAGATAGAGAAGCCCTAAAACTGCGCCGGAGCCTTTCCACTCTCCCATTTGTTGTTGCCAATCATATTGCAATTGAGTGTTAACCCCATCGGACCAAACCAGTGCGCTGATAGGGGATTTTTTCGCAGCGCTGTAAAACTTCGCGGCCAACTGTTCTCCAACGATTCTTAGATAACCTTGGCCTATTGAAGTGAGTAGCCTGTGAGCTTCATCACCAGGCACAAACGGTCGCACGTGGACAATCCATTGCTTATTGAAAAAAATCAAACCCACCAACCCCACTGCTCCGCCCATGCTTGCAACCTTTTGAACAATTTCAGTTTCTGGCAATCGGGCTGATACCGTCTCGCCGCGTGAGCCAACCAATACGATTGCCAACCATGGATATTTTTTTGCTTCCGCCTTTAAAAAATCGGCCGCTTCCTGCGGGGTTAATTTCTTCGGCTTGGTCACTGGTCTGCGACTACCTCCCAGCATGGCTATGAAACTCTTTTCCCATGGTTCCTGTTTTGCTGCGCGAGCCTTCCCGCCAGCGCTTCGTATTTCGTCATTCAAGACCATAATTGATTCTTAAACGGTAGCATCGCTGCTTGTAACTGTCAATTAAATTTTGCTGCTAGTTAAGAAAAGGTGAAGTTCCGAGGAACGATGCATCCGCTAATTGCACTCGTTAGATGATTACTTAATAGTTATTTCTTAAATGCAGTCCTTATTACTTAGTTGACAATACTGATTCCCTTTCGCATAATCCCCTTGACTTAAAGGGAGCGTGCTGTATGTCGCTATTCCGCAAGACACAAGACCTGGAACCGATCATTATTCAAGTTTTGGCCGAACACTCCAGGATGAGCATTAGCGAGCTGGTGTGTAAGACTCTCGCGCTGTTTCCTGTGCCCATGCAGGGGCAAGAGAAAGCTATCCGGCGATTCATTGAAGAGATGATGCAGGATGACGTCTTGGGAGAACTGCCCGATGGGTCCGTGTATCACAAAGAACAGGCTTTGCTCGCTGAATTCAAGAACGAATGGTTTGTGATTGTCGCGGGAATGCCGGTTGGCCCGTTCTACTCACTCGATGATGCCAGCCGGATGCTGATTTCAAACTAACGCCGGAGACACCTGTCCACGCAGGATCGCGCCAAAATAGGGGCGGCTATGATGCCGGGACTTAAGGCCGAGGCGAAGGCGCGTCAGGGCCAGCGCACGGATTTAACTTCTGCGCCATTTGGCGCACAAGTGAGCGACGATGAAGCGCCTAAGAAAGCACGCCGGTCAAGCGAGGTAGCGGCTGAGGCAGTCGGTGTGAGCCGCCGAACAATCGAACGCGCCATTGCGAAAGACAAACCTAAAAAGCCTGATGCGGGTAAAAAGGCGAGAAAAAATGTTGCGCGAATTGACCCCAAGCCTTAGCATTTCGGCCCGGAGCTAATTCCGCATAAGTGCTGTGTTTTAAAGTTGGTCGGGGCGATAGGATTTGAACCTACGACCCCCTGCGCCCAAGGCAGGTGCGCTACCAGGCTGCGCTACGCCCCGACATTCGAACGCTTTCGATTCTAAACCACTTCGCCGCACCGCACCACCCGCCCGCTAGCCAGTGGGGCGTTCTCGACAGACATGCCTGCCCGATCCTAGTATGCTGGAGTCCGGCCTCGCGACGTCCTGCATTCAGTCATTCATTATTTTAATTTTTGGGAATATACGGCGGATGCGCCGGGCCGGATCCCACTTCATGAAAGCGGACATGAAAAACAAAATCCTGCTGCTCACCCTTGCCGCCTTTGCCCTGGCCTTGCTGCTCTGGGCGGTCCACAGTTTTGTGGTCCCGCTGTCCGCCACGTTGCTGTTCGCGGTGCGCTGGACTGCCATCGCTTTCCTGATCGTCTACGCGCTCTATAAGCGTTCCCTGACTACCTGGATCTTTGCTGCTATGGTCGTGGGCGCTGCCCTCGGCCACGACTGGCCCGGCGTGGCCGTCAATCTGCGCGTGCTCAGCCTGGTCTTTCTGCGCCTCATCAAGACCTTGATCGCGCCCCTGCTCTTTGCCACCCTGGTCAGCGGCATCGCCTCCCAGTCCAATCTGAAAAAAGTCGGCCGTATGGGCATCAAGGCGATTGTCTACTTCGAAATCATCACCACTCTTGCCCTGCTCATCGGACTGGCCGCCATCAATATCAGCCAGGCCGGCGTCGGGGTCCACGCCGCTCCCGCTCCCGAAGAAACTCTACCCACCCAGAAACTGACCCTCACTCAGGTCATTCTGCATATTTTCCCGGAAAACATCGCCAAATCCGTCGCCGAAGGACAGGTCCTGGAGGTGGTTGTATTTTGCATTTTGTTCGGCATCGCCCTCGCCATGGTGCGGGAGGAGCGCCGTCAGCCGATCCTGAAGTTTGCCGAGAGCCTGGCCGAAACCATGTTCAAATTTACCAATCTGGTCATGTACTTCGCTCCCTTCGGCGTGGGAGCGGCCATCGCCTACACCGTGGGCAGCACCGGCATGGGTGTTATGGTCAATCTCGCCAAGCTGCTGCTCACTCTCCTGGCGGCCTTGCTCATTTTCATCTTTGGCGTCTTGTTGCCGGTGGCGCTTCTGGCCCGCGTGCCGATCAAGAAATTCATCGCCGCCGTGACCGAGCCGGTGTCCATCGCCTTTGGCACTTCCAGCTCGGAAGCGGCCCTGCCCCGCGCCATGGAGGCCATGGAAGCCTTCGGCGTCTCCCGCCAGGTGGTCGCCTTTGTTATGCCCACCGGCTACACCTTCAATCTCGACGGCAGCACCTTGTACCTTTCCTTGGCCGCCATCTTCGTGGCCCAGGCCGGGGGCATCCATCTGAGTTTTGGACACCAGGTCCTGCTTATGGTGGTCCTCATGTTGACCAGTAAGGGCGTGGCCGGCGTCTCCCGCGCCTCCATCGTGGTCCTGCTGGGGACCATCGGCTCCTTCGGCTTGCCGGTGGAACCGGTCTTCATCCTGCTGGGCGTCGACCAAATCATGGACATGGCCCGCACCTCCGTCAATGTGCTGGGCAATTGCCTGGCCACCGTGGTCGTGGCGCGATGGGAGGGGGAACTCCAGGACGGGCAGGCCGCCGCCGGCTGAGGCCATTTCTCCCTCCACCCGCGGTCAGGGGGTATAATAGTTTTTTATCGCGATGCCGACTCCGCGTTATGCCCTGGTGGCTTATTTAAGGAACCCGATCGGACAATTTGTACAGCGTCTGCGCGGAGAGCTCCATCCCAACTTGCCCCACATGGCGGCCCACCTCACCATCCTCCCGCCTCGCACCTTGCGCGATACCGAAGCCTCAGCCATCGCCACCCTGGAAGAGATTTGTAGCCACTACGAACCCTTTGAGGTCAGCCTGGCCGAAGTGGAGACTTTTATCCCCATCACCCCCACCGTCTTTATCCGGGTGGGACACGCCGCTTTCCGGATGCGCGAGCTGCATGACCGCCTCAATATCGGCGCCTTGGCCACTCCAGAAGATTGGCCCTATATGCCCCATCTGACCATCGCCAAAATGGACAATGAGGTGCTCGCCCAGCAGGCCTACTACACCGCCCGCCACCGCTGGGCGGAGTTTGAGGGCACGCGCTGCGTGGAGGTCAAACAGCTCTCTTTCGTTCGCGAAGAGCAGGTCAATTGCTGGGTCGATCTGGCCGGCTTCTCCCTGGGTAGTTCCCTGGTTCCCTCCCCTAAGCTCTAACCCTCGCCATTGCTGTTAGATCGCTGCCCGTACCATGGCTTCCGGCCAACAGTACATGGGTCTCTCGTGCATTGCGCAATCCGGGCCGGTCACGTAAATAAAAGAGTGGAAGTCTAGCCAGCCGGCGCAAACCCCACTCCCCGGGGAAATTGACGGTCCTGCACGGGAGGAATTTCATGCAAATCGGGGTTTATGGGTCAGGATATCTGGGGACGGTCATCTCCGCCTGCCTGGCCGATTTTGGCACTCCGGTTACCTGCTGCCATCCGGATAGTTCTCGCATGGTCGAGATGGCCCAGGGCAACGTCCCCTTTTTCGAGAAGAACCTGAACGAGGTCATCCGCCGCAATGTGCGCTCGGGGCGTCTGGTTTACTCGACCGACATTGAGTCTTTCGCCCGCAAGGCGCAGTTCATCTTTCTGGCCGAAGATGCTCCCAATCACTTGCCCGACCTGGCCTCGCGTATAGCCAAGCTCGCGCCCCGGCCGCCCATCGTGTCCATTGTGACCCCGGTTTCCGTGGGTACGGCGACCAGCGTGGAGCGCAAGTTGCGGGAAGCCTCGCTCAAGGCCACCGTGGTTTCGCAGCCCATGTTCTTCACCCCGGGCTGCGCCGTAGAAGATTTCAATTGGCCGGACCGCATCATCCTGGGCACTTCTTCGAATGAAGCCGTCCTGGTGGTGAAACAGATCTTTCACCCGCTGGTCATGCGCGGCGTGCCCGTGATTGTTACCAACCACGAAACCGCCGAGCTGGTGCGCGAAGCCGCCACCGCCTTCGTGGCCACCAAGATTTCCTTTATCAATGAACTGGCCTCGCTGTGCGAGCATGTCAACGCCGATGCGGTGAATCTTTCCCTCGCCCTCGGCTTGGACAAGAAGATCGCCCCCCGCTGCCTGCAGCCGGGCGCCGGCATGGGCGGCCTGTTCGCCGAGTCGGATATGGATTCCCTGGCCGAACTGGCCCGGGTCAACGGCGTCTCCCTCAAAGTGCTGAGCGCCGCCCGCGAGGTGAACCACAATCAGGCCGAGCACCTGGTCGACAAAATCTCTTCCATGGTCGAATCGGTGCAGAACAAAGACGTCGGCATTCTCGGATTGGCCTTCAAGCCCAATACCAACTCCGTGGCCGGCTCCTCATCGCTGCGCCTGGCCCAGAACCTCATCGCCAAGGGCGCGCGGGTGCGGGCCTATGATCCGGTGGCCATCCCCGAAGCCCGTATGGAGCTGAACGGGGCGGTTTCCTACTGTGAAAACCCTTATGCTGCGGCGGAAGGCGTGGATGCCCTGGTCGTGGGCACGGGCTGGCCGGAGTTCCGCGGACTGGATTTTGACCGCATTAAGCACCTGCTGAAACGTCCCTTGATTGTCGACACCAAGAACCTGCTCGACTCCGTGCGCCTGCGCGCCATGGGCTTTGAGTACGTGGGCGTCGGCCGCAACTAACGCATCTCGCACCAATCAGGTCCGCCGCGAGTTCTCCGCGGCGGATTTTTTTACGTTTTTTCTCCGCCGGCCCCGCCCTATCTGACAGCAAGCCGCTTCCGTTGCTATAATCGAGAGCATCCGGTGGGAGTAGCTCAACCGGCAGAGCACCGGACTGTGGCTCCGGATGTTGCGGGTTCGATTCCCGTCTCCCACCCCAGATTTCCACCTTCCTTGAGCAGCATCCTCTTCCCTTTCTATGTGGCCGCCAGCGGCTGGTTTCTAGCTTTGCCCTCGCGGACCTCCGGAGTTAGCTCTGCCCGAATATGCGGCAAGCTGCCGGGATAACGGGTTTGCAGGAACTCAACCAGCTTTTCCCGCACCAGACAGCGCAGGTCCCAGGCTTTGGGAGCATCCGCGGCACTCATCAAAGCCCGCAGCTGGATGGTTTTCTCCGTGGTGTCGGTCACCTGCACGCCCCAGGCCCGGCCATCCCATAATTTTGTGGTTTGCAAAATGCGATGCAGCTCCTGGCGCACTTCTTCGACCGGCACCGTGTAGTCGGTGTAGAGAAAAACCGTGCCCAGCAGGTCCGCCGTCTGGCGCGTCCAATTCTGAAAAGGTTTTTCGATGAAATAGGACAAAGGGATCACCAGCCGGCGCTGGTCCCACACCCGCACGATGACATATGTGGTGCGAATCTCCTCGATCCAGCCGAACTCCCCCTCGACAATCACGACATCGTCCAGGCGAATGGGCTGGGTCAGGGCAATTTGCACCCCGGCCAGCAGGTTCGTCAGGCTGGTCCGCGCGGCCAGGCCGGCCATCAGGGCCGCTATGCCCGCGGATGCGAACAGACTCTCTCCCAAATGACGAATGCTGGGAAAAGTCATGAGCATGACCGCCGCGGCAATCACCAGGATGATGACCACCGCAATGTGCCGCAGAATCTGCACCTGGGTTTGCATCCGGCGGGCCATGAGGTTGTCATTCGTGTCCATGACATAGCGGATCCCCACATAGTCGCGCACCACGTCAATCAGGGCGATCAGTACCCAGGCAATATCCGCAATTAACAAAAGGCCCAGAATATGGCGCAGCACACTGAGAGCAAATGCCGACATGGGTAATGCCGGGGTCGCGGCCATAATTCCCAGCAAGGGCAGCAATAAGCGGGTGGGAGGCTGGGCGCGGCGCACCAGCGCATCGTCCAGCCCGCTTTTGGTTCTGCTGGTCAGCCCTCGGGCAATACGGAACATCACAGAGTGCGCCAGCAGGGCGATAAGTACGCTTACAACAATCCCACCCAGGGACCACAACCACGGTTTCCAATACACCAGGTATTCATGCATGACTCGCTCGTCCTGCCGTTATAGATGCAATGCCCATACAAACTGCTGGACGCTTTCTCCCGCCGCAAAGGCGCAGGGCACGATGGAGGTCCAAGCCGCATACTCTGGCTTGTAAATTCTTTCCCTGACACAGCCCTCTTCCCGTGGTGCGCCGGACGAGGGCCTTTCTGTTTGTGATATTTACTTTTGCTGCAAGCATGCAGCACTTGAGGAGAAGCATGGCCAAGGGCAGCGCGTGCTACTCGTTGCGCGGCATCAAGTGGCCGGTCGAAGGTGGCGGCGCCGGCTTGGTCTCACGCACCAGAATGAATTGGTACGACCGGGTATGGCAGAAAAGGCACCGCATCGCTCTACGCAGGGTCAAGGGCAGAAACCAAACTTCACTTCCCCGGGCTTTCGATGTCCGCCCTTCCGGGTGAAGACAATTAGGGCATTGGAAATCCGTCAGCATTCTCTCAGGCCTTCCTAACACAGCGCTGACTTGAGTCGCGCGCGAATGGTGGCATCCGTCCCGGTAAATTCAAAACCATAGCGGAAGGTGTTGCGGTTTCTGACCACGGCGAACATGGAGATGGGCCGCGATTCGAAGGGCAGAACAATACTGAGCTCGACCACTTGTCCCACTTCCAGGTCCACCAGCACAATCGCCGACACGCCGGCCCGGCTGATGTCGAGCGTGCGGCCTACGGTGCGGATGGCATCGCCGAGATGCAGCGTGATCCTGGTTTCCAGACGAAATCGTTCATGGCGGCGGCGCTCGAGCAGCGGACGGCCCATTAAGACGGGTACTGTCGCCGTCTTCATCTCATACCTCTTTCCTGTGCAGCCCTGGGCCCGAACTTGTCGCGAATCAACGAATCCATGGCGCTGTGTTTTGGGGAAATATTTGCACGCGGTGGGCCATTACAAATTCTGTATAAGTTGTTGTGAAGTAAGACACTAAAATCCGAGGAGCAGGGTAAAAATCCACTCCCTGGATGTCTCCCGTCCCACCTCTGGGATATAGACGCGCCTTACTCGGGGATACTGGGCGCAGGCGGGGCCGCCTTGCGGGAACTACCGGACAGAAGCGCCGTCAGCAATGCCAGCAGCAGCATGAGGAGGCCCAACACCAACCCCAGCAGTCCCAGCACCGCCCAGCCTCCGGAAGCGGCACCGGAGAGTTGTACCGAGCTGCCGCTTAGGGGCAGGGCCAGCGAGGCGCTGGCCGTTCCCTGCCATTTCGTAATCAGGCAGGCCAATCCCAGAAATAAAAATAAGCCGGAAAACAGAAGGAAGATTTTTACCCTCATGCCTGATCAGGGTACTCCAAGATCCTGACCGTTGCACCGAGAAAACGCGGCCCCGCACCGTCCTGCTGCCCCTTGTCCCCAAAAAACCAGCCCTCTCCCCGGCAGGTTCTCCGGAGAGAGGGCTTTACCCTCATGGACGCGCGAGTTATTGCGCGTTGTACGGTACGATCGTGATGGAGATGCCAGCATTGTGCTGGCCGCCATTACCACTCGCCGTAGCCGAAGTGGTCACCGTCGTGGAGAACGTCCCCGTCGGCGTCACATGCTGCTGCGTGTGATGGCTCGAACCGCAGCCATTCAGTACCATCACGCCCGCCATCAGCGCGACACAGAACAACACTGGCAACCAGCGTTGCAGGCCGCGTTTCCGGCGCTCGCTCTTGCTGCCGAACAGCACCACACCCGCCAGTCCCGCCGGCACAAACCACAGGTTCAGCGGGGCGCCCGGCGTCTGGTTGGGCAGGACCGGGGCAGAGACGGAAGTCCGCACCGTCGGACCGGTCGTGGTCACCGTGAGCGTGACCGTGGCCGGATCGCCGCCGTTCTCGAACGAAACCGAGGATGGCGAGAAGGTGCAGGTGGCATACGCCGGCAATCCGCTGCACGAGAACTGGATGGTCCCCGTGTAACCGTACTGCGGCGTCACGGTTAACGTGGCCGTCCCCGTGCTGCCCTGACGGATGGTCAGGCTGCTGGGATCGGCGGTGATGGTGTAATCCGGTTCAGTGCCCACACCCGTCAGGCTGATGCTCTGCGGGGTGTTGAAGGCATCGTCGGTAAGGACGATCGAACCGGAGTAGTTGCCTCCGCTGGGCGGCGTGAAGTTCACCGTCAGCACGCAACTATTGCCTGCCTCTACAGTCTCGATGCAGGGGGTATCATTTTCCACCCAGTTGAAATTCTCCGCGATGCTGAGCTGCGTGAAGTTCAACGTGGCATTCCCGGCGTTGTACAAGATCCGGTCCTGCGAGTCGCTGGTGGAGTGGGGATCGATCGCACCAAAATCCATCTTGCTGGTGGTGGCGTCGACGATGCGTACCCGGCCCATGGCAACGTCAGTGACGTAGAAGCTACCCGAGTTGTCCACGGCCAGGAACACCGGCACGTAGAGCTGGGCTTGCGTCGCCAGATCTCCGTCACCCACATCCATTACGTCGTGGGCCTTGACCTTCTTGCTCTTGGCCAGGGCAAACGGGTTTTGCGCATTGGAACGGACTACCGGGGCTTGTGTGCCCAGGGCGACCGTGGTGATGACGCCGTTGACATCGACCTTACGCACCGAGGACGCGTTGACATCGGAGATGTACAAATCGCCCGCGGCATCCACAGCGAGACCGAAGGGGGCCACCATCTGCGCTTCCGTGGCCGGACCACCGTCTCCGCTGTAGCCCGAGGTGCAGCCCTCGGTGCACAGGCCGGCAACCGTGGTGATGGTGCCGCCGCTATCCACCTTACGGACCGCGCTGTTCAGGGTGTCGGCGATATACAGGTTGCCGTTCTCATCGAGCGCCAACCCTACCGGCATGTTCAGCTGGGCAGAAGTGGCCGGACCGTTGTCTCCACCCCAATAGCCGCTCCCAATCCATGAACTGCCATCGTTCCAGCCGTTTTCTCCCGCACCGGTTCCGTCACCTGCAATGGTGGTGATGACCCTGGAGAGGTTTACTTTGCGTACTACGTTGTTGAAGCTGTCCCCGATATACAGGTTCCCTTGCTTGTCCGCCAGAACGCTGAGCGGGTTGGCCAGCTCCGCGTTGGTGGCCAGGCTGCCATCGCCGGTGTAGCCGAAGTCTCCATCGCCGGCCACGGTGGTGATGATGCCATTGACATCGACTTTGCGGATTGCGTTGTTCAGCGTGTCTGCAATGTACAGGTTGCCCACGCTGTCCAGGGCCAGGCCCATGGGCTCGTTCAGGTGAGCGCTGGTGGCCAGACCGCCGTCGCCGTCATAACCGGGTACGCCGGTTTCGCCGGCAATCAGGGTTTGGGCCCCCTCCGTGTCAATCTTCCACACCGCATGTTGCCAGTAATTGGTGACATACATGTTGCCGAAGCCGTCGCGGGCGATGCCGGTGACCTCAAAGTTCACCACTCCCCCGTTGGGCGTGTTGATGATGCCCGGCGTAACTGCCGCTACCGGGCCTACGCCCGTACCGGTCAGGCCGAACGTGTAGGTGTTCTCCTGGTTGTCCATGGCCCAAAGCTGGAACCAGCGCGGGCCTGGCTTGGTGGGAGTGAACTTCACGCTCACCGTGCAGATATCTCCGTGGGTAAACGTGCCCACGCAACCGCTGGGCGGTGTGTGCGCCCGGACCGGCATCGACTGCGCACGTTCCAGGCTCTTCTTGATCAGCTTGGCGAGTCCGGCAGGCATTTTGGCGGGAAGTTGAACTTCTCCCGCGCTCATCCTGCGGGCATTCGGCAGGACCATGTTGGGAGTCTCTACCACCGCGAAATCCCCGTTGGCCTGCACGTTGGAAATTGTTACATCCTGATTGATGAACAGCCTGACCGATTGCGTGTTGTTCTGTCCCACCGTCGTCGAACCTAAATCCGCCGACTGCTTGCCGCCATTTCCGGTAATTTCTCGAATTGCCGGATAGATGTACTGCGCCACAAAAAGATTGTCCTGGCCGTCAAACGCCAAGCCTACCGGATAGCCAATCTGGGCTTCGGTGGCATCGCCTCCGTCTCCGCTATAGCCAATCCCGTTGCCACCGGCAAATGTAGTGATGATGCCGGAAGTGTCCACTTTACGGATCGCGGACTGGGTAAAATCGGAAAGGTAAATATTCCCCTGGCTATCCAGCGCCAGACCATAGATGTCGCCGATTGCTGCATCCGTTGCGGCTCCGCCATCACCGCTGTACCCGGAAGATCCCGATCCCGCCACCCGGTCGATATTGCCGGGTTGGATGGTCACCCCCGCCACGGTGATCGCACTGGCCTGTGTGTTCACCACGCGGACCGTATAGGAGTAATAGTCGGCGATATAGATGTTTCCGTTGGTGTCCAACTTCACATCAATAGGACAGCTCAAAACGGCGGCCGTAGCCGATCCTCCGTCGCCGCTGGCCGAGCTGTCGCAATAGTAGTCATTGGCATTCCCCGAACCGGCGACCGTCGTGATGGTTCCCTGAGTATCCACCTTACGGACGCGCCCACCTTCATAGTCCGCAATGTAAAGGTTTCCCGTGCTGTCCACGGCCAAGCCATAGGGACAGGTCAGCGTAGCGCTGGTCGCCGGGCCGCCATCTCCTACGTCTTGCGTATTGTTGTAATAATCACAACCCGCATAATTCTCAAATGTACCCGCATAGGTCGAGATGGTTCCGCTGGTGGAAATCTTGCGGACAACCTCATACTCCGGATCGGACACATACACCGTCCCATCGCTCGCCACCGCAACGCCCCCCAGCCACCCCATCTGGGCGCTGGTGGCAGGTCCATTGTCGCCGCTGAAACCGGGCGTTCCATTCCCGGCAATGGTTGCGATATTGCCCGGCTGAATGGTCACTCCCGCGACGGTAATGGCGATGTTTTGCCGGTTCACCACTCGTACCGAATAGTTCTGACTATCGGCAATGTACAGATTGCCGTCCGCATCGGTAGCTACCGCCCAGGGATAGGACAACTGCGCCGCGGTCGCCGCCGCCCCGTCCCCGGAATACCCTCCGCTGCCGTTCCCGGCCACGGTCATGATCTGGGGGGAGCCTAGCAGGCTTACCTTCTGAGAAATTGCGTTGTGGGAGACCGGTCTGCGAATTCCAGCAGCCCATAAGCTGCCGGAGGCTAGGGTGAAGACAAAACAACTCAGGAAGAGATACGTCACCACTCTCGACATCCATCTCTGCGGTGTACTGTTCATGGCGCTTGTGCCAACCTTTCGCTGTTCGCGAAGAATTTTTTCTGGATCGTGACCGTTTTCCGGACGCCCGCTGCGGAACAGGGACCGCTTGCTTCCTCAAGGAAGCTCATCAGGCTGGTCACAACCTGCGACCGGGGTCAAACAATCGAGGACTGATATGGCAATTGCCCTGCCGTACCCGCGTTACTGTAGTGTTTTTCGTGTAGCTCTTTGGTAAGAAAGGGGTTGGAATGCGGAGAGAGTGGAACGCAAGAAAGACAGGAAAGACTCTTCTGTCTGAACCCAGGATTCTGGATTCCAGCCGCTAGAAAACGAAGAGGAAGGAGTCACGATCTAGCCTTGCCCAGTCGCCTGCTGGGACGGAAAGCCTGTGCGGCGCCGGGTGTCTCGCCCGCTGCGCCTAGCCACTGGGTCCAACCGCCCTACCCCTTCACAATCTTTGCCGTCGTGATCGCCTGCCCCACATGTCGCTGGGTGTGGTCGGCTACATGGACCAGCAGCCCTCCCACCGTCGTAGGCAGCTGCCGCCGGCCCACGGCTCGCACCCTCTCCAGCTCCGCGGGAGAAAATGCCCGCACCCGCTTGGCCGCCTCGGCCAGGCCAGCTTTCAATTCCATAAACACAGCGTCCCTCTCCGCGGCTGGCTCCATTTCCTGCTTCAGCTGGGCCAGCTGCTCCTCGTTGAGCTGCTTCCCTTCCGCGTAACTGAGCAGCCGGTCCAGGCTGCGCGCAATGTGTCGTAAATGAAAGGCGACCGAGGGCAATGGCCCGGGCCTGGCGTTCAGTTCTTCGCGTGACAGCGCCCCGCACCAACGCTCCAGGTCTTCTTCCGCCAGCTGCAACGCGTGCAGGACAGCGCGCTGTACCGGGGCCACTTCCGTCAGGGTCCCGCGCAGCCAGGGCTCAGGATTTTTTGCAGAGGAATTTGCAGGCATAGCAGCATTATCCTACCTTGCCGCATGCTGCTTGCGCTGGCCTCCGCGCAGGAAGGAACTTGCTCTATTGCGCGCTTCGCTGGAAGCGGACCGTCTGGCTGTGCACGCCGTCGGAGGACTCCACCACCAGATCGTCCGGTATATCTTCCAACGTCGCGCTGCCCCCACGCACAAACCCACGCACTTCCCCGCTCTGAGCATCGCGCAGCATCATTACCGGATAAAGGCCACCATCCCACGTGAGCTGGGCCCGCCTGCCGCTGAGAAATTGTGAGCGCGTGGCCACTCGCGGCAAAGCCAGCCGCGAAGGCGCCACCACCCGCGCCACTTCCTGCTTCTCCTGCAAAAGGTGAATACTCTGCACCGAGTTCATGGCCTCGTCGGTCATGGGCACTACGAAAGAGAAAATCCGCAGCGATGTCTCCGGCAGGTCCGCCACTTCGGGCGCGTCAAACGATGTAGTGGCAATGACATTGCCCATGGCATCGCGCGCCTCCCAGGTATAAGCTCCGGAATCCGGCAGCACGCCGTTCGCCGCCACGCGGAAAGCCGGCTCCAGCGTCACCACGCCATTCTCAATTCGCCCCCACACCAGCAATCCTTCGCTGGGACCGCCCACTGTCTGCAGCGCGATATCAAAGCTATTGTTCTGGCGGAAATTGAGCACCGATTTATAGACGTAATCGCTGATCCACTGGGTGGAGCAATAGCCCATCACATCGGTGTAGGTGGTCGAGACCTTGAGATTGTTGCTGCTGGCGAATGCGTCCCAGCCGGTCACGCCGATGTAGCCTCCGGCATAGGGATAGTTGGGATCAGGGTTCCCCGCCCCGCCGCAGGGGCTGTGCGGACGATTGAAGTTGTGTCCGATCTCGTGGGCCAGCACCGAGGGGCCGCTGGAGTAGTCCCACCCCATCGCCGCCGGTAACCCGATAAATCCCAGCCCCGCTACGCCGCTGTTGTAGCCGACCTTCACCACCCCGTAGTAGTAGCGGTCGGTGACATGATCGGCGGTGCGCTTGGCATAGACCTCATTGAGCACGGTAGACCAGTTCGTGCCATCGCTGCTCAGACTGCTGGCGCTGGAATTCATGGTCGAGCCCACACTCACATCAATCGCGTCCGGCACCGGATGCAGCCGCTTGGCGAAGTCCACCCAGTCGGCGGTAGTACGAGAAGGAGAAGAGGTCGTTACCACTCCCGTCTTGCCGTCGCCCGTGTGCACCGGGATCAAGGTCAGCTTCCAGGGATTCAGGGTGCGTACATCCAGCGTCTCGGAGTAGTGGTTGTTGGTCTTGTCCGATTCCGTGATGGCGCTGCTGGGATCGACATCCGCCGATACTTGTACCCCCGGCTGGATCCACGACGACGGCACTGCCGCGTCCCACGACTCATCGACATCGGTATTGATACTGGTCGGCACCGAACCGCCGCTGGCATTGATGGTCAGGGTGTTGGTCGTGCTGCCATTGATAAACTGCACCCGCACCTGCGGCGTCGCCGTGTTGCTCTGATTTGCCTTCACAAACACGCGCACCCATCCGCTGCGGTCTTTCACCAGCGGGACCGAGACTCCGGGATAGTCCTGGGTGGCCTGCGTCACGTACAACCCGTCAATGGTCAGGTCCAGCGAGCCGGAACCGGTCGTGACCGTGAAGTTGGCGGCGGAAGTCGCACTGCCATTCAGCGTGCTGACGGAGATCTTGCCCGTCGTGGCCCCGCTGGGCACATATGCCGATATCTGCGTGCCGCTGTTCACCGCAAACGAGGCGGCCGCCATCCCGTTGAACGTCACCGCGGTCGCGCCGGTAAAGTTCGTGCCCGTGATGGTGACCAGGGCTCCTACTTGCGCACTGCTCGGGGAAAAGCTGGTAATGCTCGGCGTTAAGTTGGCGACGGTGAAATTAGACGAAGAGGTAGCCGTGCCCAGCGGCGTCGTCACCGCAATCTTTCCCGTGCTCGCGCCGCCCGGGACGATGGCCGTAATCTGGGTCGCGCTATTTACCGTGAACGACGTCGCGGCTGTGCCGTTGAAAGTAACGGCGGTTGCTCCCGTCAG
Organism: Acidobacteriota bacterium; assembly: GCA_018268755.1. Taxonomy (GTDB): domain Bacteria; phylum Acidobacteriota; class Terriglobia; order Terriglobales; family Acidobacteriaceae; genus KAN-5. The sequence continues at coordinate 20,401 of JAFDVW010000010.1, forward strand.
GTCGGTGCCGGTAATAGTGACAGATGTTCCCACCCCACCGCTCGCGGGACTGAAACTGCTGATCGTAGGAACCGAGACCGTGAAATTTGCGCTGGAAGTCGCCGTGCCATTCGGCGTCGTCACCGTAACTTTGCCCGTGGTCGCTCCACTGGGCACCGTGGTCGTGATCTGCGTCGCGCTGGCGATCGTGAAGGTCGCCGACGTCCCATGGAACGATACCGCCGTCGCCCCGGTAAAGTTTGTGCCGGAGATCGTGACCGGAGCTCCCACCGCCCCGCTCAGCGGGCTGAAGCTGCTGATGGTCGGCGCGGTGGAAGCTGGAGGCGCTGGAGTGGAGCCGGTGCCGCCGCCGCAGGCCACCGCCGCCAGCAATAAAGCGAACAGCGCCAGGGCCAGCGCATGGACGCCTAAACCACGCGTACGCCTACGCCCTTTTGCATTCGCCGCAGCCGCTGAACTGCTTAATTTTTGGGACATCGTAGGACTATTGTTTGGGCTGCGGCACGCCACCGCAAGGCCCCAAGGTACTAGCCCTTTGGGGCTTGTCCCTACGATCGAAACCCGCGCTTCACTTTCCCAGATACGCCGCCAGAAACTTCTTCATCTTCGTCATGGCCTGTTGCGCTTCCGGGGTGGCGAACATCACCCCCTGGAACACATGCGGCATCCCCTCATAAAGGTCCAGCACGGCCGTGCCCCCGGCGTTATCGATGGCCCGATAATGACGCACAAAATCGCTGAGGAAAATTTCTTTGGTGCCTCCCTGGATCAGCGTCGGCGGAAATCCCTTTGCGTAGTCTCCATACACCGGGGACACATAAGGACTCTTCTGGTCTTGCGGGTCGGCATAAGCATCCGCGGCCTTCTTGAGCAGCACCTTGTAGTCCAGAATGGGGTCGGCCCGCCGCAGCGTCACGTAGGTATCGCCGGTCTCGGTAATGTCGGACCACGGCGACCACAACACCACGGCCCCGGGCATAGGATGCCCTTCATCGCGCAGTTTCAGGATGGATCCCGCCGCTAACCCGCCTCCCGCCGAATCGCCCAGGACGGCAATGTTCTTGGCCGCGTATCCTTCTTTTTCCAGCGCCACCAGCACCGCCACCACCTGGTCCGTCATCTGCCTCCACTTGGCCGCCGGCGCCAGCGTGTAGTCCACCGAGACGATGCGCAGGCCGGTCTCGCCCCCGACCCAGCCCCCTAGTCCGAAGTCCCCATTGCCCGTCACATATCCGCCACCGTGCGTGTAAACCAGGACCTTGCCATTCTCGCGCCAGCCTTGAGGAACAATTTCGACCACCGGCACTCCCCCCAGGGTCTTCTTTTTGTGCGTGGCTGGATAGCGCTGGGCGAACGCCGCGGTGCGTTTCGCAATCTCCGGGTCTTTTCCGATTTTCAGGAATTGCGGCGGGGTGTAGTTGCGGATCTTGTTCCAGCCCGCCACATCATTGGGTTCCGGCAAGGGCAGCCCTTGCGGCCCTTCCATGAGCCGCAATACCTGCTGCGCCTCCGGCGAAACCGTCTCCGGAACGTAGGCCTCATAGTCGGGAGAGTGGTAGACCGTGTTGCCGGCTTCTTGTCCATAGGCCGGCCCGAACCTCCCTACCCCAAAAATCAAACTCACCACCAGCCAGACCGGCGCAGCGCAGATTCTCCGCAAATGATTCCTCCTCACACCCGTGCATTGGCATACTAAGCAGTCTGGGCCCAGATTCCAGCCCGCTTTCAACCTATTGAACCCAGCTCCACCGACTTCCCTGGAAATGCTATAAATCAAACTTCGTGGCGCCCATTCCCATCCCTTCGCTCGAGGTCAAGATTCGTGAAAATCACCAAAATTGAAACCTACACGGTCAGCGCCGGCTGGAAGAATTGGCTGTTCGTGAAGGTGTGTACCGATAGCGAGGTTTATGGCATCAGCGAAGCTACCATCAATGGGTTCATCGCCACTACGGAGACCGCCGTCCACGAGCTCTCCCACTTCGTGGTGGGACAGGACCCGCGCCAGCTGAACCTCATCGTCGACCGCATTCTGACCACCATCGCCGACGTCGGACACATTCATCGTCTGGTGGCGGGGGCGATTGAAGTTGCCTGCTGGGACATTCTGGGCAAAACTCTGGGCGTTCCCATCTGGCAGCTGCTCGGGGGCAAGTATCGCGATACCGTCCCCGCTTACGCCAACGGCTGGTACCGCGCCGAGCGCACCCCGCAGAGTTTTCTGGAAACTGCCAAGAAAGTCGTGGCCCAGGGCTTCAAAGCCATCAAGCTCGATCCCTTCGGGACTTCAAAGTGGTTCATCAGCCATGCGGAATTGGAGCTGTCCTACGAAATTCTTCGCACCCTGCGCCAGCACTTCGGTCCCGATCTCAAGATCCTCATCGACGTGCACTGCCGCTTCGCCCCCAGCGAGTCGGTGCGCGTAGCCGAGCGCCTGCGCGATCTCGACCTCTTCTGGTGGGAAGAACCAACCACCATCGAGCGCATCGAACTCACCAACCAGATCGCCCGCAAGTCGCCGATTCCCGTCGCCACCGGCGAGCAATTCGACAAAATCGGACACTTTGACACTCTGGCCCACGCCGGCCACGTCAGCATCTATCAGCCCGAACCTATGTCGCTGGGCGGCATTACGCGCACCATCGCCGCTGCCAACATTGCCCAGGCCAACGGCGCCTGGGTGGCTCCCCACCAAAGCGGTGGCCCGGTGGCCACCGCCGTCTGCCTACAACTGGCAGCGGTGATTCCGAATTTCTTGATTCAGGAACACTTCGACGCTTTCAACGATCCCTGGACGCACGATCTCGTAACCTGGCGGCCGGTGATCGACCCCGAGACCGGACATCTGCCGATCCCCACCGCACCCGGACTCGGACTGGATTTGAATTTTGACGTGGTGCGCGCTCACCCTTACGATCGCTCGGCGTTTCTCGACACTTCACAAGTGGGCTGGGAAAAACGGCTGGGGACAAAAGGAACGTAGCGGCGTAAGGATGAAACCGCGGCCACGGATTTCACAGGTTTGCACGGATCATGCAGGCTCCGCAAATCCTCAGTCCGCGCGATCCATGGCCAGCCTCTCCGCGTCCTCTGCGAAATCTCCGCGATCTCTGCGTTTTAAGATTTCCGCGGATGCGTCGCCCCCCGCGCATTCAACCGGATGCTCCACAACCCGGATTCCACAGCTGTGCTAACTCTTATCCACGAAAATCCGCGCGATCCATGGCCAGCTTCTCCGCGATCTCTGCGAAATCTCCGCGATCTCTGCGTTTTAAGATTTCCGCGGATGCGTCGCGCCCCGCGCATTCAGCCGAATGCTCCACAAGGATGTCGTGGCCCCGATAAATAACGTCTGCCCATCCGACATGCCGAACGAACAATTCGCCGCCGTCTGCGGGGTCAGAATCTTACCCAGCATCCGTCCCTGCGGACTGAACACCTGCACTCCGTCCCCTGTCGTCACGTAGAGGTTTCCCTCGGTATCCAGCCGGAACCCATCCGGAACCCATGGCTCAATCACAGTAAACACCCGCGGGTTGGCCAGCGATTTCCCCTCCACCACATCAAAGGCCATCAGCTGATGCGGCCGGAACTCGCCATGCGTCCGCCCCGTGTCCCCTACATAAAGAATGGATTCATCCGGCGAAAACGCCAGCCCGTTGGGCTTGTCGAAATCCTCACAAACCGACGCGATCTCTCCCGTCTGCGGGTCCACGCGATACACCCGGTTGCGCTCCTGCTCCGGCTTGTCGGCGTGCCCGAAGTCCGGACACAAAAAACCATAGTCCGGATCGCTGAACCATACCGACCCGTCTGACTTCACCACCACATCATTCGGTGAAGTCAGCCGGCCGTCGCGATAGCGGTCGGCCAGCGTGGTCAGCGAGCCGTCATACTCTTCACGCACCACCGATCGCCCCCGCGTCAGGCAGGAAACCACCCGCCCTTCGCAATCGACAGTGTTGCCGTTGGCTGTGGCCGCCGGCTGGCGATACACCGAGACGCCCTCTTTCTCCGACCACTTCATGATGCGGTCATTGAGAAAATCGCTGACGATCAAGTAGCCGCCGCGCTCCACCCAGCACACCCCTTCGGCAAACTTGAGCCCGGAATACAACAATTGCAGTTGCGGCTTCGGCCCTAAAATGCGCTCGAACTCATCGGAATACACTTCAAACGACGGCGTGGTCGTAGTTGTCGGCATGATGATGTTTTCCCAGTCCTGAAATCGGTCTCGAAAATTGCTCTAAAAGTCGCGGAAGAACCCACCCGCCGACCATCCTCCATCGACGCACAGGGTCTGACCGGTGATGTAGGTGCTTTCCGGCGCGACGAAGAACAGCACCGCGTGTGCCATCTCCTCCACCGTGCCCGGGCGTCCCAAAGGAATATGGCTGAGCACACGCTTGGCCCGGTCGCTCTCGGCGGCGTTGTCGCTGTAGAAGAGCTGTTTCGTGCCCTCGGTCAAGGTCGAGCCCGGCGCCACGCAATTCACCAGAATGCCGAACTCGCCCAGCTCAATGGCCAGGGTGCGGGTCAGGTGCACAATGCCCGCCTTGGCCGAGGTAAATGCGCACTGCAAGCGCGCCGGAATCACTCCCAGCACGGAAGAGATATTGACGATGCGCCCGCTGCGCTGGGCAATCATGCCCCGCGACACGGCGCGGCTCACCAGATACGTCCCGGTCAGATCGATGTTCACGATGCGGTTCCACTCTTCCAGCGGAAATTGATCGATATTTACCCGGTACTTTGCCGTGTTCACTCCGGCGTTGTTCACCAGGATGTCGATGCGACCGTACTTCTGCAGGATTTCCCCCACCGCCTTCTCCACCTGCGCCTCGTTGCTGATGTCCATGGCGACGGGAAACGCGCGCGGCGTCTTGGCCGCCGTCTCCTGCACCGTTTTCGCGTCCACGTCGGCATACACCACCGTGGCCCCGCTGGCCGCCAGCGTGGCGGCAATGGCCTCACCAATCCCCCGCGCCGCCCCCGTCACCAGGGCAATCTTTCCTTCCAGGTCCACTTTCATGAAATCGCTCTTCTCCCTCGCTTAATTTTTTCCGGCGTCCGGCAACATGCTTTTCCTGGGCGTATCCGCCAGCAGCGCGGCCAGCACCTTGCGCGGTGGCTCATAAGGCCGCCGCCCGTGCGCCACCAGCTTATTGTCAATCAAAATCACGTCGCCTGCCTGCCAATCGAACATCACCGTCTCCTGCTCCACCACCCGCCGGATCGTCTCCAGGTCCTGCAACGAAATCTCCGATCCGTCCGCGTGCGTCGAATGATAGAAAAAACGGTCCTGGATGAAGGGTTGCATCAATCGCGCCCGCAACTTTTGCGTCAGGCTGGGGCCCAGCCAGGCCGACCTCCACGGCGCCACCGACTTGTGCAGCAGGTGCGCCTGATTAAACCAGATCGTCTCGCCCGTCACCCGGTGCGTCTTCACCACCGGCGACGGCGGATGCGTCACCTCCAGCGCTCCCTGGCCCGTCCACGCCACTTTCCAGCCGCGCTGCGCCGCGATCTTCTCCATCTGCTTGCGATCATCCGTGCCGAATGCCGTCGGCCACGTGACTTCAAAACCGTACTTCTTCTCACTGGGCAGCCGCCGCTGGAAAATCAATCCGCCCTTCTGCACGAAGCGCTCCACCAGTTCCGGCGGCAGCTTCTTATACACCGTCCGCATGTCGGTGATCGGCGTCTGTCCGCCCCCGCCCGGTGCAATTTGGCAGAAGAACATCACCTTGTCGGGTGTGGGGTCAGGAAATTCCGCCGACGGCGCCAGATAACTCATCTCCTGGTGCTGGCCAATCACCATGTGCGCCGGCGCGTCCGTCGACGTCACAATCTTTCCGCTCACCGCGCTGCGCGGGGTCGTGCCCCCGGCATAGTCCAGAATTTGCGGCGCCATCCGCTGCACCACCTCCGCAAAGGTTTCGGCGTCTTTCACCGCCCGGAACCCCCGCAGCAAAATTGCCCCGCTGCGGTGCAGTTGTTCCTCCCGCTGCGGCGTGGTCTCTGTAAGCCAGGCCAGCAATTCCTCCAACGGAATGTCCGCCGACCCTGGCTCCGCTTGCACCACAAAGGGCAATGGATGCCCCTGTCCGGGCCGTTCTATGACCACCGGGTTCGAAACCGCTAAACGGCTGCTCGACAACATTTCAAATCACCCCTAATGTTATGAAAATAAAACACATACGTCCCGAGACCCCATTCACCAGGCAGGCCGCGGCGAGAATTGCTTCCCTGCGCATCTTTGAAAGGCCCAGGGAGGGGTGTCAATGGATTTCAGCCTATTGAACAACCTGGGCGCGCGCCGTTAACCATGTGATAAATGTGTACGCGGTGATGGGACAGCGTGGGGCTGACCCATTGGGGGTAGACAACATGAGCGCTAGCGTTGTGGAGACTCGCAACGACCAGGAATTTCGTTTGCCTGCCGTTGATCGAGCCATGAGTCTTTTTGAAGTTCTGGCCAATTCGCAGTCTGGGTTAACTCTCTCCGATCTAAGCCGCAAGCTGAACATTCCCAAAAGCACCGTTCACTATCTGCTCTACACGCTGACCACGCGCGGCTACGTGCAGCGCGCCAGCGACGGACGCCACTATTCCCTCGGCCTGCGTTTTGCCGATGTGGCCAGCGCCAACCTGGCGGAGGTCAACCTGCGCAATCTGGTCATGCCGTATCTGAAGCAGATTGTGGCGCGCCTGAAACTTACTTCCACCGTGGCCGTGCGCTATTGCGCCGAAGCCGTCATCATCGGGCGCGTGGAGTATGCGCAGGACTGCGGCGGCGGGGCGTGGGTGGGCCGTCACATTGATTTGCACTGCACCGCCCAGGGCAAGGCCCTGATCGCCCACCTCTCGGATGATGCGCTCACCCGGCTCTTTGCCGGACGCGAAATGGCCCGCTTCACTCCCAAGACTATCTGCTCCGTGGCCCTGCTGAAGAAGCACTGCGCGGAGGTGCGGACCCGCGGCTATGCGGTCAACGACGAAGAGATGGTGGCCGATGTGCGCGCGGTGGGCGCCCCGGTGACCGATGCTTCTGGATCCGTCATCGCCTCGGTGACCGTGCGCGGCTCTCTGGCGCAGATTCCCGATTGGCGCATTCCCGAACTTGGCCGCGAGATGATTGGCATGGCCCAGGAAATCTCCCAGCGCATGTCCAACGACTGGGTGTAACCCCATCGCACTGGCAGAGACGTAGCTCTGGCTACGTCTCTTTTTTCTTGCCGCCAGAATCCCCCGGCCATCCTAAAAACTTTGGCTCTCTTCCTTCTGCGCTCTCGGCTTTCTCCGCGCCCTCTGCGTTTAAGATTTTGCCTTGGACCGCTGTCACGGCTCAAAGATATCCACGTCCTCCCTACAACGCCGCCAATCCCTTCTCATACGCCGCAAGAATCTTGTCCCACATCTGGTTGGTTTTGCCATCAATCTGCTGCCGCGCCGCGTCGGCCTGAAACCAGCGCAAGGTGCGCCCTATGCCTTCGGCAAAGCTGGTGGTAGCGCAAAACTCCGGAACAAATTGCCGGATCTTGCTGTTGTCGAAGACCACGCTTACCGCCTTGTCCCCCAGCAGGGTCCCCTGCTTCTCCGGCCAGCCCGCGATGATGAAGTCCGAGGGAATGTGCACAATCTGCGGCTCGACCCCGGCCGCCTCCCCCACTATGCGGAAGTACTGGTCCCAGGTCAGCGCCTCATCCGACGTGATGTGGAAGGCGTGTCCAATCGCCTGCGCGTGTCCCAGCAGCCCCACCAATCCCTTGGCGAAATCGCTGTTGTGCGTGATCACCCACAGCGACGTGCCATCGCCGGGAACAATGACTTTCTGCTTTCGCAGCATGCGATCAATGATGGTGTAGGGCTTCTCCCAGCTATTGGTGACCAGCGGGATCTGGGTATCGCCGTAGGTGAGCGATGGCCGCACGATGGTGACAGGAAACCCTTCTTCGCGATAAGCCTTCATCAGCCGTTCTTCGCAGGCAATTTTGTTGCGCGAGTAGTCCCAGAACGGATTGGCCAGCGGCGTTCCTTCCGTGATGCGATAGTGCGAAACCGGCCGCTGATAAGCGCTGGCCGAGCTAATAAAAACAAACTGCCGGGTGCGCCCGCGAAACAGCTCCAGATCGCGTTCCAAGTCTTCCGGGGTAAACGCGATCCAGTCCACGACTGCGTCGAAGGCCATGCCGTCCAGCGCCCGCCGCGCTGCCGCCACGTCTTTCATGTCCGCCACTACGGTTTTCACGCCCTCCGGCAGGCGCGTCTGGTGCTGCCCGCGCGTGACCAGGGTCAGTTCAATGCCGCGGCGCGCGGCCAATTCCGTGCTGGCCGTGCTGATGATTCCGGTACCGCCTATAAAGAGAACTTTCATGCAGCAGTTGTAGCAGGAACACGGACGCCTTGGCTAGTTTCGGAGCTGCAAGCGGCTTTGCCGGATGGTACACTGCTGCGGGCCCAAACGACGTCTGTTTTCATTCGATGAATTGCCGGGGAAATGCGCATGTGGCATCGAATTTTCGTTTTGACGCTCGCAACGCTTATGATGGCGCCTCTCACTTCTCCAAAAGCTGACTCCCCCTCGTGGCTTCTCGTCGCCGAAAAAGGCGGACAAAGCCTCGGCATCGTGGATGCCGCCAGCGGCAAGTACCTGGCATCTGTCCCGGAAAACGGCGTTACCGGACACGAGGTCATTGCCTCGCCTGACGGCAAACTCGCCTACGTCCCTATCTATGGCAATTCCGGTGTGGGCCACCCCGGGACCGATGGCCGCAACCTGGTGGTTATCGACCTGGCCTCGCGCAAGATTGTTAACACCGTTGACTTCGGCCGCGGCGTCCGCCCCCACTGTCCCCTCGTCGGCCCGAAGGACGGCCTGCTCTACGTCACCACCGAACTCGATCACAGCGTGACTGTCATCGATCCCAAAACCTTGCAGATCGTCGGAAAAATTCCCACCGGACAGCCCGAGTCCCACATGCTGGCCCTTTCCCGCGATGGCAAACGTGGCTACACCGCCAACGTCGGCCCCGGCACCGTTTCCGTCCTGGACATCCCGGCACGCAAAGCCCTGACCGTCATTTCCGTTTCTCCCCACATCCAGAGAATTTCCATTTCATTGGACGACAAGCTGGTATTCACCGCCGACCAGACCAAGCCCCAGCTCGCCGTGATCGATACCGCCACCCACCAAGTGAAAGCCTGGGTCCCTCTGGCCGCGGCCGCTTTTGGCACGGCCCCCACGCTCGACGGCAAAGCCCTGCTGGTGGCCGAACCCGGCGCCAACCAGGTCGCGGTGGTCGATCTCGCCACCATGAAGGTCACTCACAGCATCAATGTGCCCCCGACCCCGCAGGAAGTGTTGGTCCGCCCCGACGGCAAAGTCGCCTACGTCTCCTGTGATCACAGCAATCAGGTCGCGGAAATTGACCTGACCTCCTGGAAAGTGAGCCGCCTGATCGACACCGGCAAAGGCGCCGACGGCCTGGCCTGGGCCGGAAATTAGCCCGCCTGCGTTCCCCTCATCCGGATGTCCCCGGCTCAAGCAGCATTTTGAGCCAGTTTCCCCCTGCTTTCCGCGTTAGCCAGAGAAGGAACATTCTCCGGCACCGCTTGCAGATCTTGTCAGGCGCTGCCGCCAAGGATTCGGACCATGCCCCTGACACGCTTTCCCGCTTTCCTATTCTGCGGTTTGTGGTTGGCTACTCTGGGATGTAACGCCCACTCCCCTGCCCCAGCTTCAGACCACCTCCGGACTGCGGACACCGTGGCGGACACCACCGCCTCGGCATTCGCCTTCCCCTTCACCGCCGCGGACCTCACCGCCTTCGAGAAAGGCATACGCCAGGAAGCGGCCCTGGTCCAGGCTGCGCAACAACGCGGCCGGGACGCCAAGACTGCCGCTGAGCGCGCCCAGGCGGCCCAGGAAGAGTGGGAGGACCAGACCATTCCCGGTGGAGCGCAAGCCGCCGGGTTAAGCCTCGAACGCTATCGCCAGCTCCGCCGCACCGTAAACCACGTGCTCGAGACTCTGAGCTTTCAGCGCAAGATCAACGGCCCCATGGAAATTGATCTCGAGCATGCCACGCCGGAGATGAAGCAGCGCCTGGCCGGTGACGCCTTCGCCGAGCTGCCGCCTGCCTCCGCCGCGGCCCTCAAGGCCCACCTCGATGAGGTGGTTGCCGCCTGGGTGCAATACACCCGCCTCACCGCGGTGAACGGATAAAGCGCCGGCTCCCTCCGGCTCTGTTCCGCAAGCAAAATTTTGCGCTAGCCGATCTCTCCCGCTCTACGTCTATCTTTTATGGCATTCTTTCGCGAGGTCTTGATGAAATCGCTGCTCACACTCTTACTTCTCCTGCCCCTCCCCGCCCTGGCGCAAAACACCCCGCCGGTCACATTGCGTAGCATCCTGCTGGAACAGCTCAAGACCACGCACAACGCAAAGGACTGGTTCGTGCCCATCAACGTCGCCGTGGAAGGGCTGACCCCGCAGCAGGCCAACTGGAACGACGGCAAGGGAAACCACTCGGTCGGCCAGCTCACCTATCACCTGCTGTTCTGGAACCGCCAGCAGCTGGCCGAACTGAAAGGCGAGCCCAAACCAAAGTTCAGCGGCGACAATAACGAAACCTTTAACCACTTCGATGCCCAGCAGTGGAACGACACGGTCAAGCAACTCGACCAGGTCATGACCGAGCTCGAACAACTAGTCGCCTCCGCCGACGACCAACATCTCCAGGCCTGGGCTTCCTCCCTGGCCCACATCGGCGCTCACAATGCCTATCATGTCGGCCAGATCGTGTATGTCCGCAAGGAGCAGGGTTCCTGGGACCCGGAAAAAGGTGTGAAGTAATTTCTGGGCAATGCGCTACAATGCCCGGCATGGATCGCCGCACTTTACTGCATTCCCTGCCCGCGCTGGCTGCGCTGGGCTCCTCGCTGCCGGCTTTCGCGGCCGATAGCGCCGTTTACGAGCTGCGCATTTACCACACCTACGAGGGAAAGCTGGACGACCTGGTCGCCCGCTTCCGCGATCACACCACGAAATTGTTTGAGAAGCACGGCATGCGCAACGTCGCCTACTGGACCCCTACCGACGATCCGCTCAAGGGCAAGACACTTATCTACATCCTGGCCCACGTCACCCGCGAGTCCGCGACTGCCAGCTGGAAGGCCTTCGTCGAAGATCCCAACTGGATCACGGTGCGCGACAAGTCCGAGGCCAAGGGCAAGATCGTGGAGAAGATCGATTCCACCTTTATGACGCTGACCGATTTCTCCGCCCAGATCTGATGTGGTGCGGGCGCCCCGCCCGCAAAAATATTCGTCGTCGTGGTACGGGCGCCCCGCCCGCAAAAATGTCCATCGTCGTGGTGCGGGCGCCCCCGCCCGCAAAAATATTCGTCGTCGTGGTACGGGCACTCCGCCCGCAAAAATGTCCATCGCCGTGGTGCGGGCGCCCCCGCCCGCAAAAATATTCGTCGTGGTGCGGGCGCCCCCGCCCGCAAAAATATTCGTCGTGGTGCGGGCGCCCCCGCCCGCAAAAATGTCCATCGCCGTGGTGCGGGCGCCCCACCCGCAAGAATGTTGATCGTCGTGGTGCGGGCGCCCCGCCCGCAAAATATTCATCTTGCCGCCGACCCCGCCCACAAAAAAGATGGGCGGACACGGAGTGTCCGCCCCACACGAAACGCCCCCTCCTTCACCCCTTCAGCAGGCCTTCCGCCGCTTCGCAGAAGCGGTCAATCTCTCCCACCGAGGTATACACATTCGAGCTCACCCGCACGCCGTTGAAACTCGGCGACACAATCGGTGTGGTAAAGATGTTGTGCTTCTCCAGCAGGGTCTCGGTGAACTTGTTAGCATCAACTCCAGAAAAATGGATGGTGGCAAACGCCCCAGACTGGTCCGGATCGAGCCCCACCATCATCTGCGCCCCCGGGACCTTGCTCAACCGCGTGGCCCAGCGCTGCTTCAGATAACGCAGGCGGGCAAATTTCCGCTCCGCGCCGATCGCTTCGTGGAACTGCAAAGCCTCCAGGATCCCGTTGTGCAGGGCCGCCGGATGCGTGCCAATCTCCTCGAATTTGCGGATGTTCTTGTCCATCGCCGCCGGCGCAGCCATCAGCGCCCAGTGCTTTTCGATGCGCTCCTTCCGCACATAGAGCACTCCGGTGCCGATCGGGGCAGATAACCACTTGTGCAGGCTGGCCCCGTAATAGTCGCAATCCAGGTCGGGGAAGGTGAAGGGCACGTGGGCGAAGGCATGCGCTCCATCCACAATGCTGGGAATGCCGTGGCGCCGCGCCAGTGCGCAGACTTCCTTGACCGGAAAAATCTGCCCGTTCATATACCCTACCTGCGAGATATGGATCACCTTGGTGCGCGGCGTGATGGCCTGCTCATACAGGCGCACAATCTCCGCCGGGTCCTGGATCGGCGAGGTCACCTCCAGCTGCCGCAGCACAATCTTCTCCCGCCGCTCCCGCTGCTGCCAGGTGGTGATCATGCGGGGATAGTCCTGCACCGTGAGCAGCACCTCATCCCCCGGCTCCAGGTCGATGCCGAACTGCGCAATCTGCAGCGACTCGCTGGCGTTGCGCGTGATGGCGATGCACTCCGGGTCCGCCCCCCATAACCGCGCCAGCATCTTGCGCACATCTTCGATCTTCGGCTCCAGGTCATGCCACATGCGATAGCTGGGCAGCAGGTTGCTGTAGCGGATAGCTTCCAACTCCGCATTCAGCACCGAAACCGGGGCCGGGGCCACTCCCCCGTTATTGAGATTCAGGATCTTGGCGTCGCGCACATACGCCTTGCGGATCTTCTCCCAAAAGGCTTCGTCCGTGGCCAGATCTTTGGCTGGAACTTGCGCATAGGCGGAGCTCAACGCGGCCGAAATCGCCACCGCTTGCGCCCCCAGCAGAAACTCACGACGGCTCACATCCATCGGCATCGCTTCCCCCTCGAACCTAGGATCGTTCAGGCCACCACCGGCGCGATCGCGGCCGCCTCTATATATGAGCTGTTCAACTGTTGAACAGACGAACATCCCAGCAGACGCATCGTGCGCTCCATGTCCGCCCGCAGGATTTCAATCGCCCGCGTCGCCCCCGGACGCCCCGCCGCAGCCATGCCATAAGCATAAGCCCGCCCCAGCAAAACCGCGCGCGCGCCCAGGCACAGCGCTTTCACAATGTCGCCGCCCCTCCGCACCCCGCCATCCATCAGCACTTCAATCTGCCCGTTCACCGCCGTCACCACCTCGGGCAGAATGCGCAACGACGGGGCCACGGAGTCCAGTTGCCTCCCGCCATGATTGGAAACAATCACCGCCGCCGCTCCCATATCCACGGCGCGGCGGGCATCGTCACCAATCTGCACTCCCTTCACCACGATCGGTCCCTTCCAGACTTCGCGGATCCAGCGGAAATCTTCCCAGGTCACGGCGGCCCGGGCCAACGCCGAACCCACATCCTGCAACGTCATCTGCCCCTTGCCGGGAATCACGACATTGGGTAACGGACGCAGTCCACCATCCAGCAGATAGGAGGTCAACCAGCCCGGCCGCGACAACATCTGCCACAGGTGCGGAACTTTCAGAAAAGGATTGCGCCCCATCAGCTGCTTCATGCCATTGCGGTAGTCGCGCTCTCGCATGCCGGCCACCGCGGTATCCACCGTCACCACCAGCGCGGAATATCCCGCTGCCTGGGCGCGTGCCAGCGCAGCTTCCGAGGCCTCCCGCCCTCCCACCAGATAGAGCTGGAACCATACCGGCCCGGAAGACGCTGCCTTCACGTCCTCCAAGCGATGTCCGGAAATGGTGGAAAGAATGTAGGCCGTGCCCGCCGCCCCGGCTGCGCCGGCCGCCGCGACTTCCCCATCGCGGTGCATCATGCGGCTGTACCCGATGGGCGCGAGAATGGCCGGGAAGGACAGATCGAAACCCAGCACCTGGGTGCGCAGATCACAGGTGTCGAAAGCCACCGCGCTCCGCGGACGGAAATTCAGCGTCTCAAAGGACCGGCAATTGGCGTTTAACGTGACTTCGTCTTCGGCCCCGCCATCCAGATAGTCGAAGACCACCTTGGGCAACCGGCTCGCGGCCATGCGGCGCAAGTCGGAAACATTGATTGCATAGGAAAGGTTCATTGGGCCCAAATACTCAGACAGGAATTAGTGTGCCAACCCCAGATAGTTGCCGTACCCCACAATGACCGTTGAGCCTACCAGCAACAGGAGCGCCAGTGCAAGCAAGCTCCCCGCGGTTTTTCCCGAGCCTTTCCACTCCTGCAGGCCGATTCCCCACAGGCTGCTGAAGATGATGATGCTGGCCATGTGCAGTGTCCAGCTGGAAAATTTGTATTGCCCCATCTGCGTCTCGCCCATGGTGTAGAAGAAGAATTGGAAATACCAGGTGGTCCCGGCCAGAGCACACCACAGATAGTTCCGCAGCATGGGGACCTTTTCCAGCTTGGGTTGGGACACCCCGGCTGCTCGCGACGGAGCATGCTCTACCATCTCGCGGCTGGGCGCATCCAGCGCGGTTTCGATGGTCGCCGATCCCGCGACCGGCCCATCCGGCTTGGAGGTGAAATACTGATGTCCGGTATGGTTCTTCCGGTTCAGCCACACACACCACACGAAGTTGGTGGTGAAACCGCCGATCAGGACCACGATCAGCACCGGCAGTCCCTGCCACAAAACCGGCGTGCCATGCTTTAAGGTCAGCTCTTTGATGGGCTCGCCCGCGGCCAGCCCGTAGGCGAAACACGCGCTCATGACCCCCGAGAGCGTGGCCACGCCCACGCCTTTCTTCAAGTCGAACTCTTTGATGACCGCCTGTTTCTCCGCGGCGGACATCTTGCGTTCCTTGGCGATGCCGGCCAGTCCGGCCACTGCGATCCCCAGCAGACAGACAAAAATCCCCACCAGGATGATCCGCCCCGAGGTCGTGCCCACCACTTGGCTCATGAATTCGCCGCTGAAAATCGGCGGCATCAGCGTGCCAAAGGCGGCGCACAGCCCTAGCACCATGGCCATGCCCAGCGAAAGGCCCAGAAATCGCATGGTCAATCCGAACGTGAGTCCGCCCACTCCCCACAACAGCCCGAAAAAGCACGCCCAGAATAGACTGCCCGCCGGCGCTTCATGCAGTACCGCCAGCAGGTCTTTCGTGAGCAATCCGGCCAAAAGCCAGGGCGCGATGATCCAGCTGAAAAAACCTCCCGCCAGCCAGAAGGTCTCCCACGCCCAACCCTTCACCCCGCGATACGGAACATAAAAACTGCCGGAAGCCAGCCCTCCCAGCCAATGAAAGAACACCCCTAGTACCGGATTCGGATTCATGTACCCCTCAAAGGATCAATTATTCTTACGCGGAGCGCAAAACATTCTGTCATGCTGAGCGCAGCCCGGCTTCCGCTTGCGGAAGCACGGCCAGTCGAAGCATCCCTACCCTGGGCACAACACATGCCACGTCAACACACCTGCACGCATTCCATCTGAAGCAGCGCGGCCAGCTTCTTCAGCTTGCCCGCAATATGCCCTACCCCTACTGCACAGTGGTGCGCGGGCCCTTGCCCATTCCATGCATTCATAAAATGGCGTGCGCCCAGAGAAAAACGATAGCGGCTGTTGGTATTGCCAATCTCCAGAATGGGCCCCGGCACGGACTCCCCTTGCGCCGTCAGCAGCTTCAGTTTGCCCTCCGCCGTCTGCACCACCGAGAGTAGCGTCACCGGCCCGTGCTTCACCGACATCTCCACCGAGAGCCCGCGCCCCACTTTGCCGTGATACACCTGCAGCGGCCGGACCTTGGTTTTACCCTGCGCGATCGCAATGTGCCCCGGCCCGTCGTGCCCCATGAGCACTACATCCGCGTTGAAATCGACCGCGTAGTATTCGGTAAATGAGCCCCCTACGCCAAAGCTGTCCAGGATCTTCATGGCCTGCACGTTCTTGATCTCGTATTCCCCCGCCACCGGAATGCCCCGCGCCGTCAGCAGACTCGTGCCCAGGATGATCGAGCTGATGGCGTCCTCATTCTCCGCGTTCCCTGTGCCCTGGTAGTAGTAGGCCAGCGAGCCCAGGCGATGGGTTTGCGCCATGCCCTCCAGCGCCACCGCGGTTCGCGCCGCGCGCTCCAACTCCTCCTGAGCGCAATCCGCCTGCACCTCAAACACCTCGCGGAACTCCGCCACCTTGCCCTGAATCTCCGCCCGCGACACGTCCCGCCGCCGCGCCGCCAGCTCGTCTACTTCCACCACTTCGATGTGGCCGCCGAAATAGGCGCACTGCTGCGTCAGGTCGGAATAAATGTCCAGCATGCCGCCGTAATAATGTCCCATCACGCCCAGCCGGTTGTGTTCCATGACGTGGGCCACGCGGGCGGCCTCGATCCAGTCGCTGATCTCGTCCCAGGCAATGGGATCATCCTCCAGCATCCCGGTGACCTGGAAAAACGGGATCCGGCAGCGCTGGAAGACGTTGGCAATCTCCGGCACAGGACATGCCGAGCAGTAGGCCAGCCATTCGCCGGTCATTCGCGTGCGGTCGCCCAGCTGATTGAAGGCGGCATAGTCGATCGCCGCGGCCGGCGCCAGATTCAACAAAATGACCGGGACTTTCGCCCGCCGCACCACCGGCAACACCGTGGAGGACAAAGCATAGGTGCTGACATATAAGAAGAGGAGGTCGACATCGGCGCGGCGAAAGGCATGCCCCGCCTCCGCCGCCTTCTCGGGCGTATCGATCAGGCCCAGGTTCACCACTTCTACCCCGGGACGGCCCAGTTTTTGCGCGACCCGCTGGGTATAGCCCCGCAGCCGCTCTTCCAGGCCGGCAAACTGCGGCCAGTAGGTATCGAGCCCGATTCCAAACACTCCGACTTTCAACGTAGAAAGTTCCTGGGAGATCGTCATGCGCCAATGATGGAAGAGGGCCATCCGCGGGCCCCCAAGGACTGTAGCTGCCGCCTTCTTGGCCTGTCAATAGTGAGTTTATTTTCCTATTGAATTTTGCCACCCCGGCGCGCAGAATGCTGCCCGGCGTCTCCCAAGACCTTCTCATGCCCAAATTTTCCTTACTCTTACTCGCCCTGATCTCCAGCCTGGCCGTCGCCCAGGACAAACCCATCGACGTCAAAATCCACTGGAACAACGTCATCAGCACTTCCCAAACCACGCCCACGCTGCAGGTGGTGGTGAATCCGCCCCTGCGCCGCGGCACCCCCGTGCATGACAACGCCTTCCAGGCCCTCAAAGATCTGCAATGCGACTATGTCCGCTACGTGCCCTGGCTTCCCTATCCCAGGCTCGGCATCCCCGCCCTCCAGCCGCCGGCGAACGGCAAAACTTCCTGGGACTTCTCCCTCATTGATCCGCTCACCGTCGATTTTCTCGAAGCCACCCAGGGACATCCCGTCACCCTCAACTTCAGCACCATCCCCCAGTGGATGTTCAAGAGCGGCGAGATCACGTACCCGGCCGATCCCAACCAGGTCTTCTGGGGTTACTACGAGAAGGGTCTCGACTTCCGCGACCCCACCTATAAAGAAGCCGCCGAATATTTCGCCCGCATCCTCTCCTGGTACACCCAGGGCGGCTTCACCGACGAATATGGACGGCGCCACAACTCCGGCCATCGCTACCAGGTTTCTCACTGGGAAGTGCTCAACGAGCCGGAATACGAACGCGCCTTCACGCCCGAAATTTATACCCAGTTCTACGACGCCGTGGTCACCGAGATGCGCAAGGTCTCGCCTCACACCCAATTCATCGGCATGAGCCTGGCCACTCCATCCCTGAACCCGGCCTTCTTCCAATACTTCCTTGATCCCAGAAATCACCGGCCCGGCGTTCCCCTCGACTGGATCTCCTATCACTTCTATGCCGTGCCCACTGCGGACCAGAGCCCCCAGGTGCAGGAGTTCACCTTCTTCGCGCAGGCCGATGGTTTCCTCAACTCCGTGCGCTACATCGAGCAGATCCGCAAGCAGCTCTCCCCGCACACCCGCACAATGGTCAACGAGATGGGCTCGATTTCCGCCGAT
>JAFDVW010000011.1 GCA_018268755.1 Acidobacteriota bacterium
CTCGTTCGAAAAGAAGGGATCAGGTCAGCTGGATCGGTTGTCATTGAGCCAACGTTTCCTTGGGCGGAGGAATTCTCTGAAGGTCTGGCGCATGTGCAGATTAGTGGTGAAGCGCTAGGCTACGACGCTAAATGGGGCTTCATCGACAAGACAGGGAAGATTGTCATTGGTCCAGAATTCAAAGATACTTTTGGCGGGAAGTACAACATCGGCAGTGATGATTCGGGAGATTCCTTCCACAATGGGCTCGCAGTAGTTGAAGTGAATGGGAAAAAGGGATTCATTGACAAAACTGGCAACCTGACGATCCCAGCCGAGTTCACTTACGCCTACCCGTTTTCGGAGGGACTGGCAGCGGTTACCAAGTCGAAGTCTGGCGATGAGGGTTGGGGCTATATTGATACAGCAGGTAGATACGTGATTCCTCCGCAATTCGAGTGGGGTAGCTCATTTCAAGACGGCCTGGCGCCAGTGAATCGTGTTCATAATTGTGGTTATATTGATAAAACTGGCGCGTATGTGCTGCATCCTCCAGTCTCAACCGCCGAGACAGACTGTGGAACTGTGTGGGGAGATTTCGTCGATGGTCTCGCCCGGTGGAAAGTTGGCAATAAGTATGGCTTCATTGATCGTTCGGGGAAGATGGTAATTGAGCCGAAATTTGATCTAGCCTTTCACTTTTCCGAAGGACTCGCTGCAGTCAAGATCGATGGAAAGTGGGGGTACATCGATAAGACTGGCAAGATTGTCATTGAACCGATGACACTTCGGAATGCTGATGATTTTCATCATGGGGTGGCTTTTGTCACGACCACAGATGTCAGATATGGATACATTGACAGGGCAGGTAGATATATTTGGACGCCTACACTTCTATACAACGATACTCGGTGAATCCAAAGGTGGAGAGATGTTAAAGCTTTTGCTCTCACTCGCTATCATCCTGCTGCTTCAAGCTTCTGCATTTGCCCAGGTGAAGGATGCCAAGTCCTTTCCTCTCTGGAACTTCGATGAACGCGAAGGAACCTGCCGAGCGAAAGGGCGATTGCAGGACATCGGTTATTGCTCGTCGAAGACGATGGACCAAATTCTGGCGCGCGGCAAAGATGCTATCCCCATCCTGATTTCACAGATCACGGACACGCGTCCCACCCGGAAGCCCATCTATGATTTTTGGCCAGAGATGACGGTTGGCGACGTTGCGGCCTTCATCCTGAGCGACTTATTTCTTGACGCTGACTGGGTGACGTTCAATATGCCCGGGCTGGAAGCTTTGCACGACGATTGCAAGGATCCGGCGTGGGTGTGCTGGGACCGCTTTTTACAGAAGCACGGCCGTAAATTTGTTCAAAGTCAATGGCAGGCCGCATGGGAGAAAAATAAAGACAATATCTACTGGGACGCCAAGGCGCGCTGTTTCCGCGTGAAATAGGGCTGTCTTCTCCGGCGCCTAACCCAACCCTTGTCATCCTGATCGGCGGAAGCAGTCGGCAGACTGCTTCTGCAGTCGAAGGATCCCGGAGAGGCGTGGGCTTCCTGGACTGCAACAGGGAATTTTCATGATGGGGCCAGGTTCTGCTGTGAGAATGCCTTGCAGCGGAGGATTAAGATGCCGGCAATGCAGGGGTCCTTCGACTCCGCATGAAATTCACTTCGTGAATTTCATGTTTCGCTCAGAATGACAAGAAAGTTAGGACAGGCCACCCCGGCTACGAGCCGGCGCTCGTGCCGCCGAGCATCTCCCAAATCCGCGCCAGGTGATGGTCGTCGTGTTCGGCGACGAAGTAGAGGTGGTCCACCAGGCGCATGGGGGTCTTCAGCCGCGGATGAGGAATCTCCCGGCTGAACAGCAAGGCGTCGAGCGCCTCGGCGCGCCGCACCAGCTTTTCCCGCGCCGCACGAAAGCCCGCCAGAATTTCTGCCAGGGACTGAGCATTGTGGTTGGCCTCATCGGTCCGGCGGTTTTGCAGGTCGGTGGGCGTCAGCTGGTCATTGCCGGCCACATAATCTTCCACGCGGGTCAGCCACAGCGGCTCCATGTCCCACAGGTGCCCGGCGTGCTCCTGCGCCGACCATTTCCCCTGCGGCTTTTGCACCAGCCGCTCGGAAGCTGTGCCGCGCAAGACTTCTTCCAGTCGCGCCGGGGTCCCGCGCAGGCGCGCGCATACATTGGGATACAGCTCCACGGGAAAGGTAAAAGCAAACGTGCGATCAAACCACACCGGCACCTGACTCATGCGTTCTTTGCCCCAGACAAGAGTTACCGCAGATAAAGATGCCCAGGGAAGATGGAAGACTCAGGAAAATTCGCCGCGGCTTCCCAGCAAGGTTCCCTCCGCGCTAGACTGCTGGAACACGTGCCATGCCCGCCCAACCGGTGCTTTTGGTTCGAATTCGCCAGTTGCTGACGCTGCGCTCCTCCGTCCCTGGTCCGCGCCGCGGCCGGCAACTCCAGGAGCTGGACATCCTCGAGGATGGGGCGGTGCTTTGCCTGGGCGGCAAGATTGTTTCCGTGGGCAAGACCAAAGATGCTCTGCGCGATCCCTGGCTGAAAAAGAACCGCAAGAAAGTGCTGGAGATTGATTGTTCTGGCAAAGTGGTGCTGCCCGGCTTTGTGGATGCGCACACCCACCCGGCCTTCGTCGTCCCGCGCCTGGTGGACTTCGAAAAGCGCATTGCCGGGGCAAGCTATGAGGAGATTGCCGAGGCCGGAGGCGGTATCCGCTCCAGTGTGCAGGCGGTACGCTCCGCCTCGAAACAGGAAATCGCTGCCAAGGTCTTATCCGCGCTGCAGGAGATGGCGTGGCTGGGCACGACCACGGTCGAAGCCAAATCTGGTTATGGGCTTAGCGTGGAAGCCGAGATCAAATCACTGGAAGCTATCCGCGCCGCTGCCGCGCGTTGGCCCGGGACCGTGGTGCCCACGCTGCTCGGCGCGCATGTGGTCCCCAAAGAATTTCAGGGCCGCTCACAAAAGTACGTCGAGCTCGTCTGTCAGGAGATGATTCCGCAGGCCGCCAGGCGCAAGCTGGCCCAGTTCGTGGATGTTTTCTGTGACCGTGGGGCATTTTCCGCCGGGGAAATGGAGACCATCTTCACCTGCGCCCGGGAACACGGCTTGAAGCTCCGCGCCCATGTTTGCCAGCTCAGTGAAACCGGGCTGGCCCCGTTTTTGCGCTTTCAGCCCGCATCCTTCGACCACATGGACCATGTGCGGGACGAGGACATCCGCGAGCTGGCACGGCACGATACCGTGGCCACGCTGGTGCCGGGGGCCAATCATTTCCTGGGATTGCCGGACTATCCGCCCGCTCGCAGGCTGATTGACGCGGGCGTGCCGGTAAGTTTGGCAACCGATTTCAATCCTGGATCATCTCCTACTGCAAGCATGCCCTTCGTTCTGTCTTTGGCCTGCACGCACATGAAGATGTCCCCGGCGGAGGCCCTCGCCGCCGCCACCATCAATGGCGCATGGTCGCTGCGGCTGGCGGAGCGAAAGGGAAGCATCGAGCCGGGGAAGGATGCGGATCTGGCCGCTTTCGCCGTCTCGGATTATCGCGAAATCCCTTATTGGGTGGCTGCGGACCATAGCGCTTTCACAGTTTTACAGGGAGCGCTGCTAGGCGGCGCCCGGCAAGAAAAGCATTGAACGGAAATACCCGGCCCTGCGTACCTTAAGACGAAATAAGTCGTCGATATCCTTGTGACTTTCTCCTGGAGAACTCGTTGCGAACTCTAATGCGGTTCCTTTTAGCGATAGCGTGTATCTTTTTGCTGGTCTCTTTTTCCGCGGCGCAGCGCCTGCCTGAACTGGCTACTCCCGAGCATTACACGCTGATCTTCACGCCGAACTTTACCAGCGACAGTTTTTCCGGCGAGGAAACCATCCAGGTCCGCGTGCTCAAGCCCACCAGGGAAATCGTGCTGAATGCCGCGGAAATTTCTTTCCAGGAAGTCAGCATTCGCAGCAATGGCTCCATCCAGCCAGCCGCGGTCACTCTCGACAAAGAAAAAGAGATGGCCACGCTGAGTGTGGAGCATGCGTTGCAGCCCGGCCCGGCCTCGATTGTCATCCAGTTCACCGGCACTTTGAACGGCGACCTGCGCGGATTTTATCTGGGGAAGGATGAGCAGGGGCGTAAATATGCCGCCACGCAATTTGAGGCCACCGACGCTCGCCGGGCGTTCCCGTCTTTCGATGAACCGGCCTATAAGGCGACGTTCGACATTACCCTGGTGGCTGACCAGGGCCTGACCGCTATTTCGAACGGCAAGGCAATCTCCGATGAAGCGGGCCCGGCAGGAAAACACACCGTGCACTTCGCCACCACGGCGAAGATGTCCTCTTATCTGGTGGCCATGGCCGTAGGCAGGTTTGAATATGTCGAAGGCTCGGCCGAAGGGGTACCTATCCGTGTGTATAGCCCACCCGGCAAAAAGGAACTGGGCCGCTTCGCGCTGCAGGCGTCGCAAGAGTGTCTGCGCTATTTCGATCGCTATTTTGGCATCAAGTATCCCTATGGGAAGCTCGACCTGATTGGCCTGCCGGATTTCTCCGCCGGCGCGATGGAGAACACCGGTCTTATCACCTTCCGCGAGGCCCTGCTGCTGCTCGACGAGAACCACGCCTCGGTGGGGCTGAAGAAGGAAGTGGCGGAGATCATTTCCCATGAAATCGCCCACCAGTGGTTTGGCGATCTGGTGACCATGCAATGGTGGGAAGACATCTGGCTCAATGAGGGTTTCGCCACCTGGATGGAAAGCAAGCCGGTGGCCGCCTGGAAACCGGAGTGGAACATCCCGCTGGATGATGTGCTGGACACCGCCGGGACCTTAAGCGAGGACTCGCTGCAGAACACACGCCCCATTCGCCAGCCCGCCGACACGCCGGCGCAGATTGATGAACTGTTCGACGGCATCGCCTATGGTAAAGCTGCGGCGGTGTTGCGCATGCTGGAAGCCTACCTGGGGCCGGAGGATTTTCGCGCCGGCGTGAACGCCTATTTGAAGCAGCACTCCTACGGCAACGCCAGCGCGGCGGATTTTTGGAGCACTCTGGCTACCGCCTCGCGCAAACCGGTGGATGTGGTCATGCCCACTTTTGTCGATCAGCCTGGGGCCCCGTTTATTGGGGTGAAGGCGCAGTGTGCCGGGAACAGCACGCAGGTCACTCTCTCACAAAAGCGCTATTTCTACGATCGCGCCCGGTTCGCGGCGCAGAGCCCCGAATTATGGCAAGTGCCGGTCTGCCTGAAGGGGGGCGTCACGGGAGGAAACTCTTCACAGCAATGCGTGCTGTTGACCAAAGCGCAGCAGACCTTCGATTTTCCCGGCTGTACTTCCTGGATGTTCGCCAATGCCGGGGCCGCCGGCTATTACCGTTCTGGCTACCAGCCGGATTCCTGGCAGGCGCTGGGCAGGAACGCAGAATCCGCGTTGACTCCCGCCGAGCGAATTCTCTTGCTCTCCGACGCCTGGGGATCGGTGCGCGCCGGCCAAGTGTCGGTAGGAACGTATTTGTCGGTGGCAGAGAACCTGCGAGGGGAACGGAATCGGGCGGTCGTTGTGCAGTTGCTGGACCGTCTGAACTACATCGGAAAATATCTGGTGACCGGCGCCGACAAGGCCGCCTATGCGGCGTGGACGCGGACCCTACTGGGGCCCATCGCCAAAGAAGTGGGCTGGCAGCCGCGATCGGGCGAAAGCGACGAGCAAAAGAGCCTGCGGGCCCATTTACTGCGGGCGCTGGGAGGCGTGGGAGAAGATCCGGAAGCCCTCGCGGAGGCCCACCGCCTTACAGAAAAAGCGCTGCAGGACCCGGCATCGGTCGATCCCGGACTGGCCCCGGTGGCGCTCTCCCTCAGCGCGAAGTCCGGGGACACGGCCCTGTACGATCAGTACGTCGAGCGCCTGAAAACCGCCAAGACTCCGGACGCCTACTATCTTTACTTCTGGCCGCTGGCAGAATTCAGCGATCCCAAATTGGTGCAGCGTACCCTGGATTTTGCGCTTTCTCCCCAGGTGCGTTCGCAGGACGCCTCCCGCCTGGTCGCCTATGTCATACGCCATCCCCAGGCGCAAGAGCTGGCTTGGGACTATGTTCGTTCGCACTGGCCCAATCTTGAGAAACTGGGGGGCGGGTTTGCCGCCGGTGATGTGGTGGGGGCTACCAGCTCTTTCTGCAGTCTCAGCATGCATGACCAGGTGAGCGAGTTCTTTGGCAGCCATCCCGTGCCCAGCGCCGAGCGCACCCTGAAACAGTCGCTCGAAAGCATTCAACAGTGCGTAGACCTGAAGTCGCAACAAGAGGGGAACCTGGCTTCCTGGTTGCATCATGCTGGGGGCGCAAGGAACGGCGCCGCCGGACGTTGAACTCTGGTTTGGCGGCCGTCTCCGAACGGCCGCCTGTTTCCTGAAATTCCCTCCAGTCCGTATTTCCCGTCTCTTGCCTGGCCCGTGACTGCAATCACATTTTGCCGTGAGGCCTTGCACATATCGCCCGCTTGCCTCAGTTTCTAATTTTGGGTTGGGAAACAGATGCATTCGGCGTAGCGGCAGGCCAAACAGAAACCGCGGGGATCGCCACGGTAGTGGGGGAAAGGCATACAATGGCTTCGCTCCTGGGGTGAGACATTTCCGCGAAAGGTGAAACATGTGTCTGGCGGTTCCAGGGAAGATTCTAGGCATCCAGGAGAGCGGCGGGTCGCGCCTGGGAAGAGTGCAGTTTGGAGGCATCGTGCGCTCGGTGTCTCTGGATTTTGTGCCAGAAGCCGGCCCCGATGACTACGTGATGGTCCACGTGGGCTTCGCCATCAGCCGCGTCGATGCCGAAGAGGCCGAACGGACCTATCGCGTGCTGGCGGAGCTGGGTGCGCTCGAAGAAGAGTTGAAAATCATTGCGGGCCAGAACGAATGAAATACCTCAGCGAATACCGGGACGAACGGATCGCGCGGGCGCTGGCCGCTGAAATTGCCCAAGCGATTACCCGGCCGTGGGTCATCATGGAAATCTGCGGCGGGCAGACCCATACCATCATGCGCTATGGCCTGGATGAGCTTCTGCCCCGCCAGGTGGAGCTGGTGCACGGTCCCGGCTGCCCGGTTTGCGTCACGCCGCTGGAAACCATCGATGGCGCCATCACGCTGGCGTTGCGCCCGGAAGTCATTCTTGTCTCCTACGGAGATATGCTGCGCGTGCCGGGATCACAGGCCGACCTGTTCCATGCCCGGGCGCAAGGGGCGGACGTGCGCGTGGTGTATTCGCCCCTGGAGGCGCTGAAGCTTGCCCGCGAGAATCCCCAACGAAAAGTGGTATTTCTCGCCATCGGTTTTGAAACCACGGCCCCGGCCAATGCTATGGCGGCCTGGCAGGCACGGCAACAGGGGCTCGACAATTTCTTTTTGCTGGTTTCGCATGTGCTGGTGCCGCCGGCCATCCGCGGCCTGCTGACTTCGCCGGCGAATCGGGTGCAGGCCTTCATTGCGCCCGGGCACGTATGTACGGTGATGGGCTGTGGCGAGTATGAAGCTCTGGTGCGGGACTTCCGCGTCCCCATGGTGGTGGGCGGTTTTGAGCCGGTGGACATTTTACAGGCCGTCCTCATGCTGGTGCGGCAGCTCGAAGCCGGGGACGCACGGCTGGAGAATCAATATGTGCGCTCCGTGAACTATGAGGGGAATTTGCCGGCGCAGCGCGTAGTGGCCGAGGTATTCGAGGTAGCCGACCAGAAATGGCGCGGGATTGGCCCCATTCCGCAAAGTGGTCTGCGGCTACGCCCCGAGTTTGCGCACTACGATGCGGTACAGCACTTTGCTTTGCAGGGGCACAGCGTGGAAGAGCCTGCCGAATGCATCAGCGCGCAGGTGCTCCAAGGGCTGAAGAAGCCGACGGATTGCCCCGCGTTCGGTATGCGCTGCACGCCGGAAAATCCTCTGGGCGCGCCCATGGTTTCTTCCGAAGGAGCCTGCGCGGCATACTATCGCTATCGCCGTCACGCGGTGGCCAGTTAGGAGCAGAATGGCGGATCGTCCCAGCATCGCGATGTTGAGTTGCCCTGCCCCTTGGCGCAGCGACGGCACCATCCTGCTCGGGCATGGCAGCGGCGGCAAGCTGAGCGCGGAGCTGGTCCGCAGCCTTTTTCTTCCCGCCTTTGCCAACCCTCTGCTGGCCCGCCTCGATGATCAGGCCACGCTGCAAATCAACGGACAGCGACTGGCCTTTACCACCGATTCTTTTGTGGTGAAGCCTCTGTTCTTTCCCGGCGGCGACATTGGAACTCTGGCTGTGAATGGCACGATCAATGATCTCGCCATGGGCGGAGCGCAACCGCTCTTTCTCAGCGCCGCCTTCATTCTGGAAGAAGGATTTCCGGTCGAGGCGTTGCGCCGCATTGTGTTTTCCATGCAGCAGGCGGCGAATGCTGCCGGCGTACAAATTGTGACCGGCGATACCAAAGTCGTTGAGAGGGGAAAGGGCGACGGAATCTTCATCAATACCACCGGGATCGGCGTAGTGCCAGACGGTGTGGAACTTTCCGCCAGCCAGGCCCGTCCCGGCGACAAGGTCATCCTCAGCGGGTCGATCGGCGAGCACGGTATCGCTATTCTGGCGCAGCGCGAGGGCCTGGAATTTGAGACCACCATTGTCAGCGATTGCGCCGCCATGCACACCCTGACCGCCGCCATGCTGGCCGCGTCCCACGGCCTTCGCTGCATGCGCGATCCGACGCGCGGCGGCCTGTCCAGCACGCTCAATGAAATTGCCGAGCAATCGCGCGTGAGCGTGGAGCTGGAAGAAACGAACATCCCCGTGCATGAGGAGGTGGCTGGGGCGTGCGAGCTGCTGGGACTCGATCCCTTATATGTCGCGAACGAGGGGAAGCTGGTGGCGATTGTGGCTCCCGGTGACGCCGAAGCTGTGCTCGCGGCCATGCGGCAGCATCCTTTGGGCCGCGAAGCGCAGGTCATCGGCACGGTGAAGGCCGCGGATGTAGCGCCGGTCACCATGCGGACCAACCTGGGGACGACCCGCATCGTGGACATGCTGGCCGGCGACCAGCTGCCGCGAATTTGCTAGAGAATTGCTGAGGAACTATGCACGAACTGGGAATCGCACAAGCTGTGCTGGAAGCAGTGCAGAAGGAAGTCGTGCGCTATCCTTCCGCCCGTCCCGTGAAAGTCGGCCTCAGGATCGGGGAATTGTCCGGCGTGGACAGCGAAGCGCTGGGCTTTGCCCTCGAAGCCATCGTGCAGGGAACGGAGTGGCGGCAAGTGCAATTTGCAATCGAGTTTTGCCCCCGCCGGCATCAGTGTGAGGATTGCAGCCGGGAATTTGTCATTGTGAATTACGACTTGCAGTGTCCCCACTGTGGCGGACGGAATAGTCATTGCATTGGCGGGGAAGAACTGGAACTGGCTTTCGTGGAGGTAGAAGAACATGCCGCGAGTCGAAGTGGGACAGAAGGTGTTGAACGAAAATGCGCGCATCGCGGGGGAGCTGCGCCAACGTTTTCATGAGGCGGGAACCCTGTGCCTGAACCTGATCAGCTCGCCGGGTTCGGGTAAAACCAGCCTGCTCGAGCAAACCCTGGGCCGCCTGCCGCAAGACGCCAAGGTGGCAGTGCTGACCGGCGATATCCAGACCGAGAACGATGCCAACCGCCTGCGCCGCTTTGGATTCCCGGTGAAGCAAATTACCACGGGGGGCACCTGCCATCTGGATGCGCGCATGATTGAGCGCCATTTGCAGGACTGGCCGCTGCAGGAGCTTGACGTGCTGTTCCTCGAAAATGTGGGGAACCTGGTTTGCCCCTCCAGCTACGACCTCGGCGAAGAGGCCAAAATTGTTCTGCTCAGCGTGACCGAAGGCGAAGACAAGCCGCTGAAGTATCCTTCGATCTTCTTCAAGTCGGAACTGATGGTCATGACGAAAGTCGACCTGCTGCCCTACGTGCCCTTTCAGGCGGAGACTGCCATCGAAAATGCCCGCCGCGTGCACCCGGAGATGGAAGTGGTGAAAGTTTCCTGCACCTCCGGCGAAGGGCTGGAAACGTGGATGCAATGGCTGGAGCATCGCCGCAAAGCTGCCCTGCAAACTACGGCGCAGCCGGCGATCTAAGGTATGACGGCCCGGCGCCAAATCGAGGTAGCAGGGATTGTGCAGGGCGTGGGTTTCCGCCCCTTCGTGTTCCGCCTGGCGGAAAGCAGAAACCTCAGCGGTCATATTCGCAATACTGCTTCCGGCGTCACCATTGAAGTGCAGGGCGAACCCTCCGCGGTCAATGATTTTCTTCTGCACCTGGGGCAGGAGGCGCCCCCGCTCTCCCGCATTACGAACATCACTACTCGCGAGTTGCCGGTTGTTCCGGAAACCGAATTCTCGATTCTCCATAGTCAGGGCGGAGAAGGGGTGCATACCCTGATCTCTCCGGACGTCGCCCTTTGCGCGGATTGCCTGCGGGAAATGCTCGAACCCGCCGACCGGCGCTATCGCTATCCCTTCATCAACTGCACCAACTGTGGCCCGCGCTTCACCATTGTGCGCAGTATTCCTTACGACCGCGCCCAGACTTCCATGGCTGTGTTCCCCATGTGCCCGGAATGCCAGGCGGAGTATGACGATCCCCACAATCGCCGTTTCCACGCTCAACCCAATGCCTGTTGGCGCTGCGGCCCGCGCCTCGAGTTGCGGGACCAGGCCGGCACGCGGATCGAGTGCGCGGATCCCATGGCGGGCGCGCTTGAGAAGTTACAGGCTGGGCAGGTAGTCGCGATTAAAGGATTGGGGGGATTTCATCTCGCGGTGGACGCGCTCAATCCGGTGGCCGTCCGCCTGCTGCGCGAGCGTAAGCGGCGAGTGGAAAAGCCTTTTGCCATCATGGTCCCCAATACCGCTGCAGCGGAAGAGTTCTGCGTGATCGACGACGCTGCCCGGCGTGTTCTCGAATCCGTGCAGCGCCCCATCGTGCTACTTCCACGCCTGAGCTCGTCTCCGGTGGCGGAAGACGTGGCGCCCGGCCATCGCGAGCTGGGTATTTTTCTTCCCTACACGCCCTTGCATCACTTGTTGTTTGCCCAGGGAAAGTTTTCCGCCCTGGTCATGACCAGCGGCAACCGAAGCGAAGAGCCCATTGCCATCGCCAATCAGGAGGCCGTCGCGCGGCTTCGCGGGCTGGCCGATTTCTTCCTGGTGCACAACCGCGAAATTCTGCTGCGCTGTGACGACTCGCTAGTGCGCGCCTCTGCGCGGGGAGTGCGCCAGGTCCGCCGCTCGCGCGGCTATGTTCCCCTGCCGGTGTTTCTAAAAGAGGAGCAACCGGCCATCCTGGCGGTGGGCGGAGAGTTGAAAAATACCATCTGCCTTATGCAGGGCAAGCAGGCGTTCCTCAGTCAGCACCTTGGCGATCTGGAAAACCCCGAAGCCTACAAATTTTTTCTCGAAGCCATCCAGCACCTGCAAAATATTCTGGAGATAACGCCGGAAGTCGTGGCCCACGATCTGCACCCAGCTTACTTCTCCACCCATTGGGCCCGGCAGCAGACTGCAGTTCGCCTGGTCGGCGTGCAGCACCATCATGCCCACATCGCCAGCTGCATGGCGGAGAACCACCTCGAAGGCAAGGTCATCGGGTTGGCCCTCGATGGCACCGGCTATGGCACGGACGGAAAGATCTGGGGCGGGGAAGTGCTGGTTGCCGACTACGCCGGCTTCGAGCGCGCCGCCCATCTGGAGTATGTCCCTATGCCGGGCGGAGAGGCCGCCATCCGTGACCCATGGCGCATGGCGATTGGATATTTAGCCCATCACTTCGGCGAAGAGGTGCACCAGTTGCCGCTGCCCTGGCTCAGAAAGATCAGCCGTCGCAAGATTGACACTTTGGTGCGTATGACCAGGCAGCACATCAACAGCCCCTGGACGTCCAGTTGCGGACGCTTGTTTGACGCTGTTGCCGCCCTGACCGGGATCCGTCAAACCGTCACCTATGAGGCCCAGGCGGCAGTGGAACTGGAAGCGGCGATGGGGGACGCCACCGATCATCGCGCTTATCCCTTCGCGCTTGATCCCAGCGATGGGGGATGGGTCATCGGCACGCGGCCTCTGTGGGAAACCCTGCTCCGCGACCTTGACAAGGGTGTTCCCCAGTCGGTGATCAGCCTGCGCTTTCACCAGGGGCTGATGGATGTGCTCGCCGAGACTGTACAGCTGGTGCGCGGCCGCACCGGGTTCGACAGGGTGTGTCTCAGCGGAGGTACCTTCCTTAACAAATTTCTAAGCACAAAACTTACGTCCCGTCTTGCCAGCGCCGGTTTTGCCGTATACACACAGAACGAGGTTCCCGCGGGGGACGGCGGTCTGAGTTTGGGACAGGCCATGGTAGCGGCGGCACAAGTCCGCGGGGAAGCGTTGCTTTTGCCAGATGGGAACGCGCATGCCTTAGCGTGATTCTGGTCACAGTGAAGCCCCTCTCCGCTGTTTACACTGGGTTTGCTGCAAGGCTTCACGATCGTAAGAATGGTGGGTGTCTATGCCAGTCAGTCTCTCGAAACCGGTCGCCCCCAGTGCGGACAAACGTTGGAAGATTGTGGATGCGACCATGCGCCGGGTGGGGCAGCATTCTCGCGGCTTGATTGAGACCCTGCATACCGTGCAGGAGGCTTTTGGCTACCTGGATGAAACCGCCTTGCGCTATGTGGCCCTCTCCCTGCGCGTGCCGCTCAGCCGCGCCTATGGGGTCGCAACCTTCTACCACTTTTTCACCCTGAAGCCTGCCGGCGAGCACACCTGTGTGATTTGCCTGGGCACGGCCTGCTATATCAAAGGCGCTCCTCAGCTGGTAGATACGGTCCGGCGCGAGCTGGGCATCACTCCCGGGGAGACGACGGAGGATGGCAAAGTGTCGGTGCTCTCGGCGCGCTGTCTGGGCTCCTGCGGTCTGGCCCCCGCCGTGGTTTATGACAACGAGGTAGCCGGAAAAGTCTCTCCGCTGCAGTTAAAAGAACAGCTGTCTAAATGGGGTCGCCCATGACACGTGAAGAACTGGAACAAATTGCCAACACCGAGCGGCAGTCGCAAGCCAGCACGGCACAGAAGTTGAACGTATGCGTGGCGGCAGGCTGCCTTTCCTGTCAGAGCCAGACGGTCAAGGAAGTGCTGGAGAAGGGCGTCGCCCGCCGGGGTTTGGGGGAACGTTGCGCCGTCAAAGGCGTGGGCTGCATGGGACTGTGCTCGGAAGGAGCCCTGGTTTCCGTCGACCAGAACATCCTGTATAAGCGGGTCCTGCCGGCCGACGCTACCGACATGCTGGATGCCCTGGAGGCGGGACGGCCCCCGGTCGAGCGCCTGGTGTGCCCCACCAACACTCCGTTTTTTCAGCGGCAGAAGAAAATCGTGCTGGAAAATTCCGGGGTCATCGATCCCGAGCGCATCGAGGAATACATCGCGGCTTGTGGCTATACCGCGCTGGTGGAAGCCCTGACCGAATTGACGCCGGCCGAGGTCATTGAGCAAGTGACGCGCAGCGGCCTGCGCGGCCGCGGCGGCGCGGGCTACCCTACCGGCCTCAAGTGGAGCACGGTGGCCAAAGCCGTGGGGACGCAGAAGTTTGTCATCTGCAACGCCGACGAAGGCGACCCGGGCGCGTTCATGGACCGCAGCGTGCTGGAAAGCGACCCGCATCGCGTGCTGGAAGGCATGCTGATCGCTGCCTACGCGGTGGGTGCTTCCGAAGGCTACATCTACGTGCGCGCCGAATATCCTCTGGCCATCAAGCGCCTGAAGATCGCCATTCGCCAGGCCGAAAAGCTCGGGTTGCTGGGCTCCAATATCTGCGGCACGCGCTTCAATTTCCGCGTCGACCTGCGGCTGGGCGCGGGCGCCTTTGTCTGCGGTGAAGAGACCGCGCTGATTGCTTCCATTGAAGGCAAGCGCGGGGCCCCGCGTCCCCGCCCGCCTTATCCCGCCATGGAAGGCCTGCTTGGCGAGCCCACCCTGATCAACAATGTGGAGACCTTCGCCAACATTCCCCCCATTCTGCGCAACGGAGGAGAGTGGTTCGCCGCCATCGGCACGGAAAAGAGCAAAGGCACGAAAGTGTTTGCTCTGGCCGGACGAGTGCAAAACACCGGCCTGGTGGAAGTGCCCATGGGCATCACCCTGCGGGAGATGGTGTTTCAAATCGGCGGCGGTGTCCCCGACGGCAAGAACTTTAAGGCGGTGCAGACCGGTGGTCCCTCCGGCGGCTGCCTGCCCGCGGAGTGCCTGGACATGCCGGTGGATTACGAATCGCTGGCCCGCGCCGGCTCCATCATGGGTTCGGGTGGCATGATTATCATGGATGAAACCTCCTGTATGGTGGACGTGGCCAAATACTTCATGGATTTCTGCATGACGGAGTCCTGCGGCAAATGTGTCCCCTGCCGGGTGGGCACCTATCAGATGCACCGCCTACTGGAAACCATCACTCAATTGCAGGCCGCGCCCAAGGATTTAGCCCTGTTGGAAGAATTGTGCGACCTGGTGAAGCACACCAGCCTGTGCGGCTTGGGGCAATCCGCCCCCAATCCGGTGCTCAGCACGTTGCGCTATTTTGCCGAGGAGTATAAGGCCCACATTGAACGGAACCAGTGTGTAGCGGGAGTTTGTGGCCAGGAGGTGCACGTATGACGGCGTCAGCCAACGTCAAGACTTTCCAGATCAATGGCCGGGACTACAGCGCGCGCGCCGAGGAAACCATTCTCGAAGTGGCCCGTCAAAATGGCATTTTCATCCCCCGCCTGTGCGAACTGGAAGGGCTTTCCACCGTCGGCGCCTGCCGCCTGTGCCTGGTGGAAGTGAAAGGCTCCAACCGTCTTCTGGCCTCCTGCGTCACTCGCGTGGAAGAGGGCATGGAGGTCACCACCAACTCTGAGCGCCTGGAGCGCTATCGCAGGGGCATTGTGGAGTTGCTCTTCACGGAGCGCAACCACGTCTGCTCGGTGTGCGTTTCCAACGGACACTGCGAGCTGCAGTTCCTCAGCCAGAAGCTGGACATTACCCATATTCATTACCCCTATCGCTTTCCCAAGGCGGAAGTGGATGCTTCCCATGGCCGCTTCGTCATTGACCACAATCGTTGCATTCTCTGTAACCGCTGCGTCCGGGTCTGCGATGAGATTGAAGGCGCCCATACCTGGGACGTGATGGGCAGGGGCATCGACGCGCGCGTGATCACCGATCTCAACCAGCCCTGGGGGACTTCCGACACCTGCACCAGCTGCGGCAAGTGCGTGCACGTTTGTCCCACCGGCGCTCTGTTTGAGAAGGGCCGTTCCGTGGCCGAGATGGAAAAGCGCCGTAACTTCCTGCCTTATCTGCAACTGATGAGAGGGGACCAAAATGGCTAAGAAGCGGATGGCGACCGTCTGGCTGGATGGCTGCTCCGGCTGCCACATGTCCTTTCTCGATATCGATGAGCGTCTGCTTACCCTGGCGGAGATCGCCGACCTGGTCTACAGCCCGCTGGTCGATGCCAAAGTTTTCCCCGAGAACGTGGACGTCACCCTGGTGGAAGGCGCGGTGAGCAGCGAGGAAGACCTGCACAAGATCCAGATGGTGCGGGAGCGCACCACCGTCCTGGTTTCTCTGGGCGACTGCGCCGTCACCGCCAATGTTCCCGGCATGCGCAATCCCTTCTCCACCAAGGCTGTTTATGAACGGGCCTATCGTGAGAACGTGACTCTGAATCCGGGAGTGCCCAATGAGGGAGTGCCCCGGCTGTTGCCCCAGGCCCGCCCTATCCATGAATTTGTGACGGTGGACGTGTTTGTTCCGGGATGCCCGCCTTCCGCCGACACCATTTTCTACGTGGTCAGCGAACTGCTGGCCGGGCGCACGCCGCAAGTGGGTTCGCACACGCGTTTCGGAGCATAGGAGCCATCGTGGCCAACAACCGAACCATCGTCATCGATCCCGTGACCCGCATCGAGGGCCACTCCAAGATCACACTGCATCTGGACGACAAAGGCGAGGTCGTGGATGCGCGTTTTCATGTGACCCAGTTCCGCGGCTTCGAGAAGTTGTGCGAAGGCCGCCCCTTTTCCGAGATGCCTTCGCTCATGGCGCGTATCTGCGGCATCTGCCCGGTCAGCCACCTGATTGCCTCGGCCAAAGCCTGTGATGCGCTGCTGGCGGTGCGCATTCCCCCGGCCGCCGACAAGCTGCGCCGCATCTTTAACATGGCGCAGATCGTGCAATCCCACGCCCTCAGCGTGTTTCATCTTTCCTCCCCTGATCTTGTGCTGGGAATGGACGCCGACCCGGCCAAGAGCAATCTGTGGGGGGTGTTTGAAAAGGACCCGCAACTGGCCCGCGACGGCATCCGCCTGCGGCAGTTTGGGCAGCAGATCATCGAACGTCTGGGCGGCAAACGCATCCATCCCGCATGGGTCGTGCCCGGCGGGGTCAGCGAGCCTCTCAGCCAGGCAGACCGCGACGCCATCCTGTATTCCATCCCCGAGGCCCTCCAGATTGCGGTGCGCACCATCTCCTGGTTCAAGCAGGTGACCGGAAGTTTTCGTGAAGAGATTGCCGCTTTCGGGAACTTCCCGTCGTTGTTTCTGGGTACGGTGAAGGAAGATGGCAGCATTGCTTTCTATGACGGCAAGTTGCGCATCGGTGACGCCACCGCCACCTTGGTGGCGGACGGGTTGAGCCCGGCGCGCTATTTCGATTATCTGGGCGAAAAAGTCGAGTCCTGGAGCTACCTGAAGTCCGCTTATTACAAGCCCAAGGGCTATCCTGACGGCATGTATCGCGTGGGCCCGCTGGCCCGGCTGAATGTGGCCGATCGCTGTGGCACCGAGCGCGCCGATCAGGAGCTGGCCGAATTCAAGGAACTGCAGCGCGCCGCGATCCTCAGTTCTTTCCACTATCATCAGGCGCGTTTAATTGAGCTGCTCTACTGCATTGAGCGCATGGAGCAACTGTTGACTGACCCTGAAATTCTTTCCAAGCATGTGCGCGCCGTGGCCGAGCCCAATGCCCAGGAGGGCGTGGGCGCTTCCGAGGCCCCACGCGGCACCTTGTTTCACCACTATAAGATCGACGATCATGGACTGGTTCGCTGGGCGAATCTGATCATCGCCACCGGCCAGAACAATCTGGCGATGAACCGCAGCGTGCTGCAAGTGGCCCGGCATTTTGTTCGCGGCGATAAGCTGGAGCCGGGCATGCTAAACCGGGTCGAGGCCGTTATCCGCACCTACGATCCCTGCTTGAGCTGTTCCACCCATGCCGCCGGCCAGATGGCTTTGCGGGTGCAGCTGGTGGCGCCCTCGGGCGAGATCGTAGATGAAGTGGCCCGCCCCTGAATGCGATGGCGCCAGTGCTGATCATCGGCTGTGGGAACCCGCTGCGCTGCGACGACGGGATGGCTTGGCGTGTCGCTGAGGCGTTGTCCCTCCGGCAGCTGCCGCCGGAAGTCAAGATCATGGTTCAACACCAGCTGACCCCGGAACTGGCGGTACCCGTGAGCCAGGCCCAGGCCGTCATATTTCTGGATGCAGCCTGCGAGGGACGTCCTGGAGAACTTCGCCGGGAAGCGGTGTCGCCGGGCCCGGCTGCTGCCGCTTTTTCCCACGAGTTTTCTCCCGCAGCCCTCCTCGGTCTGGCCCGGGAACTCTACGGTCGATCGCCGGAAGCCTGCGCTATTACCCTGTGTGGGGCCTGCTTCGACCACGGAGAAGGGCTATCGGTGGAGGTGCAGGCCGGCCTGCCGCAGGTGGTGGCCATGGTGCTGGAGCAGGTACAGAGCGCGCTTCCCGCCAGGGAGGAAAGAGAATACCGTTGATGGAAAACATCACTCGCTTATTTCAAGCTTTCGTCGCACCGGCTATCTTTGTTTCCGCCATTTCGCTTCTGATTCTGTCCATCAACGTGCGGCTGATGGGTATCGTCGCCCGCCTGCGGCAATACGCCCGTGCCCGCTATGACGCGACCCGCGCCGCCCGCCTGGAAGAGGCCGGCGTCTATACCGAGCAGATCATCCTGATTGAGCGACGCGCGGAATGGATTCGCCGTTGCTTTCTGTTTGCCCTGGTTTCGCTGGTTGGGGCCATCGTTTCCTGTCTGCTTTTAGGCTTGGGCCTCTATTGGAAGCATGCCGCCCTGCTGGCGGTGGCGGTGTTCGTCCTATCGATGCTCTGCCTGCTGGGGGCGGTCGGATATTACCTGCGCGAAGTGGTTTCGGCACTGAGCGCGGTACGCGACGAGACCCGCGACCCCCGCTTCAGCGCACCCCCCGAAGGCGAAAGACACGACTCGGTCTAGGTCCGCGCCCTCGACCTGGGAATGGCTGCTGTGCCTTTGCCCGATCCCGCCTAAGCGGCGTTTTTGGGGTGCTGCATGAGGTGCAATTCCTGCTCAATGGTTCGAACGATGGAAATTGGGATTGGAACGTTGCGCAGCTGTCCCGATTTCCGCGCGACTCCCATGATGCTGAACCCCTTTCCATCCGGGGCCGGGTCGGAGGTAAAGGCGAACTCTTCTCCGTAAAGATGTGCCCGGCTTCCTGCCGTGAACCCTAAACTTTGCAGCCGCTTGCGCAGAAATATCTGTGGTTCGATTTCGTGGCCCATGGATCGCCTCATGCCTGCTGATCGGTCTGACCTGAGGCCAGGCCGGGTGGTTAGGTTGGATGTGTGCAAGGAACGGGAGAAAAACCCGGCGTCGTTCGCCAGGGAGAAATTCAGGCCGGGCGCGGCTTCCAGAGGGCCGTCCTCAGCTCTTCGTTGCTCCGAAGAACCGGCCGGCCAGGAGGATGTTCCCAGCGTGCGGGGAACCACAACCTGGCCTGCGCCTGCGATGACGGACACGCTCGAGCGCGCCCGGCCGTAAGCACTCGGTCGTGTGCTCAGGCCCGGATCGTCAATACCGGGCAGTGGGCACGGCACACAACGTCGTGCGCAGTGGCCCAGGGCATGTGCGCGGTGAGGCGTGGCGCCCCCAGGCCAGACTCTTTGATGCCCAGAACGATGAGGTCCGCGTTGCGCTCGGCCGCGAAGCGCGGGATCCCTTCCGGCACCAGATGGTTTTCCACGACCCGCTCCACATGGCACGTCAAGCCGTGGTCGCTGGGCAACAGCTCGCGCAACTGCTGCATGGCTTTGCGCTGGCTGGCTTCCTGCCGCTCCACGACGTCGGTCCCGGGATACCAGAAGGGGCCAACGTACTCCACTGGCATGGGTGGAACCAGGTGCAGGAGGATCAACTCGCCGTTGCGCTTGTTGGCAAACTCAATGGCATAAGGGAGGGCTTGTCGCGAAGCGTGTCCAAAATCCGTGGCGAAGAGCACCCGGCGTACGCCCCGGCCCGGTTCGGCGGAGGGGCCTACCGTCAGGACGGGGCAGGGAGCGCTGCGGAACAGCTCCTCCGACACCGAGCCCAGGACCAGCTTTTTCAGGCCGGTCCGCCCGTGCGTCCCGACGATCAGCAGGTCAATGTGGTGCTTGCGCACAAAGTTGGTGACTACTTCCACCACCGGTCCGCGCTCCACGACTTCCTCGTGGGGAATTTCGCGCAAGGCTTCCATCCCCTTAAGCTCTTCCAGGTGTTGCTGGGCCTCAGCCAGCGGGCGATCCAGCGTTACCGGCAGGGGATCGAGCGGGATCGGCATGCGGGCTTCCGAGGGCATGGCGTGCAGGATGAAAAGTTGTCCTTCATGGCCGCCGGCGATGGCCGTGGCACACTCCAGCGCGCGCCGCGAGGCTTCAGAAAAATCCGTAGCGACCAGAATGTTCTTAAACGAAATGCTCTTTTCCAGTTCCATTGTTGTCATGACGTGCCTCCGCGCGGAGCTCCTTTCTGCAAAATTCCATTTCCATTGTCGCGGCCGCGACCGCTTTCGGCTGTGTTTTGTCTTACGTCAGAGCGTGACCAGAATCACATGGCGGCTTCAGTCTTCTCGCAGATACCTCCACGACGGGTCGTCCAGACGCAAGTACTGGATCCCCTTGACCGCCCGCATATATTGCGCCCGCTCAAAGGCCGCAGGGTCGGCGCTGCGAATTTGGCTCATACTGCCTTGCAGTTGCCGCACCGATTCATACTCGTGGTCGGCCAGCCATTGCTCTACTAGCCGTTCCACCAGACGGATATGGTCATGTCCTTCGCGCAGCAGGATGGAGCACATCATGGTCACCTTGGCTCCCACCAACAGCATCTTGATCACATCTTCAGCCTGGTGGATCCCGCTGGTGGCGGCCAGGTCGGCCTTCACTCGCCCATATAAGATGCCAATCCAGGTCAGGGGAAGCCGCAGGTCCTGGGGCGTGCTCAGCAGTACATTGGGACGTAGTTCCAGAGTTTCCAGATCAATATCCGGCTGATAGAAGCGGTTGAACAACACCAGACCATTGGCGCCGGTTTCGTCCAGTCGCTGCGCCATGAATGCCATGTTGCTGAAGTAGGGGCTCAGTTTCACCGCCACCGGGATCTTTACCGCCAGTTTGACCTCGCGCAGAATGTCGACATAAATGTCTTCCACTTGGGCACAAGACATGGCGGGGTTGGTAGGCAGGAAATAGATATTGCACTCCAGCGCATTGGCCCCGGCTTGTTCGATGCGATGAGCATAGTCGGCCCACCCCCCCAGGCTCGCCCCGTTCAGGCTGGCAATGACCGGGATATCGACCGCTGCCTTGGTCTTCCGGATATGCTCCAGGTAGCCTTCCGGCCCAGTATGGAATTCTTCCTGGCGGGGAAAGTAGGTGAGCGATTCGGCGAAGCTTTCCGTGCCGGCCGCCAGGTTATGTTCCAGCAGGACGCTTTCCTGACGCAATTGTTCTTCGAACAGTGAGTACAGCACTACCGCGGAAGCGCCCGCATCTTCCAGGCGGCGGATGCTGTCCAGTTCGTGGGAAAGTGGGGAAGCCGAGGCCACTAACGGCGTCCGAAGTGTCAACCCCAGGTACTCTGTGCTCAGGTCGATCATGTCTGCTCCTCGCGAAATCCTGCTGTTCCCTAGTGCGCCACTTTTTCCGGATGCGGTGCCGGCGCTGGTTCCTGGGCCGCTTTCACCGGCGGTCCAGACTTGCGCTGGGCCAGGTACTCATAGAGGTGGTAGCGGATGTCCGCGTCTTCCTGCGCCTGCGCCCACAGCCGCTTGGCGTCGTCGGGGTGGCTCTTGGTCAGCATCTGGAAGCGGGTCTGCTGCTGCAGGAACTCCCGTACTTTGCGGGTGGGAGCGCGGGAATCGAGCAGCAGGGGATTCTCTCCCGTGAGCTGCCGCTCCGGGTTATAGCGGTAGAGCAGCCACTGGCCCGATTCCACGGCTGCCTTCTGGTCGGTCATGGCCGTCGTCATGTTGATGCCGTGGGCAATGCAGTGCGAGTAAGCGATGATGATGCTGGGTCCGTCATAGGCCTCAGCTTCCAGGAACGCCTTCAGCGTGTGCTCGTCTTTGGCTCCCATGGCCACGCAGGCCACATACACGTTGCCGTAGCTCATGGCGATCAGGCCCAGGTCCTTTTTGCGCGCCGCCTTGCCTCCGGCGGCAAATTTGGCCACGGCGGCCCGGGGAGTGGACTTGGACGCTTGTCCTCCCGTATTGGAGTAAACCTCGGTATCGAGCACCAGGAGGTTGACGTTGAGGCCACTCGCTAATACGTGGTCCAGGCCGCCGTAGCCAATGTCATACGCCCAGCCGTCTCCGCCGACGATCCACACGCTCTTCTTCACCAGCATGTCGGCCACCGCCAGCAGCTGCTTGGCTTCCGGAGACTTGCCGGACTGCAGCTTCTCTTTCAGCAGCGCCACCCGTTGGCGCTGTTCGTAGATTTCCGCTTCGTCCTTCTGCGCCGCACGCAACAGATCGTCGGCCAGTTCCGTGCCGATTTCATGGGCCAGCCGCCGCACCAGCTCGCGGGCGAACTGGGCTTGTTTGTCGATGGAGACGCGGAACCCCAGCCCAAACTCGGCGTTGTCTTCAAACAGCGAGTTCGACCAGGCGGGACCGCGGCCTTCGGCATTCTTGGCCCAGGGCGTGGTCGGCAGATTGCCGCCATAGATGGAAGAGCAGCCGGTGGCGTTGGCGATGATCGTGCGATCGCCGAACAGTTGCGAAACCAGCTTCAGATAGGGGGTTTCGCCGCATCCCGAGCAGGCCCCGGAGAACTCAAACAGCGGTTCTTGTACCTGCTGCTGGCGGATGGTGGTGAGCTTGATGTTGCGCCGGTCGATCTCCGGCAGTTTCAGGAAGAACTCCCAGTTTTCCGCCTCGGGGGCGCGCAACGGCGGCTGTGCCTCCATGTTGATCGCCTTCAGCCGGGTTTCGCTCTTGTTTTTGGCGGGGCAGACATCCACGCAAATGCCGCAGCCGGTGCAATCCTCCGGCGCCACCTGAATGGTGTACTTCATGCCATGCCACTCTTTATCGCGGGCGTCGGC
Organism: Acidobacteriota bacterium; assembly: GCA_018268755.1. Classification (GTDB taxonomy): domain Bacteria; phylum Acidobacteriota; class Terriglobia; order Terriglobales; family Acidobacteriaceae; genus KAN-5. The sequence continues at coordinate 22,421 of JAFDVW010000011.1, forward strand.
CGCCTTGAAGGTGGCGGGCGCGTTGGCCAGAAGTTTCGGGTCGTAGACCTTGATCCGGATCACGGCGTGCGGGCACACCATGGCGCACTTGCCGCACTGGATGCAGGTCTTGGTGTCCCATACGGGGATCTCGAGCGCGAGGTTGCGCTTTTCCCATTTCGTCGTGCCGGTTGGAAAAGTGCCGTCCACCGGAAAAGCGCTCACGGGAAGTTCATCGCCGTGGCCGGCGTATATACGTCCGAGCACCTCGCGCTCAAACTTGGGGGCCTGTTTGGAAAACGGCTCCGGCATCTCGACGGGGCTGGTGGCCTTTGCCGGTACCTTCACTTCGTGCAAGTGGGCGAGCGTCTCGTCCACCGCGCGCAGGTTCTTCTGTACGACCTCTTCGCCTTTACGCCCGTAGGTGTAGCGGATGGATTGGCGGATGGCTTCGATCGCCTCTTCCCGGGGCAGGACCTTGGATATGGCGAAGAAACATACCTGCATGATGGTGTTCATGCGCGATCCCATGCCGGTATCGCGCGCCACCTGATAGGCGTCAATCACGTAAAACCGCGCCTTCTTGCGGATGATCTGTTCCTGCACCTGGCGCGGCAGATGCTCCCAGACTTCCTGCGGCCCGAACGGACTGTTCAGCAGAAACACGCCACCTTCCACCAGAGAGCTCAGCATGTCGTAGCGTTCCAGGAAGATCCACTGGTGGCAGGCCACAAAGTTGGCCTTGGAAATAAGGTAGCTGGAGTGAATCGGGTTGGGCCCGAAGCGCAGATGCGAGACCGTCATGGCCCCCGATTTCTTGGAGTCATACACGAAGTATCCCTGGGCATAGTTCTCCGTGTTCTCGCCAATGATCTTGATGGAGTTCTTGTTGGCTCCGACTGTGCCGTCGGCCCCCAGCCCGTAGAACAACGCCCGCACCACGTTGTCCGGTTCGATGGAGAACTCGGGATCGTAACTCAGGCTGCTGTGCTCCACGTCGTCCTCAATGCCTACGACGAAGTGGTCTTTGGGCGTGCCCTGCAGGTTGTCATACACCGCCTTGACCATGGCCGGGGTGAATTCCTTGGAAGAGAGCCCATAGCGTCCACCCAGCACGACCGGAGTGACCGCCGGCCGTTTCAGGTTCTGCTTGATGCCTTCCTGCAAGGCGTTCACCACATCGAGATACAGTGGATCCCCGGCCGCTCCGGCTTCCTTGGTGCGGTCCAGTACCGTAATGCTTTGGACACTGGGGGGGAGGGCTGCCAGGAAGTGTGAGACCGAGAAAGGCCGGTACAGCCGGACTTTCAGCAGGCCCACTTTCCGCCCCGCAGCGACCAGGTGTTCCACCGTCTCATGCGCAGCTTCCGCGCCCGAGCCCATCATGACCACTACGTGCGTCGCGTCCGGCGCGCCCACGTAGTCGAACAAGTGATATGACCGTCCCACCAATTTGGCGAACTGGTCCATCACCGCCTGCACTTTGGCCGGGCAGGCGGCATAGAAGGGGTTCACCGCTTCCCGCGATTGAAAGAATACGTCCGGATTCTGGGCCGTGCCGCGAATCACCGGGTGGTCGGGAGAAAGGGCGCGCTGCCGGTGCTCCAGCACCCGGTCGAGATTGATCAGCGCCCGCAGGTCGTCTTCCGAGAGGACCTCGATCTTGTTGACTTCGTGCGACGTCCGGAAACCGTCAAAAAAATGCAGAAAAGGAATCCGCGATTCCAGGGAGGCGGCGTGCGCAATCAGCGCCAGGTCCATGCTCTCCTGGACCGAATTGGAACTTAGCATTGCGAAGCCCGTGGTCCGGCAAAACATCACGTCTGAGTGGTCGCCAAAAATCGAAAGGGCATGCGTGGCCAAGGTGCGCGCCGAGACGTGGAAAGCCGTCGGCGACAGCTCGCCCGCGATCTTGTTCATGTTGGGGATCATCAGCAGCAGNNGCCCTGCGACGCGGTGAAGGTGGTGGCCAGCGATCCAGTTTGCAGTGCCCCATGCACCGCTCCGGCGGCCCCGCCTTCGCTCTGCATTTCCACCACCCGCGGCACCGTCCCCCAGATGTTGGGTACGTCTTCGGATGCCCACTGGTCGGCCCATTCGCCCATGGGCGAAGAGGGGGTAATGGGGTAGATCGCAATCACTTCATTCAGGCGATATGCCACGTTGGCGACCGCCTCGTTTGCGTCCATCGTCTTGAACTTACGCGTCATGAGTGCCTCTGTGCCGTCCCCTTGGTATGTCACGTCCGGGATCTGACACCAGCATGCCGCAGGGGTGGGAAAGTGTCGCTAACGCTGTTCACAGAGGGGTGTGATTGAAGTCACATCCGGCTCCCAATTTGGGAACCGGATGCCGACACTACGACATAGGGGGGGACAAAGGTCCAGGCCGGGGCGGAAATCTACAGGTCCATGACCGCCTCGATGGATTCGCTGCTGCCGTGGCTGCGCAGTTCAAAGCCCACTCGTTTGGATAAGATCTGCATGGCAAGGTTGTCATGCAGCATCTCCGAGCGGACCCGGGTCAGCTTCTCTTCGCGGGCCACCTGCACCACCCGGCTCAGCAGCTGGAAGCCCAGGCCGCGGGCTTGAAATTCGTCGGCCACCAGGATGGCTACTTCCGCCGTGCTGCGCGACTGCACTTTGTTCAGCCGTCCGACTCCGAGAATGCGGCGGGCGCCGGTCTGGGGGGTGTGGAGTTCCGCCACCAGCACGATCTCGCGCTCATAGTCACCGAAGCAGATGCGCAAGAGCCGCTCATGGGCGATGCGGCTGCTCAAGCTGAGCGAAGCAAAGTAGCGCAGATAGACGGTGCGGTCGGAAAGCGTGCGATGGAACTCTGCCATCAAGGGCTCGTCCTCCGGCCGGATGGGACGGATGGTGACCGGGGTGCCGTCCTTCAGTTGGGTGTGGGTCACATACTGCAGAGGATAGGGACGGATGGCCGGCTTGGGTACGCTCTTCTGTTTGCCCGGATCGTGCAGCACCACGCGGGCATCGAGCGCCAGCAAGCCGTTGGGGGAGGCGATCAGCGGGTTGATGTCAATTTCCGCGATGGCGGATTGTTCGATGACCAGCTGGCTGAAGCGCACCAGCAGACTCTCCAGCGCCAACAGATCGACCGCCTTGCGTCCCCGCACTCCCTTCAGGGCCTTGAAGATCTGCGTCTGCTCCATCATGCGCTGGGCCAGGGTCGTATTCAGCGGGGGCAGGGCCAGGGCCCGGTCCTTATACACTTCTACCAGCTGTCCTCCCGATCCGAACAGAATTACCGGGCCGAATTGCGGGTCCACACTGCTGCCCAGGATCAGTTCATAGCCGTCCAGTTTGATCATGGGCTGCACCGTGACCCCGGCAAAGTGCTGCGCTCCCACTTTTTCCGCAACCGAAGTCTGGATGGCGCGATAGGCATGGCGCACCGCCTCTTCGCTGGCCAGATTCAATTTCACTCCCCCCACATCGGTCTTGTGGGTGATGGTGTCGGAAAACAGCTTCAGCACGACCGGAAAGCCAATCTCTGTGGCCAGCCGGGCGGCTTCGTCTTCCGTCTGCGCAATGACCGTCTTGACCGTGGGGATGCCGTAGCGCGCCAACAGTTCCTTGGACTCAAATTCGTTGAGCAGGGTACGGCCGTTTTGCCGCACTTTTTCGATCATCCCTTCCACGCCCATCTGCGTGGCATGGTTGATCTCGGGCCCTTCCGCCAGGCTGGGCGTCTCATACAAACTTTGCAGGTTGTAGGTGTAGCGCCACATATAGGTAAAGGCGCGGGCCGCGGTGTCGGGGAAGGGGAAGGTGGGAATTCCCGCGCTGTTCAAGATGGCCTCGCCTTCCGCCACGCTGGTCCCTCCCATCCAGCTGGCCAGAAGCGGTTTTCCCGAGGAGGCCGCATAGGGCTTCAGGTGTGCGGCGATCTCCGAAGGGTTGGTCATGCCTTGGGGGGCCAGCACCACCAGCAAGCCATCGCTGTTAGGGTCCTGGGCCGCCAATTCGATGGCCTGGGCATAACGTTCCGAGCTGGCGTCGCCCAGCACATCGACGGGATTGCCATGGCTCCAGTGCGCGGGCAGGAAGGCGTCCAGTTTCGCCATGGTGGTGTCCGACAATTTGGCCAACTCTCCGTTGTTGGCCACCAGCGAGTCGGTGGCCAGCACGCCGGGGCCGCCGGCATTGGTAAGAATGGTCAAGCGTGGTCCTTTGGGGCGGGGCTGCTTGCCCAGCACCTCCGCCATGTAGAACAGGTCGGCGATGTTCTGCACCCGCAACACGCCGCAGCGCCGGAAAGCCGCATCCAGCACTTCATCGCTTCCGGTCAAGGCTCCGGTGTGGGAAGCGGCCGCTTTCGACGCGGCTTCCGACCGCCCCGCTTTGATGACCAGGATGGGTTTGGTCAGGGCCACTTCGCGGGCCGCCGAGATGAACGAGCGCGCCTCGCCCACGGACTCCATGTAAATCAGAATGCTCTTGGTGTGCGGATCGTTGCCGAAGTGGTCGATCAGGTCGCCCCAGCCTACGTCGAGCATTGAGCCGGTGGAAACGATGGCGCTGAAGCCGACGTCTTCTTTGTGGCTCCAGTCCAGGATGGCGGTCAGCAGCGCCCCGCTCTGGCTCAGAAAGGCCACATTCCCGGCCTTGGGCGCGTCCTTGGAGAAGGTGGCATTCATGCCCAGCACCGGATTCATCACCCCCAGGCAGTTGGGGCCGATCAAGCGCAGTGGACTGTTCTTCAGCTTTTCCTGGATCTGCCGCTCCAGTTCAACGCCTTCCGCCCCACGTTCCTTGAAGCCGGCGGAAATCACCACCGCCGATTTCACCTGCGCCTGGACACACTCGTCCACTAGGGCGGGAATGGTGGCGGCCGGCGTGGCCAGCACCGCCAGGTCAATGCTCTCCGGCAGATCGCGGACGCTCTTGTAAGCTTTTGCGCCCAGGACCTCAGTTTTCTGCGGGTTCACCGGATATACCCGGCCATGAAAGGCCGGGACGAGGAGGTTTTGCAGGACCGTGCGGCCCACTGTGCCCGGGCGGTCGGTGGCGCCAATGACCGCCACCGTCTCGGGAGAAAACAGCGCATCCAATCCTTGCTTCTTGCTGGTTCTTTCCTGCATATGTTTGATTGCCTGTTCTTGTGGGCTGACGTCCGAGATCATAATAAGGCTCCAGTCGTGGTCTTGGCGCTAGACTTCATCGGCATTTTGCTTTTCCCCATTGCCGAAAGGGGAATTCCATGCTTCATCCGCGAATCGTCAATACCGGACAACTGGCATGGGAAACGATCAGTTGTGCTTTGCTGTAGCCAAAATGGGTGGCCATGGAGGAGACGCTGGGCAAGGCCCGCACCCCTACCACGATCAGGTCCGCCTGGTGCTCGGCGGCGACCTTCAGAATCTGCTTGTCGGTGGCCCCGAATTCCACCACGAAATCAGGCTGGAACCACATCTCCTGATCGGCCGGCACCAGCTCCCGCAAGCGACGAATGGAAAACTCCGCGTTGGAGTCGAAGTCCACCGTCCCGCCCTGCGCCTGCTCCAGCACATGCATCAGGGTGAGCCGGGATTGGTGTTCCTGGGCCAGGGAAATGGCGTAGGGCACCGCTACCAGCGACTCGTCGCTGAAGTCGGTGGCCAGGAGAATGCGGTTGAATTCGGCGACCGGCTTATCGCTGCGCGGAACCTGCGGGCCCACGGTCAAGACGGGGCAGGAGGACTGGCGAAACAGCTTCTCCGCGACCGACCCCAGCAGAAGTTTGGACAGTCCCGTGCGCCCATGCGTGCCCAGCACCAGTAAATCAATCTGATGATCACGAATCAGCCGGAACAGTACGTCCGCGATGTCGCCCACCGGGCTCATGACCTGGTGGGGCACTCCGCGCAGCTGGGCCTCCAGTTGGGCCACCACTTCCTGTTGTTCCAGTTCCGTCTGTTCCCGGAGCGCCGGCCAGCTTTCCGGCGAGGCGAAGAGGTAGGCGTCCGGCGATAACACGTGCGCAGCATAAAGTTTGGCGTCGTATTGATGCGCGATGGCCAAGGCATAGGGCAACGCCGCATTGGAGTTGGGAGAAAAGTCGGTGGCAAACAGAACACGGTTCATTAGGATTCGTTTGCTGGCCTCGACGATCTTCATGAGACACCTCCCACGTGGCTTCAATGTCCCATTTTCCCGGGGGCTGCGCCTATGCGCGCCATCATCGCTCGGTGTGATCGCGGTCACAAACAGGCAAAGACCCAGCCCGCGCAAGCTATTCCGCTTGCGCTGGGCCGGGCCGCTTCCCTAGCACTTCGGTTTTTTTCGCGGTCTAGGCAGCGTGCGACAGCACCAGCTTTTGGCCGGGCTCCGCCACCTTGCTCAAGACGATCTCCACCACCCCATCCGCCAGCCAGGCGCGTACATGTTTGCGGTCCACGGCAGTGGAAAGGTCCACCACCCGGAAGGCGGGCAACGCCGCTTCCAGAGGTTCTCTACTGCTGCGGCTAGAGGCTGCCTGCTCTCCCGGTTGGGCATGGATGTAGAACCGCCCCTCCTCCACACCCAAAGCGATGTCTTTGGGGAGGAATCCGGGAACTTCCGCGCGGATGGTGATCTCTACGGCGGTCTCCGAGACCTCTACCGGGATTGGTTTCAACACTTCGCGCTCCGCCTGCAGCCAGTCGTGGATGTCATGACCATGGGTACAGCCGGAGGCGCAAAAGAATTCGTAGGCCCTTTCCGCAATCTTCTGGTGGACTTCCTGCGCCATCTTGCACACCGGGTCCCCAGCCAGGATTTCGGCGACGGGGAGGCCCTTTTTTGGGGGAATTGGAACGGACTTCATGGCGAGTGCTCCTTCCACTTTCCTGGCCGGGGACCGGAAAGCGAAAATGAGGAAGACCTGCCATGCGGCAAGTCTTCCTCGCAGTTAGCAGACGGACGTTACCGACGGGAGGGTTACAGAGGTTTCAAAGGTTTGCGGCACGGCCAAGGCGCGGGACACCAGGCATGCTGCCTTGGCTTTTTGCAGCAATTTCAGGCCACGTTCCTGCTCCTCCGCGCGCGAGATCAGCAGGTGGACCCGAATCACGATTTCGGAAAAGCCGTATTCCGCCCCCTTCCGTTCCACCGCGCCCGTCACTTCGGTTTGCAGGTCGGTGTATTCGAAGGACGAGCGTTCCGCCAGCGTGCGGAACGTAGTGGTATAGCAGCTGGCCAGCGAGCACAACAGAAGGTCTTCCGGGGTCCAGCGGCCTTCATAACCTCCGAACGCCACCGGGGCGGTGAAGTGGATGGCATTCGGCGCGGTATCGGATTTGGCCAGTCCGGCCCGGCCGGAGGCCCACCATGCCACTACGCGAAATTGATGTCCTGTTTCCATAACAATCTCCCACCTGCATCGTCGTTCTCCACCGGGAACATGAGTTTCAGTTGGACAGCTGGAATGTCACCGTAACCGTGGTTTCCACTTCCAGGGGCTCGCCATTGAGCAGGAAGGGACGGTACTGCCACTGTTTTACGGCGGCGATGGCGGCCGGCACCAACATGGGGTGGCCGGACACGGCTTCCAGGTTCTGGATTTCTCCGGTCTTCGAGATGACGGCGCTCAGCACCACGATCCCCTGAATGCGCGCGGCAGCCGCGATCTTCGGATAAATCGGCTCTACCTTGCGTACCAGCAGGCCCTTGGTGACACCCTGAGACACCCGGATGCGTTTGGGAACGGAGGCGGCCAGTTTCGGGACCATGGCGGTGTTGTTGGTGGAACTGATGATTCCACCAATGACGCCTCCCAGCTGTCCGCCGGGGATGCCGCCCGGCACTCCTCCGATCACGCCACCCGTGGAGAGACCCTGCGGCGGCGCTTCTTCTTCCTTGATCATCTGCACCTTCTCCGGAATCCGGCTGGGAGTGCGCAGCTGACCATTGGAAAAGTCGCTCTCAATCCGCCGCACCACCTGGACCGCAGCGGCGGCCGCCGGGGGCGGGGGTGGCGGAGGTGGCGGGGGGGCCACCAGGAAGGTCAGCAATTGCTGCTTGGGGAGGGCTTCCGTGAACATCAAGGGGATGATCAACATGATGCCCAGTAAGAGACACTGCAACACCACTGAAGAAAACGTTGCCAACCCGCGGCGGCGCTTTTCCTTACCGTCGACTTCCAACAGGATGTCCCTGAAAAAAGTCGGTTGCAGCGCCGGGATGGGCGACGGCACACTGTCCGTCTTGCCCTGATTTTTTACTTCCGGTGCGTGCAGTTCCGTAACTCCGCTCATAGGCCCCCCTTCAAGTCTTACCAACCATGCCTTGCAACGTCTTCATTTTCGTAGGATTGTCCGGGGGGTACCGTGCCGGAGCGCACGGCTTTTCGTGATTGAAATCACAGGGAAAATGCTACAATGACAACAAGAGGCAGGGGAAAATGCGCGCTCCTTATGGCCTGAACATTATTGATAATTGTGTGACCTGTCCCGTACGGGAAGAACATCTCTTTTGTAATCTGCCATCCTCCACGCTGCAGCGGCTCAACGAAATCAAGTCCACCGCCATCTATCCCAAATCGGCCATGCTCTTCATCGAAGGGCAGCAGCCGCGCGGGGTCTTTGTCTTATGCGGCGGCAAGGTCAAGCTTTCCACCTCTTCCAAGGAAGGCAAAACCATCATCACTAAAATCGCCGAGCCGGGCGATGTGCTGGGTCTCAACGCCACCATTTCCAACCGGCCTTATGAGGTCACGGCGGAAATGTTCGAGCCGGGCCAGGCCAACTTTATCGCCCGCGATGCCTTTCTGCAGTTCTTGCGGGATCACGGCGAAGTGGCGGTGCGGGTGGCCGAGCAGCTCAGCCGCAATTACTACACCGCGTATGAGGAGATCCGCACCTTAGGTTTGACCAGCTCGCCGGCCGAGAAATTCGCCAAGCTTTTGCTCTCCTGGTCTTCTGAGCCCGCCAACAACGGCGGCGCGCAGCTGCGCCTGACCCTGACCCATGAAGAGATCGCCGAGATGATCGGCACCACGCGTGAGACGGTGAGCCGCCTGTTCTCTGATTTCAAGAAGAAGCAGCTGCTGCAGGTCAAAGGCGCCACCTTGACCATCCGCAATAAAGCCGCCCTGGAACGCTTGTTGCAGTCCTGAAGTCCCTTACGGACCGTTACCGCCGCTGTGGCAATCGCTGCAATTCACCTGGGTCATGTCGCCCAGGTCCACCGGGTGCTGAAAGTTGATTTTCGGCGCCGCCGCCACGCTTACCCCGCCTTCTTCCTGCCCCATAAGGGTGTGGCAGATGTTGCACTCCTTGCTGATCACCTTGCCCTGCGCGCTCACATGCTGCCCATCGTGGCAGCGGAAGCAGCCATTGAAGTAGAAATGTCCCAGGTTGTTGGGGTGGGTCTGCCAGTTCAGCTTCATTTCCGGGAAGGTGGTGCGGCGGAAAATCTGCTGGACCTCCTCCACTGCGTTGCGGATTTCCAGCTGCTTGCTTTTCGCGATCTCCGGATACTTGCTCTCGTAGAAGGCCGGGATCGATTCCGCGATCTTCTGTACCGCGCCCTCCGTCGTCTGGTAGTCGCCGGTCAGGGCGGTGACCGCCTGTTGCTTGATAAAGGGCAGGGAAGCGTCCAACCGGCGCGCCAGCAAGGACTGGTCCACCGCCAGGTCGGGAGGAATATAAATGTGCGTGGGGCGGTTGTGGCAGTCCACGCAATCCATGCGCCGCCGCGCTTGTTTGACGACCTGCTCCTTGTTCAGGTTGGGGTCCTGGGAAAAATATTCCGTGACCCGGCCCTGCATGTCTTTGACGTAAATGTAAGGGATGACCTGGCGCTTCTCATCGGTCGCCACATAGTCAATCTCGTTGGCGATGTTCATGTGCCAGTGAATGCCTTCCGGCGCGCCGGTCGCCGGGTCGCCTCCGCCCGTCTTGATCAGCATGCGAATTTGGCGGGGCGTGTTCTTCTCGTCGCTGGAGTAATGCGTGAAAACCTTCAGCTGGGCGCCGTAGAACTTCTTGGGCCAGTGGCACTGCTCGCAGGTGTCTTGCGCGGGGCGCAGATTGTGCACCGGTGTGGGAATGGGACGGGGAAAGGTGTTGAAGGCCGCCGCAAATACCTGCCGCGCCCCCGACAGCTTGGATTTCACATACCACGAGGCCCCTGACCCCACGTGACACTCCACGCAGGTGACCCGGGCATGCGGGGAGAGCTGATAAGCGGTGTACTCGGGATGCATCACGGTGTGGCAGGTCTGCCCGCAGAACTGCACCGACTCGGTGTACTCGAAGGCCTTATAGCTGCCCGCCGCGCTGAGGGTGACAAACACAATCAAAAATCCCACAAAGGAAATGACCGCGCTGCGCTGCCCGGGATCGTTCAGATCGATCCGCGGATAGGGCATGCTTTCTTCCGGGCCGCCCGCCACTAATTTCTTTCTTTGCCGCCACGCCCCGAAAGCAATCAGCGCCAGCCCGCACACCAGAAATCCAGGCGCGATCATGTAGGCCAGGATGCCGATATAAGGACTGGACCGCTCCGCGATCAGGTCAATCAAAAAGAACAGGAAAATATTGGCGATGCTGACCACCGCCAGCGCCGTGCCCGCCATGCTGATGGGATTGCGTAGCAATCGACGCAGGCGTTGGCTCACCGGTTCGGGTTTCTCGGCTTCCGCACTCATGGTTTCTCTTCTCCGGACTCGGGCCGTCCGGGGGGATCGGGGGGGGCAGGCGGCGCGTTCTCCGGGGCTTCGGCGGCAATCGGCTCCCGGTGGACGCTTTGCAGGGTCTCGCTATCCAGCGCGTGCTCCTCTTCGTAGTGGTGGAGCGGCATCTTGCCGTCCCACCACGCCCAGTTCATGGGATACACATCGGGGTCAAAGAACACCTGGTAGAAATGCCACACCAGGATGGCCAGAGTGGCGAGGATGGCTTCGTAGAAATGGATCGCTGTGGCCACATCCAGCCACCAGCGCGGCATCAGGTTGCCCACGATAACTTTCGCCCACAGCATGATTCCGGTGGCGGCCATCACGAGGGTGCCCCAAACCAGCGCCCAATACTCGGCTTTTTCCGCGTAGTTAAAGCGCCCGAATGCGGGCTTCTGGGGAGCGCGTCCCAGGTGGTACTGCAGGTTCTCCCATAGCCCTGCCAGGTCGGTCGCGGAAGGCCACATATCCCGCAGCATGCGCCGGCCCTCGCCCTGGAACAGAATGTAGAAGCCATGGTAGGCCCCCGCCCCAATCAGGGCCAGGCCGGCCAGGCGATGGATCAGGCTGCGCAGGTTTTCATTTATTCCCAGCGAGAGGTAGTAAAACACTGAGTCGGGATACTTCAGGGCAAAGCCGGTAATCACCAGCACAAAGAAACTACTGAATAGCACGGCGTGCTGCGTGCGTTGCCCCCGGTCCATGCGCGTGACCCGCGGCCCTGCGTGCTGGCGGTGGCGTATGGCCTTAAACCGCCACAGAATGAAGTTGTGCACAAACATGCCGCCGATGACCAGGAGAATCAGCGGCACATAAAGCCGCCGCACCCAGCGCACCGCAATGCTGCCGGCATCGCCGGAGAGCGGTGCATTGACGTGCACTTTGGCAGCCACAAATTTCTCCGTGACCCCGCGATGGCACTGCCCGCAGGTCTTCACCAGATTGGCGGGAGCGATGCTGGACCGCGGGTCGCTGGAGGGCAGAATGTTGTGTACCCCGTGGCAGCTGGCGCAGTTCGCCACCACCGCCGATCCCCGCTTCGAGGCCAGCCCGTGATAGCTGGCCAGATACGTGGAGACGCGCGCTCCTTCAAAGCCAAATTCCTGCGACAGGCGCACGCCTTCATGGCAGCGGGCGCAGGTGTTTTGCGCTAGATTCTGCGCCGCCACCGGTGAGCTGGGATCGTTATGCGATTTAATGGCATGGATGCCGTGGCAGTCGGTGCAAACCGGCGCCTGCCCCTGGCCTTGCGCGATGGCCTGCCCGTGAATGCTGCTCTGGAATTCCTTCTGGACCGCTTCATGGCAGCGCCCGCAGGTCTGGGGCACGTTGAATTTGAAGATCGGCGATTTAGGGTCGGCGGCGGTCAGCACTTCGTGCGCCCCGTGGCAATCCGTGCACACCGCGGCCTTCTCCACCCCATGGGCCACGGCGCGCCCGTGCACGCTCTCCTGATACGCCATAAAGGGTTGCGTACTACCCCCATTCGCCTCCATGACGAATTTCTGGCTGTGGCAGGTGCCGCAGGTCGCTGGAATATTGGCGTGGTTGGTGCGGGATTGCGGGTCGCTCGCCGGCAGCAGCTCATGCGGGCTGCCATGGCAGTCGGTACACACCGCCCGCGGGGCCGTTCCGCCGGCCTTCGCCTTGGCGTGGAACCCCCGTTCATAAGCCGCCTGGGCATCGCTATGGCAGGTCGCGCAGGAGACTTTCGCAGGCGGGTTTTCGTGCGGTGAAGTCTTAATGTCAGTATGGCAATCCACGCAGGTAAACATGCCGCCATGCAGGGAGTGCGTAAATTTGTCGGGATTGACGAACAGACTGACTGGCTTGCCCTCTACTTCTTTACTCAGGCTGGAATCGCCGTGGCAAGCCAGGCAGTCATCGTTAGAAGGTTTTTGCGCTACGGCAGAGGGCAACCACAGTAAAAAAAGAACACCTACCCCCAGCCTTGCAGCCGCGGCTGTCGTCATGAGAGGTCCAGGTTACTTATTTTTACTTCTTACTGGTGCTACTTCTTTCCTAACTCCCGAATGTAGGCGACGAGACCCTTGATGTCGGCTTCACTCAGGCTCTTTTCATAGGCGGGCATCTTGTTCTTGCCCTTGCTGGTGACGGCGATCAGATCAGCGTCCGACGCCTTCTGCACCTCCGGCGAAGTGAAGTCCCGCACCCCCAGTTTTTTACCCATAGGAGAGTCGCCTTTGCCGTCGGCTCCGTGACACATCGCACATTTGGCCTTAAACGTCTCCGCCGCTCCCGCGAAGGCAGGCCGGCTTCCCAGCACTGCCACCATCAGAGCCACCGTCAAACCACCGAACTGCAGGGTTTTACTGATCGTCATGCCTTTCTCCTTCATCCTCGGTTTGTCCCAAGGAAACTGGCCAAGCTATTTCTACGCCGCTAAAAAGCGTAACGCAAGGAAAGCGTCGCCGAGTTGCTCTGGAAGTCCCGCGCCGCCAGCGGACTCGGACTCGACTTCTCGTTGTAATCGTAATAATTCCAGGCGGTGCGCCAGCTCAACCCGCGCAGCAGCGCAATGTCTAACGAGGCTGTGGGCTTATGAAAGTTCAAACCCAGCGGCCCCAGCGAATCCGGGGTCGGGCTCAGGATCAGGGTGGTGCCGCTGGTGCTGGTCAGGTTGTAACCCAGGTTGAGCGTCGCCCGCTTCACCGGCTTAAGCATGAAATTCACATAGCCGAAGTTGATCTTGTTGCTGTACAGCGAGGCCGCCGACAAATACGGCGTGCCCGCCCCGCACAAGGTGGAGTTCGCCGGCGGGGTGCTGGTGATGACATAGCAGATGTTGGTGGTGGAATAAATATCGTCGTAGTTGTAGCCCAGTTCCATGCCAAAGCGCGGCTTGGGGTTCATCATCACCGCAAAACCGTAGTTGCGGTCGTGCTCGCGGTGTTCGACCTCGGTCACGTTGTTGCGGCTTTCCAGCAGGTTCACCGAGCCGGAGACATTCATCCAGTTGGACGCCTTGTACTGCGCCCGGCCCTTATAGCGCTGCAGATTGCGGGGCGAAATGCGGGTGAGGGCATTGTCCGCCGAGAGCAGCTCCAGGTCAAAATTCAGGCGCAGGGCATCGTTGGGATGGGCCCAGATGCCGAACAAGCCGGAGTGCTCATGGATGGCGATGCTCTCGGACTCGTCTTCGGTGATGTCGGCGAAGCTGCAGGTGCCGTCGGAGTTGAGCGGCTGCCCGACGCAGTCGCCGCGGTTGGGCAGGGTGGGATAAAACACTTCGTCCACGCTGGAGGTGACCCGCTCGTGGATGCCGCGGGTGCTATAGCGGTAGCCGATGTGGCCGCCGATGCGCTTGTTGACGTCGTATTCCAGCTCCACCGTGTTGTACTTCGAGTCCTGCTGCAGGAAATGCTGATAGAGCGCGGAGGAGACGTCGGCCGGCGAGCTGGCGCTGTGGGTGGGGCAGGTGGGCGGGCACAGCCCGGCATCGTAAGTCACCACCGGGTTCAACAGGTTGGCGGTGCTGCCGGAAAAGAAGTTCAGCGTGTCCTGGGTGGAGAACGCCGGGATGCGGAAGTTGGAGAAGCGGAAGCTGTCGGTCAGGCGCAGCTTGTCGGTCAGATGCACGGTGACGCCGAAGTCCACATTGGCCACCACGCGCTTGCCCCGTAGCACTCCCGTCCCATCAAAGGCGCGCACCGCGGTGCGCGTGCTCAGGCCGTTGAAGCTCTCGGCGAAGTTGTCCAGCTTGGTGTCGGCCGAGCTGTAGGAGGCCCGCGCCGAAAGGTCGACATAGCGGAAGTAGCTTGACTGCAGGGTGAGCTGCTCGGTGGGATAAGAGGTCCGCACCGGCGAGGAGCGGGTATAGCTCAGATAGCCGTTGCAGGTCGACTTTAGGGTTGGGGGATCGGTGGTGGTGTCGAGAATCGGAGTCGGGGTGTTGGCGCAGGGCTGGTTGGCGCTGGTGTTGTAAATGATGCCGGCGTCCACGCCCGTGCCGTTGCTCAGCTGGAAGAGCTGGTTCTGGTCCGACCAGGAGCTGTCTCCCCGGTAATACTGCAGGAACTGGTCGTAGCTGATGTTGGTGCGGGGCAGGACTTTGATGTCGATGCCCGCCTGGTAGCCGTCCATCAGGGTGCGCGTGTTTTGCAGCAGAATGGTGTCCGTGCCCTGGTGGATGGTGCTGAAGGCCGGGCCCTCCATGTTATTGCGGGTATAGCCCAGGCGGAAGCGCACCGCCGACTGCGGCAGGATGGTGAGTCCGTAGTCGTACATGCGCCGCGTGGTCAGATACTCATGCGGCGAGTTGTTGTTGGGGACGAAGGTGTTGACCGGGTTCAGGGGATTGGCCAGCAGGTTGTAGTCCCAGACATTCTGGTCGCGGCGGAAGGTGCCGTTGAAGTTGTACCACTTGTTTTTCGAGAGGCGCAGGCGGGTGGCGTTTTCCGGGTCGCCGCCCCAGCCAAAGCTGCTCAGGAACAGGTTGTCGAAGAGCAGGCCGTTGTGGTCGAGCGAGCGCATGCTGATGGTCTGTTCCAGCAGGCGCGGCCCTTCCTGCTGGTTCACGAAGGTGTCATACACCGAGCGGCTGCCGTTTGAGTTCACGAAGCGATAGCCCAGATCGAAGGAGCCGGTGTAGTGATAGTTGCCGCTATCCACGCCCTGCGGGGTCTCGGAATCCGTTTGGGCGAAGGCCGGCAGCAGTAGAAGCAGGGGAAGGGCGGCCAGCCACAGGCCCAGGCGGGGTCTCCTGCCAAAGGAGCCAGAGTGTCTTGCAAGCGCCGAAGATTCAGATGACAGGCTGTACATAGGCTCCTCCTATTTGAAGAAGAACTCGTCGAAGTTGGAGCCGTGGATCTGCACATGACAGGTAGTGCAGGCCTGATACTTCTGGCTCTGGTTGTGGAAGGTGGGCAGCGCCGGCACCCCGGAATCCTGGGTCAGGGTGTGGCACTCCAGGCACTGCAGGTTGGTCTGCGCCCGCTTCAGCAGCCGCGGATTGGTCGAGCCGTGCGGCGAGTGGCAGGACTGGCAGCCCTCGGTCTTGACCGGCAGGTGCTCGAAGACAAAGGGTCCGGCCTTGTCGGTATGGCATTTGAAGCAGACCTGGTCCTGGGCGGCGGTGGCCCGCAGCTGCCGGGTCAGGAAGCCGCCATGCTGGTTGTGGCAATCGGTGCACTGCACCAGCCCCTGTTCCACGCGGTGGCGGAAGGGGCGGTTAAAGTCCTGCTTGACGTTGGTATGGCAGGTGTAGCACAGCTCGGGCTGCTTCTGTACCAGCAGCCCCTGCGGCTCCTTGGCATGGTGCGGGGAGTGGCAGGCCAGGCAGCTCACGTCGTTCACGTTGTGCTGCGAGCGGGCGAAGTTGGCGTGTTCTTCCCCATACTCATGGCAGCCCAGGCAGCGATCGCTGACCTCGGCGGCCGTGGCCCCTTGAAAGGTAAAGATCTTGCTCTTGTCCCCCCCGCCTTCGACGTGCGCCTTGCCCGGCCCGTGGCAGGATTCACAACCCTGGAACTGCGGACCTTTCTTGGACAAGGTCGTCTTCCAGTGCGGCGTGGCCTCAAAGCCCTTGAACATGTCTTCGTGGCAGGTCTTGCAGGTGTCCGAGCCCACGTATTGGGAGGGATCGATCGCCACGTGGCCGCGCGGGAGGGCCGATTGAGAGGCTCCGGGTTTGCCCGCCGTGGGCTGGTTGGCATACGCCGCGGCGCTTGCCAGGCCCAAGGCCACAAACAGAGTGATCCATGGTGATATACGTATGCTGGTCATCAAACTCTGCCCCCAAAGTGATGGATGGTTGGTTATTGTCCCCAATCCCACCAGAAAATGTATGTGACGCCCGTCACATTGTGCTTAGAAATACAACAGGCGCGATGAACCCTGCAACAGCTCTTCCAGCCCATCCTGGTCCAGCCATTGCAGATACCCGTCTTGTCTCTCCACGAGCCCTTCCTGGGGGCTAGCTGACCATCCCCCCATGCGCGGGGCGTGGATCTTCGATCCCAACCTGCTGGAAGCTTGCTGGCCCATACGACGATTTGCTCCTCCGTTCACGCCGTCCCGCGGCGGAAACCGAGGGCAGCGCCCCTCCACGAAACCGGGCGGGAGAAAAAACCATAGTTCTTGACTCCAGCACTGCCCAGTCTACTGGGGAGCCAAGGGAAAGCAAGGCCGCTACATCCCTTCGGGCGAGCGTGGATGGCCGGCGATTTCTGTTTCGGCATTTCCCAAAATTGCAGAGACACGGCGCCCCCTCCAGATCCATCGCTGTCCGGCCTGCGGAATTGGCTTAATCGCGATCCGTATCCTGGGCTCGCTCTAAACGCTCGATCTGTTTCTGCAGCCAGCTTTCCAGGGCGGCTTCCAGTTCCTGCTGGGTGCCGCAGCGGTAAAACTGCTCGATGGTCTCGCCTTGCGGGGTGAGGGGAATGAAGCGGCAGGGGACCGCTTCCTCCTGTCGTTCGCGGGGAACAAATTGCATCAGCTGGCAGTGTTCGCAGGGTGTGGGATGGGAAGGGTCGTTGAAGTTGGGGCAGACCGGCGAGTCTTCGAAGATGTGAGTGGCCCGCCACGAAGTCCGCGGCGAGCGCCCGTAGCCGCCGTCACGCAGGAACTTCAATTCAAACTGCAACAACTCGAGAAGCGCTTTGTTGTTCTGTGCCATGGCCCCACCTCGTGCCTAGTCTGGCACCGGGCATGGCTAAGTCGAAGGAGCAAAGTCACCAAAGTCTGTGATCTGGATCACCGTTGGATGCAAGGGGGGGAAGAAGCGGGTGCGGGGAGGCGCCGCCCACGCCCCGCTTGCGGTGGGCTTAATCCCCAGCCTCGAGCTCCCGTCCTTGGGCAACCACGGTCTCCAGCAGGGCTGTCAGGGCAGCTTGCGTGACCGTAGGGTTTAAGCAGGTAAGTTTGAGGCACTGTTGCCCGCGCACCACGGTGTGTCCCAGCACGGCCAGGCCGCGGTCGAAGAGGTGCTGCCGCAGGGCGGCATTCAGCCGGTTGCTGTCGGCCTTTTCCGATCGATAGCGAAAGACCACGCAACCGGTTTCCGGGGGATGCAGCAGCTGTAGCGGGGGATGGCGCTCGATCCATTCGGCCGCGAAGCCGGCCAGTTGCAGGGTATGGTCCAGCATGGCCCCCAGGTTTTCCCGGCCCAGCAGCTGAAAGGAAAACCACAGCTTGAGGGCATCAAAACGCCGCGTGGTGGCCAGCGAGCGGTCCACCAGATTGGGGATGCCGGAGGCGGCATGGGCAACCGGATTGAGGTAGTCGGCATGCAGTTCCAGGTGCTGGAAGCGGGTGGCGTCGCGCAACAAAAACGCGCCACAACTGATGGCCTGCCAGAAGCCCTTATGGAAATCCATGCTGATGGAATCGGCCAGCTCGAGCCCGCGCAAAAGATGGCGATGGCTGCGGGAAAGCAGCAAAGCGGAGCCGTAGGCCGCATCCACGTGCAGCCAACTTGCGTCCCCGCGCGCCAGGGCGGCGATTTCCGCCAGAGGGTCGATGGAGCCAAAGTCGGTAGTACCGGCGGTGGCCACGATGGCGGCCGGGACCAGCGCTTGCTGGCGCAGTTCCTCGAGTTTGTCCCGCAGGGCGCCGGGAAGCATGCGGAAGCCGGCGTCGACCGGGACCTTGATCACGGCCTCCGAGCCCAAGCCGAGCTGATAGGCCGATTTTTCCACCGTAAAGTGGGCCACCTCCGAGCAGAGAAAACGCAGACGGCGTGCCTCCGGGGGCAGGCCTTCGCGCCGCGCGTCGCAGTTGAAGCGGGTCGCCAGGGCCGAATCTCGCGCCAGAAGCAGGCCCATGAAATTGGATTGCGTGGCCCCGCTGGTGAACACCGCGCCGGCTTCGCCCGCGTAGCCGGCTTCGCGGCACAGCCACTCCCCCAACTGTAGCTCCAGCACGGTGGCGGCGGGGGCCTGATCGAAGGAATCCATCGACTGGTTCAGGGTGCTGAGTACGGCTTCTGCCGCCAGCGATGCCAGTAAGGGAGGGCTGTGCAGATGGGCAATGGTGTAGGGATGCGACAGGGCGATGGAATGCTCCACCAGCGGCCGCAAGCGGGCCAGCACTTCATCCAGGGGCAACCCTTCCGCGGGAAGCAGATCGTCGCTCAACTGACGGCGAAGCTCTTGCGCCGAGCATCCGGAGTACGGGCCGGCCGGCCAGGCCGATTGTACGACGGCCAGAGTCCGGCGGAGCAGATCGTGATAGAGCTGCGCGCTTTCCGGGGAAAAGAATTCCTTCTCAAACATGGGCCTTCACCGCTAAGGCGAAGGCTTCATGGTACAGGAAAGAAGGGGGCTGCTTGGCTGGCTAGCAATGGAGAATGGGCGGCAGGGGTCGAAGAATAGGTCGCGCTAGCTTTCGAAGAAAGTCTGGCCGTGAGAGACGATTTCCACCGCCTTGACCAGATCGCGGGCGGCGTGCCGCTTCAGCACCAGGCCATGGGCCCCGGTCCGGCGCACGGCCTGTTCCGTAGCCGAACTGTCATGCATGGTGAACATGACCACCCGGCTGCGCGGCGCCAGAAGGAGGATCTTGCGCGCCGCTTCCAGCCCGTTCATTCCCGGCATCGTGATGTCGAGGATGACGATGTCAGGTTGCAGTTTTTCGCACTTCACCACCGCGTCGGATCCGCTATTGGCCTCGCCGCAAATTTCCCAGTCTTGCCGGTTGCGCAGAATGGCTTTCACGCCCTCACGAACTACTTCGTGGTCATCCACCACCAGAATTTGAATCGCCATGGGTGCCGATCGCTCCTCCCGGACCAATGGCTCGGTCTCCGGGCGCAGAAAGTGAAAAGAGTGTGAGCCGCCCCGGCCGATGAATGCCGGGCGCGGCCTTTACCCGACGAGGCAGGGGGATTGCGATGCGGGTAACAGGTTCCTTCTCCCTGCATAATCCGGCCCCCAGAAACAGAAGGCCGCCATGTTGCCAGGCCTTTTGCTTAGGACACGGGGTTATGCAGAAAGAAAACAAAGGATAGCCGGTGTTGCCGGATTTGGCTATCCCGGGATTCTTGTATTCCAGCTCAGGGGTTTCCCGTAGGGCGGGACGTCCACGGGCTGGACGGGAACCAGGCCCGTGGACGGTCGCGAGAGTTAGCTGCGGGCCAGCGTGGCGGCCTGGGCCTGGATTTTGCGAATGGCTTCCGCGATTTGCTCCATGTCGCTGCGCGTGGCCAGGAGCTCGGTCTGTTCCAGCCAGACCGCTTCTTCGTTGCACAGCTTGTCGTTCTCCGGGCACTGGTTGTTGCGCTCGGTGAGATCGGCCAGCTCTTTCTCCGAGTAAATCCGCTTGAAGGCCCGCGAATTCAAGGTGTTCTTCATGAAGGGCTCTTGGTTCAGCGGCGTGTATCCGGCGGAGGAAGGAACGCCTTCCGCATTGAGGGCTTTCAGGAATTTCTCGCGCGAGAGCCCGGCAAACTGCGCCGCATCGTAGCGCAGCATATAAAGATGATAAGCGTTGCGCGTAGTGCCTTCATACATCTCCGCCGGCAGGATGCCGGGGATCTCCTTCAATAGAGAGGTGAGGTAGTCGGCGTTCTGCGTGCGCGTGGCGGTCTGCGCCTCCAGTCGCGTCACCTGCGCCCCCAGCAGGGCGCCCTGAAACTCCGTCATGCGGTGGTTGGAGCCGTTGATGTCGTCGTGGGTGAAGGCAGTGGACATAAGGTGCCCATTGTTGTGGAAGCTCTCGCAGAGCTGGATGAGTTCGGTGCTGTTGCTCAGGATGGCCCCGCCCTCGCCGCAGTTCAGGTTCTTGGAGGCCTGGAAGCTGAAGCAGCCCAGATCGCCCAGGGTGCCCACTTTCTTTCCCCGCCACTCCGCCAGGTGCGCCTGACAAGCGTCTTCCAATACGCGCAGGTTGTGCTTTTTGGCGATGGCCAGAATTTTGTCCAGGTTGACGGGATTTCCCCCCAGGTGCACGGGCAGAATGCAGCGCGTGCGCGGGGTGATGGCAGCTTCAATCTTATCCGCGTCAATCTGGAAGGTTTTGCGGTCCGTGTCCACATAGACCGGCAGGGCATGCTGCAGAAACACCGCATTGATGGTGGCCACGAAGGTGTAGGGCGGCACGATGACTTCGTCGCCCGGGCCGACGTCCAGGGCATTGAGCGAGGTAAACAGGGCCGTCGTGCCACTCGAAGAGGCCAGACAGTGCTTGGCCCCGGTCATAGCGGCGTACTTCTCTTCAAAATGCTTTACATAGAGCGGCCCCCGGGAGGTAAGCCGGCACCATTCCCCCTCTTGCAGCACATTGATCCAGGCCTGGCGGTCGTTGTTTTCGACAATCGGCCAGCTTGGAAATGGCTTCTTGCGCACCGGAGTACCTCCCAGGACCGCCAGCTTTTGCGACGTGGGGGAAGCAAAAGCCGCTGAGGAGGGAAGTAGGGCGAGGCCCGCCGCCCCCGCCAATGTGGAACCGAGAAATTCACGCCGTGTGGAATCTGCCATGGGGTCCTTCTCCCGTCAGGGGTAACGCAGCTTGAATATCAAAGAAGAAAAGCCCTGTCAACGACAAACATCTTTTTTTGATATTTAATTTGCGAATATGCCATAATTACGCCTGAATTTATGGATAGTTAATGACAATAGTGGTTTTAACTTTGACCGGAGGATCCTGCCCATGCCCGACCGTCGCGACTTCCTGAAGAGCTCTTTGCTGGCCGCGGCCGCGGCTTCGTTCAGCCGCTCGGCCGCTGCCGCTCTGCCGCCCGCCTCAACCATTCGCCTGGGTTTGATTGTGCCGGGAGGAAATGATCCCCTGAGCGCCTTGCAGAAGGTGCGCAGCTTTGACCTGCCGACCGCGCAGCTGGGGCTGGAAGATTTCTCTCCCGCCATGGTGGAGAAGACCAGGCAGGCCATCCAGCAGACTGGGATCGAAGTGACGGCCATCAATTGCTCGGGGCCGGGAAACCTGATCTACGACTTCTATCAGGGGCCGGAGACCATCGGAGTGGTGCCGGTGAAATTTCGTGCCGCCCGCGTCCAGCAGCTCAAAGCCGCTTCCGATTTTGCCCGCAAAGTCGGGGTGCACGCCGTGCACACGCATTGTGGATTCATTCCCGAAAACCCCAACGACCCCAATTACGAGGGTACGGTCAAGGCACTGAAGGAAGTGATCAGTCATGTGCGTGAGAATGGACAGAACTTCCTGTTTGAAACCGGACAGGAAACGCCGGTGACTCTGCTGCGCGCGATTCGCGACGTGGGGCTGGACAATCAGCGCGTCAATCTGGATACTGCCAACCTCATTCTTTACGGCAAGGGCAATCCCGTGGATGCGCTCGACGTGATTGGCAAATACGTCGGCGGCCTGCATGCCAAAGATGGGCTGTTTCCCACCGACCCGGCCAAGCTGGGCGAGGAGGTGGCCATCGGGCAAGGCAAGGCCAATTTCCCGGAGATCGTGCGCAAGCTCAAAGCCCTGAACTATAGCGGGCCCATCACCATTGAACGGGAAATCGAAGGACCACAGCAAGGCGAGGACATTCGCCAATCGAAAATATATCTAGAGGGGCTGATCGGCTGAGGCTTACGGGGGTGCCACTTTCAGCACCGGGAAATTCCTTACCAATGAAGCAGCGCAAGATCAGGCTTGGCATTGCGGGGATGGGTTATGTGGGACGCGTTCATCTGGAAGCGGCCCGGAAAATTCCTGCGATCGAAGTAGTCGCCGTCGCCTCCCGCAATGTGGAGCGCACCCGGCAAGTGTTTCCCGAAGGTGCAGTATTGCCTTCGTGGGAGGACTTGCTGGCTTACGCTTCGCTCGATGCGGTCATCATCGCGCTGCCCACCTTTCTCCACGAAGCGGCGGTGGTGGAAGCCGCCCGCGGCGGGCTGCACGCGTTGTGCGAGAAGCCCATGGCCCTGACGGCCGACTCCGCGCAGCGCATGCTGCAGGCGGCGCGCTCGGCGGGCGTGGTGTTCATGGTGGCGCAGTTGTTGCGCTTCTGGCCGCAATATGCCGCAGTACAGAAAATGGTGACGAAGGGGGAACTGGGCCGCCTGCATTCCATCGCCGCTCACCGTTTGGCCAAGCCGCCGGAGTGGAGTGCATGGTTCCAGGACCACAATCAGAGTGGCGGCTGCCTGCTCGATTTGCAGGTGCACGATCTGGATTTTCTGTTCTGGGTGCTCGGCATGCCGCGCAGCTTGCAGACTTTCGCAGTGGGCCGTGGCGGCTCCATGGAGCACATCCACACCGTGCTGAGTTTTGCCGAAGACCAGATCGCCACCATCGAGGCCAGCTATCTTATGCCCGCCTCCTGGCCGTTTTCCTGCGGCATCCGGCTGGTGGGTGCGGAGGCCGCCTTCGAATATCGCTTTGTCTCGCAGGAGGACATTGCCGGCCGCGCCGAATCGGCACAAAGTGCCATGTGGTTTCCCAACGCGGGACCACCGCAGGCACTGAACGTCCCCCCCCAGGACATGTTCGTTGCCCAGTTGCAGCATTTCGTCGATTGCGTGCAGGACCCGGCGCAGCCGCTGATCGCTCCTCCCCAACAGTCCTACGAAGTCATGAAACTGCTGGATGCCAGCCGCTGGTCGGCGCGCAGCGGACAGCCGGTTTTACTGGAAACCTCCCCTCTTTATGGAAAATAGCTCTCTCTTCGGCCTGAGTTTGATCCTGATCGGCGGGGTCAGCGAAGCCTTGTTCATGCTGCCGGCCAAATGGTGCAAGAACTGGAAGTTCGAACATGTCTGGCTGATGTTTTCCTTCTTCTGCTATTTCTTTCTGCCCTGGCTCATCGTGCGGGTCTGCGTATCCGATGTCGCCGCCGTGTTCGCCGCCACACCCAGAGCAACCCTGGTCTGGATGAGCATCTATGCGACAGGATGGGCGCTGGCCGCGTTGAGCTTCGGCATTGGCATTGACCTGATCGGCCTTTCGCTGGGCTTTGCCATCATCTTCGGCCTGGCCGCCTTCGTGGGGGCGCTGGTCCCGTTGTTGGGCAGCAGCGGCGTTTCCCCGATAAAGTTCGCGGCCATTCTGATTTGTCTGTTTCTGATGTTGGCAGGAGTGGCGCTGTGCTCCTTTGCGGGGCGTTGGCGGGAAAAGCGGGAAGACGGCCAACGCGGCTCGTATCTTAAGGGAGTTGTCTTCTGCGTGATTTCCGGTCTGCTGGGCGCCACGGGAAACATGGGATTCGTGGCCGGTTCAGGGCTGGTGAACACCGCCCTGGGGCGGGGACTCTCCTCCTTCGCCGCCAACAGCCTGGTGCTGGCATTTCTCTGCCTGTTCATGTTCCTGTTCAATGGTGGATATGCCATCTTTCTGCTGGTAAAGAATTCGTCTTTTTCACTTTTTCGTCCTCGCCAACACGCCGCCTACTTTGCCTACACTTTGGGCATGGGCGCTTTGTGGATGGTGGCATTCCTTCTCTATGGGGTGGGAGCCCGCGCCCTGGGAGCGCTCGGCCTTTCCCTGGGATGGGGCGTTTTTATGTGCACCGTGGTTGCCTCCGCGAATGGGGTGGGAATCCTGACCGGCGAATGGCAAGGGGCTCCCCCTGCGGCGAAGCGCTGGCTGGGGGCCGGGCTAGCCGCTCTGGTGCTGGCCATGGCGGGCTTGGCGGCGGCCAACATGAGCTTGGCCTGAAATCTTTGTCCGAGTTTAAATCGTTTTAGTTAATAACTATGGAGGCGCCATGAAGACCATGTTCCGAAGGGTTCTGCTGCTCTGCTTGGCGGCGGCCGGCACGCTATGGGCCGCGCCGCTCAAGGCGGGGGTGGCGCGTATCGAAATTACTCCCCCCGTAGGCACCGAAATGTGGGGTTTCTCCGCCCGCCAATATCCTTCGCAGGGCACCATCGATCCGCTGTATGCGCGCGTCCTGGTCCTGGAGAGCGGCGGCAAGCGCGTGGCCCTGGTGACTTTGGATCTGGGCCGCAGTTTTGGCAGTGACTCCCTGGAGCGCCTGCGCCACAAGGCCGCACACGACGACCAGATTTCTTTGCTGGTAACGGCGGCCTCGCATACGCATGCCGGGCCCATGATCTCCGATCATTATCCCGGCAATAAAACCCCGGAATGGGAACTGCAGGCGCTGGATAGAATCGCGCAAGCGGTGCACCAGGCCGTGACCCAGCTCGTCGAGGTGCGTATTGGCGCCGGCTACGGCATCACTTATATAGGCTACAACCGGTTGGAATCGCGGTTGCCGGACGGCTATCAGGCTGCCAACCATACCGACCAGTTCATTTCATCTCCAGTGGATCCGACGGTGGCAGTCTTGCGGGTGGATACGATGGATGGCCAACCGCTGGCCATCCTGGTCAATTACGCCTGCCATCCGGTGGTATTTGGCGCCGACACGGTAAAGTATTCGGCGGACTTTCCGGCGGCGATGGCGCGGACGGTGGAGTCCGCGTTCGGCGGAAAGCCGCTGGCCTTCTTTTTGCAGGGCGGTCCGGGAGACATTGATCCTTACTACGCCAACACGCGGGTTGCAGAAGACCCCGACAAATGGCGGAACTGGACCGGAGAGAAATTAGGCACCGAAGCGGTGCGCGTGGCAAAAAACATCCAGACCGCCCCCGAGCCGGAGGGAAGTCTCGATTACGCCGACGAGAAGCTCAACTTCCAGCTGCGCTGGGACCCGGCCACCTTTTATGACGCTTACATCCGCACCTGGGGGCCGGAACACGCCACGCAATATTTTCCCGGAAACGATACCGTCATTCCTACGCCGGTCAGCACGATTCTGATCAACAAGAGGATCGCGCTCACTACGCTGCCGGGAGAACCCTTCGTGGAGCTGCAGGAAGATTGGCGCAGCCGGTGCCCCGTGCCCGACAGCTTTTTTGTCGGCTACGCCAATGGATACTACGGATACATTCCCACCATCAAGGCGGCGGTGCGCGGTGGTTATGGGGGATCGAGCGGCGGCACCTGGCTGGAAGTGGGCGCCGGCGAACGCATCCTGAATAATGCGGTGATCCAGGTGCATCGCATGCTGGGGCATCTCTCCAACACGCCGCAATAATCAGTTTTGCGGGATTTCCAGCCCCAGCGCTTTGGCTTTTTGGAATTCGTGCTCGGCCAGGGCCGCCTGGCCGGTGCGCTGCAAGGCCAGACCCAGGTTGTAGTGCGCGGCGGCATAGTCCGGTTTCAAGGCCAGGCAGCGGCGGAAGGCTTCCGCGGCCTGCGCCGCAGAGCCTGCTTCCAGTAAGACCAGTCCTAGATTGTTGTGGGCTTCGGGAGCGTCGGGCGCGGTCTTCAGTGCGGCCCGCAAGCTTTGCAGTGCTCCGGGCAGATCGTGGCTGCGCTGCAGCGCCAGACCCAGCGCCAGGCGGGCTTTCAGCGACTCCGGTTGCAGCGTAATGGCCTGGCGAAACTCGACAATAGCCCGAGCATCATCCTGCCGCATGGCGGCAAGCAAGCCCCGGTTGTAGTGCGCATCGGAAAAGTCAGGGTCGAGCGCCATGGCCTGCTCAAATTCGGAAGCCGCCTGCTCCGCATTTCCGGTTTGCGCCAGCACGCGTCCCAGAGCGTTGTGGGCTTCCGCATTGCTGGGGCGCAGAGTTACTGAATTGCGCAGCGCTTCCTCGGCGGCCGGCCAGTCCGCCTTTTGTTCGGAAGCCACGCCAATCAGGTAATAGGCAAGCGGGTCCTGCGGCCAATGGGTGAGGGCTGCGCGCGCATCCGTGATCGCCGGCTCCAGGGCATGTTGGCGAAGGTGTTCGGCGGCGGAGGCGGTGAGCAGCTTGGCTTGCGCCATAGCGTTCTGCAAGGTCTTCTGTTTTTGCAATTCCTGCATCTCGGCCCGCGATTTGTCCGCTAGACCAATTTCCCGTAGCAGCAGAGCGTGGTTGTAGCGGGCCTCTTCATAGTCCGGCTTCAGCTCCACCGCCTTTTGGAACTCCTCGGCCGCTTCCTGTTTTTCTCCTCGTTGCCGCAGCAGCAGTCCGAGCCGGTAATGGGATTCCGCCGAATCCGGCGCCAGACGCGCCGCTTCGCGCAGTTGTACCAGGGCCGCTTCCAGTTTTTCTTCCCGCCGCAGGGCGATGCCCAGGCGCAGATGAAATTCTCCGAAATCAGGGCGCAAGGCAACGGCCTTCTCGAAGTGGGGGATGGCCCCCGCTATGTTGCCTTGCTGCGCCTGAAACATGGCCAGGCTGTACTGGGCCTCAGCGGAGCTCGGATCTTGGGTGACCGCCTTTTCCAACTCCGGACCCGCACCCTCGGTGTCGTTGGCCTGTAACAAGGCGCGTGCCAGGGCCAGATGCATCACGGAAGAGGAAGGGTTCAGCCGCACAGCGGAGCGGAAGGCCGTGATGGCGTCTTTCGATTCTCCCAGCTGCTGCAAAGAGACACCCAGGTTGTAGTAAGCCGTCACCGCGCGGGGATCGAGCGCGATGGCCGCGCGGAATTCGTTCACCGCTGCGGCATGGTTTCCCGCCCGGGCCAGTTCGATGCCTGCGTGGTTGTGGTTGCGGGCCGCAGCGGAATTATCTGGGGAAGTGCGGGAGCCGCTCTGCGCCGCCAGCAAGGGGGCCAGGAGAAGCAGGACAGCTACGACACCACCCGGAAGAGGACGAAACGCAAGCGGCCATCTTCTTGGTGCCATAACTGTCCTGCGGACCCATCGGGGAAAGGCTCCCCAATTAAAACTTCAGCTTCAGCGCCAGCTGCCCGATACGGCCAGGGCTGGCGGAAAGAATCTGTCCAAAGTTTGGCGAGGAGATGTCTCCCACCGGGTTTTGGAAATTCGCGTGGTTGAACACATTAAAGAACTCGGCGCGAAACTGCAACTGCACCCGTTCTTTGAGTTGTGTGTCTTTGGAAAGCGAGATGTCCGTGTTGTCGGTGCCGGGGCCGTGGAAGAAGCGCCGGTTGGAATTGCCCGGAACCCCGATCTCCTCCGGCGAGAAGGGCGCGGTGGAGAAGTAGAGGTTGCCCGGCTTGCGCGGATCATAGTAGCTGATCTTGGAGCCGTCGTAGTTGGGCACGTCCACCCCATTGGCCCCGGAGCCATAGCAGCCACACAGGGAGTTGTCGCCGCTGGCGGAGAGCGTGATGGGGAACCCGGTGTGCAATCGCGTGATGCCGCTGACCGCCCAGCCGTCCACTACCTTGTGCAGGACGCCCCGGGGCGCCAGGCGTCCGAAGGGCAGCTGGTACACGTAGCTGACCACGAAATTGTGGGTCATGTCATAGGCGGAGAGCGATTTGCTCAAGGCCGGATTGTAGGGGTTGGTGCCGTCGTTAAAGCTCGAGGAGTTGTCCATCGACTTGGCCCAGGTGTAAGCCGCGAGAAAGCTGAAGCTGCCAATGCGCTTTTCCAGCGTGGCTTGCAGGCTGCTGTAGCTGGAATTGGCGCGGGTAGTGGCGTAAGGCAGGGTGGAACCGAAGTCCAGCAGTCCGTCCGCCAGGTGGCGTCCCGAGGTCACCGAATACGGCCGCGTGCCGTAGAACACCTGATCGTTGATCTCATAGATCGAGTCTTCGCCCCCCGGCCCGCAGCCGCCGTCGGGATTGCCGGCGTCGGCAAACAGGGCGCGGATCTCCAGGCAGCGCGAGGCGATGCCCGGGTTGGCTTCAATCTGCGTGATCAGGTGGTGTCCCTGCGATCCCACGTAAGCCAGGGTCAGCAGCGTGGTGCTGTTGAGCTGGCGCTGAATGTTCAGGTTGTAGTGGGTGGTGCGCGGCAGAACGTTGTGTGAGTCGACGATGGTGGAGCCGGAAATCGGCATCCAGGTGGAGAAGTCAATGTCGGAGCCGCCCACCACGGAAGGGATGGGGAAACGCTGTCCCGGATCGTTGCTGCTGGTGCGCGACTTGAAAGGCTCTTCCAGGTAGACCAGCGCCGGGCTGGTATAGAAGAGGCCGAAGGGCGCGTCGCCGGTTTCGTAGAGCAGCGGCGATTCGTGCAGGCTGGTGTAATAAAGACCGAAGCCGGCCCGGATGCTGGTTTTGCCGGGACCGCCCAACACTTTGCCCAGCACGCCATCGCTGAAGCTCGGGGAATACGCGATGCCCAGGCGCGGAGCAATATTCTTGTAGCCGGTTTTGGCGATAGTGGAGGGAAGACCTCCGTCGCCGGGGAAAATCCAGCCCTCGGGAGAATTGGGGAACACGGTGGATTGCACGCCGGGTACGAATGCCTGAATGCGGTTCTTGGTGTCGTAGAAGGGCTGGCTGATGTCCCAGCGAACACCGTAGTTGATGGTCAGGTTGGTGAGGACCTTCCAGCTGTCCTGCGCGAACATGCCGGCGTATTTGGCGCGCGCATCCTGGGCAAAGCCCCGGCTGGCCTGACCGTAGGAGTCGGGCGTGCCGATCAGGAAATCGGCAAAGTCATTGCCGGTCTCATTGCCGGAGAAGCCAAACACGCCGTTTTGTTCGATGTCCTGCCGCACGTTGAATTGAATGTAGCGTCCATCAAATCCGAACTTGGCGGTATGACGTCCCCAGATCTTGGAAAAATTGTCCGAGATGTGAAAGATGTTGTTGGGTTCTTGTGTATACGACGAAGGCAGTCCGAAGGATAGGCCCATGAGGTTCAGGCTGATGTTGGGCATGCCTTCGGTGGAGGGATTGCCGGGCACGATGCCCAGCCCGCCCTTCTGAAAGCCCCAGGTGGTAATGTCGCCGAAAGGCCCGTTGGGAAAGCCATTGGCCAGGTAGGAGCGGGTAAAGCCGATGCGCGCCTCGTTGACCGCCGACCCGCCAAAATTGTGCGTGTTGCTGATGGTGGCGTTGTAGCTGGAGTTGAGGTTTTTCGCCGCGAACCCAGGTACGTTGCCCCCGGCATAGGGATTGTTTATATTCCCGCTGTCGTAGTGGTAATAGACCATCCAATTCCCGGTGTGCTGGGTGTTCAGGTCGACGCGAAATTCGTAGGTATTGTCCAGCGACCGGCTGTTGGATGCGGTATTGGAGTAATACGGCGCTCCCTGCGACACGAAGGTGGGTTTGGGGATGAATCCGATGGAACCGGCGGCGGCAGGCGACCAGGCTGCGGTGGGAATGACCTGCCCGGGAAATACACACATGCCGGCTTGGGCATCGCTCAGCGTATTACAGCCCGCGACCCAGTAGGGTTCGCCGGGGGCCACGGCATATCCCAGGCGCTGCGAGAGCACCTGGTCCATGGTGCCGGCGGAGGATGCCGTGGTGCGCACCACGCCGGTGAGCGGATGATAACCAGTAACACCGACATCGGAGAAATCGCCGGTCAACTCTTGCGTGGAGGGAACGCTGATGCGCCCGGTGGAGATGCCCGCAATTTGCCGAGTCCCCTGATAGTCCCCGAAGACGAAGAGGCGGTTCTTGATGACCGCTCCGCCGATGGTCCCGCCAAACTGGTTGCGCTCCAGCTTCGGTACTTTGGAGTTGGGGATCTCCTGCTGGGTTTCGGGGTTGATCTGATTGGTGTCGAAATATCCGGCAGAATCCAGCACATCATTGCGCAGGAATTCAAACAGCGTCCCGTGCAGCTGGTTGGTGCCCGATTTCGTCACCACGTTGACCACCGCACCAGAAAAGCGCCCATATTCTGCGTCAAAGGTGCTGGTCAACAAACGGAATTCTTCGATCGAATCCAGCACCGGAACCACGGAAGCGCCGTTGTCATAGCTGCGTTCCACGGTGATGCCATTGATCTGGAAGGCATTGGCATTTTCGCGCTGGCCGTTGACCGAGATGTTGCCGCCCGATTCCTGATCGCCGACTTTCGAGCTGACCGGGACCACGCCGGCCTGCAGGCCGAGCAGGTCCAGGTAGCTGCGGCCGTTGAGCGGTACGTTGGTGATCTTGGAAGACTCAATCACGTCGCCCACTTGTGTGCTGGCTGACTCCACCTGCACCGCGTCGCTGGAAACGTCAATGCTTTGTGCCACCGAGCCCACGCTGAGCGCGAAGTCGGCGCGATATTTCTGGTTCACCAGCAGCTTGACGCCGGTGCGGGAGATCTTTTCGAACCCCGACGATTCCACCGCGATCACATAATCTTCCCCGATGGGCACGGAGAGAAACTCATAGCCGCCACTGGCGTCCGTGGTGGTGGAGCGGGCCAGGCCGGTATTGGCGCTGCTCAGGGAGACTTTGGCGCCAATGACGGCGGCCCCGCTGGGATCATGCACTACGCCAAAGACTGAGGCGCCGACATCCGCATGGGCCAAGACAGCTCCGGCCAGGAAAAATATCAATAACGTTAAAAACTTAACGGCGGATGGACGTTTCATAGCCGATCTCCCCACGAAAGTGATAGAAATTGCCGAAAATCTAACAAAGGCCCACTCCACTGTCAATATTAATAACCATTTTGTTTTTATATAGGCTTAATTGCTTTATAGTATGGCGGCGTGGGGGGCGCCCCGGCGGCCCGCCGGCTTCGCCGGCAGTTCCCCTTCGCGGAGGCCTATGATTTCCTGGAAGTCGCGTATCGCACTCTTTATTCTCTTCACCTTGGCCCTGGCCGGACGGCCTGGAGCCTCCGCTGCGGAACCTTCCGCAGACGAGCGCTACAAGGCCGACATTCTGCTGGTGATTGGTCATCCTGACGACGAAACCTTCATTGCCGGCTATCTGGCCCGCGCCGCTTTCGACCAGCACAAGCGCATCGCAGTGATCATCTGCACCATGAGCGAAGCCGGCGGGAACGTGCATGGCCCGGAATCCGGTCTGGCCCTGGGTTATGTCCAGGTCGTGGAAGGCAAACGGGCTTTTTCTTCTTTGGGGATCGAAAATGTCTGGTTCGTCAGCGGTCGCGACACCCCGGGGCAGAACGTCCTGTGGTCCCTGGGAAACTGGGGCCACGGTCGCGTGCTGGGAGAGGTCACCCGTCTGGTGCGGCTCACCCGCCCGGAAGTGATTCTCACCTCGCTGCCTTTACCCGTAGTCGGAGAGAACCACGGTGACCATCAGGCGGCCGGGGTGATTGCCACGGAGGCCTTCGATTCCGCCGCCGATCCCACGGTGTTTCCCGAGCAGGTGGCGGCGGCCCATGACCTTCGTGGAGTGGGAAACCTCACCGAGGGCTTGCGCCCCTGGCAGGCCAAGAAGCTCTATTTCTTCTCCGACGCCTTTGACTATCACTCGCAATATTGGGACGACCCCAAGGACGCTTCGCCCTTCCGCCCCAATTTCCTGGTGGGAGCCGGTCCGGAATACTCCACGACGGAGGTTTCTCCCGCCAAAGGCGTGTCCTACGCGCGTCTCACTGCCGTCGAATCGAGCTTTTATTTATCGCAGAGCGGAATTGGCGATCGCGCCACCGCCGCGTTGGCTAAAAATGATTTTCACGAATACACCCATCCCGTGCGGCTGATTTTCGGCAAGTCGCTGGTGGGCTCTGCCTCGCCGACGGCAGAGGTCTTTGAAGGCATTACTGGCGCCGAGGTGGCTTACACTCCGGCGGCGGGATTTCGCCCCTCCTCGGCGCCGAATCTGCGTTTGCAACTGGGCGGGCCATGGGAGTTCTACGCCCAATTCTGGTCCGCGCACGAGCTCTCGAGTGTGGCCCATCTGCTTCCCGTGCCGGAGTTGGCCCTGGGCAACGGCGCGGCCTTGGCCTTGCCCCTGACCATCGAAAATACCTCGGGGAGCGATGCAGATGTGGTGGTGAAGGCGGAGCTGCCGGCAGGCTGGAGCGAACCGGATACCCCAGGCCCGCAGCGTATAAGATCCGGTGGCACCATTCGCCTGCAAACCCTACTCATCGCGCCGATGCTTTCCCAACCGCAGTGGCAGGAACTGCGTTGGCGGGCATATAGCAATGGCAAGCCGGTGGGCGAAATTCTGCTGCGCGTGCTGGCGGGCAAAGATGGAGGCCTGCCGCAATAGATCGGGCTACGGTCCCTGGGCCAGCACGTCAAGCGCGGGCAAGGGCTGGCCCGTCTTATAGGTTTGGCGCAGAAGAAAGAAGCGGCGCTGAAAGCGCCACCAGAACTGCGCTTCCATGGTCCAGTTTTGCAGTGCGGGTTCCAGGCGGAAGGAGGTGTACTCCGCCAGCCAGTTTTCCCGGTACTCCGGACGAAGTTCGGTCAGAGTGTCCAGCAGATCGCCGACGCGGCCGTGAAAGTTGGACATAGTGGTTTCCATCAGGTCCCACAGCTCGTCATCGTTGCCGTTCTTCTGTTTGATCTGCTGCCAAAGTTCGGAAATCTCCACTGCATACAGCCCGCGCATGCCGGCGTAATCGAGCATGCGGCTGACAAACAGCAGGCTGTTTAAGGTGAGCGGATCTTCTCCGGCCTGGATTGCCGCCAGGACCTTCTCTTGCGCGTCTTCTGCCAGTAGGCGTGCCTGGCGCAGGTCCTCTCGATGGGCGGTCAGGTTGGCCAGCTCTTCCGGCGCAAAGGGATTCAGCCAGACGGCGGTGAAAGTCGTCTTGCCCCAAACTTTTTGTAGCGCCAGTTCGGAGGCCGAAAGGTCGGCGAGCGCCTGTCCCAGCCCGGCGGCATTTTGCGGCCGATAGTAGATGGTCGCGTACTCCGCAAAGAAGTTTTTGCTGTCCACCGGCTGTTCCTGCCAGGCGGCGACGGCGCCATACGCCATGCCCGGCCAGGCCGGACGCCGCAATCCTTGCTGGCTGTCCGACCACACGGCGTTGATTAATCCCAGCGTGTTCGCCTTCCGTCCGGCCGCCAGAAAGGTGTCAATGTTGCGAAAGGTCTTCTCAAAATCGGGAGAGATTTCATCCCACATGTGGACGCCCGGGGTCACCATCGTGGGCAGATCCTGCGCCACCAGCGGATCGAGCCACTTCTTATATTCCGGATCGGGGTCGGCTTCGTACCACCAGGGCGCCACAATGATATTTTTGGGCATTTGCGCGGCAATGTCGGGAAACTTCACCATGATGTCGCCCCAGGCCAGCACTTGTTTGCCCTGCGCCTGAAAGCGCTCCGCTACAAAGCGGATCTGCTCCAGAAACAGCTTGGCGGGCGACGCCTTCTGCACCCGCGCCGCCCGCGCAATCTCCCAGGTTTCGTCGAATCCAATATGCGCAAACTTACTGGGAAACAGCGCCAGGTACTGATCAATCCAGTCGCTTAGAACTTGCCGGATGGCCGGGTTGGCCGGGTCAAATTCACCGCCGTGGGGAAAATCCGCGAGCTGCGAATATTTTTCGATGCGAAACAAATCGTGCTGATGGCCGTAAAGTTCCAGACAGGGCACAACGTCAATGTGCCGTTCCCGCCCATATGCAATGATGCGGCGAATCGCGTCTTTGGTGAGGCGCGCCGACGGGTTCAACAGTGGATAGCCATCCAGCTCAATGCTGTTTTCGTTGTAAAAGTAATATTGATTGGCCTTCCATAGAGCCAGCGTGTCCAGCTGACGCTTCACTTCGTCTTCCGTGGCCAGCTGGCCTTCGCTCATGTCGACCATGGTGCCGCGATACGCCAGGGCCGGCCAATCCTCCACATGGACCAGCGGAAACACCGCTTTCCCCTGCTGGAACTCCACCAACTGAACGAGCGTCTGCACCGCATAAAAAATCCCCGCGGAAGAACGCGCCGTCAGTTTGATTCCCGTGGCGCTGATGTCGATTTGGTAGGCCTCGCGCGAGCCGGGCCCCGGCTTTTCCCCCGGAGCCGGCAGTGCGTCCACGGCGCCGCTGCGCTCGAAGCGGATCGCCGCTACTCCTTGCTCTCCAGGCCCCAGCTGTATGCCGGTGCGCGCCAGTATCCTGCGCTGCAACTCACCCGCGGCAAACCGGTCCTCGGCGGTCGCTGTTCCCACAACTTTGATCTTCAGCCCGGCGACCGGCAGCGAGCCTTCGCGATATTCCGCCTTCTGCACCTTGGGAAGCAAAGGAGCGTGCGCTCCCCAGGCCGGCAGCGTGGTAAGCAGAATCAGCAGGCTACACAACCAACGATGTTTCAGTCCGAGCAAGCGCCCTCCCCTAGACTTTCAAGAAGATTTTTTGACGATAAAGGAAATAAAGGAACAACCACTTGGTCAGCAGGATGGCCGCCGCCATGACCAGCTCATGATAGGCTCCGGCGCGGTTCGCCAGACCGCCCGCGAAAACTACTGCCACGCAGGCAAAGTTGAAGATGTTCTGGATAACGTAGATCGTGATGGAATTCAGCCCGATCACTTCGAAGGGGAAGGCCCACTTGCGATGGCCCTTCACATCGATGATCCAGTAGAACAGCGCGAACAGGAGCATGGCCCAGCCGTTGGAAAACACCGTGTAGGAGCTGGTCCACAGCCGCGTAATGATGGGAAACTTGAGCCCCCACAGCAAGCCCACGGCGAGGCTGGCCAGGCCGCCGCAGACCAGCACCTGCAACTTCCTGCGCTGCGTCCAGGAGGAGCGCAGCAAATGGCCGCACAGCACGCCGAACATCACCGTGGCCACGGAAGGGATGGTGCTCAGGTAGCCTTCGTTGTCGCCATAGAGGAAGCAGCAAAACTTTCCCGGCAGAAACAAGCGGTCAATGTAGCCTTCCAGATTGCCTTGCGGCGTGTACACGCCGCGGCCGAAGCCGGGCACCGGAATCCACGCCATGATCGCCCAGTAGCCCAGCAGCAGGGCGGCCGTCCACAGCGCCTGCCCGCGCAGCTTGCAGGTGAGGGTGATGATGGCGGCAAAGAAATAGGAGAGCGCAATGCGCTGCAGGACCCCGGTGTAGCGGAAGTCGGCAAAGTTCAAAAGCAGAAAACCGTTGAAGATGAGCCCGAGCACGATCAGCACCAGAGTCCGGCGCGCCATGTGAGCGAAGAGTTTGCCCTTGCTTTCTCCTTCGGCCAGGCGCCGGCTGATGGCGTAGGGCAGGCTCAGGCCCACAATAAAGAGGAACAAGGGTGCAATGAAGTCCCAGAAGGTGAAGCCGATCCATTCCGTGTGGTCCAGATGGTGCCGCCACACCGACTCGTAGGGCAAATGGATGGCAGAGAACAACAGGAGGAGGAATCCCGGCTCTTCCTGCATGAGGAAGAACATGTCGAAGCCGCGCAGGGCGTCGATAGAGTGGACGCGCGCCTTGGGAAATCCTGTATTCCCGGTGGACAAAGCCAGAGAAGGAGAGGAGACGGCCGGATCGCTCATGAGGGTCCTCGCAGCGGTGGTGCAGGCATGCTAGAGGCCCCTTTCCGGGCTGTCAACATAAAAATAACAGTTATGATACAAATTGCGGCGCGCTAAATGTCCAGCGGCGCCAAGCTGTTGCGAAAGCCTTTGGTTTTGATCGCGGCATAGAGCAAGCCCACTACGAACCAGGAAGCGCCCAGCAATTTGGCCGAAATGGGCAGGCTGAGGAAGATCACCAGGCAAAAGGCGAACCCCAGGAAGGGAATCAGTGCATCGCGGAAAAAACTTCGCTGATGCCCAGGTTGGGCCGTGAAATAGTACTGCCGGATGGTGGCGGCGTTGACGCCCATAAAAGCCAGAAAGGCCCCAAAGTTGATGAGTTCCGCGGTTCTCTCATAATTCAGCAGGAGCGAACCCAGGAAGGTCAGGATGCCAATGAACCAGATATTGAAGGTCGGGGTCTTGTGCTTTTCGTCCAAATGAGCAAAGAACTTGCGCGGTAGCACATTGTCGCGTCCCATGCCGAACAGGAGCCGTGATAGCCCGGCTTGCGCGCTGAGGCCCGAACCCAGATTGGCCACAATCAGGATCAAGGCGAGGGCATGGAACAGCAAATTGCCACCCACCCGGTGGGCCACGTCCATGAACGCCGTTTCCAGGTTGCCAAAGCTGGTGTAGTCGGGCCACACGCGCTGTGCCAGGTAGACCTGCAACCCGCCGAACACTCCGGTAAAGAGACAGACCAGCACAGTGGCCACGAGGACGTTGCGTTTGGGGTTGACCACGTCTTCGGCCAGCGTGCTGACCCCGTCAAAGCCGCCGTAGGTCAGGGCCGCCAGCGAAGTGGCGGTGGCAATGGCCGGCAAGTGAAAGGTGGAGGGGGTATAGAACGGCTCGACCGCAAACAGGCCGTGCCAACCCTGTGCTCCGAAGAGAAAACGCACCGCCATTCCCAGAAAGGCGCAGACCACCACCATCATGATGGCGAGCAAAATCATGTTGAAGCGGGATGTCGCCCGGATGCCGCGCAGATTGATGAAGGTCATGGACGCGGCGAACAGGAAGGCCCACACCGCGTAAGGCACCTGGGGCACCAGCCGGTAGACGGTCAGGGCGCCGTAGATGGTGCAGATGAGCGGCACCAGCAGGTAGTCCAAAAACATCGCCCACCCCGCCAGAAATCCCAGGTGATGGCTCAGTCCACGGCCCACATAGGCGTAGGCCGATCCCGCCGAAGGATAGAGCGCCGACATCCGCCCATAGCTGGAAGCGGTAAAGGTCATGGCCACCATGGCAATCAGAATCGCCGTGACCGCATGTCCGTTGGACAGCTTTTGCGCCAAGCCGAACAGCGGAATCGGCGCGATGGGCATGATGAGCACAATGCCGTAGAGAATCAGGTCCCAGAGGGTGAGAACCCGCTGCAATTTGGGGGCGTCTGCAGCGCTGCTGCTGGCGGTGGCGGGAGTGGTTTCCGGCATGAATGGCTCCTGGGGGGCCGAGGGCTGCGCCCGTGAGGGGAGATCATATCAAAAAAGGGATAATGTATTGAAGTTCCTAAAATACGTTGTAAGATTTGAAGGAGTATTTC
This sequence comes from Acidobacteriota bacterium, assembly GCA_018268755.1. Lineage (GTDB taxonomy): Bacteria > Acidobacteriota > Terriglobia > Terriglobales > Acidobacteriaceae > KAN-5. The sequence goes on from JAFDVW010000011.1 coordinate 59,632, forward strand.
CCCGCGAAACGCGAGATACTGCTTACGCCATGAAGCACGTAAAGACAAAGAGCGAGCGCGACAAACTGGTCATCGAATCGGTCGTGCGACGTTTCGGCCCCCTGTCGCGGGTCGATATTCGCGATATGACCAACCTTCGCCCCAGCACGATTTCTTCCCTGGTGCAGGAGCTTCTGGGGGAAGACCGCCTGCGTGAAGTGGGGCGCTCCAACAATCCCATGGGGCGCAAACAGGTGCTGTTGCAGTTCAACGAACAGTACAAGCACGTGCTGGGCATTGAATTCGATGATGAAACCGTCCTGGTCACGCTCACCGACCTGCATCCCCGTATCAAGAGCAGCCTGCGCGAATCCGCTTATCTGACTGGGGGAGCGGATGGACTGGTGCGGCAATTGATGGAGTGCACGAAAAAGCTTCTGCGCCGCTCGAAAATCGACGTGCGCGATCTGGTGGGCCTGGGCATTGCCGATCCTGGCTTAGTGGACACCCGCAACGGCATTACTCTGACCTCCACCACCATCGATTTCTGGAAAGACATCCCGCTGCGGGAAATCTTCGAGAAGGCCTTTGGCGTGCCCGTCCTGCTGGAAAGTAAGACCCGGGCGCGGGCCATCGCCGAGCGCGTGCAGGGCGTAGGCAACATGGTTTCCGACATGGTGTATGTGGATTACGGCGCGGGCATCGGGGCCGGTCTCATTCTCGAGGGCCGCCTGGTGCGGGGACACGGCTGGAGTGCCGGTGAGTTCGGCCATACCCATATCGTGCAGGACGGCCCGGCCTGCAATTGCGGAAGCTTCGGCTGCCTGGAGGCGTTGGTCGGCGCCGCCGCCGTGGAGGCCCGCGTCCGCAAAGCCATCGCCGAAGGCGGCCGTTCCAGCGTCGCGTCCGTGGAAGGTGGCGCCGAGCAGATTACCGTATGGGACATTCTGACGGCGGCGGCCGAGGGCGATAAGATCTGCCTGGCCATTGTCGAACAAGTGCAGAACTATCTCGGCGTCGGCCTGGCCAATCTGGCCAACCTGTTCAACCCTTCCATGATTGTTCTTGATCAGCGTCTGGCCCTGGCCGGTCCCGATTTGCTGGAGCAAATTACCCGCGTCATCAAGCGTCAGGCGTTGGCCCAGGCCACGCAGGACCTGAGCGTGCAATTCGCCAAGCTGGGAGACGATGCCGGGGTTCTGGGCTTGGCCCTGATGATTTTGGAGAGGCACTTCGAAATTCCTGCCCTCAAGTTGCCCAAGTTCATGATCGAAGGCACCGCCCCGGTGCCCGGACACGGGGAAATTGCCGAACCCGTTTCCCCCGCCACGTAGGGACATCCTCGTCCGGCCGCGGTCTTACGCGGCCGGTTTCCCGCCGCACATGCCGGTCCGCGATTTTTCCGGGGTGACAGCCCCTCGCCGAGTTGCAAACTTTTTTGTTATTTTCTCTCTAGCAATTCCCCGGCTTTTCAATTACTTTGTACCCATACCGTTGGTCATCCCGTGAATGGGGAAGAAAAGTCAATCCTTATGAGTCATTTGGCAATCCGGGGCGGAAAGCCGATTCGTTCCAAGCCATTTCCCCTCTGGCCGGTGTTTGGGGCCGAGGAGGAAAGTGAACTGTTGCAGGTGCTCCGCAGTGGGCAATGGTGGGTGAATGCCTGTGGAGACGTGGCCGATCCTCAGGCGGTTTCCGCGGCGAAAACGACGGAGTTTGCCCGCAAATTCGCGGCTTATCATGAGGCCGCTTTTGGCATCCCCTGCTCCAACGGTTCGGCCGCGCTGGAGATCGCCCTCAAGGCCATGCGAATTGGCCCGGGCGACGAAGTGATTGTGCCCCCCTACACATTTATCGCCACGGCGACCGCACCCTTGCACGTGGGCGCGACCCCGGTGTTTTGCGATATCAATTTTGATACTTTCAATCTGGATCCGGCCAAACTTTCCGCCGCCATTACGCCGCGCACCCGGGCGATTATTCCCGTCCATTTTGCCGGGGCCGCAGCGGACATGGACGCCATTCGCGCCATCGCGGAAAAGCACGGGCTCGCAATCCTGGAAGACGCGGCCCATGCCCACGGCGGGGGCTGGAAGGGAAAGAAGCTGGGTGGCCTCGGGGCCGCCGGCACTTTCAGCTTTCAGTTTTCCAAGAACATGACCGCCGGCGAAGGCGGCATCATTCTTACTCAGGACCCGGCCTTAGCGGAGCTCTGCGAATCCCACGTGTGGGGAGGAAGAAATCCGGGCCGGCCCTGGTATGAACATCATCGCCTGGGATGGAACTACCGGCTGAGCGAATTTCACGCCGCGGTCTTGTTGGGACAGTTGTCTCGTCTCGCCGCGCAGACCGCCCGGCGCATGGAAAACGGAAGATCGCTAAATGCGCGGATCGGGGAAATTCCCGGCCTGCTGCCTTTGCAGCTTCCCGCTTATGCCACGACCCCGACCTTTCATCTCTTCGTCATGCGTTTCGAGGAAGCGGCCTTTGGCATTTCCCGCGCCGCATTTCTCGCGGCCCTGGAAGCGGAGGGCGTGCCCTGCTCTTCCGGCTACGCGTTTCCCCTCTATAAAAATCCATTGTTCCTGCAGCAGGAGTTTTATCCCAGCCGTGGCCACGCCAACTCGCTGGGGCCAATCCTGCCCGTGGACTACGCGGCGTTCGCTGAGACGTGTCCCGCCGCCGAGCGGGCCTGCCGCGACGCGGTGTGGCTCGAGCAACGCTTGATGCTGGCGTCCCGCGAAGATCTCGACGATGTGGTGCGGGCCATCGAAAAAATCTGGCAGCACCGCACCGAACTGCAAGGCCTGGAAGCGCTGCCCCGCTAAGCCCGGCGGCGCTTCATTTACAATCTTCCTCGCTGTCAAAATGCGTTCGCGGGGAACCCATGCCCAGAGTTGGTTTCATTCTGAAGGTCAAGTCGGACAAGCTCGAGGAGTACAAGCAACATCACAAAGCGGTTTGGCCGGAGATGCAGGCGGCGTTACGCCGTACCGGCTGGCACAATTACACCTTATTTCTGCGCGAAGACGGACTGCTGTTCGGCTACTTCGAAACTCCGGAAAGTTTTCAAAGCGCACTCGGTGGCATGGCCCGGGAAAGCATTAACGAAAAGTGGCAGGCCTTCATGGGCCCCTATTTTGAGGCGCTGGGCGGGAGCCGTCCCGATGAGCGCATGGTGGAGCTGGAGGAGATTTTTCATCTCGACTAGGCAGGCGCCGGGCCGCTTTCCCAGCCTACCGGCGCAGTGGGTTGAGTTCCACCTCCGTCTCCAGAAAGCGGGAGACTTCCTCCGCCGTGGGCATGGAAGGTTGCGCGCCATGGCGGGTCACGGAAATGGCGGCCACCGCCGATGCCCATGCCGCGCTGCTTACCGCATCTTTGTCCTGGCTTAAGGCTGTGGCCAGGGCGCCATTGAAGGCGTCGCCGGCGGCGGTCGTATCCACGGCGCGGACGTTGTAGGCGGGCAAGAGCTTGCGCGTCCCATCCTGCAGGGCCAGGTAGCAGCCGCGCGCCCCCAGCTTCAGCACGACATTGCGGCATCCTTGCGCGAGCAGCGCCTTCGCCAGGTCCGCCAGCCGGCTTTCCGAAATTTCCTCCACCGGGCGGCCCAGCAGAACATCCGCTTCCGTCTCATTGGGAGTCAGCCATGCCACTCGGCGGAGCAGGGAAGGGGGCAGTGGCCGCGCGGGCGCAGGATCCAACATCAGCGGAATGCCTTCGCGTTCGGCGAGAAGTGCCAGATGCTCCACCGTCGCCAAGGGAGTTTCCAGCTGCGTCAGAATGATGTCCGCGGCACGGAGGACGTCGAGGTGCGCATCCAGATCCTGGGGCGTCAGCTGCGCGTTGGCTCCGGCGACGATGGTGATGGAGTTGTCCCCGGTCGCGTCCGTGGTGATCAAAGCCACGCCCGAGGCGCCGGGAATTTCGTCGACCGCACTGGTATCGACGCCGGCGCTGTGCAGACTCTGGATGAGTTGCGCGGCGAAGGCGTCCCGGCCCAGCTTGCCAATCATGCTCACGCGGGCGCCCAGGCGTGCCGCCGCCACCGCCTGGTTGGCCCCTTTGCCGCCGGGAAAGGTTTGAAAATTTGATCCAGTAACGGTCTCTCCGCGCAAGGGTATGCGCTGTGCCGCAACCACCAGATCCATATTGATGCTTCCCACGACTGCAATTCGTTTCTCCATAACTTGCGGGTCCCGTATCTTCATAACAGGTGCTTCACCGAGGTCCTGTTACCTCGGAAATACGGGCGCGATGGCCACCGCGCCCAGTCCCACCAGGAAAAATACAAACATCAGCGGGATCAGTTTTTTCGCGCTCGCCGGCGCTTGCGCGAATTCCTTCCAGATGAACACTCCCCAGACGGCGGAGACCATGGTGGCCCCCTGGCCTATGGCATAAGAAACCGCCGGGCCGATGATGGCGGCATGGGAAGCGACGAAGTTCAGCACCCCGCCGGTGCACCAGATCATGCCTCCGACCACGCCCCAGAAATGCCACGAGCTGCGCGCCTGGAAGTATCCCCGCATGCTCACCGGGGGAGCGCCGGTCAAAGGCTTGCGCATCAGCAGGTAATTCACCGGAATGGCGCACAGGGCGGTCCCCACGGCAAAGAAGAAGGAGACGCTATAGGGCCCGAGCGCATGTTCTCCGCTGATGGCCTTGGCCACCAGCGGATAGAAAACTCCCATCAGCACGCCGCAGGCCAGGCTCAGTTGGATGCCACGCGCGCTCAAAGCTTTCTGCGTGGTTTCGCGGCGGCGATAGGCCAACGCGTCCACTACGATAGCCAGTACCACCAGCAGCACGCCGCCGAAGAGCAGCAGCGGGCTTCCTTGCGGAGAAATCATGTAGTTCAGCAGGACCCCGACCACCAGCGCCAGCCCGATGCCGATGGGGAAGGCCACGGCCAGTCCGGCAATATCAATCGCGGCCACCAGCAATAGATTGGCCACGTTGAAAACCGCGCCCCCCAGCAAGGCATAAATTATGTGGTTGCTGTCGGAGCTGCGGATATTGTTCAGGAAGGAAAGCGGGCCACCGCCCAAACTGCCGAGAGTAAGGCCCCAGAACAGACTGCCGGCGATGATGCCGATGACGTAGTCCCAGTAGAAAAGCTGGAAGGCATAGCCGGGCGTGAGCTTCATGGTATTGGCCCACGACCCCCAGCACAGCATGCTTCCGATCATGAACAGCAACGCAACTCCGTAGGCTTCCGGTTGGTACATGATGGCTCTCTTTCTTGCAGCGTTGCTTCGTCCTTTACGGCGGTGACAGCCTGGCGCAAGCAGCTCAAGGAACTCTTGGCGCCAGGCTGGTCGCGGCTCTTCCTAGAACACAAACTTCAAGGCCAGTTGCATATGCCGCCCGGGACGAGCGCCCGTAATATATCCGAATTGGCTCTCGGAGTTCACGGCGCGATCGTCATAGGTGTTGATGCTCGACCACTGGGCATGGTTAAAGGTGTTGAACGATTCGGCGCGCACCTGCAGTTCACGGCCTTCTCCGAATAGGCGGAAGGACTTGCCCAGCGACATGTCCCAGTTATTGATGCCGGGGCCGATCAGGTTATTGCGCCGCTCATTGCCGCGATGCAGGGCAATGCCGGTATCGGGATCGGGCTCGGGTTCCACGTAGCAATCGGTGTTGAAGTAGTGGGTAAAGGTACGGTCTCCCCGCGACAAGTTGCCATTGCACACCCGGTCGGGCACATCACCCATGTAGTCGAAAGAGCTGGTATAGCCGTTCCACACGGTGTTGGGGCTGCCCGATTCAAAGGTCACGATGGTGTTGAGCTGCCATCCGCCCAGGGCCTCGCGCAGGAAGCGATGGGCGAGGTTCTTCCCCGGCAACTCATACAGCACGGCGGCCACGAAGCGGTGGGTGTGATTCCCGTCCGAAGGGCCATAAGACCACTCTGGATGCCATTGCCCGCCGATAGCAAAGGTGCCATTCTCGCCGCCTTCGCCGAAGAACGTATCCATCTGCTTGGACCAGGTGTAGTTCAGCATGCTGGTCAAACCATGCCAACCTTGGGTCTTCAGCTGCAAGTTCATGGCATGGTAATTGTTGCTGCGATTGTGATGGACCGCCCAGATGTCCTCCCAGCGATCGGGATAATCCGCCGTCAGCGGCCGTGCGTTGTAAAACTCGTCGCTGTTCAGATACACCCCCTGGGCGGGGAGATTCAGGTTGTATTGCGTGGTGAGCTTGGTGCCCTCGGAACCGACATATCCGATGCTGCCCACCAGGGCCCGGCCGAATTCACGTTGAATATCCAGACTCCAACGCTGCACGTAGGGCGTGATGGCGCTCTTATCGTCAATCGTATAAGGAGATTGCCGATTGTAGAGTTGTCCCCCCATATCTCCCAACGGGACCGGCCAGGTGCCCTTCTCGATCGTCACCGGAGTAGGGAAGACATCATTGAGGGTGAAGTAGGTCTGGTTGGGATCGGCCGCATAGCTGACCGAATCATAAGACACCCCGCCGTAACCGGGAGAGTTCCAGAACATCTGATCCAGGAACTTGAAGCGGCCGGTCTCATAGAACATGCCGTAGCCCGCGCGAACGACCGTCTTGTCGGTCAAGCGATACGCCAGACCAATGCGTGGGGAGAAGTTGTTCTTATCGGCAGGGTAGGGAGGATTGTGCGTTCCCGGAGTCAGGCCCGGCATCACCATGCGATAGCCCGGATACTTGGGATCCAGCACGCCCCAATAATTGTCCACGCTATACGCCGGGACGCCCACGTCATAACGCACTCCCAGGCTGACGGTCAGGCGCGAAGTGGCGTTCCAGGAATCGTTGAAGTATCCCGAGTATTCCGGCATGCGGAACCACAAGCTGCCGTCGCCGCCGGTGAGCGGCGTGCGCTGGTTCATGGTGAACACTGAGCCGGTTTCAAACTCGGCCATGGTGTTCCAGCCCGAGCCGTCGTTGCTCAGGGGGCCGCGGCCGGTGTAGTTGGCATCTTCGCCGCACCCAGCGCACCAGCCGCCGATGCTCATGGAACGGATCACGTCGTTGTCGCGCTCATCGCGGCGCGACCAGTAGAAGCCGAACTTCAAGGTATGCTTGCCAAGGATTTTGGCGGCATTGTCGGAAAACTGGTAGATGGGAACGGCCTGATACCAGTATTCCGTGGCCCCCAGGCTCAACGGGCTGAACATGGGATTGGCAAAGCCGATGGAAAAAGTGCCATCGTTCTTGATGCCCAACTGCTGCAGGTCGTAGTCGGTGAATCCGGCGCCGCCGGTCGAAGTGTTCTGAAACAGATCGGGCAGCCAGGTCGTCTCCATGAACTTGTTGATCTGGGCCGCCTGGTTGCTGGCATTGCGGGCCCGGGTCACGCTGAAGTTCACTTCGTTGGTCAGGCTGCTGCCGAAGGTATGGACCCAGTGCACCTGATAGCTGTTGGTGGTATGGACCGGACCATTGCCCAGGGCCAGTTCCGGGACTAAGCCACCCTCGCTCAACTTGGTCCCATAATCGTGCGAGAAGCGGAAATACATGCTGTCGCGCGAGCTGAAGTTATAGTCCACGCGGACGGAGTAGTTGTTGTTGTTGATGCCGTTGACGGTGTGGCCGGCCCAGTTATCGAAATTTCCCACAAACGGAGAGGAGTATCCGTTGGGAAGAGGGAAGTGGGAGAGATATTCCAGGGCCTTGGGGTCCGGATTCGAAATGATGTTGTTGGCGAAGGGCTGCCGTGTCTGGGTATCTGGATCGTAGGTGGAAGGATCGTAGAGCACGTAGCGGCAGTTGGACGGGGCATCCACCGAGCCGTCGCACTGCGCGGGATCGACCGGGTGGTCAGCCAGCCACTGGCTGAAGTCTCCCGTGCGCTCCGCCGCGGTAGGCACGTAGGCCGTGAACTGGTTCTGGCTGCGATTGCGCAGACGCTCAAAGCTGGTGAAGAAGAACATCTTGTTGCGGCCGTCGAAAACATGAGGTATGTAGACCGGGCCGCCCACGGTGAATCCATACTGGTTCTGGTGGTATGGAGAGCGCACGATGCCCTGCGCGATGGAGTAGGGATCGTTGGCGTTCATGCCCGCGTTCTGGAAAAAGTCGTACACGGTGCCGTGCAATTCATTGGTGCCTGATTTGGTGGTCAGACTGATCTGGCCCACATCGCGGCCGTATTCCGCGGAATAATTCACGACTTCAGCCTTGACCTCCTGCACCGCGTCCATGTTCACATTGGTCACCGGGCCTTCTACCCAGTTGTCATTGTTGTTCAAGCCGTCGATGTAGTAGCCGACGCCGTATTCGGTGCCGCCGACATTGAGCTGTTTGGCGCCGGTGCTGGTGGCGGAGGCCAATCCCCAACTGATGCGGCTGGTATCGCTGGTGCCGCTATTGAACATGGGAACAATCTGCGCGTAGTTGAGAAAGCTGCGCCCCTCGATGGGCAAATCGCGCACCAGCTTGTTCTGGATAGTTTCGGAGACATTGGCGTCGTCGGTCTTGACGATGGTGGCGGCGCTGGTGACGCTCACCACCTGCGCCACCTTCCCCACGTGCAGGGCAAGGTTGATGCGCTGGGTGCGGCCATTTTCCAGGGGGACGGGCGTGGAGGAAGTTTCGCCGAAACCGGCGGCGGTCACGTAAACCTGATAATGCCCGGCGATCAGATTGGGGAACTGATAATCTCCGGAAGCGTTGGTGACCGTCTTCCATTCCACCCCGGTGTCCTGATTGCGCAGCGTGACCGAGGCCTCCGCGACGACGGCGCCTTGCGGGTCGGTGATGGAGCCGACGATGGTACTGGTGATGACGACCTGGGCGGTCAGGCTGGCGATGGCGAGCGCGGCCAAGGCGGATAGAAGCAGCCAACGGAAACAGCGCATAGGGTTCCTCCCTGCGACCTGGCAGTGATGTAAGAACGGAGGCTAAATTTGAAACGTTTCAAATCAACCGTCGAGAATTTTGCTCTCCCTCCGCGATGCTTGTCAAGCTTCTTTTCTCCAACAGGGAAACGCCCAGAGAGTCCTACACGATAGATGCGGGTCAGCTCAGCGAGCCGAGGCGCGCTTGCGGGGGGCCGTGCCTTGAGGAGGAGCGACAACGGAGCTGCGAATCTTTAATTCCGTAGGCAATACAATTTTCTGGAAGGCGCCTTCCCGCCCATCAATTCGCTCCACCAGCAATCGCGCCGCGGTCGCGCCCAACTGATATCCCGGCTGGTGCACTGTGCTTAGGGCGGGAGCGGTGAATTCGGCAAAGTCCAGGTTGTCGAAACCGATGATGGACAACTCTTCCGGGCAGCGGATATGCAGCTCACGCGCCGCCAGAAAGACGCCCAGGGCCATGAGATCGTTGCAGGCGAAAATTGCGGTGGGGCGGGGAAGCATCCGCAACAGGCGCATGGCGGCCTCATAACCGCTGCGCCGGTCAAAGCGGGCTTCCTGGACGAATTCGGGTTCAATGGCGACCTTGGCTTCTTCCAGGGCCTGCCTGAAACCTTTCAACCGTTCTTCCGCGTTGGTCAAGTGCATAGGGCCGGTGATCACGCCCAGATGGCGGTGTCCCATGCGCAAGAGATGGCGAGTGGCGTTGCAGGCCCCGGCCTCGTTCGCCACCAGCACCACATCCCCTTTCCAGCCCAGGGGACGGCGATCAATACACACGACCGGCGGCCCGGAGGCGGCGAAGGACTTGAGCTGGGCGGCAATGTCGCTCTCCGCCGCCGGAATTACCAGCAATCCAGCGGGGCGATAGGAGCGCAGCTCGTTCAGATAGGAAATTTCTTTGCTGGGATCGTTGTCGGTGTTGCACAGCACGATGCGGTAGGAGCGCTTATAGGCAACATCCTCTACGCCCCGCACTACCGCCGGGAAGAATGGGTTGGTGATGTCGGGGATAATCATCCCCAGCATGCTGGTCTGATTGCGGCGCAGGCCGCGGGCCAGCTGGCTGGGTTGGTAGCCCAGGCTGCGGATGGCTTCCAGCACGCGCAGGCGCAGTTTTTCCCGCACCTTGGCGGTGCCGTTGATGACGTGCGAGACCGTGCCGATGGAAACCTCGGCCCGCTCCGCAATCTGCCGCATGGTGACGGGAGGAGTCATGAAGGAGCCAGACTGGAATTCAAGGGTAGCAGATTTTCCCGTGCCCCAAACTCCAGTCCGGCATCCTCCGGGCTTGCTCGAGCTATTCGGCGTCCTGCACACAGCGGAAGCCGAGGCCCCCAGAGCGGTCCAGGCTGGGGGACGTTAACAGCAGCTTGCCATGCTGGTCGTTGCGATAGGCCTGGGGGAAATACCAGATGGAACCTTGCGGCTGGTAATAGCTGCCCCCGCGTAAAATCCCACCGCGGGTATGTTCGTCGGTGAACTCCTCCGTCCACTGCCAGACATTTCCCACCAGATCCATCACCCCAAAAGGGCTGGCGCCTTGGGGATGGGCATCCACGGCATCCGGCCCGCGCATGGTGCGGCCCTTGTCGGGAACCGGAACCGCCGCGGCGTTCCATTCATTGCCCCACGGATAGAGGCGACCGTCCGCGCCTTGCGCCGCATACTGCCACTCCCATTCGTGCGGCAGGCGCTTGCCGGCCCAGGCGGCATAGGCCCGGGCATCCTCCTGTGAGACCCAGGTCACCGGTTTGTTGTCCCAGCCGGAGGGGAAGGCGCCGTCTTTCCAATCGCGCAGGAAGTTCAGTTTATCCACGGGATCGTAGTGGGTCGCGTCCATGAATTTCTTGAACTGCGCATTGGTGACAGGATATTTGTCGATCCAAAACGCCTTCAGGTCCAGCTGCTGTTCGTGGAAACGCCGCGGCGTATCTTCCCAGGGATACTGCACATCCACACCGATATCGTTGAAGCCCTCGATTTCGATGCCCTGCACATGGAAGAGGAACTTCGCGGCGGGAATTTTCACCATGCCGGCGGGAGCGCCGGATGGCGGTTTGGTGGCGGCGATGGGTACAATCTGTTGCGTCAGCACCTTCCACTCGTGCGAATAGCTGGAAAGCGGCGTGGAAGTCATCTCTTTCATTTTGGCCATGAGGGACTGGATGCCGGCGTCGGGCGAGGCGGGGGAGGCCAGCAGAGCGCCAAAGCCGTGCGCTTCCAGGGGGAAGCTGAGCACGATTTTTCCCGCCCTGCCGGCTTCGGGCTGCAATTCCACCCCGTGATAAAGGTCGAAATAGCGCATGCCGCTTTGCGCCGGTAATTCAATCTGGCGCCCGGGTACGTCATATTCATTGCGGTTGACGATGGTCCAGACCGTCTGTTGCCCCAGCGGCCAACGGCTGGAGTAGACGCCGTCGCGCAGCATGGGCGCGTGTGGTTCCCACCCGGCACTTACCAGAAATGGGGCCACCGCACGTTCGATGGTGGCGACCCGCCGCGTGGCTTCGCCGTCACGGGGGGTAATTCCATTCCAGATGCCCCAAATACTTTCCCAACTTTCCCAGCCCACGCCGTTGAAGAAGGCAAACTGGAGATTATTGGTCTTATTGCGGTTCCAGCGGTCGGAGATGTTCACCATGTGGCGGGGCTCGAGCCACTTGTATTTATCGACCATGGGAACGAACGGATAGGAATATTGCCCCCACGTCATCACATTCCAGGCCAGCGCTTCGTCGGACGGGCCGCCTTCCGGCTCAAAGGCCAGCGGGTGTCCGGTCTTGTCGGCCGCAACAGAGTAGGCCAGCGGTACCCCATCCTGGGTATCGCCGTTAATGCCGTCAGCCCCAATCTCCGCCATCAGTTCGGCGATGGCCTGGGTCCAGGGGATGCCGTTGTCGCGCGTTCCCTGGTCCCACATCATCATAGGGAAGAGCACGCGCACCCCGCGCCGGTGAAAGTCGGCGATCATCTGCTTCACGCCGGGAATTCCGCCGGGCATGCTGCGGATCAGATCATGCTGGTTGCGGTTGTCGATCCCCATGTTGGGGTAAGTAGGCCAGATCAGGACGGCATCAATTCCGCCATAGCGCTTTTCGACATCATCCACATAGCGGTCGACGGTGTACTTGTGCTGGACGGGATCGTAGAAATAGCGGTCCTGCACCATCATTTGCGGCTGGAAGAAGCTGCTCTGCGTCCACTTGAGGGCGGGCAGATCATAGCGCGAGCCATCATATCCAATGCGAATGCGGCGCTCATTGCGCCAGTGGGTGATGTCGGCCAGCCATTCATCGTGTTCGTTCTGGCTGCAGGCTTGCGAGCCGCCTTCCCAGGCGCCGCGCATGACGAGGCAAGCGGGGGTTGGGATCTGCTGGCGCTCCGGGCGATAGTCGGTGTCCTGGGCGGCGGCGCAGCCCGCCAATGCGAGAAGAAGCAAGCCGAACCGTAAGACGGGAAATTTCATAGCAAGGCTCCTTAGGCGAAAGCTCCGTTCGGCCTGCAAATATAAAACGTTTCAAAAAATCTGTCCATGGCTGGGCTGGCTCCGCCCCCGGGGACGCCGCGGCTGCCGCCTGTCAGGCCAGGCATTCTCGCCGCCGCCCGCGCTCCTTGGACATGCGTCAGGTTGAAGCAGAAAGGAAAGAAGGCGGCCCGAAAGAAATGGAGGGGGCGTGGGGCGAAGCCGCGGTCAGCGGCAGCTGAAAATTTTCATACCGCCTTAACAACACTTTCACAATTTACTGCTACTGTGCAGCTTCCGAAAGTCCAAATGGTGGACAAGCGGAAGCATCTTCGCCAGCGGGCGAAGTGAAAAGGGTTCCATCCTGGCTCTCCGGCAGTTTTCCAGGAGGCCTTACGTTACACGCTGTCTCTCACCACACGAACTGCAGTCATCATGTGGAAAAGAAAGTCTGCTAAGGCGGGAAGGCGAAGCCCTGTCCGGTAGCGGGCGGAGTGGGCCCGCGGCAGGCTCGGGCGCCGCCGTCTTCCGCTCGGGAGTGCATGGCAGCGCGAACCATGCGAATGAGTTGGGATAGCCTTTCACACTCATTGCGATGATTCGCGGGCCGGTTACCGTAGTCCGACGCCAGCGCCCAATCTTTTCCAGTTGAGGAAAACCAGCACCGCTAAGGCGGGATGGCAGAGCCTTGTCTTCAAACAGCGTCAGTTTCCCTTGAAGCCATTATGCAGCTCCGCGATTACAGTGCAACGCTCCATGGCGCGTCTCCCTCTGCGATGACTTGCCCTCTGCCAGCGACGGAAGCACGTTTGTGGTGCGCGGTCTACACCGCATCGAACCATGAGCGGCGCGTGGCCCAACATCTCCAGCAAAAGGAGATCGAAACGTTCTTGCCGCTCTACAGCGTGACCCGGCGGTGGAAGAACCGGACCACGGTGAAAGTAGAACTGCCGCTCTTTGCCGGCTATGTCTTCGCCAGAATTCTTCCCAGCCAGACCGGGCGGGTGCTGGAAGTGCCCATGGTCTATGCCATCGTCAGCAACCGGCGCGGGCCTTTGCCACTGCCTGAGGCGGAGATTGAGACGCTTCGCAACGGATTGCAGGGGCGTCAAGTGCATCCCTTTCCCTATCTGAAAGTGGGCAACCGGGTGCGAATCCGTTCCGGCGCGCTCGCCGGCCTGGAAGGCATCGTAGTTCGCACCTATGGCAGCTTGAGCGTCGTCCTCAGCGTGGACACCATCCAGCGCAGCATTGCCGTGCACGTGGAACCGGACGAATTGGAGTCATGTACTCCGGAGTAGTGGCGTGGTCGATCAGTTCTGACCTGCAGGAACTTAATCCAAAGGAACTGTTTTCTATGAAACTGCTGAAACCGGCCGCTTACCTCCTTTTGTTTGCCTTGGGCCTGGGTCCGACGGCGATGGCGCAGGACCAGCCGCAGGATCCACTGGTCCGCATCGCGGACAATGCCCCGAAGCCCGCGAGCTGGCTGCCGTATTCCTCCCCGGCGCTGCTCGCTACAGCCGTGAGTCCGGAACTGTGGCCGGATGCTCCCAGCGCGCAGGCCCCGCCCGCTCCCCCGCAAGAGCAGGCGATCCAGGCCAGGAAGCGGGACGCGGATTTAAACGCGCGGCCCACCATGAACTCTCCGATGGGCGGGCCTTTCTGGATTTCCAATACGCTGCTCATGGCCTCCACCGTCACCAACATTGAAATGATCATGGGCTGCCGCGCCTCCGCCTGCCAGATGGTGCCCGATTCGCTGCGTAACCGGGGCGCACTCTATGGCATTGGAATTCCCGCCAGCCTGGGCGTTTCCTACATCAGCTACAAGCTGAAGCGGGGCGGGACGCGCTGGTGGATCGTGCCGGTGGCGGTGTTCACCGCCGGCAACGTGATTTATGCCGCCCATGCTTCTCAATGGGGACGCTGAATCAAGCCTCCGAAACGCATGGCAAGAAACGGAACTGTCCTATAAGGAGTCGCAAGACAGAATGCGAGAAACCAATACACAAATTACGAGGGTGACCGGGCTTCGCCAGGGGGCGATCTCTTCGGTTTCGCCAACTGCGTTCCACAGCGCGGAACTTTCGCTCTCGGAGATTTGGGTGAAAATCTGGAAGCGGAGGCTCGCCGCATCAACGTTTGCCGCGTTCCTCTTCCTGCTGGTGGCTCTCTACACGTTCCTAAAGCGCCCGGTTTACGAGAGTGTGGCACAAATCCGCGTGGATTCCAGCCAGCAAGCCAGTCTGGGCCTGGAAGACATCATTTCTCAAAAGCTTTCGGATTCCGACAGCGAGGGCGGACGCCTGCAGACCGAAGTTACCATTCTGCAGAGCCCTCCCGTCTCGATGCAGGTCATCCGCAATCTCGACATGGGCCATCGCGTCGATTTCGCCGGCAAGGAACTGGCAGCCAAGGTCAATGCAGTCGACCCGGTGAAGATGGAGCCGGAGTATCGCGAAGAGCTGCTGACCAAGTTTCGCAACGCCGAGCGCATCGAGGTCCTGCCCAAGACCCGGGTGATTGAAATCCGTTTTCGCAGCGTCGATGCCAAGCTGGCTTCCGATACCGTCAACGAGATTGTGGACGCCTACCTGCAGCGCAACTTCCAGGTGAAATATCAGGGGGCGGTGCAGGTATCGGAATGGCTTTCCAAGCAGATGGAGGAGCTGAAATCGAATGCCGCGCTGGCCCAGCAGCGCCTGGCGGAATTTCAGAAGCAGAACAATATTCTGGGTACGGACGAGAACAACAACATTGTCACCGACCGCCTGCGGCAGTTGAACCAGCAACTGGCGGACGCCGAAGCCGATCGCATCGTCAAGGAAGCGCGCTTCCGTCTGGCCAGCTCCGGCAATCCCGAGTTGGTGGCGGCGGTCGTGCCCAGTACCACCTTGCAGGCCCTGCGCACCCAGGAAGCGGAATTGAAGGCGCAATATGCGCAGCTGGATGCCAAGTTCGGCGCCGGGTATCCCAAGGTGCAGGAGTTACAAGGCCAGCTTAAGCGACTGGACCAGACCATCGCGGAAGAGATCGGCAACGTCGGGCAACGCCTGCACGATGAGTTTCAGGCCGCGCAAAACAGCGAGAACCTGCTGCGCCAGCAATTCGAGTTGCAAAAACAGGAAGCTTTCAAGCTCAACGCCAGCGCGGTGCAGTTTGCCAGCCTGAAGCACGAGGTGGAATCCAGTCAGGAGCTGAGCGACACGCTGCAGTTGAAGCTGAAGGAAGCCGGTCTGCTGGCCGGGTTGGCCTCGGCCGACATCAGCATTGTCACGCGTGGCATGATCGCGGCGCGTCCGGCGTTTCCTAAAAAATCTTTGATGCTGCCGCTCGGGGTTCTCCTCAGCCTGTTCGGCGGGCTGGTGCTGGTGTTTGCCCTGGAGTCTTTTGATGACTCCATCCGCACCAGTGAAGAAGTGGAGGCGGTTTCTTCCGTGCCCGCGCTGGCGGCCATTCCCCTGGTGACAGGCCGTCTACTGCGGGCGGGAGGAAAGAATGCCAAGCCGCAAATCGGGTCCGGCGGACTGGGCGCCATGGCCGCGCACCGCCCGGGCTCGTTATTGGCAGAAGCCTATCGCGTATTGTGCAACTCGCTGCTGTTTACTTCCGCCGACAAGCCGCCGCACTTGTTGGTGGTGACCAGCGCCTTCCCCAGCGAGGGCAAATCGGTCTCCAGTTGCAATCTGGCGATTACGCTGGCGCAGCGCGGAGCGCGCGTTCTGCTGATCGACGCCGACCTGCGCAGCTCCGCGCTTTCCGGGCATCTGGGTGCGGAACCAAATGCCGCGGTGGGATTGAGCTCCATCCTGACCGGCAACAGCGAATTCGACGATGCCGTCACCAAGCCGTTTCCCCAGCTGACCAGTTTGCACGTTATTTCCGCTGGACCGCGGGCGCCCTGGCCTGCGGAACTGCTGGCCTCCAAAAAGATGTCGGAGCTGTTGGAGAACTGGTCCAGCCAATATGACCACATCGTGATTGACACCGCGCCGGTGCTGTTCTTCGCCGACACCATTCCCCTGGCCGCCAAAGCCGACGGCGTTTTGCTGGTGGTGCGTTCCGGGCGCTCGCGTCGCAAGGCCCTGGTCCGCATGCTCGACCTGTTGTCTCGCTCGCAAGCCAGAGTCCTGGGCGTGATTGTCAACGGCGTGGTCCTGCAGCCGGAATATGCCAATCCTTATCTCGCCTATGGGTACGGAAACGGAGACCTCCATGAGAACAGCCAGAATTAAGGCGCGCACCGGGGCTTTGGGCCGTGCTCTGGCCGGTGCGGTTTTGATCCTCACCCTGGTGCTAAGCGCGTTTGCGCAAAGCATTCCCGCCGGCAACCTGCCGGTTCCCGCCCTGCGTATTGCCGCTGGCGATCTGCTTTCCGTGGACGTCTTCGATACGCCGGAACTTTCCGGCAAATTGCGGGTGAGCGAGAAAGGCGAAATTGCCGTGCCGGTGGCCGGCGATGTGCGCGTGGGCGGCATGACGGCGGAAGAAGCCGCGCGCAACGTGGAGCAGGCGCTGCAAGGCAAAAGCATTCTCAAGCACCCGCATGTCTCGGTATTCGTTCTGGAATACGCCACCCAAGGAGCATCGGTCCTGGGCGAGGTGAAGAACCCCGGGGTCTATCCGGTCCTGGGCACACACACGCTGTTGGATTTCATCTCCGTGGCGGGCGGGGTAACCCCCAACGCGGGCAAAGCGGTCACCATCACCCACAAGAACGATCCCGCGCATCCCAATGTGGTGCAGCTGGACAACGCCACTGACCTCGCGGTGCGGGCGGGCATAACCATCCTTCCCGGCGACACCATCGTGGTGTCCCGATCGGGCGTAGTGTACGTGGTGGGCGACCTGGTGAAACCGGGCGGATTTCTCATCGAGAACAACGAGCGCCTCACCGTGCTGCAAGCTGTGGCGCTGGCCCAGGGGCCGAACCGCACGGCGGGACTCAATCGCACCCGGCTGATCCGCAAATCCACCGCCGGCCGCCAGGAAATTCCGGTGGAGCTGGGAAAAATTCTGGCCGGCAAACGGGACGACCTGCGTCTGGAAGATGGCGACATTCTGTTTGTCCCCGCCAGCCAGAGCAAGACCCTCGCCTATCGTGGAATTGAAGCCACCATCAGCATGGCAACTGGATTGGTCATCTACAACCGTTTCTAAATGTCGATGAAGCGTATCGCAGGTTGGATGATGGCGGTCGTGCTGGTCCCGGCCTTGCTGTTTGGCCAGGAAGTGTCACCGCGGGTGAATGCGATCGACGCTTCGGCGCATTCCCGCATCCAAAATCCCGACCAGCCCGGGGCTTCGCCGGCAAGCACTCAGGCCGCCGGCAAGCCATTCTCCGGTAAGTCTCAGGCGGCAGTCTCTTCCGCCCAGCAGCCCACCTGGAATCCGGCCGCATCCGCGACGTCGAAGTGGGGGCCGCTCCCGGTGAAATCCGTAGTTGTTTCTGCCTTTCCCGGCAAAGAGAAGAGCGAAGACAGTGGCGATCAGGAGAAGGAGCAAGCCAAAGCTGTGAGCGCCGCTCGTACCTTGCCGGCTCCGGCGCAGCCCGCCTCCGTTGATGCCGGGAATGTTCTGGGATTGCGCATGCGCAGGCAGGCGGCCGTTGGCTCTGCCTCGACCGCTCCCGCTAGCTCCTTGCAAGTCACACCCTGGAGCAGAAGGCCCTTGTCCGGGAGCAGTCAGCGCTCTCATTCTGGAATTCGCGCCGCATCCGTCTCGCGCTTTTCTTTGCGCCACGGCTTTACCTCGCGCGCAGGCCAGAAGCCTGCGGGGCGCCGGCGCGACCGCCAAACAGATTGATGCTGATCACTGCGCCACTTCCGCGGCCGGAACGGGAGCCGCTCGACCTCCACCGGTTCTCTCAGTGGCGCGTGGCCATCATCCACTACTGGTTCGTCAGCCACGGTGGGGGGGAACGCGTGGTGGAGGCCCTGGCCGAGTTGTTTCCCCAGGCGGATATTTTTACTCTGGTGGTGGACGATGCCAAGCTGCCCTCCAGTTTGCGGCAGCGCCGCATCCACACCTCGTTTCTGCAGCGCATCCCCGGCGCCCGCAAGTTTCACCGCCATTTCCTGCTTCTTCAGCCCCTGGCCCTGGAGAAGTTTGATCTGAGCAAATACGATCTGGTCCTCAGTTCGGAGTCCGGTCCCGCTAAGGGGGTGATTACTTCTCCCCGGACTTGCCACGTTTGTTATTGCCACTCCCCGATGCGTTATCTGTGGGACGGCGGCCCGGAATATCGCCGCAGCATGGGCCCGCTGGTGGGCCCAGTGTTTTCCCTGGCCGCGCACTACATGCGTCTATGGGACCTGGCATCTGCCAATCGAGTGGACCACTTCATCGCCAATTCACGTTTTGTGGCCTCTCGCATCCGTAAGTACTACCGGCGGGAAAGCGTTGTGATTCATCCTCCGGTGCATATCCCCGCCGTGGAAGTGCAGGACGATCATCAGGGCTACTACCTGGTGGTCAGCCGCCTGGTGAATTACAAGCGCATTGATCTGGCGGTGGAAGCCTGCCGGCAAACGGGAAGGGAACTGCGCATTGTGGGAGAAGGGCCGGAGTACAAGCTGCTCAAGCGCATGGCCGGCCCCACTATTCATTTTCTCGGGTCGCTGTCCGATGCGGAAATGCAGCAACAGCTCTCCGGGTGCCGGGCTTTCCTGTTGCCGGGGGAAGAGGATTTCGGCATCGCCCCGGTGGAAGCGCAGAGTTATGGCAGGCCGGTGATTGCCTTCGCTTCCGGCGGCGCGCTGGAGACAGTGCGAGGGACAGCTGGCCGGGGGGCCACGCTGAGCGACCCCACCGGAGTGTTCTTCTCGGAACAGTCCGTGGACTGCCTCATTGAGGCCATGGAGCGACTGGAAGCCATGGCGCCGAAATTTTCCTCCCGCGCCATCCGCAGACACGCTCTGCAATTTGGACGAGAACGCTTCCAGGAAAGAATGGCCGGATTTTTGGCGGACGCGATGACGCAGTGGGCGGTCAGCGCGCCTACCCACTAAGGCCGTTTCCGGCAGACGCTGCACGAAAGTTTCCGCCCTACGCCATCGCCACCAACTCGTAACCAGGCCTCAGCCATAAAAATGTTCTACCCGGAGTGAAGCGATGATCGGTCTCCTCAACCGCGCTGCATTCAACCTTCGGTTGTTAACGCTGTTTCTGCCCTTGTGGTCTTTTGTAGTGACCGGGGCGCTGTGGTGGCATTGGGCGGTGCTATCCAACGTCGACCCGCACCCGTATTTCGCCTTGCTGGTGTTCACTACCATTGCCTGGTCGGTGGCCAGCGAGAACTATGGGCTTTGCACCACGGCCTACATTCTGACCAGCGGAGGCAAAGTCTACGCCGCTTTTCTGGCCACGCTGATGACGGTGTTTGCGGACCTGGTGTTCATGTTTTTCTATCGCGGAATTGATTTCTCCCAGTCCTTCGTGACCGCCAATGTTCTGGTGCTGCTGTTTTCCACGTTGAACCTGCGCATGCTGCTGCGCACCGCGCTGAACGGTAAATTTCTCTCGAAATCCGGGGGGATTCGCGTGCTGCTCATCGGCGCCGACGAGTTTGCGGAACGGGTGGCGCAATGCTTGGCGGCGCGGGAATTTAAGGGCGTGGAGATTGTCGGCTTCGTGCAGCTTCCCGGCCAGGAATCCGTTGTCAGCGGGCCGGTTTACAGCATGGACGAAGTCGGTCAAGTGGTGGCGCGCAATCAACTGGATGACGTGGTCCTGGCCCTGCCGGCCCCGCGCTTGCGAGAGTTGCCCCAGATCCGCGAAACCCTGCGTCACATTGGCGTGCCGGTGCGCGTGGTGCTCGATCTGGGCGATCAGACTCCCAGCAGTGATCGCCTGTTCAATGTCAACGGGGTCTGGATGGTGGATGTGTGCCACACTCCGGCGGAGTCGGTGATGTATATGATCCTGAAGCGCGGCTTTGATCTGGCCTTTTCCGCGGTGGCGCTCCTGCTGTTGGCTCCGGTCATGGCCCTGATTGCGGTAATCATCAAAAGCACGTCTCCCGGCCCGGTGCTGTTCGCGCAAGAGCGCGTCGGGTTCAAGGGCAATGTATTCCGCATGTACAAATTCCGCACCATGCACCTGAGCAGCGAAGCCGAGAGTAACACCAAGTGGACTTGCCGCGATGATTCCCGGCGCACTCGCTTCGGCGTGTTCCTGCGCCGCACCAGCCTGGATGAGATCCCGCAATTCTTGAATGTGCTCAAGGGCGATATGAGCGTAGTGGGGCCGCGCCCCGAACGCCCTTATTTCGTGCAGAAATTTGCCGTGGAAGTTCCCCACTACGGTGCGCGCCATTATCTGAAGGTCGGCATCACGGGATGGGCCCAGGTCAATGGCTGGCGCGGCGACACCTCTATCGAGAAGCGCATTGAGCATGACCTGTACTACCTGCAGAACTGGAGTCTGCTGTTCGATTTGCGGATCGTGCTACGCACGGTGCTGCACACCTTTACCGCGCGGCATGCCTATTAGATGGGCGCATACTCTGGGATCATCCTGGCCGGCGAACCCTTAGCCTATGCGCAACCCGCATTGCGTGGCATGCCCAGGAGTATGTCTCCGGTGGCTAAACGGCCATTTCTGGAATACATGCTGACGCGCTTGCGGATCGGCGGTATCACCGATGTGGTGCTTTGCGTGGGATACAAACGGTCGCACATTCAGAGCCACATTCGCAAAGGTCGCAAGTGGGGCCTGCAGGTCCGCTATTCCGTGGAGAAAGAACGGTTGGGAACGGCCGGGGCCGTGAAGCAGGCCGGCGATCTGCTGGCCGCTCCGGAGTGGTTTGTCTTCAAAGGTGATTCCTTGCTCGACTTTGATGTTCAGGCCATGCGGGAGTTTCACCAGGAGCGCCGTGCCATGGCCACCGTGGCGCTGGTTTCCCGCGCCGGTCATTATGGACGAGTGGTGCTGAATGAGCGCCATGAAATTGCCGCCTTCCGCGATAAAAAAGAGGGAGCACCCGGATGCGGCGGCAAGTGTCTGATCAATGCCGGAGTGTATCTGTTGAGCCGGCGATGTCTCGATCTGGTCCCCTCCGGGCGGCCTGTTTCGCTGGAAAATGAAATCTTTCCCGCTCTGATCGGCAGTGGTTTGTATGGCTTCCGCAGCGCCGGAAATTTCATCGATGTCAATGTTCCGGAAGACTTGTCGCGCGCGCAGTACGAACTCTCGATGAGGCCGAAAACCTAGGGCGCGAACCGCGCCCGCAACTTGCATCCCACCGTATTCCCCTGGCCTGATGCGTTCCCGTCGAATATTCCTCAATACCATAGCTTCGTATGCCCGGCTGGCTGTAGCGGCGGCCGCTGGGTTCCTTACCTTACCCATGGTGCTGCGCACTCTGGGCGCGGCGGACTACGGCATTTTCGCCGTGATTGCCGGCAGCTTGAGCTTTTTGCTGTTTATCAATGGAGCTCTAACCACGGGGGCGCAGCGCCACATCGCCTACGCGCTGGGAGAAGGCAAATCCGAAGAGGCCGCGGACTGGTTCAATGCCAGTTTAGTGGTGCACATGCTTCTGGCCGTGGCCATTCTGCTGGTGGCGCTGGCGGGCTCCGATTGGGTCATCTACCGGCTGCTGAAATTACCCGCCCAGCGTCTGAGCGCGGCCCTGTGGATTTACCGTTCGGTGATCGCCGTCATGCTGTGCAGCATCATTTCGACTCCCTATCAGGCGCTGCTCATGGCCAAAGAGTCGTTGACCGCGTTGTCGCTGATGGCGATGGGCGGATCATTTTTTCTGGTCGCGGGGGTGGTCGTATTGCGGCGCCTACCCGGCGACCGGCTACTGTGGTACGCCGGAATTTATGCCGTCAGCCAGGCCATGCTCTTTGCCGGACCGATGCTCTATTGCGTGCTCCGCTATGCGGAGTGCCGGCAGTGGTCGTGGCAGCGCATCGCAGGGGCGAAGGTCAAAGACCTGCTCAGCTTCTCTGGCTGGAACCTTCTGGGGACACTGGCGGTGCAGATTCGTTACCAGGGGCCGGCCGTGCTGCTCAACCGGTTTATTGGCACCACGGCCAACGCGGCCAACGGAATTGCCATGCAGGTGAATGGCTTTGCCGCCAGCCTCAGTACCGGTCTGCTACGTGCGACTTCTCCCTCCATTGTGAAATCGGAAGCGGCCGGCGAACGCGCCGAAATGCTCCTGCTTTCCAATCTCTCGAACAAATATGCCTTCGTGCTTCTCTGGTTGATGATCGGGCCGCTACTGTTTGAATTGCACTACTGCCTTGGGCTTTGGCTCCGGCAAGTGCCGCCCGGAACCGAAGTGTTTTCTCTTGCCCTGCTCATCGCCTTGCTGATCGACATGCTGACCGCCGGATTCATGGCGACGGTACAGGCCGAAGGGCGCATCGCGCTCTACCAGGGAGTGGTTGGATTGCTGATTTGCAGTTCCATCCCGGTGGGCTATCTGTTTCTTCGCGCCAACTTGCCGGCCAGCTCCGTGCTGTGGGCCGGGGTAGGGGCCTCAGCCCTGGCCGGCGCGGGACGCTTAGGGTTTGTCTGCAGGACCATAGGACTCAGAAAAAGGGACTGGCTGCACGGCGTTCTGGGCCCTTGTCTTGGAGTGAGCGGGCTGACCTCTACGGCCATGATGCTGGTCGTGACCGGCGCCCATCCCGGACTATTGCGTGTGTTTGGGCTCTACCTTCTGAACGCAACCATCACCCTGCTGTTGGTTTTGGTGTTCGCCGGAAGCGCCATGGAGCAGCGCGTGTTGCGCGGATACGCCGCGCGATTCTTGCCCGCGTTCGCGGCGCCAGGCGGCGGGCGCGCCCTGCCTTTCTCTCAGCTCAGTTCTTTCTTTTCTTCTGGAGCCCGCATGTTTTCCAGCGTTTCTCACTCCGTTTCGGCCAGCGCGCCGCGGCCGGAAAAAGTCAGCATCCTCATGCTTACCCATAATGCGCCGCGTTATGTAGAGATCTCCATTCGCAGCCTGGCCCGGCAAACCCAAGGCGTGAACTACGAGCTGGTGGTGGTAGACAACGCTTCGCATCCGCCCACTCGTGAGCTTCTCTCTCGGCTGCAGCAGGAAGGGCTGGTGCACCAGCTCCGTCTTCTGGACCACAATTCTTTCTTTGCCGGCGGCAACAACATCGCTTCGCGTGTGGCCTCGAGCGACAGCACACACTTTCTCCTGCTGAACAGCGACGTCGAGATCAAGGACCCGGCCTGGCTGTCGCATCTCCTTTCCATCCATAAGCCGGGCATCACGGCCTACGGTGTGGTCGAAGATCCCTTGCGCGTGGACGGATATTGCCTGCTGGTGGATGCCCCGCTCTACCGTGACCACTTGCTCGACGAAGGCCACCAGTTTTTCTGGGCGGTCACTAAATTTCAGGGCGCGCTGCTGGCCAAGGGGTACTCCGTCCAGGGATATGCCGAGCACAAAAAGTATCTGCATCACTTCGGGGGCAAGAGCGGCAAGGCCTACAAAGCGGCCAAGGGGCTGGAAGTAAGCGCGCAGCAACTGGCCGAATATTTTCAGGGCCACACCATCGCAGTGCTGGATGTGCTGCCTGATGGTTCGCTACCCCAGCGGCCCAAACGCAATGTGATCGATCGCGGCATTTCCCGCATGCAGCGCCTGTTTGAGCGCGCCTTTGCCTGAGGGCTTGTTTTCCGGAGAGCCGTCTGAAAACTATTTCTCTTATCGACACCAGTTTTGGGACCTGGAACCTAGGTGATGAAATCATCATGCAGGCCGTGAACGATGTCGTTCACCAGATCTTTCCCGACGCCGAAGTGTTTCGCCTGCCCAGCCACGAGGCCCTCAGCCGCCGCTCCTATTACTTCCTGCGGCAAAGCGACCTCTGTCTGATCGGGGGCACCAATATTCTGGCTTCCAAGGGATGGCGGCTGCGCTGGTACGACGGGATATTTCTCAAGGATGCCGTCTGCCTGGGTGTGACCTGGGGCGGAACCCAGCCTCGGGCGAATTTTAAAGACCGCTTTTTGCTCCGCCATCTTCTGGATACCGGCAAGACCCACTCTGTGCGCGACAACTACACCAGGCGTCTGCTCCAGGAAGTCGGGCTGTCCAGCGTTTCTACGTCCTGCCCCACGATGTGGAAACTTACTCCCGAGCACTGCGCGGCCATTCCTCGCGTTCCTGCCAAAACGGTGGTCTTTACGCTGACGGCTTATCGCCGCGATGAGGCCGCCGATCGGACCATGATTGCCACGCTGAAGCGGCACTATCAGGTCTTGTATTTCTTTCCCCAAATGCACGGCGACTACCAATACTTCCAGCAAATGAATATCGGCGGGGTCCGCGTGCTGGGCGCTAATCTGCGCTCCTACGACCAATTTCTGGCGCAGGAGAACTGCGATTATGTGGGCAGCCGGCTGCACGGAGGAATTCGCGCCCTGCAATTCGGGAAACGCGCCCTGATCATCGGCATCGATCACCGCAGCCAGGAAATCAGCCGCGACACCGGCCTGCCGGTGCTGGCGCGCGCGCAAACCAAAGATCTGGACGCCTGGATCGCCGGCGGCGGTCCGACCACGCTCAACCTGCCCTGGGACGAAATAGCCAACTGGAAAACATGCATACAACGGCAATAAGCGCGGAGCTGGCGTCCCGGCCCACTCCCATGACGGTGACCTTTCGCGATGTCGCGGAATTCGAGGGCTGGGACAAATTTCCCGGCTTCATCGAACAAGTCATCGCCCGCCACGCTCTGCGCCGCGTCTGCGAAGTGGGGGCCGGCGCTAATCCGGCGTTGAGCCCGGATGTCGTCCGCCGCTATGGGCTTTACTACCGGGCCACCGACGAATCTTCCAGTGAAATGCAGAAGTCGGGAATGGCGGAAACTGCCGTCTGCGATGTGTGCCAGCAAGACGCTGCCATTCCCGGCGCTCCCTATGACCTGATTTTCAGCCGCATGACCGCCGAGCACTTCCGCGATTCAGCCAGCGCCTTTCGCAACATGCTGCGTGCGCTCGCGCCCGGCGGCTTGTCCGTGCACTGCTTCGCCACGTTTTACACGCTGCCTTTCGTCCTGAACCGCGTGCTCTCGGATGGCCTGGCGCACTTCCTGTATGAGCGCTTTGCCCTGCGGGACCGTGAAAAGCACGACAAATTCAAGGCCTACTATTCGCGCTGCCGGGGACCCCGGGCGGGGCAAATCCGATTCTTGCAGGAGATCGGCTACGAAGTGCTCGAGTACCGCGCGCATTTTGGGCACAACTACTATGCGCCCAGGCTCCCGCTGTTGCATGCGTTGCATCGGGCGAAGACCAATCTACTACTGCGAATGCCGCTCCCGCTCTTCACCAGCTACGCCACCATTATTTTGCGCCGTCCCCGCCACGCCTAGTACCAAGAGATTTCTGGAAATGAAGCCATTGCGAATCAGCTTTCTTCTTCCCGGCCCCGGCCGCACGCCGACCGGCGGCGGAAAAGTGGTGTTTGAATATGCCAACCACCTGGCGCGGCGGGGATATCAGGTGCAGTTGGTCTATCCCGCCTGGAACTCCGCGCGCTCCATGCCGATGCGCGCCATCAAAGGCACGGCATCGTACCTGGTGCGCAGCCTGGACCGCTGTTTCGGGCCCGAGCGTTGGTTTCCTCTCGACGATTCCATCCGCTCCTTCTGGGTGCCAACGCTGGCCGCTCGCTTCGTACCCGATGCCGATGTGGTCATTGCCACCGCATGGGTAACGGCGGAGTGGCTCACCCAATATCCCGCGGGCAAGGGGAAGAAGTTTTATCTGATCCAGAGCTGGGAGACCTGGGACGGCCCGGAGAAACGAATCCGCGCCACCTGGACCGCGCCGCTGCACAAGATTGTCATCGCCCGCTGGCTGCAGGAACTCGCCCATGCCATGGGCGAAGAGTGCGCTTACATCCCCAATGGCCTGGATTTTGCTCGCTTCGGATTGGACACGCCGGTGGAACAACGCGATCCCAAACGCCTGATGATGCTGTATCACTCCCATCCGGTCAAAGGATCGGCGGACGGTTTGGCCGCGCTGGCCTTGATCAAAAGAGAAGTGCCCGACGTGCGGGTCACGCTGTTCGGCACGCCCGAGGCGCATCTGCCGTCCTGGGTCGAATACCGCCGCTTGCCCAGCCAGCAGGAGTTGCGTGCCTGCTACAACAAGGCTTCCATTTTTCTCTCTCCTTCCCGCACGGAAGGCTGGCCTTTGCCCCCAGCTGAAGCCATGTTGTGTGGGGCGGCGCTGGTGGCCACCGACATCGGCGGCCATCGCGAATACGCCGTGCACCAGCAGACCGCATTGTTGAGTCCGGCGAAATCTCCGGAGAAGCTGGCGGAAAACGCGTTGCGTCTCATGCGCCAGCCGGAACTGCGGCAGCAAATTGCCCGGCAGGGCAACGCCCGCATCCGTCAATTCACCTGGCAAAGGGCGGTGGACTCACTGGAAGGGCTTCTGGTCCCAGGTTTGCCGCAGCACCGTCCGGCGCCGGACGAATCCCTCTGTGCCGGAGTGGCCGGGAGCTTTTAGCCGCTCAGCTGGACGGCACGGCCATGGCTTATCGCATGCAGCAAGATTATCCAACTTGGGAGAGTCTGCATCCGGAGAGCAGTTTCCTGGGCAGCCTGGCCCTGTGGGCGATGCTCGCCTGCATCATCAATTGCGCCCTTCCGGAAATCCAGATGCTGCTGACCGGGGGAAGCGTGCCCCTGCCACAGGCGATCGTAAAAACGGCGTGCTTCAGTTTTCTGATCGCGCTCCTGATGCTGTATCGCACCCTGGATCTGTCGTCTTTCCCGACCACCGTGTGGTTTGTGGCTATGGGATATCTGGCGCTGGCGTTTCCCTATTTGTGGTTCGCGCAATACAAGCAGCCCGCGGAAATCCTGCTGGCCTACAACGCTTACTATTGTCCGCTGATTTTTGCGCCGGTGGCCACCGCCCTGCGCGGTAAAGTCTCCGAACGCACCGCACTGCGCATCTTCCTGGCGACCTTTGCGGTTTGCGCGCTGTTGGGATGGGTGCAGTTCATTCTGCAAGACACCGTTGTGCCCATGGTCAGCGATGACGGCAATTTCAAGATCATGGCCAGCAACTGGCAGGAGGCGGGAGAGTCGCTGGTGCTGCGCGCTTCCAGCTTCTTCGGCTCCGCGCAAGAGTATGGCAGCTTTGCCGTGCTGATGGCGGCGGTGGGCATCGCCATGTGTCGCGAACGCCATAGCTGGAAGCGCGGCGTCCTGCTTTATTTGGCGGCCGCCGCTACCTGCTATACCACGCTGACCCGCGTGGTCTACCTGCAATTCGTGGTTGCGACCATCGTGGCGCTCATCCTGACCTTTGGGCGGAAGCCGAAGCGCGCGGCCTGGCAGCCGCTGGTCGCTTTAGGCCTCGGCTGGTTGATCGCCTTCAGCGGAATCGCCACCCTATTCAGCCAGGGCAGTGGCCTTTCCAATAGTGCATCGCTGGAAATGCGCGTGCAACAGTGGGCCATGTATGCCTCCAACTTTTTCCATGCGTCGATCTGGCAACAGCTTTTTGGTTTCGGCTTCTGTCAGGCGGACAAGCCGTTGATGATCGCACGTCAGGCGGGGGGCGCCAGCATATTGGTCGACAATATTTATCTCGCCCTCACCCTTCATATCGGGGTGGTGGGCATGCTCCTGATCACTGCGCTGTTGTGGGCCATGTGGCGTTCTCTGCGCCTGGACGCAGTCCTGCGGCCCACCCCGGTCCTCATCGGTATTGCCAGCTTTTATGCCACCTTTGCTATGACCGGCATGTTTAATGTGCAGCCCGCCAACTATGGGTTTTGGTTCCTGATCGGCACCATCGTCTCCCGCCGCGGCAGCGAAGTTGTCGAGGAAGAGCTGGAGTGGTCGAGCGACGTGGCTCCCGCCCTGGGGCGGGGGTGAAGTGGAGAAGAGTCGTGAGGACCATAGGTTTGGGTTGGCTGACGGCGCTGGCCTTCGGGCTTCTGGGCCTGGCCGCACCCGCCGGACAGGGAAGTTCGGCGGTAGTTCGTTTCCTGACGGCGGTCCCGCAGGCGGCGAAAGCGGAGCCGCCGGTGCAAGTTGTCCGCGCCGGCGAAGTGAACGGCGTCGTCAATCCTGTGTTGTATCCCGGCAGCGACCTGGGGGCGAAAATCAACGCGGTGTTTGCGGCGGGAGACCATTGCGCTGAAGTGCGAATTCCGCCCGGCAAATACACCTACTCGACCTCTATTCGCATGACACGGGCCTGCCAGAGCCTCTACGGCGCAGGCTCGGCGCTGACCATCCTGGAATTTACCGGCGGCGGCGACGCTATTCTGTGGCAGATGCAGCCTTACACCATTCAAAAGGCCGGCACACTGAAAGGCTTGACCCTGAAGGGGCCGGGGGCCGGCGCCGGCAACGGAATTCGCTCGGGCACGCTGGTGGGTGCAACCTTTGAAGACATCGTGATCAATAATTTTCGCGGCCCCAATTCAAATGCCATTCTGCTGGAGAACATTCGTGCGGCGACTTCGCCGGATGGGCGCGACACCATGCCAGGTTGGACGGAGCGCACCATCATGCGCGACGTTCACATCGGCATTCCGCACCTGGGCAATACCACCGGTCTCGCGTTTTTGGTGAACGGAGGGACAAACAGCTTCGGCTATACCGACATCGCGGACGTTTGGTTGAATGTGGAGAAGGGGCAAGCCGGCGTGAAGTGGGGCCCCGGCACCTATACCTACAACTCCAAACTCAATTTCCACGCCAATATCAGCGCCTTGGGGAGCGATGCATTCCAGGTGCAGGGCATTATCCGCAATTCCTTGTTCTTCCTGACCGGAGAGGCCGGTTGCGCCAAAGATCTGGTGCACATCGGCCCGCAGGGGGAGGTGCAGGGGCAAGGATTCATTGCGGTGAACTGCGCTTCCAAACTGACGCACGGGCAGTATGTGCGGACCGACCTTGCCGGCGTGCAGGTGGACAATCCCAAGTGGGACGCATTGCAACTCTCGCCCGTTTACGCCCCACTGGTGAACGGCAAAGGACTGCTTCTCGTCCACAATCTCGACCGCAACGGAGAGACGGACTTCACCAACTACTACGGCCCCTCTCCGGATCTATCCGCCGGCGGTTTTCACTTCTACAACACCAGTGCCAGTCTGCAGCCGCCGAACGCCGATCCCGGAGCACTGTTGGCGAAACTGGATGCACAAGGGAACTGGATGCTGCGTGGCCATGCTGCCTGGGGCGGCGGTCCGGCGATCCCCAGCAGTGAAGATGTGGCATTGCGCGCGCAACTTCCCCTGGCGGGTAGGACCACCGCCATTGGCGGCGTGGTGAAAGCCGGAAGCTGCGTGAGCGGTACGTCCCATATTCCGGGAGCGCGGACCGGACAAGTCGTCGTGCATCCCGCGACCGTCGATGGCAGCCTGGACTCGCCGCTCGAGGTGGTGAGTGGCGCCGTCACCGCGGCCAATGTTGTCACCGTGCAACGCTGTGCCGTCGCGCAAGTTACGCTGCCGGCAAAAACCTACAACGTGCGGGTGCTTCCTTAATGCGGCCCCTGGTTGGTTGCGTCCTGGTGAACTGGAACGGATGGCGCGATACGGTCGCCTGCCTCGACGCGCTGGCGGTACAGGAATATTCGCCGCTGTCGGTCGTGGTGGTGGACAACGGTTCTACGGACAACTCGGTCTCGCGCCTGCGCGCCGCCCATCCCCGGGTGCGCGTGATCGAGGCGGGCAGAAATCTGGGATTTTCCGGCGGCAACAACCTGGGCATTCGCGAGGCCCTGCGTCAGGACGCGCAATATGTGTGGCTGTTGAACAATGACACGCTTCCCTCGGCCAGTGCACTGAATGAACTGGTCGCGACCGCGGAGCCGGACCCTGGTCTGGGGGCAGTGGGCTCGGTGCTGCATGACATTTCTCCCTCGGGAAGAGTGCAGGCTTGGGGCGGCGGCTGGGTGAACCTGTGGTGCGGTTATTCCATGCATGCCACCCGTCCTCAGGACTTACGTACGCCGCTGCATTTTCTGACCGCGGCCAGCATGCTGGTGCGCCGCCCCGCCCTGGAGCAGGTCGGCCTGCTGGATGACCGCTTCTTCTTGTACTGGGAAGATACGGAATTCTGCTTTCGGCTGCGCAAGCATGGTTGGCGGCTCGGGGTAGCGGAGAACTCCGTGGTGTTGCACAAAGCCGGGGCCAGCGCCCGCAAGGTCAGCAGCACCACCGACCGGTACTCCACCGCTTCCGGCATTCGATTTTTATCGCAGTATTCGCATATTCCCCGGGTGTGCGTTCCACTGTTCATCTCTCTTCGCCTGCTGCACCGCGTGCTCGCCGGAAGGATTCGAGCAATCGGGAACGTGTGGACCGGCATTGAAGACTATCGCAACCGCGACCGCCGCGCGGCTTTGCCCCTTGCCCGATGACGGCCCGCCCGGTTCTGGCTTTGGATGCTCGCCCCGTCGCCACTGGAATCGGGCGCTATACCGAGCAATTGATCGGCGGGTTGCGCGATTCCCTGCGGGGAGCGGAGTTGTGGTGCATCGCCCATCCGCTCAATGCTCTGAAGTTCGCTACTCATGTGGACCGCGTGATTCCCTGCGCCGCGCCGATGTATTCCCTGGCCGGGCAGATGACGGTCCCCGGTCTGGCCGGCCGCGCCGCGCTTCTTCACTGTCCCCATTACGACATCCCGGTGTTCTACGGGCGTCCGCTGTCGGTCACGATTCACGATGTCACGCACCTGATTGATCCGTCCTTTCGCCACAGCTACAAGTCGCGGATTTTCGCCCGGTCTCTGCTCAAAATTGCGGCCGCCAAGGCCCGCCGCATTATCACCATCTCGCAATATTCCAAGCGCATGATTCAGGAACATCTGGGAGTCCGGGAAGAGAAGATTGCCGTGATCTACGGCTCGCCCAGCCCAGCATTTTCGCCACTGCCGCGATCGCAGGCGAAGGAAATGGTGCGCGCCGCTCTCGGCATCGAGAAGGAATACTTCCTGTTCGTAGGCAGCCCCAAGCCGCACAAAAATCTGCCCATCCTGTTGACCGCGATGGCGTTACTGCGCGCGCGCCGCCGCATCACGCCCGACCTGGTGCTGATCGGGAAGGACGAAAATCATCAACCCGCGTTGCGGGAACTGGCTGCCAGTCTGGGCATCACCGGCCTGCTGCACTGGGTGGACTTCGTTCCCGACGAATTGTTGCGCGCCTGTTACGCGGCGGCGGAGGCCACGGTATTGCCCTCGCGCCAGGAAGGCTTTGGCCTGCCGGTGATTGAGTCCATGGCTTGCGGCACGCCGGTGGTGTGCGCGGATGCCGCTTCTCTGGGCGAAGTCGCGGGAGGGTGCAGCCTGCTGTTTGATCCGGCCAGCGCGGAAGATTGCTGTGCGCAACTGGCGCGCATTCTGGACTCCGTGCAGCTAAGCGCGGAGCTTCGCCAGGCCGGGCTCAAGCGGGCCCGCTATTTTAGCGGGACTCGCGCTCTGGAAAAGCACGCCCAGATTTTTTCCCAACTTCTGACGCTCGGCGCCTGAAGCCAAGTCACATCTCTTCGCAATAAAAATCGTCTGCAACTCCAATTCACCGATAGACAGGACATCCAAGATGCACAGTAAGTATCTGCGACTGCTGGCGTGGTGTGTGGTGGTGCTGGGAGCGGCGTGTGGGCAAGCCCAAACCGCCCGCATCTCCGGGCAAATGACCGATCCTCAGGGCGCCGTTTTGGCCAAAGTTCCCGTGAAGGTGGTCAATCAGGAGAGCAAGGCCACGCTCGAGGTGGTGACCGACGACAACGGACAATACACCGTCCCCTACCTGGCAGCGGGAACTTATGTGATTACGGTCCAACAGGATGGTTTTAGCGAATTCCGCGCCGACATCACTCTGGGCATGGGACAGGCCCTCGACCTCGACATCCAGCTTTCCCTGCAGTCGGCGGTTTCCGAGGTCAATGTGGAGGCCGGTTCGGTAACTCAAATTCAGACCCAGTCTTCCGAGATGACGGGCACCATTACCGGGAAGGAAGTTCCTGCCATCGGCCTGAACGGGCGCAACTTCACCCAGCTGGCGACGCTGGTGGCGGGCGTCAGCAATCAGACCGGGCAGGATGAGGCGCGCGTGGGCGTGGCCGGCAGCGTGTCTCTGAGTGTCAACGGCGGCCGCACCGAATACAACAGCTTTCAGGTCGATGGCTCCGAGACCCTGAACGCCGGCATCCACAAGGACAAAACTTCGCTCATCGTGACCCCCAGCATCGACGCCATCCAGGAAATCAAGGTGCTGACTTCGAACTACAGCGCGACCTATCCCAGCGTCGGCAATGGCACGACCATCGTCACTACCAAGTCGGGCACCGACGCGCTGCATGGCAGCCTCTACGAGTTCTTACGCAACGAATTTCTTAACGCCAAGGGATACTTCGACGTCGGCAATCGCCCACCGCTTTACCGCCGCAATGATTTCGGAGGCACCATCGGCGGGCCCATTGTCATTCCCCACGTTTATAACGGAAAGGGAAAGTCGTACTTCTTCCTGTCGGAAGAGGCGCGCGTAGAGAAGGACCCTTATGCCTACCGCCAGGGCGTGCCTTCGATCGCCGAGCGCCAGGGGGACTTCTCCGACGTTTGCCCCATTCTGGCGCCGGGGGCGAGCATCGCATACTTTCGCCGGGCCCAGTATCCCGACTGCCCCACCAGTGGGACGGACAACGATCACCCTGGCCTTTTCCGCACGTATGCGAACAACACGGTCGCGCTGGACCGCAATGCGCAGTTGATCCTGGGCACCGGCATCATTCCTCTTCCGACTGAGGTTGCTGGTTGCAACTCCACCGCCTTTTCCTGTTACAACGCGGACGTTTCGCTGCCCACCTACTGGCGGGAGGAGTTGTTTCGTATCGACCACAGCTTCTCTGAGGGGTTTCGTGCCAACTTCCGCTATATCCATGATGAGTGGGACACCACTACCCCCATTCCGCAGTTCGCTTTCGTGCGCAACAACTTCCCCACCATCCAGAACCGTTTTTACGGCCCGGGTCTGAGTCTGGTGGCGCGCTTCACCAATACTCTGTCTTCCACCTTGCTGAACGAATTTGTCGCCAGCTACACCAATCAGACCATCACCCTGCATAACGTTCCCGGAGAGCATGTGACCCTGCCCAGCGCGGACCTGTTAGGCGAAGCGGGCGATGGCATGAGCACCATCTTCAATAACGGCCTGGGCGGAAAGATCCCGGGCATTGTCATCGCCGGCAATAACCAGGCTTATGGCGGGCGGGGATTTGCCGCCGATCCCGCCTTCATGCCCTGGCAGCACACCAATCCGGTCTACAGTTTTTCCGACAACCTCACCAAGATTTTTGGCCGGCACAATGTGCAGGTGGGCGTGCACTGGATTTACTTTCAGCGCAACCAGACCAACGGCTCCATTGGTTCCGCCACCGGCGATACGCAAGGGATTCTGACCTTCAGCAATGTGACCGGCGCGACCACCACCGGCAACAGCTTTGCCGATTTTGTCTCCGGCGCCTCGATTGCCAGTTATCGCCAGGACAGTTCGCAGGGAAGGTACCGGCAGCGCTATCACATTGTGGAGCCCTATTTACAGGACGACTTCAAAGTCACCCCGCGCTTCACCGTCAATCTCGGGGTGCGGCTCAGCTTGTTCGGCACCTTCCATGAGGTCAACAACAACGCCTACAACTGGGTGAGCAGCTCCTACAATCCTGCGTTGGGGGCCTCGGTCACCGTTGGCAGCCAGGGACAATTGATTGATCTCGCTTCGGGACTGAATCTGGAAATGAATCCCAACGACCCCCTGCCCACGCTTGACCGGCGGGTGCTGAACGGGATCGCGCGCTGCGGCGAAAATGGCATTCCGGCGAGTTGCATGAAGGGGCGTCTCTTCAATCCTGCGCCGCGCATCGGTTTTGCCTGGTCCCCGATGGACAAGACCTCCATTCGTGGCGGTTACGGCATGTTCTTCGAGCACGGTACGGCGGATGAGGCCAACACCGGCTCGCTGGAAGGCGGAGCGCCGCTGGTGCTGGACATGACCCACCTAAATCCGGCGGGCTGGAACAGTATCGGCGCCGCCGGCGACGGTTACTCGCTGACCTTCCCCTTGAATGTGACGTCCATCCCGTCGAAGGCGCTCTGGTCCTACGTGCAACAGTGGAGCCTGAGCGTGGAACGCGAATTGCCCAAGCAGATGCTGGCCAGCGTTGCTTATGTCGGCAGCAAGGGGACCAACTTGCCGGTTGAACTGCAACTCAACCAGCTGAAGCCTTTGCCCGACAGCCTTAACCCTTACGGTCCCAATCAGCCGATGATCGTCAGCGGATTCAATCCCATGATCACCGACCCCACTTACCAACAGAATGGAGACTGTCGCGGCACGCTGACCAACGGCACGGTGGTGACCGGACCCGCCTATGACAGTCTTCTGGTTGCCTGTTACGGAGTCGGCCAGTCCCAGGTCAATCCCAATGCTTTCCGTCAGTATGCTCCCGGGATCGGTCAGATCGATTCCATCCAGAACGTGGCGGACTCCTCCTACCATTCCATGCAGCTGACCTTTCGCCGTACGCGCGCGCCCTTTGTCTACGGTGTGGCCTATACCTATAGCCACTCGCTGGACAATGCTTCCGACCGCTCCGACGCGACCTTCGTCAATTCGCTCGATTTGAGCTCGAACCGCGCCAGTTCCAGTTTTGACCAGCGGCATCTTCTGAATTTCAGTTATGTATATGACTTGCCGCTGCTGAGCCTGCGCGGGATCTTCATGAAGTGGGCGGACTGCGGCGCGCCCGACTCCGCCTGTGAGCGCGGCCCCTCGCGCGTCACCGATGCTCTGCTGCGCAACTGGCAGCTTTCCGGCGTGACCACGGTGCAAACCGGGACGCCGTTCACCATCATCAATGCGGGAAGCGCCAGCGGTATTTCCACCGTGGACAACGCCGGCGTCGCCAACGGCAGCGGGGTGGGTTCCTATCCCGATTTGTGCGGCGATCTGTATGGCACCATCCCGCACGGAGGCAGCAACGCTTCCAGCTTTGGGCCGTTATTGCGCAATCCTGGGGCTTTCTGCGCCCCGCGCGGTCTTACCTTCGGCAACGCCGGACGCAATGTGCTGCGCAATCCCTGGCGCTTTAACGCCGATGTGACGCTGCTCAAGCACATGACTCTGCGCAATGACACTTCGCTGGAGTTCCGCATTGAAATCTTCAACCTCTTCAACAACACGCAATTCCGCATCTATGACCCCAACTTGGGAAACCAGGCCAACAACACTTTGAGTTGCTACGGCGGGCTCGGCACCGGCTATTCCGGGGCCGGAGGCGATGGCCAGGATTGCCTCACGGGCAGTTCCTTCCTGCATCCCATCAGCGCGCATCGCCCCCGCACCATGCAGCTGGGTCTTAAGTGGATGTTCTGAGCCGCCGGCGGAAGTGGCCGCGAAGATTTCCTGTCACCAACCGATTCTTGAATTTCAGGGGAGAGCGCGCAGCGAGCTGCGCCCCCACAGGCAGAGGAACGCATGATAGAAACGCCAAGAACTGCAAAATTTGCCCTACGATACCTGATGGTGTGTGCGGCGCTGGCCGGCATTGCCACCCTTCTGGTTGCATGCAGCGGAAGTCACCCTCCCCAACCGGGTTTACCCTTGCCGGATAGGGCCGCGCTGGTCAACTCCTACGTGGGCGGCCGCGCTAATCCCCAGGCCGATGACGTCCTATGGAACATCACCTTCGACCGTGAAAAGAACCTGTATTCTTACGGCCCCACGGCGGAGGGGGCCCCTGCGACGAGTGGCAGCTTTTTGCCGGTCAATCACTATCTGGTGCTCCTCGACCAGCACAATTATCAGAATGGCTTGGCCTACGAGGTCCCCGGCCGCGTGGTTGTGCTGCGCCCCGGCAATCGTTCCACCGCCCCGCTTTTTGCGGTGCAGCAATCCAACTGCTTCACTGCCGTCGGCAATGTGAAGTTCCTCTATGCCTTTTCCGGCGCCAGCCTGAGTGGGAACCAGGGCCAGCCCGTGTATGGCAAGATTTATCTCACTGCCACCGGCGATGGAAAATCCTGGACCTTCAATGGCCAGGCGCAATACAGCAAGCCTGACGGCAAGAACGTTCCCGCGGATGCCTATACTCCGGTCTATCCCACGGGATATGCCGGGTCCTGTCAGAGCTCGAAGGGCAGCGCTTCGGCGGAGATCCCCTCCACCACCGTTTACAACGTTCCTACCGAATATCGCGTGGGTCCCTCCGGATTTTTCCTGGAGAACCAGCGTTTCGTCGATGTGCCGGAACTTTCCGCTTACGGCATCATCTCCGCCTGGGGACTCACGGGCCCCAGCGCCTCGCTTTCCACCAAGGCGGTGGCCTCGGCCAATTACCGCGGCTTTTTCTATGACAGCAACGCCAATGCCAGCGGTCCGCAGACCTATCCGGTGGGCTTCGGCGGCGTCGCCGTCTCCGGCACGGCGATGAGCGGCGGCGCACTGCCGAATGAAGATCCTGCCCAGACGCCGGCCACCGACATGACTCTCGACTTCGGCAAGCAGGACCCGCTGAACTATGGCGTCTACTACTTCGCCAAGCTCACCCTGCCCGCGGCCGGCAACTTGTCCTGCAGTTCCTACGGCACGGACAGCTTGGGGAATCCCACTTGCACCTACAACGCGGTGGCCATGGTCAGCTTTCCCGAGCGCAAATACGCCGTGATCGTGAGCATTTTCGACAATAGCGGATACCAGAAGGTCCTCATGCTCTTCGAACAGTAATCCGCGCAAGCCCGGTTTTCTACGTCGCTGCCGGCTCTGGCCCAAATCTAATTCTAAAAATCATGATGGAGACGAAGGAATGATCCGCGATCGCATCCTGCGCGCCTGCCTGAATTCGTGGAGAGGGCGCCTGTGGTTGGCAGCAGCCATGGTCTTGTTGCTGGGACTTTCGGCGTGTGGTGGGGGCGGAGGCGGAAGTTCCGCGGGCATCAGCTTCGCCACGCAGCAACTGGCTCCGCCCCAGTCGCTGGGACTTTCTCTCAAGGCCAGCATTGCGGCCATCGTCAGCCAGGATGCGGGAAGCAAAGGCGTGGATTGGGCGGTAACCTGCACCCCAGGGAAGGCCAAAGGGGCAGACTGCGGCGTTATCACCTCGCACACGGCCAGCGGCTATCCCACGACCTACACGGCCCCCGCAGGAGATTTGACCGCCAATTCCATTCCCGTGGGCGGAACCGTCACCATTACCGCGACCTCGTCCGCCGATCCCAGCCACACGGTCAGCGCGACCATCCAGATTGTTCTCAAGCCGATTACCATTGGCTTCAATACCGTGCCACCTGTGGCTATGCAGACCGGCGCTGTTCTGAATATTGTTCCGGTGCTTGCCAATGATCTCTACAAACCGGATGGTTCGCTTTCCGGAGTGGATTTGACGGTGACTTGTGTGACAACCGGTTCCTGCGGCACCATCCGGCCAGCCCACACAGATGGAGTTTCCACCGGGAGCGGGGCGGTGTATACCGCTCCCGCCATCATCCCTACCGACGGTCTGGTTACGATCACCGCGACCTCGACCGCGGATCCCAGCAAGAGCGTGTTTGCCATCATTACCATTACGCAGGCGCCTCTCAGCGTGGCCTTCGCGCAAATGCCCGCGTCCAACCTGCCGGCCGGCGCAGCCACCAATCTTTCCGCCATCGTGAATTTCGATCCCTTGAACGCGGGCATTGATTGGACGCTCACGTGTCTGAGCGAGAATTGCGGCTCGCTCAGCGTGCTGCATACCACCAGCAACCAGCTGATTACCTACACTGCTCCGCCTACGGTGCCACTCGACAATGTCGTGACCATCACGGCAACGTCCACATCTCTCCCCGAGACATTTGTGAGCGTAGTGGTATCGGTGACCCCGGCGGATCTGCGCAATGATCTGCTGAATGGACGTTATGCCTTTATGCTGCAAGGTGTCCGCGCCGGCGGACCATTCGCCCTGGCAGGCAGCCTGCTGGCGGATGGCATTGGTAACATCAGCGCGGTCACGGAAAACTTGCTGGGCGAAAACAATGCCTACACCCTGGCGGGCACGTACTTCATCGACAGCCAAGGGAGCGGGACCATCACATTGAATGGCGCGCCCACCGGCCTGGGATATTGGCACAACCGCCAGCAGATCTTCAAAGTCTCCGTAGTCAGCACCGGCCACATGTTGTTGCAGGAATACGACGGCTACTTCGACGCTGATCTGCACATCCCGTATGGGGGGACGCTCAGCGGCACCTTGGAACAGCAGGACACCACCAGCTTCCGCGTTCCCACCTCCGGGGCTTTTTCCTTTCTGCTCTCCGGATCCACTACCGGGAACAGTCCGGCCTTTTACGGCGGCACACTCTCCGGCAGTACGTACACGTTCTCCATGGACCGCTCCATCGCCGGGGTGGTGGATTCCATCACCAGCAATAACTATGGGACGGCTGGGATCATCCCCGCGGGAGACGGTAGCCGGGGCATGGTGCGCATCGGTCCTTATGCCTACAACTATGTTGTCGTCGATGCCGGCCACTGGTTCCTGGTGGCCCAGGCTGGGACGGACGACCTGGCGGCCGGCCATTTCTATGGGCAACCCACCGCCCCGGCCGCGCCTTCTGGTCCTTATGTCTTTACCAGCGCCGGCGCGACTGCACTCTCTCCGGGAAGGTTGCCGCTGGCTTTGGGCGGAACATTCGCTTGCGACTCGCAAGGATCGCTCTCCGGCGTGCAGGATGCGAACACGAACGGCACTGTGACCAGCGCGGAGGTGACAGGGAACTGCACCATGGCCACCAGCGGAGTGACTCGTGGACGCGGCACTCTCACCATGAATGGCGGAGCGGCGCAGCAGTTTGCCATCTATCCCACGGCGACGCACGGCGCGCTGCTCCTGCAACTGGATGGGCAGAACTCCAGCGCGGGAGTGGCCTGGCCGCAGACTACTGGAGCTACCGCTGCCCCAGCTCTATTTGCCGGAAACTATGCCACTGCCTTCCAGGCCCTGGGCGCCATGGGCGGAGACCGCAATGGGGTGGGCTGGTCCTACGATTTCCTGGGCATGGCCGCCGCTGACGGCTCCTCAGCCCTTTCCGGCAGCATGGA
This sequence comes from Acidobacteriota bacterium, assembly GCA_018268755.1. Classification (GTDB taxonomy): domain Bacteria; phylum Acidobacteriota; class Terriglobia; order Terriglobales; family Acidobacteriaceae; genus KAN-5. Next base: position 99,034 of record JAFDVW010000011.1, read on the forward strand.
CCTGGAGCAATTTGACGAGAGCCTGTATCGCTTCTGGTTGCAAACTCCGGAGGTGGTGCTGACCGGTGATTTTACCGCCGGGCCGCAAGGCCGTTTCCCCGGGTCGCTGGCATCCGCCCCCCTGGGCTCTGCCCCGCACGTGTTCTATCTCGTGGACGGCGCCACGGTGTTGTCGTTAGGCGAGGGAGCGCTTCCCAGCACCGGGGTCCTGCAACGCCAACAATTCTGATTTCCGTTCCGGTCCCGCGGCAGTCCAAGACTGCCTTCCAGAAAAAACTGAAGTCCCAGCTCTTGCGGAGTTATAGACCGCGCCTCATGGAGACAAGTGAGATGAACAGGCAATCGATTCGGTCCGGCCGGATCATGCGTTGGAGATTGAGTCCCGCTGGCGTATTCCTGTGTGGGTTGTCCCTGGTGCTGTCCGCTGCCTGTGGCGGCGGTTCCTCCCAGCCCGCCACCCCCAGCATTGCGTTTGCGTCCGGAGATATGGCGCCGCCGGCTTCCATCATGGCCAGTAACACAGTGCAGTTTGCTGCTATTGTGAAGGATGATGCCGGACAACGCGGCGTCAGCTGGATGCTCACCTGCAACAGCAGCCAGGTGGCGGATTGCGGGTCGATCAGCCGCCACACCGCCAGTGGTTCTCCTACCACTTACATTGCCCCGGTTACCACGCCGCCGGGTGGCAGCGTCACTATCGTGGCGAACTCCTCCGCGGCCCCCGCCCAGAGTGTGACCACCACGATTCAGATCACGCCCATTGTCTATGGGCCGATTTCCATCGCATTTGCCCAGCCCGTGACGGCCACTATGGCCACCAGCTCACAGGCGATTTTTACCGCTGTCGTCACCAATGATCATCTCGACAGCCACGGAAATCCCATGGGATATACCTTGAAGTTGACTTGTGCGGTGGCCGGGACATGCGGCGGCATCAGCGGTTCCACTTACACCGCGCCCGCCGCCGTGCCCGCGGGTGGAACAGTCACCATTACCGCAACTTCCGTGGCGGACACCACCCAAAGTGTGAGCACCACGGTGAGCATCGTGCCTGCTCCGGTGGTCATTACCCTGACTCCGCCGGCAAGCTCCTCCATTGCCGCTGGGGCGGCGGTCAATTTCAGCGCCAAGGTGACCGGAGATCCGGCCCAGTTGGGCGTGGATTGGAGCCTCGCCTGCACCGGAGGGCCCTGTGGCTCCTTGGTTGTGAGCCATACCGCGAGCAATCAGGTGACGAGCTACGCGGCGCCGGCTTCGCTTCCCACCGCGGGCACGGTCACCGTGACCGCCACGTCTACCGCCGATCCCACCAAGCAAGCCTCAGCCACGCTTACGGTCGCGGCCGCAGCTTTGCGCAACGACCTTCTGCAGGGGCAGTACGCGTTCCTGATGAACGGAGTGAACCTCTCTTTTCCTACAGGATTGGCAGGCAGTCTGGTGGCCGATGGCGAAGGCCACATCACTTCGGCGGAGGAGGCTTTTCCTGGACAGTCCCAGGTTGTCACCGGCATCAGCGGCTCTTACTTTATTGCCGAAGATGGCCGCGGCCTCATTACGCTCTCCGGTCTTCCCGCCTACACCAGCTGGCTCAATGGGCAGCAAGTATTTGCCGTCACGGTGATTGATCCTGATCACGCCGTTATAGAAGAGTTCGATGGCGTGGGCACGTATGCCTTCCAGAGCGGCTCCAGCAACTGGCTGATTACGGCCCATGGCAATACCATGAGCGGTACATTGGAACGGCAGAACACCGCGCAGTTCGGTGTTGTGCCCTCCGGGTCGTTTTCCTTTGCCTGGAACACCACCAGCCTTTCCGCTTATGCCGCCGCCTACTACGGCGGGGTCCTGGATGTGGATACCCAGGGCTACCTCACCGACTTCACCATGGACCGCTATATCGGAGACACCATCGGCTCCATCTCGGCCGGAAGCTATGGCGTCCAGTCCTTCGCGGCCATGGACAATTTTGGGCACGGTACGGTGAAGATCGGGCCTTACACCTTCAACTACTTTTTGGTGGATGCCGGGCACCTGATGGTGTTGGCCAGTTTAAGCGGGGATTCCAGTGGTCTTCCCGCCGGGCATATTTTCGCCCGCCCTGCCGCACCGGCCACTCTGGAGGGGAATTATGTCTTTACTTTGGCCGGTTCCACTCCCATCTACGCCACCAATGGAAAGCCGGCGGGAAGCTTGCCCCAGGTGGTGGGCGGGCGATTTGCTTGTGAGGGCGCAGGTGCGCTCAGCGGCTACCTCGACACCAACAACAATGGCGTTACGCAAAGCGCCGCGGTGACTGGCCTGTTCACGCCCAGCGGCGGGTGTACGGCCGCCGCCAATGGCCGGGCGGTCTTGACTCTGAGTGGCGCCGGAGCTTCGCGATTCGCCGCATATCCCACGGTCCAGCACGGTGTCTTGCTCATGCAGTTGGATAGCCGAAAGTCCGGAATTGGCGTTGCCCTCGGGCAAACCAACCCCAACGCGCCCCTGCAAGGGGCCTTTGCCGTGAGCGGCCAGCAGTCGAGCTTTCTGGATTCCACACGCGCCAGCTCGCTCGGCGCATACGTCGGAGCGTGGACGAACTTTACCGGCCAGGTGGTCGGCGAGGGCGCCTCCGGCCTGACCGGCAAACTCGACCTCGATCAATTGAACGGCACATTCTTCGGTTTGGGCGGGGACCTCTGGACGCTCTCCCGTGCGGTTCCCGTTACCGGAGAATTGAGTGGCGGCGTCTCCGGAAGGTATACCGGCACGCTGAGCGCCGATCCCTTCCTTACGCTGACGACTCCCGCCTCCAAGTGGATGGTTTTCTACGTGGTCGACGACTCCACGGTGTTGTTCCTCGAGCAGGACAGTGTGACTGCCGTGGGCAGCCTGCAAGCGCAGAGCTTCTAGCCGCGGGCTCCGCCAAGACTTTTCTGGGACCTTCGACCTAGTTTCCGCGCATGATCTGTTGCCTGGAAATCGTTCCCAGTGGGGCGGTGCGCCCGGTGGGGGGCCCTCGTGGTTAGCCCGTCCTTCCTCAGCAAAGCCTTGCCGAGCGGCGCGCCGTTGCCCGAGTTGCCGGTGCGGCGGGCCGTGGTGGCTGCGCGGGGCCGCCTCTCCCGAGAGGAGGTAGCCACCGTCTATCGAGAACTGCGCTCTCCCTTGGGAGCATTTCTGCGCCGCCAGAATGTGGCGTTGGAGGACGTGGAAGATGTCGTACAGGAAGCCTTCGTTCGCCTCCTGGCCCAGGGACACGAAGATTTGCAGCTAGAGAATGTGCGCTACTGGCTATTTCGCGTGGCCCACAACCTCGCCATCGACCGGCAGCGCGCCAAGTGGAAAAATTTCCTGGAGCCGCAGGCGGATTTTGACACGGTGCTGGCCGCCGTTCCCAGTCCGGCTTTCAACCCGGAGAAAGACTTCTCGGACCGCGAGCAATGGCAAGTGGTCAAGCAAAACCTTGCCAAACTTACTCCCTTGCAGCGACGCGCAATTCGTCTTCGCATTGCCGGGCTTAGTTACAAGGCCATCGCCCGGCGCTTGAACGCAACCGCCCCCAGCATAGCCGAGCTGGTGCGCCGTGGCCTGAAGCGACTGGGAACCCATGTGCGCGGTGGCGAATCCTGAACTTCAGGGCCGGCTGTACTCGCTTTGTTTCTCTAGTGTGACGGTTTGATGAATTTCCGTGCACACCCATGGAGAAGCGATGGCTGGATCGTTTTCATTAGTGCAGGCAACCTCGTGGGCGTGTGCGGGAAGGCTTGCGCAGTGCGGGTTCGGCGGTCGCGGTAGCGTGCTTGCGACCATCTCCTCAAAGAGTCAAACCATCAATTCCGCAAAGGAAGGGTAATGAATATGAAATTCGTGAAGTGTCTCCTAATGCTGGCGCTGCTGGCGGGCATGTCCGCTGTGCAGCTCAAGGCCCAAACCGCGCAGGCCGTTGTGGCGGGCTCGTCGGCCCTGTGGGTGGAAATGGGACAAGGGATGGCAGGTCTTCCCAGCCAGAACAACTGCGCCTGGACAGGCACCGGCGTAGCCACCGATAGCCGCATTTCCGCTCCTTACAACACCGAAAGCGGCAACATTTGGGTGGTGTGGACACCGGGAACCGGCGGTTCCTGCGCCGCTCCGGCCAGCGATTCCACCGTCTACACCTTCGTCAGCCTGGATTCGACCGTGGGCAACCGCTGCTTCTTCGCCCAGCCCCAGTGCACCGTGGGTACCGCCAGCTCGGCTGGCACTGCCGGCGCCGGCAAACTGCCGGGCGTGACGGAAACCGCTCTGCCGGCTTCCATTCTGGCTGCGTTCAACAATCAGGCGGTGAACATCGCCGCCACGGACGTTCTGCCCGCGGACGCGAAATTCGCCACCTATTCCACCCTGGCCGCCTGCGGTCCTCTCTCCTCGACCACGCAGTTCGTGGGCCTTGGTTATGGTCCCGGCCCGCTGGGCACCCAGATCAAGAGCTACTACAGCTCCGCTGCTTTCACGCCGGTTGATTTCAACATCTATGGCAAAGACCCCATCACCAACACCACGGTTCCGGCTTACACCATAACTCCGGTGGGCGCGGCTCCGGAATTGATTGTGGTGAATACCCTGAACTCCAACGGCTTCGGTTCGGCCGCGGTGAAGAATGTGAACCGCGCCGTTCTCGGCCTTTACTTCACCGGGATTTTTGGCCGTACCGCCGATATCATTGCCCAGCCGTTCGCGGGCACTTCCGCCACCTACTATGGCACCACGGCCCTGGTGCGTGAGCCGCTCTCCGGCACCTACCGCGTGTTCGAACACTCCGTTCCCAACAACAAGGAGCTGTATCAGACGCAGGAGTATGGTAACTGCGGCACCAACGGCACCTATAGCGTGACTTCCAATCCTCTGAACTCCACCCGCACGATCGGTGGCACCACCAGCTATCGCCGTCGCGTCATCGGCACCGGACAGATGGTGAGCACTCTGACCACGGTCCAGGATTCGATTGGTTATGCGTTCTGGAGCGCCGGCAACTTCGCCGGCAAGAGCAACATTAAGTACGTGACGGTCGATGGCGTGGATCCGATTTTGGACTCCTACTCCGACGGCACGATTCCCCAATCCGCCAACGGTCTGCTTCCCAACGTGACGCTCAGCCACGTGAAGGACGGAACCTATCCCATCTGGTCTATGCTGCGCTTAGTCAGCTACAGTGGCGGCGCTTCGGCGGCCTCTACTCTGGCGACGGCGGCCCAGTCCATGGTCTCTTTTGGCCCGGGCGCGACCCAGCCGGATTTCGTTCCGCTCTCGCAGCTGAACGTTTTCCGCGCCCACTATGCTCCTTCGTTCATCAGCTTCAACAGCGGAAACGTGGCTTCGGACGGAATCTGCGGAGCGCCGGAAGCGGGTGGCGACGCGGGTGGCATGGTGTTCACGCTGCAAGCCGGCGCGGACTACTGCGTGCTGAAGAGCAGCTACGGCAACACCACCACCGGCGTGGGTCCCACCAACACGGCGACCTTCGGTATTCGCCAGTAACAGAAAAGAAAGCTGTCCTTACATGGGAGAAAGTTGGTCGAACCTGGCCAACTTTCTCCATTTTTCACGTTGCGCAACCATCTCCCGAGTCCATATGTCCTCGATCTCCTCTGTGAAATACCTCTCCAGAATGTCCACTTGCTTGGCCCTTATGTTCTGCCTCGTCCTCTCCGCCTCTGCCCAGCAGGCTGAAAGTGCGGAAAAGGCAGAACGCGTCGGGAACATTGACACCACGATCCATGAAGATTGGACCACCCTTTCAGTGGGCAAGCTTGATCTGAAAGCTTTGCCGCCCATGATGGGAGGAAAGTACGAGGCCCCTACCTTTACTCGCGAATTGGTCCGTTTGCAGTGGCGTTCCGGCAATCCGGTGGATATTTTTGTAGTGCTGCCCAAACGGGTCAGCAAGCCTCGCGTGGTGCTGTATCTCTATAGCTTTCCCAGCGACGAAGCCCGCTTCCGCAACGACGAGTGGTGTAAGGCCGCAACAGAAGGCGGTTTCGCCGCGGTGGGCTTTCTTTCCGCTCTGACCGGCGAGCGCTACCAGGGCCGCGCCATGACGCACTGGTTTGTCAGCGAACTGCAAGAGTCCCTGGGCGCTACCACCCACGATGTACAGATGATCCTCAACTATCTGGAGCAACGAGGAGACCTCACTGCTGGACGGGTCGCCATGTATGGGCAGGGCTCCGGCGCGAGCATTGCCCTGCTGGCGGCTTCCGTGGATCCCCGCATCGCGGTGCTCGATCTGCTCGACCCCTGGGGAGATTGGCCGGAGTGGATCCAACGTTCGCCGCTGATCCCCGACGAAGAGCGGGCCGGTTTCCTGCGGTCTGCATTCCTCGATAAAGTGGCGGCTCTCGATCCGGTGAAGGTATTGCCCTCGCTCGGCGACCGCACGCTCCGCATTCAGCAGGTGAGCGCCGACCCCATTACGCCCAAGGCCGCAAAAGACAAGATCGCGGCGGCGATTCCCCCGCAGGGACGGCTCGTGACTTACGATACCCCGGCCAGTCTGCGCAAAGCCTGGCAGGAAAAAGGCCTGTGGAACTGGGCCAAGGAACAGTTGCGATTTTCCGTAGTTCCACCCACGAGCACAGTCGCTGCGGAGCGCTGAGCGCAAGCAGATTTCCAAAGCAAGGCTGAGATCATCTGAATGGCGACGCTGGTTTCTACTCCGGAGGTAAGACTCGCGGCCCCTGCCTTACGTAGCGGGGGAAAACGCTTTTATCACCCCGAACTTGACGTACTTCGTTTCTTCGCCTTTTTTCTGGTCTTTATCCATCACCACTATCCGGCTACGCCCGGGCAGTACAATCCGGGCCTGGGAAAGCTCCTGGCGCTTTCCGTTTCCACCATCTCGGCGGCCGGGGGATTCGGCGTGGACATCTTTTTCGCCCTCAGTTCCTATCTGATTACGGAACTGCTATTGCGCGAAAAGGAAAGCACCGGGGGTGTGGATGTGCGGGCCTTCTATCTGCGCCGCATTTTGCGCATCTGGCCGCTTTATTTCTTCTTTCTGACCTTGGCGGTTCTGCTGAATCACTGGGTCCCGGGAGAACCGGTCTCTGCCAAGGCGGTCCTGGCCTTCCTGCTCTTTTCCGGGAACTGGTGGATGATCTTTGCCGGCAGCAAAGTTTCCATCATCAATCCGCTGTGGAGCGTCTCGGTGGAAGAGCAATTCTATTTGGCCTGGCCGCCCCTGGCGCGCAATCTCAGCCGACGCGGCATGCTGCTGGCAGCGGGTATCTTGCTGGGTGTAGCCAGTTCGGCTCGCCTGCTCATCGGCCTCTTGCACATCGGCTCGGAGCGCTACCTCTGGTTCAACACCTTCACTCGCCTCGATCCCATTGCTTTGGGCATCGTACTGGCGGTCCTGTTGCGCGGCCGCTCGCCAGTGCTCTCCTGGATACAACGTGCCGGATTGTTTTTTGCCAGCGTCTCGGTGCTTCTGGCCTCCGCGAGCCTTCTGCACACCCGCGCCGAGCCCGTGCACCTAGCGGGAATCATGCTGGGATATCCCCTCGTCGCCGTCAGTTCCATCGGACTGCTGGTCTCGTTATTGTCCGCCACCGCGCCCTGGTACGCTTGGACGCCGCTGGTCTATCTTGGCCGCATCAGCTATGGCCTCTATGTCTTCCACCTTCTCGGACTGCAGCTGGCCTTTCTCCTGGGCCACCACTTTCCGGCTGGACCTCGGCTGGTCAAGGGTGACGGCATTCTCGGCCTCCTCCTTACTCTGCTGATGGCGGCTTTGTCCTATCGCTTCCTGGAAAAACCCTTCCTGCGCATCAAAGAGCGCTATGCCCACGTTCTCTCTCGTCCCGGCGGCTAACGCATAGTTCGGCCACTTCGCCTACCTCGCCTGGCGCTCGCTTGGCCCGGTTTCGCCCCGGGCTCAAATCTCTCTTCTTTAGTATTGTCTTTTTTGGGAAAACACTCTGCCGGGGCAGGGAGCTGCCTCTATGGGCGGAGTGTGTCTAGTTGAGCTTCTCGAGCAGGCGCTGGAATCGCGGATCGTCGCGCAGAATATCGTAGTCCGGGTCGTGCTCGATCCAATCCTTCTTTCCGCAACCCTTCGCGAACACTCTCTCCAGCAGCGACAGGGCCTCTTCTTTTCGTCCGGTCCGTGCATGCAGGCAGCCGGCGTTGATCAGCACTCCCACGTCTTCGGAATAAAGTTCCAAAGAACGCCGCGACCACTCCAGGGCGCGTTCCAACTCGCCTTCCTCCAGGAGCGCGCACGATCCCAGCGAAAGCGCGCGGCCATCCACCGGATTCAACAGCAGCGTGTGCTCCGCCCGGCGGATGCCTTCGCGAGTTGCCTGGGTGGCTTCCTCCTTGCGACCCAATAGCCGCAAACACTGTCCCTGCAACATGAGGCTTTGAAAATCTTCGCGCCGGACTTCGCCTGCCTTCTGGAAAAGCTCGGCGGACCGCGCGATCTCGCCGTGCGCAAAGCAGGCGCGCGCATAGTAATAATAGGCCTCAAAGAAGCTGGGATTCAGCCGGATCGATTCTTCGAATTCCTTAGCCGCTTCCTCATAGCATCCCGATAAAGACAGCACGAACCCGCGTGCCGCATGGGACTCTGCGAGCCCGGGCGCCAACTCCAGCGCCCTCCGGCTGGCCACTTCCGCCCCCGACAGCGCGTCTTGCTTCCCGCCAAACCATTCGTATAAGGTCGCGCGCGCCGCGGCCAGGCAGCCCCACGCCGGACCGTATCCGGAGTCCAGGGCGATGGCCTGTTGAAACAGTTCGCTGCTTTTCTGCAGATCGGGCTGCGTCATGCGATGCAAGTGCTGTCGTCCCCGTAAGTAGTACTCGTAGGCCTCGGCCCCGGTATGAGGTCGCACCTGGGACGGCTTCTCGCGTTGGCTCAGCATGTCGCCCCGCAGCAGCGTGACGACGTGTTCGGCGATGTCATCCTGGATGGCCAGGACATCTTCCAGGGTGCGATCAAATTTCTCCGACCAGCGATGGTATCCCGTGCCCACTTCGATCAGCTGCACAGTGACGCGCAGGCGGTCGTCCGCCTTGCGCACACTGCCTTCCAGTAAAGTCCCTACCCCAAGGTGCCGGCCCACGGCCTGCACATCCGCGCCCTGGCTACGAAACTGGAAAGACGCTGTCCGCGAGGCCACCCGTAGACCCTCAATGCGAGTGAGCGCGTTGATTAATTCCTCCGCCAGTCCTTCACAAAGGTAGTCCTGGTCGCGTCCCGGACTCATGTCGGCAAAAGGAAGCACCGCGATCGCGGTAATGGTGGGCGCCGGCGCAGCAGGTTCCGCGACCCTCTCCGCGCAGAGCGGGGCTACAAAGGCGTAGCCGCGCCGGTGCCGGGTTTCGATAAAGCGCGGCTGCCGGGCGTCATCGGCCAGCACTTTGCGGAGTTCTTGAATGCAGGAGGTCAGTGCATCATCGCTCACCGCCATGCCGCTCCATACCGAGGCGAACAGGTCTTCCTTAGGAACGGGATTGCCGGCCCGCTCCAGAAGCGCTTTCAATACCGCCGAAGCCTTCGGAGTGAGCCGAACCTCCTGCCCGCCGGCCCACAGCCGCCCGCTGCCTGTATCGAAGCGATAGTCCCCGAAGCTGATGTTCTGTTCCATACAAAGATTCCAGCCCACCCCACTCTAATCCCGGAACAATCCCGGCATCTTCCCATGACTTCCGAAGGCTCCACGTCCTATGGTTGAGCACGAAACGGGGCTGGTGGGGGCCCGCTTCCTGCCGTAGTCCGCCGCCAAGATCGGGCCAGCGCTATGGCGTTGGCCGGCAGACTCCCCAGGTAACTCGATTTTAAGCAAATCATGCAGCCCAGCGTAAGGAGAAAAGAAGTGAAAGTGTGGATCACCAACTGCCGCAAGACCCTGGGGGTTTTGGCATTTCTGGCCGGCATCGCGGCGGGACCGATCTCCGTCCTGGCCACGTCGGGGAATCCCGGGCCGCGGGCGCTGCGGACCGGGTCTTGCGCCGGACGCTGCCATGTCCCATCCCCGCCGGGGAGTCGCGTACCGGAAGGGGACACCCGTTTTCGTATCGTCTTCCTCTGGAGCACGCAGTCTCCCTCGGATGCGCGCCGGCTGGCGGCTTTGCCAGGGAACCAGGGGCCTTGCCTGACTTATGGGCGCGGCGAGATTCTTCCCGATCGCTCCGGCCAGGCAACGTCCTCTGCGATGGCCCTGCGCTGGGCCGTGCCGGCCAAGGACCCGGAAAAAGGAGCGCCCAGCCTCATTCAGTTCTGCGGCGACAGCGTCTTGGTCGGGACCCGCACCGTCGCCCTGGGCGTGGCAACGCCGGTTTCCCGCTGGGAAAGATAACCAAACATTCTTTTATGAAGGAGAAAACATGTTCCAACGAATCCTGGCTTTCTTGTATGGAATTTTTTGCTACCTGGTGTTTTTGGCCAGTTTCCTGTATGCGGTGGGCTTTCTGGGGAACTTCGGGGTTCCTAAGACCATGGACTCCGGGCCGCAATCTCCGTTGCTCCATGCCCTGGCAATCAATGCCGCCCTGTTAGCGGTCTTTGCTCTGCAACACAGCGTCATGGCGCGGCAGTGGTTCAAGCGGGCCTGGACCCGCATCGTCCCACCCTCCGTCGAGCGCAGTACATACGTGCTGTTCTCCAGTCTGGCTTTGCTGCTGCTGTTCTGGCAGTGGCAGCCCATGGGGGGCGTGGTGTGGAGCGTGGAAAACCCCACCGCGCGGCTGGCGATCATGGCGGCCTACAGCCTGGGATGGTTGATCGTGCTGGTCACGACTTTCCTGATCAACCACTTCGATCTCTTCGGCCTGCGCCAGGTGTGGCTCAATCTGCGTGGCGTTCCCTACACGGCGCTGGGGTTTCGTACTCCCGGGCCATACCGCTATGTCCGGCATCCTTTATATGTCGGCTGGCTGATGGTTTTCTGGGCGGCCCCGGTCATGACCGTGGCGCACCTGATCTTTGCCATCTCCACCACCGCCTATATTCTCATCGCCATTCAGTTCGAAGAGCGGGACCTGGTCCAGGCGCACCAGGAGTACGCGGAATATCGCTTGCGCGTTCCCATGATCGTGCCGGGGCGTTCTTCGCAGAAACCTTCTCGAATCGTGAACCCAGGCAGGCGCGCTACGGATATGAGCGCCTAACGGAGGGAGACCCTCCCCTTGCCCTCCATCCGCTTAAGACGCGAAGTCCGCGGAGATCTTCCTTAGGGTTCCCGCAAGCCGCCCCTTCATCCGGGCGGCTGTTGTTTTTGCCTGATATCGGCCGGGTGAGGCGAGGCGCGAAAGCCTATACTGGTAGCAGCCTAGACGGTATGAAACCGGCGATTGCCACCCTCGCGCTGTTGCTGATCGGCCTTCCGGTGGCTGCGCCATTCCTGGCTCAGGACGCCGATGGGACCCTGCCGGCTTGCTGCCGCCGCGATGGCCGCCACCATTGCAGCATGGGCCGAATGCCGGCGCCGCCGCAAGCTTCCACTGCCGTTTCCGCGGTCGAGTCCAGGTGCCCTTTGTTCCCCCGCGCCATGGTTCTGGCCGGCCATGCTCAACCTGGACTGCCCGCTTCTGGCAGGGAGAGCGCGGTCACCGGTCCCCAGTTCCTGCCAGCTTCAGAATCTAATTGCAGATATTGTTTTGCCCGGGAGCACGCGCATCCGAAACGCGGCCCTCCCAATTACCTCCTCGTCTAGCTTCCGCTGACCGCAAAACCCGCGCGCTGCGACTCGTATCCCCATGGGCCGCAAGCTTTGCCGGGTCCTGCCCATTGGCGGATATCTGCTTTCGAGATGCCCTGCCTATAAACGAGGATGAGTATGAAGCAAATTGTATTTATCATAGGACTATGCATGCTTTTCGGCGCGGTGGCCTTGCCAGCTCAGACGCCGGCCCTGACCGTGGCGCAGAAAGAGAGCTATCAGCGGCTGGCCCAGCAGTTGATTGCGCCTTGTTGCTGGCGCGAACCGATTGCGATTCACCGTTCCGCCGAGGCATTGCAAATGCAGGACGAAGTCCGGCAATGGCTGCTGCAAGGTCGTACCGAAGACGAGATCAAAGCCACGTACGTTTCGCGCTATGGCGACCGCATCCTCGCCGACCCGCCCGGCCTGACCGGCCGCTGGCTCTATGTCATGCCGGTCGCAGTATTTCTAGGATTACTTCTTTTGGCGGCGCGACGGTTGCGTGTTTTGGTCCGCATGACGCCTGCCTCTCCGCCTCGGTCGTCCCCCGAGTTTCTGGCGTTGGTGCGCAAGGAGACAAATAACGAGTGGGTCTGAATCCTGAGCTGACGCGCACGCGCCTGACTGACCTGGGACCGGGACAGTCCGGAACGATCGACGAGATATTCCTGCCCCCGGAGGCCCAGCAGTTCCTGACCCGCTTCGGGCTGTATCCCGGAATGGAAATCCGCTTTTCGCGCTCCGCCCCTATGGGCGATCCCAGGACCTATCTGGTGGATGGGGCGGAGATCGCTTTGCGCAGTGAGACCGCTCAGCAGATCTTCGTGATCCAATCCCACCCCGAGGACGCCCCCTGATGCCCGTCCTCCACCAAATTAGCCCGGCGGCGCAAGCCGCTCCCGCTATCCAGAGTGTGGCCCTCATCGGGCCGCCCAACTCCGGGAAGTCCACTCTCTTCAATCGGCTCACAAGGCTTCGCCAGAAGGTGGGCAATTATCCCGGCATTACCATTGAGCACCATTCCGGCACTCTGGTGATGGGCGGTAGGGAAGTCAGCCTCATTGATTTACCCGGTGTGTACAGCCTTACACCATACTCGGAAGATGAGCGCGTCGCGGTGGATGTTTTGTCCGGGAAAATGGCGGGCGTTCCTCGTCCTGACGCGGTGTTACTGGTGCTCGATGCCACCAGTCTCACGCGGCAGCTGACCCTGGCCGCCCCGGTCATCGCCATGGGACTGCCCACTCTGGTGCTGCTCAATATGGCGGACCTCTTCGCCCGCCGCGGCGGAGAAATCGATACCCTCAAGCTGGCCCGCGAACTGGGGGCCCCGGTTGCCTTGGTGAGTGCCGTGGAAGGCACCGGCATGGAAGCCGTTGAACGCTTTCTGCAACAAAAGCCTGGGACGCATCCTCCGGTGCAGCTACCGGTCCTTTCCGGCGCTGCCGAGCGCCGCCAGTGGGCGGCCCACATGCAGAAGCAGGCCGGATTCCGTCCGCCGCTGCCCGCCTCCTGGACCCGCCGGCTCGATGCCATGGTTCTCCACAAAGTCTGGGGACCGCTGATTTTCCTGGGAGCGGTGGCCGCGGTTTTTCAGTCGGTATTCGGTTTGGGGCAACCTCTCAGCACCGCGTTTGGCGACGTGCTGAATACCCTGGGGCAGCAGGCGTCTCCGCTGATTTCAAACTCATTTATCCACTCGCTTTTACTGGACGGTATTTGGAAAGGGGTAAGTTCGGTCCTGGTCTTTCTGCCGCAAATTCTACTGCTGTTCCTTTTTATCGGGCTGCTGGAGGATTCCGGTTATCTGGCCCGCGCCGCGCTCATCTCCGACCGCACCATGCGCAGCGTGGGGTTAAACGGCAAAGCTTTCATCCCATTGCTCTCCGCTTATGCTTGCGCCGTGCCCGCCATCATGGCCACCCGCACCATCGAAAATAAACGCGACCGCTTCGCCACCATTCTGATTGCGCCGTTCATGACTTGCTCGGCGCGCCTGCCCATTTACACGCTGCTGATTGCCGCCTTCATTCCGGAGCGCCCGGTGGTGGGAGTGTTACTGGGGACGCGCGCCTGCGCCATGCTGGGCTTGTATCTCCTGGGATTTCTGGTGGCCATTGCCACGGCTGGAGTGCTGAAATCTTCGGTTTTGAAGTCGGGCGCTGTGCCTTTTGTTCTGGAGCTTCCCGAATATCGCTGGCCTACGTGGGGATCGATTGGATTGCGCCTGGTGGACCGCGCTCGTGTGTTCCTGCAGCAAGCCGGCACCGTCATCCTCTGCGTTTCGCTGCTGGTCTGGGCCTTGACTAATCTCCCACTCCACAACGGGCAGCCGCCGCAACTGGAGCAAAGCGCCATCGGACGGGTCGGCCAATTCATCGAGCCGTTGATTCGTCCCCTGGGATTTAACTGGAAAATCGGCGTCGGGCTGCTCACCTCGATCGTGGCCCGGGAGGTGATCGTGGGCACCCTCGCCACGCTTTACGGCACGGCCCCGGAAACCCATTCCTTGCCTCTGCAAAGCGCCTTGCAGCAGGACCTCAGTTTTGCGGGAGCCATGGCCTTGCTGGTTTTCTTTGCCTTTGCCATGCAGTGCACTTCCACCCTGGCCGTGGTGCGGCGCGAAACCAACAGCTGGAAGTGGCCCGCCATTCAGTTCCTTTATATGACTGCTCTGGCCTACATCGGGGCCTTCCTCGTCTACCATCTGCTGCGGATGTTTCCGCCGGTCTTCTGATTTTCGCCGGCGGGCGTGAACCATCCCGCTGTTTTTGTCCCAGCCGCTAGATGTTTCCTCGCTTCATCTCGCCCATGAGATAGTCGCAGGAGCGCACGCACAACGCCATGATGGTGAGGGTGGGGTTTTGGCATGGATTGGAGACAAACCCGGCCGCGTCCATGACAAACAAATTTGCCACATCGTGGGCCTGCTGATATTGGTTCAGAACCGAAGATTTGGGATTGCTTCCCATGCGGGCCGTGCCGGCTTCGTGCACCGCCCAGCGTCCACGGGACGGATTGAGGTAGGTGCTTACGTTCCTGGCGCCGGCGCCTTCCAGCATTTCTCCAGCCGAGTCGGCTATGTCCTTCAACATCGCCGCTTCGTTGGGGCCGTCGGCCATGGAAATGCGCAGCACCGGAATTCCGTAGCGGTCTTTCACCTGCGGGTCAATTTCGATGAAGTTGTCCCAGCGCGGCAGGACCTCGCCGAATCCGGTCATGGAGAGCCGTACTTGGGGTTCCAGCACGGCCCGCTTGTAGCTTTCGCCGAAGCCTGCGGCGCCTAAATTGAAGTCCACGCTGCTACCCCCTTCATAGCCATAGCCGCGCAGAAATGTCTTGGAACGAGGGCCCCCGGGCAAATTGCGAAAGCGCGGAATGTATAGTCCCGAGGGCGGATTGGGCCCGTTGAGGGTGGGCTTGCGGCCCAAGCCAGGGAAATCTCCGCTGCCTCCTGCACTGCGGATATGGGCCATGAAGTAGTGGCCGAGAACGCCACTGGAATTGGCAAGCCCCTGGGCATAGCCGGAGTCGGTGGAGTTCAGCAGAATGCGGACCGATTCCAGGCTCTGCGCGCAGAGGATGACGACGCGCGCATGGACCTCATGCCTCTCCAGCGTGTTGCGATCGACATAAACCACGCCGGTAGCACGATTGCTGTTCTTGTCCATCAGGACCTGGTGGACCATGGCGTTCGAGATCAAAGTGCAGCGGCCGGTATGCACGGCGTCCGCTACCGTGGTAAAGGAAGAATTGAAGTAAGAATGAGTAATGCAGCCCCGCCAGCACGGTCCGCAATAGTGGCAGGCGGCCCGCCCATTCATGGGCTTGGTGAGATTGGCTACCCGGGTCACCGTCACTGTGCGCCCGAACTTCTCCTGCACGCGATTGCGGAACAATACTTCCTGGCAGTTCATGGGCATGGGCGGCTGGAATTTACCGTCGGGAAGCTGGGCTAGGCCTTCTTCCTGGCCGGCCACGCCGATGTACTCCTCCACCAGGTCATAGTAGGGAGCGATGTCCTGGTAGGCGATGGGCCAATCCTCGCCATAGCCGTCATACGACGCCGCTTTGAAGTCCATCTCGCTGTAGCGCAGGCTCACCCGTCCCCAGGAGTTGGTGCGGCCCCCGGTCACGCGCAAGCGGCCCAGCCACAGATAGGGGCGGTCGGGAGGGTGCGTATAGGGCTCCTCCAGATCATTGGCAAACCACTTGGAAGTGTATTCATCGCAAGCCATGCGCGACTGGATGGGATGCGTCTTGCGGACCAGAGACGGTGCCATGTTGCGATACTTCAGTTCAAAACCGGCGACGTGTTCGGTAAAGTTCTGGTCGGACTGCGGGGCCCCGGCTTCCAGCATGGCCACCTTCAGGCCGGCCTCCGTCAGGCGCTTGCTGGCCCAGCCTCCGGATGCGCCGGAACCGACTACGATGACGTCGAACGAAGTGGGAGAAGCAGGCATTTTTCTGGCACCTCCGGCCCGGGAACGCTATAATAACCGACAGGTTCGAATATTCTATTCAGTAGAATATGTTCTGTTCTGTAAACTTAGGATAGGTGCGGCACCCGGGGTTGTCAATGCATGGCGCAGGCCCGGGCCGCGAAACTGCAAGTGCAGCCCAGGAGGAAAAACGTGGCGGATAGTGGATTGGAAAGCAAGGGGCGGCTCTCTCGCCGGGATGCGATTCGCCGCCTGGTGAGCGGCGCCGGCGCCGGGGCCTTTCTGGCCGGCACCGCCGCAGCGCACCCCATCTACAAGCACTTGGCCGACGGCACCCTGCTGGCGGAAGCTAAGGTTTCCGCGGTGGCATGGAAGCCGGCCTATTTGACCGCGCAGCAGAGCGCAACCCTGCAAGCGCTGGCCGAGCGCATCATTCCCAATTCCACCCAGGCCCAGGTGTCGCAATTTATTGATCTGCTGTTGAGCGTAGAAACTGCGGACGTACAGCACGATTTCGACGGCTCCCTGGCGGTCTTCGATCAGGAAGCGGTCCGCCGCTTTGGCCGTCCCTTTAAAGACATCTCCGAAACCAACCAGAATGAATTGCTGACGGCCGCCTCCACCCCGCCCCAGCAACAGCACGCTTCGCCGTCGCCGATGGCAGATGATGATGATGAGTCGGTTGATCCCTATGCGCCGCCCCCTGACGGCCGGCACACCCTCTACGACCACTTCGAGAACATGAAGAACTGGGTCCGGGGCGCGTATTACTCGTCGGAATTCGGCATGCGCGAGCTGGGATGGACCGGCATGGTCTTCCATTTGGAGTATCACGGCTGCCAGCATCCGGAAGGCCATCACTAATCCTGACCGGTTACGGGACCTTCGCCTAAACCTCTGCGGAAATCAGAATGCGCGCGGCGGCCACGACATCCTCCTCCCGGCCGCTGAAGGCCCAGACCTGCGATACATCTTCCCCGTGAGACGTTCCTCCCACCCCGCCAATCGCGGGTGCGTGGTATTCCAGCTCGGAATACTGGCCCAATTCACTGTCATCGATGTTGCAGGCCTGAACGACAGACCCGGCCGCCGCCGGGTTGCCCCAGGGCACGTCGACGTATTCTCCTGCCGGATCCAGGGAGAGGCTGCGTACCACCAGCGAGGTGTGGCCGGCGGAGGAATGCAGATAGCCCACGCGACCGATTGCGGTCGCGACTGGGATGCCGAATTTGTGCTTTCCCGGCGCACGCATCTTGTAGCGGATTAGGTGGTCGGTGGTCTGCAGGTCCTGCGGCCCGATCTCGCCCATAAACATGTCCACTCGGGCGCGAGCCCGGGTCGCAATCAAAAGATCTCCCCCGTGAGGCAATTGCAGCAGATTCCAAATGCCCGCCCGGGCAGCTTCTGCGTGGCCACTCATAAACCTGAGCTGCGTAAACAGCGTATAGCCGGCGTAATGCAGCTTTTCTGACAGATGGGGCGCCAATTCTCGCAAGGGGTTGATGGCGGGGGTAATGCGCTTGCTGAGGGCGAGAGTGACCATCGTCTTCAAACGGGAATGCGCGAGTGCGCACTGGCCATAGAGCGCGAAATTTTGTCCCTGCCGATGGGTGCGGAAGTCGCCGGGATCGAGCGCGCGTGGCTCGTAATAGGAATCCAGGTCAGGGAATGCGGGAAAGAAAAAATCGATTTCGGGAGCAAGCCAGGTCCGATCGCCTCCGGTGTTATGCCAGCTCGGGGCCTCAAAAAATGCCTTGGCCGATTCAGGTTCGCGCAGCGCAGGGTGGGTCCATAGGAAATTGCGCGCAGAACCGGGCGAAAACAATCCCAGGATGCGCGCCCCATAAGGCAGCAGCAGAAGCTCGCTGCCGTCCGGACTGGTCCATGTTTCGGTCGGTTTGTCGGCGGCAGCGAGGCTGTTGACGAGGGTCTGATCCATTCCTGAGTTCCATCGAAAGGTAAATCACGGCAGTCATTACTGAAGCGAGGCGCAGAATTCCCGATAACTTAGGACTTTGATCCTGCGATCGGCGATGACCTTCTGGATTCGCGGGCTGGTATAGGCCAATGTCTCTGCAGCGCGGTTTCTGCCTACCCCGACGGCCTGCACGTGTGTGGGTTCCGTGTGCACTAGCGCGTCATTCTCCACGGAAGAGAACCCTGGATGGGCGATGAGCAGGCTGACTCCGGGCTCTAGCCCTTCCAGCACTCGTATCAGCGCGTCAACTTTCTCGTCCGGTGGCGCCGAGTACACGCCGAAGTCGGGCAATTCCCGTTCGCCCAGGAGACAAGAAACCGGCACCTTGAACTTTTTGGCCACATTCTCCACTACGGGGCGAATGCGCGGCTCATAAGGCATGATGTAGTGGGTATCGAGGTATTCGACCCTTACGCCTTTCTTCTGGGCGAGCGCCACCTGGGCGGTGAATTCCTTTTCCAGTTCCTCCATCTTGGGATGGTTGGCCCAGAACTCGGCGGGAGAGCGCCAGAGAAACCCGTCTTCATCCACGAGGGTAGGAATTTCGGAATAGGGAAGCACCGGCCTCCAGCGATATCCGCGCCATTCTCCGATAATTCCCATGTGCACGCCGAAACAAAATTCGGGGTTCTCCCTTGCCAGCTGTGCGGCTTCTTCAAACCATGGAGCGATGGCCAAAATGGCGGCTGAGCGAATGAATCCCGCGCGCAGACACTCCATGGTTCCCAGATTGCCGGAGTGGGTGTAGCCCATATCATCCGCGCGCGTCACTAAAATGATTTCGTTATCTTTGCCTGCCATGGATCCCCCTGGGGCCTAACTGACGCCCAATAAAATAACCGCTACAAAACCAATTGCAATGCCGGTCCAGCTCAGCGGGTGCATCTTCTCGGAAAAGAAAAGCCGGCCGGCCACGGCCACCACCAAAATCGAACCACCGATGGTGACGGGAAATACTACGTTGCCGGGAAGGCCAGAATTCAGGGCATTGGCCATGGCGACTTGCCCGGCGATGCTCAAGGCGGCCATGAGCGCCGACCAGCCTGCGGACTTTGCGTCTCCGCGGACCCCACGCAACAACATAGGAATGCCGATGCAGGCGAAGCCCGCCGTATACCAGATGGTGAGATAGGGAAACTTGATGTCCGCCGGCAGTCCCCATCCCGAGAGCACTCGCAGGCCGAATGAACTCATGCCATTCGTCAGCAGAATCACCAGCATGAGCAACAGCCAGAGCACTTTGTTGGAAATCTTCAAGGGCCCACCCGGGAGGATGCTTCACGTTCGCGGGCTTCCAGCCGGTTTCCCTGGAATAACAGGCAAAGAGAGAGCCCGGCCAACCCGAAGGCAATCAGTTTGAGTAAGGTGAACTTCTCCGAATAAGCCCAGAGGGAGATCAGCGTGGGCACACCGGCCGACAGGTTCATGATCAGCCAGCCGACGGTTACGTTGCCAATCTCAATGGAACGCTGAAATGCGAAGGTGGCCACCGCCGCAAAGATCCCGAACAGAATGGCCACGGCCACAACCCGCCAGGAAATGCGCACCGAACCGGCCAGTGTCAGGGTGCGTAGCAGCATGAGGAGCGCTGCCCATCCGAACAGCCCCACCACCAGAGCGGATGGATCGCACTTTTTTCGTTCGGCGATTTTGGAGACACATGCCAGCATCCCGAAAGAGAGCGCACCTGCAAGACACATGGCGAGGCCGGCATTGATCATGAGGGCACCGAGAGGATAAGCCATCCGCGCCCGAAACCGCAAGCGCACAATCTCAAGTTATTTCTTTACGCGAAATATATATCGATAAAATTGCTATAAATATTTACCATTTGATCTAAATTAGTGTCAATGGTTTCGCAATTCCGTAATTTTCTCGTGTAATTTTCCTGCAGCTTCTTATGGTTGGCCGCCAGGATTAACGGTTTTCCTGCGTGCGGCCAGAAAGCCGGCCAGCAGACTTGCCAGATCATCCGGCCGCTTCACCTCAATCACTTCAAATCCCGCGGCCCGAGCGCTCTGCACCCCCGCCGGAGAATCCTCGAAGGCAGTGCCGGTGTCCACTCCGAGCTGGCGCGCAATCAGCAGGTAAGGATCTGGGGCAGGTTTATGAGCCACCACGTCATTCCCAAAGACCAGGGCATCGAACCTTTCGTAAATGGAACAGGCCCGCAGCACGGGCTCGACATTCTCCCGCTCGGAACTTGTCACCAGGCCAACGCTATAGCCTTGCAAGCCGGTAAGGGCCGCAATTGTTTTCTGGGAAATCGGGGGCTCCGAGAGAGACCACTGCCGCACCCTGTCTTTTCGATCGAGGTTCTGCTGCAATAGTTCGCGCGGGCCGTCAAGGCCCGCTTGCTTCCAGAATGACTCACAGAGGAGAGAATCGCTGACCCCGAGTCCCCGAACGCAGTATTCCTCCCAGGAAAAGTCGATGTCATAGCGCGAGAGTAAATCGGCCCAGGACTTCCAGTGGAGCACTTCGCTATCGGCCAGCACTCCGTCGTAGTCGAAGATCAGGGCCGGCCGTGGTTTACGCATGCAATATCCGCGGTCTGGCCGCGACTCCGGAAATAGCGCTAGTGCAGCAACTGGTGGAGATAGGCATTGTCCTGCGCGTCCGCCAAATCGGTAGTATCGCCCAGAACATAGCGATATTGGTAGTGCGGGCCCAGGCTGACAATGTGGGTGGTCCAGTCGGTCGGGTCCGTCCATAAGACGGTGCGAGGGGCCATGGCGGCGCGCAAATCGGGCAGGTCCCAGCTCAACAGAAAACCAGGAATTGCGGCATCCCATAGCTGAGTGGTTACGGAATTCTCCAGAGCATTCTGCAAACTGTAAGGAGTGTGGTCGAGCCAGATCTTGCCGATGCGTGGATCGGCGGCAGCCGCCAGCAGCAGCCATATGCCCTTGACCCCGCGCGCGGCGCCGCGAATGGAGCTTGCATCCACGTCCGGCCGGGCGGCGAGCAGGTCCACACCGCGTAGAATGTCATGGGCCCGCATGGCGGGGAGATTACGGCCAATAAGATTGGCCTGCAGGTTGGTCACCCAATCTCCGGTGTGAACGGTCCGGCTGGCTTGCAGGGAAGAAGTGCGGGGCTGCAACACCAACACCACTTGCTGTTGTTGGGCGATGGCTTCGGCCAGGTTGCCTCCCGGCTTGAGGCCGAACCCGTTGTCCGGCTCCACCAGAAGGACCGCAGGTTTTCGTCCAGCAGCGGACGGGATATATAACGTCCCTTCCAGCCAGAGTCCCGCTTCACTTTCGAAACGGATCGATTGCTTTTTCCCTTCCGCAACGGGCTCTTCCCGTAAAACTTTGACCGAAGGCGGCGAATGGTCGGTCGGAATCTGCAGGTCTTGCAGTTCCTTCATCAAGCCGGGAATGGTTCCGGGATGTTTTCTCGCCTGGTAGTCGGCATAAAGCAGCTGAAAAGCCTTGCGGCTCCCGGGTTCATCGGCAACATGTCCGGTCTTGGTAACCAGCAATTCGCTGTTGCTATACATCGGAACCGGTTGCTCATGGGAATCGCCCCGGCCATCTTTCAGGTACCGGATCATCCATTGGTAAACGGCTTCACGGCTCACTAGAGGCATACCATGCCAGCCGGGTCCGATCATGAACCCCAGATGATCCGCGGCTTGATACAGGGAATACCACTTCTGCGCCTCGTCATAGACCCGCCGCACCCCTTCATGGCTGAAATAATATTCGTCATTCTCCGTGGATTGCAGGAGCCAGGGAGTGGGGGCTGAGAGTTCTACAAAGTCCGCGGTGTCGAGCCCGCCTGCCAGAAAGCCCGGAAACACCATTTCTGAATCCGGCCCGGGGGTGGGGAATAATTGCTGAAAGGAACTGGGATAACACGCTGGAATCACCACTTTGAGCCGGGAGTCCAACCCTCCGGTAAATGTGGTCAGGGCCCCACCGCCCGAGCATCCCGCCGCACCTAGCTTTGCCGGGTCTACATCCGGCCGGCTTACCAGGTAGTCGATGGAGCGCATGGCGTCCCAGATGAAATAACGGGCCGAGCCTTCCTTTACCAGCACTGCCTGGGCCCCTAAGACGTTGTGCTCAGGCACGGACCAGCCCGCCACAGGGGCATTTAACTGCCGGCTGTAAGTCTGTTCCCGTTCTCCCTGCCCAATGGGATCAAAGCATAGAACTACAAATCCCTTGGCCGCCAGGTTTGCCGCCAGCCTTTGATTTTCCACTTTGCCTTCCTGCGTATGCCCCGATTGCAGAAGCACACCGGGATAGCGTCCTGGAAGGTTCGGGCGATACACATTGGCGGTGACATAAAAGCCCGGCAGGCTCTCATAGATGACTTTTTCGATGGTGAATGCGTCGTTGTGAAGCTCGCCGGTGACGCGAGGATTAAGTGGACCGCGATTCTCCGGCAGGCCTCCGAGAAGCGCGAGCATTTTTGCACGGACTTCGCGTTTTCGCTGTTCTGCCTGGGCCAGGGTGTGGATCTGGGCCATGGCCTCTCCACGCTGGCGCAATTGTTCCTGAGCTTGGGCATTCAGCAGGGACAGCAATTCATTGTCGCTAGTTTCCTGGGCCCATAAAGATGGGAGCGCAAGGAGCAGCGTAAGGGTAATGGCAGAGAATATCCCACATGGCGTATGGGCCGAACGCAAGAGGTGAAGTCGCATAGGTCTCTTTTTTGTGTTGTGCAATAGCGCCGCATCTGCGTGCGATGTCTGTTATCCGTTTGCCGGATTTTACGGGACATCCGCTGGAAGGCCGATCCCCAGTTGCTCTATACCGCCTCAGCCATTCCCAGAATGCCCGGCCTGCAACCGCCAACTGTCGTAGGACATAGGATATAGGGCACTTGCAGCCGTGTTGGATTTTATAATAATGCATATAAGAAAAAATTGCTTGACGACGTAGCTGATACTGGTTACATTCCTGCAATATTAACTGAAACGGGTGGCAAGAATTTCCCGGTTTAGCGCTCGTTGTTCAAGACCTGGGGTGGCTTGACGAGGCTTCTGGATCCGGCATGGCAGATTTCCCGGCCAAGAAGATGTCTCCCCCGTGCTGTCTTTAACTACCTGCAGCTGGGTGGTTTAGATGCTGTGAAACGGGGGCGAAGACGGTCGCTCCCATGAATTTCCGGGTCCATTTCGGAGTGGGGGATGGCGTTTGAGGCGGGCCGGTTTCCCGGTTCTTGTGCTCCGTAAGTCGCGGAACAGAAGAGGGACCAGACCAAGTAGCAAGATCGGTGGGGACAAGTGATCGATTCAAGAATGAAAGCAAATGCAGGTCAAATCTTGAGGTGTTGGGCAGGAGGAAATCTTATGACGTGGCGGGGAGCTGCGAGGAATTCATTGGTATCAAAAGTGGACAGTGCTTCTTGGTCCAGTATGTCAGACGGCTGGCGACTGACCTCCACAATCAAGCTAATCACATTGATAGCAGTTCTCTGTTTGTCCACCACATCGGTGTTTGCCAAGGTGACCGGCAGCATCTCCGGTACAGCGCGGGACTCGCAGGGCGCGGTGATTCCGGGCGTGAAGGTGCAGATCCGGAGCGTCGAAACCAACGTCATTCAGGCTTCCACCACAGACTCAGCCGGGTTTTACAATTTTCCCGCCGTGGCCGTGGGGCACTACGAAATCAGCTTTGAAAAGACTGGTTTTGGGCCTTTCCGCCAAACCAACCTCCTCATCAACGTAGACACCAGCTTGCAAATTGACGCCACCTTGCAAGTAGGAACCATGCAGCAAGAGGTCACCGTCTCTTCTTCCGCGGCTCAGGTCGAAACCAGAACCACCCAGATGGGCGAAGTCATCAGCGACAAGGAGATGACCAACCTGCCGTTGAACGGACGTTCCTACACTGATCTACTTGCCTTGCAACCCGGCGTCGTCCCAATGAGTGTGGCGATGTATGGAAGCATCTCGCCGGCAAATAGTCTGAACAATGGTGCGCTTTCCATGAGCGGCGCGCGCGACGCGCATAGCGGCTTCATGGTCAACGGCGCCAACACCGTGGAAGGCTTCGGCAGCGGCACCACGCTGGTGCCCAATCTGGATTCGATTGCCGAGTTCCGCATCATTACCAGCAATGCCGGCGCTGAGTATGGCAATTACAGCGGCGGCCAGGTGAACGTCGTGACCAAGTCGGGAACTAACACTTATCACGGCAGCGTCTTTGAATTTCTGCGCAATTCCAGCCTCGATTCCCGCAACTATTTTTCGCCGGAGCGGGGCGTGTTTCACCAAAACCAGTTTGGCGGCACCTTCGGCGGCCCTATCCTGCACAATAAGATGTTCTTCTTTGTCGACTACCAGGGAACGCGGCAAACCATTGGGGTAGACACGGGACTGATTAGCGTGCCTTCCGCGGCCGAGCGGCTGGGAGACTTTTCTGCAAATCCAGGCGCTTTGGACAACTCGGTCAACGGAGCCGCCTGGGCGAATGTGTTGGCAGACCGGTTGGGCTACAGCGTCACGGCCGGGGAACCATATTACACGCCCGGATGCGTGAGCAGCTCGGCGTGCGTTTTTCCCAATGCCATCATTCCTCAATCGGCATGGTCGAGCGTAAGTGCCAACGTGCTTCCTTTGATCCCGGATGCAAATTCTGGGCAGTTCTTCACCACGTCGGCAAACGCCAAGACCTTGCAGGACGATAAAGGTGGAATTCGCATCGACGCAAATACTCGTATTGGTCAAATTTCAGGCTACTACCATGTGGATCCCTGGAACAGCGTGTCGCCCTACAACAGCTGGGGTGGCAGCACCGTGCCGGGTTATCCCAACGTCGCGTTGGGCAAGGCCCAGCTTTATGTGGTCAGCCTGACCACGACCATCGGGCCCAGCATCGTGAACCAGTTCACGGCCAGCTATACACGGAACAAAAATATTCAGGGAACTTCACCTGGCACGGGCCCGTCGTTGGCAGAGCTGGGATTCGCGGATCCGTCCGTTGGTGGCATCTACCAGCTCAGCACCCAGTACCAAAACTGGCCAGTCCTGGGCTTTAACAACTTTACTCTGGGGCCGTTCAACTCCATTGTGAGCCAGTTCAACAATACCTATCAGGGGCAGGACGACCTGAGCAAGATCATTGGCACCCACACGCTGAAGTTCGGTGGCAATTTCCACTGGGACCACATTGATCTTTCCCACCCCAACAACGCCAGCAACGGCGGCTTCGGGTTTGATGGCTCGGAAACCGGCGTTGATTTTGCCGACATGTTGATTGGCGCCCCGGCCTACTTTTATCAGGGCACTCCGGCGGGGTTGAACCTGCGCAGCTACTACCTCGGCCTCTACGGCGAAGACAGCTGGCGGGCCACGCATAACCTCACCATCAACTATGGAGTTCGCTGGGAAGTGACTCCGTACTGGTCCGACGCCAACAACCATAACCCGGTTGTGTTGCCGGGAATTCAGTCGGAGAAGTTCCCGACCGCTCCGGTAGGCTATGCTTTCCCGGGAGATCCCGGCGTGCCCACTCACATGGCCAACACGCGCTGGAACAACTTTGGTCCCCGCTTGGGTGTGGCTTATTCCCCGGATGCCTCGAAGGGAATTCTGCACGCGCTGTTTGGCGATCACGGCCAAAGCAGCATTCGTGCCGGGTTCGGCGTCTACTACACGAACATCGGCGGAGCAAATACCTTTAACTTCGCTGCCGCTCCGTATGCGCTGTTCTACTCCAGTCCCGCGCCGCCGATGTTTGACAAGCCTTTCGTGACGCGTGCATCGGGAGATTTCCTGGGGCAACGATTCCCCATTCCTCCTGTAACCTCACCGGAAGACATTGATTGGTCGCAGTATTTGCCGATCAGTGGAACCAGAAACCCGCTGCCCGATTCCCCCAGCCCCTATTCGGAGCACGTGGACCTCTCTATTCAGCGGCAGCTTACGCCCAACACTTTGTTGAGCGCCAGCTATGTGGGAACCTTCGGACATCACTTGATCGTGAACGCGGATGGCAATCCGGGCAATGCGGCCCTTTGCCTTGGTCTCAGTCAGACGAGCCAAGTCATGCCGGATACGGCGACCTGCGGTCCCTACGGACAAAATGGCACCTACTATCCCGTTGGGGGTGGAGTCGTCACCGGAACGCGGCAGAACTTCGGCCCGAATTTCGGTGGTATTGGCTATCAGTTGGATATCGGCAACTCCAGCTACCATGCTCTGCAAACCACTCTGCGTCATGTCAGCGGGCGTACGGCCCTGCTGGCCAGCTATACGCTGAGCAAGGCGCTGGATGATGGTTCCGGTTTCGGCGACCAGGTCATCCTCAACCCGAACGGCACCATCACCACCTTCCGGGGTCTTTCCGCTTATGATATGACCCACAACTTCACCGTGAGCTATACGGTTGAGCTTCCCTTCGACAAACTGGTCGGCCGTAGCAATCGCCTGACCCGCGGTTGGAAGCTCTCCGGCATCACCCAGTTCACGACCGGCGTTCCGATCCAGATTTCCGAACCGGACGACCATTCGCTGCTGGGAAACACCGGGAACAGTGCCTATTCCGGATCGACCGATGCGCCTATGTACACGCCCGGAAAAATCTATGCCGACACCAACCCGAGACACGGCAACGCCTACTTCAATACCTCGCTCTTCAGCGAAGAGCCGATCGGGCAGCAGGGCAACGCGCCGCGCCGGTTCTTCCATGGTCCTGGCATCAACAACTGGAACCTTTCGTTGTTGAAGGACCTGAAACTGACCGAGCGGGCATCCATGGAATTCCGCGCGGAATTCTTTAACGCGTTCAACCATGCACAGTTCTATGGACTGGGCGTCGTGGATGGAAACTTCACCCACAGCACCTTCGGGCTCATTACCAGCGCCGCCGATCCTCGTATCGGACAGCTGGGTGTGAAGGTCATGTTCTAAGGTGGTTCTTAGAACACCGATCGTGTTCTTTGCAGGTAGTTGTAGAGAGAGCTCATGGCCGCTATGCGCGGCCATGAGCTGTGCTTTTTGCATAATGGAGTGCGGCTGTGGTTCCCCGGGCCTTGGCACAAGCCCGTGGGTCAAGAAAGTAAAGTAGACAGACCAGCGAAGAAAGGAGGTCTATTGCGATATCCCGTATGGCAATCGCTCGCCGTATTGCTGGGACTTCTTGGTTTAACTACAGGTTTTGCCACTGGCCAGGCGGCCCCGCTTCCGCCGGACAAGGAATGGCGGTCTTACGGGCACGACCCCGGGGGAAGCCGCTATTCTCCTGTCGACCAGATCAACCGCGCCAATGTTGCGCTACTGCAACGAGCGTGGACCTATAAGTTGCCGGAGAACCCTGGCATTGGCACCGCTGCCTTTGAAAGCACGCCACTGCTGGTGGACGGTGTTCTCTACTTCGCAACTTCCACCGGACAGGCCATCGCGCTGGATGGAGAGAATGGAAAGCAATTATGGCTGTTCGATCCCTTGCAGAAGGACAGGAAAGAGCGCCGGCCGCTGGTGAATCGCGGGGTCGCATACTGGGAGCGAACGTCGGCAACGGACTGCGTCGGACAAAAAAGCAATCTTGACCGAAGGATCTTCTATACCACTCCCGACGCGCGTTTGTTTGCGCTTGATCCAGCCACAGGAAAACCCTGCAGCGGTTTCGGAAAAGACGGCGCGATTGATCTGCGGCAAGGCGTGGCCTCCGATTGGCCGGACCGCGAATACGGAGCCACCTCGCCGCCGGTCATCTATAAGGATCTGGTGATTCTTGGGTCGGCTGTACAGGAATTTCCCTCGACCGGCCCGAGCGGCGCCATTCGTGCTTTTGATGTAGCAACAGGAAAATTGGTATGGACATTCCATACTGTGCCGCGACCCGGTGAACTAGGGCACGACACCTGGCAAGGCAACTCGAAAGAGCGCTCGGGAACGAATGCCTGGGGTCCGCTCAGTGTAGATGTGGAAAATGGGATGGTGTTTGCGCCCATTGGCTCTCCCTCCTACGACTTCTACGGCGCCGATCGCAAAGGCAAGGCGCTCTTCGGTGATTCACTGGTCGGGTTGAGCGCTGAAACCGGAAAGCTTATCTGGCACTACCAGATCGTGCATCACGACATTTGGGATTATGATTTGCCCTCGCAACCGATACTGCTGACGGTCCGCCGCGAAGGGAAGGATATTCCTATTGTGGCCGAGGTGACCAAGACCGGCTTTGTGTTTGCTTTTCATCGGTTGACCGGGGAGCCACTGTTTCCCATTGAGGAGCGGTCGGTCCCGAAAAGTGAAATACCCGGAGAAGAAACCTGGCCGACCCAGCCGATTCCTGTCAAGCCTCCGCCCATCGCACGGACTTCTGTCACTTCGAATGACCTGACCACGGTCACTCCGGAATCGCGAAAATACTGCCTTGACACTTTCGGCGCTTCGATTTTGCCGGCGCACGTTTTCGATCCCTGGCGCTCCACCTTGACGCTTTCCATGCCGGGAACTCTGGGAGGAGCGAATTGGTCAGGAGCGTCATTTGACCCTGCTTCCGGCTATCTTTTTGTCAATACCAGCGACCTCGGGGTGGTTGGCGAGATGAAAAAGCAGCCGGATGCTTCTCCCGAACCCTACATGTGGGACAGCCCCTGGGGGACGTTTGCGCGCTTTTGGGATGACAACCATTATCCTTGCCAGCAGCCGCCCTGGGGAACGCTGAACGCGGTCAATCTCAGCACCGGAGAGATCGCCTGGAGAGTCCCGCTCGGAGTAGTGGATTCTCTGGAAGCCAAGGGAGTACCCAAAACCGGGATCTACAATCTGGGTGGATCTCTGGTGACCGGGGGCGGGTTGGTTTTCATTGCGGCAACCGCCGACCATCGTTTTCGCGCTTTCGATTCGCAGACCGGCAAAGAGTTGTGGGTGACAAAACTGGAATTTAATGGGCATGCCGCGCCCATGACGTATTCCGGAAAACAAAGCCATCGGCAATTTGTGGTGCTGGCCGTGGGCGCGGGCGGAAATATTGGAGACAATGCCACGGGTCCTACCGTTCTGGTGGCCTATGCGCTGTTTCCCAAAGGGGTGGCCAGCCCGGCTCAGGCACTGTTACAGACTGAGCTGAAGAACCAGCCCAGGAGAGGAGGCAGCGAGCCGCCCGATATCGATCCGCCTTTGCCGGCGCCGGCCCAGCCGATTCCTTTCAGCCACCGCCGCCACACCGCGATGGGAATGCAGTGTGAAAACTGCCATCAGGCAGCCAGCGATGGCAAAATGCAACTGCCGAATATCAAAGAATGCATGGTCTGCCATCAGGCGGTGAAGAGGGAAAGTCCATCCATTCAGAAAATGGCGCAGTGGCAGAAAGAAGGGAAGCAGATTCCGTGGATGCCTATTTACCAGCTGCCGGATTTTGTTTTCTTCAGTCATGGAAAGCACGCGAGTGCTGACGTGAAATGTGAAACCTGTCACGGTGCAGTGGGCGCGCAGGATGTCCTGTGGCAGCAGAAACCAATTTCCATGGTGGCCTGCATCAATTGTCATGAGCTGCGCAAAGCCCCGACTTCCTGCGGGCTCTGTCATAACAAAGGATATTGAACAATGCCTCTCGATCGCAGAACCGTTCTCAAAGGCATGGCGGCCGGTATTCTAGCCGCAGGAATCTCCGACCCTGCGGAAGGCCTGGCAGAATTGCCCGGGATTTATCAACGTTACCGCATCTGGGACGTCCACAGTCACCTGGAGGCGCTTTCCGAGGCCACTCCCGAGGAACGCATAGAGACCCTCGTCACCCACATGGATCGGCTGGGCATCGAGCGACTGATCTTATCGCAGGGTTTTGGTGATTACATCAGCCATCCCACTCCCGAACAGATGCGGATTGAGAATGATCGCGTGCTGCGGGCCGCCAAGCGTTTTCCCGATCGCGTCTACGGCTCCGTGTACTTGACGCCGGACCATGTGCAGGAAAGTCTCGAAGAGTTCGATCGCTGCGTCAAGAATGGCCCCATGGTGTGCGTGGGCGAAGTGCAAACCGATTTGCGCTGCAACCACCCCAACCTGGACCCTATCGTGGAGCACGCCGCGGCTCTGCGCGTGCCTATCCTGCAGCATACCTGGCTCAAGACGATGAAGAATGATCCGGGCGAATCCACGCCCTATGATCTGGTGGAGCTGGCCAAGCGCCATCCGGAAGCACAGTTCATCTGCGGCCATACCGGCGGGACCTGGGAGCTGGGCATCCGCATTATTCGCGATGTGCCGAATATTTCTACCGAGATCGCCGGCTCGGACCCTACAGCGGGCTTTGTCGAAATGGCGGTCCGTGAACTGGGCGCGGAGCGCGTGATCTATGGCAGCGATGTGGGCGGCCGGAGTTTTGCCTCGCAGATGGCGAAAGTCATCGGCGCGGAAATCCCCGAAAGCGCAAAGGAAAAGATTCTGGGCGGGAACCTGCGGCGGCTTCTACAGCCCATACTCCAGGCGAAAGGGTTGCCATCGTGATCATTGATACCAATGTGAATTTGTTTCGCTGGCCCTTCCGCCGTTTGCCTGGGGATGATCCCCAGGGACTAGTTACTCGCCTGCGCCAGAAGGGGGTCGGGCAAGCGTGGGCGGGAAGCTTTGAAGCGCTGCTTTGCCGCGACATCGGGGGAGTAAATCTGCGGCTTGCGGCAGCGTGCCGGGAGTTCGGGAAGGATTTTCTTGTCCCTTTTGGCTGCGTAAATCCGAAGTTGCCTGATTGGGAAGAAGAGTTACGGCGCTGTCACGAAGTGCATCGCATGCCCGGAGTTCGCTTGTATCCCGGCTATCATGGATACACTCTTGCCGATCCGGAATTGACGCATCTTCTTTCGTTGGCCGCGAGCCGCGGCCTGATGGTGCAGATCGCACTTTCCATGGAGGACCCGCGTACGCAATCTCCCATGATGATTGTGCCGCCCACGGACCCGACCCCGCTGGCTGATCTGGTCCCGCGCCTGCCGAAGTTGCGCTTGTTGCTGCTCAACGCCGGATACTGGGGAGGGCATGCGACGCCTGAAGTCAAAGAGATCACTCAAGCGAACAATGTCTATTTCGATATGGCGATGAATGAGGGCATTGGCGGCCTCTCCCGCTTGCTGGACACAATTTCGCCGGAACGGATCGTCTTTGGATCGCACTTTCCATTTTTCTATTTTGAGTCGGCATTGCTGAAGGTAAAGTCAGCAGGGTTGCCCCGCGATCAGGAAGCGGCGCTATATGAAGGGAACGCACGCCGCCTGCTGGCGGGGGCATAGTTGCAAGGTGCAGCTTAGCGCTTGCTTTTGATGATCTTCAACTGTGCTGCAGAAGTGGAAGTTTTATAGACGCGGTCCAGCGGATAACACCCTGAAACCAGTCCATTGCGCGGAGCGGTGGTGCAATCGCTGAAGGTGCGGCAGATCAGTTTGTCTTGAATCGGCTGGCCCATCATCGCGTCACGCAGCAATTCGGGATAGGACAGTACCATCCTGCCCAGTCCCACCAGGTCGGTCCAGCCTTCGCGCACCACAGCTTGTGCCACGTGGGGGAGAAAGTCTTGCAGGTAGCTGTAGCCGGAGCCCACCACAATGAGCTTGGGAAACTTCTTCTTCAGATCGCGTACCGCATGCAATTGCCGCGCGACTTCGACGAGCGGATCGTGCGGTGGCTGGTATCCATCCGACGGAGGGAAGATGGCCGGCCTTTGCAAATGTGGATTGTAATAAGGGCTACCGGCGGTCAGATTCACCAAGGGGATGGCAAGCTGCTCCAGCAGCGCCAGAAATTTTACCGGCTCATCCATATCAGCGCTGGTGGGTTTCTGCTCATCGATGCCGAATCCCCAGCGATAGGGCAACAGGCCGTCGTATGATTCCGGAATTCCGGGGCCCAGCTTAGCGGGCGTGGAGAGCGCAGGATCGGGTCGATAGGCCACCACATCAAAGGCGGAAAGGCGCACGCCGATCTTCAGCCCCGGTGCTACGGCGCGAACTCCTTCAACAATTTCCCGCAGAAAGCGGGTGCGGTTCTCAAAGCTGCCGCCGTAGTTTCCTTCGCGGGTATGGGCGCTAAGAAACTCGTGCCCAAGATATCCGTGGCAATGCTTGATGTCGACGAAGTCAAATCCAAGCTCCCAGGCCATACGGGCAGCATGGTGGTATTGCTCAATGATGCGGCGAATTTCACCGTCAGTGAGTACCGGATAATCTGGGCCGAGGCGCATGCGGCGGTCCAGAATGGGATGACGATAGAGAATGCGCGGCTCAGGACGATCGTGTGCATTCGGCTTGCAGAAGCGGCCGGAGTGGGTGAGTTGAAGTCCGACCAGTAATCCGTGGTCGGAGCCCATCACTCGCACATGTTCTTCGATGAGAGTGCTGCGCAGATGCGCCAGCCCTTCCCTGGTATGCTCGGCGGCGATGAGTTGGTTGGGATTTGCCCGCCCCTCGTGCATGACGGCCACGGCTTCGCCGCCCCAGATCAGTTTTGCGCCGCTGGCGCCGAATCGTTGCCAGCGGCGCAGGGTCAGGTCGCTGGGATTGCCATCGGGCGTGCCGTCCCAGCCTTCCATAGGATGAATCGCCACCCGGTTCCCAATCACGATGCCGTCTTGCACGAGGGCTTGCGTAAGTGGGGAAGCGCTTCCCGCGATCACCTCTTGGTCGCATGGAATCTCGAGCTCCAAGGCCTGGAGGTGACGCTGGAATTGCTCGACATTGCGCAGGGTCCCCAAACGCAAAATGGGTGGTTGGCTCATGCGATCCTCCGCAGCTGGGCGAAGGTTGTGAGTGTTCCCCCGCGAGGGCCAGCCTCGCGAATGCAAAAAAGCATGGTGGTCCTTAAAGAGATGGTCATGCGCGCATGGTCTAAGCTGCGTCTTCAGATTTATCTGAAAGCGTACTGCAGCGGCTTCCAGCGCGGAAATTCTGACGGGGCCTTGGCATGAAATACCGCCAGACAGTCGTCCATTTTAGTGGAAGGCTAATCCCTCAGACTTTAATCTGGTAGGGAATCATCCCACCCTGGCGCTGGAAAGGTCAAGTGGTTTTGGCCATATTTATTCTTGCACATATTAATTAGATTTAATAACATGATTTTCTCCTTTAATTACTTACAGGAAGAATATTTGAAAGTAATAAATGGCATTTTTATGCGGCAATTTTTGCGAACCGCCCCTCTGGGCTGGTGGGCCGGAACTCTGCTTTTCAGTCTGGTGTTCTTATCTTCTATTATGGGGGCCCAAACTGCGGCCCCGGCTCCTGCGGATGGCAAGAAGATATTCTCCACCCAGTGCGGAATTTGTCACGGGGCTGATGCGCGGGGCGGCGAGTACGGACCGGCCTTGGCTGGGAACAATGATTTAAGAGGAAGACCAGTTACCTGGATTCGTGACACCATCCGCAACGGAATCCCCGCCGCCGGCATGCCCGCATTTCCACTCAACGCTCAGGATCTGGACGCTCTTGCTGCATTTGTTCACTCCCTGAATGCACCTGCCGGCAAAGTTACACCTGCGGGGGACCGCGCCGCCGGCGAGCAGTATTTTTCGGGGAAGGGGCGGTGCAGCACTTGTCACATGGTGTGGGGCAGCGGATCGCCGGTTGGCCCCGATCTTTCGGATGTCGCCAGCCATCTGAGCCTCCCTGAGATACGTGAGTCCCTGTTACAGCCCAGCGCAAAAATTACCCCCGGATACGGGTCCGTGACGGTTCAGCTGCGGAATGGCGAAACGCTGCGGGGGTTTGCGCGAAGCCGGACCAACTTTCAGATTGTTCTCCAGGATTTGCAGGGGCAGTTGCATATGTTGCCGCAGGAGGAGATTGCGAGCATCACCGAGCCCAAGGAATCAGCAATGCCGGCGATGAGCGCCACCCCGGAAGAGATTGAGAATCTGATTGCCTACTTGAGCGGCCTGAACGGAGAAGTTGCAAAGAAGAAGGGCAGCGAACCTGATGCAAAAGATTTTTTGCGGATTCTGCAGGCGGCCCCGGGCAATTGGCTTACCTACAATGGCAACCTGAGCGGCAACCGCTACAGCGAGCTGAAAATGATCAACACTGCGAACGTGCAGCAGTTGACGCTCAAATGGATTTACACCGTGCCGTTGTGGCAGCAGTATTATCCCAACACTTCCTATTACAAAGAGAACCTCAGTTACTTCGGTCTGGAAACGGTGCCGTTGGAGGCCGATGGCGTTCTTTACGCAACCGGTCCGCAACAGGCGTATGCCCTGGATGCAAAGACCGGCCAGCAGATTTGGAAATATTCGCGGCCCATGCCGCCGGGTCTGGTGGGCGATCCGTCGCTCGGTACCAATCGCGGACCGGCCCTTCTCGGTGACAAGTTATTCATGGTCACCGGCGATGCCCATATGATTGCGCTGAATCGCACCACGGGGGCGCTGGTTTGGGAAACCGTCATGCCGGAAAAGCCCATGCACTATGGCGCGACGGTGGCCCCACTTGTCGTGAAAGACATGGTGATTGGCGGAGTAGCGGGTGGGGATTGGGGCATCCGCGGCTTTCTTGCGGCCTATCGCGTTTCCGATGGCAAATTGATGTGGCGGCGCTGGACCGTCCCCGACAAAAATGACCCAGAAGCCAAGACTTGGGGGGGCAATCCTCCCGAGACCGGCGGCGCCGCCACCTGGGTTACCGGCTCATACGATGCCGAAACCGATACGCTCTTCTGGACCACCGGTAATCCCTATCCGGACTCTGACAACAGCGAACGCCCAGGAGACAACCTCTACGCCAACTGCATTCTTGCCCTGGATCCTGCCACCGGCAAAATCAAATGGTTCTATCAGGTATCGCCGGAAGACGTTCACGACTGGGATGCCAATGCGCCAGCGGTTCTTGTGAACACCGATTTCCAGGGAAAGCCGCGCAAGCTTCTGCTGTATGCCAACAAGAACGGTTTCTTTTATGTCTTTGACCGGACCGACGGGCATCTTCTGGTGGCCAAGCCGATCGTCAAAATCAATTGGGCCAGCGGAATTGGCCCGGATGGCCGTCCCCAGCGTTTAGCGGAGAACGGAGTGTTGTGCCCGGAAGCAGGCACAAATTGGGGCGGCACGGCTTTTAGCCCCACGACGCAATGGTATTACCTGATTGCACATGAGAAGTGCGATGTGGATTTCTCCGCGGTGGATTCCCGGAAAAAGCAGATCGAAATCCCGGAAGACAGGAAGTACCTGCAAGCCATGAACATCCAGGATGGCACGATCGCGTGGAGAATTCCTCTGTTTGGGGACGCGGATGGCAAACGGAACGGCGGAATTCTGGCCACGGCAGGCGGGCTTTTGTTCTACGGGGACCCCAGCGGCAACGTGGTGGCTGCCGACGCGCAGAACGGCCAACCGCTCTGGCATTTCCCCACCAATGGAGAGAACAAGACTTCTCCTATTACCTACACCATCGACGGCAAGCAGTACGTCGTTCTGGCGGTGGGACCGAACCTGCTGGCCTTTGGCCTGCAATAGAGGAGGGAGCAATGACGAAAGCATTTTCCAGGCGCGAATTTTTCCAGGTGTCCTCGGCTGCCGCAATTGCCGGGGCGGCTTTGTCCGCTTTGCCCGCAGCCGCCGCCGAAGTGCAAGGCCAAGGCTCATTTCGAGGCCCACTCTGTCTTTTTTCCAAGGCGGTGCCCCAACTCAACTGGCATGAGCTGGCCCAAGCCGCCAAAGAGGCTGGGTTTGCTGGAGTGGACCTGACGGTTCGGGGCGATGGACATGTGCTGCCGCAAAACGCGGTGCGCGATCTGCCCAAGGCAGTCGAGGCCATTCGCGCTCAAGGTCTGGAAGTGCCGATGATCACCACCGAGTTGGTGGAGGCGAATGATCCCACCGCGGAGCCCATTCTGCAGACCGCCAAACAGCTCGGCATCCCTTTCGCCAAGACAGGCTACTACCACTACAAAATGGAAAATGTCTGGAAGGAGCGCAACCAAGCCGGCGAAAAGTTGCGCGGCTTGGTCGCCCTGGCGGCGAAGCATGAAATCCAGCTCGGATATCACAATCATGCCCACTACATCGGCGCAGCAATCTGGGACATAGGGGAAATCATTGAGAAGCTGGATTCGCGTTGGTGCGGCTTCTATTTCGACCTAGGCCATAGCGCCACCGATGGCGGCCAGGGCGCGTGGGAGATTGCCACCAACCTGGTGATTCCTCGTTTAAAGATGGTGGCGGTGAAGGATTTTTACTGGAAGGAAATGCCTGCGCGCCGCCTGGAGGCGCGTACCTGTCCCATGGGGAAAGGATTTGTTCCGTGGAGTGACTTTCTGCAGACCCTGGCGAAGTCCGATTTTCACGGACCGGTCTCTTTGCATGACGAATATGAGATTCCCGGAATTGCCGATGAACAGGGCCGGGCGCTTTCGCGGGCGGCTGTTCCTGCCGTCATGCAGGCGGCGCAGGAAAATCTGCAGTACCTGAAGTCCTTGTTTCGGGCCGCATACAGCCACGCTTAAGAACACGAACCAGCACCGGCCGAGCGAAGGGAAACATGGCGACGGATCTCTGCAAAACGACACGACGGAAATTCTTGAAGGCCGCCTCCACGGGCGTTCTAGCGGTTCCTTCCTTGACCAGGGGACTCATGACAGCTAAATCCAAACGCAAATCCACCGATATCCGTGTCAAAGAAATTACTTTTGGCTACGAAGATTTCCCCTATCGCACACCTTACGAGTTCGGCAATCGCAGCGTCGACCGCGTCACCCTTCTCAATGTGCATTGCACGGTAGAAACGGGCAACGGCCACCTTGCCAAAGGATTTGGTTCCATGCCCATGGGCAACATGTGGGCGTTTCCTTCCAAAAAACTTTCCTATGACACCACGCTGTCTGCCATGAAGCGGCTGGCGGAACGTATCCAGAAAATTACCGCCGGCTATACCGAAGCTGGACACCCCATTGATATTAATTTCACGCTGGAGCCTGAATATCTCAAGGCCGCGGTCGACGTCGCGGAGGAGATGCATCTTGGGCAGCCCATCCCCAAACTCTGCACCTTGGTCACGGCGAGTCCGTTTGACGCGGCCATCCATGATGCTTTTGGCAAGGTCCATCATCTCAGTTGTTATAGGACCTATGGCCCGGAATTCATGACCTACGACCTGGGTCACTACTTATCGCCCGAGTTTACGGGCAAGTTTCCCAGCCAGTATCTGTCGCCGATTCCCAAACCCTGGTTATGGTGCAATCACTCGGTGAGCGCGATTGATCCGATTGAAGAATCGGACATCAAAAAGCGTTTTCAAGACGGCCTCCCTAATTCCCTCGCGGAATGGATTGTCGCCGACGGGCTCACTCATTTAAAGATAAAACTCGAGGGCAATAATCTCGAATCCGATGTGTCCAGAGTGTTGCAAATTGACCGGGTCGCGGCGAAGGTCGAGGCGGGCCGCGGGGTCCACGAATGGTATTACTCGCTGGACTTCAACGAACAGTGTCCCAACGTGGATTATCTGCTGAACTTTATCGACCGCATCAAGCAGGGGTCTCCCCAGAGCTTTAGTCGCATCACTTTCATTGAGCAGCCGACGCGTCGGGATCTCGAGGTTAAGCCCGAGCAAATGTTGTTTGAGGCCTCCAAGCTCAAGCCTGTGGTGATGGACGAGTCCCTGACCGGCTATGATGCGATTCTGGTCGGCCGGAAGATCGGTTATACCGGGGTTGCACTGAAGGCGTGCAAGGGCCAGAGCCAGTCTGTGCTTTTGAACGCTGCCGCGCAGGAATTCAAAATGTACCTGACCGTCCAGGACCTGACCTGCCCAGGGGCCTCGCTCATTCAGTCCGCGGGAATTGCCGCGCACGTCCCCCCGATCGACACCATCGAATCCAACGGTCGCGAATATGTTCCCACCGCCAACCGGGCATGGTTGCCGAAATTCTCCGGGTTGTTTGAAGTTCGGGACGGAAAGCTGCATACCGCCAATCTCAACGGGCCGGGGCTTGGCGCAGTTTCCTAGACGGAGGACGATCTGAAAGAAAGGAAGGTCCTTGGGCGTCGTCCCAAGGACCTATTTGTTTAGGCGAGAATGGCTTTGTAGACCTTCTCGAAGGCGCGAATAATGTCATCTTCATCGCGTTGGGTCAATGCTGAAGGGACCGCCAGAACGATAGTGCGTTCGAACAGGCTGTCAGCCGCAGGGCAGGTGCCTTTCTCATACTGAAAAGTGGAGCCTGCATTTTCGCTCAGTTTCCATGGAGAATGGCGGACGTCGATGCTGGTGCGCTTTACCAGGCTGGCGATGTTGTAATAAAGATGGAGTCCCCACTCGGTCATCATGATATTCGACAGGCCCTGGGGGTAAGTGACGATTCCTTCAGCGCGCAAAGCCTGATTGACCCGCTGAGCGGTGTTGGCGTCGGCATAGGTGGTCAGCAGAAAAGAACTCGTGTCGCCTTCCGGATCTACGATTCTGCGCAGCTGGATTTTGGGGAGGGCCTCCAGGGCTTTGCGAATACGATATTTGCTGCGCCGCATGCTGCCGACGATCTGGGGAAGCTTCTTCAACTGCACCCGCAGAACGGACCCGCGAATTTCATCCAGCCGGCAGCCGTGGCCCCAAAGGCAGAGATCCGGGTCGCTCATGTTGAGGCGTCCCTTTTCGTCGCGCACATATCCCAGGTCATGGCAGGCGAAGGCCCTTTGATAGAGCTTGCGATCGTTGGTCACGACACAGCCGCCGTCCCCGGAAGTCATGTTTTTGTTCATCTGGAAGCTGAAGGTCGCGATGTCGCCAAACGTCCCCACTTTCTTTCCGCCCACCGAACCTCCTACACATTGGGCGCAGTCTTCCAGAAGAAACAGCTTGTGCCGCCGGGCAACTTCCTGGATGGCCTTAATGTCCGCGGGAGCGCCGCTCATGTGTACGACGATGATGCCGGCGGTCCGGCTGGTGATCTTAGACTCCAGAACTTTGGGATCGATACAGAAGGTATCGTCAATGTCTGCCAGCACAGGAATGGCACCGCGATTGACCACTGCGGCTACGACCGAGACCCACATGTAGGCCGGCACAATGACCTCTTGTCCGGGGCCGACGCCCAGCGCCGACAAGGCCACCTGCAAGGCGCCGGTGCCGCTGCTGACCGCGAGCACATGCGATACGCCTAGAAACTTGGCGAACTCCGCTTCAAAATTCTCCACCTCTTTTTGCAGGTCCAGGCCGTAGTAACGGAACAAAGACCGGCTCTTTACCACTCTCCCGACGGCTGTGGCTTCTTCGTCATTCATGTGGTGAACGCCGGGAAATTCCAGAGGCAAGGGTTCGCTTCGTACCGGGGTGCCACCGTCTATCGCCAACTGGTCGTTGGCTTCCTTGCCCTCATGAACCGCCGTCTTGCCGTCTTGCATGCAAAACTCCTTCGTAGACCCTTTTCTGGGTAAACCAAGCAGCAATGGGAAGGGGGCTCGCTGGCCTTAACGGGCCAGGGAATCCATTTTGGAGCTTTTCCGGGAACCAGCCGCCCTCGGATGCTGCTTAAACTGATGAACGCAAACATATATATCTAGTTTTCGGGGCTTAGTCAACGATATTAATTCTTTAAAGAAATATTAAATCGAGATAATGCCATTCTCGTGATTAGTTTAACCCATTAGAAAATAAGATGTTCGTGGGGCCTTTGCCGAGAGGGAACCGATAGGAGGGTTTTTGAGAGGGCTCGTTTGAGGGGCGGGTGATATCGCAGGAGGACCAGGCTGCGCCGGCCCTCCTGCATCAACGTGGAGAGTTATGCCGAGGCTAGCGCAGGTCCTTCCACTGAGCTCCTGGGGCATCGTGAAGATGGCCCAGCATTTTTTCGGTGTCGATGAGAGCATGATTCACAATCTGCTCACCCGCTCCTACCTCGACCCAGGTAGTTGCGCTGGTCGCGCCATATCCGCCTTCAGAAGCTGCCCGGATAGTGGGGAAGTACCCGTAATATCCGTTGGTATAGCCCAGGAAGAAGCAGCTCTGCGCCGGGCATTCCGAGCGCCAGGTTCTCTGGAACTGCAGGAAGGGCTCGCCGGGCATGCCCATAATGGCAATCTTCTTATTCAACAAAGCGGTGGTAACCGGAAGCTGCATGGTCGCCTGAATCGGGGGGGAGAACAGGTCGAAGGCTTGTGGGCTGATCTCCTGAAGGACAGCTTCCCGGAACTTGTCGGCGTTCCAGCGCAGAGGGAAGGCGACGGTTTCTTCCGTGAAGTCGATGGAAGCATTCGCCT
This sequence comes from Acidobacteriota bacterium, assembly GCA_018268755.1. GTDB lineage: Bacteria > Acidobacteriota > Terriglobia > Terriglobales > Acidobacteriaceae > KAN-5. The sequence goes on from JAFDVW010000011.1 coordinate 139,253, forward strand.
CGTCCGCAGTCTGGATCTGTTTTGCCGCAGCCACGACCGCTTTTCCCAGGGTTTCACCTGACCAGTCGCGGCGGCTCACTGCATCCTGCGTGATAGGAGTGGTGGCGTCATACACGTTGATGTCGCCCGCGCCCCCCTGCACGAAAAATGCCAGCGGCTTTCCGTCGAACGCCTGTTCCACCACCTTGCACATGACGCCGGGGAAGTCGGCGGAGAAGCGCAGGTTGTCATTGCCGAAGATCACAGGGTGGGTTGCGTAGTTCGCCAAGATGGCCAAGGGCTCGCCATTCAGACGGTCAATGCGCAACAGGGCGATGGTTGCGTCCACCGGCCACGTAGGAATCCTCTGGGGATTCTGCCAGATCATGGTGACGGACCCATCGGATTCAACACGCCGCCGGTTGTAGCCGATAAACGCTTCTCCGTATCCGACTCCCAGGCGGACGGGGACCACGTTGTGAGCGGCGTCGCGGACGGCGTCTGCGATCTTGCGCAGAGCCTCTGTTTCCCATGCGGGGGTGCCTTTGGGATACTCATCCAGGATGACTGGCCCGGCGTGCGTGTGGGTTGCTTGTACGATCAGGCCGCCGATTCCGCTGTTCGCTTTCACGGCTTTCTGCAGGTTGGCGAGTGATGTCGGCCCAAACGTGCGTCCCAAATCCAGGTCTACATACGCGATACGTTGCTCCCCTGCTTCCAGGACCAGAACACGAGCGAAGAGGGGATCCAGAATCCCTTGCGCCCCCTGGACCCGGTCAAAATAGCCCCACATGTGGTACCCGAGAGGGGGTGTGATATCTACTTTGGCCACACCCGCTTTCATGGTTTCCGCAGGGGCGGAGTAGCCCGCAGCCAGCAGAAGAATGAAACATGCCAGATGACTTGCGCTGAATCGGTGTCTTTTCACGAACCACTCCTTGCCATTTTGAAAAATATCGTCTCGGTTTCTCGCAGGCCGTATCCCGGCCTGCATCATCAGTGAGCGGCTACTTCCAATGTGCCGGTTAATACGATGTCGGCTGAAGATTTTCCAACCATGATGTCGAATGTTCCGGGAACTACTTTCCATTCCAGACGTTCATCAATCAGGCGGAAATCGTCTTCTCCCACGGAGAATGTAACGGTCTTTTTCTGGCCGGGCTCAAGCGTTACCCGTTCAAAGCCGCGCAGTTGTTTTAAGGGCAGGGAAACAGGAGCATATTGTTCATGCAGGTAAAGCTGCACGGTTTCTGTGCCCGCCACTTTGCCGATATTTGCTACCTCCACGCGAACCTCGGCCCGTCCGTCCGTGAGAACCTTGGCGGGCGTGATCTGCAGATTGCTGTATTGAAACTGCGTGTAGCTGAGACCAAAGCCAAAGGGATAAAGAGGCGTTCCCGGCATGTCGACGTAGCCGCCATTTTTGCTCCAGCCTTTGCTGATCCAGTAGTCTTTGGCAGGCTTCTGATCGTAGTAAACCGGCAATTGTCCCACGTGGCGGGGGACCGAGATGGCCAGCCGCCCGCTGGGATTGGCGTCGCCAAATAATATGTCGGCCACAGCGGCTGCTCCTTGCTCGCCCGGCAACCACGCTTCCACGATGGCCGGAACATGCTCCGCTTCCCAGCGAATGGAGAGCGGCCGCCCGTTCACCAGCACCAAAACTACCGGTGTTCCCGTTGCCTGGATCGCCCGTACCATATCTTCCTGTACGCCGGTCAAGTCCAGGCTGGCCACATCATGCGATTCCCCATTGGTCGCTGAGAGTGGATGTTCGTGGTCATCCAAACTGGACTGTTCGCCCACCACGACCACCGCAACCTGGGCATTCTTGGCGGCCTGGATGGCGGCAGCGAATCCGCTCTTGTCGCTATCATCGACGCCGCAACCTTTTGTATAGGTGAGCTTTGTCCCGGGGCCTACCTTGCTTTGAATGCCCTGGAAGATGGTATCAATGTGCTGGGGAATGACCTTGGCGGTATAGTCGCCCAGCAGGTTCACCACACTGGAAGCATTGGGGCCGATGACCGCAATGGATCTCAGGTCCTTGCTAAGCGGCAAAAGGTTCTTTTCGTTTTTCAGTAAAACGATGCCTTCGCTGGCAACTCTCCGCGCCAAAGCCTGATGTTCTTTGGTGTGCACAACTTGTTCGGCGTGGGCCACGTCGACATAAGGATGTTCAAACAGGCCGAGGCGAAACTTGGCTTCCAGCACCCGCCGGACCGCACGGTCGATCAGAGCCATGGGGACCTTGCCCTCTTTTACATTGTCGATCAAAGGCTGTAAGTATGCCGGCTCATAGGTAATGTTCAGGTCAACCCCTGCCCGCAAAGCCAGGGCCCCTGCTTCCTTCTGGGTAGGAACGATATGCTCATCGATCAAAGACTGAAACCCATATCCTTCGCTCACCACAAAGCCCTTGAAGCCCAGCTCATCGCGCAGGATTTCCGTGTTCCACTTTTCGGAGCCATGCTCCGGCATGCCATTGATCACCGGATAGCCCGCCATGACGCCCAAGGCACCTTCTTTGAATGCTGCGCTCCATGGGGGAAGGTAATTTTCCCGCAAGGTCCGCTCCGAAAGGTCGATCGGCCCACGCTCCATTCCGCTGGTCGGCTCGCTCTGGGTAGGGAAGTCCGTCATTAGAGAAATGGTCTTATCCGCCGCGCTGATGTCGGGGCCGGAGGCGCCGCGAACAATATGTTCCGCGATTCGCGTGTACAAAAACGGGTCTTCGGTAAAAGCCTCTTCGTTGCGGCCCATGCGCGGGTCGCGATCAAGTTCCAGTACCAGTGTGGACAATACATGGATCCCTATGGCCCGGGCCTCGCGCGCAGCCGTGGCGTAAACTTCCTGCACCAGGGCCATATCAAAAGTGCTGCCCATGGTGAGGCCTTCCGGGAAAATGGTGGCCCCGGGGAACATGGCGCCATGGGTGCCCTCTTCGTCCTGAAGAAGCGGGATCTTCAGCCGGGTTTGGGTGAGCGCAATCTTCTGCAGCTCATTAAAATACGCGGCCTGCTGGGCGATGCTGGGATTGGAAAGCGTATCGGCCAGGGTGAAAAAGCCGGCCCCCGGACCAATGCCGGGAGTTTGGGTCCCCGCCGCGAAGCGTTTGCAGCCTTGGATTTTGTCGGGGATGGTTTCCCCCAGCTCCTTGACATACACACAAGGCAGGTTGAGCTGGCCTACTTTTTCCTCCACCGTCATGCGGGAGAGCAAGTCATCCACCCGCCTGCTGATCGGCTGCTTGGGGTCGAGATAATCAGGAGTGGGGGTGGATTGAGCTACGCCGCGAGTAGCGCTCGAGACTAGCAAGACAAGCAGGGCTGTGGCCAACCAGGACTTTCGGGCCTTAGACCTCGAGCCGGACCAAACCGGAAATTGAATGAATGAGGACGCCAACATGTACACCCCTTTCCCTGAGCCAAGTAAGGTTGTGGAAACAGCAAAATCGCAAGCTTGCTACTGCACGCGACGAATACCCAATCGGACGGGATGAAATCCGAACCTGAATGTATGGGGGCTCTAAGCCCGCGGCTCACTAGAAACCCAAGGGTTTCGCAGAGGGATTTCCAAGGAAGGCCCCCTTTGTTGCGGCACTCTGAGGATTGCCGCAACAAAGCAAGCCAGTTTATATAACGCGGTTGAGACAGCGTCAACCTTAATTTTTTCTTAAAAGAAATATATATGAATGTAATTCCAAATATTGAAGAATGTTACTGTTTATCGGAAAATTATAGAAACACCCTGTTGTTCCCCGGCTGGGACTACGCGGGGTGCAAATGCCTGGCAGGTAGCTGAGATCGCTCAGCGAGGCTCCGGGCAAATGCAGCGAGCCTGCATAGTTGTGCAATCAGCCAAGAGCGGCCGAGTTCTGGGCCCCTAAATAAAGGTTTCAGTTATACTGTCGCGCTGCTGAATTCCAAAAATGAAAAGAAACAAACGACTGAATGAATAAAGAAGACCTGCTGGGAGTTCTCCAGGCCATTTATGAGCAGAGCCAGGCTTCGCGCACCGGACTGGCGGAGAAGACTGGTTTTGCCCCGAGCTACATCAGTGCGCTGGTGGCCGATCTACGCCGGCGTGGTTTGGTGGAGGAAGGGGGCCGTTCGCCTTCCCGGGCCGGGCGCCGCCGTGTGCTGCTGCACGTTGCTCCCGACCTCGCCCATCTGGTAGGCATTCGCATTGGCCGCGCCAATATGCGGATCGTAGTTACCGATTTTCTGGGCAAAGTCCTGAGCCTGAAGAAAATCCCTACCAATATTACGATGGGCGAGCAGCACGTCTTCAACCTGATCGAGCAGGAGATTGGCGCTGCCATCAAGAGTGACAGTCTGATTAAAGGCATCGGGATCGCGATGTCGGGGGTGATCGACCGTAATTCCGGAACTTTGCTGTTCTGGCCGAAGGTGCCTGGGTGGATTGATGTTCCGCTCAAGCGGCGCATTCAGAACAAGTTTGGTCTTCCCGTGGTGCTGGAGGACACGGTCCGCACCATGGCGCTTGCGGAGGAAAAGTTCGGCGATGCCAAAGGGCGCAACAACTTTGTCTATGTGGTGGTTTCCATGGGAATTGGCGCCGCCATCTACATCAACAACCGCTTGTATCTGGGGGCGGACGATCTGGCGGGCGAGCTGGGCCACACTACCATCGATGAACGTGGGGAGTTGTGCTCGTGTGGCAATCGGGGCTGCCTGGAGGTCTACGCGTCCGGCTGGGCCATTATTAACCGGATCAAAATGGGGCTGCAGCAAGGTGTGCACTCCAGTCTTTCCCAGCTCACGGAGAACAATCCCGACCGCATTTCCATCGAAGCCATTGTGAATGCGGCCAAAGTGGGAGACCAATTTGCTCATACCGTGCTTTGGGAAGCCGGCGTTCATCTGGGGACGGGAATTGCCACGATTGTGAATCTGCTGAACCCTGAAGCCATCGTGCTGGGCGGAGAGGTTCCCCGCGTGGCCAAGAACTTTCTGCTGAAGCCGCTCTTCCATTCGTTTCGCGGGCGTACTTTCCATCGTTCGGTGTCGAACCTTAAGGTCTTGGTTTCGCGTCTGGGCGGGGAAGCAGGAGCGACCGGTGCGGCCATTGTCATGGCGGAAAAACTTCTCCCCGAATTTCTCTGAACCTCGCTCTACAACCACCATGGTTTCCTCGTCCATCTTTAGTTGTATGGCGCTATATCCGTTGCACGGTCATACCGCCATCGACCATGAAGACGGATCCTGAAGAGTAAGGGAAATCTCCCCGGGCCAGGGCGGCTACCGCCCGGCCCACATCCTCAGGCGTTCCCCAACGCGGCTGTACTGTGATTCCTGTCGCGATCAGCTGATCGTATTTCGCGGCTACGCCGGAGGTCATATCGGTTTGGATGATTCCAGGCCGGACTTCATACACAGGTATGCCAAATTCTCCCAGCCGCGCCGCCCACAGCTTGGTCGCCATGGCCACCCCGGCCTTGGAAATACAATATTCGCCGCGATTCACGCTGGCGATTTCGGCGGAGACGGAAGAAATATTCACGATGCATCCCCGGAAATCCGGGGCCGCCTGTTTTTGTTCGATCATCCAGCGCGCAACGCTTTGCGTCAGAAAATAGGGGCCACGCAGGTTAGTGTTCCACACTTCGTCAAAGCTCTCTTCCGTGGCCTCGAGAATATCGGAGCGCGTTCTGGGCCCGATGCCGGCATTATTAATGAGCAGATCGATCCTTCCGCATTGCTTCCTTACGGCTTGCAGAAGCTGGTGACGTGCCGAGCGGTCGGCGATATTGGCCTGCACATAAAACACCTGGCTGCCCGGCTTGCCCAGGGACGCAATCGTCTCCTCCACCATGGCCGCGGCGCGGGTCCCACACAGCACCAGGTCGCAGCCCAACTCCGCCAGGGCCTGGGCGATACCCAGCCCGATTCCCCGCGTGCCGCCGGTGATGAGGGCCACTTGTTTCATGCCGCCAAGACCTGTCCTTTGCCGCTTCCCCAGAAGGTAAGATAAGGTTCCTTCTTGAGGATGCGCTGCAGATACAGCGCCGCTTCCCGGGCATGATAGTCCCCCCACATGCTGGACTCCCCGCACGGAATCTTCTGTTTCGGCGGAACGTAATCCCATCCGTTGGGACGGTGATATACCGAATGAAGGATGAGTCCCTGGTGCTTGCGGTCCGTACTCAGATACGGTTCTTGAAGGAGCGTATGGAGGACGCTCAGGCCGGCCTGGAAATAGCGGGTTCCCTTGGCGCCCAGATAGCGTCCCAGTCGCAACAATCCTTGTGCGGCGATGGCTGCAGCCGAACTGTCCACCGGCTCGAAAGCATTGAAGGGGTCTGCGGCTTTGCCCTGCCAGTCGCCCAGACGGTGCAACTGCGGCGCCCCCGTGTCCCAGTAGGGAATGCCGTCGGCGGCACTGGCCTGCTCAATATAAAAGTCACAAGTCGCCTGGGCTGCTTTCAGCAATTGCGGTTGCACGCTCCTGTCGCGGATCGCATGTAAAAACTCCAACAGCTCGCTGAAGCCGCACATGGCCCAGGCCAGGCCGCGTGTCCAGGTGCTGAAGGGGGAATATCCCTGCTGCGAGTTGGGGCATCGGTAATTGCCGTCCGCCACGTTGAAGATGGACTCATGCGCGACCCGTCCGCGCACATCGTAGGCGTCCCGTCCCTGCCCGTAATACACGGAATAGGTGGCGGTGGCGACCGCGTGCTGACGAAGGCGTTCTATCAGGGAAATCCGGTCGTCGCCTTCGCCCATCATGACGTGGCCAAGATAGTGGGCCAGCGCCAGCGAGCGCAGAGTGCGGATGGTGTCCACAAACAGGGAATGTGGCCCGTTGAACGAGTAGAGATATCCTCCACTTTTAGTCGGGGTCCAGCGCCGGGCCTGTACCGATCCGCTCAGCTTCAGGGCCAGCTCGTAAAAATTGCGTTCCCAGGCATTTTCGGTGATGCGGCCCTCTCCCATCAGCCGCCACAGGTTGCCATACGTGCTGACGTTATTGAAGCCGTGGTCATGTACGCCGAAGTGGCTGACGTGGGGGGCCATGCGCTGCACGGTTGCGTTGCGGCCCAATTGCAGGAACTTTTCCTCGCCGGTGGCGTCAAATTGCAGAACATAAGAACCGTATTGAAAGCCCTGCGTCCACTCGGTCCACCCCCGGCTGGTGTATCGCCCCTTTACCGTGAAGACCGGCGAACCTTTCCCTGGGTCATAGGTCTTCTCCAGGTGTTTGATCTTTTCGGCTGAGACAGACCAGAAACGCTGCAGAGCAGAGGCGAGGTCCGCGGGCTTGAGGTGGAGATCAATCTTCATTTGGTTCGGTTGTATTCATTAGAATGCATTCTATTTCAGTCATAAGCAATATCATAGCCGGTCGCGGGATGCAATGCGGCAAAAGCGGTCCGGCGGCGTGTTCTACCTGTCGCAACGATGAAATACTTTTTGGACTGGGCTTGCGCCTCCGGAGTAAAGTAAGCATACGAAAATCCGCAGATGTGGGCGTCCGGCCGGATTCTCCCCTTCCGGCCGACGACGAAACGATGATGATTTGGACTAAGGAGACCGCTATGCCAGCCCCGCTTTCCCGCAGAACGTTTCTCGCCACCATGGGGACGGTCGCCGCCGCCACCTTGGCTCCCCTGGCGGACGCATCGCCGTTCCGCTCCGCGGCCAGCAACCAGAGATTGCCCCTGGGATTTTCTACGCTGGGTTGTCCGGACTGGAGCTGGACCAAGCTCCTCGATTTCGCCCAGCAACATGGCTTTCTCGGAGTGGAGTTGCGGGGGATCCAAGGCAATATGGATTTGCCCAGCTGTCCAGAGCTGGGCCCGGATCGCATCGCGCGCTCCATGAAAGATGTTGCGGACCGCGGTTTGCGTCTCTCCTCCGTAGACAGCGGATCGCTGATGCACGAGACAGACCCTGAGAAGCGCAAGGCGCAACTGGCCGATGCGCGCCGGTTCATCGATCTGGCCTCCCGGCTGCAGGTGCCTTATGTCCGCGTATTTGGAAACCAAATCGTTGGCACACCGGAGGATGCTGTCACGCATGTGGCAAGCGCCCTTCGCGAATTGGGAGACTACGCCGGGAGTAAGAAAGTGACGGTGTTGCTGGAGAGCCATGGCGACTTCATCCGTTCGCCCATGTTGCGGGAAATTTTGGAGAAGGCTGACTCTCCCGCGGTGGCTTTGCTGTGGGATGCGCACCATACCTTCGTAGCCGGTGGTGAAGAACCGGAGTTTACGGTGCAACATCTGGGAAAATACATTCGCCACACGCATCTGAAAGACTCGGTTGGCAAAGGTGACCAGGTGCACTACGTCCTGACCGGTACTGGCGATGTGCCGGTCAAGCGTCAGGTGCAATGCCTCGTGGACATCGGATACAAGGGATATTTTTCCTATGAGTGGGAAAAGGCGTGGCATCCGGAGCTGCAGGACCCAGCGGTTGCCTTCCCCCAATATGCCAATGTGATGACCGGCTATCTGAGAGAGGCCTATGCAAGCAAGGGCCGGCATGCTCGCTGACCGCCAGCCGGGCCTTACGAAAAGCCACGCATGGGACCGCGCATGATCCGCCGGAAATTCCTGCAATATTCCCTGCAATCTTTGTTGTCTATGGGGGTGGATCTTTGTCTCCCAAGGGCATGGTCATCCCCGATAAGGGCCCCGAAGCTTTCTGCATCCCCGCTGGATACTCTTCCCGGCACTCTTCCACTCATGCAATCCGGAGATCTCGCCGAAGCGATGCAGCTAGCCATGCAGCGCTTTCTGGTGCAGCGAATGCAGAGTATTCCGGAAGAACGGTCTCGCCATTGGCAGCCAGACTACGGTTCGCATGCCGCTTACGAGAACTCCATTTCCTCCTTGCGAGCGCGCTTTCGTCAGATGATTGGCGTTGTGGACCCACGGATTGCTGCGCGAGCCCCGGAGATCATCGCTTCGCCGGGTGAACCCTCGGAATTAGCCGGAGGTCCGTCCTTCAAGGTGTTCGCGGTCCGGTGGCCGGTGTTTTCTCCTGCGGGGGAAGGACTATGCGGCTTGCATGCTGAAGGGCTACTCCTCCAGCCCCTGCAAAGGGAATGGGCACGCGTTGTTGCCCTTCCTGACGCAGATTGGACGCCGGAAATGCTGGTGGGGCTGACTGCGGATGTCGCTTCTGCGGCCCAGTTTGCGCGGCGCTTGGCGGAGAACGGCTGCCAGGTCCTGGTCCCTTTGCTGATCAATCGTGACGACACATTTTCCGGCAATCCCCAAATTGCCATGACGAATGAACCTCATCGCGAGTGGATCTATCGCATGGCCTTCGAAGTGGGCCGCCATATCATCGGTTACGAAGTGCAGAAAGTCTTGGCCGGAATTGATTGGTTTACCGCTGCAGGCGCCCAAGTTCCGATCGGCGTGATGGGGTATGGGGAAGGCGGCTTGCTCGCCTTGTATGCCTCCGCGGTCGATACCCGCGTCGATGTGGTCGCCGTAAGCGGCTACTTTCAGGAGCGCGAGAATATTTGGCAGGAGCCGATCTATCGCAACGTGTGGGGGCTGCTGCGTGAGTTTGGCGACGCCGAGATTGCCGGCCTGATCGCTCCTCGCAAGCTGTTGATTGAAGCCTGTCGCGGCCCGGAAGTGCCAGGTCCTCCCGCGGCCGGGGGAGGGCGAAAAAATGTCGCCTGCCCGAGTGGAACCCTTACCACTCCGCCACTCGAATCGGTGCAACGGGAGTTTGAGCGGGCGCGTGCTATTTTTGCGGCACTGCATGTCGAGCCGAGCCTGCGCTGCGTGGTCAATGGCAACGGCGAGGGCCCGCCGGGATGCGAGGAGACATTAGAGACCTTCCTAAGCTTACTGGGAAACGGTCATTCCTTGCGTTCTTCTGGAAGGGCCCCGGTTTATGCCCGGGCAGCCTTGGATCCGCAGTCGCGCATGCGGTCACAGCTTCACCAAATGGTTGCGTATACCCAGGGTCTGGTGCAAAAAGCGCCGGAACAGAGACAGAAATTCTGGTCCCAGGCGGATGCATCCTCTCCCCAACGTTGGCGAGAATCGGCCGCGCCCCTGCGGGATTTTCTCTGGAGCGAGATGATCGGCAAGCTCCCGGACCCCACGCTCCCTCCCAATCCGCGCACTCGAATGATCTACGATGCGCCCCGTTTTCAGGGATATGAGGTCCTGTTGGATGTGTGGCCGGGCGTATTTGCCTACGGAATTCTGCTGGTCCCCAAAGATTTGCGTCCGGGAGAGCGCCGTCCCGTGGTGGTCTGTGAGCATGGTTTTGCCGGGCGGGCGCAGGAGGTGGCTGATCCCAGAATAGACAGCGAGTACTACCACCACTTCGGGGCCAGCTTGGCCGATCTGGGATTCGTCGTCTATGCTCCGCAGGACCCCTTTGTGGGAGAGGAGCGGTTTCGCATTCTTCAACGCCTGGCCCAGCCGCAGAAGCTTTCGCTTTATTCCCTGATTCTGGGACAACACCAGCAACTTTTGACTTGGCTCAAGCTGCAATCCTTTGTGGATGCGGAGCACATCGGCTTCTATGGTCTTTCCTACGGCGGCAAGACCGCCATGCGGGTGGCGCCGCTGCTGGAGGGATATGCCCTCTGCATTTGCTCGGGAGATTTCAACCAGGCGCTTTGGGTGATGACCAACGTGACATCGAAGACCAGCTTTATGTTCGACGACAGCTATGATGTCTACGAATTCAACTTCGGGAACCTGGTGGATTATGCGGAACTTGCCAGCTTGGTGGCTCCGCGGCCATTCATGGTGGAACGCGGCCACAACGACGGCACCAGCACCGATGAACGGGTGGCCTTCGAATACGAAAGAGTGAAGAGTTTCTATCGCCGGATGGGTATTTCTGAGCGGACCACGATCGAATACTTCGAGGGCGGCCATACCATCCATGGCGTGGGAACGTTCGCATTCTTGCGCCAACACTTGCAGTGGCCGGGACCGCCGGTTTGATGCCCGGCAGTTTGCTTATCGTGGAGCGGGGCTATTCCGGGGCTTTAAATGCGGCATCACGCAGATCGCTCATGATGCGAGAGCTGGCAGCCAGCATCTCCTCGATAATTTCTCGGCGCTTTTTGGGAGAACAGCGCGCGGTGGGCGCGCTGACGCTGATAGCGGCGAAGATCTTCCCCTGGGAATCAAACAGCGGCGCCCCCGCCAAAATCGCCCCCTCCACAGTCTCTTCCGAATTCATGGCATAGCCCAGCTCGCGCACCCGTTGCAATTCCGCTTTTAAACGGCTGCGGCTGGTAATGGTGCGAGCGGTGTATTTGGGCAATTTCCCTTTGGGCAAAATCGCCTCTACTTCCTCCGGTTCCAGGTAGGCGGCCACGGCCTTGCCCAGCGCGGTGGCGTGAATGGGGCATAGGTCCCCCAGATCGAACGATAGTTTCAGAGGATGAGAGGCTTCCACCACATCGGTGAGCACGACCCCATGCCGGCGCCGTTCCGCCACCCAAACCGATTCCTCCAGGCGAGTGCGAAGTTCCACCATGTGCGGCCGCGCCAGCTTGTTGAGCGACAGGTGTTCGACCGAACGCCGCACCAGTCCTGCCGTTTTAAAGGTCAGGCGATACTTGCCGCTTTCCCCGATCTGCTCCACGTACCCGAGTTCCTTGAGGGTAAAAAGAATTCGGAACACGGAACTCTTGATCAGTCGCAGGCGCTCGGCAACGTCCTTCAGGCTGGCGCCCTCCGAGCTCTCCACCAGCGACTCCAGGACGTTCATCGTCTTTACGGTGAGATCAATGTGATTGCGTGCCGGCATGCGCCCCAGCCTCCTTCGCTATCTTAACCGAGTTCAAAACCGGCTATGGCGAAAACCTCCGCCGGATTGAGGAAAGCCCGAGCGCCTGCTTGCGAGCGATGCATGCGCACCAGGGTGCGTACGGGAGTGAAGCCGAATTCCTGGGCCAGCTGCACGGCTTCCTGGTTGTGCGGGAACAGGTCCCAGAAGACGGCTTCTTCCGGATGTTTCGCCAGGAACCAGCGCAATAGGCGGCGCGCTGCAGCCGGCGAATGGGCCACGCAGGGGCCGAAGTAGGCCGCCAGAAATCCTGGCCGGCCCATGGCGTAGCCCTCGCCGGGCAGACTTGCGGCGTCGAATTCCTGCAGGTCTTGCAGTACCGCGGCGCGATCGGTGCCGAAAAGGACGCGGTCGGAGGCAAAGTCAGACGCGTAGGGCAGGGTTTCGCCTTCCTGGGGGCCGGCTTCCCGGCGCCAGCGTTGAATCTCGCATTCGTCGACAAAGCCGTGCCGGCGGTACAGTCCGATGCCTTGGTCGGTAGCGTCGAGCTTGACCACGGAAACACCGCGCTGTTCCGTGTATTGCAGGGCCTCGGCCATCAAGGCATCGGCAAAGCCACGGCGGCGGAATTCGGGCGCGGTCAGCACCATGCCAATCCACGCCAATTCCTGACCGTAACGGAGGACGCTGGTGGTGGCCGCGACCTGGCCCTCGCTTTCCAGCGCGAAGCAGCCCTCCGGCTCAAGGCGCAGCAGGCGCTGCCAGTCGCTGGCCACCTGGTTCCAGCCCGCGGCACGGGTGAGCCGCAGGGCGCTCTCCAGGTCTGCGGGTTGCAGGCGGCGGATCAAGAAGTCTGGGATAGGTTTCATGGCGTAGTCTCGTCTTCTACTGAGAAGAACGAATTCTAACAAATGGATCGCCCCCAAAGAAAGGCCGAATCCTTTCCGGGGCCGGGCCGCGGATTTCATTGACATTCCTCCGCCGTCGGCTATGATGGGAAAACTAAACATTAGACTGCATTCTTCTGAGTAGAACCAGGCGACCGGGAAAGGCGCAGGAGGCAAGGGATTGGTCATGAACCAAGGGGAAACGTCCATCCGCAACGTGGAGGAGCTTGAGGAAGTGCTGAGCCGGCCCACCCCCGGGGTGGTCCAGGCCATGGCCAAGCTCGAGGGGGATATTGTCGTTCTGGGGGTAGGCGGCAAGATGGGGCCCACCCTGGCCCGCATGGCGAAGCGCGCTTCCCAGCAGGCCGGTATTTCCCGCCGCGTGATCGGGGTCTCCCGGTTTTCCGATGCTCGGCTCGTCGAGCGCTTGCACTCCTGGGGGGTGGAGACCCACGGCTGCGATCTTCTGGATGTCAAAAGCCACGCTCAGCTGCCTGAGGCCGCCAATATTGTCTACATGGCGGGAATGAAGTTTGGTTCGACCGGGCAGCAGTCGCTTACCTGGGCCATGAACTCTTTTTTGCCCGGCTTGATGGGCCAGCGTTATCGCGACAGCCGTATCGCCGTGTTTTCTACCGGCAATGTCTATGGCCTCTATCCCATTTCTTCCGGAGGCGCGCGTGAGACGGACCCGCTGCAGCCGGTGGGGGAATACGCCATGAGTTGTCTGGGACGGGAGCGCATCTTCGAGCACTTCAGCCGGACAGAAAATATCAAGATGTCCATCCTGCGTATCTTTTACGCGGCCGAACTGCGTTATGGAGTTTTTATGGATCTGGCGCAGCTGGTATTCGCCGAGAAGCCGGTCCCCCTCGCCATGGGATATTTCAGTTCCATGTGGCAGGCCGATGCCTCCGCCATGAGCCTGCAGTCCTTATGTCACGCGGCTACACCGCCTCTTGTGCTGAATATCGCCGGCCCGGAGTTATTCAGCGTCCGGCAGGTGGCGGAAGAGTTCGGCGTGCGCATGAACAAGCCCGTACGCTTTGAAGGCGTGGAGGCGCAGGATGCGCTCATCTGTAATACCCAGAAGGCGATCGAACTGTTTGGCTATCCGCACGTCGGGGTCGGGCAGATGATGAGCTGGATGACCGATTGGACCGTCAGGGGCGGCGCGAGTCTGGGCAAGCCCACCCACTTCGAAAACCGGGCAGGAAACTTCTAAGATGGCGAACCCACTCGACGAAAAAATTAAGAAAGTTCTGGCGCGCGGCACGGTGATTCCAGCCCACCCGCTTGCGCTCAATCACGAGCGCCGTTTGGATGAACGGCGGCAGAGAGCCTTGAGCCGTTATTACATTGCGGCTGGCGTGGGTGGCCTGGCGGTCGGTGTGCACACGACGCAATTTGCCATCCGCGATCCGCAGATCGCGCTCTTTGCTCCGGTCTTGCGGCTGGCCGCGGAAGAAATGGACCGCGCCGACCGGCGGCGCTCCGAACCTTTGGTCCGCATCGCCGGCATTTGCGGTCCGACGGAACAGGCCACGCGGGAAGCCCGCTTGCTGGCGGATCTGGGATATCATGCCGGCCTTCTGAGCCTGGCCGCGCTTAAGGACGAGGACGATGCCGCCCTGGTGCGGCACTGCCGCGCGGTGGCGGAAGTCCTTCCCATTGTCGGCTTCTATTTGCAGCCCGCGGCCGGGGGCCGGGTGCTCTCCTACGGCTTCTGGCGAAGGTTTGCCGAGATCGAAAATGTGGTCGCGATCAAGATTGCGCCCTTCCACCGTTACCAGACCTTGGACGTCGTGCGCGCCGTGGCCGAGTCGGGCCGGCCCATTCCCCTGTATACCGGGAACGACGACAACATTGTGATGGATCTGTTGACGCCGTTTTCCTTTCAGGTCGATGGATCGGCCGCCGAACTTCGCATTGTGGGGGGATTGTTAGGGCACTGGTCGGTGTGGACGCGTCGCGCCGTGGAATTGCTGCAGGAGTGCCAGGCCGTCGTGCAAAGTGCAGGGCCGGTCCCGCCACAGTTGTTGCGTAAGAGCGTGCAAGTCACGGACAGCAACGCCGCCTTTTTCGATGCCCCCAACAAATTTGCCGGATGTATTGCCGGCTTGCATGAAGTATTGCGCCGGCAGGGTCTGCTCGAAAACATCACTTGTCTCGATCCGCATGAGGGGCTTGGCCCCGGCCAGATGGAAGAGATCGACCGTGTGTATCGGGAATATCCCCATCTCAATGACGACGCCTTTGTGGCTGCGGGTTTGGATGAGTGGCTCAATTCATAGCCCAGTCGACCGCAGCGCAAAAGGTAGTAAGAGAACCGATGGATGGTGTAGTGGAAAATGTCGGATCGTTGTAGCCCGGGAGGCCTGGATTGCGCGTCTTTTATGGCTGGTGGGTGGTGCTGGCGGCTTTCATCAATCTCTTCTTCACGGTCGGTGTGGTGTTTTACGGCCTTCCGGTGTTCTATCCTTCGCTGATTCATGAGCTTCAGTTCACCCGTGCGGAACTGATTACCGGCTTCCTCATCGGTTTCGTCGGCATCGCATTGCCCGTGGGCGTCCTGGCCGGAGTCATCATCGACCGGGTTGGTCCTAAGAAAGTGATTTGGGCGGGCATCTGGCTGGTGGGGCTGTCCTTCATCTTGATGGGCAGCATGACCCGCTTGTGGCAGTTCTACGTTCTGTGCACGATGGCGGCCATCGGCTACGTGCTAAGCGGCCCCATTCCCCATCAGGTGCTGGTGGCGAATTGGTTCAAGATGAAGCGCGGTCGCGCCATGGGGTATGCATATCTTGGGTTGGGCCTGGGGGGAGCGATTTCACCGCTGGCGATTCAGCCTTTAATCCAGGCTTTCGGCTGGCGCCACGCCTTGCACTTTACTGGTGCTCTGATGTTGCTGGTGCTGTTCCCGGTGGTGCAGTGGATCACTAAGTCGACTCCGGGAGAAATGCACTTGCTCCCGGATGGCCTGCCGGCCCCGGCCACAGCGGTCGCCGCGGTGGCTCCGGAGCGCCGCAAGTCGCTCGACGATTTTAAGATTTTCCTGACCTCTCGCAATTTTTGGCTCATCACGCTGGGCTGCACCCTGACCATCGGGGCCATTGGCGCCGTGACCCAGCACTTGATCCTGCTGCTGACCGACCATGGGTACACTCTCAAAGCCGCCTCGCGGGTATTTAGCTTCATGCTGGCGGTCAGCTTGCTAGGGCGTGTGCTTGTCGGATACCTTGCCGATCAACGCAGCAAAAGGAATGTCATGTCGCTGTTCTACCTGCTGCTGGCCGTGGCCATTGGGCTGCTGCTGCTGGGGCAACACCCTGCGGCGGTGTGGAGTTTCGCCTTGATCTTTGGCTTTGCCCTGGGCGCGGACTACATGCTGATTCCGCTTCTGACCGCTGAATGCTTCGGTCTCTCGGCGCTGGGCACCGTACTGGCACTCATTATCTCGGGATATACGGTGGGGCAGTGGGTGGCGCCCTGGGTGACGGGGCGCATCTATGACGCATTTCACAGCTATGACCTGGCCTGGGTCCTCATGATGTTGGCAGGATTTCTTGGGTCCTACATTATTTATATGGTCAGACCCGAGAGTACAGCCATGCGAGCTGAGAAGTAGCCCAGCAGATAGGACGCAGTGGGCAGGACGACGCAGCACTCCACTTTAAGATTGATCTTCGGGCCCCACAACAGGAACAGCGACGGACGCTGACTTCAAAAAGGGTCTGGAAACGCAAAGCTCCGCATTAGCCGCGATGCAAAATCCACAACCGACTGGTGGTGGATAGTTTGGGCACGACATTTGCGGATTGGGGCTGCAGGCGTCGAATCTCCCAATGGCCGGACTCCGGCCAAAGCTTCCTTGGCCTCATCCATGGTCAGATCGCGGGTGGCAGCCCCAAAGATGCCGTCCCCGGCGCGCGCCATCTGCGATCAGTAAAGTACCGCAAACCGTAATTCCTCCACGTGGGCCCCTTTTCATGTCAATGTGAATGCCATTGCTCCCGGCTACATTGAGACGGAGATGACGCAGGCGTTGTCCAGCGATCCTGTCCGCTCCAAAGAAATTCTCGATCGCATTCCGGCGCAGCGCTGGGGACGACCCGAGGACCTCGCAGGGGCAACAGTGTTTCTTGCTTCTGCGGCCGCGGACTTCATTCACGGCCACATCCTGGTGGTCGACGGCGGCTGGATGGCGCGATAGGCGCACAAAACGGCACGTCCCTGCGCAGTACGCGGGCCTATTCCGGGGTGCGGGTCAGCCGGTGGTAGGCTCGCGCCGGGACGGGTCCGCTTGCCAGAGACTCCACAGCGCATTTACATAGGCATCTTCATACAGGGAGTTCATCATCGCGGCCACGACGGGTGGTTCATTTTCGATGGTTTTTGCCACGAGGTTTGCCATCTCTTCATTGAGCGAATTCACCGGCGACATCCAGGCAAACTCGATGGCGCTGATGGGCAGCCCGGCATTGCGGATGACGGTCAGTTTGCCGGGGAGGCGATTAATCAGGATGGCCTGGTCGACCCAGTCCAGCAAGGTGCGCATGGAATAGTGGGTCTTCACGGCAAGGGTCAGCACATCGGCGGTCGCCAGATTCTGCACACTCTCAATGCCTTCTTCCTCGAGCCTCTGCTCCTTCCATATGTCGATGCCCTGGATAAGCGACAGGGAAAGCTCGTCGGTTGTGTCATGGGCGCGCAAATTGCCGAATTTCTCCGCAGTCACCCTTACCAGGTTTTTGAGCGCGGTCACCAGCGTACGCGGCGTGAATGCGATGGCAAAAAGAAGATAGGGCGGATGCCAGACAGACACTGTGGGCAGGATCAAAGCCAGACCGGAGGAGAGCAACAGCCGGTAGTTCGCCGACCAGAAGACGTGTTCCGTGATGTCGCTGAGGAAGGCCCTCCGCACCATCACCCCGAGATTGAAGATGTAGGCCCCGAGCGCGGCATAAGCCACGTTGGTGAGCGCCTCACTCCCACCCAGACACCCGATAATGCTCTTGCCGGGAAAGAAACACCCGCTGGACGTCAAGGAAAGCAGCGACAGCCCTAACCAAAAGAACAGGAAGTAGAGCAGCGTGACAATGGCCGCGGCGGCGAAGAAGGAGCTTCCGTAGAGGGAACCGAAGTCCTTGCGGATCCGCTCGGTGCCACCTCGCGCGGTCAGGTAGTGCGTTCCCTGCGGCGCCATCCCGGATTCCTGAGGGCTCTCGGCGGTGCGGCCTTCCTCGCTCTCCCTGTCCCGGCGGCCTGGACCTCGCGCCAGGGTCGACTCCACCAGCCAGGTAATGTTCTGCCGGCGCCGGGGGACCACGGCGAGCCCTTGCAACAGGGCGCACAACGCGGGGATGACAGCCAGCAGGAAAATGATGGCAAGCTCGGCAGCGCAGGCTAGCATACGGCCTCCAGTGGCTCACGCTTCGCAGATCGAAATGCCCGGGTTCTTAGAATCACTTTCCCGCCGCATGATTCAAGCACGGCAGGTGTCCATGATGGGGCCCGATAGGGTTCGAGTGGACCTTGGGAGTTGCTACCAGAGCCGGAGTGGCCGTACTGCACCTTAGAAGGAAGACGTCAAGGTCCGCTGGAAACCTTGCCCGTCCAGCCCACTATACACCAATACTCGCAGACCTCGACCCCGTGCCCCGTTCGCTTATCAGGACCTGGTCGATATAGGAGAAATCCACGCGCGGTCTTCCCCGGTCCCGAGGTGCGTAGGAATTCTGTGAAACTGTTATGGGGACGAAGGAGAAATTGGCCCTGCGACCATGCGTATGGCGTATCATGTAGCGCCAAAGGAGAAGCTATCCCTCGCAACTATGTTTCCGCAAATCAGAGTTTGTCTCGTCTTGGCCCTGCTCTCGGCCCCAGGCTTGTTCGGCGCTGATTTTGCTATGAAGGTGACCGACAAGAACTATCTCGACACTCAGGGCTTCAGCGTTTTTCTCTACGACAGCACTTACCACCCCGTCTTTGTCGATCAGAAAAATACTGCCATGGAAATGATTCTCCACGGCCAACGTGTCGCCACCAACGGCGACGTGCGCCTGATGCCAACGCCCGAGCAGTGGGACCTGGTGGCGAGCCTCAAGAGTCGTCAGGCCGATAAGGAGAACAATCGGCTCACCGCCGACCTTGCCTTCCCAACTTTTGATTTCCGTTACACGCTTGAAGTCGCTGCCGAACCAGGTGGCGTGCGGGTCAGCATTCATCTCGACAAGCCACTGCCCCAGAAGCTGGCGGGCCGTGCGGGCTTCAACCTGGAGTTTCTGCCCTCGATCTACATGGGCAAGGCATATCTCGTGGACGGGACCCGGGCCGGCATCTTTCCGCGAACGCCCAATGACCCGATGGTCAAAGTATTACCCCTGGCGGATGAGCCCAAGAAGGCCTATTACCTGGAAGACTGGGATAAAGCCAAGGGATACACTCAGCCACTACCGTTCGCACAGGGCAAAAGCATTACCCTGGGGCTCGACGATGCGCTGGCCCGAATCACCGTAAAGTCGGATACGGCCGATCTCATGCTGTTCGACGGACGCAACCGCGCACAGAACGGCTGGTTCGTTTTGCGTTCGCTGATCCCTGCCGGCAAGACCACGGGAGCCATCGTATGGCACATTCGGCCGGACGTGATTCCGAATTGGACCCGCCCGCCCATGATCGCGCACAGCCAGGTCGGTTATGCCCCCGGATTCTCCAAGGTGGCAGTCCTCGAACTGGACCCGAAGTACAGCGGTCCGAAGCGGGCCACCGTGCTGCGCCTGGTGGAGGACGGATCGTACAAGCAGGTATTCGAGGGCCCGATCACGCCTTCCACGCCATGGCTCCGCTATGTTTATTCGAAGTTCGACTTCACCCCGGTGAAGGATCCGGGACTTTACGTCATTGAGTATGACGGCCGGCGGACGGCCCCCTTTCGTATCGCGGACGACGTTTACGCGAACATATGGCAGGACAGCCTCGACCACCACATTGCCGCGCAGATGGATCATGTTTCCGTTCGCGAAGGTTACCGCCTATGGCATGGAGCTTCGCATCTGGATGACGGCCGGCTGGCGCCGGTGCTGGGGGAACAGTTCGACGGCTGGAATCAGGCAACCTCGATGGAAGGGAAGTACAAAGGTGGAGATCACATTCCAGGGATGAACGTTGGCGGCTGGTACGATGCCGGAGACTTCGATCTCGAGGAACCCGCGCAACTCAGTGTGATCCAGAGCCTGGCATTGGCCTATCGTGAATTTCATCTCGACTATGACGAGCTTAGTGTGGACGAAGCCGCCCGGGAGGTGGAAATGCACCGTCCCGACGGCGTCCCCGATACGGTCCAGCAGGTCAAACACGGGGCGCTGCTCATCCTGGCGCAGTTCCACCATATCGGGCACGCGATCCGCGGGACCCATGAGCCTGACTTGCGCCAATATACCCAACTGGGAGATGGAGCTTCAAAGACGGACGGCCGGATCTACGATCCGAAATTAGCTCCGAACCAGGTACAGGGCGACTACTCCGGGAAGCCGGACGATCGTTGGATCTTCACCTCCAATAATCCATTTTTTCAATGGAACGCCATCGCTGCATTGGCGGCGGCGGCCGATGTGATGAAGGGGTGGGACGATGCATTCGCGAAAGACTGCCTCGATACCGCGATCCAAGCGTGGAACGAGGAGAAGGCCCATCCGACGGCAGAGGGCGGCGTCTTCGGCGGCGCTCCGGCAGGTGCTTCCGGCGGCGTTCTGGCGGCCTCTCAGGGAGTGGTGCCTGGAGCCGCGCCAACTCCGCCTCCACCCGGCTCTGGCCACCCAGATTTGGGCGTCGGGCTGGACTGGGCTGCGGCACTGGAATTGACCATCGCCACCCAGGGCGCCGAACCCTACAAGTCTCGACTGCAGGAATTATTTTCTCAGGTGATTACGCCGCAGCACATGGAGCATCACGGCTGGACCGCGGTCCGGGCATTGCCTTACCTGGACGCGAGCGCGAAAGATCAAATGCGGCAAGCGGTGAAGGCCTACATGGCGGGCTTGGACAAGGGGTTGGATGCCACCCCGTTCGGCGTGCCGCCCAGCCTGGGGACTTGGGGCGGATCGGGCGCCGTGGTAGACATGGCCATCCGAATGTATTTCCTGCACAAGGCATTCCCCGATCTTGTTGGCCCGGAATACACCCTGCGCGCCGTGAACTACATTCTCGGTACCCACCCAGTCTCTAGTACCTCGTATGTGGCTGGGGTCGGAACCGTGTCAAAGATCCAGACCTACAGCAACAACCGGGGCGACAACTCCTACATTCCCGGGGCGGTAATTCCGGGATACATCATCATCAAGCCGGATTTTCCGGAGTGCATCGACGACTACGGATTTCTTTGGTTTGAGGATGAGGCGGTGGTGGCCGGATCGGCCAGCTGGGTCGTGGCCGGCAACGCCGCGGAAGCCATCATTAAGGAATCGAAGTAGGCATAAACTCCCGCAAATCAAGCTAAACAGGGCCGCTTGACAAGTTCTCGTCCGGGGCGCAGAATCGTATTCTTGAAAGCGAACAAAAGGCGAAAATAGAGTCCCGCCTATGCCAGCCCTTGCCCTGCTTCGTGCCCAGATCGAAAGCCGTATCCCTTCCGCCTTTGCCCCCATGCGGAGGCCGGAAACCCCCAGGATTTTGACCGGAATTGCCGGGGTGGACTCCCTTACCGAGGGCGGCATTCCGATGCAGGCCTTGAGCGAGATTTGCGGGTCGGGGAAAACTACGGTTTTGCTTTCACTTCTGGCCCAGGCTTCCCGCCAGCATTATTGCGCGCTGGTCGATGCCCGCGATTCCTTTGATCCGGAAACGGCGAAAGCTGCGGGCGCTGATTTCTCGCGGTTGCTTTGGGTGCGCTGTGGCAAGTCCCGGCAAAAACTTCCGCCGCTCGAACAAGCCTTCAAAGTCGCGGACATGCTCTTACAAAGCAGCGGCTTCGGATTGATTGCCGTAGATTTAGGTGACATTGGGGAGAAAGCCCTGCGAAAAGTGCCGCTTTCTTCCTGGTTTCGTTTCAGCCGTGTGGTAGAGAACCAGCCCACGGCTTTGGTCTTCCTCGAGCGCCAGCCGCATGCCACCAGTTGCGCCCGGCTGGTGCTGCAATTGAGCACTGCGTCCGCGAACATTGCCGGGAACCTGCTTACCGGATTCACCTTGCACGCCGATGTTGTCCGCACGCGCGAGAAGAAACATGCACAGTCGGCGGCTGCCTCCTTTCTGGTCAAAACCCAATGGGCCTGACGTATGTTTGCGTGCATCTTTATTCCCGATTTTCCCGTGCAGGCCAGTCTGTTGCCGGAAACAAAAGAGACCCGCGACCGCCTGCGATGCCGGCCGGTGGCGATCTTTGACGGGCCATCGAATCTTCCTCGAATCGCCGCCATCAATGATTCTGCGAGAGCTCTGGGGATCGAGCCGGGGATGACCCGGCTCCAGGTGGAAACTTATGGAGGGGTGCAGTTGCGGGAGCGTTTCGCCGACCTGGAAGACGAGGCGCAAGAGGTGTTACTCGAATGTGGCAAGGCCTTTTCTCCGGTCCTCGAATCGACGTTTCCCGGAGCGGTGCTTCTGGATTTGGCCGGTACCCAACGCCTGTTTGGGGTCCCGCAGCATACGGCCTGCAAAATTGCTGTACGCGTCCGGCAGGCGGGGTTGCATCCTCAGATTGCCGTGGCCGCCAATCCCGATGCGGCCCTCTATGCGGCGCAGGGATTTCCTGGCATTACGGTAATTGCCCAGGGCGAGGAAGCTCGAACTCTTGCGCCTTTGCCGATCGGCCTGCTGCCGCTTACGCCCGCCCGGCTCGATACCTTGCAAGCCTGGGGTATCCACACCTTCGGCGCATTGGCGGCCTTGCCTTCCGTCGCCCTGGTCGAGCGGCTGGGGCAAGAGGGCTTTGCACTGCAAAATCTGGCGCAGGGACGCGCCGCAAGAACATTGCGGCCCATCGCAGCTCCCCCGGCTTTTAACGCCAGCTACGAATTTGACGATCCGGTAGAGACCCTGGAATCGTTGGCCTTCGTTTTGAATCGGCTCCTCGATGAGCTGTGCGCGGACCTGATTTCCCATGCGCTATCAACCAATGAATTAAAGCTGACACTCTATCTCGAAGTCATGCAGCGACGGCACGACGGGCGGGATGAGCGAAGCGGCGAAGAATATGTCCATCACTGGAAGCTGCCCGTTGCCACGCAGGACCACGCCTTGCTGTTTACGCTCATGCGGCTGGACCTGGAGCGCAACACGTTTTCCGCGCCCGTCCGGGAAATTTTCCTCGAAGCGGTGCCGAGCAAGCCCCGTCTGGCGCAGGGCAATCTATTTGCTCCGCCCTCGCCCGAAGCCGAAAAGCTCGAAATTACTCTCGCCCGCATTCGCGGCGTGGTGGGGGTGACAGATGAGGAGCAATGCAACTGTGCCGGAATGCCCCGCCTGGTGGACACGCATCGCCCGGACGCCTTTTCCGTGGATGCATTCTCCAGCGCAAAACCAGGGAGCACAACCGTTTCCGCCCTCGCGCCCATGATTGCTTTGCGGGCTTTTCGGCCTGCGCTGGAAAGTGCGGTGGAGCTTACCGGCAACACTCCACACTTTGTACGCTTGTGGAAGAAATACCGCCGCGTGCTGGCCGCTTCCGGCCCCTGGTGCAGCTCAGGAGACTGGTGGAAGGATTCCATCTGGTCCCGCGAAGAGTGGGACGTGGCCCTGCAGACCACCGACGGGGTCGGCTACTACCGGATTTATCTCGACCGGATCAAAAAACAATGGTTTGTGGCCGGAGTCTTTGATTAGAGCGCGACTTAAATCCGATGCCCTACGTCGAATTACACGCACGGTCTGCCTTTACGTTTCTGGAAGGCGCCTCTTTGCCCGAGACACTTATTCAGGTGGGCTCGCGGTTCGACATGCCCGCCATGGCGCTCCTCGACCGCAACGGTGTCTACGGCTCGCCGCGCTTTCATCTGGCGGCGAAACGAGCAGGCCTGAAGGCCCGTGTGGGCGCGGAATTGGGCCTGGTAGGGAATGGCAATCTGCCGGTGCTGGTCGAATGCCGCGCCGGTTACCAGAATTTGTGCCGGATCATCACCACGGCGAAATTGCGTACCGCCAAAAAAGAGCTGGCCACCTCCACCATCGAAGAATTGTACGGCCAGGCGCAGGGACTGATCTGTCTTACCGGGGATGAAAATGGCCCGTTGGCGCTGGCTCTGGCAAAAGGTGGAATCGAGGGCGGGCGAGAGATCCTTGACCGGCTCACCTCGATCTTCGGGCAGGGAAATGTGTACGTGGAGTTGCAGCGGCACGCCAACCGCTACCAGGAATCCCGCAACCAGGCCGCCATTCAGCTGGCGCGGGAACTGCGTCTGCCCCTGCTCGCGACCAATGGCGTGCTCTATGCCACGCCGGAAGAGAGGAGAATCGCAGATGTCTTTGCCTGCCTGAAACATAAACGTCGCCTCGACACCGCAGGCCGCCTGCTATGTCCTAACGCGCAGCGCCAGGTTCGTAGTGCGGCGGAGATGCAGGCCCTCTTTCAGGATTTGCCCGAGGCCATTGCCCAAACCAGCGAACTTTCTTCGCGCCTGCAATTTTCTCTCGAAGACCTGGGCTACGAGTTTCCCCGTTATCCCGTCCCCGACGGCGAGACCATGGATTCATTTCTCCGGCAGCGTACCTGGGAGGGAGCGCGTTGCCGTTATCGTCCAGTGAGCGCCCGCGTACGTTCCCAGCTGGAAAAAGAACTGGGGTTGATCGAGCGCCTGAAACTCTCCGGCTACTTCCTGATTGTCTGGGATCTGGTGTGCTTCTGCGAACGCAATGGAATTCTGGTGCAAGGGCGCGGCTCCGCCGCCAACAGCGCCGTGTGCTATTCACTCGGGATCACGGCGATTGATCCGATTGGCATGGACCTGCTGTTTGAGCGGTTTCTGTCTGAGGAACGCGGAGAGTGGCCGGACATCGATCTTGATCTGCCCAGCGGGGATGAGCGCGAGAAGGTCATCCAGTACCTGTACGGAAAATATGGCAAGCGTGGCGCAGCCATGACTGCCAATGTTTGTACCTATCGCGGACGTTCCGCCGCCCGTGAAATGGGAAAAGTTCTTGGCTTCGATGAACGCACGCTGGCCCGGCTTTCTTCGATCGTTGGCACCTGGGAGTGGCGCGATCCGAACGAAACCATGGACCGGCAATTCTCAAACTCGGGACTGGATGTCCGGCATCCGCAAATCGCCACCTATCTTGACCTCTGTCAGCGCGTACAGGACCTGCCCCGGCATCTCAGCCAGCACTCGGGCGGCATGGTCGTCTGTCAGGGGCAGCTGGATTCCGTGGTGCCCCTCGAGCCGGCCACCATGCCGGGCCGCGTGGTCGTGCAGTGGGACAAAGACGATTGCGCTGATCTGGGGCTCATTAAGATCGACTTGCTGGGGTTGGGCATGATGGCTGTGCTGAAAGACAGCATCGGACTGATTCGCGACCATTATGGCGAGGAGATCGATCTGGCGCACCTGCCGCAGGACTGCCCGGACGTGTATGACACCATCCGCAAGGCGGACACCATCGGGATGTTCCAGATTGAGAGCTGTGCGCAGATGGCATCGCTGCCGCGCAATAACCCCACCCGCTTTTATGATCTGGTTACGCAGGTGGCGCTCATCCGCCCCGGCCCCATCACCGGCGAAATGACCAGCCCCTATCTCAATCGGCGGCAGGGCAAGGAGCCGGTCACCTATCCGCACGAATCGTTGGTCCCCGTCCTCAAGCGCACGCTGGGAGTCCCGCTCTTTCAGGAACAGCTCTTGAAGCTGGCCATGATCTGCGCCAACTTCAGCGGAGGGGAAGCGGAAGAGCTAAGACGCGCCTTGGGCAGCAAACGCTCCCAGCAAAGAATGCGTGAAATCGAGGCCAAACTGCGGGCCGGGATGACCACCAACCAGATTTCCCCCGAGACGCAGGAGCAGATCGTGAAATTCATCAGCTCCTTCGCGCTGTATGGGTTCCCCGAGTCGCATGCGGCCAGTTTTGCCCTGATCGCCTATGCCAGCGCGTTTCTTAAAGTCCGCTATCTTGCCGCCTTCACCGCCGCCCTGCTGAACAACTGGCCCATGGGCTTTTATCACCCTGCAACCATCGTGAAAGATGCGCAACGCCACGGCCTGCGGGTCAAACCCATCGATGCGACCTGCTCCCAGTGGGATTGCTCGCTGGAACAGGAAGATAACGCGATCAGCCTGCGTATGGGGCTGCGCTATGTGCGCGGGTTGCGACAGAGCGCTGCCGAAGTGCTGGTTGCGCAACGGGCGGCAAGGCCGTTCGCGTCGGTCGAAGATCTGCTGCTCCGTACGCCGGAGTTAAGCAAAGACGGTCTCACCATGCTGGCGCGGATTGGGGCGCTTAACCATATCAGCGGCGCGAAGACCCTGCATCGCCGCGATGCCTTGTGGCAGGTAGAGCGCGCCGTTCGCCCCAGCGGGCCCTTACTGGAAGGCCTGGTCGAACCAGACGCCGCCTCGCCGCTTGCCCAGATGAACGTCGAGGAAAGGATCGTGTCCGATTTTTATGGCACGGGGCTGACCACCGGTCCGCACGTCATGGCCTACCAGCGCGCCGCATTGCAAAGCCGAGGCATCCAGTCGGCGGCGGACTTGAAGCACTATCCGAATGGGAAAGCTGCTACCGTTGCCGGATGCGTTATTACCCGCCAACGTCCCGGCACGGCAAAGGGCATCATCTTTATGACTTTAGAAGATGAGACTGGAACGGCGCGGGTCATCATCATGCCCGATTTCTACGAGAAGAACCGGATGACTGTGCTGCGGGAGCGCTTCGTTGTGGTTTCCGGCATCGTGCAAAATCAAGATCAGGTTGTGCACGTGAAGGCGGAACGCATTTCTCCATTCCGGATCAGCGCCGCTGCAACGGCCTCACACGATTTCCATTGATTTAGGCCGCCGCCGGCGGGACGAAATTTTCCAGGCAATTCCGTCCCGCCATGGCTGGGGACTTCTTACCGGGGCGAGGTCTGTGGCTCTTCCGCCTTGCGGGCGGGAAGCTTCCAATTGGGTCTAAGGTAATGGCAGGTGTATCCGTTGGGATAGCGTTCCAGATAGTCCTGATGTTCGGGCTCCGCTTCCCAGAAGTCGCCGGCCGCCTTTACTTCAGTGACCACTTTGCCGGGCCAGAGACCGGACGCGTTGACCTCGGCGATGGTCTCTTCCGCGGTCCGCTTCTGTTCTTCGCTGATGTAGAAGATCGCGGAGCGGTAACTCGTGCCCTGGTCGTTGCCCTGGCGATTGCGGGTTGTGGGATCGTGGATCTGAAAGAAAAACTCCAGCAATTGCCGGTAACTCAACTTCTGTGGATCAAAGATGATCTCGATGGCTTCGGCATGGTTGCCATGGTGGTGGTAGGTGGCGTTGGGTACATCGCCCCCACTGTAGCCCACACGCGTCGAACTGACGCCCGGCAAGCGGCGGACCAGGTCCTGCATTCCCCAGAAGCACCCGCCGGCCAGAATCGCTCGTTCTTGAGTCATGGATTATTCCTTTCCTGTATCTTCGAATAACTTTTTGTACTCGCCATAGCCTTCGCTCTCCAGTTCCTCCAGGGGAATAAAGCGCAAGGCGGCGGAGTTAATGCAATAGCGCAATCCGCCCTGGGCCCGCGGGCCATCCTCGAAAACGTGGCCCAGGTGGCTGTCCGCATGGCTCGAGCGCACCTCGGTGCGGACCATGCCGTGGCTGGAATCGACCCGCTCTTCGACGTTTTCCGACGCCAAGGGCTTGGTGAAGCTGGGCCAGCCGCATCCGCTCTCAAACTTGTCGAGCGAGGAAAATAACGGCTCGCCGGAAACCACATCGACGTATATTCCGGGCTCTTCATGGTCCCAAAAAGCGTTCTGAAAGGGACGTTCCGTAGCATTTTGCTGCGTGACCCGGAACTGCTCAGGAGTCAGCCGGGCGATCGTTTCTTGGTTTTTGCTGTAGGCGGGCATTCGCTCAATTCCTCCGCGGGGCGCTGCTCGGGCGACCTCCAGCCTGGCAACGCATACGGTTAGATGACAGACACCGCCCAAAAGACGCAATTTTAGCCCCCGCCCCTTTCCCCAGCGAAAGGCCCCAAACAGGCAGGATTATGGGGGCCCGCTCCAGCCCAGCCCTTATCGTCCGAACAACGGGCTCAGCCAAGCAGAACGCAGGGGAGAGACCACGAAGTCCCGGTCCCGGTGGTAGACTACTGCGATGCCAGCCAAGAAGACGAAAGCGAAAAAGAAGCCAGCCAAGAGGAAGTCTGCCGTAGCGAAAAAAACCGGGAGCGCGAGCCGTCCGAAAGCCAAGAAACGCCCCAAGAAGGCGGCCAAGACCGCGGCCAAGAAGGCCGCAGCCTCGAAGAAAAAGTCCAGCCCAGCCGGCAAGAGCAAAGCTTCCCCCCGCGGTGCATCCCAGCGTTCTTCGTCCTGGGGCCACGCAGGTGCGAAGTCATCTCGTCGGGCAGCAGATTCCGAAAAGTTGTCGCGCATCCAGCAGGCCGATTCGGAGAGCGTTGACGAATTGGTGGAAGAAGGAAACATCTTTGAAGCGGGCGCGGTGGCCGGGGTCGAGCAGGCGGATGACGAAGACGGCCGGGAAGTGCACACCCGCCAGGTACCTGAGGACGACGTTCCTGAGGAATATCTGGACCGGGACTAGTTCTAACGGTTGGACGCAGACTGCGGGCCGGAATCATCCCGATACGCCCAAGGCCCGCACCGCATCTCCCGCCCCGCTCAGGTTGGCGAGGTTCATCTCGGAGTATTTGCGGGAGAGGATGACGCCGGGCGCGCCGGCGCGAAACGCCGCCGCCACTGCATCCCTTACGCTTTCCCGGGTACGCTTGCTGTTGCCCGGCTCGGTCGGAATGTCCACGTCAATGCCGGACCATATCTGCGTCTTGCTGCCGGATACGCCCGCCAAAGCGCGTTTGGTTTCGCGATAGACGTAGTCGGCGGAGAGCCCGGTCCGGGCGACCTGGGCGTAAGCCTTCTCCTGAAATCCCATCACTTCATAGGTAAAGTCGGTGAGCTGCTGCTTGCTCAGGTCCCCATAGAGGGTCGAGCCGATGTTGTCCACGTATAACGCCATGCGCTCGCCGCCGCAGTTGTTGTACATCACGACCTTAATAAAGTCGGAATATTTCGCGAGTTCCTGCCAATCCTGTTCCGCGCGATAGATGGGATTGAACGATGTGTTGTGCCAGATGTGCCATCCCATGGGAATCGAAGGCTTGGCGGTCTTCACGGTGTGGTAGAGCGCGGCATAGGTCTCCCGTAGATTGTCGGTGAAGAACATCTCCCAGGCGGCAAGCTCGGGATAGCGCAACAGGATGCGCCAGAATTCCACAAAATAACCATCCGTCGGGCGCTTGCCGCTGCGCGCCGAACGCACATACTTTTCCAGTTCCAGAAATCCCTGTTTCGCGCGCTCCGGGTTGATGCCTTTTTCTCGCGCCTTTTTCATGCAGAACTCGCAGAAACAGGTCACATTGCCGGGATCGATGGGCGGCGTGTCATGGGTGGCCCCCAGACTGTCGCCCAGCGCGCCCTGCCGCTCCGAGCCCCACATGATGCCGTCAATATCATAGGAACGGGCGAAGTCTTCCACCAGACCAGTAAAGAAATTGCGGTAGCTGGGATGGTTCAGGCACAACGTTTCCATGTTTCGTCCGTACAGGTCGCGCTCCTGCACTTTTTCGATGTTGGGTAAGTCGGGGCGAAAGACGTCTTCCATCCAGGCGATGACTTTCATGCCGCGCTTTTTTGCGGCGGGAAGCACCTCCGCCAGAATGTCCAGGTTGCCGTGGTCGGGGGCATGCTCCGGGCGGATGACCGTGTCCCGGTAATACTGCGGATGCGGCGTGGCGAAATTGCCCCCATGGTAGTTCAGGTCATACTCCTGTTTGCCGTGGTCGGGCAGGGGGTAGCCGGGAATCTGCCGTCCGGCAATGCCGCGGCCATAGGTGAATACGGCGAGAAAGAGCGTATTCACGCCCGCGCGCTCCTGAAGAATGTCCAATACCTTTTCCGTGCCTTCATCCACGAATGAAATCGCCCCGACCTGGATGCCAACCATCTTGTCCGGTGAGGAAGGCGCAGCAGCCCATCCCAGTGTGGGTGCGGCCAGAGCGGCGCTGGCGGTCACCTTCAGGAATTCACGGCGACTGAAATCGGAATCAGGCATGGCGTTCTCCTATTTGGTTTGATAACAGCCAATATCAAGTTTCCCCGCATGCACGCGCGGCATGCCGTCCAAATCCAGGTCTCCCACCGGCCAGTCTTGCACTGCGCCGGCGGCAATCGCGGGAGAACCCGGCTGTAGATGAAAATTGTCTGCTGTGGGGTCAACCAGGTGCGGATCGAGGAAGCGGGAGTGCGCGTCGTTTCCGGTGCCGCTGACATAGCGGTCAAACCCGGTCACGCTTTCGGAGGCCCCCGTCCAGGTGCTGGCCTGGGCTCCCTTGTCGCAGAAATAGAGATTGTGGTCGAGCAGGGCGGGCGGGTGGTCCTTGTCGAACTTGGTCTTGGTCAGCGACAGCAGGCAGCGGGGCCCGGCATACACCAGGTTGTTGGCGAAAATATTGTCGGCCATGTTCCACTGCATCTGGAATTCGCCCGAGCCGGTATTGGAAGTGTCATTTTGGTAAAGGGTATTATTGAGGACGGCACTATGCTCGGTGTGGCCGCGCTCCGGATCATAGCCACCAATGGAAACGCCCGCGGTATGGCAGCGGTAAATCAGATTGTTGCGGGCCGTGATGTAGCTGGTGGAGCGGCCTTTGTGTTCGCTGGCCAGTTCGATGCCGAAGTCCACGTTGTGAATGATGTTCTGCTCGATCAGGATTCGGGTGCCGCCGTCCACGTAAATTCCGTCCGAAGATTGGTCCATTCCATAGGCGGGATTGCCGCGCGAGGTGATGTTGTACACCAGATTGCCGCGGACCACCCCATCGCGCGCCTGGTCCACCGCCGGGTCTGGGGCGGTGCGCTCAAACCCAATCACGTCGATCCCGATATTGTTGTTGTCGTGCACCACATTATGGGTGATGCGAAAATTGGTGACGTTCCCGTTTACCACCAGGGACTCGCTTGATCCCGTCTTCAGGTGGTGCACTTCGTTGCCTTCAATCAGCAGGTCGGTGATCGGTGTTTTGGCGTCCGTGCCGTAGACGGCAATGCCAAAGCCGTTGCCGCCGCGCCCCGGGGCATCGCGTCCTTCAAAGGTCTGCTCGATGTGGTGCACATTGTTGTGCAGCAGCTCAAGGTGCGATCCCGCCCCGGTCACGCTGATCCCCAGCGGGCTCAGGTGGCGGTCGGCGGTGCGGAAGTTGCGAATTTCGAACTCTGCGAACCGGACGTAGCTCTGGTTGTGGATGGTCAATATTCCCTCGCGTCCCGAAGGCGTGAAGCGCGAGGCATCCAGAACGGCAGTTTCGCCGGGATAGCTGCGGAAGGTGATGAATCCGTCGCTGGCGTTTCCGGATACGTGAACCCTCACTAATTCTTCATAGGTCCCGCCCCGCACCAGCACGGTGCTGCCGGCGCGTGCGGTGTCGGCGGCGTGCTGAATGGTCTTCCACGGCGCATTCTGAGTGCCGGGGTTGGCGTCGTTGCCGCCGGGAGAGACATAGTAGGAGGTATTCACCTGGCCGAAGGCCGCGGCCGTTGCGATCCATAGGGTCAATGCGGTCAGAAACTTCATGGCTTACCTGCCTGGAAGAAAAGGTTTGCGAGGGCCGTCTTTGCCGGGAATTCAGCCCATCGCGTTCCGCATAACGAAAGCTTCGATATATTTCTCTTTATATGTTTTTATTTCCTTTGTCCAGCAAAAATAAATTTGCCCGGGGGCCGCGAAATGGCCGCCGGATTCGCCAGGATCGCCTTGACCGGCAGGCCTTTTCCGGTGGGCCCCCCGGCCCCCATGGAGCGCTTGACAGAAAACGAAGCGAAAGTAAAAGTAATAGGATGTTCGCCCGCGTTTCTTCCTCCTCGCTTCCTGCTTCCTGGCTCCTGAGGCTAGGGATCGCCGTCTGCCTGCTTTTCCTGCTGAGCGGTCTGGCGCTGGCCGGGGAGCCCTCTTTGCTGCAGGCAGTCCAGGCCCGCGCGGATGTGCCGCTCGACACCGACCCTGCCTCGTCATTCTGGAGTGCGACTCGTCCTGCCTTGGTGGAGAGAGACAAGCAGGGGAAATCCCTGCCGCAGTTCCGCGCCGAAGTGCGTACCCGCTGGACTCAGGACAATTTGTATTTTCTCTTTATCTGCCCTTATGACGAGCTCTATCTCAAGCCCTCGCCGCAGGTGGAACAAGAGACCAATGAGCTGTGGAATTGGGACGTGGCGGAGGTCTTCCTCGGCTCCGATTTCCACAATATCAATCGTTATCGGGAGTTTGAGGTGTCGCCGCAAGCAGAATGGGTGGACCTGGATATCGACCTGGACCGCCCGCATCACGAAGACGGTTGGACATGGAATTCTGGGTTTGTCGTGAAGGCGCGGGTCGACGCAGCCAACCATCGCTGGTATGCCGCGATGAAGATTCCGTTTTCGGCCATCGCTACGCGGCCGGCTGCCATGGGCAATGAATTTCGCGTGAATCTGTTTCTGAGCCAGGGACCTCCCGCGAAACATCGCGCTCTCGCATGGCGGGCGCCGAGGAGCAAGACTTTCCACGCTCCGCAGCGCTTCGGCATTCTTCGCCTGGTTCCCGAGTCACGCTAAGGACACGAGCTAGTGCCCATGCCGCTGGGTTTCCGGCGAAGCATGGCCTTCGGGCCGCACCAGTAGCCAGGCGATTCCACCGGCGGCGCTCAGAAGCGCCGCGGCCAGAAACGAAGCGGTCCAGCCAAAACGCTGGGCCAGAACCGGGGTCAGCCATGCGGTGAGCGCTCCTCCGAACTGCGCCCCCATGTTCATAAAGCCGGAAACAAATCCTGCGCTGGTGCCTCCGATGTCGGCGCTGATCGACCAATAAGAACTCTGCGCCAGGTAAAGCGCTCCCACGCCGCTGGACAACACCAGACTGGCCAGGGCGGGGCTGGCCACGCGCGAGCCCACGATCAGAATGAAAGCGCACGATAGCAGCGCCGCGCAGGCCAGCGCGCAGCGGCCAATCCGCTTACCGTAGGCGCGGGTCAATGCATCGCTGAGCGCCCCTCCGCTCAGGCTGCAGATGACGATGGCAATGGGGGGAAGCGTGCTGTAAAACGCGCTGGTCTTCAGGTCCAGGCCGCGCACCTTGGCCAGGTAAATGTAAAACCAGCTGAAAAAGATCCAGGCTACATAGCCAAAGCAAAAGTAGCTGAGCGTGACCGCCAGAACGCTGCGGTTCAGCACCATCTCCGTCCGCGTGCGGTGGCGGGGCGGAGCCTGCGTCCCAGAAGGAGAAGCCGTTTCCACCGCCGCTCCCGGCGAGCGGAACTTCTGGATGTAAGCCAATTCCGCGGGCGAGACCATGGCGTGCGCTTCGGGCACGTCGCG
Organism: Acidobacteriota bacterium; assembly: GCA_018268755.1. Taxonomy (GTDB): domain Bacteria; phylum Acidobacteriota; class Terriglobia; order Terriglobales; family Acidobacteriaceae; genus KAN-5. Next base: position 172,408 of record JAFDVW010000011.1, read on the forward strand.
CGCCGCCAGGTACCAGATCACTCCGACCACTAGACCCAGGACTGCGCTCGCCCAGAAAGAGGAGCGCCAGCCGTAGTGGACCATGAGATAAGTGACAAACAGCGGGGCCACGGCGGTGCCTGCGCCCACTCCGGCGAAGATCAATCCGTTGGCCAGGCCGCGCTCCTGCGTGGGCACCCACTGCGCCACGAAGCGGTTCGACGCGGGATAGATGATGGCTTCGCCGGTGCCGAGCAACAGGCGAATTACCACCAGGGAGAACAAAGCATGAGCGCCCTGGCCCGATAACGATGCCGTGAGCGCGGTGAACACGCCCCACCAGACCGCGCCGATGGTCAGCACATAGCGCGGGCCCAGCTTGTCGGCCAGCCAGCCTCCGGGGGTTTGAAAGAGCGCGTAGCCGATGAGAAACGCACTGAAGACCGAACCCAGCTGGATCTGGCTGAGATGGTACTCCTCCGCCAGGGCGGCTCCGGCCACCGAGATGTTGACCCGGTCCAGAAAGGAAACCGCCCCCAATAAAAACAGCAGGGACAAGAGATACCAGCGCACCCGGCCAACGCCGCGCTCAGCCATGCCGGGTCCTGGTGCGGCGGCGGATTGCATGGAAGCAAAGGTTCATGGCCTTTCCCCTCAGTCCTATTTGCGGACAACCGCCGCGATGCAGTTGATCTCCACCAGCGACTGGCCGGGAAGTGCGGATACCGCGACCGTGGTTCGCGCCGGGCCCCCATTGGGAAAGTATTTCTTGAACACTTTGTTCATGCCGGCATAATCGTCAATGGAGGCCAGGTAAACGTTGAGTTGCAGGACGCTCTCCATGGTTCCTCCACCGGCTTCCACCAGCATCTTCACATTGTCCAGGACCTTGGTGGTGTGGGTCTCGATGTCGGTGGGGAATTTTCCTTCTGGGTCGTGAGAGTGCGCGCCTTGCCCCGAGATGTAGATGGTGCCGTTGTGAATGGTCAGCGGGCTGAAAAGTGCGGTGGGGTCCGCCGGTTTGCCTTCGTAGTTGAGCTTCTGCACGTCATGAGACTTTTTGGAGGCGGCCACCGCCGAGCCACTTAGAAGGGCTGCGGCCCCCACGCCGGTAAAGAGGGAAGCGATACGAGAGGCAAAGTTTCTGCGAGTGCTGGAAATCATGGATCTCTCCTTGTCAAAAAATATTAGGCATCGGGCTGCTGGTCACAGGCGGCCGACTTGTTTTACGGCCTCCACAATCGACCGGGTTTTTTCGATGATGGAATACATGGAGTGCTCTTTGTAATCCATCTGCTGCGCCACGGCGAGAGTTTTTTCCGCCGCGCCGCGAGGGACCACTGCCACCCCGTCGCCGTCGGCCACGATGATGTCCCCGGGATTGACCGGGACTCCGTCACAGACCACGGGAATATTGGCCCCGGCGAAGCGATAGTGATGCACCGAGGTGGAGGGCACAACGCCTAAGGCAAACACCGGGAACCCGATCTTTTGCAACTGGCCTACATCGCGTACCCCGCCATCAATGACCGCTCCGGCATAATTTCGCGCGGCCATGGCCGTGCCCATTAGCCCGCCCATGCCGGCAATGTCCGCACCGTCCTCCACCACCATGACCCAGACAGAATCCTTTTGCCCCGCGTCGATGGCCGCCAGCATGCCGTTGAGGGCGGCGGGATCGTCGTTCTCCTCTTTCTTTAGGCGGACGGTGGTCGCGATGCCGGCAAACTTGCTGGGGAAAATCGGCCGCATGCGATGCGACATGTACATTTTTTTGCCGACCACTTGTTCCAGCGCGTCCGACACGGACGCCACCTCGACGTGGCGATACGCGTCGAGCAGCGCAACCTGGTCTTTGGCGCCATCCGGGGCTTGTGCCTGCACAGTGCGGAACCCCCAGACGGACAAGGCCACCGCCGTCAGCAGAATGAAAAGCATGGAAAGCCGGAATACACGTTGCGATGTTTTGCGGCCAAGAATGGTCTTCAGCACAATTGCCTCCTGCGGGTTGCGCAGTAATCGCTTCATGGGGTCAGGTAGGGCACAAATCCGACCGCATTGGTTTTGATCTTGTACAGCGACGTGGTCGCCGTAATATACAGTGTCTTCGAGTCGGGGTCTCCCCACGCCAGATTGGCCGGCTGTTCCGGAACAACGATGGTCCCCAGGTGCTGTCCGGCGGCGTTCCATACCCAGATCCCCTTCGGACCGGTGACGTAGAGGTTTCCGGCCCGGTCTACGCGCATGCCGTCGGGAACGCCCTCTCCCTTTACGCCCGGCTCCTCGCCAAAGATGCGGCCGTTCGCAAGCGTTCCATTGGGCAGGAAATCATACACACGGATGTTGCGCTGTGCGCTGTCGTCCACGTACAGCCGCTTGCCGTCGGGGGAAAACGCCAGTCCGTTGGGCTCGGTGAGATCTTTGGTGAGCAGCCGGACTTCCCCATGGCTATCGAGGCGGAAGACGCCCTGGAAGTCCAGTTCCTGCTTCTGGTCTTTGGGCAAATCGGAAGTGGGGTCGGTGAAGTAGATGGCTCCGTCGGGCCCGAGGACAACGTCGTTTGGACTATTGAATCGCTTGCCCTGAAAGCGGTCGGCCAGCACGGTGTAAGTACCGTTGGGCTGGATGCGAAGGATGGCGCGCAATACGCTGGCGCAATCAATCAGCCGGTGCTGCGCATCGTAGGTGTTGCCATCCGGGTCGCCCAGGGAAATCAGCTCTTCTTTATGTCCATCGGGATAGACGCGCAGGATCTTGTTGAAGACTTCGTCGCTGACGTAGACGAATCCGGCTTCGTCCCAGACCGGGCCTTCGGTAAATCCCATTCCGCTGGAGACCTTTTCCAGCTGGGCTGTCTTGGGAATAAGCTCCCAAAACTTTGCGGAATTTGCCTTGAGTTCGAACCGCCGAAGCGGCGTTTGCGCCGTCGCCCCGGAGGAGACGATCAGGAGAAAGCACAGGACGCGTAGGATCATGGTTTGGCCTCGGTAAGGCTGGCAAGATAGGCGACCAATTGATTCAGCTCTTCCTGGCTGAGCTTCGCGCCATAGTCGCCGGGCATGATCGGCAGCGGGTCCCACGTAAGCTCTGCCACATCGTTTTTCTCCAGGAGATGGAAAGCCCCGTCCAGAGATTGCAATTGCAGTGAAAAATTATCTTCGTTGCGCACCAATCCGGAAACCTGCTGTCCCTCTTTCGTGGTTATCCGGGCCAGGGTCTTGTGCAGGGCGGGACGGCTGTCCGCACTCAGGATGGAGTGGCGAATATCACCGGCGGAATGGTTGGCGCCATAGTCCGAGAGATCAGGACCAAGGAATCCTCCCCGGCCGTTCACCATGTGGCACTCCCCACAGCCTGCCTTGCCGGCGTAGAGCGCCTTTCCATGTTCTGCGTCGGCGGTAACAATCGCGGCCGAGTCGCGTTTGCCCTGCAGGAGGCGGAGGTAGCGTAGCAATTCCGCGAGCTTCTCCGGGCCCAGCGCCCCGAATGCGGGCATGCCGGCCTGAGGCTTGCCCTCCTGTAAAACTTTGAGCAGCTGAGCGTCCGGCATGCGGACGATCGAACGCTTCATGGCGATGTCGGGAGCGCGCTCGCCCCCGCGACCATTCAGTCCATGGCAAGGCGCACAAATCGATTCAAAGGTTTGTTTCCCGGCGGAGGAATTTGCGCTGGCCTGGGACGCCGAGACTTTTTTCGGGGCGGTGGACTGGGCATGGCCGGCCACCAGAGCGCATCCCAGCACCAGGACGCTCCAGGCAGCATAGTGCCGGGCCGGCAGCGAAGGGGCGGACCATCTGCGTCCTGGGCTGTGCGCTCTCTTCATGGACTTCCAGTGGTGGCTCAGTGCGCTTTGCGGCGCACGGCGATCAGCGAAATTTGCTCCAGTTCCGTGTAATGGTCATTCTGGTCTGCCTTGCGCTCGGCCGGAGCGAGTTGCTGCACGGTGGTGCTGGCCGGCAGCACAGGTCCGAAGTATTCGCCATAGACCTTGTTGTAGGCGGGCGCGTCCGCCAGATTATCCAGATAGATGGTGGTGGAGACGACCTGGCTGAAGTCCATTCCGGCTTCTTCCAGGTTGTCGAGAAGATTGCGCATAGTCTGCCGCAATTGGTGGAGAGGAGTGGTCGCGTAGAGACCGCCATGGGGGCCGGGGATGAAGCCGCTCTTGGCCGAGCAAAATAACGTGTCGCCGGCAAACACGCAGGGACTGGCGGTCGGACTGGGCGGCATGTTCTTGGGCCGCACCGCCTGGCGCTGAGCAAGGTCGCGCACCGCCACGCCCGTATATGCAATATGCGCCCCTCCGGGCAGGCTGGAGACTTCGATGGTGGCGCGTCCCGGCGTATTGCCGAACTCAAAGCGTTTGGCATAGCGTTCGTTCATGACGCGCGAAGGAAGGTCCGTCGTGAGATAAGGATTGACGAACACGACATTGCCCATTTCCAGGCCCGCAGCTTTCACGACGGAGGTCATGCGATCAAGCGCGAGATCAACCTGCGCGCCGGGGTCCTCCGGCACTTTGCCGGTCGCAGGGTCCACTCCCGCCATGCTGGAAATGAACAAGCGGTCGTGGGTGAGCACGCCCGGCGGGGCGGTCTCATCTTTGGGATAGATCGCCGGATAAACCGGCTTTCGCCCTTCCAGATTGCGCACGGCCACGGCGTTAACGGCAACAGCTGGATCGGGGAGCGCTGCCACTCCAAGGACCGCGCGCGCAGGAGGATTTTTGGGGAAGTACTCGCCGAACACCCGGCTCATCTCCGGGTAAGAATGGATGTCCGTCAGGTAGACCTGCACATACACCACGTGGTCCAGAGTCAGCCCGGCGGACTCGACCACCGTCTTGACGTTATCCAGCGCCTGGCGAAACTGGGCGGCAAAGCCGGAGGGCAGAGAGCCGTCCGCGCGGCGCGGGCCTTGCCCCGAGACATAAAGATAATCACCGTCATCGACGCCGGGCGAGGCATAGCTATTCGCGGCGGTGGGAAGATGCCCCGAAGTGACGGCCCGCACCGCTTGCTGGGCCGTGAGAAGCGAAGTCAGGCAGCACGCTGCGAGCAACAGGCTAGGAAAGCGGAAAGTAATTCTTGTTCGCGGCATGGTTCACCCACCAGGTTATGCGGCTTTCTTCTGCGCCGCGCTCAGGGCGGCGCGTAACCTTTGCCCGACAATCACGTCCTCGCCGGGCTTGATCGTCATGGAAACCAGCTCGATGTGGTCGGGCGCTTTGTGTTCTTTGGGATTGGGCCTGCCTTCCCGCACGGCGCGCACCAGGCTGGGATTGTCGGCCCCCAGAATTTCGATCACGGGATTGCCAGCGCGCAGCTCATTGGCCAGATCGGAGATCGAGTATCCCCAGGCCTGCTGGTCCCAATACACCCGCAGCGTCGGGTAGCGGTTCCCGTCGGTGGGAATATAGGTATTGGTAGTGACGCCGGGCACCGTCTCCACCAGCTTGCGGATACGATCGATGCGCGCATTCCATTCCGCATACAGCTTCTTCTCGTCTATTTTCAACCAGGTTTCGAGCGCGGTAAGGCAGCCGATGATTTCTTCCTTCCCAACCTTCATGGGACGGCAGACTGCGCCTTCGCGCGGATTGCTGTTCATCAGGGCGGCTTCGATCAGGTCCTTGCGACCCAGAAGCAGGCCGCTGCACTGTGGCCCGCGCAGGCCTTTGCCCCCGGAGAAACAGTACATGTCGATGCCCATCCGGGCGTAAAGCTTGGCGTTGTCCACGGGCGGGATGCCGGCAGCATCGTCGAGAAGCAAGGGGACTTTGCGGTCCTTGGCGATCTTGAGTTCTTTCTCCAGCCGCTCGCCCAGGCTGTTGGTGTAGATCATGGTGGTCTGATCGGTAATGGCGTTGGCGACTTCCTCTGGAGAGTAAGCGAGCACCAGTTTGGCCCCGGTGAGGCGAATGGCGCTGTCAAAGGCGCTGCGCCCGCCGGTCATGACCACCTCGTTTTTCAAGCCGGTTGTATCGGGAAGTTGCCAGATCAACTTATCGTCGGCCCCGGCCATACAGGCGGCGGTGGCCGCGGCCATGGCGCCGGCCGAGCCGGAGGTGACGATGCCGGATTCCGCGCCGGTCAGCTCCGCCAGGCGTCGTCCCACCGCGCGCTGCAGCTCGATGACGTTGATGAAATAGTCGGACGCTTCCAGCTGGGCCTGCCGCACCTCGGGAAACTCCAGGGAACCACTCAGATACGTCCAGGTGCCGCGGCAATTGATGATGGTCTTGACGCCCAGGCGCTCATAGACATTTTGCTTTCCCGCGCCCACCGCTTTGGCGGCGGTGGCATACAGATCGTGCACCGCAATTTGGCTGAGCAGCGGGGCCGCCGCGAGGAGTTTAAAAAAAGAACGCCGGCTGGAAGCATTTCCGGGCATCATAATTCTCCTTGGTTGGTGGTCTGGTTGTCCCCAGAATTCAGGCTCTTAGGGTGTAACACAGAAATTCCTTGTCGCCAATTGTTTTCTTTCGTTTTATATTGAATTCTTTCCTTTTGAGGAGCGCTGGGATGACGGACCAGGTTGCGGGATGCTTTTCGGCCAGGGTGGCGATTCGGCGCATGGCGACGCTGATTGGCGGGCTGGCCATGTTGGGCCAGATGGCGGTGGCGCAAACCGCGCCCCCCTCTTCGGGGGACATTGCCGCCCAGTGCAAGGTCGAGCCCATCGAATACCGGGGATGGCAGGCCCAGCGGATTTCCAATCCCTGGGTGCAACTCGTGGTGGTCCCGCCCAATGGCGGTCGCCTGATGCAGGTGACCTTCCACGGCCATGACTTCCTCTTCGTGAATCCGAAGCTGGCCGGAAAACGTCTGCCTCCGACAGAAGATCAGTGGCTCAATTATGGCGGCGACAAGATCTGGCTGCTGCCGGAAGGGGACGACGACGAGCAGCATTGGCGCGGCAATTCTGATTTGATTGACGCCGGCGAGTTCAGCTTCCGAACTGTTTCCGGTGAATCCGGCTGTGGTCTGGAACTGACCGGCCCGCCCGATCCGCGCACCGGAGTGCAGATTTCCCGCACCATTCGCCTCGAGCCCGATTCTCCGCACATTGCATTTCATGCGGTGATGAAGAACGTGAGCGGGCACCCGCTGGAGTGGTCCATGCAATCGGTTTCGCAGTATGACACCAGCGATCCCCAGAAGCGTTCCGAGCGCAATCGCGAGATCTGGGGGTTCACACCGGCCAACCCGGCAAGCGCTTATTTGAATCGCTATCATGTTCGCACCGGTCCGGCGGAGAACCCTTCGGCAAGTGTGCGTGAGGATGGTCTGTTCACCGTTCATTACTCGCACCTGGCCGCCGAGTTCTGGGTGGATTCTCCTGCGGGATGGCTGGCCGTGGTGGACGGAAGCAGTCGCTATGCCATGGTGGAGCGTTTCCGGTACGAGGAGCAGAAACCCTATCCCGGCAAGGCCTCGATTATCTTCTGGACCAACGGGCCTTCTCTGCGATTCGACGGCGAAGGCGCCGCTTCGCTTGCGACTGGCCAGGAAGCCTCCCCCTTTTATATGGAAGCCGAGATCAACAGCCCGCTGTGCCGCCTGTATCCGGGGGAATCCTGCGATTTGCGGACGGACTGGTATCCCACGCGGGCTGGGCAGGAGTTTCAGGGCATAAGCGATGCCGGGACCATTGTTGCTGCTTTGCAGGCACGAAAACTCGGCGATGGGAAAGTGCGATTGTCCGGGAACTTTGGCGTGTTCTTCCCCGGTAAGCTTGTGGCCCACTTCTATAACGCACGCGGTTCCGCCGTGGTTACCCTGCCCGTGGCGGAGGTTCGTCCCTCGGAATTAGTCCTGCTCAATGTGGAAACCGCGCCCGGGGGCGATCCGGTGCGCGTCTCGCTACATCTCGAAGATGAACATGGGCTTGATCGCGGCGCTCTGCAGGAGATAAAAATCCTGGAAGGAGCACAGCCGTGATTCGGTGCCTCACCTGGTGTGTCCTTCTCGTTGCGCTTCCCGGCTGCGTTGCCCTGGGTCAGGTCACATCCAGTGCCCAGCCGGTCGCCGCGCGGGCCGAGGAGCTTCTGGAACCTGCCGCAGCAAACTGGACCTCTTACAACGGAGACTATACCGGCCGCCGCTATAGTTCCTTGCGCGAAATCACCAGCACGAATGTTTCGCAGCTCCGCGCTGCATGGGTCTTCCATCCGGGGAACTCGCAGAATCTGGAAACCACTCCGGTCGTCGTCCGGGGAGTGATGTATCTGACTGCGGCCAATGATGTGTTTGCCCTCGACGGCAAGACCGGACGCCAGCTATGGCACTATTCGCGTCCGGTAAGCTCCGGGCTGCTCGACGACGCGGCCGCGCATAAGAACCGCGGGGTGGCGGTGTGGCAAAACTCTGTGTTTCTCCAAACCGATGATGCCCACCTGGTGGCCCTCGACGCGCGTTCCGGCAATTTGCTGTGGGACGTGGAATATGCCGACAAGAAGAAGCACTATGGCTCGACCGGCGCGCCCCTGGTGGTGAAAGACGTGGTGATTGTCGGCACATCCGGCGGAGACTCCGGGGTTCGCGGTTTCCTCGCCGCCTTCGATGCGGCCACGGGAAAGAAAAAATGGCACCGCTGGACCATTCCAGGGCCGGGAGAGTTCGGTTCCGAGAGTTGGCCGGGAGATGCCTATCTGCATGGCGGCGCCACTACCTGGATGACCGGCACCTATGATCCCGAACTCAACACCCTGTTCTGGACCACCAGCAATGCGGCCCCCGATTTTGTCGGTGACTCTCGCCCCGGCGATGATTTGTATGCCTCCTGTGTTCTGGCCCTGGATCCAGATACCGGCGAAATCAAGTGGTACTTTCAGTTCACTCCCCACGACTTGTACGACTATGACGCCACCGAAACCCCTGTGCTGGCCGATGTGCAGGAAGGGGGCAACACGCGCCGCCTTCTGCTGCAGGCCAATCGCAATGGGTTCTTTTACGTGCTCGATCGCAGCAATGGGAAGTTCCTGCGCGCCTCGGCGTTTGTGGAAAAGCTGAACTGGGCTAAGGGAGTGGATGCTTCCGGCCGTCCCATCTTGACCGGACGGATCCCTTCCGCCGAGGGGACCTTGATTTGCCCGGGCATCGAAGGCGCGACCAATTGGTTTTCTCCTTCCTTTCATCCGCAAACTGGCCTGTTCTATGTGATGGCGCAGGAAGGCTGCAATACTTTTTTTGCCAAGACCCGGGAGTTCGTGCCCGGGGAAACTTACTACAACACCGGCACCAATCACTCGTCCACCGGCGGCTCCCAGAAAATTCTCCTGGCCATCTCTCCCGCAGACGGAAAGATTGTCTGGCGCTATCGTCAGACGGGGCAGGGAAGGTCGTGGGCGGGAATTCTGACCACGGCCGGCGGCCTGCTGTTCTTTGGCGATGACGGCGACTCCTTCGAGGCCGTGGAAGCCGCCAGTGGCCGCGTCCTGTGGCACTTCAACACCGGTCAGGGCATCCACGCTTCTCCCATGAGCTATGCAGTGGATGGCGTGCAGTATGTGGTCATCGCGGCGGGCAGCGACCTATTCAGCTTTTCGCTGCCCCACTAAGCGAGATCCGCCGATCTATTGCGGCCGGACTTCCAGGAGCAGGTGGCCACGGAACTCCACTGGCAGCGATGCCCTGGGCCCCGAGACTGTTCCCAGATCTTTGCCCTGAACATAGTCCACAATGTGGTAGGTGCGATGTTCCAGCCCGCGGAGTTCCACCGCGCCCTTCCACTGCTTGGCATAAAACGCGTAATACATGGCATCACCTTTGCGGATGGCGTGGGTCTCCGGCAGGTCGAAGCCGATGTCATAGAGTTGTCCGAGATAGTGGCCGCGGGAAAGCATCTTTTCCCGGTAGAGGCCGAGCCACTTTTCGAACTCCTTCTCGCGTGGCGGAGTCAGGTCGTCTTTGCCGTGCTGCTTCACCAGCGACGGCAGCACGAACTCTGTTCCCACTACGCCGCCAATGCCCAGGGTGGAGGCGAAGTCGTTGCCGCCATCGCTCAGTTCGACGTGGTCGCCGAAATAGGGAACATCGTCTCCCATCAACGCCTTCAGAGTTTTTCCCTTGGAGCGCACCTGGAAGGAGCTGGTGGGGTCGGAGGCCACCGACATATTGAAATGCGGCATGGTGAAGAACGAGAATGCCGTGCCGCAAGGGCAGAACTCCACCAGGGAGCCGGGTTTCACCTGTTGCGCCGTCTGGTAAATGGCCTGGAAGAAATCCGGCAGCGCTTCCACCGATTCTTCCGGCTCGGCATGATGATGGGCCGGGTTGTAACAGCGGGGAACTCCGTTCATGTCCTGGCCGTCGAGCTTCAAGCCGTCGAAGCCCCAGTCCACCAGGATTTTTTTCACCAGCGCCGTGTGATATTCCACGACGCGCTTGTCGGCCGGACATAGATAAAAGGAATCCCACCACGAGACCTTCCGCTTGGAGCCATCGCGGTTCAGCAATTCATAGTCCGGGTGCTCGCGCAGAAGGGCGGAGCTGGGCACGGCGCTCAGCGGAGACCACCAGAGTTGGGCCTTAAATCCTTCCTGGTGGATGCGGTCGACCAGCGCCCGCATGTCTGCATCGCCGCCGGGAAATTTCTTGGGATCGAGCTGCCAGTCTCCAATATTGTTTTGCCAGCCATCATCCAGCGTGACCCAGGTAAATCCCAGGCGTTTCACGGTCGGAAGCGTGTCGTAGACCTGCTGCGGCTGCACATCGCGGCGATATCCCCACGCGCACCAGATGGCGCCAAATCCATCCTCGGGTGCCGTGGCCATCTCGAAGCCCTGCTTGCGCATGAAGCGGCGATAATCCAGCAGTGCGCGAAAATAATCTCCGGGATGCACCGCGACAAAGGTGCGGAAGGTGCGCATGCTCTCGCCGGGAAGCAACGCGGTGGTGCGGGCATAGCGCACGGCAAGTCTGGCGTGTCCGGGATCGGGCATAGAGACCGGCAGGGACACCAGTTTGGGTCTGGTCTCCACATGTCCCACCGCGATGCCTACGTCGCGCCGCCATAGGTCCACTACCGGTGTGCCGCCTCCGTAATCGCTGGCGTTCATGCCTTGGTAATTGTCCTGCTGAAATTTCACTCGCAAGGGAAGCACCCAGTTGGGGCGTTTTTCATACGATCCGCTTTGATACGACCAAAAAGCCGGCGAGCGCCCGCCGGGTTGCGCGTCAATCGTATAGGCATTATTGGTCCAGCTCTTCACCGTCAGCTTTGTTTTGCCCAGATTCCTGTACTGCACGTCAAAGAACGCCATGGCGGGAAATTCATCGTAGATGGTGACGGTGACCTTCTTGGCGAGCGTTCCGGATGTTCCTTCTGCGGTGAGCTGCGTGCCCTCGCCAAAAGTGTCCTTCGTGCGCTCGAGTTTCTGAGATGTCAATGGGAAGCTGCTCCAGGTCTTGTCTGCCGTGGAGACTGTCTCGGAAGCGGAGAACGCGCCCAATAGGACCTCTTTGCCGTCGAGCCGCGCCACCACCCGGCTGCGCATTTGCCGGTCAAACTCAACTCGTAGCTGGGGGCTTTCGATCTGGGAACGGGCTGCTGCCGGTTCCGCGTTCGCCGGGAAGCCGCCGGCCAGGAGAAGGGCGACAAGGAGCTTCATGCGGGCTCCGCGGAGAGGCTTAAGAATGGTAGAAGACTTTGGCCCGAGATTTTTCCTAAGAAGCACAGGACCCCCTAGCCCAGGCGGGCTGGGCGCATGGAATTAAGAGTAAGTATTCGTAATACAAAGAAATGAGACGAAAGTCAATCGGCTTGCAGCGCTGCGGTGGGTCTGAGGGCGGAAGAGGATGGGCAGGGCGCGGCGGAATCCCGCTGCGCCCCCCGCCAGCTTACTTCTGCAATACCACCGAAGCTTCGGCGGTTTGCAGCAGGAAGGTCAGTGTCTCCTGCAGGTAAAGACGGACGGAAGTGTCGCTGTGGCTGAGATAGCCGATGGAAAGGTCCTGACCGATATGCAGGTCGAAATCGCCGCCGCGCGTGGTGACCACGAAGGCGCCTTCAATGGCCGGGGCCCAGATGATGCGGTCTTCCACCAGCCGCTTTACGTGTTCGAGCACGGGATATCCGTGATCGCTGGTTTCGGCCAAGGCGGTGTAGGCCTGTGCGCCCAGCAGCACGGCATAAGGACCGTTGACGCCGACCAGGCGCAACTGGCTCAGCCCTTGGGCGATGGCGTCTGGGTACTGCCGTACGTCGGCGGGAAGAGACATTTTGGGATTGCTGGTGCCGTCGCGCAATCCGACAATGCCGGCAGCGTTATATCCTTCAAACACGGCCCCATCTTCGGCGAAGGCGATCTGCCGCGCCGCATCCTTGGCCGGCTGCCAGTCGGAATCGTTGGCGCCACGTTCGACATCATCGATGCCAGCGCGGCTGAGTTCGAAGGGGACGCGCAACTCCACCAGCGGTTTGACTTCGCGCTGTCGGGCGATCACACCCTCCCGGGATGCTGCGATCGAACGCAGATGCCCGGTCCCTACCGCCGACAAGTGGACGCCCGCGGGCCCCTTCAGGTCCACCACTCGGCGTCCGGCAACGTAGCGTTTAAAGGTACGGGAAACCTCAGCTTCAATCTGGGCCCACGCGGCATCTGAAATCGGGGCTAGTTCACGATGCAAGTTATTCACGTTGCAGATCTCCTTTTAGGGAACCGATGTTGAGCGAGCCATTGCTGGTGGAAACGGTGGGTGACAAGGATTCCTGCGGCGCGGGCGCGGTTTCTTCGCCGACAGCATCGAGGAAAGAAGTCGTGGGCACAAAAAACAGGTTTCCCGTGAGTGCTGTGCTGAAATCGAGCAGGCGGTCGTAGTTTCCGGGAGGACGGCCAATAAACATATTCTCCAGCATCTGTTCGATGGTCCGCGGAGTGCGGCAGTACCCAATAAAATAGGTGCCAAATTCGCCCTGGCCCACCCGTCCGAAGGGCATATTGTCGCGCAGAATTTTCTTTTCTTCTCCGTTCTCGACAATCACGGTCAGCGCGCTGTGCGCGGAGGTGGGCTTTACCGAATCATCCAGTTCGATATCGGAAAGTTTCTTGCGGCCGATGATCTTTTCCTGGGCCTCGGTAGGCAGCGCATTCCAGGCCTCCATGTTGTGCACATACTTTTGCACGATGACATAACTGCCGCTCGCGAACCCGGGATCTTCGCTGTCGATGAACACCGCATCCGTCACCTCGCCACCCCGCGGATTTTCCGTTCCGTCGACGAAGCCAAGCAGATCGCGGTCGTCGAAGTAGCGGAATCCATGCACTTCGTCGGCGGTGGTGACGGCGCCGCCGATTTTTTCCATGATCTGCGTGGCCAGTTCAAAACACAGGTCCATGCGCTTGGCGCGAATGTGCAACAACAAGTCGCCGGGGGTTGCCGGGGCCAGCCGGCTGCCGCTGCGAATCTCGCGGAAGGGATGGAGTTCCGCGGGACGGGGTGCGCCAAACAGCTGGTCCCATGCCTCAGATCCAATGCCCAGGACACAGGTCAGGCCCGCTTCCAGGTCACGGAATTCCACCGCCCGGACCACTGCCGACAGTTCCGCGCAGAAGTCGCGAATGGTTTCGAGTGCGTCGGGCCCGGAATTGATCTTGAGCACCAGAAAAATGGCCGCGCGCGTCAGCGGCGCAGCGACGGCTTGTGGAGTGGCAGAGAGCAAACTTGCAGTGTCGGGCGTGCTCATCAGGTTTATGGCGAAGCTCCCGGGTCCCTTCGGCCAACCGCAAATTTTCCCTCCGGCCTCTGGAACAGCATGGATTTGCGGAGCTTCTGCGCCTTCCGAGGAAAAAATAGATTTCCCAAGAATTCTAGCATTGCAGTAGGAGGGTGGCTATGTGCTCAGGCCGGGAATGCGTCTTTCGCCACTTTCGACCTCGCCGAAAAAATCCTTTCGTGCGCTTTCCAGCAAAAACGGTAATTACAATGGGCATGGTTGCCGCAGCCTCGTGACGGCACAGGCTACGCTCTGTTTGTTCCGGAGGCAGAAGGGTTTAGCTTCTGTTCTGATCACTGGTGCACGCAATGGACTTTCGATGGCAAGCAAATCATCTCTTCGCGCGCGGCTATTGCTCACTTATGTATTGGTTTTTGGCCTTGGCGTTAACGTTTTTCTCTCCGGCTTGCCAGCGGCCTTGGTCGGCTAACGGCGTCGATATCGGCAATATTGGTGATTTTACCCTTCCAAATGTGCGGGGAGGAACCTTTCGCCTGCAGGACCACCAGGGGCGAGTCTTGCTGCTGGCCTTTTTGCAGACCCAGCCGGATACCGGAGCGGAGAACCCTTCACGCTCCCTGGTGCCTTCCTTACTGAGCATGGACCATCAATATGGAAAGGCCGGTCTGGAGGTGGTGATGATTGACGCCACGGTCCTGGCGCGGCCCAAGGCCCGGCGCATCGAAGAAAAGTCAGCAGGCTTGGCGCCGCCCATGGCGATGCTCTTAAATACCAGCTACAACTGGGGCCTTACCCTGCCTTTGCTGGCAGACCCGCAGGGGGCGGCGGCGAAGCTGCTTCACGTGGAGACGGTCCCCACCCTGATTTTGATGGATGGCAAAGGCAAGGTCGCGCGACGTTGGACCACCGTCCCCCACCCTGGCGATCTTGCCGCCGCCATTCAGCAATTCACGGGCGGGCCCATGGCTGGAAAGCCGCCTGTACCCAGTCCATAGGACCAATCAGAAGACGTGATGCACGACCAGTTCCGGCTACGGGGCCTGATGTGCACCGATGTCAAACGGGCCTTGCGCCGGCAGCGCATTCCCGAAGAAGTCCCGGGCCCCCATCGTGCAACCGCTGATCCCCTGGCAGACGTCGGCGCCATTGCCATGGGCCGGGGAGCCCGCCTGCTGTGTAAATGCAGTGCTGGGCAGGCCTACCTCATGTTGAGTCGGGGCATTCAGCAGGGGATCGGTGAAGTAGCCATGGGCATCCTGTCCGCTGCCTGACTGGTACGAGGCAAACCCGGTGTAGGTAGTCCCGTCGTATTGCCATGACGGGGAAGCTGCGGTGGTCCAGTAAATATTGTTGTCGAGCGCAAGCGACGAGGTGGTTTGAACCATGCCCGCGACGGTTGAATAAATGATGTTGTTCTTGAAGAAGTTGGGGTTGCTGCCCGCGAAAGTCGCGCCGCTCGTCACCAGCAGGGGCGCGTTGCCGGCTGGGTTCCAGTAGAAAGTGTTGTTGTAGATTTGAGCGCCGTTGATCTTGCCGCCACTCCAGGTGAAGAGGAAAACTTCCCCCTGCGCTGCGGAAGAGCTCTTTTGCGCGTTGTTGGCGCAGATGTTATAGCGGATCACATTGTTAATGCTGGCCGTATTCTCCGAGCCGAACAGGGAAACGCAGTAGCCTTCCGAATCGTGGCCATAGTTGTACTGCACGACATTGTTATTGTTGTAGTAATCAATGTCGAAGCCTCCGCCATCTCCTCCCCAGCTTTGGTTGGCATAGGATTCATTAAACTGCACGATGCAAGTGTGGCAATACCACTCCCAAAGCCCGCTGGGTGTACTCCCCGTGCAGTTGTCGCAAAGGCCGGAGTTGTAGACGACATTGTTCTGCAGTAATCCGTTATTCAACAGCATGATGAGAATGCCATCGCCGGCAACGTCATGGGCGACGGAATTTTGCACTGTGATGTTGTTCCCCAGGGTTTGCGCCGCGCCATTGGTCCCGGTATAGGCCCCGCCCGCGTCAATAAAAATGCCCTCGGATACGGTGCTGTCGTGGGCCACAACGCCATCCACCACCACGTCATGGATTACCTGTCCAGTGCCGCCGCTCACAATAAAGACCAGGCCTGAGTCGCCTCGCTTGACTGACTGGAAGTGCGCGCCGTGGACATCCAGATTGGTCAGTCGGAAATGGTTCAGCGACGTGCTGTTCTGGCCTCCGATGAAGATGCCATAGAGATTGCCGCCGGCAATCTCCAGATTGCTGATCTCCCAATATTGCTGGTCATACAGCAGTACGGTTTCTTCATTCATGCCTCCATCGATAATGGGTCGCGGCCCTGTGCCGTAAGCATCTACCGTGATAGGCGCAGTGCTGGAACCTGACCCTTTGGGCTTGAGAGTGCCGCTGCAGGTGGTCCCGCGTTGGAGCAGGATCCGGTCTCCGGCGATAAATGGGTGGGCGTTCGCACTGCTTAGTGCATTCCAGGGATTGGCTTCTGTGCCGCTGCCGTTCGCGCCAACCTTGCAATCGAGATAATAAGTGGAAGGTGTGCCGGCAGGCGGCGTGACTGGCGGGGTCGGTGTCGTGCTGGAGCCAGAGCCTCCGCAATAGGGAAGAGTGAGGAGCAAACTGAAAAGTGCAATCCAGAGAAAGGGCTTTTCCATGGGAAAACTTCCGCCGGCCCGGATTCAGCCAATTCGCCGATGAAATGCGGGACGCCCGGGGAAGACGCCACCCCTCATCATATACGTTGCCTAGGGTAGCAGGGCGGCCGGCGTAGCGCGCAGGTGGCGCCTCACCTTTCCGCCGGACGCTTCCCGTAGCCTTCGTGGGCCATGCGCTGGCCCATTTCGACATAGGCCTCGCGTTCCTGCGGCTGCCAGGTGGCCAATCCGTCCACGTAGCGGTTGTACATGCAGAAGGCGGCCGCGATCAGCACAGTGTCGTGGATCTCTTTATCGGTAGCTCCCTGTTCGCGGGCGCGCTCTACATCCTGGGCCGTCACCTTCTTCCCACTTTCCTGCACCTTTCCAGCGATGGCCAGCAGCGCCTTCAGCTTGGGGGAGATGGCGGCGTCTTCCGGATCCGTCTTGGCCCGTTCCACCAGGTCGTAATTTCCATCCAGGTGCGCCGCCGCCGCAGCGCTGTGCGAAAGCTGGCAGAAGGTGCACTCATTGCGATAGGAGACGTGGGCCGCGATCATCTCCCGCTCCCCGGAAGTCAACGTGTTGGGGCCGCGCAATAAGGTCTCGGCCAACAGAAGCATGGGTTTGGCGGTGTCCGGGCTGAAGGTGAGCGGGCCGACGATGCCGGGCAGTCCCGGGGGAAGCTCGATGTGTGCCATGAATTTGTTCCTTCGTGAACTTAATTTTGCGCCGTGGCGCGGGGAATTTTTTCTATGAAATTCGGAATGCGATCGCTGTAATTTTTCGGAGTTTGAAAATTTCTCCCTATGGAAGGGGCCCCACCCTCCCGGAAACTGGAGGCCCATGGTAAATGATCCCGCATAAGCTGGCTCTAATGCTTTTATATGATTGCCAACCTCGGAATGACCTCATTAATGTGACACGAACTTAAGGTGTGGGTGCACGAATTCCCCAATGCACGTCTAGAACCCTGAAAGGTTAAGGAAACTCATGGCAGCTTTGAAGAAGCTGGTGTGTCTGGCTATTGTCTTTTCTGGAGCAACCCTGTTTGCTCAGCAAATTACCGCGAGCCTTCGCGGCTTGGTGACGGATCCCAGCAATGCGGTCGTGGAAAACGCAACGGTTACCGCGACCCAGTCCGAGACCGGGCTGAAACGTACGACGAGCACGGACCGCAACGGCGCCTATGTGCTCCTCGAACTCCCGGTCGGCCATTACCAGCTGCAGGTCGAGGGCAAAGGGTTCCATCGTTACGTGCAGCAGGGCATCATTCTCAATGTGAACGAGACGGCCACGGTTCCGGTACGGCTCACGATCGGAGCGGAGGGCGAGAAAGTAGAAGTCAACGCCGACGCCGAGCTGATTCAGAACACTATCTCCAGCCTGGGCACAGTGGTTTCTGAGCGTGAAGTGCTCGACCTACCCTTGAATGGCCGCAACTTTACCCAGCTTGGATTGCTGCAACCCGGAGTGGTTCCGCTGACCCCAGGCCTGCAGGAAGCCGGCGGCTCGCTGCGCGCCGGACAAGCTTATGCGGTGAATGGCCAGCGCCCCGAATCGAACAACTTTCTGATCGACGGCGCCAACAACTTCAACGGGGTGGATGGCGGGTTTGTGCTGAAGCCGCCGGTGGACGCGGTGAGCGAGTTCCGCATCCTGACCCATAATTCCAATGCCGAGTTTGGCAACAGCCTGGGTTCAACCACCAATATTATTACCCGTTCCGGCACCAACCAGATTCATGGCGCGGTGTGGGAGTTCCTGCGCAACGACGTCTTTGACGCGACCAATTATTTCGCCGACAAGACCGAACCTCTGAAGCAAAACCAGTTTGGCGTGACCCTGGGCGGCCCCATCCGTAAAGACAAGACTTTCCTCTTTGGATACTACGAAGGCTTCCGCAACCGCCAGGGCGAAACCGATTCTGCGACGGTGCCCTCCATGGCGGAACGGCAGGGCGATTTCTCCGCCATTTGCACGGCAGGCTTTTCCGGCGGATTCTGCAATGACCCCAACCAGCAGCTCTTCAATGTGTTCATGAATGAGCCTTATCCCAACAATCAGCTGCCCCCGGAATTTATGAATCCGCTGTCACTGGGGCTTCTGGATTATTTTCCCGAGCCCAATGCGGGGACCAACGTTTTTACTTCCACCCAGGTAGTGCGTCAGGATTCCAACCAGTTCGGCCTGCGCCTGGACCACTATATTTCCAGTTCGGACGTGCTGAATTTCCGCTACATGTTCAACGACGGCTCGGAATTTCATCCCATTCCGATTTCTGGGGCCGGCGTCCCGGGCTTCCCGGTCGGGCAGAGGCAGCGCGCTCAGAACTTCGTCATGCAGGAAACCCATACCTTTTCTCCGTCGATGATTGGCGTGTTCCGCTTCTCCTTCCTGCGTAACAAGTTCCTGTTTGGCGAACGCAGCAACCACACCACGCCGGAAAGCCTGGGCTTCCAATATCAGCCCAGCCTGGATCTCGCCATCGGGCCGCCCTACATCCAGTTGAGCGGATACACCACCATTGGCAATCCCATCACCGGCCCGCGCAACAGCTATGAGAATGCCTTCGATTATTCCGGCGCCTTGAGCTGGGTGCATGGCCGCCACGAAATGAAATTTGGCGGCGGCTTCCAGCACATGCAGATCAACGTTCTGCAAGGCATCGGAACCAACGGGTTCTTCGTTTTTGCCCCGTTCCCGGTGGTCCCCAATGCCTTCGCCAGCTTCTTGTTCGGGCAGCCGGTGTTCTTCCTGCAAGGCCGCGGCGATTTCTCCCGCGGCATTCGTGGCCACTCCTTCAACGCTTACGCGCAGGACACATATAAGGTTACGCAGCGCCTGACCCTGAACTACGGTCTGCGCTATGAAATGCCTTCGCCCTACACGGAAATCCACAATCGCCAGACGCTTTGGATTCCGGGACGGCAATCGACGGTCATGCCCGATGCTCCTCCGGGACTCCTCTATCCCGGCGATGCCGGTGTTCCGGGAGGCCTGATCCCGACTTTCCGCAAGGGCTTTGCTCCGCGGGTGGGCTTCGCCTGGGACCCCACGGGAAGCTCGAAGTGGCTCGTCACCTCGGCCTACGGCCTCTTCTATGAGCCGTATTACACGGGACAGGGCGGCCCCTTGCAGGCCCCCATCAGCGCGCCACCCTACCTGCAGACCTTGCAGATCAGCCTGCCCAACTTTGCTGATCCCTTCAACGGCAATCCGCCGTTGAACGGACAATATGCAACTCCCCTTACCAACCTGACGCTGGCTCCCAATATTCCTCTGCCGTATGCCCAGGACTGGGATTTCAATGTGCAGCGTTCCCTGGGCGCCAACTTGTTGCTGCAAGTCGGCTATGTAGGCACCAAAGGCACGAAGTTGCCGCGCTTTGTGGAGGCCAATCCCGCGGTTTACATTCCCGGCGTGGACGGTGACGGCAACCCGATTTCCACTTCCGACAACGCTGACCACCGCCGCCTGTACTCCGGCTGCACGCTCGATCCGGATTCTCCGCCTTGCACCTACTCCTCGACCGGCCTGATCGAGGGCATCGCCGCTTCTTCCTACAACGCTTTGGAAGCCAGCTTGAAGAAGCGCTTCAGCCATGGGCTCTCGTTCCTGGCTTCGTATACCTATTCGAAGTCGGTGGACGATGCCTCTTCCTTCAACATGACGGGTTCGGCGGCCAAACCGGTCGCCGGCGAGAACGATCTGGCGCAAAACCCCTTTGACCTGGCCGCGGAACGGGGACGCTCCTTGTTTGACGCCCGCCACCGCCTGGTCTTCAGCTATCAGTGGAGTCTGCCGTTCTGGCGGCAGCCGCGCGGCTGGTATCAGCAGATTCTGGGCAATTGGCAGGTCAATGGCATCGCCACAGTCATGACCGGCACGCCGTTTACGGTTTTCGACTCCACCGATTTTTCCGTGCAAGGCTCGGCGCCGGAAATCTCCGGTTTCTTCTCCAACCGTCCCAATCTGGTTTCCGGGCAGGATCCCAACGCCGGCCCCAAGAAACCGGGCGCCTGGCTGAATGCCGCTGCCTTCCAGAAAATCATTCAGGACCCCAACTCCCCGGTACAGCAATTTGGCAGCGCCGGGCGCAACATCGCGCAGGGACCGGGATACGCCAACTGGGATTTCTCCGCCTTCAAGAACTTCCGGGTGACCGAAGGCAAGGAATTTCAGTTCCGGGCGGAGTTCTTCAACATTCTCAACCACACCAACTTCCGCTTGCCGGACAGCGATATCAGCTCGCCTACTTTCAACACGATCCAGGCGGCGCAGTCGCCGCGCGTGATCCAGCTGGCGTTGAAGTTCCTGTTCTAAGCAAGACAACCGTTGCATAGAAGAACCGAAAGGCCGAGTCGCATACGCGATTCGGCCTTTTGTTCTGCAGTGTGGTTTTATCCCGTTGCAATCGCAACTTCCGCGCGGGGCTACCCACACCGAGGCGCTTGTGCTTCAATGGTGGGCGGTCTTCGTGCCGCTAAGAGGAGTATCGCCATGTCCTCATTAAAGCGTTGTTTGCTTTCGTCCTCTCTTATTCTTCCTATTCTCGTGGGCCTTGCCCTCGCTGCGGAACCTCGCCCTTCTTTTGCTCCGGACAAGATGGAGAGCGTGCTTTACGGTGTGGCCTACTATCCGGAGTACATGCCCTACGACCGGCTCGACAAAGATGTCGAGCTGATGCAGAAAGCCGGCATCACCGTGGTTCGCGTGGGGGAATCTACCTGGAGCAGTTGGGAGCCGCGCGATGGCGAATTCCAGTTTGCCTGGATGCAGCGTGTGCTCGATCGCCTGCATCAGGCCGGAATTAAGGTCATCTTGGGAACTCCCACCTACTCCATTCCTACCTGGCTTTATAAACAACACCCCGAGATCGTGGTGACCCACAATGGCACAGCGCCACCTCTCGACGATCCCTATTCCCCCACGTATCCCCCTGCCATGCCTCCCGGGGCCTATGGACCGCGCCAGAACTATGATTTTCTCAATCCGTATTTTCGCCAGCACGCCGAGCGCGTGATCCGCGAGATCATGGGTCACTTTAAGGACCATCCCGCCGTGATTGGCTACCAGATCGACAACGAGACATCCTCCACCGGCGTTCCCACGCCATACATGAAAGAGGCCTTCCTCGAGAGGCTGAAGAAGAAGTACAAGACGCCGGAGACCATCAACAAAATCTGGGGCTTGGTGTATTGGGGACAGCTGATCGACAAGTGGGAAGATTTGCCGCCCATCGACGGCATTTTGAATCCAGGATACAAACTGGAATGGCAGAATTTTCAGCGCGACGTCATCACCGACTACCTGGCCTGGCAAGCCAAGATCGTCAACGAATACAAACGGCCGGACCAGTTCATCACCCACGACTTCAGCGGCGGGGTGCATACCGATCTGGATATGTGGGCCATCGCCAAAAACCTGGATGTGGTGGCCATTAATCCTTATTTCCAGACGCAGAAGCGCTTGAATGCGCGCGGCATTTGGTTTTGCGGAGATTTGTCGCGTTCGCTCAAGGGCAGCAACTATCTGGTTACGGAGACCAATGCTCAGGCCATCGGCTGGGACTCGCGCAGTCAATATCCACCTTATCCCGGTCAGGTTCGCCAGGCGGTGTATGCCCATCTGGCCGCCGGGGCCAACATGGTGGAGTACTGGCACTGGCACTCGCTGCACTACGGACAGGAAACTTACTGGAAGGGCGTGCTCTCCCATGATCTGGAGCCGAACCGCGTTTACCAGGACGTGACCGTGGTGGCGCACGAGCTCAAGAAGGTGGGACCGCAACTGGTAAACCTGAGAAAGGACAATCACGTCGCCATTCTGGTCAGCGAAGATTCCTCCAACGCCATCAGCTACATGCCCTTCAGCGACCAGGTGAACTACATGACGGTGTTAGGGCAAATGTACGGCGCGCTCTATCAGTTGAATGTGGAACCGGATTTCGTCCAGGTGGGAGACCCCAATCTGGCGCGCTACAAAGTGTTGCTGGTGCCCCCGCTGTACAGCGCATCCGACGCGGTTTTGCAGCAGGTGTCCGACTATGTGAAGAATGGAGGCCAGGCCATTGTGGCCTTCAAGAGCGGATTCACCAACCAATACTCCACCGTGCGCGACGTAATGGCGCCCGGCCCCCTGCGCGCGGCAGCCGGAGTGCACTATCAGGAATTCACCAGTCTGGCCGAACCCACCCGCCTCAAGCCCGACGTTTATGGGCTGGGCGAGCAGAATACCGCTTCCACCTGGGCGGAATTTCTGGTCCCGGATACCGCCGAGGTGGTGGCTTCTTACGACGATGCCTATTGGAAATTTCCCGCGATCACCCGCAATTCATTCGGTGGCGGAATGCTGACCTATGAAGGCGCCTATCTCAGCGACGCTTTACAGCGTGAAGTCATCCGCGAAGTCCTGAAGCGCACCGGACTCACCGGGCCGGACCAGGAGCTGCCGGAGGTAGTGAAGGTCAGACACGGCCGCAATAGTCAAGGCAAGGTGTTGCACTACTACTTCAATTTCTCCGGGGCGGAGCAGTCCGCGATTTATCCCTATGAGGACGGTTCCGATGTACTGGCAGGTGCGGCCGTCGCCAAAGGCAAGGCCCTGCGTCTGGGGCCCTGGGGAGTGGCGATTGTCGCGGAAAAATAACTGACTGGATTAGCGGGCGTGTTCCCGCTCTGCGGATATGCCCGCGAATGCCGGCTCGACGGCGCGGATGGAATCGCGGCGGATCATTTCCGTCGGCATCAGCAATTGTTGCGGGGGCAGATCGGGTTCCTGGATGCGTCGCAAGGTGAACTCGGCCAGGTGCCGTCCCAGTTCGCGGGGAAATTCGCGGACCGTGGTCAGCGCGGGATAGAGCAGATCTCCCATGGTGTCGTTGAATCCGGCCACGCTGATATCGTCCGGCACCCGTATGCCTGATTCCTGTAGGGCGCGATAGACCCCGGTGGCCGCTTGATCGTTTCCCGCAAAAATGGCTGTGGGATTCTCTTTCTTGGCCAGCAGAGACTTGACGGCCAGATATCCCAGCTCGCGGTCCTCGGAGCTGATTTCACTGTAGTACGGTTCCAGTCCCGCTTCCTCAATGCTCTGCGTGTAGCCCCGGGCGCAGCGCTCATACCAGGGCAGGCTGCGGTTCCCGATGTACCAGATCTTGCGATGTCCCATGGAGATGAGGTGCTGGGTAATTTCCGCGGAGCCGCGCACGTCATCGGTGGCCACGCAGTCATAATCTTCCAAACGCCAGTCTCCGATGATGTTGTTGCCCACCACGGAGAAGGGAATACGCCGGTCACGCAGGGCCGACAGGATGCTGACCGAGTGGGTGCCGCTGAGAATCACTCCGCTGACCCGATCTTTGCGGGTCAGGGCCGGGGGCAGCCGAAGATTTCCTGCCGGCGCGCTTAGATCGCAGCGGAAGGAGATGAATTGCAGGTCCCATCCGTGCTGGTTGCAGTAAGCTTCCGCGCCCAGCAAAATGCGGGACTGAAATTCGTTCAAATTATCGCGATTGCCCAACACGAAGGCGATGACGCGGTTCTTGCGCGTGCTGGCCAAGTCGATGCCCAGCTGACGGGCGGCGGCATGCACCCGCGCCTGTATCTCTGGGTCGACTTGCGGATTGCCATTGGCAACGCGCGAAACCGTTGCAGAGCTTACGTTTGCCAGCTTCGCAATATCATGAAGTGTGGTTTTCACGAACCTTCTTCCCGCTCAACATTATGCCATAGGAAGACTTAAAAGCTGGGGAAATCAAGGAGTTTTATGGAAATATTTCTTATAATCAAGAAAAATAATTGACAAATAAGGAAAAATTAGCAGACTATAGCCTCGGCTTTCCCGCACCGCCGCCACTTATTATAAAGACAGTCGGGAAAAGCTCGCATAGAGTGTCAGGAGCTTGTAGGTTCCTCCGCCAGAATCCAGCTGCCAGGACGAAGCATGGCACAAGGACTTTTTTCCCGAAGACGGGCGCTGCAACATCTCGGCTTGCTGATGGGCACGGCAGCGGGCCAGAGTTTTCTCGCATCTTGGCTAGCGCCCGATCTGCTCGCGGCTCAGGCCGAGCCGCACCATCTGCATAGCATTGCCCCCGCTGCCGCTGCCCCCGCCGCCTACGCTCCGCAATTTTTTAAGCCCCAGGAATTTCGCAACCTGGAAATTTTGACCGAAATGATTATTCCCAGGGACGAAAAACCCGGGGCCCAGGACGCCCGCGTCGCCGATTACATCGACTTCCTGACATTCTCTGCGGCGGAGTTTGAGCCGGAAATGCAGAAGGCTTGGGTAAAGGGGATGGCTTTGCTGGAACGCTTGTCTCACGACCAGCATGGCAAAGCATTCGCCGAGTTGTCGCAAGAGCAGCGTCACGCCTTGCTCACGGCGATGAGTCTTCCTGAAATTGACCCGCAGGCGCATCACGATGGTTACGAATTTTTCCTCCTGGTCAAAGGGGCGACGGTGGAGGGCTTTTATTCATCGCGGATAGGGTTGTTGGAGGTCCTGGAGTACAAAGGGCTGTCGTTCTTAACGTCGTTTCCCGGATGCACGCACCCGGAACACCAGACTTAGTAAGCACTACTCACCGCATCTACCAATGCATGGAGAGTCCATGAAGAACTCGCTGTCTCGCCGGAATTTTCTTGCCACTGCGGCCGCTGCTGTTCCGCTGGGCGTGATGAGTGCACAGGCCGCATCCGCCGCTGAGGCGGCGCCTGGGAAAACATCCACCAGCGACCGCATTGTGGATGTGCACATCCACTTCGACGCCAAGGACCCCAATTTCATCGACAATTTCCTGAAAGTCTCCGACAAGCTGAATTTGACCGGGTGCATTCTGACTCCGTTCCAGCATCGCAAAGTGGTGGCGGACGCCGCCCGCAAGCACCCCGCCCAAATCATTCCGATCGGGTTTGTGGAACTCGATGCTGCCGACGCCGCGCAGCAGGTGAAAGAGCTGCATGACCTGGGCTATCGCGGCCTGGGAGAACTGGAGAACCCGAAGAAGGCCTTCGTGGATCGATCCTATGATCCGGTCTATGAACTTGCCAACCAGTACTCGTGGATCATCCTGTTCCACACCGGCATCGTGATGCGGGAAGTCTTCGACCAGCCGGAGGACGTTTCCTCGGGCCGCATGCGGCCGGTGCATTTAGAGGAAATTGCGCGGCGTTTTCCCAAGTTGACCGTGCTGGGAGCGCATTGTGGCAATCCCGAATATGAATGGGCCGCGGAAGTTTCCCGCTGGAATCCCAATGTGTTTTTTGATGTCAGCGGATCGACCCTGCAAAAGATGCGCGGCCGCCTGAACCACTTTCAGGACATCTTCTGGTGGACGGGCGTAGGGCAGGACACGGCCACTCCCAACAACGATCCCAGCGCTTTCATCAAGCTGGTGTTCGGCTCGGACACCTACCTGGCGCGGATCGAAGCCGTGGTTGGCATGTATCGCGCCCTTTTTGATGCCTGCGATGTGCCCGAAGCCACCAGGAAGATGATTTTGGGTGGCACCATGGCGCAATTTCTGGGACTTCCAGCATAAATTCTGCCAAGAGGAAGGACGGACCGTACATGCATCGCCGTGATTTCTTGAGGACCACCGCCTGCGCTGCCGTGCTTCCCGGCCTGGCCCCCGGGCGGAGTTTTGCCGAAGATGCCAGCGGAACACGGCAAGCGCGTCTTCTGGTGGGCTGTTGCGCCTATTCCTTTGCCAAGTATCTGGAATCAGGCCGCTGGACGATGGAAGACTTTTTCCACTATGCCGCCGATCTCGGCGTGCAAGGCGTCGACGTGACCACGTACTGGCTGAAATCCACCGAACCCGAATATCTGCACTCGCTGCGTCATCTGGCGTTTAAGTTGGGCCTGGGGTTTTCCGGCGCCGCCATCCGCACGGAAATGTGCCAATCCGAGGCGGGCAAGCGCGCTGAGCAGGTGCGCAATATTCAGCGTTGGATTGACGCCACCGACCGCCTGGGCGCTTCCCATCTGCGCGTCTTCACCGGAGATCTTCCCCCCGGGGCAACCACCGCGCAGGGAATTTCGTGGGTGGTGGAGGTCATGCGGCCGGCCTGCGAATACGCCGCGCAACGGGGAATTATGCTGGGCATCGAAGACCATCACGGCCTTACCGCTCGCGCGACGGAGCTGGTTGCCATCATGCAGCAAGTGGGTTCCGCCTATGCCGGCATTAATCTGGACATCACCAATTTCGACGCCCCCACCGACGAAGCCATGTATGCGGACATCGCGGCCTGTATTCCGTATGCCACGCATGTTCACATCCGGGACCACTTTGGCCGTACCGGGGGCGCCGTCGATTTGGATCGCGTGTGGCAAATGTTCGCCCAGGCCAACTATCGCGGCTATATGTCGGTGGAGTATGAGAGCGATAAGGACGCGCGTAGTGGCGTGCCACTGCTGGTCGAGAAAGTGAAAATGCTCTGTCGCAAATATTCCATCGTGTAAGGATGTAAAGTAGCTCCACTATGGCAACCAAGACGGTTTACGACGCTATCGTGGTCGGATCAGGGGCTTCCGGTGGGATTGCTGCCTATGTTCTTGCCAGCAAGGGGGCGAAGGTCTTGTGCCTGGAAGCGGGACGCATGATTGATCCCGCAAAGGATTTTCACAATCATAAGTTCCCCTTCGAATGGCCCTATCGCGGTAGTGGCAAGCCCGGCAAGTACGGCCATCTTCCTCTGGGCATGGAGTGGAAGATCAATGAGTGGACGGAGGACCTTTTTACCGTTCCCCAGAATGATCCTTATGCCTTGGCCCCAGGCGCCAAATTCACCTGGACGCGATTGCGCGCGGTGGGTGGCCGGACCCTGGTCTGGGGAAGACAATCCAGCCGCTTCGGTCCCCTCGATTTCAAGCCCAAAAGCCTGCAGGATGGGTTTGGCGAAGATTGGCCGCTTACCTACCAGGACATCGAGCCCTATTACGACCAGACCGAGGCCCTGATCGGGGTCTCCGGCGGGCCCATCGATTTCTACAATTCTCCCCACAACAAAAATGCCTTGCCCGGTTTCAATGCGCGCTGTGGGGAAGCCATCGTACGGAAAGGCGCGGCCAAGCTGGGGATCCGCGCCGCTTCCACCCCGCTGGCGGTCCTCAGCAAACGCTACGACGGACGCTATCCCTGCCATTATTGCGGAGCATGCAACTATGGCTGCGATACCGCCTCGCGCTTCAGTACGCTGGAAGTGCTGATCCCCAAGCTGAAGACCGTCAGTAATTTCACCCTGCGCACGCATGCCGCCGTGCACCGCGTTCTGCTCGACCCCGACACCAACCAGGCCCGGGGCGTTTCCTTTATCGACACTACGAATGGGTTGGAATATGAGGTCTATGGCAAGTCTGTGGTCCTCGGCGCGTCGATGGTGGAGTCGATCCGGATTCTCTTCAATTCGCGCACCCGGGACTTTCCCCAGGGGCTGGCGAACAGCAGCGGCACCCTGGGGCAATATGTGACCGAGCATGTGGCCCTGAACAGCGTAGACGCCATTCTGCCCCAACTCAAAGGACGCGCCACGGTCAACGAAGATGGCCCGGGAGCCAGCCCTATCTATTTCCCTCGCTATAACTACAAACAGAAGAGTGACAAGTTCCTGCGCGGTTATCAGCTGCACGTAGCGAGCGGTTGCGATGTCGGGCCGGGGCCGGGAGCGGATGCTCCGGGATTCGGGGCGGCCTACAAGAAAAAAATCAAAGAGTTGTATCCCGCCTCGGTTCGCATGGGCGGGTATGGCGAAGGACTCGCCTTTGCCCATAACTTTGTCGAGATTGATCCGGACGGCCTGACCGACCGTTACGGCATTCCGCAAGTCCGCTTCCACACCAACGCGGAATACGATCAGGCCTTCGCTCTGCGCGACGAGATTTATGGGCAGATCGAGGAGATTCTGCGGGCCTCCGGCGCAGAAATTCTGCCCTACGAAAAGAGGCCGCCTTATCCAATGGGAAGCGTGACCCACGAAGCCGGCGGCGCGCGCATGGGCGAGGACCCCAAGACTTCGGTGCTCGATGGCTGGAACCGTTGCCATGATATTCCCAATCTGTTAGTGGTCGACGCCTCATGCTTTCCTACCCATCCTGAGAAGTCGCCCACCCTCACCATCATGACCTTGGCGTATCGTGCAGCTGACCATCTGGCGGATGAAATCCGTTTAGGCAATGTTTGATCTGGCAGGCAAAGAGTGATCGAAGCAAGAATGAGGAGGAGAGAATGAATCGCAGAGAATTTCTCCAGAACAGCGCTGTGGTTGCGGCCGGCACCGCCGCCTTGAGCAGCACCGCACTGTCCTACGACCGCATTGTGGGCGCGAATGACCGTATTTCGCTGGGCCACATCGGGCCCGGGGTGCGTGGCATGGAGCTCACCGGCATGGTGGGCGAACTGAAGGACAAATTCAACGTCGAGATGACGGCGGTCTGCGATCTCTGGACCCATAATCTCGAGCAATCGGTCGAAGCCAACCGCAAAATCTACGGCAAGGCGCCGCGCGCCTTCCGCCATCCGGAAGAGCTGATCGCATTAAAGGATTTGGACGCCGTCATCATTTCCACCCCGGAACATTCGCACTCTCCGCTCCTCAAAATGGTGGCCGACGCCAGCAAAGACGGATACTGCGAAAAGCCCATGGGCAACGTGCTGGAAGAAGTAAAGGCGGCGCGGGACGCCGTCCTGGCCAAGAACCTGATTGTGCAGATCGGTACGCAGCATCGCAGCGAGCCTTACCAGCTGGCCGTGCGCGACATCATCAAAAGTGGCGCGGTGGGCAATGTGAGCAAGTACGAAATCGCCTGGAACTACCACGGTCCGCGCTGGCGCGGACGGCGTGAGGTGAAGCAGATCCGGGAACAGGACACCGATTGGCGCGCCTGGCTGATGAACAAACCTTACCGTCCTTTCGATCCCCAGCTTTATTTCGAATATCGGCTCTATACCGAGTTTTCCAGCGGCATTCCCGATCAATGGATGAGTCATGGCAGCGACCTGGTCCATTTCTTCATGGATGAGAAGTATCCCGAATCCGCGGTCGCCAACGGGGGCATCTTTGCCTGGCACGATGGGCGGCAAAACCCCGACACCTTCCAGGCCCTGCTGACCTATCCCAAAGGTTTCCTGCTCAGCTACTCCACCAGCTTCGGCAATGACGCCACCGGATATTCGCGCATCATGGGGAAGAAGGCGACTCTCTACAATACTGGCGGGGAAGGCAGTCCTCGTTGGCAGATGGTGGAAGAAACCGGCAATCACGAACAGGACAACGACATCGATAAGAAGCGGATCTCCAAAGATATATTGCTGCCGGGAGACACCGGGCTGCCGCCGATGGGAATTGCCGATGAAGATCTCTCCCACATGACCAACTGGCTGGACTGTCTGCGCCAGCGAAAGCAGCCCAACGCCACCGTGCAGCATGGGTTCTCGCATTCGGTGGCATGCATGATGGCGACGCGTGCTTATTGGACGGGCAAGAAAATTTACTTCGACCCCAAAACCGAACAGATTCTCGACCACCCGCCCGCCGCTTAGGGCAAATTACTGCGGTACGACCGGAAGCACTAATGCGGATGGGTGCTTCTGGTCGTGCCAGACCGTGTTGCTGGCCTTCACGGTTCGCGTCGCATGCGCCTGGTCTTCGCCCGTGTTCAGATTACGGTCAAAGCGAGGGAAGTTGCTGCTGGAAATCTCCAGGCGCAGCCTGTGCCCGGCCAAAAATACGTTGCTCGTCGCCACCATATCAATCGCGACAGGGTAGATCGTTCCCGGCTTCATGTTTTCCGCCCGTTCCCGCGAGTTGCGATAGCGCATGCGAAGGATGCCTTCCGCCAGATTCTGGGCATAACCATTCGGCCATACATCCACCAGCTTGGCGGTAAAGTCGGTGTCGAGCGCGGAGGAGCTGGCATACAGCTCCAGGCTCAGGGGCCCGGTGACTTCGAAGTCCTGCGTGAAGGCCGGCGTGGTGTAGACCAGAACATCAGGGCGATCTTCAATGGCCCTCTGATCGGCGGGGCCGGCGGGGATGAAGCGACTGCGATCACAGCACAGCGGGCCTCCGTGAGTGGGCACCGGCTTGGCCGGGTCATACACAAATGTGTCGCGGCTGCTGGGGGCGTCCGGAGCTTGTAGCGCGAAGCTGCCATCCCCATGCGCAGAGTTGGCGTTGCCGGAAGATTGCAGATAGTAGCGTGTGCTCTTGGCGCGGGCCAACGGCCACTCATTCTCATCGCGCCACTCGTTTTTGCCCAGCACGAAAATCCTGACCGGCTTGTCCTGCTCGATGCCGGTGGGCAGGCCTTTCAGCACGCTGTCATACCAACGGAACATGAGGGCGTCTTCCTCGATTCCGGCTTGTGGGCCGAAGTCGAGCTCGCCAACCTTCCTTCCACCGCCGGCATGGCCGCCGATGCCAATCATCAGACGCTGATGGTCGCGCGCGCTCTCCTTCCCTGCGCGGGCTTTCAGTCCGGCATAGTTGCGGAGCGTGCCCCGCAGAAAAATGTCGTACCACGCCCCGAAGTGAAATACCGGGACATCAATCTGCTCGTAGTGTTCTTCAATCGAAATGGCTTTCCAATATTCGTCGTAAGCCGGATGTGCCAGCCAGTCGAAGAAATACGGCGCAAGATTTTCCTGCGGCGCCGGTATTTGTACCGGGTACGAGCTGAGGGGAAGCTTCTCCACCCACAGGAAGGGATTGGTATCTTTGGTCAGGCGCCGGTCCAGTGTGTTCCACGAGACACGCGCAATCCACGACTCGTTCAACCACTGTTCGAAGGCCCCGCCCTGGTAGACCCAGCCATCGTGATAGTCCGATCCGGTTTCCCCGGGGAAAAGTCCGGCCAGGTGGGGCGGGTGGGCGATGGCAGCCAGAAACTGCGTGGCCCCCACATAGGAAGAGCCGAACATCCCCACCTTGCCGTTGGCATAAGGCAAGGCGGCCGCCCACTCCACCGTATCGTAGCCATCGGCGGACTCATTCTTGAGGGGATACCACTCGCCTTCGGAGGCAAATCGTCCGCGCACGTCCTGCGCAATGGCGACATAGCCGCGCTCAGCGGCAACGAAGCAGGTCTCGCGCTCGTCCTGCTTGTCGTAAGGCGTCCGCGTAAGCAGGACGGGAAAGCGGCCCTCCGCCTGGGGATGGTAGATGTCGGCCCGCAGAATCGTGCCGTCACGCATGGGGACGGCAACGTTGCGTTCCATGGCGACGGCGTAATGTTCCTGCGCGAACACGGCCTGGGCTGCGCTGCAAAGCAGACATGCGAAAGCAAGAGTCCACAGATAGTTGGTGCAATTGCGCTTTTTCACGGTGACTGCGAATGGCTTCATGGATTTCCCCCATTGGCTGCTTTGACAAGTTCCTGGATGGCATCCAGCACGGCGATGCGTAACAGTCCCTGCGGTATCTGCGCGTGGGCTAAAAGCGCGGCCTGCTGCCGGGACCATTCCGGCGGTGGCGTTGCTGCGCGGGAGATCCAGGCCATCGCTTCCTCTCCCGTTTTCCCCAGCGCGCTTAGGCTGGCGGCGGTTTCTTCGCCGTCCTGAAACAACGGCGCGCGTTGCGCCAGACTGTGGATCGCAGGCCCCAGCTTTTGCCAGGATCGCAGCTCTGCGGTGAGTTCATCGCGATGAGCGGCATGCCCGGGGTCCGCCAGAAATTCATGGATTTGTCTGCTGAAATTTCGGGCCGCGGGAGGATCGGGAATGGCGATGTCTCCCGGCGCCACCAGCGGCGTAAGCTGCGAGGCTTGCCGCGCCTCCTCGCGCGCGCCCAGGCGCAGCGGCTCGATCAAGCCAAAGAACTGCCGCACCTCGGGCGAAATCTCTCCTCGCCCCGTGCGGCGCAACATGGCATCCATGGCTGTGTGATGCTGGCTGCCCGCTTCTTCCAGGGCCAGGCTGATGGCCGGTAAGCGGCGATACATGTCATCACTATCGCGCACCTCGCGGGGAGACCAGAAACGCTCGGCAATGGCGGCGCTGGCCGGCCATACCCGGGTATCCAGGTTCTCCTGCGCGACCAGCTCCGTCCACACGCAGACTTCACCGCCCAGGATGTGCGCGGCTTCCGCCGCGGTAAGGTGCGTCTCGTCGGGGACCGGATCAGCCAGATACTGTTTGGAGATACGCTCCATCTTGTCCAGGTAATACGGTCCAGAAAGGACGCTGTCGAAGCCCAACTTTGCGGCCGTGGCCAGGGATTGCGGGCCCAGCCACGATTGCACCAACACGTCCCGTCTCAGGTCGGGCCGCACAATTTCATCCCAGCCCACCATGCGCCGGCCGTGTTTTTCCAGCAGTTCGACCAGCCTCTGATTGAAATAAGCCTGCAGCGCGCCGTTGTCTTTCATGCCGTTCTGTTTCATGAAGGCCTGGACGCGCGGGCTCTTGTCCCATGACGAGCCTTCCACTTCATCTCCGCCAATGTGCCAGTACCGGTCGGGAAAAAGTGAAGTCATCTCGCCCAGAAACGTGTCCAGAAAACGATAGGTGCTCTCCTGGGTGGGATCGAGGTTGACGGAATCGATGCCGAATTGATGCGTGAAGGTGAACGGGCCCGGCAGGCTGGCCAGTTCGGGATATCCGATCAGCCAGGAATGCGCGTGCGAAGGCATGTCGAACTCGGGCACCACGCGAATGCCGCGCTCGCGCGCATAGGCCACAATGTCGCGCACTTCCGCTTGCGTGTAGTAAAGGCCGTCGGACCCCAGTTCATGCAGGCGAGGGAATTGTCTGCTTTCGATCCGGAACCCCTGATAGTCGGACAAGTGCCAGTGAAAGACATTGAGTTTGACCACCGCCATGGTGTCGAGCAGCCGCTTGATATTCGCGACTGGCTGCCAATGACGCGAGACATCGAGCAGAAGTCCTCGCCAGACAAAACGGGGATGGTCGTTAATCCTTGCAGTATGGAAGTAAAATCCTTTGCCGTCGGCGTCCAGCAATTGCAGAAAAGTTTCCAGCCCGCGCAGCGCACCAACTACCGTCGCCGCATGCAGGACTGCTCGCTGGGGACCGACATCGAGAGTGTAGCTTTCGTCCTCCTGCGTCCCTTGTACCGGCATTCCTGCGGCGGCGACATCGAGCCACAGTTCCCCATGAGGTGGTGCGTCTGAGGCCTTTGCCCGCAAGAGGATGTATCCCGTGCGATCGCTGAGTCGCTGCAACGCCCGGTCGATGGCGTGTTCCAGCCGGTCATCGCTGAAGTGGCCGGTCGTTATGCGGAAGTTTGCATCCAGCGGCATTTGTCCCGCCTGATCGGAAATCGAGGCCGGCTGCGGCATGAGCGAAAGGGAAGAAGTAGCTTGGGCGTTTCCGCCCGCCGGAAAAATCGTGGCGAATGTGAAGAGAAGCCATAGGCTTGACCACGCTCGCGCGCACTGTATGGGAAAGCACATAGCTGGGGTCCCTCTCTCGCCAGATTACGGCTGGCTTCGGAAAAATCTTCGCCGCGCACGATTTCCACTTGCGCTGCTCCGCCCGCTTCCACTACAAGAAGGGGAGCGAATGAAAGCGAAAGAAAAAGAAATAAATTTCGCACCATCACATCTTTGCCGCATCTGCGGGCCACACCGGCGATCTGCGCCTCCGCAGAAAGGAACAAATTTATGACCACCCCGGCTTACTCGGCGGAAAAAATGATCTTTCGCAAGACCAATGCCCGCAAGGGACGCCACATTGCGGTCTCCCCGGACAACAGCACTATGCGTCACCTGGCGTACGGGCGGATTATCCTGGACCTCGATCTCGCCTCGGTAAGCTTTGCCACTGGGGAGCGCGAGACCGGCCTGATTTGCCTGAGCGGGGAAGCCGAAGTAAAAACCCCAACCGCGACCACGCTGTTGGGGAAGTACGACGCCATGTACATCCCGCGCGATGCCCAAGTGGAAATGACCACCTCGTCTGCCGTGGACCTGGCGGAGTTTTCCGCCGAAGTTTCCCGGCAGTATCCCCTGCAGGTGGTCCGCTATGCCGAGATCGCCAAGGATCCGGGCTTGAAGTTTGATACCGGCGGGCCGGGCTCCACCCGCCATCTCAACATGCTGCTGGCCAAAAATATTCAGGCGGGCCGCCTGGTGGCCGGGCTTACCCATTCCGATCCCGGCAACTGGACGAGCTGGCCGCCCCATGAACACGCCAAAATGCTGGAAGAAATCTACGTGTATGTCGATATGCCGCATCCCGCTTACGGCATACAGATGGTGTACAACGACACCGAGTATCCCGAACTGGTCACCGTAGTGCGCGAGGGTGATGCCGTGCTGATGCCCAGCGGGTATCACCCCAATGTGGCCGTACCCGGCCACCGCATGGGCTTTCTCTGGGCGATGGCGGCGCATCGCGAAGAGGAAGACCGGCAGTTCGGCGTGGTTCATGTGCAACCCGGGTTCGATCAAGGTAGCTCCGGACTGGAAGCAGGCCGCAAGAATTGACCAGGCAGCTCCCGGCGTTTATCGCGCCGGGCCTGCCACAGGCGTTGCTTCCAGCAATAGATTGTCCTGGAAATGTACTTTC
The DNA here is from genome assembly GCA_018268755.1 of Acidobacteriota bacterium. Classification (GTDB taxonomy): domain Bacteria; phylum Acidobacteriota; class Terriglobia; order Terriglobales; family Acidobacteriaceae; genus KAN-5. The sequence goes on from JAFDVW010000011.1 coordinate 207,247, forward strand.
AGCTTGGCCACGGGACCTTGTACGGTCCCGTAATCTTTTTCGTGCACATAGTCCACGACTTTGTATGCCTGGGCCTGCAAACCACGTAGTTCGACGGCCCCCTCCCAGGGCGAAACCGCCGTGGTCGCAGGGCTGGGCTCGGGTTCAAAGAACGCGTAATATATCTTGCCGTCTTTCGCGATGGCATAGCCCTCCGGATCGTCATAGCCGAGGGTGTAAAGGTCTTCAAACGCTCCCTGAGAAAGCATTTTTTCGTTGTACAGCCCAATCCACTTCTTCCAGTGCGCTTCTTTCTCCGGTGTCAGATAGATGGGCGAGAACTTGGCGCCATAATCCGGCCAGGTGAATTTCGTACCGGGAACTCCTCCCGTCCCCATGGTGGAGGCAAAGTCTTCTCCCAGCTGCCGCACTTTCGGAGTATTGGGATCGAGGATGCGGGTAAGTTCGACGTGGTCTCCATAGACCGCGAATTTGGGCCCGAGGATAGCTTTGTACATCTTGATCCGCCGCCGTACCTGGGCTGCGCCTACCGGGTCGCCCGTCACCGCCTGGTCCATGTAGCGAAACCACGCCAGGCTGGGCGGCGTGCCGCAGGCACAGCTTTGGGTGACGCTGTCGGGCTTGAGGGCGCGGGTGGCCTCAAAGATGACTTTGTACACTTCCCCCATTGCATGGACCGAGTCATCCGGCGATTTGTGATGGTGTTTCGGGTTGTAGCAGCGGGGAGTGGCAAAGATATTGTCGAGTTTGTGGCCGTCAAAGTCCCAGTCGCGGATAAAGCGTTCGGTGAGTTGCTTGTGATAGGCCTGCACTTCCGGTAGAGCTGGGCACAGGGTGGCCAGATTGCGCGCCATCAGCGCGGGCTTGCCGCTTTTATCCAGAATCAGCCAGTCGGGATGCTCTTTGGCCACATCGGACATCATGTATTTGTGGTCGCCGCTGGAGTTTTGTCCGATTTCCACGCCCAGCGGCAGCCACCAGATTTGTATCTTGATCCCCTGTGCATGAAAATCCTTCACCAGCTTTTGCATGGAATCGCCGGGGAAGGTATCTGCGCGCGCTTTCCAGTCTCCATAATTATTAAACCAACGGTCGTCCAGTGTGGCCCAGTGGATGCCCAGCTCTTTGAGTTTGGGAATGGTGCCGGTCATCTGCTTGGGCGTGACGTCCGCCTTGTATCCCCACCCACACCAGCTCACGGCGTAGTCTTCGGGGTTGGAAGACGGCCGCGCCAGGCCTTCGCGGTCGAGGGCTTGGGCCCACAGGCTCAAGGGCTGGTAATAATCTCCGGCGTAAACGGCCACGAAGGTGCGTGGCGTGGAATAAGTTTCTCCCGGCTGCAAGGTGGTCTGCGCCGGAAGGCGGACTGCCGCGGTCACGCGGCCGTCGCTTTCCGTTTGCACCGGAATGGAAAGCACCAAAGGCAGGGTTTCAATATGTCCGATGGCTTCGCCCACCTGGCGCGTCCAGAAGGCGACCACGGGAATTCCCCCGCCGGCCCCTCCCGCATCTCCATCCACGTCGACCGGCAGGCTGAAGGGGTTCTCCTGCGAAAATTTTGCCGGCAGCGGAAGAATCTCATCTTTGCCCCACTTCAGGCTGGATCCAAAGAAGGCCCACAGGGCATGGGGTTGGGCCTTCGCGTCGGCAATCGACGCATTCAGGTGGTGCTCCTGCAGGGTAAATTCATCGAGCGGGACGGCGGCGTTGCTCGAGTTGTGCAGGGTAGCGGAAAGAATCGCCAGGCTCGGCAAGTCGTCGTACAGTTCCAGCCGCAATGTCTCGTCCAGGCCGGTGCTCGCGCTGTGCGCCTCCACCATCACTTCTTTCCCCGTCTTCCCCAGCTTGCCGGTGGCCTCGCGCACTTGCGCATGCGAGAGATCCAACACGAAGTCGGAAATCGCTTTGCCGCCCACCACAATTTTTTGTCCACCTCCGGCCTGCGCATCGTCGAGGGTAAGGTACGCACCATTTTTTCGCAGCTTGGCGCTCAGATATCCCGAGGAGGAGAGCACAAACTCAGCCGCGGAAGAGACGACTGAAACCCCGTCCGCCTGCACCGTGACTTGGATAGAAGAACGGGGGACGGGCGCGACCGTGGGCTTGGGGGCTTTCTGGCAGGAGGTCAGAAGAAGAATGCCCAAGAGAAAGAAACCGCAAGTTTGCGCCACGGACCGGGATTTTCTCTGATGATCAGCAGTTAAAGGTTTAAAAATGAACATGATAAGCATCTCCTGCCGGGAATTGGAGACAACTTGCTGGGTCTTTTTGCGCCCCCTGAGTCTACTGCAAAAAACACAATTTCGAGAAATATTTCTTAAAAATAAGAATATTCTTGACAGCAATCGGAAATTTCAGGTAGCTTCCCGCCATCGAGATGTCCCAGGGGGAATCGATGCGTTGTTACACCCGACTGCTTTCCTGCTTCTCTTTTCTGGCGGTAGTTCTCGCCTTGGCCGCAACCCTTCATGCGCAAGGTGTCGACACCGCTCTCGTGCGCGTCACCGTGACCGATCCCACCGGAGCTCTCTTGCCCAAGGCTCTGGTGACCATGACCAATGAGGGGACGGGCGTCGAAACGGCCCGGCCGACGGACGAGAAAGGGCTGTGCATTTTTCCGGCCCTGCCCCCCGCTTCCTACTCGGCGCGCGTCACCGTCGATGGCTTCAAGACAGCCCAGCGCGAGCACATCGTCTTGCTCATCGGGCAACAGATAGACCTGTCCTTCTCTCTGCAGGTTGGCGCGCAAACCCAGATCACCGTGCTGGGCGGGGAAGCCCCCCTCATCAACACCGTGAGCAATGAGCTGGGAACGACGGTTTCCGGGAACTACATCCTCGATATGCCGCTGTTCGACCGCAACCCAACCGCGCTCGTCTTTCTCGCGCCCGGCGTCACCAATGTGAATGGCGGCGATGTCAATGCGCTCGGCGGACTGAATTTTTCCTCCAACGGCCAGCGTACCTTTACCTCTGAATTGCGCCTGGATGGCGCGGTGGCCTCCGTTCCCGAAGGCGGCGAAGGCGGCGTCAACAACGTCACCTACCGGCCTTCCGTCGAGGGCATTCAGGAATTCAAGCTCCTGAATAACGGATACTCCGCCGAATACGGCAGCAACGGTGGCACCGTGATCAGCATGGTCACCAAGTCCGGCACCAACGACTTGCACGGCAGCGCCTTCTACTTCACTCGCCGCCCCTGGCTCGATGCCAACGGCTGGTTTGCCAATCAGGCCGGGGAGCCGCGCGCCGTCTATAAGCGCGAAGAGTACGGCGGTTCCATCGGCGGGCCCATTGTGAAGAAGAAGGCTTTCTTCTTCTTCGATTTTGAGCGCGACCACTTCGACCAGCCCTTCGTGATTTCCACCGTGGTGCCCACCCCGCTGGAACGCACCGGCAACTTCTCGCAGTCCTTTAATCCGAGCGATGGCTCTCCAGTTCAGATTTACGATCCCGCCGGTCCCATCGTGGGCACCACTCGTCCGCAATTCCACGCCGACGTGGACGGCGAAGACACGCTGAACGTGATTCCTGCTGACCGCCTGAATCCTCTCGGACTGGCGCTCATCAACCTTTTGCCCTTGCCCAATCGTGAAGTCGATCCCACCACCGGCGCGCCGAACTTCGTGCAGAACGCGGTGCAGAACATCCCGGGCTGGCAGCTGGACGGCAAACTGGATTACTACTTCAATGAAAAGAGCTGGATGACCGGCCGCTACTACATGCGGCGCGAAAGCAACACCACGCCGGACCCGTTCTTGTCGGAGAACATCACCCGGGCCCGCACAGAGGGCATCACGCTCTCCCATAACTGGGCGCCTTCCGGCACTTTCATGTGGGTGAACCGCATCACCCTGACTCGCTTCAACACGCCCTCGGATGTGCCGGTCACCGTCGATCCCACCAACATTAATGGCTCGGGTGTGGGTTTCCCCACTGCGCTGATCGACAACGATTACTACCATCGTCCGGCATTCCCCTCCATTACCTTCTCGCAATATCAGGGACTCTCGGCCACGGCCTGCTGCACCGTGTCCCGCGAGACGGATACCCAGTGGTCGTTTGCGTCACAGATGACCAAGACGCATGGCAATCACAACTTCAAATTTGGCGGCGAGCGCCGTATTTTCCTGAACAACTTTTTCCAGCCCAGCAACACTGCCGGCGCTTTCAACTTCAGCCAGGTCTACACCGCGCAGGACGTGCTGGATGGGTCGGTGAACAGTGACGGCAATGACCTGGCTTCGCTTCTGCTCGATTATCCCGACGATGGCAGCTTGTATACCGACGTACTGACAGAAGTGCCCGCGGTCGCCAACAAATCGATGGAGACCAGCTTCTTCGTGCAGGACGATTGGAAAGTGAGCTCACGCCTGACCGTCAACCTGGGCTTGCGCTATGAGTGGAGCACGCCCTATACCGAGCGCTACAACCGCAATCAGTTCACCTGCTTCACCTGCGACGCGGGAATCTACGTTCCGGCGCTGGGAGAATGGCAGGGCGGAGAACTCCACGGCACCTCTATCCTGGCCAACGACAACATGCGCCACAGCAACGGGGACCTCAACAACATCGGCCCGCGCCTTGGCTTTGCTTATGCCGTGAATGATAAGACTGTGGTGCGCGGCGGGGCCGGCGTCTATTATGGCCTGAATTTCGCCACCAACTGGCAATACGGTGGCACGGCTTGGAACGGTAGCGTGCCTTTCCATGCCACGCTGGACAGCGGTTTCACCCAGCATGCCTCCATGGCAAACCCATTCCCGGATGGCCTCAGCCTCCCTCAGGATGGGAAATACGGCCCGCTCACCCTCTATGGCCTGGAGAACTTCAACCATGCCGGTCTCAGCGTGCGCAACGCCGAGATTTATCAGTGGAACCTGGGCGTCCAGCGCCAGCTTCCCGGCAATATGCTGATTGAGGTCAACTACTCGGCCAACCGCAGCACGCACCTGCCATGGGATAAATCGCTGCGCAGCCAGAACTACGTCAGCGCGGAAGACCGGGTCAAATGCGATCCCAATGATCCCTCCATTTGCGGCACCGCGTATTTGAACGAACAAGTGCCCAATCCCTTCCAATACCTGTTTGTGCAGCTGCCGGGCATGCCGGCGCCGCTCTTCAACGAGCCGACTTCCAGCTACAACAACGACACGATTCCGCGCGTCAACATTCTGCGGCCTTACCCGCAGTTCGTCGCTCTGTATGGCTACACCCCCTTCAGCGCGGCGTCGCTGTACAACTCATTGCAGGTCCGCTTCGAAAAACGCCTCTCTCATGGTCTGAGCTTCACCGGCAACTACACTTATGCGCACATGACCTCCGACTCTGATTCCGGCGCCAACTCTTCGCTGGGAAGCAGCCTGGGGTCCTTCGCGGGCGTACAAGACAAGGGGAACCTGGCCGGGGAGCGCAGCATCTCCGCCAATGACACGCCCCACCGTTTTGTCATCGCCGCTACCTACGAACTGCCCTTCGGCAAAGGTAAGGCTTTCGGCAATAACATGAACCGGGCGCTGGACGCGATATTTGGGGGATGGAAGCTCAGCAGCTTTGTGACCTTCCAGTCCGGCCAGCCGCTGGCCATCCGCATGTCGTCCAACCGCATCAATGGCGGCGCGCAACGCCCCAATCTGATCGGTGATCCCTGCAGCGGATTGAGCGCCCACGACGTGGTGATGGGCAACGGCTCCTACTTCAACTGGGACGCCTTCGCCAATCCTGGCGATGAGCGCGCCGGCAGCACGCCGCGCTACATCTCCTCGTGCCGCACCGATCCCATCCGCAACCTCGATCAAACCCTCTCGAAGACTTTCCAGGTGGGCGAGCGGGTGTCGCTGGAAATTCGCGGCGAGTTCTTTAACGCCTTCAACCATCCCAACTTCGGCGCCCCCAATACTCGGTATTCCGCGGCCAGCCAGGGCAGCTTTGGCTTGTTCCAGAACCAACCGAACAACCAGTGGCGGCACGGACAGTTAGGGATACGCGCGACGTTCTAAACTGCTGGAAGCCGCTCCAGGGGAAACTCTGGAGCGGCAAAATTGCCAGGATTTTCTTTCGAACAGGATCAGGAACGGGCCCGGCCCGCGTCACAAGAGGGACCATGAGACGCAGAGATTTTATCGGAGTGACTGCCGCCGGCCTGGCGGCCCTCGCCGTGCCCAATGTCCCGTGGAAGCTTTGGGCTCAGGACGCGGCCAGCGCGCCGCGGGTACGGGAAAATTTCAACCAGGGGTGGCTCTTCCGCCGCCAGGCCCAGGGCGGTGGCGCGCTGGGCTCCTTCGACCGCAACCCGGTCCTGGGATCTGTAATTGAGCCTAAGTTCCGCGCGGCCATGCAGGCGGGCTACGACGACTCCGGGTGGGATTCCATCTTCTTGCCCCACACCTGGAATGCCTTCGACGGCAGCGATGACCAGCCTGGGTACTTCCGCGGAATTGGCTGGTATCGCAAACATTTCACACTCAGTGAAGACCGCAAGGGCAAGCGCATCTTTCTGCAATTCGAAGGGGCCAACCAGGTCGCGGAGATTTGGCTGAACGGAGAACGCGTCGGCACCCATAAGGGCGGATATACCGGCTTTGAATTTGATATCACCGCTCAGGCGCGCTTCGGCAAGGATGAGAACGTCCTGGTGGTCAAGGTAGATAACGTCTACAACCAGAACATCTCTCCTACGGTAAAGACGGACGTTACCTTCTACGGCGGAATTTACCGCGACGTCTGGCTGTTGGTCACCGATCCGGTCTATTGTTCGTCCCTCTATTGGCGGACCCCGCAAGTCAGTGATCGTTCGGCGGACATCGACGTCTACGCGGTCATCACGAATGCGAGTGCGCAGGCCGCCAATCTCAATGTCCTCTTTGAAGTTCTGGATCCTGCCGGTTCCCTGGTAGCAAAAGCGAACGCTGCCGCCGCGGCCGGCGCCGGGGCCGCTTCCGGCGCCTGTCATCAGACCTTGCACGTGAACAATCCGCGCTTGTGGCATCCCGACACGCCGCACCTTTATCGTATTCGCGCTTCTGTGTTCGATGGCGATCGGCTGGTCGATGTGCAGGAGATCCCCTGTGGCCTGCGCTGGTTTCGCTTCGATACCAATGAAGGCTTCTTTCTCAACGGCAAGCGCCTGCAATTGCAGGGCACGACCTGGCACCAGTCTTATCCCGGGATGGGGAATGCGCTGCCGAATTCCCGCCATTTTGCCGACATGAAGCTGATCCGCGACATGGGCTGCAACTTCTTCCGCACCAGCCACTATCCCCATGATCCGGCGGTGATGGAAGCCTGTGATCAGCTGGGCCTGCTGGTCCTGGAGGAACTGTTCATCGGGGAAGAAGTGGAAACCAACGCCGAATACGTTGCCATTCAGAGCAAAGAAGCGGAGGAAATGATCTTCCGCGATCGCAATTATCCCAGCGTCATCATGTGGGGCATTTCCGGCGAGGTCGACCAGCCCGAACAATCCACCGATATGATTGCCGGCATTCTGAGCAAATACCGCGAGCTTGATCCCACGCGCGTCGTCACCATGCACGATCCGCGCGCGGAGAAAGTGAAAGCGGTGGTGGACGTCGACGGACTGTACCGCAGTTTTGAAGAGGACGATCTCGATCATAAAAACCATCCCGGCCGGAAATACATGATCGAGGAGTACACGGCGGCCGGAATTGGCCGCGGCATTTACGGGATGGGGCCGGACAGCGAAGACCTGGGCTGCATCGAGCACGAGAAATTTATCAGCGAGGTCAATCGGCGCCCCTGGATCGCTGGCAGCGTTCTGTGGCACCAGTTCGACTATGACGGGGAGGAATACGATCCGGTCATCCCACATGTCGTTACCTTCGGCATGGCGGACTCATGGCGTATTCCCAAAGACGTCTTCTACTTCTACCAGAGCCAGTGGAGCGCCCAGCCCATGGTGCATATCTGCGGGCACTGGAGTTGGCCGGAGGAGAAGGGAAGCAAGCGCTCCGTCAAGGTGTACAGCAATCTGGAGGAAGTGGAGCTGTTCTTAAACGGCCGTTCGCTGGGGACCGAGCGGGGCGACACCTATCCCGGTCTGGCGCATCCGCCGCGCATTTGGGAGGTCGCCTACGAGCCGGGGACCTTGCAGGCGGTGGCGCGCTCGGGAAAGCAGTCGCTCAGCGATACGCGCAAGACGGCTGGACCCGCCGTGCGGGTGCAGCTGAGCTCCGACGTGCAGGAAGTCCGCTCCGGGGACCGCGACAGTTTCGCGTACGTCACGGCGGCGGTGGTGGATAAGGATGGGACGGTGGTGCCTTCGGCCTATCATCCGATCTCCTTTACTTCTTACGGACCTGGGGAGCTCTTGCCCCAGATTTGGGCGGGACATCCTGCGGGATTTACCTGGAATGCCATTGCCGGCCTCACGCGCATTGCTTTTCGCGCTACGGACCGGGTTGGCCGCTCCGTAGTGAGCGCCTATTCTCCGGGGCTCTTGTTGGGACGCGTGGAAATTCAAGTGGTGGCCAAAGGCCGGCGGGATGAGATGGAGCATCGCGGCGGCGCAACCGTGTACAAGTAACCATTGCTTTCAGAAAGACGACTGTGGTGACGACGACATCATCAGGGAACGCACTGTCCGTTTTCGTATCGGGGACTAAAGAAGCGATGGGGAAGCAGGCGGCGGAGTATGCCGCCGGCCTGATTCGCCAAGCCATCCGGGACCATGGCCGGGCACGGCTGATCTTTTCTGCCGCGAATTCCCAGTTGCCCATGCTCGATGTTCTGGTGGGACTGCCTGAGATTGATTGGGGCCGCGTGGAAGCATTTCACGTCGATGAATATTTCGGCATGGCGAAGACCCATCCCCAGAGTTTTGCCGGCTGGCTCAAGCGCAACCTGGTGGACCGCGTACATCCCGGAAAGGCCCACTATCTGGCGGGAGATGCGCCGGACATGGCCGCCGAATGCCGCCGCTATGCGGACCTGCTGGCCGCGGCGCCCATCGATATTTCTTTTCTGGGCTTTGGAGAAAACGGCCACATTGGTTTTAACGATCCGCATGAAGCTAATTTTCAGGACCCTTATCCGGTGCGGACCGTCACTCTGGATGAACGTTGCCGCTTGCAACAGGTCAATGAAGGACATTGGCCGGGCCTTTCCGCCGTGCCGGACATCGGACTGACCTTGACTTGTCCCACTCTGGTTCACGCCAGCTACATCGTTTGCTGTGTACCCGGCCAGAGTAAGGCTGAGGCCGTGCAGAAGGCGCTGGAAGGCCCGGTCACATCCGCGTGTCCTGGATCGCTTTTGCAAACCCATCCCCGGGCCCATGTGTATCTGGATCAGGAATCTGCGGCGCTGTTGTCGAAGGCCGCAACGAAAATATCGGTCAGTCAGGAGTAGCGAGTGAACGTTCGGGTATTGAAAGATGCAAAATCGCTGGGGGAATCCGCCGCCCAACATGCGGCTGGCGCCCTGCGCAGCCTGCTTCAGAAGCAGGGGAGCGCTCGTATCATTGCGGCTACCGGGGCATCCCAATTTGAATTTCTGGAAGCGCTCACTCAGGCCCCGGGTATCCACTGGGCAAACGTCGAGATGTTCCACCTCGACGAATATGTCCATTTACCCGCCAGCCATCCCGCCAGCTTTCGCAAGTATCTGCGCGAACGGCTCATCGAGAAAACGGGTATCCGCAAGTATCATCTGCTCGATGGAGATGGCGATGTGCAAAAGGTGATCCAGCAGGTGGGACGGGAAATTACCGCGGCGCCCATTGATCTGGCTTTTGTGGGCATCGGCGAGAACGGCCACCTGGCGTTCAATGATCCTCCGGCCGACTTCGAAACGGAAAGTCCTTATTTATTGGTCAATCTGGATGAACCCTGCCGCCGGCAGCAGGTCAACGAAGGCTGGTTTCAGCAGCTGGCGGAGGTGCCATCGCAGGCCATCTCCATGTCGGTCCGGCAGATCATGAAGTCGCGGGAGATTCTGGCCATGGTCGGTGGGGAGCGCAAAGCGCGCGCTGTGCAGGCCTGTCTGGAAGGCGCCGTCACCCCGCTCGCTCCTGCCTCCATCCTGCAAACTCATCTCTGCACCACTGTCTATCTGGATGAGGCGTCCGCGGGACTATTGCGTTCGCAATTGACGACCTCGCGGTAAACTGCGCTGGCGCATCTATGGCAACGACCGAACAAGCCGTCGCGGTTGGCCGGCGGCCCATCTCCCATCTGCGTTGGTGGATTGGGGGACTGCTGTTTGCCTCGACGGTCATCAACTATCTCGATCGCCAGACCCTTTCGCTGCTCGCGCCCTTTCTCAAGCAGGAATATCACTGGACCAACACCGACTATGCCAATTTGCTGATTGGCTTCCGCGTGGCCTACTCCATCGGCCAGACGGTGTTCGGGCGCCTGATGGACCGCTTAGGCACGCGCCGCGGATTGAGCATCACGGTCTTGGCCTATTCCCTGACCTCCATGGCCACGTCCCTGGCTCGAGGATTTTTCAGCTTCGCCGCCTTTCGCTTTCTGCTGGGAGCGGGGGAGTCCGCCAACTGGCCGGCCGCGGCTAAGGCAGTCTCGGAGTGGTTTCCCAAACGGGAGCGCGGCCTGGCTACCGCCCTGTTTGACAGCGGATCTTCCATCGGCGGCGCCATCGCGCCCTTTCTCGTGCTCTGGATTTATTTCCGCTGGGGCTGGCGGCCGGCTTTTGTGGTCCCTGGCGTCCTCGGATTGGTGTGGTTGATGATCTGGCGGAGCTCGTATCATTCGCCGGAAGACCACCCGCGTATTTCCCCGGCCGAACGCGCCATGATCCTGCAAGACCGCGCCGAAGATGCCGTCATGGCGAATGATGCCAAACTGCCCTGGCGCGCGCTGCTAAAGTTGCCCCAGACCTGGGGAACCATCATCGCTCGCAGCTTTACCGATCCGGTCTGGTTCTTTGTGACGGATTGGTTTCCCATTTATCTGGTGGCCAAGGGCATTCCTTTGCAGGACAGTCTGCTGGCCATCTGGGTCCCGTTTGTGGCCGCCGACCTCGGAAATTTCTTTGGTGGCTGGGCCTCCGGATATTTGATCAAACGGGGCTGGCCGGTTGGCAAGGCCCGCAAAGCTTTGGTCGTTTTTGGCGCATTCGGGATGATGCTCTTGATCCCAACCATCCTTACCAATCAGCTCTTGCTGATCGCTCCCTTGTTCACCATCGCCACATTCTGCTACGCGTCCTATTCCACCATGGCCAACGTCCTGCCTTCGGATTTGTACTGGAGCCATTCTGTGGCTTCGGTCAGTGGCATGGGTGGGACCGCCGCCGGCATCGGGACCATCATCGCCTTCAAGCTGATTGGCTACGTTTCGGACGCGCATCAGAGTGCGGCCGCAAGTTCCTTCGATTGGGTGCTGATCGCCGCCGGCTTGATCCCGTTTGTCGGGATGGTGCTGGTCCTGTTTTTGGTCAAGAACACCGCAGCTACCGAACAAGGTCTGGTGCGCAAGATTTGATCGCCGCCAAAGTGAGGCATCTCATGCAACGCTCGATTCGCAAAAATACCCCGACCCTGGTCGCAAGCCTGGTCATTCTCTTCACGGCAAATATCTGGGCGAGCGAGATCAAAGGCATCAAGCTGTCGGTGACCAATTCCGGCGATGCGCCCCGTCCCGCCGCCAATGTCGTAGTGCCTATTCCCGCCCTGCTCAAGATCGCGCCTGACTTCACTCCCGGCTCGCTGATCGTGAGCGCCACCCACGCCACCACGGTCGACGAAGACACCGGCATTCTGGAAGCGGCCGAGCTGCCTTCCCAGGTCGATGATCTGGACGGCGACGGCAAGGCCGACGAGCTCGCCTTCCAGATCGATCTCGGCCCTCATCAAACTCGCATGGTGACCATCTCCTATGGAGAAGAGGACCGCATTCTGCGCCTGCGCCGCTCCTATCCTCAGCGGACGCATGCGCTGTTCAGCCACAAAATCGAAGGCCTGGGCTGGGAATCGGAGCGCGTTGCCTTCCGCGTCTACTTCGATCCCCGCAATGCCATCGATATCTTCGGCAAACGCCGCCCTTCGCTGCAACTCGAACTCTACGCTTCGCCGGATTACGTCTATCACGACGAATCGCCCGAGGGGCGGGACATCTATAAGGTAGGCGACGCCATCGGGGTCGGCTCCGTCGCCGCCTGGGTGAACGGAAAAGTGGTGAAGGCCGCCGATGTGAAAGATCGCCAATGGCGCATCATTTCCACCGGCCCGGTGCGCAGCATCGTAGAGCTTACCTATGGCGGCTGGAACATCGGCGGTCAGACGGCTACGCTCCGTTCGCGCATCACGCAGTGGGCCGGCGAGCGCGGCTTTTATCAGACCGTCTTCACAGAGAAAGGACCGCGCGTAGAACTTGCCACTGGCCTGCCCGCCAAAGCGGGTGTGCCGTTGCAGCGTTCTGGAGCAGATGCTTCCGGCCTCACCTGGCTGACCACCTGGGGAGAGCAAGTCGTGCAGCCGGGAGCGACGGCCACCGAAGCGCAGCCGGGACAGAACCTGGGGCTGGCGCTGCTGACATCTGCTTCGGGTGCCGTCCCGGCCGACGACGACCACAACCATCTGCTACATTTCCGGCCGCAACAGGGGAGCATTACCTGGTACGTCATGGCCGCCTGGGACCAGGAAGGTTCCAACCGCCGCGTTGGTTTTGGCAATCAGCACGAAATGCAGCAAGGGCAATCGCTGGTCCTGCCTCCCGATGGCATTCGCACCCAGGCCGACTTCATGGCGGCCGTGAAAGACCAGGCGGACCGCATGTTGGGTCCGGCCAGCGTGCGCATTCTTTCCTCCGCCGCGGCCCCGCAGCCCGCGCCGGCAGATACTTTGGTCTCGGCCCCCGCAAAATCTTTCGCGCAGGCGCTTACCCTCGTCCAGCAGTCCATCGATCGCACCGCCACGCAATGGGAGCCCGTCCTCCGCTCCTCGACTTCTGCATTTACTTCCGACGAAGGCAAAGGCTTCTTCACCGAAGCCGACAATCAGAGCGGCGAATGGATGCCGCAAGACGGGTACTACTGGACCGGCGGGTTCTGGGTGGGCGAGTTGTGGCGCATGTATGGCGCCACGCACGACGAAAAATACCGGCGCTGGGCGGAACTTTGGGGCGGCAAGCTGATCGGACAAGAGGCGCAGCAGAACCACGACACCGGCTTCCTTTACTATTCCACTTCAGCACTTGGTTATGACTTAACCAAACGGGAGGAACTCAAAAACAGCGCCTTGCGGGCCGCCGCCCGCCTGCAAGATCTCTACAACCCACAAACTCAATTGATCGCTTCCTGGAAGAAAGGTGGAGACGACACTATTATCGACACCATGATCAATCTGCAGGTCCTGTGGTGGGCCAGCGACCGCACGGGGGACCCCAAATGGCGTGAATTAGGCCTGAAGCATGCTTTGCGCACCTCCGAGTGGTTCATTCGCTCCAACGGGTCGGTCATTCAATCCGTGCACTACAATTCCGGCGACAACGCCCAGGAATTCGAAATGCGCGGCAGCGGACTGTCCGGAGGCAGCACGATGTCCATCCCGGTGCGGGTCGCTCCGGGAGAGTGGGCGTTCCAGCACACGCACCAGGGCTTCGCCGCCGACACCACCTGGTCCCGTGGCGCGAGCTGGGCGGTCTATGGCTTTACCGCCGCCTACGAAGCCACGCAGGATGCCCGCCTGCGCGCCACGGCCGAGCGCGTCAGCGATTATGTTCTGGCCAACCTACCAGCCGATGGGGTGCCCTGGTACGACTATGACGATCAAGGCGTGCACTTCCGCAATCGTGATTCCTCGGCGGCCGCCATTCTGGCCGAAGGCTTGTTGCGCCTCTCTGAGATAACCGGCGACAAGGCCCGCGCCCGCCGCTACCGCAGCGAGGGCGAGCGCATCGTGCAGTCGCTCATCGACCATTACCTGACTCCAGTGGGCGACGCGGACCGCACCCCTCCGGGCATTTTGCGTCATGGTTCTGGCCTGCGGCCGAGCGACGCTATGCTCATCTATGGCCAATATTATCTGCTGGAAGATTTGCTTTGGCTCAAGGAGCACAGTCAATGAGCAAAACCATCCAACGGCGTACGTTTCTGAGTGCTCTTGGGGTTGCTTCCCTGGGAGCGGCATTGCCGCGGGGCTATGCCCAGCAATCGCCATCCCCGCCTTGCCCGTCTTCTGCCGCGTCCCTGCAGCTCGCAGGCATGTCTCTGCGTGAACTGCGGCAGAGTTTCCATGACGAGCTCTTTCAGGTGGTTCTGCCTTTTTGGGACCAACACGGTGTCGATCATGAATACGGCGGCATCCTGTGCAGCCTGGATTACGACGGCACGTTGAGGAACAGCGAGAAGCTGATGTGGTTCCAGGGCCGTGGCCTATGGGTCTACAGCTTCCTCTACAACCATTTGGGGCGCGATCCGAAGCATCTGGAAATCGCCCGCCAGATCAAGGATTTCATCCTGAAATATGGGCGGCAGGAGGACGGCTGGTGGGCCGAGAAGTTGACCCGCGACGGCCAAGTGCTCAAGTCTTTTGGCGGCGATATCGAAGGCGTCTATTTCATCGCCGAAGGGCTGCAGGAGTATGCGGTCGCCGCCAACGATGACCAGGCCCGCGAAATGGCCCTGGCCATCTTCAAGAAGCTGTTTGCCTACTTCAATCGCCCGGAGTTTCGCTACTCCGGACCGGATTTCCCCGATCTAAAGCCTGATGGCCCGTGCGTGCGTCCGCAGGGAACGTGGATGCTCAACCTCAACATCGCCACCCAGATGCTGAACAAGTGGAAAGATCCGGAACTGGAGAAGATTGCCGCCACTTCGCTCGACGCCATTCTTCACCGCCACTACAACCCTGCCATCGGCCTGAATACGGAAATGTTGTACTTTGACTTCACCCGTCCGCCGGGGGAAGAGCGTAAGGTCCGCCTGGGGCACGGGGTCGAGGTCCTGTGGATGGCGATGGACGAAGCCGACCGGCTGGGCGACCGCGCATTGTGGAACACCTGTGCCGAACGCATCGAGCGCCATCTTGATGTCGCCTGGGACCATGTCTATGGCGGCATGGCGCAGTGGGTGAATATCGATCAGGGCGGCTTCTCCTGGCCGCCGGAGACCCCGGTGGGGACGAACTTTGCCTTCCACTTTGTCGGGGAATACAACTACATGAAGACGCTGTGGGGCATGAATGAAGTCCTGATTGCCACCCTGCGGGTCTACGAGCGTACGCGGGCAGAGTGGGCCGCGCGTTACTTCGCGCTGGCCCATCAGGTCATCCAGGAAAAATTCCGCCTCCGGAAACGGGGGTTGCCCGGCTATGTGTTATTCACCGACCGGCAATTTACCTGGGAACCTCACGCCGCCCGTCAGGACAACTACCATCCCATTCGCCAACTCATGCTCACCGTGCTGACCCTCGACCGGATGTTGGGCTGAGGCTTACAGCGTGATTTCATCCTTGCTGACGCCGGCCGGATAGTCGCGGGTGGTATTGCCCACGCGCAGCTTCACCGGGCGAAGAGAACGCAGCTCGAATTTGACGCTCGCGCCCTTATAGGTCACCTGGCGCACTTCCACCGGGGTGTCCGCGGCCAGCAGGAATTTCCCGTCGCGCCGCACTTCCAGGTGCTTCGGCGAAAGGGAAACGTCGTAGTTGGACCCCGCCACGAAGTAGCGCTGGATGCCGGCTTCCTCCACCGGCTCCACATTGCCGAAGCGCAGGCCGTGCCAGGGATTGATGTCAATCAGCTCCTCGACGGCGATCAGCACCATCATGGCGCCCCAGGTGTAGTGCGGATCGCTGGAGCCTTCGCCGGTGGTAGCCAGGAAATTTTCGTAGCACTCGCCGCGTTCCCGCCAGGGGCGGAGAAACATTTTGGCGCTCGATTCCGCCAGCAGCCGCGCCTCGTGGTCCCATTCGTAGATCTTCAGCCCCTGATAGACCAGCCAGTTGATGGGCGCCCATATTTTTCCGCGCCAGTAGTGCTGCTGCGGGAACAGAGGATCGTCGCGGCTGATGGTCGGCATGATGAATTCGCCGGCAAATTTGTTGGGATCGTGGAAAATCCGGCGGATCACTTCTGCCCGGTCGGGCGGCGCGACCCGCCCCAACAGGGAGAGGAAAATGTCCGGGGCCATCTGCGGCATGAACCAGTTCCCGTCTTTGGGGGCCCAGCGCCGGTTGGCGTAGAGGTTGCGCGAACCGTCCCACAACAGACGGTTGATGCGCTCCGCCATGACGGCATGCTCCCGCTCCAGCTCGGCGGCTTCCTGCGTATGGCCCAACTCGCGCGCCATCCAGGCGAGCACAAACGTATCCATGGAATACATGCAGTTGCGTTCCACGGTGTCGAGCTCGATGGTGTTGGTCTTCTCATTGTAGGGGGCGACGTGCCACCACTGCGGGCTGTCGTCATGTGACTCGAAGTAGGCCACCTGCTGCCGGTCGTCGTAGGGGATCTCCCACGGATAATTCGATCCCAACTCCAGCAGGCCGTTTTTGTTGCCATCGCGCCAGGGCTGGCCATCGCCACGGTCCTTGAACCACCAGCGGTGGTTCTTGAGCAGGCGAGGATAAATCTCCTCCAGAAATTTCCGGTTGGGCCGGCGCTGGTAAATCTTGGCCGTGGCCAGCGCCCCCACGGGATACTGCGTGTGTCCCCAGGCCGCCGGGAAAATATAGTTGATGGGATTGGGATACCACTGCCCGTACTGGCAGAACATCCCCTGCTCGTTTTGCCAGGAGGTGATGTCCCGCACCATATCGAAGGCTTTGCGCTCATCTTCCTGACAGACCAGCAGCGCGCTGAAGAAGCTGTCCCACAGGAAATCGGGAGCCGAGTTATTTTCTCGCGACCAGGCGCGGCTCACCGAGATATAGGCGCGTTTGCGCTGCGGAGTATAGACCTCGCTCCATTGCAACTGGTCGTTGATGGCGGCGGGGACGTCGGCCAGCCAGCCGGAACCTTCCGGGCGCTGCTGCATATACTTCTCGCGATTGCTGGCCAGCAATTTGTCGATCTTGCCCGGCGCCAGCCAGCCGCTGGTCGAGGCCTCCAGTGCCTCATATGTCTGTCCCTGGCGGCCGCAAAGGTAGAGTGTTTTCACGTTTCGCACCAGGCCGTGATAGGAAACCATACCCACGCCCGTGCTTTCTTCGACGGGTTCGCTCAGGGCGAGCACCCAGCGCATGCCATCGCGCGTGCCGGGAACGAAGGAGCGTCCACGCAAAAACTTCTTGTCCTTCGATTCCGAGTACACATTGGCGAAGGCGGGCGGAGTCGTTCCCCAGGGAATGTAGCTGTGCAAAAGAATATCGGCCGGAGAGGATTGCGTGATGCGGCAGACGATCTCCTGCTTGTCCGTGCGCGCCCATTCGTAGGTCACCTCGGGGCCGCCGTCGGGCATCTGCCAGACCAGCCGCGCATAGGAATCGTCCGGAGCGCGCGGGCCCACGATCTTCCACCAGGTGGGCCATTTCTCGAACCACTTGGGGAAGCGCTCAGCGGCGAAGGCGGCTCGATTGCCGCTCTTGTAGTCCGCCATCCAAAATGCGGGAATGCTCAGGAAGCGAAAGGCGAAAATGTCCGCATGGTCGGCAATGAACACTTGTCCCGCCCAGGCATCGGGCGAAAGTGGGCCCGCCAGCCACTGCTGGGTTTCTTTTAACCGGGCCCACATAGTAAGGGGGTCTTCGCCGGTCATGGTGGCGAAGCCCAAGAGTTTGTAGATCTCGGCAGCATTCGCCGGCACAGCCGTCTTTGCCCCCTCTGTAGCCGCGCGCTGTGCAGCGCTCAGGACCTCCGTTGACCCCCCAACCGCCAGCGCGGCCGCGCCGGCAACCGTGTTCTTGAACCAGTCGCGTCGATTCACAGGTTCCCCTTCAACATGTCGATCGTCTTGCCGCCTTCGGAATTCCAGTTGGTTAGCTCTTTCAGGGAAATGGTGCGCAGACCAATGTGTTTTCCGCCGGTGTAATACACATAGCCCACGCCGTTTTTGACAAACATGCGTGGCCACCCTACCCAATCGGTATCAAACTGTTCTTTGCTGATGCCCGCCGCGGGCAGCGCCGGGTTGCGCGGGTAGTACTCCCAGTTCACCAGGTCTTGGGAACGCGCCAGGCCGACCGTGTCCCACCAGCCCGGACGCACCGGGTCCATCTCCTTGGTGGGAGGCTCCCAGTGGTTGGTGCCTTCGTACCACAGGTACCAGGTCTCGCCGATCTTGCTCAGACTGCGGGGCCGCACATGCACGGCGTCCCAGTTGTCGAGCGTTTCCGGACTGAAGACTGGGTTCTTCTCGTGCGGCTGCCAATGAATCAGATCGTCACTGTAAAGGATATAACCGCGATCTCCCGCCGGCCCGCGCGCCGGTTTGTCGGTGAAGCCGGAGTAGAAAATCATGTAGCGTTTGCCCGGTTCATCGGTGCGGATCAAATCAAATTCATGGGCGTGCGTGTAGTGCTTGTAGACCGGGTTGCCTTCGTACTTGGTGAAGGGGCCCAGCGGATCGTTGGCGAATGCCACGCCGAACCCTCCCCACAGCGGGAAGTTTTGCGCCGCATACATGACGGCAATTCGGCCGTCGTGCGTGACCACGGCGCCCGAGGTGTAGAGTCCGGTCGGCTCCCAGGAGCCCTTGGCTCCGATGCGTACGATCGGTTCCGGCTCTACCGTCCACTCTTTCAGGTCTTTACTGTGGGCCACCCCGATTTCACGGGCCCCCCCGCCTTCCTGGCAGCCGTAGCGCGAACCGCTGAAATACTGGTAGAACGTGCCCTTGTGTTCGATGACGCCACCCACCAGCACATGGCCCTCTTTGAAGGAACCGTCGGGCGTCGCGCGGATCACAGGGTTTGGGGGGGAGGGAAGCCAGGGCAGCAGCATGACCGTGCAGGAGGAAATCGAGCCTTGCGGCACATCCACGCTGAGATAACCGCGGGACGGTTCAGAGTGGCGCGTGGGGTGGCTGGTGTCCCAAACCCCCAGCGGATCGCAAATCCAGCCCGGCTTGTCATTCACCCAGTAGCGGAAGAAGTTGCCTTTCTTTACCAGGCGTACCTTCCACTGGGTCCCGGCGGGAATCTTCTCCTCTTTCAGAACAGTTCGGGAGTCTTTTTCCTGCCGTACCAACGTGACTGAGCCATCGGAGATTTCCAGCGCGGCATGAATGGGCCAATCATCGCGCTCGGAAAATTTCACCGTGGCCTGAGACCCGGTGAAGCTGGCGTTCAGTTCATAGTTGCCGTCGATGAGCCGGCGCACGGAATTCTTCGCGCCGGCTTTATCGAAGGCAAAAATTCGATCCGCGCTGCCGGCGGCCACCACCGCCGCGCCTTGTAAGGAAAGTTTGCACCAGTCTCTGCGATTCACAGGGCCCCTTTCGTAGGAGAACAGAATGCACGGCACATGGAGGCGCGGTCGGAGGCTGTCAGGAGTTCTCCTCCGACCGCTAGCGCTACAGCGCTTCTTTGCGTCCGCAGGCTCAGAACGAATACCTCAGGCTGAGCTGCAGGTTGCGCGGCGGACGAACCGAATTGCCTTTGTTATCGGAAAGTTGCAGCAGGAACTGGCCAAAGCCCGGGGCAAAAATCCGGTTCTGTGGCATTTCGAACTGCGCGTGGTTGAAGGCGTTGAACATGTCAGCCCGGAACTCCAGCTGGTGTCCTTCCACGATGTTGAATTTCTTGGACGCCGAAATGTCCCAGTTGTTGATGCCTGCGCCCCGGAAGGAGTTCGGCGGCACCGGATCGTCGTCCGAGTTGAAGGTGAACAAGGTGGGATCAAAGAAGTATCCCGTCTTGCGGAAGTCGAGCCGCTTCAGCTTACTCTGTGCGCCCTCCGCAAAGTGGGCGACGCCGAAGCTGGAGAGGTCCAGCGTCTGGCCCGACTGGAAGGTCGTCACCCAGCCCAGTTGCCAGCCCCCGATGACGGCATCGGCCCCGCGGGAAGCCCCGCCGGCATAGCGTTTGCCGCGTCCGAAGGGCAGATCATATACCCCGTAGGCCACGAACTTGTGGGGGACATCCAGCAGGGAGCGCTTACGCAGCAGGAGCCGTCCGTCGATCAGGCCCTGAATGTAGGTGCCGCCCTGGAAAATGTCGTTCGAGACCGAGTCGAAGCCGGTCGAGAAGTTCTGCGACCAGGTGTAATTGGTGGAGAAGGAAAACCCGTTCTTAAAGCGCCGGTCAAACCGAATATACGCCGAATTGTAGTCGTTGTTGGCGTCAGTGGTTTGGGCGAAGATGGGCCCGAAGTTGGAGTAATACCGGATGGGCTGGCCGGAGTCGGGATCAATCTGGCAGGGATCGCCGATGGGCACCGCGC
Organism: Acidobacteriota bacterium; assembly: GCA_018268755.1. GTDB lineage: Bacteria > Acidobacteriota > Terriglobia > Terriglobales > Acidobacteriaceae > KAN-5. The sequence continues at coordinate 227,552 of JAFDVW010000011.1, forward strand.
AAAGATTGATTTGTCCGAAGTTGGCCAGATGGCGTCCCCACTTGCCGGCGTAGCCGAATTCCGCCGAGGCGCTGGGCGAGAATTCATGCTGCACGGCGAAGTTGGCGTCCACCAGGGTGGGCGTCACATTGCTGACGAGCTGAATCTGGTTCAGGCTGACGACCCCAGGGGTCACATATCCCCCCGGAGTAGTGGCCAGAGGCGCCCACAGCGTGGAGAGCTGGAAGTCCGAGGGATCGACCACCGTACTGGTAGTGCGGATTTGATAGCCGGTGCCAAAGGGAGGCTGCGTGACCTGGCTGGGCATTTGGTACTGTTCGGCCAAGCTGTAGAAGATGCCGGCGCCGGCGCGTATCACGGTGTTGCTGGGTAGCAGGTAAGCAATGGACAGGCGCGGGCCGAAGTTGTTGCGGTCCGGATTTAACCCGCCGTTGCGGATTTTCTTTTCTCCCGGGAAGGGGTTCAGGATGGGATCGTAAGGGAAGTCTTTGGCGACGCCATCGGTCACCAGACATCCACCGGCGGTGGGGCAGCCATTGCGCACCAGCCACGACTCGCGGCCGTTGATTTCGCCAACGGGAGACTGATAGTCCCAACGCAAGCCGAAGTTCAGGGTCAAATTGTGGGTCACGCGCCAGGCGTCCTGCGCGAACCAGCTGAACATGGTGTCGCGATAGCCGAACTGGCTGGTGCCCAAGCCGTAGTCTTCGCCGCGAATCTGGCCGAGCAGCAGGTCCGCCAGCGGCGAGCCGCTTCCCGTCACCGGGATAAAGCCGCCGGGAAACGCGTTGGGATCGGAGGGGCTGTATTCCAGCTGCGAGGTGAAGATGCCATTAAACGCCAGAGTGGCGTTGCCGGCCGGTGTTGCGCCCACAGTATCCCAGTGGCGGCGGCGAATGTCGGTGCCGAACTTGAAGCTGTGGTTCCCTTTGGTCCAGGAAATGTTGTCAATGAACTGGAATTGCTGCTGGATCTGACCGTTTCCGCCGGCCAGAATGCCGGGGAGATTGGTGAAAGAAGGAGACCCCGTGGCGGACTGGAAGTTGACTACCGGCAGGAGGTTGTAGGGAAGGGGATTCGGAACGCCGACTTCCTCCTGCAAGTCATGCCCTGCCGCAACCGGCGGAATGTTCTGGTCGCGCTGCCGGGTGTACCCCACGCGAAATTCGTTGATTAAGGTGGGGCCGAAGGTATGGGTCCAGGTCTGGCCAATGAGCTGGTTGCGCAGGGTCTGGGTGTTTTGCGCGTTGCTCACCAGATTGCCGGTAAACAGATTGGGATTGCTCAGGCTGTAGCGCGTGGAGAAGCTGTCATTGTGGTAGAGGTGGTCGAACTTCACCGCGTATTGGTCAATCGTGGTGCGATTGGGCGAAATCCCCTCCACGTTGGTGGGCAGGGTCGCGCCCGAGCCGGTGGGAGTTCCGAAGGCGCCGATGAGGCGCGCCGCCATGGGATTGATGCGGTCGGCAGGAATGATGTTGTCGGGGAAGGGCTGGCGTTCACCGGTGACGGGATCGGTAGTCTCCGGGTCGTAAATGGTGACCAGGCTGCCATCAGAATTGCGCAGGTTGGAAAAGTCCCCATTGAGCATCGCCGTGGTGGGATAAAGGCCCGAAACCACGGTGCCATTCGGGCTGCGCGTTCCCTCATAGCTGAAGAAGAAGAAGGTGCGGTTCCGCCCGTCATATCCGGGCAATACCACCGGGCCGCCGATGGTCCCACCAAACTGATTGAAGTGGACCGTATCCTTCTGCGAGGCCAGGTAGCCGGTGGAGTTCAGGCTGGTATTGCGGACATAGTCATAGAGCGAACCGTGCAACTTGTTCGAGCCGGAGCGCAACTCGGCGACAATCTGACCGTCGCCCTGCCCGTACTCAGCTGAGTAGTTGTTGGTCAGCACGGTGAACTCGGCCAGGGAGTCGAGCGGAGGTTTTTCCATGGGCGTGTTGTACACGCGATTGTTGATGTTGAGCCCGCCCACGGTGAAGCTGACCGCTTCGCCACGGCCCCCGGCGATGGTCGGGATATTCGAACCCAGATACGGGGAAGCAGTCGCGGAGACGTTGGCAGTGCCACGCTGCACGACGGTCGGCGCCAGCAGCGCCAGCCGCAAGGCATCACGGCCGGCCACCGGCAGGTTCTCAATAAGGTGCTGATTGATGGAGTTGGAAACGGACGATCCTGTAGTTTGCAGCTGGACGGCTTCGGCGGTCACCACCACGGTTTCCGAGGTGGCCCCGACGGCCAGGGTAATGTCGGCGCGGACATTGGCGCCGGCGGAGATGGCGATGTCTTTCACGTTGGTCGTCTTGAATCCGGTGGCGAACACGGAAACGCCGTATCTCCCGATCGGCAGTTGAGGGACGGTGAAGTTGCCGTCCGCGTCGCTGGTGGTTTTACTGGCGACGCCGGTTTCCTGATTAGTGACGGTGATCGTGGCTCCGGGTACGACACTTCCCGAGCTATCTTTGGCCGTGCCAAAGATGCCGCCCGTAATGACCTGGGCTTGCATCATCAGGGATGCCGCCAGAAGGGCCAAAATTGCAAGCAAGCAAGTTGCTTTGAGAATGCGAAGACGTGGCATTTACTCTCCTCAGAGAATCATGCGAAAACCGCTAGGGAATATCGGCAATTCCACTTCTTTCTGCAAGTTACAGCAAGGACACGTAACCGTCACTTATCCGTGATGTGGGGGCAGGAAGGAGCGGAATACGTTTACCAGGACATTATGATTTTTGGTGGCGCCGGGCTCCTGAAATTGGAATGAACGGGATGTCCCGAAAAATTTAGCAGGCCCGAGACGGGGATGTATTCTGAAAAATGGAAGGGAAATGCATTTGTTATAATGGTCGCCGTTCTGAGATTGGGGAACGAACATAGCAGGCGGTCCGAGTCTGATCGTCCTGTTACCGGCGAGTGAAGCCCGGTTACATCACGGCTCTCCAGGGTCGATGCAGAGCCAGGGGTGATAAGAACGGTCATGGGCGTGGTGTCGGAACCGAAAACCGTGGAACCAGGCAGCCAGCCGACCGCCGAACAAAAGCGTCAGCAAGTGGCGCGCATTCTTTCCTCGCGTTCTTTTCGCAACGCCCCCCTCCTGCAGAAATTTCTGGAGTTCATCACCACGACCAGCGACAAGCGTGGGGAGGACCTGGGCGAGTACACCATTGCTACGCAGGTCTTCGGACGTCCCCAGGACTTTGACCCCGCCTCCGATACCATTGTGCGCACCCAGGCCTATCGTCTGCGCACCAAGCTGAAAGAGTATTACGAGACGGAAGGCAAAGCCGATCCGGTGACCGTGGAGATCCCCAAGGGACACTACGTTCCCTTATTTACCCTGCGCGATGAGCCGGCCACGGAAGCCGTGGAAAATTCCGATCCCGAGCTTTCTTCGCTGGTGGCGTTCTCCACGATTCGGCAGCGGAACCCTTACGTGATTGCCGGGATCATCCTTCTGGTGGTGCTGGCTTTTGGGGTGGGGGTGTACTGGGGAAGCCGCTGGAATTCGTCAGGCATCACGGCAGACGCAAAGAACAAGGTGCCGGAACCGATGCAGGAGTTCTGGGGCCGGTTCATTACCGGCAACGACATTATTATTGCCTACACCAATTCGGTTTTTCTGGAGACGGAAACCGGCGACTTGTTGCGCTTCCGGGGCGGCGCGGTGGCGGACCGGGGGGCCTTAGCCGGCAAAGAAGCGGCGCGTGCCACGGCCCTGAATCTCCCTTTGGTGGAGCGGGCGGGACCGCTGTATTACGAAGATGGCTATACCGGAACCGGAGAAGTGTTGGCGGTCCATCATCTCACCAGCATTTTGGGCAGCCTGGGCGCCAATGTAGTGGTGAAGCGCAGCCGGCTGGTGACGGCGGACGACTTCCGCAATCATGATGTGATTTTTCTGGGATCCCCCTTCGAAAACCAGGTGCTGGCGGATGTGCACTTTCCCCAGCGATTTACTTTTGAGTCGCCGAAAGAGCCGCCTTATTTGTGGAAGGGCAGGATTGTAGACAGCAAGCCGGAAGCCTCGCAGAGCGCTGCCTATCAGGTGGAACGCGATCCGCAGGGCCAGGTCATCCGCGCCGACTATGCGCTGTTTTCGATATTGCCCGGACTGGCTTCGGACCGCCGCATTATCGTGCTGGCCGGCCTTACGACATCGGGCACGCAAGGCGCGGCGGAGTTTGCCACTTCTCCCGAAGGCTTGCGGGAAATTTTGGACAAGGCCGCCGGCCAGAACCGCCGCCGCGAAATCCCCGCCTATTTTGAGAGCCTGTTGCGAGTCGAAGCCGCCAAAGGGCTGGACGCGATGAAAGCGCGCTGCGTGGCTTACAGCCCAATACAAGAGTAGGTCTGAACCCCGGCTACGGGTTCGGTTCTTCCACTTGCAAAATCTGATCGGCCCTCACACTTTTTAAAGTCTGCTGCAGACCACTGGGCCAGCGAATCTGCACGCTGGAGATGGTGTCGTCTCCGCCCACGCCAAAATGGGCGCGCTTGTCGCCCGCGGAAAGGTAGCTGCCGCCGGTGGTGACGGTGGTGAACTGGATGCCCTGGCTGGTCACAATTTTGATCTCCGCTCCAATGGCATCGCGATTGCTTTTCCGCCCTACCAGCTTGAAAGTGATCCAGTGGTTCGGGGAGGCGGTTTCGTTATGCAGAATGTAGGCCGCGCCTTCGTTGGTGGTGACCACTGCATCCAGGCGACCGTCGTTGTCGATATCGCCGATGGCCAGCCCGCGCCAAGCCCGGGCATCCTGAAAAATGGCGCCCGCCTGGGAAGAGACATCCACAAATTTCGCGCCGGTGTTCCTGGCCAGCAGCATGGTCTCGTAGTAACGCAGCTGGGGGAAGTTGGTCTGGATGGTATCGAGCACGTGGCTGCGGGCGATCAACAGATCTTTGCGCCCATCGTTGTCATAGTCCAGGAAGCGCACCCCCCAGCCGGAGTGCAGGTAGGTCATCGCGCCGACCCCGGAAGCCGGCGTCGCATAAGTAAAGCTGCCGTCTCCCATGTTGCGGAAGAGGGCGAACATCTGGTAGGCCAGGGTGGTGACGATGAGGTCGGGCAGGCCGTCATTGTCATAGTCATTGAAGTCGACTCCCATGCCGGCGAAGGAGCGCCCGTCGGCATCGACCGCGGATTGAGAAAGCAGTCCGACGTCTTCAAAGGACCCATCGGGCTTGTGCTGGTATAAGAATTCCGGAATGGAGTCGTTGGCGATGTAGACATCGATAAGGCCGTCGCGGTTGAAGTCGGCCACCGCTACGCCCAGCCCCTTGCTGGGCTTATCGAGGTGCAGCTTGTGCGCGACTTCGGTAAAGCGGCCTTGTCCGTCGTTGTGATAAACCAGGGGCGCGATGGCAGGGAACTGATCAGGGTGGCAGTAGGCGCGATAGCCAGGCTTCTTTTCGCCGCACCAGATGTCGTCAAAGTCCCACTGCATGTAGCGGGCCACGACCAGGTCGAGCAGTCCGTCGCCATCGAGGTCCACCCACTGCGCGCTGGTCGACCAACCGCCGCCCGCCACGCCGGCCTTCCCGGTCACATCGGAAAATGTGCCGTCGCCGTTGTTGTGGTACAGGCGGTTTCCCCCATAGGAGGTGACGTAGAGATCCTCGAATCCGTCGTTGTCATAGTCCCCGACGGCCACTCCCATGCCGTAGCCAAAGCCATGCAGCCCGGCTTTTTCGGTGACATCCTTGAATGTGCCATCGGCCTCCTGATGGTAGAGGCGGTTCCAGTGCTCGGGAGATTTCTTCTGCGGGATAGTTCCTTTGGGTGTGGGATCCTCGACGGGGGCCCCATTGACCAGGAAAATATCGAGGCGGCCGTCATTGTCATAGTCAAAGAGCGCCACCCCAGCCCCCATGGTTTCGATCAGATACTTTTTTGAGGTATGGGAAGAGATGTGATGGAAGTTCACGCCGCTGCCGGGGGTGACATCCACAAACTTTGGGGTTGCAGCGGGACTGGGTGGGGGCTGCACTTGCGCAACCGCGCACACACTCAGTAGCAGGGGGAGGACTCGGCCCCATCGCAATGCCCGGGCCGGAAGGGAAGCCTGCATTCTGTGGCGAAAAAACTGGTAGTGTGCTTCCCGTGGGCGCATGTCCGAAACAGAGTCCGGCAACGCCTTCTGGCGGCTGCCCGGACCCGCAGAAACCACCTTAAATGGCCATGGCAAAATGCACAACCCCGGAAAAGCCGGGTGCGCGGGGCGCAAAGGGCGATGCTCTTGGTTACAATGAAGCCAGGAAAGTGTGGTTTCAACGATGGCAGATTCTCTATTTTTGAACCTTTGGTATCGCGACATTTCCGCCGATGAATTGCTGGTGCACACGCTCTCGGTGCTGCGGCAATTTCCCTATTCCACTCAGCAGCCCGGCATTGGATATGTGGCCGTACATCCAGTCTCGTGGAACGAAGCCACGGTGCTGGAACAGAGGTTTCGGCCCGGGGCCTTGCCCGAGGAGGCGATAGCGCTGGCCTCCGGTTTTCTGCACGATGACTACGCCTACGTCTTTGAGACGTATTGGGACCTATGGTCACCGCCACAGGACCCGGGGGCATGGATCTTGCAGCCCGCGCCGGTCAAGGTGATTGCCCGCGGGGCGGACTTTGCCGAAGGCGAAGCGGAGCAGGACGGCCAGATCCAGGTGGATTTCGGGTTTGATATTCCCTTTCTGCATGAAGAGGAGCGGCTGACGCCGGAAGTGGGGGGCCGGGTTCGCGACAACGTGCAGAAGCTGGTGGAATTTACCCGCCACGTGGAGACAACTTCCGGGGCCGGGACGCGCTTGTTGTGGTCGGAATCGGAGGAAAACCTGGCGCAGAAACTGATTGCGCGCCTGCAGAAAGTGCAATAACCACAAAGGGCACAGAGTTTCACAGAACCTGCTCTGTGATTCCCTGTGCCCTCTGTGGTTAGAGGTTTTGAGTTCTTACTTGGTTCTTCCGCCCTCCACCTTCAGCTTATCGGACGCTGCCGCCTGCGCCGCCGCCAGACGCGCGGTCAGCACGCGGAAGGGCGAGCAAGAAACATAGTTTAGGCCGGTCTTGTAGCAGAACTCGACGGAGGATGGTTCTCCGCCGTGTTCGCCGCAGATGCCGACCTTCAGGTTGGAACGGGTCTTGCGGCCCCGTTCCGTGGCCATTTTTACCAGCTGACCCACGCCTTCCTGGTCGAGCACAGCGAAGGGATCCTGCTTCAGGATGCCTTCCGCCAGGTAGGTGGGGAGCACCTTGTTGATGTCGTCACGCGAGAAGCCAAACGTGGTCTGGGTGAGGTCATTGGTGCCGAAGGAGAAGAACTGGGCTTCCTTGGCGATCTCATCGGCTACCAGAGCGGCGCGCGGCAACTCGATCATGGTGCCCACCATGTATTCGACGGTGGTTTCCTTTTCGTCGAACACTTCCTTGGCCACGCGGTGCACGATGGCCGCCTGGTTCGCCATTTCCTTCAGGGTGGCGGTCAGCGGGATCATGACCTCGGGCAGGACCTTGACGCCATCTTTGGCCACGGCCACGGCCGCTTCGAAGATGGCGCGCGCCTGCATCTCGGTGATTTCGGGATAGGTGATGCCGAGACGGCAGCCGCGATGGCCCAGCATGGGGTTGAACTCATGCAGCTGTTCGACGCGGCGCAGCAAGGTGCGCAGCTCTTTGAGCTTAGGTGACTTCGGCTTGGTGGCCTCGAGCACGGCGATCTCCACCATGAGGTCTTCGCGGCGGGGCAGGAACTCGTGCAGCGGCGGATCGAGGGTGCGGATAGTGACCGGGAAGCCGTCCATGGCGCGGAAGACGCCGATGAAGTCCTTGCGCTGCAAGGGCAGCAGCTTCTTCAGGGCAGCGCGGCGGTCTTTCTCCGTGCTGGCCAGAATCATGGCCCGCATGTGCGGCAGCTTTTCTTCGCCGAAGAACATGTGTTCGGTACGGCAAAGTCCAATGCCCTCTGCTCCGAAGGCGCGGGCCTGGATGGCGTCGCGGGGAATGTCGGCATTGGCGCGGACCTTCATCGTGCGGAAAGGTTCCGACCATCCCATGAGCTTCTGCAATTCAGGATCGTCGGGAGAAGCTTCCAGCGTGCCGAGCTTGCCCTTGATGACGCGGCCAGTGGTGCCGTCGAGCGAAATCCAGTCGCCCGGCTTGAAGACCTGGCCCTTTACCTGCATTTCACGCTTCTTCTCGTCGACGTGGATGTCGCCCGCGCCGGCCACGCAGCACTTGCCCATGCCGCGGGTGACGACGGCGGCGTGGCTGGTCATGCCGCCACGCGAGGTGAGAATGCCGGCGGCCACTTCCATGCCGTGGATGTCTTCCGGCGTGGTCTCGGCGCGAACCAGGATAACGGGATTCTTCTTGGCGCCGTGTCCGGCTTTTTCCACGGCTTCGTCGGCGGTGAAGACGATCTGGCCCACGGCGGCGCCGGGAGAAGCCGGCAGGCCGGTGGCGAGCACTTCCACCTTGGACTTTTTCTCATCGAGGCGGGGCACCAGGAAGTCGTAGAGCTGGTTGGGCTCGACGCGGAAGATGGCTTCTTCCTTGGTGATCAAGCCTTCTTCGACCATCTGGATGGCCACGCGCACGGCGGCGCGGCCGGTGCGCTTGCCATTGCGGGTCTGCAGCATGTAGAGACGGCCGTCCTGGATGGTGAACTCGAAGTCCTGCATGTCGCGATAGTGTTTTTCCATGCGCGTGGTGATCTCGCGCAGCTGGTTGTACACGTCGGGCATGATCTTATGCAGTTCGGAGATGTGGACCGGGGTGCGAACGCCGGAGACCACGTCCTCGCCCTGCGCGTTCAGCAGGAACTCACCGTAGAATTCCTTCTCGCCGGTGGCGGGGTTGCGGGTGAAGCCGACGCCGGTGCCGCTGGTGTCGCCCAGGTTGCCGAACACCATGGCCTGTACGTTGACCGCGGTGCCGAGCATGTCATCAATGTTGTTGATGCGGCGATAGTGCTTGGCGCGATCGTTCTGCCAGGAACGGAACACGGCGTCGCGCGCCATTTCCAGCTGTTTGTGCGGGTCCTGCGGGAAGTCTTCCTTGGTGTGCTTTTTGACGACTTTCTTGTAGTCGGCGATGACTTCCTTGAGCGCCTTGGCGTCCAGTTCGGTATCGAGCTTGGCTTTCTTCTGTTTTTTCTTGCCGTCGAAGGCTTCCTCGAAATCATGCTTGGGGATATCGAGCACCACGGAGCCAAACATCTGGATCAGGCGGCGATAGGAGTCGTAAGCGAAGCGCGGGTTGTTGCTGCGTTTGGCCAGGGCCTCGACGCTCTCGTCGTTCAGGCCCAGGTTGAGGATGGTGTCCATCATGCCGGGCATGGAGAACTTTGCGCCGGAGCGCACGCTGACCAGCAGGGGATTGTCGCCTTTACCCAGCTTCTGGCCCTGCAGACCCTCCAGCTTGGTGAGCGCCTCATCCATCTGGCGGTCCACTTCGGCCGAGGTGGCGCCGCTGCGCATATACTCCCGACAAGCTTCCGTCTGGATGGTGAATCCGGGGGGAACGGGCAAGCCGGCGTTGGTCATCTCGGCCAGGCCGGCGCCTTTGCCGCCCAGGTCGTCCTTCATTTTGCCGTGTCCATCGGCCTTGCCTCCGCCAAAGGAGTACACGTATTTAATTGCGCCGCTTTTTTTGTTCTCGACTGCTGATTCGGGGAGCGTCGTTGCCATAGTGGTTCCTTTTCTAGTTAGAAGATTCTTTAGGGCCTTCGGTTACGATTTCAGAAAAATCGGCAATGGTAGAGAATTCCTTAAGCAGGGTTTGCAATAAAGACAGCCGGTTCGCGCGTACCTTCTCGTCCTCCACCATCACCATGACCTGGTCAAAGAACTTGTCGACGACCGGACGCAAGCGGGAAATTTCCAGCAGGGCGGGCTCATATTCCTGGCCGGCGCGCAGGGCCTCCACGGCCTTGGCGGTCAGGGGGATTTGCCCGGCCAGCTCTTTTTCGGCCGCTTCCTGCAGGAGATTGGAATCAGGAGCGGCAGCTATTTGTTTCTTGCTTTCCTGTGCCTGGCGGAGGATGTTTTTCACTCGCTTGAAGGCCACGGAGAGCGATTCGAAATCAGGGGAAGGGCGGACCTTGGTGACCGCCTCGGCGCGGGCCACGGCGTCCACCACATTCTCCGCCCCTGCCGCCAGCACTGCGTTCACCACGTCGTATTTGAAGCCCAGCGTATCGCGCAAGTAGAACTCCAGCCGTTCCCGGAAGAAGCTGCCGGTGGCCGAGGCGAAATCTTTATTGCCGAATTTTTTTTCGGCGGGCGAGCCGGCATATTCCGCGCGCGCGTCCTGCACCAGTTCGGTCAGGCGGAAGGGGAGCTTGTGCTCGGCGATGGTCTTCACGATGGCGTTGGCCTGGCGGCGCAGCGCAAAAGGGTCCTTGGAGCCGCTGGGAACCAGGCCCAGGGCGAACATGCCGGCGATGGTATCGGCCTTATCCCCTACGGAAAGCACCGCGCCTTCCAGGCTGCGGGGGACGGAATCTTCCATGGATTCGGGCTTGTAGTGGTCGTAGATGACGTCGGCAATGGCCAGGCGGGTGGCGGCCGGCAGCTCGGAGTCCAGTTCCTGTTCGCGGGCGTAGAGGCCGCCCACGATGCCCTGCAGTTCGGTGAACTCCTTGACCAGTTCGGTGGTGAGATCGGTTTTGGCCAGGAGCGCCGCTTTGTGCACCACGCCGGGACGGACGGCAATGTTGTTCTGGCGCACAATTTCACTGAGCCAGCTGCACAGGCGTTGCACGCGAATGGTCTTTTCGTAGTAGCTTCCCAGATCTTTCTGGAAGGTGACGTTCTTGAGCAGCCCGACCCGGTCAAGCAGCGAGCGTTTCTGGTCGGTCTGCCAGAAGAAGCGGGCATCGTTGAAACGCGCGCGCAATACGCGGGCATTGCCGTGGCGGATGATCCCCTCGCGGTCGCCCTCCGTGTTCAGCACAGCCAGGAAGTGCGGCATGAGCTTGTGCTGGGCATCTTCCACGGCAAAATATTTCTGGTGGTCGCGCATCACCGTGACCAGCACCTCTTCCGGCAAAGAAAGGAACTCGGGATCGAAGTCGCCCAGAATGACGGTGGGGAACTCGGTGAGGTCGGTGACGGTGTCGAGCAGGGAATCATCCTGGCGCAGGAAGCCGTTCGCCAGCCGCGCTGTCAGGCTGAGCTGCTCGGCGATGAGCATTTTGCGCACGTCGCGGCCCATGACCTTGGCGGCGTAAAGTTCTTCCACGTAGGTGCCGGGGCGGGAGATGCGAACGCTGGCTTCGCCCAGCAGGCGGTGGCCGCGCGAAGTGTTGCCGGCGCGCACCCCGTCAAACTCCAGGGGGACCACCTGGTCATCGAGCAGCGCGACCAGCCAGCGCACCGGGCGCACAAAGCGCTCGCTTGGCTTGCGCCAATACATGTTTTTCGGCCAATAGATGAAGGCAATTTCTTTGGGGAGCGCCTCGGCCAGAATTTCCGCGCTGCTGCGGCCTTTTTTTGTGACCTTGGCGGCGAGATATTCGCCCTTGGGGGTGGTCACCCGCTCGAGTTGCGAGATCTCCACGCCGGCTTTTTTCGCGAAGGCATGGGCCGCGGGCGTAGGCTCACCGTTTTTGAAGGCCACGCTGAGCGAAGGGCCGGTCAGTTGTTCGGTGATATCGGGCTGAGCGGCGGGAATGCCGGGAGCAATCACGGCCAGGCGGCGAGGGGTGTCAAAGCCGCTGACCGCTTCGGCGGCCGGCAGCCGTTCCCGCACCAGCAAGTCGTGGATCCGTTTTTCCAATTCCGCGGCAGCGGTTTGAATCATCCGCGCCGGGATTTCTTCGGTTCCGATTTCGAGCAGAAAATCAGGCATTTGGCTGGCAGTCTATCTTCCCAAATCTAAGGATGAGCTGCCTGTGCGTAGAATCACAGGCAAGCGTGTGACGGATTTACGATACCGGGGCCGTTTCTTGCTTGCTCTTTTTTGCCACAGGGGACGCCTCTGCCGGCGCCGGTTCGTCCTGGTGCTGGTCCACCCAGGCTTTAGCAATGCCGACCGCCAGGGCACGCACGCGGGCAATCACCCCCACCCGCTCGGTGACTGAGATCGCGCCCCGCGCGTCCAGGATGTTGAACATGTGCGAGCACTTGAGGCACAGATCGTAGGCCCCCAGCAAGGGAAAGCGGTTCTTGTCCCAGGAGCCTGCTTCGGCTGGGGCTTTGCGGTGCGCGGCGTATTGATCGATCAAGCCCTTGCACTCGGCCTCGCACAGCTCAAAGTGTTTCCAGGCGCTGGCGACGTCGGCCAACTCAAAGTTGTAGACGGAAAATTGCAACTCGTCGGCCAGCCGCACATCGCCGTACTTCACTTCGTGGCCACTTTCCGGATCGCGCGCCCACACAATGTCATAGATGGAATCCACGTCCTGCAGGAAAGCTCCAATGCGCTCCAGACCATAGGTCAACTCGACCGAAATGGGATCTAGATCGACGCCGCCGCACTGCTGAAAGTAGGTGAACTGCGTGATCTCGAGACCATCGAGCATGACCTGCCAGCCAATGCCCCACGCGCCCAGCGTGGGCGACTCCCAGTTGTCCTCTTCAAACTTAATGTCGTGCTGGTGCAGGTCGATGCCGATCGCGCCCAGCGACTCCAGGTAGAGCTCCTGGATGTTCTCCGGCGGGGGCTTCAGGATGACCTGCAGCTGCATGTGCTTGAACAGACGGTTGGGGTTCTCGCCGTAGCGGCCGTCCGCCGGACGCCGCGAAGGCTGCACATAAGCGACTTTGTAGGGGGTAGGCCCGAGCACGCGCAGAAAAGTTTCCGGGGCCATGGTGCCAGCGCCGACTTCCACATCGTAGGGCTGCTGCAAGACGCAGCCACGCTGCGCCCAAAAGGTCTGCAGGCGAAGAATTAATTCCTGAAAGGTCAGCGATTTAGGCCGGGTGGAGGTCATGAATGCCGTTTGCGTTGTGCCTTTGCCTGGTACGGCCGGGCGCACTGCGACCGTTACCCACTTTTCCAGGTGCCTTGGGAGCCAAGCAGGCTAACTCACGATTGTAATGGAAGGCGGGGCAGCCGTCAGCAGGAAGTGGGAGAATTCATCCACAAACCGGTTAGGCAAACTGTAAGCGTTTTACCTTGATACGATCAGCATGAACTTGTGCGAGATCGTAATGTGCCTGCTGGGTTAGCCAAGTTTCCGCGCGGCCGCCAAAAACCTTCGCAAGACGGACGGCCATTTCCGGGGAAATTCCGCGCTTCCCATTTACCAGCTCCGAGAGAGTCGTGCGTGTGACGCCCAAGGCCTCTGCTGCCTGAGTAATCGTCAGTCCTAAAGGTTCAATACACTGCCGCAGCACAAAACCGCCGGGGTGCGGTGGATTTTTCATGGACACGATGAGTGCTCCTCAGGAATGGTAATCAAGGTAATTCACGTCCCATATATCGCCATCTGTAAAGCGAAAGAGGACTCGCCAATTGGCTCGAACGACGATAGCCCAATAACCTTTCAAGTCGCCCTTCAGCGTATGCAACCGAAACCCCGGTAAATCGAGGTCCGAGACCTCGGTAGCCACATCCAATCGGGCCAGGATATCCCGCAGCTTTTCCGCATGCTCCCCTAATACACCACGCGGATCATCAGCTTCATGTAAGCGCTTCAGTCCTTTATGACGGATTGACTGAATCATTGTTTATTGTAATGTGTTACGTAACGTATAACAATACTCTATCCACTGACCTTTTCCAGCATGCCGGCGGTGACCAGCTTCTTTTCCAGATGGCGCTGCAGAATTTGCAGCAGGAACTTGCGCAGGTCGGCCCCGCGTTCCCGGGGCCAGAGTTCCCCCGCGAATTTCTCAATGGGCGCGCGGAACATTTGGGCCGCCAGCAGGCGCGATTCCGGGGAGAGCTCGGAAGACGCCAGACGCTTATCGTCGGGACACATGAGGCCGTCGGCCAGGGCGTGGTAGTAAGCGCGATTGCCGTTCAGATCGCGGCCACAGGCCACGCATTCGGAAAGGTCGGGCAGGAAGCCGGTCAGGCGGGTGAGCCAGAGTTCAAAGTAGGTGACCGGCATCCAGATGGCCGGGCCGCGCAGTGCGCCCAGCACTGCTAATCCCAAGCGGAAGATGGCGTCGTTGGCTTCGCGGTCGGGAAGCAGCTCATCGAGCAGTTCCGCCACGTGCCCCAGGGCGACGGCGCGGGCGTACGTGACCTCGGTGGCTAGCGGCGACTCCAGTACCTCGCAGGAGTCAAGGCGGGTGAGTTCCTGGCGCTCGCGGTCCTCATACAACGCGCGAACGTAGGTGAGGGGCTCGAGCGCTCCGCCAAAGCGGCGTTTGGACTTTTTGGCCGAGCGCGCCACCCCCCGCACCTTCCCCTCCAGACGGGTGAAGAGCGTGACCAGCAGGTCCGCCTCCCGCATGGGATAGGTGCGCAGCACGATGGCCTCGGATTCTTTGAGGGGCATAGAGACCGCTGTTGGCCCTTGGCCGTTAGCTGTTGGCCAAACCACAGGGGAGAGTGTACATCCGGAAACTCAAAGTCTGGGCCAACGACTAACGGCGGAAGGCCAACGACTGCTCCAAAAGCAAAAGGCGCACACATGCGTGTGCGCCTTCGCGAAACCAGGATATCGACTACCGGCCGTAGTACTGGGCGTTACGCTCGGTGAAGTGCTTCCACTTTTCCGGCAGGTCGTCGAGGGCAAAGATGGCCGACACCGGGCAGACCGGCACGCAGGCGCCGCAGTCGATGCACTCTACCGGGTCAATGTAAAGCATCTCTTCCGTGGCGTGGGCTTCCTCGTCCTTCTTAGGGTGGATGCAATCCACCGGGCAGGCATCCACGCAGGCGGTGTCTTTGGTGCCGATACAGGGCTCAGCAATTACGTAAGCCATAAAGTAGCGTCTCCTATCAGGTTGCGGAACTCTACGGAACTGCACATTCTAGCAAGAACCGGGCTGTGGGTACAGATGACTTCATTCCACGGTATGAAATTGGCAGCGAAACGCCGGGATGCGCCGGTGGCCTGGATTCAGCGCTACATGACCGGCGGGACCGTGATGCCCATGACCTCCAGCGAGCGCAGCAGCTCCCGCCGCACCACGGCGGCGGTGGCCAGCAGGAACTTCTTGCGGGCTTCGTCGGCCTCGGCCAGGATCGGGTAGCGGTGGTAGAAGGTGTTGAACAGTTGAGCCAGCTGAAAGACATGCTTGGCCAGATAGGCCGGCTCGGTGGTGGCGATGCACTGGTCAACTAAATAAGAGGTCTGGGCCGCCGCCAGCCAGAGTTCCCAGATATCGTCGGCCAGATACTTGGCGAAATCTTGTGCGGAGACGTGGTTGGCAGCGTCCTGGGCGAATTTCTCCGCGTCATAACCGCCCTTGCGGAAAATGTTGGTCGCCCGCACCACGGCATATTGTGCGTAGGGGCCGGTTTCGCCTTCAAAGCTCAAGGCATCCTTGAAGTCGAAGGCGATCACCGAGGGCTTGGTGTACTTCAGCATGAAATAGCGCAAGGCGCCGATGGCGATCTGGGTGGAAATTTCCCCACGCTCGACATCGCTCAATTCGGGATGGCGGGTATCGACTTCCTTTCTTGCCGAGGCGATCAGGGTATCCAGCAGGTCGTCGGCTTTCACGCCGAAGCCTTTGCGGCCGGAAACCTCGATATAGGAACGCGATTTGTCTTCCTCGCTCAGCGTGTAACCGAGTTCGGCGGCGCAGCGCGGGGTAAGCGCAACCATCTCATAGGAAAAGTGGGTGTAGTGGTCGGCGGCTTCGCCGTGGCCTAAGCCACGCAGGGCCTCGATGACCGTGCTCTGCGCTTCGGACTGGCGGGCATCGATGACGTTGTAGATTTCCGCTACGTCGCCGAAGTGCGGGTGTTCGGGCTCGCCTGCGGACGCGGAAATCCAGCAGTCTTTGCCGTTGGGATAGCGATAAAACTTGCGATAGGCGAAGTCTTTCCCCAGTAGGCCGAACTTCCACATGTGGTAGGCGATGTCCTTGCCCACGTAGCCGACCGTGCCGTTGGAGCGCACGATGACTTTCTGGTCCTCCTCGGCAACTTGTTCTTGGCCTGGCTCTGGGATCTCCGCGCCGGTTCCGGCCCGCCGCATCACCCAGCAGCCTTTATTTTTGCCGGATTCCTCGAAGAACAGCACGCCGGACTCTTTCAGCTTGGTGAAGGCGGCGTCCCAGAAATGCAGGTGCAGGATTTCGCTCTCGCGGGGCAGGAAGTCATATTCAATGTCGAGCCGGTCCATGGTTTCGAGATGGCGGCGCAGCACGGCGACGGCAATCAACTCGGCCAGGGCGGCGGTTTCGTTGCCGCCTTCCTCAATGGCATGCAGGGTTTGCAGGCGCGTCTGCAGGTTCTGCTTGTCCTGCTCATACCACTGCGAGGCCCGGGCATAGAGGTCCCAGCAGTAGTAGTCGAAGCGGGGCTGGCGGGTCAGGGCCTCAATCTCGGCGCGCGATTTCTTTTCCAGGTGGAGAAATCCCACCACGACGTCCGCCACCTGCACCCCGGTATTGTCGATGTAGTTCTGCACGTCGACTTCGCGGCCGGCGAAGCGCAGCAGGCGGACGAAGGTGTCTCCCAGGATGGCGTTGCGCAGGTGGCCGACGTGGGCGGCCTTATTGGGGTTGATGCTGGAGTGCTCGACCAGAATTTTTCCAGTCGGGACTTCGACGGGGGGCCTGGCGTCCCGGGTCAGGGCCGTGGCCAGGGCCGCGCGGTCGACGCGGGCATTGATGTAGCCGGCGCCGGCCAGCTCCAGCTTGGAGAAGCCTTCGATGGGGCCGATGCCGGCGACGATCTCCTCCGCGATCTTGCGCGGGGCCTTGCGCAAACGCTTGGCCAGCTCAAAAGCCAGTGGCAGGGCGTATTCGCCCAGCTCCACCTTGGGGGGCTGTTCGATGACGATTTTGGGCAGCTCCACCTCGTAGGTGCGCTGCAAAAAGCTGCGGATGGCCTGGGCCAGTCGGCGTTCCAGATGACGGTACAAGAGTTCCTCTAAGTGATTGAAGAAAATAGTGATTGTAGCAGAAAGACGGCCCGTGCCGGGTTTGACGGACGGGGAGGGCTTGCCTATGATGAAAAAACGTCGTGGGTCTTTGGTCGTTAGTCCTCGGCTGCTCCGATTTGCGATTGCATTGGACTGACGACCGACGAACAACGACACTTCTCATGCGCATTGCCTACCTTGACTGCTTTTCCGGCATCAGTGGCGACATGTTTCTCGGAGCGCTGGTGGACGCCGGGGTGTCGGCCCGGCTGCTGGAAGAAACCGTCGCGGCCCTGCAGGTTGGGGCGAAGCTGGAAATCTCGCGGGTAGACCGCAGCGGAATCACGGCGACCAAGGTGGACGTGATCGTGAATGGCGAGAAAGACCAGCCGCGCGAGCATAAACACGAGCATGGGCATGGGCACCATCATCATGAGCATGATGGGCATCAGCACAGTTCGCGGGCGGGGGCGCCCGCGCCACACAGTCATGACCACCAGCATGGACGAGGGCTGAAGCAGATCAAGCAGCTCATCGCCCAGGCGGCCATCAGCCCGCGGGCAAAGCAGACGGCGACGGCGATCTTCGAGGCGCTGGGTGCGGCCGAGAGCAAGATCCACAACGTGGATATTCAGAAGATCCACTTTCATGAGGTGGGCGCGGTCGATGCCATCGTGGACATTGTTTGTGCGGCGGTGGGAGCGGAGGCGCTGGGGGTCGACGAGATCGTGTGCTCGCCATTGAATGTAGGCGGTGGCACGGTTAAGTGCGCGCACGGCACTTTTCCCGTGCCGGCTCCGGCGACGGTCGAGTTGCTGAGTGACGCTCCGATATTTTCTTCGGGGGTGCAGGCGGAGCTGGTGACGCCGACCGGCGCGGCCATTGTGAAGACCCTGGCGGGGCGCTTCGCCGCGTTTCCGGCGATGAAGGTGGAAAAGGCCGGCTACGGCGCGGGTTCGCGTGACCTTCCCGGCGCGGCCAATGTGGTGCGGCTGACAGTGGGGGAGGCGCTGCCTTCCGAGGTGGCCTTGCCCCCTGCGGAGCAAGATGCGGTCGCGGTGCTGGAAGCCAATTTGGACGACCTGAATCCGCAGATCGTGGGCTATGTCATGGAGCGGCTGCTCGCGGCGGGCGCGCTCGATGTTTTTGCCGCGCCGGTGCAGATGAAGAAGAACCGCCCGGGCACGCTGCTGACCGTGCTGAGCCAGCCGGACGACGCGGCCAGGTTGACGGAAATCCTTTTTGCCGAAACGACGACCCTGGGCGTGCGGCAGCGGGAAGAGAAGCGGCAGGTGCTGGCCCGTGAGTGGGCCACGGTGGCGACGGAGTGGGGGGATGTGCGCATCAAGATTGCCCGCCGGAAGGGCACGGTGACGAACTATGCCCCGGAGTATGAGGATTGCCGCAAGATCGCGGAAGAGAAGCAAATTCCGTTGAAGGCCGTCATGCAGGCGGCAATCCAGAGATATCTGAAAGATTTGTAATTTGGTAATCGGGTGATTTGTAATTTACAAACCCGGCGCTTGGCAGCCGATGACAATGACAATGAATATGCGAGATTCCGGAAAGGCCCGGGACAATAAGGGGCGGTCCGATTGAGGGGAAAGCAGATTCCTCGCTGCGCTCGGAATGACAAAACACTGGTTTTGCTAGAAGACCTGTAGACTAAATTGATCGCGGAAGTAGGTAGTGGCTCAGTTTGAAAATAATTCTAGCTATTGTCATTCCGAGGGCCGTTTTATCGCCCGAGGAATCTGTTGTTTTCCGCCAACAGCAGATTCCCTTCGGCTCCGCTCAGTGCAGGCTCTCGCCGCAAAAAACGCGGCTCGGAATGACAAAAGTTGAGGTCCTAATTCAAACTGAGCCACTACGCGGAATTACTTTAAATTTACAAATTACCCGATTACCCAATTACAAATGTCGAAGAAGTTCTACATCACCACGCCCATCTACTATGTGAATGCGCGGCCGCACATCGGCCACACTTACACCACCATCGCTTGCGACACGGTGGCCCGCCGCCAGCGCATGATGGGCTATGACACTTACTTCCTGACCGGCACCGACGAGCACGGACAGAAGATCGAGCGCGCCGCCCAGGCCGCGGGCAAGACGCCGCAACAGTTGACCGACGAAGTTTCCGGCGAATTCCGCGCCCTGTGGGACCGGATGAAGCTCAGCTACGACGACTACATCCGCACCACCTCCGACCGGCATAAAGAAGGGGTGCAGACTCTATGGCGGCAGTTGCGCGACAAGGGACACATCTATAAAGGGAGTTACTCCGGACAATATTGCGTTTACGACGAGCTTTACGTCGATGTGGTGGGTCCGGGCGCGCCCTGTCCGGAGTGCGGACGTCCCACGGAAACGGTGCAGGAAGAAAACTACTTCTTCAAGCTCTCGGCATTTCAGGAGCAGTTGTTGGAGCTTTACACCCAACAGCCGGATTTCATCCGCCCGGAAACCCGCCGCAACGAAGTGATCTCCTTCGTGCGCTCGGGACTGCGCGATCTCTCGGTGAGCCGATCCACCTTCAAATGGGGCATCCCGGTGCCGGACGATCCCGGCCACGTGATCTACGTCTGGCTGGACGCGCTGGCCAACTACATCACCGCGCTCGGCTACGGGCAGGCCGACGATGCGAAATATAAGAAGTACTGGCCGGCCGATGTGCACATGATCGGCAAAGAGATTGTGCGCTTCCACTGCGTCTACTGGCCGGCGTTCCTGCTGGCGGCGGGGTTGCCCCTGCCCAAGAGCATTGTGGCGCACGGCTGGCTGCTGTTTGAAGAGAACAAGATGTCGAAGTCGCGCGGCAATATCGTGCGCTCGGAGACGATCCTGGATGTGCTGGGCGCGGACGCGCTGCGTTACTTCCTGCTGCGCGAGATTGTCTTCGGCCAGGATGGATCGTTTTCCTTCGACGCGCTGGTGCAGCGCTACAACTCCGATTTGGCCAACGGGCTGGGCAATCTGGCCAGCCGCACCCTGACCATGATTTCGCGCTACTTCAAGGGCGAGGTGCCGTATCCCTCGGCCACGGCCAAGAATGCATCGGATGACGCCATTGCGGAAGCGGCGCGCAAGACCATCGCAGACTTCCATGCGAACTTTGCGCAATATCAATTCTCGCGGGCGCTGGAAACCGCCTGGGGATTGGTCGCCGCGGTCGATAAATACATCGTGGAGAATGAGCCCTGGGCTTTGGGGGAAAAGCAGGACGAAGGGAGCCGCACGCGCCTGGCCACCGTGCTCTACACGGCGGCGGAAGCGCTGCGCATTGTGACTGCGCTGGCGCATCCCGTGATGCCTGAGGCCACCGGGAAAATCTGGACGCAGCTCGGGCTGGGCAATATCCGCGAGCTTAATTTGCATGAGTTGCAGTGGGGGCAGTTGAAACTGGGGACCAGGTTGGGAGAAGTGCAGGCCGTGTTCCCGCGCGCCGATAAGAGCGCCATTGAAAGGATGCAGAAGATGGAAGAGCAGGGAAGAGCGCCGGTGGCGGAGAGTAAGCCGGAAGAAAATAAGACAGCGGAGACCAAGAGCGAAGACAAGCCCAAGGCGGTGGCCAAGCCCGCTGCCGTGGCGCCGGAGGGGAAGATCACCATCGACGATTTCGCCAAGATCGATCTGCGGGTGGCCCAGGTAAAGGTGGCGGAGAAGGTGCCGAACGCGGACAAGCTGCTGCGCCTGGAAGTCGACCTGGGATACGAGACCCGTCAGATTGTGGCGGGAATCGCGGAAGCTTATGCGCCGGAGGCGCTGGTGGGCCGCAAAGTGGTGATCGTCGCCAATCTTGCGCCGCGCAAGCTGCGCGGGCTGGAATCGAACGGCATGATTGTGGCCGCATCACTGGAAGGCGGAAAGCCCGTACTGGCGGCGTTTCTGGAGGAAGTGCCTTTGGGTGCGAGGTTGAAGTAGTTCACCACAGAGGGCGCAGAGTTTCACAGAGAATTTGCGCCGTTCCGGCGCGTGATTTGTTTCTCTTGCATTTGCGGTATCGCTGAAGCGATACCCTGATACGAAGCGATTACCGAGTAAGGCCGGCAGCCTCAATAGGAAGGTTTTGCGTAGACCGCTACAGGCCAAAGGCTAACGGCCAACGACCAACAACATGTTCGTAGATTCCCACGCCCATCTGGAAGGACCGCGTTTTGACGGTGACCGCGAGCAGGTGATTGCCCGCGCGCGCGCGGCCGGGGTGCGCACCATCCTCGCCATCGGCACCGGCGACGGTCCCGGCACCCTGGATTGTGGCGTCCAGCTGGCCGAACAGCACGACTTCCTCTACGCCACTATCGGCATCCATCCCCATGAAGCGGAGAAGGCGACGGACGCGGACTTTGCCGAGATGGAGCAACTGGCCCGGCGGTCCAAGGTGATTGCCTGGGGGGAAATCGGCCTGGATTATTTCTACGACCACTCTCCCCGCGAAGTCCAGAAACAGGTTTTTCTGCAGCAGATGGAGCTGGCGCGGGCCGCCAAGCTCCCCATCGTCATTCATTGCCGCCCCACGGATGGCAGCGACAATGCCTGGGTGGATTGCCTGCAATTGATCGAAGAAAATTGGGCCGCGAGCGGGCTGGGTGGCATTCTGCACTGCTTTGCCAGCACCTGGGAGCACGCCAAGCGGGCCATCGATATGGGCTTCCTGATTTCTTTTGCCGGCAACGTCACCTTTCCCAAGGCGCAGTCCATTCGGGATGCAGCTCGGGAGGTGCCGCTGGACCGCATGCTGATTGAGACGGATTCTCCTTTCTTAGCGCCCGTTCCCTATCGGGGAAAGCGCAACGAGCCTGCCTATGTAAAGGAGACGGCCGGGCAAATCGGGGCAATTCACGGTCTTTCCGGGAAAGAAGTCGGAGAGAGGACGGCGCAGAATTTCTACCGTTTCTTTTCCCTTTCCGAAAAGGCGGATTCCATTTAGCCTGTGGGGTGCACCTTCTGTGGGGCCGCCGGAACTTGCCGATTCGACGTATAAGCCATGCCTGAGAACACTTTCGACATTGTCAGCAAAATTGACCTGCAAGAGGTCGCCAACGCCATTCAGCATGCGCTGAAAGAGATCCATACCCGCTTCGATCTCAAGGACTCAAAGTCCAATATTGAGATGGACGGCAAAGACGCCATCGTGCTGCACTCGCTCGACGAATACAAGCTGAAGGCGGTGAACGACGTTTTCCAGTCCAAGCTGGTCAAGCGCGGAGTATCCTTGAAAGGCTTGACCTACGGGGCGATTGAGCCGGCGGCGCACGGGACGGCCAAGCAGCGAGTCACCTTGCAGCAAGGCATTGCCGTAGAAAAGGCCAAAGAAATCGTCAAGCTGATTAAGGATTCCAAGAAGAAAGCGCAAGCCTCCATCCAGGGCGACCTGGTGCGAGTCAGCGGCAAGGACCGCGACACGTTGCAGGAAGTCATCGCCCTGCTGCGGCAAAAGGATTTCGGGATCGACCTGCAGTTCACGAATTACCGGTCGAATTAAAAAAATTGAGCACACCAGCCACCATCAACGGGAAAGAAATCTTTGCCCTGCTGGCGGAGGACCTTTCCGCCATCGAGCGTGAGTTTGGCCGCGATACTGTGGCCGGCGTCGAAGCCATCACCGAAATCGGAGAGTATCTGCGCAACGGCGGCGGCAAGCGTATTCGTCCCACGTTGCTTTTGCTTTCCGCCAAAGTTCTGAACTACGAAGGCCGCGGTGCCGTGCGCCTGGGTGCGGTGGTGGAGATCCTGCACACCGCCACGCTGGTGCACGACGACATTATTGATGAGGCGGAGCTTCGCCGCGGACGCCCGGCGGCCAATACCCAGTGGGGAAATTCGAAGTGCGTGCTGGCCGGCGACTGGCTGTACATGCAGGCCTTCAAGATCGCCGTGCAGGAGCGCAATTTTCGCATCCTCGACACCCTCATCGAACTGACCCAGCAGATGGTCGAGGGGGAACTGCTGCAGATCGAAAAGCTCGGCAAGCTCATCTCTCTCGATGAGCACTTTGACCTGATTTACCGCAAGACCGCCTGCCTGTTTTCCGTGTGCATGCGACTGGGGGCGATCCTGGGCAATGCGACGCCGGAGCAGGAAGAAAACCTGGCGCAATACGGACGCGATCTCGGCATGGCCTTCCAGATTGTGGATGACGTGCTCGACCTGACCGCTTCAGAGAGTGTCCTGGGCAAGCCGGTGGCCAGCGATCTGCGCGAGGGCAAGGTGACCATGGCGGTGATCCACGCCCTCGAGCGGTGCACCTCGGCTGAGCGTCAGAAGATTGAAACCGTGTTGCGGGAGCGCGCTTTTGAAGGCGTAACGCACTCGGAAATCCTCGAAATTCTGAGCCGCTATGGCTCGCTCGAGGCCGCCTATGCCCGCGCCGCCCAGTACGCCGAGCTGGCCCGTAACGCCATCTGCAGCTTCCCCGATTCGGAAATCAAGCGCGCCCTGCTCTGGGCGCCCGAGTTCGTGGTGGCCCGAGAGAAGTAGATCCACCTGCGGAAATTTCCGGCATTGTCTGCGGAATCTCAGCGACGCTCGGCGATTTCAGGTTTTAGGAAAATCTTAAAACGCAGAGAACGCAGAGGGCTGCGAGATCGCAGAGAAAACAATCTTTATCATTTTGGGCGTTTCTCCCCCTGGTCTTTCTCAACGTCCTTTGCGGAAACTCAGCGACGCTCGGCGATTTCAGGTTTGCGAAAAGTCTTAAAACGCAGAGAACGCAGAGGGCTGCGAGATCGCAGAGAAAACCTCGCAATCTTTAATTATGTTGGGTATTCCTTGGCCTGTTTTTTTAGCGTCCTCTGCGGAAACTCAGCGACGCTCGGCGATTTCAGGTTTTAGGAAAAATCTTAAAACGCGGAGGTCGCAGAGAAAGCCTCGCAATCTGTTCAGATTCCAGGTCCAAGAGATGTGGTCTCCTCCACGTAGTGGTCCACAACTCTGGTAATCCCGTCTTTAAGCAGTACGACGTGGAAGTTAATCAGCAGGCCAACGTGCAGGCCTAGCAATCTCATATGAGATAGCAGCTGCGCATGATCGACGGGATGGGTTTGCTCTTTACATTTGAGTTCGACCACTACCCTTCTCTCCACCACCAAGTCAGCCCGAAACCCGCACTCCAGGCGTACGCTTTCATAAGTCACGGGCACAGCCTTTTGCCGTTCCACGAAGAGACCACGCTTTTCCAGTTCGTGGGCCACGCAGGCTTTGTAGGCCGATTCCAGAAGGCCCGGGCCAAGCCTCCTATGCACCTGAATGGCGGCGCTAATGATCATCCCGGTAATTTGCGATGTGGGAACGTCCTGCGACACGGCCATCTGCATGGAAGCCAAAATACGGCGGTTTCGTTAATCCTGTATGTGACAAATGTCACTTCCCAAAGCTAGCTGCGCTGTGAAGAACAGGGGGTGAACCCTGGCTTGCGGCCGGGGTGCTACCATAATTCGAGGGGACCCTTCGCGAGGATTGCGACCAATCCGGCCGGAAGAGAATCTAAAAGTCTACAGTTTTCCCTATGCACGACATCATTCCACTCATCGAGCAGCATGGGTACTTCCTGATCTGCGCCCTGGTATTTGCCGAGGCCATTGGGTTGCCGGTCCCCGCCGCCATCGCTCTGGTGGTCGGAGGCGCCGCGGCCGGACGGCATGCGCTGCACCTGCCCACCCTGCTCGTGCTGTGTGTTTCCTCCATGTTGCTGGCCGACATGCTGCTCTTTGTGGCGGGCCGGCAAATGGGATGGCGGCTGCTGGGCTTCCTGTGCCGTTTGTCGTCGAACCCGGAAACGTGCATTTTGCGCTCGGCGGAATCCTTCTATAAGCGTGGCAAAATCACCTTGGTTTTCGCCAAGTTCATTCCCGGGGTCAATGCCATGGCGCCGCCGCTGGCGGGCAGCATGAAAATGCGCCTGCGGCAGTTCCTGGCTTTTGACATCATGGGCGTCCTGCTCTACGTGTTGGCCTATGGGACGCTGGGCTATGCCTTCCGGGGCTTGTTGGGCCGGATCCTGCGGGGCATGCGCACGGCGAGTCTGGCGTTGGAGATTGTGATTCTGGC
Source organism: Acidobacteriota bacterium (assembly GCA_018268755.1). Classification (GTDB taxonomy): domain Bacteria; phylum Acidobacteriota; class Terriglobia; order Terriglobales; family Acidobacteriaceae; genus KAN-5. The sequence continues at coordinate 252,592 of JAFDVW010000011.1, forward strand.
AGCGCTCCTGGGGTATCTGGTCTACCGCATCCTGCTTTATCGCAAGTATTCCGTGTACCGCGTGGTGCCCCGCATCCAGGTAGAGGAGTTGGCGCAGAAGCTGTCGCAAGAGCAGGACGGCAATATCCTATTAATGGATGTGCGCAGCCACGGCTACTATGACAGCGGCGCCACCCGCATCAAGGGGTCCATTCGCTTCGAACCCAATAACCTTGAGGAAGAAGTCAAGCTCTTGCCCAGGGACAAAGACATTTATGTCTACTGCACCTGCCCGCGCGACGCCACCAGTTCCAAGGTGGCGCACCTTCTACGGGAGCAGGGTTTCAATGCGTTCGTCATCGTGGGTGGCCTGGCTGCCTGGCGCAAGGCCGGCCAGCCCTTGGAAACGGCCCCCCTTGACGATGTCGTAAAGCTTCCCACGTTTTCCTAACCACGCCGGCACCAGCCAAACGTTTCGTCTTCCCTGGCAATGGGCCATTCTCCGCGTAAACCGGGCCGATCTGACGGTTCCGAAAATCCCTGTGGGTATCTATATCGCTAATAATCCAGAGTCCGGACTTTGCTATGTTCTAACTAGTTTTACGAAATCGGAACAGTGGATGGGGTTTGGTGCGTCCCCAATGCGGGGATTTGGATCGGCGAATGGCATGACCGGAGCTTACGTTCGTTCGGACAATGTGGTGGCGCGCAGGATCGGCGGCGAAACACTGATTGTGCCGGTGCGTGGGGGAGTCGGCGACTTGGCTTGCATCTACAGCTTGAATGGGGTCGCAAGCACGCTGTGGAGTTGTCTGTCCGAGCCGCAGGACAAAGAATCGCTGATGCAGGCGATCCTGCAAGACTACGAGGTCACCGCCGAAAGGGCGCAGCAAGACTTGCAGGCGTTTTTAGCGGAGATGGAATCGGCCGGTTTGGTCCGCAACGCGGAAACCGGATAAGCAGCGGCAGTTAGGCGCCGAATCTTTCACTATGGAACTGACCGCATACGGCAGCTTTAGCCAGACGATTCATCAGCGGTATGGGGGTCGGCGTGTCCCTCTGGAAGCTTCCCTGGAAGTGACCCGGCGTTGTCCTCTGGAGTGCCTCCATTGCTATAACAATCTCTCCATGGCAGACCAGCAGGCTCGGGCGCGGGAGCTGAGTCTGGAAGAGTATCGTCACCTGCTGGACGAGCTGGCGGAGATGGGCGTTCTGTGGCTGCTCTTCAGCGGCGGCGAAATCTTCGCCCGCAAAGATTTTCTCGACATCTATACCAGCGCCAAGAAAAAAGGCTTCCTGATCACGCTGTTCACCAACGGCACCATGATCACGGAGAAGATTGCCGACTATCTGAAGGAATGGCCGCCGTTTGCGATTGAGATCACGCTTTATGGCCATACCCGGGAGACCTACGAGGCGCTTACCGCGATTCCCGGCAGCTATGACCGCTGCATTCGCGGCATCAAGCTTCTGCGTGATCGCGGCCTGCCGCTCAAATTGAAAACCGTCCCCACCACCATTAATAAGCACGAAGTCCTCGACATGAAGCGCTTCGTGCAGGAGGAGCTGGGACTGGAATTCAAGTTCGATTCCTTAATCAGTCCACGCATCGACTGCTCGCAAAGTCCGCTGGCCGTGCGCCTCTCGCCCGAGGAAGTGGTCGCGCTGGACCTGCACGCCCCAGAGACGGTCGCGGAGTACCGGCAACTGGCCGCCAAGGACTTGTCTGGACCGGCTCCCCCGCCGCATGAGGGCACGGTCTATACCTGTGGCGGGGGAGTGAATGCCTTTGCTGTCGACCCCTATGGGCACATGAGCATTTGTGTGCTCTCCCATCGCGAGACCTATGACATCCGCAGCGGTAGCGTGAAAGATGGCTGGGAGCATTTTCTGCAACAGGTGCGCACCCGCAAGCGGCAGACGAAAACCAAGTGCACGAATTGCCGGTTGCGGTCCTTGTGCAGCACCTGTCCGGCGAGCGGGGAACTGGAAAATGGCGATCCCGAATCTCCGGTGGAGTTTTTGTGTGAAGTCGCGCACCTGCGCGCCCTGGCCCTGGGACATGAAGTTCCGGAGCACGGCGCGTGCGAGTACTGTGCCGGCGGAGTTCATCATGAGGCCGCAAGGGAGTCCGCGAAGAGGATCGCGTCAAAAGAGATCGATGCGAGCCAATGGAGCAACTCCCCTGCGCTTTTGCCCATTTTAAGCACTTCCAGCCCGGCCGCTGGGTGTGGGGGCTGTGGTTCGTATCGCTGACGATTTGCAGGAGCATTCAGGGATGAAATCAGAAACCGGTGCACGGGACCAGCGCAAGACGTATGAACCTCCCAAGGTCGTGGCTATCAGCCTGCGGCCGGAAGAGGCGGTGCTGGGGAATTGTAAGACGATGACCGTAATGTCCGGTCCTGTTTCTTCTACGTGTTCGACCACGAGTTGCATGACGATCGGGTCGTAACCAGCCCTAATATGTTCCTCGCGATTTTCCAGTTTCTGGGTCAGAAATTTGCCAGTCTGATGGAAAGCCATGTTTGTGGAAACTTTGCCAGCCACGCCGGTCTTGCCTCGACTTTCTTCGGGGGCGCGGCGCTGTGTGCGGATCGGCGGAGTTGCTCTGGCTCTGACCGCAGCTTCTGAGGAAGATCTGCAGCTGGGCGCGGACTATCGCTCGTTCCAGGCGCCATCCGGTGACTGCGATATTGCGATCGATGCCGCATGGGTGGACAGTTTGCCGGGATTGCAGGGAGCAAAACTGTTTGACTCGGGAGCGTTGTGGACGCTTTACCAGGAAGCGCAGGGGCTGGCTTTTGATTTCATCACTCCTGTCTTGGGGCCCGCACCGTACAAGCGCCTGCTGGTGGATGAGACCTCGAGTTCTGCACAGTTGCTTTTGAACCGCTCCGTGATTCCCGAGGGAACCGGAATTTTCCCCTTTGAGTATCCGGTGGATGAGTTGCTGGTCACCCATTGGCTGAGCCAGGGCCGGGGTGTCGAGGTGCACGGCTGCGGGCTGATCGATGCCGAAAAGGGAAGCTTCCTCTTCCTGGGCCACTCCGGAGCGGGCAAGAGTACGACCACCCGGCTGTGGATGTCGTCCCGAGAGGTTCATGTCCTAAGCGATGACCGGCTCATCCTGCGCAAGCAGAGCAATCAATTCTGGATGCACGGCACGCCCTGGCATGGCGAGGCGGGCTTCGCCTCGGTCGCGAGCGCGCCCCTGGAACGCATTTTCATTCTTGAGCACGGTCCCAGCAACGCCATCGCAGCCATGTCTCCGGTTGAGGCTGTAGGTGAATTGTTCGCGCGCAGTTTTGTTCCGTTCTACAGCCCGCGCGCTCTAGACTCCACCTTGGCCTATTTGCAGGAGCTGGTAACGCAGGTGCCGTGCTATCGCTTTCAATTCCTCCCCGATTCCAGCGCAGTGGAAATGGCTTTGAATTTTTATGGCGGAAGATAGACCGCAGTCGCAAGGTTTCGCTGAAATGGCCCGCGTCTTGGTGGCGCAGGGCCGGAGTTTCCGTTTTCACGCCCGCGGCGGCAGCATGAGGCCGGCGATCCGCAACAACGATGTTCTGCAGGTGGAGCCGGTCCGCGCGGAGGAGTTGCGCGCCGGTGAGATTGTTTTGTTCGCGGCCCGCAGCGGCGGGTTTCGCGCCCACCGTTTGCAGCTGGCCGATGGGGAGAAGGACATGTATGTCACCAAGGGAGACGCTAATCCATTCGCGGACGCCCCCATTCAGGGCAGCCAGATTCTAGGCAGAGTGGTTTCGCGGCAAAATGGCGAGAAGATCGCCGCGCGCAGCGGGCTGCGTGTGCAATGGGCATGTTTTTCCTCCGAATTCAGAAATAAAATTCCGCGCCTTGCTACAGCGCTGCTCTGGTTATTCGTCTTGGTTGCTTGCCTTGCCAGCACTTCTTTCGGACAACAAGTGGCGATCGGAAACGAGGCCGACGATGGTTGGCGGCTGACCGGCGCCTCCGGCACCAACACCTTCAATCTCAACGCGGGTACGACCGCGAACCGCGTGCTGGTGGTGGGCGTGTCGCTGAATATTGTGAATGCTCCCGGCACGACGGTGAGCGGGGTCACGTATAACGGCACGGCCTTGACACTGGCCGGGGCGCACAACGATTCCGGCAATACCCGCCGCGTGGAGATGTGGTATCTGATCGCCCCCACCACGGGCACCCATCAAGTGGCGGTGTCTCTGACGCGCGCGGGCGGGACGGGCAACGTGGGCGCCTATGCCGGAGCTGTGGTCTTGACCGGCGCGGACCAGACCGCCCCGGTGCGTTCCTTCGTCTCCGGTGATGGGACGGGCACGGTAGCTTCGCTGGACGTTCCCAGCGGGGTGTATGAGGTTGTGGTGGACACGCTGGCCATTGGCGGCGCGCAATCCATCTCCGGTGTCGGCACCACGCAGAACTCTCAGTGGAATGGGAACTCCGGGGGCACGCAAGCGTATGACGTGGATGGTGGCGGTTCGACCCGCACCGGCGCTCCCAGTGTGCCCATGTCGGAGACCCTGAGCGCCAGTACGAATTGGTCCGTGGGTGCGCTCTCCATCCGGCCGGCGCAAGCGGACGTGTCCGTCACCAATGTGGCGACCTCTTCGGCATATCCCGGCAATCTGAGCTATACCGTCACGGTGACCAACAATGGGCCCTCGAGTGCAACCGGCGTTACCTTGACCGACACGCGCTCTGCCGGCACCTACGTTTCCGCGACGCCCAGCCAGGGAAGCTGCACGGGAACGACCACTGTTACCTGCTCACTGGGCACTATCGCCAGCGGCGCCAGCGCTACCATGACATTGGTGGTGACGCCGACCGGAGCCGGCGGCTACACCAACAACGCATCCCTGAGCTATACCTCCACGGACCTCAATACCGCCAACAATTCTGCGATCGCCATTGCCTTTTCCCAGACGGCTGCATGCGCCACGCCTGCCACCAATGGGGCAGGCGGTCCCCTCACCGGCGTGGTGAACACCTACTATCCGGGGACAGCCAGCGTGAGCGCCGGGGCAAAGACAATTTCCCTGGGGGCGGCCACCGGGGCCAATACGGCCATTGCCAGTGGAGACCTGCTGCTGGTGATCCAGATGCAAGGAACAACCATCACCTCTGCAAATGACACCACTTACGGTGATGGGGTCACTGGTTCCGGTTCGACAGCGCTGAACAATGTCGGCGTGTTTGAGTTTGTGAAAGCCACCAGTGCCGTCACGCTAGCTGGCGGCAATGTCTCGGTTCTGGGGTCAGGCCCCGGTGGTGGATTGCTGTATGCCTACACCGATGCCAATGCTTCTGGTACGCAAGGAGTGCGTCGCTTTCAGGTTGTGCGTGTCCCGCAATACTCTACCGCCAGCCTCAGCAACACGCTGACCGCTTTGGCTTGGTCGGGAACCAATACCACTCGTCCCACCGGCGGAATTTTGGCGCTCGATGTCGCCGGCGCTCTGAATCTCAACAATGCCACGGTCAATCTGGATGGCAAAGGCTTCCGCGGTGGCGCTGGGTTGCAACTCAATGGGACCACGGGACGCACCAACACAGATTTTCGTCAGACCGCACCGACAACCTACGCGGCGGCAGCTGTGGCTGGGGCACATGGCTCGAAAGGCGAAGGTATCGCGGGCACTCCGCGGTGGGTCTACCAGACCACAACTCCTTATTACCTGAGTACAGCGGGGGAGGGCTATCCCAACGGCAGCATGGCGCAGGGAGCTCCGGGCAACGCCGGCGGTGGCGGCACGGACGCGAATCCTGGCAGCAACGATCAGAATGCTGGCGGCGCCGGTGGCGCCAACGGTGGGACCGGTGGCGCGGGTGGCAATGCCTGGAGCGCCAATCTGAGCAGCGGCGGTATTGGTGGCACGGCATTTCCCGGCGGCCCCTTGCGGCTGGTCCTGGGCGGTGGTGGCGGGGCCGGCAGCCGCAATAACAGTGACGGAGACAATCAGGCCAGCAGTGGCGGCGCAGGCGGCGGCATTGCCATCATTCGGGCGGGCGCCTTTACTGGTACCGGCACGATTTCTACCAACGGATCCGCTGCTTATAACGCGACCTCCAATGACGCGGGCGGTGGCGGCGGGGCCGGCGGCAGCATTCTGATGATTTCTTCCACCGGCGGTGAGGCCGGCCTGACTGCCGTCGCCCACGGCGGTCGTGGCGGCGATGCCTGGGACACGCAGCCTTATAGTCTGGCGGACCGGCATGGTCCTGGCGGGGGCGGCGGCGGCGGTGTGCTGCTGGTTTCCGGGGGCGTGGCCAGTGTGGACATTACCGGTGGCAGCTACGGCACCACACTCAATCCGGGAGTTGCCTATGGCGCCACGGCGGGTACGGCGGGGATCGCCAGCTTTGTAACCCAGTCGTCGCAAGTTGCAGGTTACTATGCCGGCGCGGATTGCACGCCCGACCTGACCATCACCAAATCGCATACCGGAAACTTCACTCGCGGGTCCACGGGAAGTTATACCCTCACTGTCAACAACATCAGCACCTATGGTGCGACCACTGGCGCGACGGTGACAGTCACCGACAGTTTGCCGGCGGGGCTTACCCCCACGGCGGCATCGGGAACAGGATGGAGTTGCTCCATCGCTTCGCAAACCGTCACTTGCACGCGGACATCGGTTCTGACGGCGGGCGCCAGCTACCCGGCCATCACCGTGACTGCCTCGGTATTGCAAGCGGCCGCCAACAGTGTGACCAATGTGGCGTCCGTCTCCGGCGGAGGGCAATACAACACCACGAATGACACGGCCTCCGATCCCACCACCATTGTTTCCAGTACCGATCTTTCCATTACCAAGACGGGACCGTCCTCGGTGATCACGGGTACGGCATTCAATTACACGCTCACCGTCACCAATGGCGGGCCGAGTAATGCGACCGGCGTGGTAGTGACCGATACTTTGCCGACCGGAGTGACGTACAACACCTATACCGCGACGGGAGGGACAACCTGCACGCGATCTGGAGTCACCGTCACCTGCACCGTGGGCAATATGAATGCCGCTGCTTCGGTCACCATCACGATCAACGTGACGGCCGGCGCGCCCAGCCGCGTGACCAATACGGCCTCCGTCACGGGTACGGAAACGGACCCGGCCAGCGCGAACAATACCGCTTCTCTTACTACCGTCATTACCTACACGACGCAGGTGAGCCTGCGGACGTTGACCGCCCAGGCGGATGCGCAGGGTGTTTTGGTCGAATGGAAGACGGGGAGCGAAGCCCATAATCTTGGCTTCAACGTGTATCGCGAGGAAAATGGGGAACGGGTGCGGCTGAATCCTTCCTTGATCGCGGGCTCAGCCTTGACTCTGCGCAGCAGCCTGCCACAACACGCCGCTAAGTCCTATGCCTGGTTAGACCGCTCTGCCAAGGGCAATGGCAGCTATTGGCTGGAAGATGTGGACCTGGACGGCACGCGTACCCTGCACGGGCCGGTTTCCGTGGCCGCAAGTGGTGGCGCACGAATCGCGGCCAGCGCCAAAACGATGGGCAGCAACCTGGCGGCGGCGTCTCTGCCGTCCGGCCAGAGTGCTTTGGCCAGGACTTCTTCCCGGACATTTGCCGAACTCAACCGCGCTGTCTCTTCCGCGGACCTGTTCTCCAGCCGGATTGCGCAGCGGGTTGCCACCGTCCGGTCCGGTCCGTCGGTGAAAGATGTGCAATATGGGCTGGCCGCACGCAGCGCCGTGAAGATCACGGTGCGTCACGAGGGCTGGTATCGGGTGACCCAGGCGGAACTGGCGGCGGCGGGGCTCAATCAGCGCTTCGACTCGCGCTACCTACAGCTCTTTGCCGAAGGCGTGGAGCAGCCTGTCCGCATTGTGGGCGCGGACGTCTATGGCGGCTTTGGCCCAAAATCGGCCATTGAGTTCTACGGCACTGGAATCGATACGCCCTACTCGGATGCGCGCGTGTATTGGCTGGTCCTGGGGAACCGCCAGGGACAACGCATGCGGCAGTGGACCGGAAACACGGGCGGCGGCACCACGGCAGCAAGCTTCCAGGAAACGGTCGAATTGAAGCAGCGCTCCACCTACTTTGCCGCATTGCTGCGCGACAATACGGACAACTTCTTTGGCGGGGCGGTCAACGCCACGCCACTGGACCAGGTGCTGTATCTGCCGGATGTTGCTGCTGATGCTAATGCGGACACGAAACTGCAAGTGGTGCTGCAAGGCGTCACGCAGGGCGTGGCGCACAGCGTGCAGGTGAGTTTCAACGGCGTGAACCTGGGAGACGTGAATTTCTCCGGCCAGGAGGAAGGCACGCTGAGCGTCAGCGTGCCGCATGAGCTGCTGACCAGCGGCAACAACACGGTAACTTTGACCGCGCTCGGCGGGGAGACCGATCTCAGCCTGGTAGATGTCATCCGGATCACTTATCCCCGCGGCTATAGCGCGGAATCCGATGCCCTGAACTTCACGGCCCAGTCGGGAGAGCGGATCAGTATTCAGGGATTCCACAACCGGCCCACCCGCTTGGTCGACATTACAGACCCGTCGCAACCCTTCGATGTCGCCATGAATGTGCGCAGCTCCCAAGGCTCCTACATTCTGGAGGCGCGTGTTCCCACCCTGCAATGGGGGACCCGCCAAATGCTGGCGCTGGCGGATGCTCAGATCGAGAGCGTGGAAAGCGTGGTCGCCAACCAGCCGTCTTCCTGGAACCGCGCGCAGGCGGGCGGGGAAGTGGTGCTGCTGACCAACTCGGCCTTTGTCGATCAAGTTGCCCCGCTGGCCCAGCTGCGGCGTTCGCAGGGGAAATCCGTGGCAGTTGTCAGCGTGGAAGATGTCTACGATGAGTTCAACTTCGGCGAGGCCAGTCCCTATGCGGTGCGGGACTTCCTGAAGAGTGCAACGGGCAACTGGCGCAATAAGCCGGCCTATCTTTTGTTAGTCGGCGATGCTTCGGTCGATCCGCGCAACTACTTAGGCTTCGGTTACTTTGATTTTGTTCCCACCCGGATTATTCCCACCGCGGAGCTTAAGACGGCATCCGACGATTGGTTCTCTGATTTTTCCGGGAACGGCCTGGCGCAGATCAAGACGGGACGCTTGCCGGTACGCACCCCCGACGACGCCAACCTTACAGTTCAGAAGATTGTGAACTATGAGAAGGGACAGGCTTCTGGAGGCTGGACCAACCAGGTCCTGCTGGTTGCGGACCAGGACAGCGCAGCCGGGAACTTTACCCAGCAGGCGCAGACCATCGAGGGGCTGCTGCCCGCTTCTATCCAGCCCAATACAGTATTTACCTCCACCGTGGGTGGGACCGCGGCCCGGCAACAGATTGTGGATGGCATTAACAATGGCCAGACCCTGGTGAACTACAACGGCCATGGTTCCGTCGAGATATGGTCCGGGCAGGACTTGCTCGACACGACTTCCGCTGCTTCATTGAATAACGGGGCGCGCTTGCCGGTGTTCGTGGTGATGAATTGTCTCAATGGCTTCTTCCACGACGTTTATTCCCAAAGTCTGGCCGAGAGCTTGCTGTTGGCAAAGAGTGGCGGGGCCGTCGCGGTTTGGGCGTCCTCGGGGCTCACTTCACCCGATCCTCAGTTCCAGATGGACCAGAGTATCGTGAGTTCGTTGTTTAGCGGTCCGGCCATGAACCTCGGCGATGCGGTGCAGGTCGCTAAAACGGGTATCTCCGATCTGGATGTGCGGCGAACCTTCATTCTCTTCGGCGATCCCTTGCTACAGATCAAACGTCCGGCGGCGTCGGCGCAGCAACTCACTCCACGTCCAAGATCTGGAATCCCCGCGCCTTCTCGCCCTCTGGTATCCCCGCCCAGAGGAAATCCTCCGCAAAATCAGAGACCGCGTTAAAACCAGCTAGAATTGGGAAGGGAGGGTCCTAGGCCCTCTCTGTTTTTAAGGGCGTACTTCCAGCCTATTTTGAAAGCCGAGGACCTGTTTGTCGTTTCTTTCCCGTAGAACTCTTTTGAGAAGAAGCAGTGCGCTGATCGTGACCGGCGCTGTCGCCGTGGCCGCCGATGCCATCGCACTGGAGCCCAACCGCCCCTACCTAAGGCAGGTTGAGGTGCCGATGGCGCGCCTGGATGGGGCCTGGGACGGGGCACGTATCGTCCAGCTCAGCGATTTTCACTACGACACGCATTTTTCCGTGGTGCCGATTCGCAAAGCCGTGGAGATGGTCAACGCGCTGCAGCCGGACCTGGTCGTGCTGACCGGTGACTTCATTACCTCACCCCTGACGAAAGATCCGGGCCACCAGGCGAAGGAGAACATGCTGCCCTGTGCGGAACTGCTGGGGCGGATACGGGCCCGCCTGGGCAGTTTTGCGGTGTTGGGAAATCACGATGTCGATGTCGATGCTCACCATGCCGTGGAGTGCCTGGAGGCCAACCGGATTCCCGTGTTGCGCAATCGTGCCGTCGCCTTGGAAAGGGAGGGCAAACGACTCTGGCTGGCGGGAGTGGACGATGTTCTGTTCGGGGCTGCTGACCTGGATGCCGCGCTGCGTTCCGTCCCGGCCCAGGAGCCGGTAGTTCTGCTCTGTCACGAGCCGGACTATGCTGTGCACACGGCACGCTATCCGGTCGATCTGCAGCTTTCCGGGCACACCCACGGCGGTCAGATTCGTTTTCCCTGGGTGGGACCTTTATATCTTCCAGATCAGGGCCGTAAATTTCCCTGGGGAAGTTATCAGGTGGGAAAGCTTCAGCTTTACACCAATGCGGGCATTGGCACGATCCGCTTGCCCATACGGTGGAATTGTCCTCCAGAGATTACTGTATTCACTCTGCGCTCGCGTCCAATTTGAGAACACGGGCCTGCGCCCCGAGAAAAAATATTTGCTCGCAGGTGCCTGCTTCCCAAATAGGTACGGGGATATTATGTCGTTGATAAAAAGATACATGAGGGGAACAGTTGCAGGGCTTTGCAACCCATTGCAAAAATTATCTGCCTTGACTGAGGGAATCTTGGATTTACACTACCCTACGGAGAAGTTTCAATGCGCCAAAAGACGTTGCGTTGCCTTCCGTGGATTCTGTTGACACTGCTTGTCGTCTGCTTGGTGGGCGTGCAAGCAAAAGCAGATTCCGTCAACTACAATCTGTCGGCCAACTTCTCCAATGGTCAGCAGTTAACTGGCCAGGTCGTATGGGACAGCACCTTGAACCTAGCTACGGCGTATTCCTTCAACTTAAGCAATACGACAGGGACCGCGTCGTGCAGTTCAGTGTGGGGGCTATGCTCCATCGTTTTGAATAGCTTTGACGGCAGCAAACCTGTGCTACTGGCAGGGTTGTTAAGTCCGGGAGAGAGTGTTCTATATATCACCAGTGGTCTATGGTCCACCTTCTCCACTACTCAAATCAACTGGTCTCGTGTGGCCGTGTCAGTGCCGGAAGAGTCGGCTCTGATTGAGCTGCTCTGCGTCATGCTGACTTTGCTGTTCGTTGGTCGGCGAGCAACTATTTTCGGTCTCCGATAAAAGTTCTCGATAGCTTCGGCTAAAAGGAACCCCGCGAAGCTTTTCGCGGGTATTTTTTTGCCCGGAACCGGTTTAGGCCAGGATTTGCGTGGACTGGGGCGTCCTGGGCGCGGCCGACTTGGCCACCTTCTTCAGCCGTTCCGCGGCCTTGCGCTGGGCTTCGAGAATCTCTTCCGCGGTGAGTTGCTCGGCGAGTTGCCGCTTGGCGGTGACGATCTGCTCCGCCATCTCCAGATGGCTCTTTTCCGAAACCAGATACCACATGTAAGCGGCCACGTTGTCTTTGGGGAGGCCTTTTCCCGAGGCGTACATCTCCGCCAAGGCGGCCTGCGCGGCCGGCAGTCCCTGCTCGGCGGCGTTCTTGTGCCAGTCCGGCGAAGAGTGGGCGGCCCCATTGCCATTTTTGGGCGCGTTCTGCTGGGTGTTGGGCTGGGAAAGTGTGAGGAAGAGCAGTTCGATGCGGCTGGAAACTCCCAGCTTGTCGAAAATGCGGAAGAGATAATTCTTGATGGTGTGCTGGCTCAGGCCCAGGCGTTCCGCAATCTCGCGATTGGTCAAGCCTTCCGCCAGGCTCTGCACCACTTCCAGCTCGCGCTTGGAGAGCAGGCCCAATCCATTGGCGCTGACCGCTCGCACGGTAGGCGCGGCCGCCAACGCTTCCAGGGCCAGAGTCATCTGCTGGCTGTTGGCCCAGATTTGGCCCTCGTGTACCCGCCGTACACACTTACACAGAGTCTCCAGCGATTCGTGCCGACTGAATACACCCTTGGCCCCAGCACGAAAGGCCTCCAGCAGCACATCCGCCTTGGAGCAATCCAGCAGGACCACGCAGCGGGCCTCCGGGCGTTGCAGACGTAGTTGACGCACCACGTTCAGACCGCGCAGGGGTTCTTCATCGAGATGGCTGCTGAGAATGACCACGTCCGCCTGCTGCAGGACGGCGGCTTCCAGCAGGTCCCGGGAATGAGAGGTAGAAGCCACGACCTCGAGATGGCGATCGCGCTTCAACGCGTCGGCCAGGAGCTGGGTGTGAATTTGTGTGCTGTCCGCGACCAGGACGCGAATCATGGAATCGGCTTGATGGCCCTGCATATCCCTCCGGAATTCGGGGTTGGCTCTTGCGCCGCGCCCGCTGTTCACAATGCTGTGCCTGATACAGATAACCAAACTCGCAGCCTGACACCGCCTGAGGAGGGCACTGGAGTTTCTCGGGGGGAGAATATCTTCTTCTAATCACCGCTTGTTTTAGAAGCCTAGCCAGCCTCTAAAACGGGCCTAGTCTACAGAAAGTGTTCCCCCAAGGCAAGTTGGGGGTAGAACCACTTTGCATATGCTACCAAAAAGTCCCCGTCCTGTCCAAGGTTGGGATTTACAACCTGCCGGGGAAGGCTTCCACGGCTTCCTTTGAGTCGCTGCCGAGGAGTGGTAGAATATTTTTAAGATATTGAAAATAAATGAATTATGCGCGTTTTTGGAGGCCTAGCCACAGCCCTCGTCCCGGTATGGTGGCAGGCTCCCTTACTTCCAGAAAAGAGAATATCTTCTCTGTGCTGTTATTCTCGATTTTAGAAGCAAAAATACTCTAGATGGGATGAGAAGTATTTCGTGGAGTGTGAGTACCTCTTGCAGCCACTTGCATCCCCCGATAATCTGCACACGTAACAAAGCAAGAACTCCTCCCCAAGAGTTTTTCCTCCCCTAAGCGTTGTGACTTTCCAAAACTAGGTACAGGTACGTGTTTTTCAGGGTCAAGAGGTTCCTGTGACTCAGAGGGCGAAGCTATGAGTAGCGGCATCCAAAACTGGAGTGTTCCTGCGGCGCTTCCGCTGGTGGGCGCGGACGAAGGAAACTGGTATGCCGTGCAGACGCGGGCACGCCATGAAAAAGTGGTTGCCGAACGTCTGCAGGAACAGGGTATTGCGACCTTCCTGCCCCTGACCCGCGAAGTGCATCGCTGGAGCGATCGCAAGAAGGTGGTAGAGCTGCCCTTGTTCAGCTGCTACGTATTCGCCAAGTTCCTGCCCAGCAATGAAGAACGCCTGCGGGTGTGCCGCACCCACGGGGTATTTCAGGTGGTGGGCGTCCGCGGCGAAGCCATTCCGATTCCCGAAGAACAGATTGAGAGTGTGCGGGCCGTTCTCAATGAACAGATCCCGTGGTTTACCCATCCTTTCCTGAAGATCGGCCAGCGCGTGCGGATTCGCAGCGGCGCCTTAAACGGCGTGGAAGGGGTCCTGGTGGCACGCGCCGGGGAACGTACTTTGGTAGTTTCTGTCGATGTGATTCAGCGGTCTTTGGCGGTAAGAATCGAAGGATACGACGTCGAAGCCGTTTAGCTGTTTTTTTATCTCAGGTTTTCAAATTCCGTCTTGCATAACACACAAAATCCTAAAAGCCTGCTGGTCGTGACCAAGGACGCCTCGGCTCTGCGCGTTCTCTGGGACCTGGCTGCGGAGCAACAGCTGCCGGTGGAAACGGTGAAAAGCGGCTGGGAGGCGCTGGAGCGCGTGCAGTCGGGAGACGCTCCCGGCCTGGTGCTCCTGGATGTGGTCCCGGGAGATACCGACAGCCTGCACACCCTGCGCTGGATGCGGCGGGTGCGTCCGGATGTTTCCGTGGTGCTGGTCTCCAGCGTCGAAGACGGCAGCGACCGCGCCGAAGCGGTCCGGCTGGGCGCAGACGACTATCTGGTGCGGCCCTTGGAGGCCGCGCAACTGACCGCCGTGCTGGCCCGTTATCTGGCCCAGGCCCGTGGCGAGGCCAACCTGGAAGGCGCCGAAGTAGAGCCGCTGGGAGACGACGGATTTTTTATTGCCGCCAGCGCCGCCATGCGCCGGGTGCGCGGGCAGGCGGAGTTGCTCGGGCAGGTGAGCGTGCCTGTCCTCATCGTGGGCGAGCCGGGCAGCGGCAAGTCGACGATTGCCCGTCTCATCCACAAGCTGTCGGTACGCTCGGAATTTCGCTTTCTGAAAGTGAGCTGCGCCGCCCTGACGGGAGATTTGCTGGAGCATGAGCTCTTCGGCTATCACCCCAACGGCAACGGCCTGAGCAAGCCCGGCAAGCTGGAACTTTGCGCCCAGGGCACTTTGCTGCTCGAGGAAATTACCGAGATGCCTCTGGAGCTGCAGGCCAAGCTGCTGGAAGTGCTCCAGGAAAAGAAGGGCAGCGGCGAAGCCAGAGTGCATGCCGATGTGCGCATCATGGCCACCAGCAGCATGCCGGTGGAGGAAGCCCTGTCCGGCCACAAGCTGCGCGAAGATTTGTACTACCGCTTAAGTTCCTTCACGGTTTTTGTTCCACCCCTGCGCCAGCGGCGTGAAGAGGTCCCACTGTTGTTGGGACAGTTCATGAAGCATCTGGCCAAGCGCTACGGCCTGCCGACGCGGATGTTTTCGCCGCGGGTGCTGGATGCCTGCCAGTCCTTTGCCTGGCCGGGCAATCTCAACGAGCTGGAAAGCTTTGTAAAGCGCTATCTGGTGACGGGGACCGAAGGCGTGGCGCTCAGCGAGCTAGAGAACAAGTCGCGCCCCGTGGTGGAGGAAGTGGAAGAAAATCTTGCCCTGACCGCCACCCACGAAGCGGCTCCGGCCGCCTCCAGTCTGCGCTCCTTAGTGCAGTCGGTCAAAGGGGAAACGGAGCGCAATGCCATAGCCAGCGCCCTGGAAACCACGCACTGGAACCGCAAAGCCGCGGCCCGCTTGTTGCGGGTGAGCTATCGCACTCTGCTGTATAAGATCCAGGAGTACCACATGACCCCGACCGAGCCCTTCCTTATGCCCAGCCAGGGATGGAAAGACCGGGCGGGGAGATCATGAGAGTTTATTTTTTGCATGCCTGTCCTTCGTCCACAAGATCAACCAAGCCTTTCCTCCCCAAGGCCAACCAATTTATTCTTAATGGGGAAATGAAATCATGAGCGTATCCGCTGTGCAGAACGATAAGCAAATTCCGATGCTCGACCTGGGAGCGCAGTACCGCACCATCGCCCAGGAGATTAAAAATGCCATTGACCAGGTGCTGGAATCGCAGCACTTCATTCTCGGCCCGCAGGTGACTGCCCTGGAGAACGAGGTCGCGAAGTACTGCGGCCGCCGATTCGGCGTGGGCGTGGCCTCCGGCACGGACGCCCTTATCGTCGCGCTGCGCGCCATGGGCGTAGGCCCCGGCGACGAGGTCATTGTTCCTTCGTTCAGCTTCATCGCGACCGCGGATTCCGTCAGCTTGTTGGGCGCGACCCCGGTCTTCGTGGATATCTATCCCGATACCTTCTGCATTGATCCGGCCCAGATCGAAAAGAAAATCACCTCCAAAACCAAGGCCATCATTCCGGTCCACCTCTACGGCCAGTCCGCGGACATGGACCCGATCCTGGAGATCGCCCGGAAGCACAATTTGAAAGTGGTGGAAGACGATGCCCAGGCCATCGGCGCCAGCTACAAGGGCAAGAAGACCGCCGGCATTGGTGACATCGGCTGCATCAGCTTCTTCCCCAGCAAGAACCTGGGCGCCTACGGCGACGGCGGCATGATCGTCACCGATTCGGAAGAAGTGGCGAAGAGTCTGAAGTCGTTGCGCGCACACGGCGCGACCAAGAAGTATTTCAGTACGGTGCAGGGCTGGAACAGCCGCCTGGATGAAATTCAGGCCGCCATTCTGCGGGTAAAGCTGCGCTACCTCGATTCCTGGGGGCAGGGCCGCCGTTCCCGCGCCGACCTGTACGACAAGTTCCTGCGTGGTGTTCCCAAGGTCGTAACGCCCAAGCGTTCCTCCTGGGGCGACCACGTGTTTCATCAATACACGGTGCGCGTTCCCAAACGTGATGCCGTGCAGAAGTTCCTGCAGGATCGCGGTGTGGCCAGCACGGTGTATTACCCGGTGCCCATGCACCTGCAACCGATTTACGATTCCCTCGGCTATAAGAACGGCGATTTGCCGCACTGCGAAAGCGCAGCCGAGGAGTGTCTCTCCCTCCCCATTTATCCGGAACTAACCGACGAGCAAGTGGAATACGCAGCGAGCATGCTGGCCGAGGCGGTAAAAGGCTAAGCACACGCTGCTCAATCCGTCCGGGCAGCCCGCCCTCCCCTGAATCTGCCCGGACTGTAGTCACTTGAGGCCGTCCCTCGAGTGGGCTGGAACGTCGGGCCCCAAATACGAGAAAACTGGAACCTTCATGTCAGTGAAACAGGATACGAGTCTGCAAAAACTGATCTCCGTGGTCATTCCCATCTTCAACGAAGAGGACGGGATTGAGCAGCTGCGGGAGCGGTTGTTCAACCTTCGCGCCACCTGGGAAAACGTCGAATTGGAATTCATCTTTGTGGATGATGGAAGCTCCGACCAGACGGTGAAAGGGCTGCGCCAGACCTTCGGCGCGGACCCGCTCAGCCAGATCGTGGTGCACGAAAAGAACAAGGGTGTCGGCGCCGCTTTCCGTACCGGCTTTGCCCGTTGCCGTGGCTCTTTGGTTTGCACCATTGACGCGGACTGCACTTACGGTCCGGAAAACCTGAAGAAGCTGGTGGCCACTCTCGATGAGCAGAAGGCCGATATCGCCGTAGCGTCGCCGTACCATCCCCAAGGCAAGGTGGATGGGGTGGCGCCCTGGCGCTTGACGCTCAGCAAGGGCTGCTCGGCCGCTTATTGGCTGGTCGCGCCGGTGCGGCTTTACACCTATACCGCAATCTTCCGGGCTTATCGTCGCGAGGTCATCGACAACGTGAGCTACGAAGAAAACGGCTTTGTGTTCACCGCCGAGTCCCTCATCCGGGCGGCGGAGATGGGTTACAAAGTGGTCGAAGTGCCCATGACGCTGCACTCGCGCATGATCGGCCAGACCAAAATGAAGGTGGCCCGCACTATGCGCGGCCATCTGCGTTTGATTCTCAAGACCGCGGTCCGGCGCTTGACCGGCCGCACCGCATCCTCCCCAATACGTCAAAAACAGGAAGCAGCGCTTCCGTAGGTTTACCGTTTCCGCTCCCTCCAAAATCCGGGGCGGGGACAGAAAAGGAACAGGGGAAAACACTATGGTGAAGGTAGGAGTCATTGGGTTAGGCGCCTGGGGTTGGAACGTCGCCCGAAACTTTGCGGGATTGAAGGACTGCGAGCTGGTGGCTTGCAGCGATACCGATCCCAAGCGGCTGGCGGCGGCCAAGAAGGCCTGGCCCCAGATCAATCC
The DNA here is from genome assembly GCA_018268755.1 of Acidobacteriota bacterium. Taxonomy (GTDB): domain Bacteria; phylum Acidobacteriota; class Terriglobia; order Terriglobales; family Acidobacteriaceae; genus KAN-5. The sequence goes on from JAFDVW010000011.1 coordinate 270,239, forward strand.
GGTTTCCAGCCTCGATGAGATGCTGGCCAAGTTTCCCGAGATCCAGGCAGTGGTGATCTCCGCGCCTGCGATCGCGCACTATCCGCTGGCCAAGCAGGCCCTGCTGGCTGGCAAGGACGTCTTCGTGGAAAAGCCGTTCACGCTCAGCGTCCGCGACGCGGAAGAGCTGACCGCGATCGGGGAAAAGAACGGCCGCATCATCATGGTCGGCCACCTGCTCGAGTATCACCCGGTGGTGCGCCGCCTCAAGAACATGATCCAGGCCAACGAACTGGGCGAGGTTTACTACATCTACACCCAGCGCGTGAACCTGGGCCGCATTCGCGGGGATGAAAATGCCCTGTGGTCGTTTGCTCCGCACGATATTTCGCAGGTGCTCTATATGCTGGAAATGGAGCCCATCGACGTCAGCGTGCGCGGTCAGAGCTTCATTCAGGAAGGCATCGAGGACGTGGTCTTCCTCAGCCTGTACTTCGAAAACCGCATCATGGCGCACATCCACCTGAGCTGGCTGGATCCTCACAAGGTCCGCAAGACCACGATCGTGGGATCCAACAAGATGGTGGTGTTCGACGATACCGAAGCCAGCGAGAAACTCCGCGTCTACAACAACCACGCGGAAGTGCCTTCGGTGCGCAGCTACGGCGATTCCATCCAGGTACGGTTCGGCGATATTTTGATCCCCCGGGTGGACATGAGCGAGCCGTTGACGCTCGAAACCCAGCACTTCATTGATTGCGTCCGCACACGGACTACGCCGCTGAGCGACGCGCAGGACGGTTTGCGCGTGGTTCGCATCCTGGAAGCGGCACAGAAGTCCATGGAGCAGGATGGTGTACCAGTTCGAATTCAAGGGGGAAAGAGTGACAAGCTACCTTCATCCGTCTTCGCAGATCGGCGCTGGCACGCGTTACGGGCATAATTCGGTCATTTCCGAGAACGTCAAAATCGGCACCAATTGCCAGATCGGGCACGGGGTGGTCATCCACCCCGATACCGTCATCGGCAACAATGTGCGGATCGATGACAACTCGGTGATCGGCAAACTACCCATGAAAGCCGCCCTCAGCGCCATCACCACCGAGCAGGAGCTGCCTCCGTGTGAAATCGGAGACAACGTGCTGATCGGGGCGCTGGCAGTGATTTATCGCGGCTGCAAGCTGGGACAGAAAATGATGGTTGCGGACATGGCCACCATCCGCGAGAACGTCGAGATCGGCGAGTTCACCATCGTCGGCCGCGGCGTGACCGTGGAGAACAAAGTGAAAGTAGGGAAGCGGTGCAAGCTGGAGACCGAGTCCTACATCACGGCCCTGTCGGAAATTGAAGACGGCTGCTTTATCGCCCCGGAAGTCACCTTCACCAACGATAACTTCCTGGGCCGCACCAAAGACCGCTTCAAATACCACAAGGGAGTCACCGTGAAGCGTGGCGGCCGTATCGGCGCCAACGTCACGGTGCTGCCTGGACGGACCATCGGCGCCGATGCTCTGGTGGCCGCCGGTTCCATCGTGACCAAAGACGTTCCGGCCAGAAAGATCGTCATGGGCACGCCCGCGAAAGTGGTGCGGGATGTCCCGGAAGACCAGCTGCTGGACAACCAATAATGCATATACTTTCCATCGTCGGGGCCCGGCCGCAGTTTGTGAAGGCGGCCATGCTGGTCGAAGCTGTTCGCGCCCATAACCGCAAGGCGGGCGCGGGCGGCCGGGTGCGCCATACCCTGGTGCACACCGGCCAGCACTACGATCGCAATCTCTCGGATGTGTTCTTCCAGCAGCTCCCGCTGCCGAAGCCGCAGTATCACCTGGGCGTCGGTTCCGGATCGCACGGAAAGCAAACCGCCGAGCTGCTGGAGCACATCGAGGAAGTTCTGCTGAAAGCCAAGCCGGACGTGGTCGTGGCCTACGGCGACACCAACTCGACGGTCGCGGGCGGTCTGGCCGCGGCCAAGTTGCACATCGCGTTGGCGCATGTCGAAGCCGGCCTGC
>JAFDVW010000012.1 GCA_018268755.1 Acidobacteriota bacterium
CGAGCCCGGCGTGGGCAAGACCGCTATTGTGGAAGGCCTGGCGCAGCGCATCATCTCGGGCGATGTGCCGGAGATCCTCAAGAACAAGCGCGTCATCTCGCTCGACCTGGGGGCGATGCTGGCCGGAGCGAAGTATCGCGGCGAGTTTGAAGACCGGCTGAAAGCGGTCCTAAAAGAAATCGAGGATTCGGCCGGGCAGGTCATCCTCTTTATCGACGAGCTGCACACGATTGTGGGTGCGGGAGCCTCGGAAGGCGCGATTGATGCCTCCAACATGTTGAAGCCGGCGCTGGCCCGCGGAGAGCTGCGCGCGATCGGCGCCACCACGCTCAATGAATATCGCAAGTACATCGAGAAGGACACGGCGCTCGAACGCCGCTTCCAGATCGTGTTCGTCGGCGAGCCCAATGTCGAGGACACGATTTCCATTCTGCGCGGGCTGAAAGAGAAGTACGAAGTGCACCACGGCGTGCGCATTAAGGACTCCGCCATTGTCGCGGCGGCGACCTTGTCGCACCGCTACATTTCGGACCGATTCCTTCCCGACAAGGCCATTGACCTGGTGGATGAGGCGGCTGCCTCGATCCGCATTCAGATTGATTCCTTGCCCACCGATATCGATCAACTGGAACGCCGCGCCACGCAACTGGAGATCGAGAAGCAGGCGCTGAAGAAGGAAAGCGACGTTAATTCCCAGGAGCGGTTGGGGCTGATTGAAAAAGAGCTGGCCGAAATCCGCGAGAAGTCGAACACGCTGAAAGCCACGTGGAAGAAGGAAAAAGACGACATCGGCCGTTCGCGCTCCCTGAAGGAAAAGATCGAGCAATTAAAGCTCGAAGAACAGACGGAAGAACGCAAAGGGAATTTGCAGCGCGTGGCGGAGATCCGCTATGGGCTGCTGCGGCAGGCGGAACAGGAATTGGAGAAGCTGACGCAGGGAAATGCTTTAGCGGGCGGGGGCGCCCGCTCCACAGGTGCTCCACGGATGCTGAAAGAGGAAGTCGACGAAGAGGACATCGCGGCGATCGTCTCCAAGTGGACCGGCATTCCAGTCTCCAAGATGCTGGAGGGCGAGGTGAAGAAGCTCGTCCACATGGAAGAGCGGCTGCGGCAGCGCGTGGTGGGGCAGGAGACCGCGCTGGAGCGCGTCTCGAACGCCATTCGCCGCTCGCGCGCCGGGCTCAGCGATCCCAAGAAGCCGATTGGCAGCTTTATCTTCCTGGGGCCGACCGGCGTGGGCAAAACCGAGCTGGCGCGGGCGCTGGCGGAGTTCCTGTTTGACGACGAGCATGCGTTGCTGCGCATTGACATGTCGGAGTACATGGAGAAGCACGCCGTGTCTCGTTTGATCGGCGCGCCTCCGGGATATGTGGGCTACGAAGAGGGTGGACAGCTTACCGAGCAGGTACGGCGGCGTCCCTATTCGGTGGTGCTCTTCGACGAAATTGAGAAGGCGCATCCCGATGTGTTCAACGTCTTCCTGCAGATCATGGATGACGGCCGCCTCACCGACGGCAAAGGCCGCACCGTGGACTTTAAGAACACGGTGATCATCATGACCTCGAACCTGGGGGCGTCGTTCCTGCAGGCGGAGGGGCTCAGCTCAGAGAAGGGTTTTGAAGAGGCTTCGAAGCAGGTAATGAACGCGCTGCATGGGCACTTCAAGCCGGAGTTCCTGAACCGGGTGGACGATGTCATCATCTTCCGGCCGCTGGGACGGGAGCAGCTGGTCAAGATCATCGAGCTGCGCCTGGAAGACGTGCGGCGTCTGCTGGCCGCGCGCAAGATTTCACTCGAGCTGACCGATGCGGCCAAAGACATGCTCTTCACCGAAGGGTATGACGTGAACTTTGGAGCGCGTCCGCTGAAACGGGCCATCCAGAAGCTGGTGCAGGACCCCTTGGCCCTGAAGATTCTGGACGGCGAAGTACTGCACGGCGACTACATCGTGGTCGACGCCGATCAAGCTGGCGGCAAACTTACCTTTGCCGTCAGCAAGCGGGTGGGAGAGAAGGAAGCGGCGAAGGCGAAGTAATCAATCGCGGACGGACGCAGCGCTCAGTAGTGCGCTGATATCGGTTGTCTTTTTGGTTAGACGGTATAACCATCGTCCATACGATCCTTCGGCGTTGACTGCCGCGACCCAACGTTCAGCGGCTTCGCGCTTTACCTCTTCCAGCGGATCGTAGCCCTTCGTTTCCAAGATCATGTGCACTGGTGACTCGCTCTTGAGGCGGATGACGAAGTCCGGCATGTAGTCGTGGGGCTGGCCGTTGTGGAGGTAGGGAATGGCGAATCCCAACCCTGCATTTTTGACGAATGAAACCACCGAGGGATGCTTGTCGATGTAGTAAGCGGCCGATTGCTCCCACCGTTTGGTGTCGGGCACGACGTAGTTTACGTGGCTGCGCATGATTTCGAAGGCTTCGCGGCTGGTCCAGTAATCTACCTCTGCGGTGGAACCTTCGCGCCGGGACTTCTCATAGAGCGGAATTTCCGGGGCTTCGCCCTGCGATGTATCCGGACGAATCGCTTCCAGCAAGCGCTCGACCAACCAGCCGTAGTAGGGCGCGAGAAAAAGATCGATCAGCTCGGCGGGCGGGCGTACTTCTACTTTCTGCTGGAGATATCGTTGAACAATCTCGAGCAACTGGGGGAACAACGCGTGCCCCGGAACTTCGCAGTGCGGCTGCGCTACGTACATGCGAGTAATGGCGCTGGCCAAATCGAAGATCAGTTCCTGTTGCCGGCGTTGCCGGCGAAATTCCTTGAGGTTTACATCCACAAGGTATCCTGGGCCGCTCAAAGTCAACTTGCCCGCGGTGTTGATGTGCAGCCCTTTGGTCTGCGCTTCCGGCGGGATCTTTTCGGGGGTGAGGACAAAGGTCGGGACGACTGCCCAATCCACCGTGATCTTGTTGCGGATGGCCTGAGTGTAACCCTCGACACGCGGGAACTTGATTTCCAGATCGGCGCGTTGGGGTAGCGCGTGGACGTGGAAGCGCTTGACGCGCGGCGAGGGTGTAGCCGTCTGGCTGGCTTTGAATGGAATGACTTCGAATGGCACGCCTAAGACCTGTGAGACTTCTTCGGTGAACTTGTTATCCGGCCCCAATTCATAGCTTGCCCGCCGTAGGCCGCGACCGACAACCTGTTCACACAGCAGTTGCGACATAAATGGACGCAGGCCGATGATGTGAGTGACGGTGTTGCAGTCCCAGCCTTCGGTCAACATGCCAACGCTGACGATGCAGCGAATGTCGCGCCCCGGTGGATGCTTGGGGCGTTCCAGCTTGCCGGCCAATTCTTCAAAGCCGTCGGGATAGATCTCTCGGCCCTGGCTGTCTCGCGGCCAATCCGTCTTGCCGACCGTGTCTAGGGTAAGGCGCATCCAGCGCGATTCGTCGCTCTTGGCCTCGCCGGTATCGGTTTCGTGGACCACTTTCGTGTCCACTCGTATGGTGTAGACGTTTCCCTCGCGATTGCGGAAGCCTTCGATTTTGGACGTCGGTATCCCGACAGGCTTCTTATCATCGGCCAGCCATTCATAGAAGACCTTGGCGATGCTGGTATTTTTGCAGACAAGGATAAACACGGGAGGCCGCGGGCTGCCGTCCTGCTCCCATTCCTGGCGCTTTTTCTCCCACTCGCCGCCAAGAATGGCAATGGGGTGATGGGCATACTTAAGAACCGCCTCAGGCTTGACCGTTCCCTTTCTGCCCCCACGCTCGGCCGGCGTCAACTTCTGCTCCATCATCCATTTCCAGATGTTGAAGTAGGCGGCGCGTTCATCGCCCATGGTGTCGCGCACGGCGAGCTGGGGAATTTTCACCAGGCCGGACTCGATGGCGTCGATCAGGCCGAAATCGCTGACCACCCAGGGGAACGACTTGTTGGTTTCCTGCCCAACGCGACCCAGAAAATACGGCGTAGCAGATAGGTCCACGCACAGGTTGATGCCGCGCAGTTTCTGGACTTTGTCGAGACCATCTATCCAGACCGTGGCTTCCTTGAAGAACTCGTCCGCATCCTCATCGACGGTATCTTCTTCGTCGGGATCGGGTTCATCGCGGCGGATGCGGTAGGCATGGTGGGCCTCGTCGTTCAGCACGAGAATGTTCTGTTTGCCCCCAACTTCACGCCCCAGGACCCGGTTGATCAGTGAGGTATCGCTCTCTACGTAGCGGGTGGTGCGGACTTTGATCTTCTTGAGGTTGCCTTCCGCGTCCTTGATTTCTTCGGCGACGTCCAGCATCCCGGCGGCGACTTGTTTCTCGTAGTCCTTGAAACTCAAGTAGCGACTCCCGCGAGCAGTGGTCGTTTTGGCAGCGATGTTGATGGTCTCGGTAGTTGTGACTGGCACCCCCGCCTTCATGACCTTGCTGCCTACCCCGCCGGACTGGGGCGTCTGCGGTTCGAAGACATGCCAGTTAGTGACCAGAACCGGGCCTTGCGTGAGCGAAGGCATAAGGTGAGGGGGAACCAGGTCGCGGGTGCGGTAGATGCTGGCGTCGCCGTTCTTGGGATCCAGTTCGGCGAGGCGGCGGCGGATGGTCACGTTGGGGCAAATCACCAGGACCACGTCAGAAAAGCGCGCGTCACTGCGATTGTTGACTTTGTTGAGAATGCTCCACGCGGCCAGCATGGCCATGACCGTGGTCTTGCCGCTGCCGGTGGCCATTTTGCAGGCATAGCGCTGAAAACCGGTGTAGCCTTGGGCTTTGCGGTCGTCACTGGGTTCGTCGCGCGGCACCGCGATGCCTTGCAGGAAATCGGCGCGGGCTTCGGTGAGGAAGATGATCGAGAGCGCAGCTTCCAGTTGGGCGAAAAACAGTCGCTGCTCTCGTCCTTCGCGGATCCACCAGGTAATGAGATCGAGTGTGGTGCGGCTTACGCCGGGATAACCTTGCTTCTGCCAGATCTCCAGCCGCTCGCGTACCAGGTTGACCATCACCAGTTCATAGCCGGTGGGATATTCCTGCGAGGGGCGCAGCAGTTTTTCGTCAGTCTGCCAGGGCTGCTTCTGATCGCGAGGCGGGAAGATGACCGAGGGGCGGCGGCCGTCTTTAAGCTGCGGCGTCTCGCCCTCCTGGATGTACCAGTAGCGCTGTGGTTTCTCGAAGGGCGAGTTCTGGATCGGTTCCTGGACTTCGAAGCTGCTCATGTCGCCTCAGCGGCTAAAGCCGCACAAATGTTGCGCCGTTTTGCGGTGGGGCTGAAGCCCCACCCTGATACGAAGCCTTATGTTTTGTCATCCTGAGCGAAGTAGCTGTTGCGCGTAGCGCAGCAGCTACGTAGTCGAAGGACCCCGGTGAAGCGTCCATCCTAGTTGGCGTCGCAGGGAATTCTCACCGTGCTGTGGACGTGGGACCGTGAGAATGCCTTGCGAGGCCCGTGCCGCTGCCAACTGGCATGGGGTCCTTCGACTCCGCAGGAACTTCGCTTCGCGAACTTCCTGCTCCGCTCAGGATGACAATTTGGGAAAAGATCGCGGCGGCACGACTTAAGTCGTGCCCTTCCCGATTGCTATTTCGACTCGCTTAACTTCTTCACAATCAACAACTCATTTCCCCGTTCATCAATTACCTTCACCGCGATCTTCCCCAGCTCGCCTGCTTCAAACGGCGCGCTCACTGTTCCCGACAAATGGTCCCAGACGGTTTCTTCGTAGTCGCCGCGCAGGGCTTTCTTCAGATTTTCCCAGGCGCCGGTTTTGGGGAAGAATGCCTGCGACACGTGGAAGCACAACTCGTTGTAATTGGTATCGAGGAACCAGGCGGGGACTTCGTCGCCGCGGCGGTGCAGCACTTCCATGGTCGTCGGATCAAAGACGTCCAAGCCCAGCAACTCGACTTCGTACTTGCCGTCTTTCCGCTTGCGCACCACTGCCTCGGGCATACCGCAGACGCTGAAGACCTGGCTGGAGCGCATGTTCTTGAGCAGGTCGCCCATCATCAGATCGGGCGTGGCCTGCACATAAGTGGCGGGGATGCCGACCACCTGGTCGCATTTCTCGATCAGCTCGCGGGCGTTGGGCTGGATGGCGAAGCCGGTGACGTACAGGTGGGTGTAGCTTTTGGCGTAAGCTTCGCGCGCGGCGTTGTAGACCAGGCCTTCGTTGACCGCGCCATTCTCCGGGCCGAAGACGAAGGCCACGGGCTGAGCGGAGAGCGGTAGAGCTAGTCCGTTCTTCTCACGCGCTTCCTGGACGGCGTCTTCGAGCGATGGCTTTTGGCCGGGAGCGGTGGCATCTACCAGCGCTTCGGCTGAGAGGGACAAGCTCTTGGCCGGAGGGCGGACGTTTTTGAGCGTGACCGTGCGGTTGCCTTCCAGGCGCAAAACGGGAGACTTGCGCAAAACCTCTATCATCCGGTCTACAAAGCTAACGTCGGAAGCCTGTGTGGGGCGGACGCCCTCGTCCGCCTTGCCGGAAACCGCCTCAACATCCATCGGCGTCGGAATCGTCGCCTCAAAACAAAACCGTCCCGTAATGCGCGTGACTTTGTTATCCACCTCCGGGCGGTCCACCAATACTTCTTCCGCCGGCGGCTCGTTGTTGGCGATGGATTTGAGGGTGACGTGGGGCACGATGCCGCCGACTTCTTCGCCTTTGTTGTTCTGCTTGCGGACGTAGGTGAAGCCACCCACCGGGCCGCGGGCTTCGTCCTTGAGTTCGTACCAGGGAAAGGTGGCGGTCAGCAGGCGCTGGCGGGCGAGCGCCAGCGGGACGCGGCTGGTGTCAATGGTGATCCAGCGCCGTCCCCACTGCTCGGCGACGTAGGCGGTGGTGCCGCTGCCGCAGGTGGGATCGAGGACGAGGTCGCCGGGGTCGGTGGTCATGAGCAGGCAGCGTTGGGCCGCCTTCGTTGAGGTCTGTACCACGTATAGCTGCGGATCGGAAAAACCGCTCACAACCGTATCAGGCCAGACTGCGGTGATGGGCGTCACCGGAAAGTCGTCCAAATAATTGACGAATCGAAGCGACTTTCCGATAACGATAAACCGTTTCCGTTCCGCGAGGCGCTGCATGCCTGCGGGCGTTGTGGAAAAATGCTTGCCAGTTTTGGGGCGAAACGGTCGCCCATCGAAAGTGAACGGATCGGTATTGCCGCTGTCCCCGGCGCCCTCAGCGAGCTTGTGACGAAAGATTCTCGCTCCAGAAGGCAGAGCGTCAACACCATCAACTTCAGCCCGCGTCATTCGCCTCCTTGCTCCATCCGCTAGTTCAATCCATAAGTCCTGACCGACGAAAGCACTCGTTTCCAATTTAGATATGTGCAGCTGTCTATATTTGACAGTCGAGATTTCCTTGGCATACCAACAGATGTAGTCGTAGTTCGACGGTAGAACACCACTTGCCTGATAGCCTGTTTTCTTGAAGGCTATCAATCCAAGAAAATTCTTCGAACCAAAAACCTCGTCCATAATCTCGCGTATCTCATGCTGATGCTCATCGCTAATCTGCACAAACACGCTTCCACTCGGGCTCAGCAGCTCCCGCGCCAGCAGCAGCCGGTCGCGCAAATACGTCAGATAGGAGTGCAGCCCCAGCTCCCAGGTGTCGCGATAGGCCTGCACCATCTCCGGCTCGCGGGTCATGTCCTCGTCGTCGTTGTGACTGACGTCGCGCTTGCGCACGAAGGGTTGGAAATTCGAGCCGAACTTCACCCCATAGGGCGGGTCCATGTAGATCATCTGCACCTGGCCGCCCAGCTTTTCGTAGTGCAGCAGCGAGTTCATCACCACCAGCGAGTCGCCCAGAATCATGCGGTTGACCCACGGGTCGGGATACTCATAGGCGCGCATCACCTGGTCGGCGATGGAGTGCCGGGGATCGCCGAACATCTCGAACATATCCGTTTGCTTGTCGCGCTTGTGGCCCTTGAGAGTTTCAAGGATCGCCTGGGTGGAGAGCCGCTCGTGGATGAACAGCGGCAGCGTGGGCACATCGAAAGAAATGCGCTCGGCCTTGCCCGACCAGTTGAGGAAGGGCTTGCTCATGGCCTTGAGTTCGCCGACCGCCTTTTGCGCCGCGTTCACCGCCTGCTTGAGTTCGGCGAGAGATTCCGGCGTGAGCGTTTTGGGATCGGCGGTAGCCAGCGCCTTTTGCGCCTGCGTCAGGTTGCTCTCGGCCATGGCCAAGTGGACTTCGCCGCGCTCGCGCCCCGGATTCTGGCCGTCCCACTCGAGGGCGGGGGCGAGAGAGTCGTCGTAGCGATACTTCTGCGGCGGGAGCTTTTTCTTGAATTGCGCCTGCGTGCCGACTTCGGGGCGCATCAGGCTTTCGGATTCAGGGTGCTTATAGCTCTCGGCGGGCTTAGGTAGCTTGTTTCCCTTGGATTTCTTTCCCGCAGTCTTGCCTCGCGGCATTCGGTTGTCCACTCCTGGGTGTGATGGAACGACAGGGCCGTCTGCGGAGAAAGTATATACGATAAAAATAAATGGCCACGGGTTTCACGGAGTAGCAGGGATCGAGAAATACAGTGCTAGGAAATATCCGCGAGAATCCGTGTGATCCGTGGCCGAATTCCTCCATGCCTAGGTAGGGGCTATTCGCGTTCCCTGGTTGTTCAATAACTAGCCAAGCTGTTCCCCCACATCTTCCTGCCACAGATACCAGATGATTCCTACGCGGACGATGGCTCCCAGGCCGGTCCAGAGCAGGGACCAGCGAAAGTCGACGGCGGCGGCGGAGAGGCTGGGGACGAGCATGACGAATCCTACAAAGGCTACGGCCAGAGCGCCCCAGCGGGCCCAACGGTAAAGCCGGAGTAGGCCCCAGCCAAGCAAGGCCCCAACTGCGGCGGCCAGCAGAAACATATAAGGTCCGGCCAGCTCCAAACCGAAAAGCAGCGGTGCGCCCAACGTCAGGGAGACGATGCCGGGGGAGAGCAGCAGAAGCGCGCCCAGTCCGCCGAGATACGCGGCGGCCAGAAAGAAGAGCGCGGCAATGACGGTGACGCCAGCAGGACGATCCATAAAGACGATTCAAAGGGGCCGGCAACAAGCTGCGGTTATTCTATTGCTTTTATCCTTCCTATGTGAATCGTCCAGACGTTGGATCATGTACAAATAAATCAATAAGATATAATACGCGAAAATCGTGTTACACTATTTTCGTGTTATGAAAACGAAGCTCCGCAATATCACCCTTACGCTGGAAGAAACGGTCGCTAAGTGGGCCCGCTTGGAAGCGGCCCGCCAGGACACCAGCGTCTCGCGCCTGCTGGCCGATATCCTGAAAGAACGCATGGAGAGCGACGGCCAGTATGCCAGGGCGATGCGCCGCGCACTGGCACGTGAACCCTTCCTGGAAACCGATGGTCAATATCTCTCTCGCGAGCAGACCCATGAGCGCTCTCATCTTCGTTGACACCAATGTCCTGATCTATGCGCATGACCGGGGTGCTCTCGACAAACATGAAGCCGCCCGCCGCTGGAGGGCCGAGCTCTGGAAGAGCCGCCGCGGCCGCCTGAGCTTTCAGGTCCTAGAGGAATTTTATGTGAAGGTCACGCACAAGTGGCCGGAGTCGCGCGAGCGAGTCCGTGCTGAGTCGCGTGATTTGCTGGTATGGAACCCTGTAGTCATCGACGCCGCAGTCCTGGAAGAGGGCTGGAAAATTCAGGACCGCTATCACCTATCGTTTTGGGATTCTCTGATCGTGGCGGCAGCGAAGACGGCGGCGTGTTCCTATTTGCTGACCGAAGATTTGCAGGCCGGGCAGGACTTGGGCGGCGTGCAGGTCGTAAATCCATTTACGACTCTGCCGGCTTCGATCATGGATTAGCGAGATGGCTGTTCGACCCTACGCAGCAATAAAGAATGGCCACGGATTTCACGGATCAGTGCGGAGTTGAAATGTATTGTTAAAGAAATATCCGCGAGAATCCGTGTCATCCGTGGCCTATTTTGTCTTTGCCAAGCCTCCGCTTACGCCAGATCAAAGAGCAGAACTTCGGCGTCGGCGCTGGCCTGGATGGTCAGCTTGCTCTCTTCTTTCACCCCCGCGCCGTCGCCCTGCTGGAGCGGCTCGCCATTCAGCGCGATCGCGCCTTTCGCCACCTGCAGCCAGGCATAGCGGTCCTTGCCCAGAGTGTGCGTGACTTCCTCGCCCGGCTTAAGCAGAGTCACAAAGAGCTTGGCGTCCTGATGGATGGTCACCGAGCCCTGCGCGCCGTCGGGCGAAGCGATCAGCCGCAGCTTGCCTTGCTTTTCTTCCGCGGGAAAACTCTTCTGCTCGTAGCTGGGTTTATGCCCGCGCTGGTCGGGCATGATCCAGATCTGCAGCAGGTGCGCCGCGTCCGTCGGCGAGGGGTTGAACTCGCTGTGCTGGATGCCGGTGCCAGCGCTCATGCGCTGTCCGTCGCCGGGGCGGATGACCGATCCCGTGCCCAGGCTGTCCTTATGTTCGAGCGCGCCCTCGAGCAGGTAGGTGATGATCTCCATGTCCCGATGAGGGTGGAAGGGGAAGCCTTCGCCGCCCGCGACCCAGTCTTCGTTGATCACGCGCAGGGAGCGAAAATGCATCCACTTGGGATCGTAATACTGGTCGAAAGAAAAGGTGTGACGGGTGTTGAGCCATCCGTAGTTGCCGCCACCGCGTTCCGCACTGCGCCGGATCGTGATCATGGGTTCCTCCCTGGTCGTTAAAATCAAGTCCTTGAAATACTCGTTATAACGACTATTTAGATGTGCCAGCTCCGGGAAAGATTCAGGGCCGCTAAGCCCTGGTAGAGAAAGGGGTTAACTATTAAGTAAGCAGGCCTACTTCTTTTCGGTCTTTTTGGATTCCTTCTTTTCCGCCTTGGGCTTGTCCTCTTTCTTGGCGGGAGTGGAATCGCCGTCGCCGGAAGCGGACGAGGAGCCGGAGGCAGCCGACGAAGGCTTCTTGGCGTAGTCGGTCACGTACCAGCCGGAGCCCTTGAACTGCACGGCCGGAGCGGAAAGCAGTTGTTCGACAGCTCCGCCGCATTCCGGACACTTCTTGACCGGGGGGTCGGAGAACTTCTGAATTTTTTCAAAACGGTGACCGCACTTCTTGCACTGATACTCGTAAAGGGGCATGGGTTTGTGTGTGGATAAATCGAGCTTTCCTTAGATTCTAGGGACAGGGGTGCGGATTCGTCAATTTGGGGTGAACCTTCACCACAGAGGACACAGAGAGGTCGTTCTACAGAATGTCGAGGCTTGCAACCTTTAAATTGCGCGAAGAAGCGCGAAATTTAGGATGGGATACACGCACATGGGCGGGTTTCATGAGGCCAGCCGAGAGCGGCTGTACCTACGTGAGCAGGCGCGGGGCACGCATTCGGCAAAGTGTTAGACTCGCGCCATGCAATCCAGCGGGAATGCGGGCGGCGTTCTCTATATTGTGGGAACGCCCATCGGCAATCTGGAAGACATCACGCTGCGCGGGGTGCGCGTGCTGAAGGAAGCTGATCTCATCGCCTGCGAGGACACGCGCCAGACGCAAAAATTACTGCAGCACTACGGCATCGCAACGAAGACCATCAGCTATCACGAACACAACGAGGCCAGCCGGGCAGAGGAGTTGATGGCGAAGCTGCGCGAGGGCATGAACATCGCGCTGGTGACGGATGCGGGCATGCCGGGAATTTCGGATCCGGGATATCGGGTGATTGTGCAGGCCGTGGGGGAAGGCATGACGGTCGTGCCAATTCCCGGCCCGGCAGCGTTTGTGACCGCCCTGGCGGCCAGCGGACTGCCTACGGACCGTTGCCGCTTCCATGGGTTTCTGCCTCCCAAGAGCGGACAACGAAGGAAGGCGTTAGAAGAGCTGAAAAGCTCGGCCCAGACCGAGGCATTTTATGAAGCGCCGCACCGGTTGCTGGATGCATTGGAAGATGTCGTGGGCGTGTTGGGAGCAGAGCGTCCCGTGGTGGTGGCCCGCGAGCTGACCAAGCTGCATGAAGAGTTTCTGCGCGGGCAGGCGCAGGAGGTCCTGGCCACGTTGCAGGCGAGGGGCGAGGTGAAGGGCGAGATTGTGCTGCTGCTCGGGAAGGCCGAAGCCGAAGCGGCAGCCGATACCCATCTTTCGGTCCACGCTCGAGTGCGGCAGATCATGGCAGAAGAAAAGCTGGACGAGAAAGCTGCGCTGAAAAAAGTGGCGAAGGAGAGGGGGATTTCGAAGAGCGAAGCGTATCGGGAAATGCAGAGGGGAAGGTAGGGTATGCCACCCGAATATTCATTGCGCTTTCGGCGGATATGGGACTTCAGGCGATGGTTGATCTTGCTTCCCGCATTGTTCGGAGCGCTCGCCACAACCGCAATTTCCTTTGAAGTCAGCAGTTACTTCTTGCAGGAACAATATTTCCGCTTCCTCGACGTTCACCAGCGTCATGAGACCGTTCTCAGCGATAAGCTCTTCTTCTGCGGCAGGTTCACGTTAGCGGCGGGCCTCGCGATTATTTTGGTTTTCGGAACTACGCTGATTGTCATCAGCCCAGGGTTCCGCCGAAGACTCCGCATGGTCGCGTGGGCAAGCGGGTGCTTTGTCCTTATTTGTTTAGGCGTCATATTCGGAGCGGTGCGTTTTGCCACGAAGCCGGATCGTAGTATTCCGCTGATCGAGCCAGTGTGGACAGCTGAGATTGTGCCCGCCGACACTGGAATTCCTTCCTACCATCGTACAAGGAGGATGACCTTCACGGATGGGGGACATCTGGTGGTAGGTACTTCCAGCGATCTCGTATCGCTCGAAACCAAGGCGGGCCACATTGCGGCGACACAACCCACAACGAACCCACCACTTTTATTTTCGTCTCGATCCAGCAAGCTGCTAATCGCTACCGGTGATTTGGAATTGTTGTCACCGGATTTGCGGCCAACTGGACGAAAGATCTCGCTTACAGGGGGATTTGTCGAGATCGCATCTCCCTCGGGAGCGAGTGTGGTGTGGCAGCATTATCAAGGGCCACCCAAAACCACGTTGATTGACACGGAGTCGCTCAAGACTACCGAAACGTTTGCCACGTGCAACGCAAACGCCATCACAGATCATGCAGTGGCGGAATCGGTTGTTTTAATACATGAAGGCGTACAGGCAATCGTTGTTTGTGATCCTGGAACTTCAACGCGTGTTTTTTATCGGGGCGGAGGTGGGTTCGTCTATTTGACCAACGAATCCATGCTCGTTATCGATGGAAGCCGTCTGACTCTCTTGGATAGTTCGGGCAAAATACAAGCAGAGGACGAGTGGCCCGACGATAATGTGACTTTCGCAGGTGCTTCCCGCGACGGTAGTCGTTTTGCAGTGGCTAATGAGAGGTGGGGGTGGGGCGATCCCCGTCGCATCAATAAAGTGTCGATTATTGTCTATGACACGGCCACATTTCGCCCCATCGTTCAAATACCTTCTGCCTGGGTTTCGGCTCTATCTCCAGACGGCAAATCATTGGCCACATCGTTTGCAGGCAAGACGAGCTATTTCAAGCTGCCCTGAGTCTCAGTGTGGGGAGAGCTACGCTTTTACTTTCCCGCCAGCTCTTTCTTCACTGCTTCGCTGACCACCTTGCCGTCGACGCGCATGCCGGCGCCGTTGAAGCGGGCCATGACCAGCTTCATGACCGTCCCCATGTCCTTCATAGCGGGAGGCGCGGACATCTCGGCGATGGTGGCCTTCACCCCGGCCACAATCTCGGCTTCCCCGGCAGCCTTGGGCAGGTAAGTTTCGATCAGAGCGATCTCGGCGGTTTCCTTGTCGGCCATCTCCTGGCGGCCGCCTTTCAGGAACTGCTCCACCGACTCTTTGCGCTGCTTGATCAGGGTAGTGAGCACCTGCTGGGCCTCTTTTTCATCGAGCGGGGCCATTTTGTCAATTTCGCGGTTCTTGAGGGCGGTTTTGACCATGCGCAGGGTGGAGAGGCGCTGCTCGTCGCGCGCTTTCATGGCGGTAATGATGTCCTTTTGAATCTGCTCGGGGAGGCTCATGCTGCGCATTATAGCGGGTTCGAAATAGTTCAGGCGGAGGAGCCGGGCCCGGTGAGGAACTGGACCCGGATGGTCGTCCGTTATGACCCACTGGAAAGGCGTGGCCCAGGGAGATGCCGCGAACCAGCGCTTCCGGTACACTATAGGGTACTTTTACCGCTTGAATCCCTAGTGAGGCACTTCCAGAAATGTTGCTTAAGAACCGCCTGTTTACCCCCGGTCCGACCCCGTTGCTGCCGTCCGCACAGACTGCCATGGCGGCGTTCAGTCTCCACCACCGCACGGCTGATTTCCGCGCGCTTTATACCCGCGTGCTCTCCGACATGAAGGACTTCATCGGCACCAAGAATGACGTGCTGGTGCTCTCCTCGTCGGGCACCGGCGTGATGGAGGGATCGGTTTCGAACCTGACCTCGCCCGGCGACAAGGTGCTGGTGCTGACGGCGGGGAAGTTCGGCGAGCGCTGGACCGGTTTGACCAAAGCGTTCGGCTGCGTTCCGGAAGTGATCAGCCGTCCCTATGGCGAGACCTTTGTGCTGGATGAGATCAAGCAGAAGCTGACGCCGGACGTGAAAGTGGTGTATGTGCAGGCGACGGAGAGCTCGACCGGGGCGCGCCATGATGTGCAGGGCATTGCCAAGTTGGTGCGGGCGCAGGGCGACGACACCCTGCTGGTCGTCGATGCCATCACCGGCCTGGGCACTACCCATTTTGATGTGGATGGCTGGGGTATCGATGTCATTATCGGCGGATCGCAGAAGGCGCTGATGATTCCTCCCGGATTGGCCTACTGCGCGGTGAGCGAACGGGCGTGGCAGCGGATGGAGGCGGCGAAATCGCCGCGCTATTATTTTGACTTCCGGAAAGAGCGCAAAGCTGCGGCGAAGGGTGAGTCGGCGTATACGCCGGCGACGTCCTTGTTTGCGGCGTTGGGAGCGGCCCTCGATTTTGTGCGCCAGATGGGCAATGGAGACCTGGCGGCCGGCCGCAAGGCGCTGGTGGATAATGCCGAGCTGGCTGCTGAAATGACGCGCGCCGGCGCGAAGGCGCTGGGGCTGAAGCTGTTTGCCGGGGCCAGCCCGTCCGCCGCGTTGACCGCAATTGACGCGCCCGCGGGACTGGATTCGGGCGTGATCGTGAAAGCGTTCCGCGATTCGTTTTCCGCGGTGGTGGCAAACGGCCAGGGCGACATGAAGGGCAAGCTCTTCCGCATCGCCCACATTGGGTACTACGACTATCTGGACACGGTCGGCATTCTGGCAGCGCTCGAGCATGTACTGACGGCGGCGACCGGCAAACCGGTGGCATACGGTTCGGCGGTGAAGGCGGCGCAGGAAGTGTACGCACGCAGCCTGGCCCAGCCGGTGGGCGCCCGATAGACTGCCGTTCCGGGCCGGTTCTTAATTCCTCTTGGTGATTGCAATCGCGGATGGCGCGGCAGTGTGCGGAGCGAAGCCGCGCCTCAGGCTGAAATGGACTGCCCGCGCTCGGCGTCCCCATCAACTTTATAAGGACAGAACTACTCCATGAAAATCATCGTGGCTGAAAAGATCTCCTCTTCCGCAGTCGATGCGCTGCGTGAGCCCAACTGGACGATCCTGACCGCCGACCAGGTGGCGGGCAAGCTGAATGAAGAGCTGGAAACGGCGGACGCCCTGATTGTGCGCTCGGCGGTGCAGGCGGATGAGGCTTTGCTGGCCCACGCCAAGAAGCTGCGCGTGATCGGGCGCGCCGGCGTAGGGGTGGACAACATTGATCTGGATGCGGCGACCCGCAAAGGCATTGCGGTGATGAATACGCCTGGGGCCAACGCCATCGCGGTCGCCGAGCAGACGCTGGGCATGATGCTGGCTATGGCGCGCTTTCTGCCCAAAGCCGACTCGCTCATGCACGCGGGCAAGTGGGAGAAGAAGTCGCTGCAAGGCACGGAGCTGCGCGGTAAGACGCTGGGCATCATTGGTCTGGGCAAGATTGGGATGGAAGTGGCGCGGCGGGCGCGCTCCTTCAGCATGGAGATTGTGGCGCATGATCCCTTTGTTTCACCCGCCGTCGCCAAAGAGCAGGGCATCCGCATAGGGTCACTGGACGAGGTCTATGCCGCGGCGGATTACCTCACACTGCACGTAGGGGTGACTCCCCAGACCACGGGCATGATCAATGCCGATTCCATCAAAAAGATGAAGAAGGGCGTGCGCCTGGTGAACTGCGCCCGCGGGGAGCTGGTGAACGAGGGCGACCTCATCGCAGCTCTGAAGGCGGGACAGGTGGGGGGCGCGGCGCTGGACGTGTTCAGCGAAGAACCGCTGAAGAATTCGCCCTTGCAGCAGATGGACAACGTGATTCTGACGCCGCACACGGGCGGCTCCACGCACGAGGCGCAGGAGGCGGTCGGAGTGCAGATCGCGATGCAAGTGAAGGAGTACCTGAAGCACGGGGTGATCCAGAATGCGGTCAACGTGCCCTCGGTATCGCACGAAGAGTATCTGGAGATCCAGCCCTATATCGTGCTGGCGGAGCGGCTGGGGGCATTTCTGGCGCAGGCCAGCGAAGGCGCGCTGCAGGAAATCTCCATCAAGTTCAGCGGGCCGATTGCCGACGGGAAGACCGAGCTGGTGCGCAATGCGGCCATCAAGGGCATCCTGAACCAGGCGCTGGAGGAAAAGGCCAACGTGGTGAACGCGGCATCGATCGCGGCATCGCGGGGGCTGCGGGTACAGGAAGCCAGCAAGCCCAAGAGCTCGCGCGGCGGCACCGCGAGTATCCTCTCCTTGCAGCTCAAGACGGACAAGGAAGAGCACCTGGTCAAAGGCACGGTGCTGCACCAGCAGTTTCCCCGGCTCCTGCACGTAGACGGAATCGACGTGGAAGCGCCGCTGGAGCGCGATCTGGTGTACATGCGCAACCAGGACGTGCCCGGAGTCATCGGGCGGGTGGGAACGATTCTGGGCGAACACAAGATCAACATCGCCAACTTCTCTTTAGGGCGCCATGCCGCGCCGGAAGAGAAGGGCATTCCGGGCGAGGCGGTGGCTGTGGTACACGTAGACGGACAAGTGCCGGAGGCGACCCTGCTGGAGCTGAAAAAGATCCCTGCGGTGAAGCGGGCCAAGGCCATCCGGCTGTTTTAATGGTCAAAGCGGCCGGGGGTGTGGAAACCCTTGGGCGAAAAACTGCATATAACTGATATGCGGATGACGGTAAGGTCGGGCGGCGCAGCCAGCGGCCCAACTTCACGAGGACATGGGATGTTTAAGAAACTGGCGACGGCCGCCCTGCTGTTGTTTGCCTTAACGTGCGTGGGAGAAGCGCAGGATACCCACAATTTTGACTTCGCCGCGAGCGGCTCCGCCCTGTTTGTCAAACGGGCCGAGGGCAGCGGCGTGACCCAGACGGGCACTACCGGCCTGGGGCTGCTGGGCAGCCTGCGGGTGCACTTCACGGAAAAATCCGCGATTGAGTTGAGCTATGGACGGGCGGAAAACTCGCTGAAGTACCAGTTTCCTCCCTACAATTACCGGGTGCAGGGCCGGGTATTGGAGTTTTCCGGGGCCTATGTGCGCAGCCTGCATCCCTGGGGAAAGATACGGCCCTATTTTCTGGCGGGAGGGGCCGCGCTGGTATTCAATCCCCTGGATACCAAGACCATCACCACGGTGGACGGGGAACCGGTGGAAAACATCGTGTTCGTGGGGGCCTCGCGCCAGACCTCGGCCGCCTTCCTGTATGGGGTGGGAGTGGAGCGGCCGCTGCTGGGACGGTTCTCCCTGCGCCTGCAATATCGTGGACTGCTTTACAAAGCGCCCGACTTCAACGTGCAGAACACCATCAACGGCACTTCAGGATTTTTTACCGGAGCCTACGGGCACATGGCCGAGCCCACGGTGGGGATCGTCTTCCACTTCTTCTGAGACTTCAAAGGTCGAGAGATTCGCGGCGCAGTTTTTTGCTCTCTGCCAGGAGGGCCATGGAGTGCATCAGGTTCTGCAAAGTCACAATGCCGACCAGGCGTTGCTCCTCGACCACGGGGATGATGCTTAAGTTGCGCGAGGTCAGCTTGCGGAAGGCGGAAGCCAGCGATTCCTGCTTCTGGGCCACCTCAAAGATCTTGCTCATTACCGCCTGCACGTAGCCGTTGCCCTCCGCCCGCAGAGCATGCAGGATCCTTTGCCGCGACACCACGCCCACCATGTCGCTGCCGCGAATCACGGGGAAGTCGTCCTGCAGGGAGTGGACGGCCTTTTCCAGCGCGTCCTCCAGAGTGTCGGTGGGCGAGAGCGTGGCGAAATCGGTCAACATGATTTCTTCCATGCGCACCGTCTCCAGCACCGACTGAAATACGACCGAGCGTTCTTCTAACTGCGCCGCCAGCAGCAAGAGGAAGCCAACCATGGTCAGCCACACGCCGGAGGAGTTCTTTTCCTGCATGTATTGCACCATGCCCGCCACCATGAGGACAGTGGCCATGACCTGGCTGATGGCCACGGCGCGGCGGGTAGCGTGAAAACTGTCGCTGCGGCGGCTGAACAAGGCGCGCAGCACGCGGCCGCCATCCAGGGGATAGGCGGGCAGCAGGTTCATGGCGGCGAGCCCCATACTGCACCACACCAGGCTGCGGGGCAGGTCGCTCGATTGGATGGAGGCGGCGCTCCACAGACGCACTCCAGGTTTGACCAGTTCAAAGCCCACGGCGGCCAGCACAGCCAGTAACAGATTGGCAGCAGGGCCCGCCATAGCAATGACAATGTCGCGCTTCCAGTTGTAGGCGGAAGCGGCGGCCGGTTGTTGGGTCTCGTCAACCAGGGAAACGCCGCCGATCGGCAACAAGATGATGGCTTTGGTGGGGATGCCGGCGTGATAACTGGCCAGCGCATGTCCAAGTTCATGAAAGACGACGCAGCCGAAAACAATGGCGACCAAGGCAAGGCCGCGGCCGGGCGTGGCATTGCCGTTGGTGGCTTCGGTGAGCCACACCAACAGCAGGAGCAGGAGGAAGGTCAGATGAATGCGGATCTCCACCCCAAAAATTCGTCCCGCCGGTAAGGCCCAACTTCGCATGAAGGGTGTCCGTCCTTCCCCAACCCCAATTGTATATAGTTTAGACACCGCAGGAGGGTAGGCCGGGCCGTTTTTCTTCCCCGGAAGATCGTGGGTCCGGAACGTGCGGTCAGCGCGGCTTTGCCGCATTACATACATGCGAGTGATCTCGGGAAAGTACCGCAGCCGGCCTTTGCGTTCTTTACGCGGCCTGGAAATCCGGCCGACCAGCGACCGCTTACGCGAAACGCTGTTCAATGTGCTCACCGCAGGGAATCCGCGGGCCCTGGAGGGCAGCGTGTGGCTGGACCTGTTCGCCGGCACCGGCGCGGTAGGGATTGAGGCGCTGAGCCGGGGGGCAAGCCAGGTGTACTTTGTGGAATCTGCGGCGGCGGCGGCCGCGCTGATCCGGGAGAACCTGAGCAGCCTCGGGGTCGATTCCGGATTTGCTGTGATGAAAAAAGATGTGGTGCAGGCCCTGCCGCATTGGGCGGAGAGCCATGCTGACTTTGTTTTTCTGGATCCTCCCTATCGCCAGCAGGAAATCTATGGCCAGACCCTCGAAGGATTGGAGAAACTCCTGCGGTCCGGAGGGCTGGTCATCGCCGAGCATGACAAACGATTTGATCCAGGGGACAGGGTAGGGAGATTTTCGCGCAAGCGGAAGTTGCAGCAGGGGGACGCCGTTCTGAGTTTCTATCAGCTCGACTAGAGCCTGCCTACATCAACAACTCATTGGAACGGCGGGTGATGGGATGTTGCATCTCCTGCAACTCGTCTTTTACCCGATTGAGGCCGAAAACGCAGCCCTCGAAGTTTTTCGAGAGGGTGGCAAACATCGGGGCCACCTTGGCATATTCGAAGTATTCGAATTTGGAGACGATGTAGTAACTCTCTTTCCCGGCCTTTACCCAATCGATGAGGTTCTCCATGCGATCGCGGCGCAGGCGAAAGTGGTTGATGCTCTCGGGGAACATGCCGGTGAAGAACAGGGTGTAATCGCCGATGTGCTTGCGCACCTGGCGCTCACGATCAAACGAAGGCGCAGGGCCGTACACGGGGTCGGACTCCAGCAACATCTCGCCGAGATCGGAGAGATGACGTCCATCCACATTGTGGACCTGAAAAAGTTGCTCGGCGTCGCAGAATTCCGCCAGCAGGCCGGCGACGTAGCCCACGATTTGGGGATCACGAATGCCAATTTCGTGCGCGTAGTGCCGCCCCACCATCTCCACAAACATTTCTTGCAGTGGATGCGTTTCCGGGATCATAAGCCGTCCTCCGATCTACTGAAAGCAGCGTTCTGCAAGCCACTCCACCACACTGTCCGATACTTACTCCAGCTGATTCCTGCTCTGCAAGTGACTTTTGTAAATCCCCCTCATAAATTTTCTTAACTACTTAGAACCCTTTGCCGGGCGGAAGGTTTCCCGGATTTATTGTTGGCACACCCAGGGTGCGGCTGCTAATCGAAATTTTTTCTGTTTACAATCAATAGCCAAGGAGACATTTCATGAAGCGCCAGAACATTTCCAGCGGAACCCCTTGGGAACCAATCGTCGGCTACTCCCGCGCGGTCAAAGTAGGACCTTACGTGCATGTTTCGGGGACCACGGCAACCGGGCCCGACGGCAAGATTGTGGGCATTGGCGATCCTTACGCCCAGGCGATCCAAACCCTGAAGAATATTGAATCAGCGTTGCAGAAGGCCGGGGCCAGTCTCAAAGACGTCGTACGGACACGTACTTACGTCACCAACATCAGTGATTGGGAGAAGGTGGGGCGCGCGCACGGAGAATTCTTCAGTGAAATTCGCCCGGCCACGAGCCTGGTTGGCGTAACCGGCTTCGTGTCTCCCGAAATGCTGGTGGAGATTGAGGCGGAAGCCATGGTTGCGGAAGGCTGAGCCTTTGTGGCCGGGAAGCGATGCGGTATGATGCCGCCTGATTTTCCGTGAGGTTCTGATGCGATTGCGATTGGCTCTGCTGAGCTTGATCTGTCTGATGGGGTGGGCGTCCGCGCAAACGGCGTCCGCACCCCTCACGGTGATTCGGGCCGGAACACTGATTGACGGGAAGTCGGATGTCTCCCGGCGCGATCAGGTGATCGTGATTCGTGGCAATCGCATTGAGAGCGTGACCGATGCGGCCAAGGCCAGCGTGCCCGGCGGGGCCACCATCATTGATCTTTCCCAAGCCACGGTGCTGCCCGGACTGATCGATTCGCACACTCATATTTTCTTGCAGGGGGAAGACCCCGCCGAGGGCGGATATGACGCCAACATTCTGAAGTATCCGCTGGCGTTCCGCGCGGCGCGGGCCACGGTTTCCGCGCGGCGGGCGCTGGAGCAGGGCTTCACCACCCTGCGCGATCTGGAGACCGAAGGCGCGGGCTACGGCGATGTTGGCATCCAGCAGGCAATCAACGGCGGCTACATTCCGGGGCCGCGTATGATCGTGGCCACGCGCGCCATCTCCACCACCGGCGGGTATCCCCTGGAAGGCTATGCCCCGGAGCTGGAGATGCCCAAAGGGGTGCAGATTGTGGATGGGCCGGTGGAGGCGCGCAAAGCGGCCCGCGAGCAACTCGACAAGGGCGCTGACTGGATCAAGGTCTATATGACGCACCGCTCGTGGACGGGAAAGAATGGCGAGCTGGTTTCGCAGCCGACTTTGACGGTGGAGGAGCTGCGGGCGATCGTGGATGAAACGCACGGCTGGGGAAAGAAGGTGGCCTGCCACGCCTACAACGGCATCGGCTTGCAGCGGGCCCTTGATGGCGGCTGCGACTCGATTGAGCATGGCCTGGAAATCACCGACGCGCAGATCGCACAGATGCTGAAGCAGGGAACCTGGTATTGCCCGACCCTGGCGGTGTACTTCACGGATTGGGCTCCGGCGGACACAGCGGCGGGGCAGCGCGACCGCAAGCGGGCTTCGGCGCATGAGGCATCATTCCGCAAGGCGCTCCAGGCGGGGGTAAAGATTGTGTTTGGCACCGACATGGGCGGCATCCCGTGGAGCGAGCCGATTGCGCAGGAGTTTTCCCGCATGGTGGAACTGGGGATGAAGCCCATGGACGCCATCAAAAGCGCAACGTCGCGCGCGGCCGACATGCTGGAAATGCAAGGCGAGATCGGGGTGATTGCTCCGGGGGCCTATGCCGATGTGGTGGCGCTGCGCGGCGACCCGCTCCAGGACATCAAGCTTCTCGAAAATGTTGCGTTTGTCATGAAGGACGGAAAAGTCTTCCGCAACGACTGGAAGTAAGCGGCCGGCACCGGCTTTGCGGGCGAGGCTGATATAGTTCCTTTTCGCTTTTGGACGTTGTTTCGAGGAAGCCACGACAGAGACAAAAGGATGATGGCCGTGTTACACCTTTGCAGAGAGGCCGGGAAGCCAGCGTATCCATGAGAATTCACCTCAGCGTGCCCAAGACCATCTCTGTCGTGCGCATTGCGACTTCGATCTTCTTTTTGGCGTTCGGGGAATACAAGCTGTTCAATCCAGCCTTTACCCAGGGTGGGTTCCAGCAGTATCTGCAAGGTTTCATCGAAAATGGCGCGGTAAGTTTCTATCAGCCGGTGCTGTCGACGCTGGTACTGCCGCACGCTGTTTTCTTCGGGTATCTGGTGGGGCTGATCGAGATGTTCATCGGTCTGGCGTTGCTGCTGGGGCTGTGGGTGCGACCGGCTTCGGTTTTGGGGGTTCTGCACATGCTGAGCCTGACCCTGGCCACGTGGTGGGGGCCGGGGCCGGGAGCGCCGGTGTGGCGTTACTTTGGCGCGGAATTGGACCATCTGCCCTTGCTGTTTCTGTTTATGATCTTCTTTGTGGCGGACGCCGGGCAGGAGTGGGGCCTGGACGGACGGCGACAGCACTGAGGTCCCAGGCTGCAGCGGTTTTGTCCATCCCTACGGGCCCAGGAAATGTACCAGCAAGAAAATGTCGCGGGGGCAGCAAGTTTCTACGCGGCGACTTACCCAAAATTCCAAGGAGCCTTCATGAACCAGAAATACCGCATCCGCCCGCTGGCTTGGGCATTGGCGCTGTTGGTGATGTTCAGTTCTGCGGCCTGGGCGCAACGCACCATACTACGCCCGGGAAAATTGCTGGATGTGAAGACGGGCAAGCTCCTGACCGGGCAAGCGCTGGTGCTGGAAGGGGGCAGGGTGACGAGTGTTGGGGCAGCCTCGGAGATCAAGCCGGCGGCGACCGACAAAATCATCGACCTGCCCCAGGCGACGGTGTTGCCTGGCCTGATTGATGCGCATACCCATCTGACCGCCAATACAAACTTCGGCTACGACCAGCTGGCCATTTCCACCCCGCGCGAGGCATTGATCGGAGCACGCAATGCGCGCATCACATTGGAAGCCGGTTTCACCACGGTGCGCAACGTAGGAGCGGGCGGATATAGCGACGTGGCCCTGCGCGATGCCATCAATGAGGGAGATGTTCCCGGTCCACGCATGCTGGTGAGCGGCCCGGCGCTGGGCATTACGGGCGGGCATTGCGACAACAATCTTCTGCCTTACGACTATCACGCGACGGAACTGGGCGTGGCGGACGGCGTCGAAGGCGTGCAGCACAAAGTGCGCGAGGTCATCAAGTACGGCGCGGACGTGGTGAAGTTCTGCGCCACGGGCGGCGTGCTTTCCAAGGGCGACGATCCCCAGGCGGCGCAGTACACGCTGGAGGAGATGAAGGCGCTGGTGGCGGATGCGCATCGCCTGGGGCGCAAGGTGGCGGCGCACGCGCACGGCTCGCAGGGTATTTTGTGGGCCTCGGAAGCGGGCGTGGATTCGATTGAGCATGGCTCCTACATCAATGATGAAGACATCGCCGTGATGAAGAAAAACGGTACCTATCTGGTGCCTACGCTCTATCTGGCGGATTGGCTCGCGGAAAATATGCAGAAGATCGGCTTGCCGGAAATGTATGCCAAGAAGATGCGCGAGATCGTGCCGATTGTGCACAAGAACCTGGGGCATGCCTTTGCCAGTGGGGTCAAAGTCGCGTTTGGCACGGATGCGGCGGTGTACCCACACGGCCTGAATGCCCACGAGTTCGCCGTGTATGTGCGGATGGGCATGACGCCCCTGCAGGCCATTCAGACGGCGACCCTCAATGCGGCCGACCTGTTGGGCTGGGCGGACAAAGTGGGCAGCCTCGAAGCGGGGCATTGGGCGGACATCATTGCGGTAGATGGCGATCCCTTGCAGGACATCACCACCTTGCAGCGAGTGAAGTTCGTGATGAAGGGCGGAGAAGTGGTGAAGAACGACTACGCGGCGGGCAAGTAAGCGCTGCGGGAAAAACGAAAGGCCGGCGAATGCCGGCCTTTTCTCTTGCTAAAAAATCTCCACTACTTCTTGGGCGCGATGGCGTCCTTGGTTGCCTTGGCCACGCGGAACTTCACGACCGTCTTGGCCTTGATCTGAATGGGTTCGCCGGTCTGCGGGTTACGGCCGAGGCGCGCTTTGCGGTGGGCTTTCACCAGGCGTCCGATCCCGGGGATCACGAACACGCCATTCTTCTTGGTTTCTTTGACCGCGGTATCCGCCAGGTGCTCCAGAAAAGCGGCGATGGTCTTGTTATTGGTATCCAGCTTTTCCGCCAGATGCCGAACCAGCTGTGTTTTTGTCATACCTGATGCCATGAATCCTCCTCTTTCAAAAAACCCAGATTTCCTGCGTTTCGCGCTATCTTATATCACATTTCCTGTGGAAAAGAAGTGATTTAGCCCGCATTTTATGCGGTCTTTATAAACTTGGCTCTCCGGAACCCCTGAAAAATCGCAGGGTTTAGCCAGATGCGCGATGCAGGGGGCAGGTTTGGGCAGCCTGGGAGGCAGTTTTCGCAGCGCGGTGGGAGGCCGGGGAAAAGCGCTCGGGTCTGGCATAATGTTTTCGAAGTAGTTATCGGAGAACCGGCCATCGTGAGCTGTGTCATCTGCGAAAAACGCAAGGAAAAGCGCTTTTGCCCCGCCGTCCATGGGCGAATCTGCCCGCAATGTTGCGGAGAACAGCGCGAAGTCACTTTGGATTGTCCCAGCGACTGTGTGTATCTGCAGCAGGCGCGCGAGCACGAGAAGCCGCGCGCGCTGCAAGGGCTGGACCAGGCCGCGCTCTTTCCGCGAGTGGAAATCAGCGACCGCTTTCTTTATGAGCACCAGCAACTGGTCTTGGGCTTGAGCTTTGCCCTGGCGCGCAGTGCCCACGCCGACCCGGGGCTGACCGACGCCGACCTGATTGCGGCCCTCAGCAGCATGGCCCGAAGCCAAGAGACCCTGGTGAATTCGGGTCTGGTTTATGAATCTTCGAGCGCCAGTCTGGTGCAACAGAGCGTGGTGGCCGAGGTGGGCCGCATGTTGCAGGAGTATCGCGAAACCGAGCAGAAACACCTGGGGTATGTGCGGCTGCGCCATGAGGAGGTGTTGCGCGCGCTGGTGTTTCTGGTGCGCATGGGATACGCGCGCACTTCCGGGCGGGCGAAGTCGCGAGCTTTCCGCGATTTTCTCTTCGCAAAGTTCCCTGACCAAGGGTCCGCTCCAGCGGACCCGGCAGAAGCCGGCAGCCGGATCATTGTTCCCTAGGGGCAACCCGGCAAAGGGATTGGCCGGGCTTAATCGTCGTTCCCGGTCCTGGGAGGCCCCGTCAGCCTGCGCACGGCTTGGCCGGGCGGCAGGGCGTCGCGCAATTCTCGCGCGGTCCTTTTGAAGACCGGATGCCGTACCTGCGGGGCGATCTCCGCCAGAGGCTCGAGAACAAATCTCCGCTGGTGCAAGGCCGGGTGCGGGATGATCAAGCCCTTGGTTTCCACTACAGAATTCCCAAACAGCAGGATGTCGAGGTCGATGGTGCGAGGGCCTTTGTCCTGTCCGCGCCGGCGTCCCATGCGGCTCTCGATCTCAAGAATGCAAGCCAGAAGTTGGCGAGGCATTTTTTCCGTGTCCAGCTTCACCACACAGTTCACGAACCAGGGTTGGGCGGTGAATTCGACCGGCTCGGTTTCAAAGAAGGAGGAGACCGCGACAATTTGGCCACAGCTGCCCAGCTGCTGAATGGCCGTCTCCAATTGTGCGATGCGGTCGCCCAGATTGGAACCGAGCGAAAGATAAACGATTTTGTGCACGCCGGTATATGTCCAGATTTCAGAATTTGGTCGCGAAGCCGGTGCTTTGTCACACCCTTACACCTTCGTCACTTTGGGGGAGCAGCGGCCACCCACCATAATAATCAGGATGCAATTGCAATCGCTTCTCCTAAGCCGGGACCCGCAGACGATTCGGATTCTACGCTCCGCCCTGGAAAAGATGTCCATTGATGTAGAGGTATGCCGGGGTGCGCGCTCGGGGTCCGAGATCCTTTCGGAGGAGAGGTTTGACGCGGTGATTATCGATTGCGACGACTTGCAGGGCGGGCTGGACGTGATCTCGGAAGTACGGAAGGGCCACAGCAATCGCAGTTCGGTGACCTTTGCCCTGCTCAACGGCACGGCCACACAAACGGCCTTTGAGCTGGGCGCGAATTTCGTGCTGCAAAAACCTATTTCCACCACCAACGCGATCCGCTGTTTCAGCGCGGCGCTGGGACTGATGGAGCGGGAACAGCGGAGGTATTTCCGCTATCCCATACAGTTCGAAGTCACCGCCACCTTCCGGCAGGGGGAAGAGTTAAAGGCCACCGCCACCAACCTGAGCGAAGGCGGCATGGCGCTGCACTTTGAGCAGTCGCTGCCGAAAGCGGGATTGTCCAAGGTGGCTTTTCGGCTTCCGGGGGGACAGATCTCCATGGACCCCAAGGCCACTCTGGTCTGGATGGACGGGCTGGGCAGAGCGGGCGTCCGCTTTCTCGAGATGCCCAAGAGTTCCCGGGATGCTCTGGAGCGCTGGTTGCGGCAACAAATCGAAAATACCGAGGCCCCGGCCCCGCCGGTCCGCTAACCGGCTTTTTCCCGTCCCGGATTCGCAGAACCAGCTTGGTGACTTGCCGGGTAGAACTAGAATGTCCCATTCTTGAGGCAGCGATATGGCCACGCAGACGCCTCTACCTATTCACGCCCGTATCGAACGCACCGAACGGCTGTTACGCATGCTGGAGCAGGACGTACCCCTGTTGGAAATGCGCTTTGCTTCCCTACCTCCGGAACAGGGGCGGTCGGCGCGGAAATATGCCGCGCAGCTGACCGCGATCACGCGCGCCGAGCTGGAGAAGTTGCAAGCGGAAAACGCCTTGGCCGAAGCTCTTTTGTGGAACCCGGCGGACCCCACGCCGGAAGCCGCCGACTAAGTCACTCCCTGATAAAAATTCCCACTTCTTGGTTGGCGGCCTGCCAGGCTCTTCCGGTAGCGACTGGCTAGCTGTGCGTGCGCGGGATGCGGACCGCATCTCGGTGCTGGCAGCCGGCAGTTTCGTCCGGAATTTCCCACTATTACTTCCTAGATACGTAGCAGGCGAGGTTCGAGCGGGTCGGAAAAATGGGCGGCCAGGCCGCCCATTTTGCACAGCAAGGAAGCAACGAGAAACTTAGCGCCCGGCTCCGGCGGCCGCCGCGGTCTTGGGGGCCAAGCCGGCGATCTTAGCCAGCAGATCTTCGACCTTCCATCCCGACTCCAGGCTATCGTCGACTTCGTGATGGCGTCCGCCATCGGCGTGCAGCACCAGCACGCGCGTGCCTGGGGCCGTCTTCTTCACCATGTAGGGCAGATGATGACGGTCGTTTCGGCTGAGACTGGAACCCAAAACTACCAGGTCGAATTTGCCGCTGCGGAGGGCCTCCTCGACGGCCTTGCGGCCTACCGCGGGGGTCACCGTGTGCCCCGCCTTTTGGATGGAAACTGATTGATTGGCAAGGACTTCTTCGTCACCCTCACCATACAGAACATGCAACCCATTGCCTGATTTCGCCATATAGAAGACAAGCCTTTCCTGGTGCTCGGTCTCCACGGTAGCAACCGGCGGAAGCTCTGAGAATGTCACCGAAGGCGTAGAACGATGGGGGCCGAGGGGGAGGGGCGTAGCCAGAAAATTCCAGAAATCGATAGCAAAATATGGAATTTCAGGAATTTTCTGGCATTATGGAGCGCATCCTATAGTTCTTGGGAGGAGGAATTCTATGCGCGCGCCATGGTGCATGGTCCTGCTCGGGGCCCTGATTCTCGTGCCGTATGGTTTTACGCAAGAGAGTGCCAATAGCGTCCTGCCTGCTGTGGCTACCTGCACGTTTGAAGACAGCAGCGAGATGAGTGTGCGTTATAACCCGGTGGTAGAGGGCAAGAATAGCGATCTGCCCAATGGAAAAATCTGGCCGGCCGATCCCGCACCCTCGATGGTCCTGTTTGCCGGGACCGAGCTGCGGCTGGGAAATGCCACCATTCCCCTGGGGGCCTACAGCTTGTACGTGATTCCCGGAAAACAGCAGTGGACCATCGTGGTCAATCACAACGTGACTCCCGGGGCGAAATACGACGAAAAGCAAGACATTGTGCGAGCTCCCATGGAGATCGGATCCGTCGGCTCGCCCTCCAAAGAAGTCCAGTTAGGATTCGGGCGCACCAGTCCGAAACAATGTGGCCTGCGATTCTATTTTGGGAAAGTGGGCGCCTGGGTGGAGTTTCAGCAAAAGTAGCCGTTCCACGGCCTGGCCATGAGTGTTCTTCCCCGCACAGCGAGGGCGTCCTTTGTGGTGAAGGCTCCCTCGCGGGTCTCCCCAAGGACGTCAGGGGCTGGCTTGTATCCGGTTTTGTCCCTTCTGTTTATCGCCTGCTGCGTGTGCACGGCCCAGAGCCACAGGGTGCTGTCCTCACCCACGCGGGAATCCCTGCGTGGTCTCAGCACGCCATCCCGCGAGATATTTTGGGCCAGCGGTACGCATGGCACGTATCTGCGCTCCCTCGATGGCGGCTTGAGCTGGACGGTGGGACAAGTCCCAGATGCGGAGGGGCTCGATTTCCGGGATGTCGAGGCCTTTGATGCGGAGACGGCCTATTTGCTCAGTATTGGGAATGGGGATTTGTCGCGCATCTACAAGACCCGCGATGGCGGAAGGCATTGGACGCTGCAGTTCACCAATCGCGAGCCGAAAGGTTTCTATGACTGCATGGCCTTTTGGGATTCCGAGCATGGAATTGCCTTGGGTGACCCGGTAGACGGGCAGGTAGAACTGATCGCAACCGAGGACGGAGGGAAGAGCTGGCAAGCTTTGCCGGCCGTGAGCCGGCCGCGCGTGCTGGCAGGCGAGAGCGGAAGTTTTGCGGCCAGCGGAACCTGCATTGCGGTGCAATCTCCGGGGCACATCTGGTTCGCCACAGGCGGCCAGCATGCAAGGGTCTGGCATTCTCCGGATTGGGGCAGTACCTGGCAATCAGCGGAGACGCCCCTGGCCCACGGCCAGGATTCGTCGGGGATCTTCTCCATCGCATTTGAGGATGAAGGTCACGGGGTCATTGCGGGCGGGGACTACAAGAACCCGGAGCAGGGCGGTACCAATCTGGCCTTCACGCAGGACGGGGGAAAGACGTGGCAAGTGGCAGAGGCGACGCCGCAATGGTATTTCTCTGCCGTCTCTTTTTCCCCTGGCAAGTCCGGGGCCGGGCTGTTGGCGGTGGGTTCGACGCGAGCAGGGTTTCTGCGGGGCAAGACCTGGCAGAAAGTCTGGAACCTGAGTTTAAACGCAGTGCGCTTTTACGCTCCCGGCAAAGCGATCGCGGTAGGCCCGCAGGGCCGGATCGTACTTTTTACCGGCCTACACTGAGGGCTTGCGCGAACGCTTTACCGAAAACTGCTTCGCGTCTTTAAGCCTCTGAAAAACGCGAACCGTGCTGGAAGTGATACTGCAGGATCTTGGCTGCCAGCACCGGGCTTACCTTGGGCGAGGCCGATTCGACAGTGCGTACCACTTCTCCGCGGCACACGACCTCTGCTGAGGCCAGCCCGGCGATTTCCGTAGGCAACACCAGATTGATCTCCAGTTGCGCGTTGGCCGGGATGGTGGCCTGGGAGCGGAAGAGCAGACCGGAGCGGCTGATGTTCTCGGTTGTACCTTCGTGCCAATCCTGCTCGCCGAGCAGGCGGTATTTCAAAGGTAAGTGAAGGTTGAAGCGTTGTGCGCGGAAGGGAGAAGTCAATTTCGCCCGGCGCACGGGCATTTGCGTTGCGCGACTTGCCATGGGAGCCTCCTGGGGGTTTGGCGTATCCAGCACCTCCCGCACCTTGGCTTTCATGGCGGGGAGGGTAAAGGGCTTTTGGAGAAGGATGATGCCTTCTTCCAACATGCCGTTATGGCCGATGGCATTTTCCGTATATCCCGACATGTAGATCACTTTGATCTCAGGCCGTAATGCGGTGATGCGGTTGGCCAGTTCGCGCCCATTCATGCCCGGCATGATGACATCGGTCAACAGCAGGTGAATGGGGCCGGAGTGCGACTTGCAAACCTGGATGGCGGCCGCGCCGTCGGCGGCCTCGAGCACGGTATACCCCTGCTTCTCGAGGAAGTAGCGTCCCATGCTGAGCAGGGTCTTTTCGTCCTCGACCAGCAGAATGGTTTCGTGGCCCACGCCCGGCTCGGGCAAGACCACCTCGGGTTGCTCGGAGAGGGCTTCGCCGCTTTCGCTGACGCGCGGCAAGTAGATTTTGAAGCTGGTGCCTTTTCCGACTTCGCTGTGCACCCAGATATAACCTTCGCTTTGCTTCACGATTCCGTAGACGGTGGAAAGCCCCAGGCCGGTGCCGCGGGTCCCCTTGGTGGTGAAGAACGGCTCGAAGATGTGGTTCTGGGTGTCAGCGTCCATGCCGGTGCCGGTGTCGCTGATAGCGAGCATGATGTACTCGCCGGGTTGCAGCGGGGCATGCAGGCGGGAGAAATTTTCATCCAGACTGACGTTGGCGGTTTCGATGGTGAGCTTGCCCCCTTGCGGCATAGCGTCCCGGGCGTTGACTGCGAGGTTCATGATGACCTGTTCAATCTGGGTGGGATCGGCTTTGACCGCGCCGATTTCGGGCCCGGGAATCATGACCAGGTCGATGTCTTCCCCGATGAGGCGGGTCAACATCTTGAGGTTTTCCGTGATGACGGCGTTGAGATCTACGACTTTCAACATAAGCATTTGTTTGCGGCTGAAGGCCAGCAGCTGGCGAGTAAGGGCGGTGGCCCGTTCGGCGGCGTGGGCAACTTCCTGGGCGGGAAGACGCACCTCGGGGTCAGGACCTACGCGATCGAGTAAGAGTTCGCAGTATCCGGAAATGACCATGAGCAGATTGTTGAAGTCGTGGGCAATGCCGCCGGCCAGACGGCCCACGGCTTCCATTTTTTGGGCCTGGCGAAGTTGTTCCTCGAGAATGCGGTGCTCGGTGACGTCTTCGGCGAAGAGCTCGAAGAACATTTCCTGGTTCTCGCCGCGAATGGCGCGACCGGAGAGCCGTACGACGATGGAGGCGCTATCGCGCTTTTTCCATTCGGCCACCAGGCCGTTGAAGCGCTGCAAGGAGCGGAAGTAGTCGGCGACGGTAAACCATTGCTGGGTGTCGGCATAGAGATTAGCCAGGTTGTTGCCCAGCAGCTCGACAGCGGAGCCGTATCCCAGCAGGCCGACCAGGGCCGGGTTGGCGTTGAGAATGATGCCGGCCGAATCGCAGCGGCAGATCCCATAAGGGGCATTGGTGACCAGGGAGCGGAAATTGATCTCGGAACGGCGCAGGCCCTCCTGCGCGGCGCGCAGAGCGGCGTTGAAGGAACAAATCAGGACGGCCACAAAAACAAACAGCGTAAGATGGATGACCGCCTTGCGGTACTCCTGGGAGGTTTGCGCGCCGGCCAGAGAGAAGTAAGCGCTGACGGTGAGCGCGAACGAAGTGGCCACCAGGCCCGGTTTCCAGCCGCCATACCAGGCGCTGACCATGATGGCGACGGCAAAGACGACGAGCCGGCTTTCCACGACATCAGAAAGCAGGAAGGCTGGGATCAGAGCCAGAATGATGCTGAGGACGGCCACGCCGTAGCGCAAAATAGCCGCGCGCGCGGGCGGGATGGAGCGTGCGCGAAGAAGGGGGAGTTTCAGTCGCATACAAGCGCATAGTAGTTCCCGAATTGGAACCAGCGCGAGTTACGGGAGTCCACTCTGTATCTGCCCAGGGGTACAGAGCGAAACAGCAACCAATTCCATCAAGGGTTTCATGCAGAGAGCAGAGGCGGGACAAGATTTTCTTGCGGTTTTGCCCGGGGAAATCAGACACTAATTCAGGTATTCCATGTAGGAAGCGTATGAATCTAGGCTTTTTTGGCGGGACCTTCGATCCGATTCACCTGGGACACATCGCCCTGGCGCGCGCGGCACAGGAACGGTATCAGCTGCATCAAGTGCATTTTGTGCCAGCCAATGTTCCGCCGCACCGCGGGCAAACCACGGCAACCTTTGCCCAGCGTTATGCCATGATCGCGCTGGCCACGCGGGAGGAGAAGGGGTTTGTGCCGTCGCTGCTGGAAGCGCCGCGGGAGGAATTGCCGGAAGCGAAGAGCGGTAAAGCCAAACCGGCGGCTAACTACACCATCGACACTATCCGGTATTGGAAGAAAAGCCTGAAGAAAAGCGACCGGATTTTTCTATTAATCGGGATCGATGCATTTCGCGACATCGCCAAATGGCGCGAGGCGGAAGCTCTGCTGCGGGAGTGCGAGTTCATTGTCGCCAGTCGTCCTGGCTTCTCGCTGGCCGATGTGGCCACCGCACTGCCGGAGAGCCTGCGTCCCAAAGCGGCGGTCACCAAGCCCTTTGCCAAGCATCCGGCTATGGGCGACCTGGTTTTGCCCGGGGTGACCATTCATCTGCTGGACGGGGTGCAGCAGCCGGCTTCTTCGACGGCGATCCGGGCGGCGCTGGCCGGGAAAAAGGGAGTGGGCCGGCTGCTGGATCCGGTGGTCGCGGAGTACGTGCGCAAAGTGGGGTTGTATAAGGGCGGGAGTTAGCTATTGGCATTTAGCCATTAGCAAGTAGCCTGTGGCGAAATCGCGATAAGCAGGGGAGTCCCACGGTTCGCATGGCCGGTTCTTGTCCGCTGGGCCCTGCTGCTCCCCAAGAAAAACAGGCCAGCCGGTAAGTTACAATAAAGCCAGAGGCGACTCGAGCCAGGGCCAACCATCAAACAGCCCACGGCTGAAAGCTATCCGGGATGAAGAAAAACGATCTCAAGCGCCAAGTTGCGGAAGCCATTGCGGCCTGCCAGGACAAAAAAGCCGAACAAATCACCACGCTGGAACTGGAAAAGGGATCGGGTGCTTTCACCGATTACTTTGTGGTGTGCAGTGGCAGCAATCCGCGGCAGGTGCAGGCCATTGCCGACGAGGTGGAAGAGCGGCTGAAGAAAGCCGGTCTACGGCCGACCCATGTCGAGGGATATCGCCAGGCGGAGTGGGTGCTGCTGGACTACGTGGATTTTGTGGTGCACGTGTTTTCCGAAAAGGCCCGCGAGTTTTATGATCTGGAGCGGCTGTGGAAGTCGGCGAAAAAGATTGAGGCGGCCGACCTCAAGGCCAGCAAGACAAAATCCGGCAAGAGCAAAGTTGCCGCCATCGCGGCCAAAACCAAACGGGCCGCGACGCCCCGCAGCAGAAAAAAGCTGGCCTAGGTCCGGAACAGCTTTAGAATCTTTTCGTGAAACTGAAAGTCGCCTGGATCGGCAAGACCAAAGAACCCGCCATTCAGTCCCTGACGGACGAATACTGCAAGCGCCTGTCGCGCTATGTTTCCCTGGAAAGCTTTTCCCTGAGAGACGAGGAAGCGTTGCTGACCCTGGGCGGACGGGCGGGGCGGGGAAAAGAAAAGCACACGCTGGTATTGCTGGATAGCCGGGGCAAGCAGCACTCTTCCGAGGAGCTGGCAAAGTTTCTAGGGGATTATCAAGAGCGCAATCCTGTACCGATCCTGTTCGCCATCGGGCCGGCCGACGGCTTTTCCGAGGCCACTCGCCAGGCCGCGAACCATACGTTTTCCTTCGGGAAAATGACCCTGCCGCACGAACTGGCCCGTATCGTGTTGCTGGAGCAGCTCTACCGGGCCTTCACCATCCTGCAAGGCCACCCTTACCACAGCGGTCACTAGGCATTCCACAGCGCCGGGCTGTACCTTCGTGATGTATTCGGCAATTTTCCCAGGATGTAGATTGAGGAAGGTACAGGATGGTCCAAATTATTCGAACACAAAGGATCCGTGTCATGAAAGACCCCATGGAAGTGCTGCGCACCAAAGAACAAGAGTTGCTGCGGGTGAAAAAGGAAGTGGAAGCTCTGCGGGTGGTGGCGCAATTGCTGCGCGAAGATGGGGAGTTCCGTCCAGAGACGCCGAAATTGGTCGAGATGCCGTAGCGGATGTACAAATCCTGCTGGTTGATCACTCCTAGATAACAAATGTGCAGGTGAACTGCAGCCTGCCTTCTGCGCAAAAACACAGAAGCATTCCCAATCTTCGTCCGCCTTGTTGTTGAGGCGCCCCGAGCCTTCTCATTCGCAGTCGAATAGCTTGCGGCGGGGAATCTGTTTCTGGGTGGAAACCGCAGATTCCCTTCGACTTCGCCGAGGGCAGGCTCTCGGACAATAAAGCAGCCCCGGGAATGACCACTCCGGACGGTTTCGGGCCAATTGCCCCGAAGGAGCCTGCGGAGATGCACCATTCTTTTCCCGAAACAGGTACAATCAAAGTTTCGCTTCTATGCCGGATGTCCGCCGTGGTCTGATCATCGTGAATACCGGCCCGGGCAAGGGCAAAACCACCGCCGCCATGGGCACGGCATTACGCGCCGTAGGCCAAGGCATGCGGGTGCTGATGCTGCAGTTTCTGAAGGGCTCGTGGCACTATGGCGAGCTGGATGCGGTGCAGGCCTTCGGCGACAAATTTGTGATGAAGCAGATGGGCCGGGGGTTCGTGAAAGTCGGCGCCGAGAAGCCGGACCCGGAAGATGTACGCCTGGTGGAAGAGGCCTGGGCGGAAGCGGAGAAGGCGATCCACTCCGGCGAGTGGGACCTGGTGGTGCTGGATGAAATCAATTACGCCATCAGCTACGGTATGCTCGATCCCGCCCAGGTGGTGGAGAGCCTGAAGAAGAAACCCGAGCTGGTGCATGTGATCTTGACGGGGCGCAACGCGCACCCCACAATTGTCGAGGCCGCCGACACGGTGACCGAAATGCGCCAGGTCAAACACGCATACGAAAAAGGCGTGATGGCACAGCGGGGCATTGAATATTAGTCGTTTGCTTATAGCCGTTGGCCGTTCGCCATTCCGTAAAGTCGACGGCGAATGTGATTTGCCAACGACCAAGGGCTAAGGGCGGACGGCGGTTTTTATGGCTTGGTTTAAACGCGAATCCGGCGAGCTGGATACTTCGGGCGAGAAAAAGGTCCGCACCGAAGGCTTGTGGGTGAAGTGTGAGCATTGCCGGCAGATCATCTGGAAGAAAGATCTGGAAGATAATTTCCAGGTCTGCCCCAAGTGCGACAAGCACTTCCGCATTGATGCGCGGGCGCGTCTGGCCCAGCTTCTGGACGATAATCAATACGAAATTTTCGATTCCAACCTGGTGTCCACCGACCCCCTGAAGTTTGTCGACCTGAAAGCATATTCCTCCCGGCTGAAGACGGCGCAGACCGACACGGGACTGAAAGACGCGATCATCAATGCCCGCGGCAAGCTGAACGGCCGCCCGGTGATCGTGAGCGCGATGGAGTATTCCTTCATCGGCGGCAGCATGGGCGCCGTGGTGGGCGAGGCGATTACCCGCGCCATTGAGCAGGGCATTGAGAGCAAGGCGCCGGTGATTATCATTTCGGCTTCCGGCGGCGCGCGCATGATGGAAGGTGTCATCAGCCTGATGCAGCTGGCGAAAATCTCGGCCGCGCTAGCGCGGCTCGACGAGGCCAAAGTCCCATACATTTCCGTACTGACAGACCCTACGACGGGTGGGGTCACGGCGTCTTTCGCCATGCTGGGTGACCTGAACATTGCGGAGCCGGGAGCGTTGATCGGGTTTGCCGGCCCGCGCGTGATCGAGCAGACCATCCGGCAGAAACTGCCGCAGGGCTTCCAGCGCAGCGAGTTTTTGCTGGAGCACGGCATGCTGGATGCCGTCGTGCATCGTAAGCAGCTGAAGTCCTATATCGCCCGCGCCCTCAATTTCATGGCTGCATAGCGGATTTCCTCTGGACCGGCCCGGCACCCCATCCAAACTCCATCTTTTGGCATTGGCTGCACCAGCCGGGCGTTTTCCGGGCGCAAACTGATAATCTGAAATGAAGAGAAATAGCTCAGCCCAGAGGCTGAACGATTCCATGTCCTACCAGACCGCAATCGCCCGCATGTACGCCCTCGGCCATGAATTGGCCCATACGCCTTCGCACAAATTTGACCTGGCGCATATGCGGGTTCTGCTGGCGGCCCTGGACCATCCCGAGCGGAAGTTTCCCAGCGTCCTGATTGCGGGCACGAACGGAAAAGGATCGACGGCCTCGACCCTGGCCTCGATCGCCTGGGCCTCGGGGATCCGCGCCGGTCTTTATACTTCGCCGCACCTGGTGCGCATCAATGAACGCATTCGCCTGCAGGGGGAAGAGATTTCCGACCATGATTTCGCCCAGGTGCATGCAAGGGTGGAGGAGACCGCCGAGCGCCTGGTGAGCGCGGGCGAGCTCCCCTGGCATCCCAGCTTTTTCGAGATGCTGACCGCCATGGCGTTTGCATACTTCTCGCACCAGAAGGTGGAGCTGGCGGTGCTGGAAGTGGGCATGGGCGGGCGTCTGGACGCGACCAACGTGGTGGAGCCGCGGCTGAGCGTGATTACCGATATTTCCCTCGACCACCAGAAGTTTCTGGGGGAGACGGTGCGGGAGATTGCCGGCGAAAAGGCGGGAATCATTCGCCGGGGAGGCGTGGTGGTGACGCTTCCGCAGCAGCCTGAAGCCAATGATGTGATTGGCAATACCATCCTCGACCTGGGCGCGCGCGGAGTGAGCGCGGTGCCGTACGTTCCCCCGGTCTCTCCGGCCAGCGAGCCGTATTTCGTGCGGGGCGCTATGCCAGTGTTCCGCTACCCGCTGCTCGTGATGGGAAAAGAGATTCTGGTGGAAACGCCCCTGGTCGGCCGCCATCAGCTCAGAAACACCGCACTGGCCATTGCCGCGGCGGAAGAATTGAGCAAGCAGGGTTATCAAATCACGCCGGAGTCGATAGAGCGCGGCATCCGGAAAACCCGCTGGCCGGGACGGTTCCAGGTCATAGCCGCCCGGGAAGGCGCGCCGGAATATGTGTTGGACGTGGCGCACAACCCGGCCGGCGCATGGGCGCTGCGCGCGATGTTGTCTTCCGCATATGAGGACCGCCGCCTGGTGATGGTGTTTGGCGCGATGCGGGACAAGTCGATTGCGGAGATCGCCGAAGTGCTGTTTCCCCTGGCGGAGCGGGTGATTCTCACCCCGGCGGACAATCCGCGTTCCGCAGGCCCGCAGGAGATCCGGCAGGCGGCAGCGCGCACTTTTACCGAGATGGAAGATGCAGCGAATGTGCCGGCGGCGCTGGTCCGCGCCAAGCAAGCAGCGGAAGAAATTGCCGGGAAAGATGGCGTCGTTGTGGTCACCGGCTCCATCTATATTGTAGGCGAAGCCATGCAAGCGCTGGGGGCACGGGGATAAGCTGCGGGCCCGGAAAGCCTGCCGAAGTCGTGAGTTGTGTATGGCGGGACGGGCGAGGCGCCCGTCCCCACACGAGGCGCCCGTCCCCACAGAAGGCGGGCGTCCCCACGCGAGCCGAGCAAATATAAGGCGAAGGAAGCGATGTACCAAGTGAAGACATCTTCGGAGCAGCCGGTGGAGAGCAGGCGTTCTTCCGCGACCACGGTGATCGCTTCTTCCAAGTCCAGCTCCAGCCCACGTAAGTACGGGCTTCTCAGCCGGCTGCGGTCTTACTTCTACTTCAACGTTCTGATCTGGGGTTACACCCTCTTTTTTGGCCTGACGTCGATTCCAGCCTCGCTTTTCGGCGACAAAGAGCGCATCCTGCATAAATTTGCCGTCGCTTGGTCGAAGCTGATCATGAAGACGATCCAGTCGCCGGTGACGATTACCGGGCTCGATCGACTCGATACTTCCCGGGGCCATGTCTATGCGGTAAACCACGCATCCGCGCTCGATATTCCCATGCTGTATGCCTTTCTGCCTTTTCAGTTCCGCATTCTGTTCAAGAGCGAGCTGCTGGGCTATCCGATCATTGGCTGGCACCTGCGGCGGTCGGGACAGATTTGCATTAATCAGCAGCAGCCTTCGCGCTCGGCGGGAAACATTCGTACCGCGCTCAAGGGATTGAAGGCGGGGATGCCCTTGGTGATTTTTCCTGAGGGCGGGCGCTCAGTCGATGGCCGCATTCAGCCGCTGTTGCCCGGAGCATTTTTTCTGGCTATCAAGTCGCAAGTAGATATTGTGCCCATCGCTCTGGTGGGCATGTATGAGCTGCTGCCGATGAACACTTACCACATCAAGCCGCGGCCGCTGGAAATGCGCGTGGGCCAGCCGATTCCGACCGCCGGATTGGGATTGCATGATATGGAAGAGCTCACCCGCAGAGTGCAACAGGAGATGGAGCGGCTGTACGACCCGCCCGCCGGAACCTAGCTGAGCTTTCTTCGTCCGCTCCAGGCAAGAGCTCGCGGCGGAGCAGGGAGAGAGAAAGTCCTCTTCTTCCACACAGATCCATGCATTTTCATCAGATATTCATCTGCCGTTAACTTTTCCCGCGACCAGCCCTCTTTACGATGACCACTCGCTGTGTGAAAAACAGGAGGAAATCGCTTCGTGAAGAAGGCTCTTATTCTGCTTGCTCTGATTGCCGTGGCTGCGGCCGCCCCGCTGGCCCAGGCGCAAATCACCCTGCTGGCCACCGGTTCACTGACGGAGTCGCGGGCCGGGTCCTATGCCGACCTCTCCGGTCTTAACTATCCTTTGGAAAACGGCGCCCCGGCCAACCTGCTGGGCGGCCTCGGGTCCGGACTGGCCTGGGCTTCGGGCAATACGTTCTTGGCCCTGCCCGATCGCGGGCCCAATGCGATTGAATACGACACGCTGATCGACAATACTGCCAGCTACATTCCCCGCTTTCACACCATCACCCTGGACCTGAAGGCGAATAAAGGAACGGGCCTGCCTTTCACGCTGACCCCGAAATTGAAGGACACCACCTTGCTGTATAGCCTGACTCCGCTGGTCTACGGCAGCGGCGAAAATCTGGGCGTGGGCTCGGGAGTGCCGGTGGAGAACACCCGCTTCAAGTCCTATTTCTCGGGCCGTTCCGACAACTTTGACCCCAGCAAGAACTCGGGCTACGCGGGCGACGCCCGGCTGGACCCAGAGGGCATCCGCGTCTCGAATGACGGGCTCAGCGTGTTCATCTCCGATGAATACGGCCCGTACGTTTACCAGTTTCTGCGCGCCACCGGCACCCGCTTGCGCGCTTTCAAGCTGCCGGAGCACCTGTTTGTAAGCAACCTGCAACCCATCGGCAATGATGAAATCTCCGGCAACACTTCGGGCCGCACCGCCAATAAGGGCATGGAAGGTCTGGCCATTACGCCCGACGGCAAGACCCTGGTCGGGATTATGCAGACGGCCTTGATCCAGGACGCCTTGCTGGGCGGCGACGCTAAAAACCTGCTGCGCCTGGTCGTGATCGACATTGCCAGCGGCAAAGTGCGGGAACACGGGTATCTGCTGACCACCGGCTCCGGGGTGAGCGAAATCGTGGCCCTGAACAATCATGAATTCCTGGTCGATGAACGCGACGGCAAGGGGCTGGGCGACGGCAGCAAAGCCAAGGTGAAGCAGATCTTCAAGATCGACCTGGCTGGGGCCGTCGACATCACCAACATGGATGGCACG
Source organism: Acidobacteriota bacterium (assembly GCA_018268755.1). GTDB lineage: Bacteria > Acidobacteriota > Terriglobia > Terriglobales > Acidobacteriaceae > KAN-5. Next base: position 39,898 of record JAFDVW010000012.1, read on the forward strand.
GAAGCCGCCACGCACGCGGTTTCCAAGACGCTGTTTCTCGACCTGGTGGCTGCGTTCGGAGCGAACGGCATTACTCCTGACCAAGTGCCGGCCAAGATCGAAGGCATCGCACTGGGCGACGATGTGAAAGTAGGAAACACGAAGTACCACACCTTGTGGGTGGCCAATGACAACGACTTCCTGCAGGACTACTCCGGGGCGGGCACCAATCCGAACAAATTCTTTGTCTTCGGATTTACGGACGCCGACCTGGCGGGATCGAAGTATGTGCCACAGAACTTCTGGTCCATTCTGGGCTGCCTGCGGTAATTGCAAAGAAGAACAGAGCGCGGAGTGGCTCCGCGCTCTGTCTTTTTATTCCCCTCTGATTCCTTCAAACATCCAGCCCAATCGCGCGCATTAACTCCAGACCATTGCTTTTGGTGACCAGGCCATCGCGCAGGCGATAGTCGAACTTCATGCGGCCGTCCTCGATTGCATCCTGGAAGTGGACATTTTTGAGGTGCCGGTCGAGGGGTGCGCCGACTTCGGTCAGGGCCAGGTCATGTGTGCTGACCAGTCCGATGGCCCCACGTTGCACCAGGGCGCGAAGCACGCCCTCCGCGCCCATGCGGCGGTCCTTGGAGTTCGTGCCCTGCAGCAGCTCATCGAGCAAAAACAGCAGGGGAAGTGTATTTGCCGAGAGGTCAAAGATCTGGCGCAGCCGCGTGATCTCGGCATAGAAGCGCGAGCTGCCTTCCTGCAGGGAATCGTTGACGCGAATGCTGGCGCCGATCTGCAGCGGCGTAAGGCGCAAACGCGCGGCCCGCACCGGCGCGCCGGTCATGGCAAGGACCGTGTTTAATCCGATGGCCCGCAGCAGAGTGCTCTTGCCCGACATGTTGGAGCCGCTTACCAACAGGACGCGGATTTCGCCGCCGATCTGCACGCTGTTCCGGGTACAGGAAGCGAATGGCAAAAGCGGATGTCCCAGATCTTCAGCGGCGAAGGAAGCCTCGCCGGCGGTGAATTCTGGAAATGGATCCGCTGGATGCTCAAAGCTGTAGGCCGCCAGGGAGAGCAGGGCCTCGATTTCTCCTACGGCGCGCAACCAGGAGAGCAGAGCCTGTCCGTGGCGATGCCGCCAGTGTTCGGCGGCAAAGGCCAGCTGCACGGAATACATGAGCGGGACATCGAGCAACTGGAAGACGGGATTGTGCTGCGCCGCGATGAGCTCCACGATGGTGCGCAAGCGGGAGATGGCGCGGGACGCAGCCACCTGGCTCGAGGCAAGCTCGCGTTGCAGGGCCAACAGGCGCGGCGCATGGAATTTCTGCGCTTCGATTCGGGCCAGCACGGTGGAGAGCAAATCCAGGTCGCGCAAGGCGTGCTCAGCCCCGTGCTGCGATTCTGCCAGCCCGGCGCGCAAGCGGTATTTCAGGATGGCTTCGGCGATCAGGGCTACGACCAGCAAGGCAATCGAACCCCACAAGCTCCAGACCAGGAGGCCGAAGGCGGCCAGCAGGGCGAAGCCCAGGGCCAGCCAGCGGACCCAGAGGGGGCCGAGGCGGCTCGCGGCGTCCACCCATTGGCGCAGCGATTCGGGATGTACGCCGACCCGGGCTTCTTCTCCCAACACGGCCAGGTCTTCGCGGAAATCAAGTTGGTCGCGGAGTTCAGCGGCGCAAGCCTGGCGTTCCTGAATTTGCGCTACCGGCGAAGGGGAAAGCAGCCAGTGGGCCAGGGTTTCCTCGCCCATGCCGGTGCGCGCCGCGGAAAGTAGCTGGAAGAGCCCTCCCTTCCCGAAAAGATCAAGGTCGGCGGCATAAATGTGATGGGGATCGAGGAAGCGCTCGCCGGTCGCGCCGATGTCGCGCCAGCGGTCCTCGACACGCGCCAGGCTATTTTCATAGAAGGTCACGGCGCGACGGGCCAATTCCTGGGCGCGCAGAATGTGGGCGTGGTAGGCGGCAAGGGCCGCAAAGGCCAAGATGGGGGCGAGTATCCACCAGGGAGAAAAGGCATGGCGGTAGACGGACGCCCAGATCACTACTCCTGCAAGAAAGGCCAGAAGCAGACGCAGGTTCCCCAGGTAAACATGGATCTTTTCGTAGCCCGCAACCCGGCGCTGGCGGAGGGAGCGGCGCAAGGCGTATTCTTCGGCGGCAATCACAACAGTATGAATGTAGCAGGTGAGCGAACTGCCTGTAGAGCAGGGTAGGAGGGCTAAGGGACGCCGGTAATTCTGGCCCTACATGTTTTTCCCCGTAACTTTTTCCCCTCCCCGCCGTTATGCTTACTGACGGCAATTTCCGCGGAGAGACCGTTTGAAGGCGTTAGGGCAGGAAGCACAGGAAGAGGAGCGGCTCCTGGTAGAAGCGGCGCAGCGCGACCGGCGCCGGTTCGCGGAGCTCTACGCGCGGCACTTCCATCGTGTCTATGCCTATGTGAGCAGGAGGGTGGAGGACCGCGAAGAAGCCGAGGACATTACCGCCGACGTGTTTCATCAGGCCCTGGCCAAGTTACCGCAGTTTGAGTGGCGCGGCGCGCCATTTTCGGCATGGCTGTTCCGCATTGCGGGAAATGCCATTACCGACCGCTGGAAAGAAGCGGCGCGCAAACCCAGAGGCCCGCTTCCGGAAGATGTGGAAGATAGCAATGCCAGAGACGCCGAGCAGTGCGCGCTCCTGTTTCAGCTGGTGGAGAATTTGCCGGCCGACCAGCGCCGCGTGGTCTATTTGAGGTTTACGGAGCAAAAGAGCATCCGCGAGATCGCGCAGGATATGAAACGGACCGAAGGCGCGGTCAAACAGCTGCAATTTCGCGCCCTCGAAAAACTAAGAGCGCAGATGGAGGGTGGCGATGTCTAAGCGCTCTCTCCCGAACCCGAAGAAGATCGCAGAGCTGGAGCAGATCATTGAGGCCGCGCTGCGCGGAAAGCCGGCCGGCAAGAAAACCGGGGAGCACGGGCCCTTGGACCAGATTGCGCAAAGCCTGCGCCATATGCCCCGCCAGGGCCTCCAGGCGCGCCTGCGGAAAGAACTCGAGAGGAGTATCGCTATGGCCACCGCCAGCAAGCTTCCCACTACGCAAAGCACCTTTGCTTCGCCGCGGCTGAGCTACAAGAATGCCGGCAAGGCCATCACGTTTTATGAGAAGGCGTTCGGGGCCAAGGAGTCCTGGCGCTTCGAAAACGAATTGGGCATGGGCCATGCCGAGATCCTGATCGGCGATTCCATTGTGATGCTGTGCGACGAATGGCCCGAAGGCGGCCGCTACAGCGCGGAGACGCTGGGGCAGTCGCCGGTCAGCATGTCGGTGCAGGTGCCGGACGTGGACGCCTTCGTGGCCCACGCGGTCGCCTCCGGCGCCACGCTTAAAACGCCGGCCACCGACCAGTTCTATGGCTATCGCGATGCGGTGTTGCTTGATCCCTTTGGCTACGCGTGGACTATCTATACGGTCAAAGAAGTGATGCCGGTAGAAGAGATGCATCGGCGTTTCCGCGCCAGCATGCCGCCGGCAAAGAAGAGCGATGTGACGCCGGTTCCCAAGGGCTACCGCACCCTCACGCAATATCTGGTTGCGGCCGATGCCGATGGGCAGATCGAATTCCTGAAAAAGACCTTTGACGCCGAGGAAGTCTTCCGCAGTGGGCCGGGATCGCAGGGCGGCTTGCACTGCGAGATGCGCCTGGGCGACTCCATGATCATGGTGGGCGGTGGCGGGCCGGGGCTGGCCTGGAAGGGCGAGGCCAAGCCGGGAGCCTTCCATGTGTATGTGCGCGACTGCGATGCGACCTACCAGCGCGCGCTGGCCGCGGGCGGCGTGTCTGTGAATGAGCCCGCCGATCAGTTCTATGGAGAGCGTTCCTCCACGGTGCGCGATGCGGCTGGCAACTTCTGGTATATCGCGACCTACAAGGGAGAGAGTTACAAGTGGGCGGGCGCGCCTGACGTTCAGCCGTCGCTGCATCCCCTGCGGGCCGAGCCGGTGATGACCTTTCTGAAGAAGGCGTTCGGCGCGGAGGAATTAAGCCGCCATGCCACACCGGAGGGCGTGATTCTGCACGCCACGATGAAGCTTGGGGATTCCCAGCTTGAGCTGGGCGAAGCCCACGGACCCTATCAGCCCATGCGCTCGATGTTTTATCTCTATGTGCCGGATTGCGACGCGCTGTATCGCCGGGCGTTGGCTGCGGGGGCGACTTCGGTCATGGAACCGACCGACCATCCTTATGGCGACCGTAGCGGAGCGGTGAAAGATGCCTTCGGCTATGAGTGGTGGATTGCGACGCACATAAAGGACATGCCGGCATAAGCCACGCGATAGGTCTGGGGCCGGCCGGCCACTGCACTGCAAGGGCGGGCGAGACGCCCGTCCCCACACCAGCAAATGTTCTCCGCTTGCTCACGAATTGCCTTCTCGCTCGTATAATTCCGGGGAGGAGGGTCCGATGAAACTCCTATTGGTTCTACTTCTATTCATCCCACTGACTATGTCCGCACAAACTCCCAGTGTTGCCGAAGCCGAAAAGTTTATGGAGCAGGCGGAAGCGCGCCTGCGTGAAATCAGCCTCAAGCTGAACCGCGCCCAATGGGTGCAATCGAACTTCATCACCTACGACACGGAAGCGCTGGCGGCTGACGCGAATGAGGAAAACACGGCCGTGACCACCGAACTGGTGGAGCAGGCCAAACGATTTGCAGGGCTCAAGCTGCCGCCCGATCTGGCGCGCAAGTTCATGCTGTTGAAGTTGTCGCTGACGGCGCCGGCCCCGCGGGACCCCGCCTTGCGCCGGGAGATGACCGAGATCGCGGCCTCGCTGGAAGGCGATTACGGGCGCGGCAAGTATTGCCGCAAGCCGGAGGATTGTCTCGACGTCACCGCCATTGATCGCATCATGGCCACCAGCCGTGATCCGCAGGAGCTTTTGGATGTGTGGACGGGCTGGCACAAGGTGGGCGTGCCCATGCGGGACCGCTATGTGCGATTTGTGGAGCTGTCGAACCAGGGTGCAAAAGAATTAGGGTTTAAGGACACCGGCGCGCTGTGGCGCTCGAATTACGATATGCCGCCAGACGCTTTCGCCGCCGACCTGGAGAGGCTGTGGCAGCAGGTGCGTCCGCTGTATCTCTCGCTGCACACCTTCGTGCGCTCGCGGCTGGTGCAGCAGTATGGGCCGCAGACCGTGCCGCCGAACGGCCCCATCCCGGCGCATCTGCTGGGCAATATCTGGGCGCAGCAGTGGGGGGATGTGTATCCCATTCTGGGCGTGAAGGAAGACAGCCCCAGCGTAGACGTGACGGCGCTGCTCAAGGCCAAGAACCTGGACGCCAAGGGGATGGTGAAATATGGCGAAGGATTCTTCACTTCGCTGGGCTATGATCCGCTGCCGCAAACTTTCTGGGAGCGGTCTTTGTTTACCAAGCCGGCGGACCGCGACGTGGTCTGCCACGCCAGCGCCTGGGACCTGGACGGGCAGGACGATCTGCGCATCAAGATGTGTATTCAGGTGCGCGGCTCGGATTTCGTCGTTATTCATCATGAGCTGGGCCACAACTTCTATCAGAGGGCATACAAACACCAGCCGTTCCTCTTCCAGAACGGAGCGAACGACGGCTTCCACGAAGCCATCGGGGACGCCATTGCCCTGGCCATTACGCCGGAATATCTGCATAAGGTCGGCCTGCTCGAGAAAGTGCCGGCCGGGAATAATGACGTTCCGGAGCTGCTGAAGCAGGCCTTGGATCGGGTGGCCTTCCTGCCTTTCGGGCTCATGATCGACCAGTGGCGCTGGAAGGTTTTCTCGGGCGAGGTGACGCCCGCCAACTACAACAAAGCCTGGTGGGACTTGCGCCTGAAGTATCAGGGTGTGGCGCCGCCCACACCTCGAAGTGAGGCGGACTTTGATCCCGGGGCGAAGTATCACGTGGCCGGCAACGTGCCCTATATGCGCTATTTCCTGGCGCATATTCTGGAATTCCAGTTCTACCGCTCGCTGTGCCGGGCTTCGGGATACAGCGGACCGCTGCATCGCTGCACGTTCTATGGTTCCAAAGAAGCCGGGGCGAAATTCAACAAGATGCTCGAAATGGGCCAGAGCAAGCCGTGGCCGGACGCACTGGAAGCGGCCACCGGCGAGCGCCAGATTGACGGCGCCGCGTTGCTGGAGTATTTTGCTCCGCTGAAGAAGTGGCTGGACGAGCAGAACAAGGGACAGAAAGAGGGCTGGTAAGGAACGGTCCTCCACTCTTCCCTATGGCTCGGCATGACGGGTCAAAACGTCTTCGAGGATGGAGATGCAACGATGAGGGTTTTCGAAAAGTTAAGGGTGGTCGCGGCGGTGTTTGGTATGGCGGCAGCCGCTTTTGCGCAGAAGCCCCTCGCGGTGAAGTCCGGGCAATGGGAGATCACGCACAGCATGCAGACCTCCGGCGCCCTGGCGCTGCCCCCTGACGTTCTGGCCAAGATGTCGCCCGAGCAGCGCGCCCGCATGGAAGCGGCCATGAAGGCGCACAATGCAGGCGGCGGCAAACCTCATGTGAGCAGGAGTTGCGTGACCAAAGAAGACCTGGCCAAGCCTTTCGGGAAAGATAAAGACGACGACTCCTGCAAGTGGAACCTGACCAGCTCGACCGGCACCCGGCAGGAAGCCAACATTCAATGCACGGAAGACGGGGTCACCCGCACCGGGAACGTCCTCATTGAGGCGCTTTCGCCCGAAAGCGTCAAGATGAACATGCACATGACCTCCTCCAACGGATCGGACAAAGGCAGCGTGGACATGCAGATGACGGCCAAATGGGTAGGGCCGGTATGTAGCGCCAAAGATGAGGATTAGCTAAACCAGACAGAGTGCAAAATGGGGCGGGGAGTGGCGATCCTTCCCCCCAGCGCCTCCCGCATGGGGTGATTCCAGTCACTGTGAGCCATCCCCTCCCGCACTAGCATTTCTACGGGCCCCATACAGCCGCGGGGTCACGCCATGCCTGAACGAAAAATATCTGTTCCTGCCCGTAACTTTTCCGTCCCGGCATCCCATAAGTAGGTAGAAAACGCGTTCGCGGAGAACGGAGTGAAGGCCGCAAGCAACGAAAAGCTGGAAGACGAGCGGCTCCTGGTGGAAGCGTCCCAGGAAGACCGGGCTCGCTTTGCGGAGATCTACGAAGAAAACTTCGCGCGCGTCTACGCCTACTTCGCCCGGCGGGTAACGACGCGCGAGGAAGCGCAGGACCTGACTGCAGAAGTGTTTCATCAGGCACTGGCCAGTTTGGGGAATTTTGAATGGCAAGGGCGGCCTTTCGTGTCCTGGCTTTTCGGGATTGCCGGCAACGTGCTTGCTCAGCACTGGCAGCGGGCAGCAAAACGTGCGGAAGTCGCTGCCGACGATCTGGCGGGATTGGAATTGGCTGGGTCGGACCACAGTGCGGAGCGCCGGGCCATGCTTTTTGAGCTGGTGGATGCCTTGCCCGCGGAACAGCGCCACGTAGTCGTGCGGCGCTTTGTCGACCAGCGCAGTCTCCGTGAAATCGCCCGGGAGATGGACCGCAGCGAGGGCGCGATCAAACAGCTGCAGTTGCGCGCTTTGCGCAACCTGCGCGAGCAGATGAGGAGTGGGTCATGAACCGCTTTACCCTTGCCGACCAACTCGACCATGCCATTGACTCCCTGCTGGCCCAGCCGGAAGCAGCGCCTCCAGTAGTGGATCTGGAAGTGGCGGAAATTCTGGGCATCGCGGCGGAACTGCGCATGTTGCCCAGCCCCGAGTTCAAGTCGCAACTCAAAGCTGAGCTCTTGCAGGGGGCGGCCGGGAAAGCTCGCACTGCGCTGCCTACAGGGAACGGCGGCAAAGCCGCGCTGCATGAGACCTTTCTGCCCACTTTGCTGGGAGAAGGCTATGGAGGCTATCCGTTGCATGGCGGCAGTTTTGCGACCTCGTTCGTGGCGCAGGCGGCGGTCTTGGCGCTTTTTCTGAGCGCGGGGGCGTGGGTGGCGCGCCACACGGTGCTGGTAAGGCCGCAGGTCACGGCGACGTTGATTGAGCCGAGCGAATATGTGTTGCCGCCGGCGGCGACCATCTCCGGAGGCGGAGGTGGAGGGGGCGATCGGGACAAGCTGCCGGCTTCGAAGGGGCATCCCCCGCTGTTTGCCCGCGAGCAGATCACGCCGCCCGTGGTGGTGGTGCGCAACGAAGCGCCCAAACTGGCCGTGGAGCCTACGGTCGTGGGTCCGCCCAGCATCGTTTTCCCGCAGACCGGGCCGATGGGCGACCCGCTTTCTTCGGCGTTGATCCCCTCGAATGGGCCGGGGAGCGGCGGAGGCATTGGCAGCGGCTCAGGTGGTGGCGTGGGTTCGGGGACGGGGCCGGGCGTAGGGCCGGGCACGGGGGGAGGCATTGGAGGCGGAATTTACCGCGTGGGGGGCGGGGTGAGCGCGCCGCGTCCCATTTTTGATCCCGATCCCGAATACTCCGAAGAGGCGCGCAAGAGCAAGTATCAGGGGACGGTTTTGCTGTGGACGGTGGTCGGGCCGGACGGCCTGACCCGGGACATACGCATTGTGCGTTCACTGGGCATGGGGCTGGATGAGAAGGCGATCGCGGCAGTCCGCACCTGGCGTTTTGCTCCGGCCATGAAAGATGGGCATCCGGTGGCGGTGCAGGTGAGCATTGAGGTGAACTTCCGGCTGTACTGAGGCGCCGGTTCAGCGAGCCATGCTGTCATGCTGAGCCAATGGAAGCGAGCGCAGGGGAACTTCCGTGAAAGTCGAAGCATCGCTACCTGAGGCAGGAGCTGTCATAGGGATTTTTCGACTTTTTGGGGTTCGCAAGTGCGAACCCCCAGTTCGCGCAGAATGACAGGTAAAGTGACCCACCGTGTTCGCACCGGAGTTTTTCGCTGGGCGATCCTCCGAGACTTCATAGGGCCAGCGATGCCTATTCCAATGAACTTCCGTGTCGACTAAGCGCCCCGGCGTCTTGTTTTTTCGTTTTCGTCGGCAGCGACAATTTCACCCAGCCCTTCAATGGCAATAGGATCCTGATCGGGGAATTGGGCCACTAGGGTCAGGCTTCCTCCCACGGCTTCCACATAATTGCGCAGCGTGGAGAGTAACAAGTCACTGCGTTTCTCCAGCCGCGATACCCCGTCCTGACCCATTTTGAGTGAACGGGCCACGGTCTTCTGTGTTTTGTTGACCGCATGCCGTAGCTCCCGTAAGGACATTTCACGCGCTACTAATTCCCGAGTGCGGGCTTTAATTTTAGTCTGCCTCTTCGCACTCACCTCTTTCAGTTTTTGTTCCAATGTTTTCATGGCTGCCTGGGCCCCTTTCTGGATGCTTTCTTTAGAAAAGCAACGTGCCGGTCAAACCGCGCGTCCGCGACTTTGATGAGCTGGCGGTAAAAGCGTTTCTGGCTGCCGCCCGATTTATCTCCGGCCACGAGCAATATGGCTTTTTGTTGGGTATCAAACGCGAAAGCCGCGCGCCAAACCCCGCCTCCCGCTTTGAAACGCAACTCCTTCATGTTGTCGTGCTTTGACCCCTGTAGCGTATCGACGGCCGGGCGCTTAAGCAGAGGCCCGAATGCTTTGAGCAAATTTGCATGCGCCAGTAATTCGTCTTGCACTTCCGGCTCCAGCCCATCAAATTCCACGTCGAATTCGGGGTGAAAATATACCTGCCACGGCACGATTGCATTATGTCTTAAAAGACATATGTTGTAAAGTGCATATCAGGCATTGTCCCGAGGAAAGCGCTCCCGTGGGCAATTTGAAACAGAGAGTTCCTTGACCCCGGTTTGACCCTCCCTCCGCGCTCCTTTAAACTCAAGTGTTTCAGCAGATTTGTGGCCTGATCCCTATGTCTGAGAGCATTCACGTCAAGCTTCCGGATGGAAGCACGAAAGAAGTCCCCAAGGGCACGAGCGCCCTGGATATTGCCAAGTCGATCAGCCCGCGGCTGGCCGATGCCGCGCTGGCTGCCAAGAGCAACGGCGACCTGATCGACCTGACCCGTCCTCTGGAGGCGGACACCGAGCTGCGCCTGCTCACGGAAAAGGATCCGGAGGCGCTGGAGGTTTTCCGCCACTCCTCCGCCCACTTGCTGGCGGCGGCGGTGCTCGAACTGTTCCCGGAGACCAAGCTGGGCCATGGCCCGCCGACCGACACCGGTTTCTTCTACGACTTCTATCGCCCGACTCCGTTTACCCAGGAAGACCTGGAGAAGATCGAAAAGAAGATGCAGGAGCTGGTGCAGCAGGACCTGCCCTATGCGCGGGAGTTTCTGCCACGCACGGAGGGCCTGGAGAAGTTCAAGGGCGAAGGTGACTTCATGAAGTGCCACTTCATCGAACAGTTCACCAAGCCCGAGGAAAAGATTTCAATTTACAAGACGGGGAAATTTCTCGACTTTTGCCGCGGGCCGCATATCCCCTCGACGGGACGGATCAAGGCCTTCAAGCTGCTGAACATCGCCGGGGCGTACTGGCTGGGGGATGAAAAGAACCCGCAGCTACAGCGCATTTACGGGACGTCGTTCTACTCGAAGAAGGAACTCGACCAGTACCTGCACCAGATGGAAGAGGCCAAGAAGCGCGACCATCGCGTGCTGGGGCAGCAGCTCGATCTGTTCTCCATTCAGGAGCTGGCCGGGCCGGGGCTCATCTTCTGGCATCCCAAGGGCGGCATCATCCGCAAGGAGATGGAAGACTGGATGCGCGAGCAGTACCTGAAGCGCGGCTACTCGCTGGTGTACACGCCGCACGTCATGCGCCGCCAGCTGTTCTTCACCTCGGGACACGAAGGCTACTACGCGCAGAATTTCTTCGATTTCATGGAGCTCGACGACGCCGAGTATCGCGTGAAGCCGATGAACTGCCCGGGACACATCCTGATCTACAAGGACTCGCTGAAATCGTACCGCGACCTGCCGGTACGGCTGGGCGAGCTGGGGACGGTCTATCGCTATGAGCGCTCGGGCGTGATGCACGGCCTGCTGCGGGTGCGCGGCTTTACCCAGGACGATGCGCACATCTTCTGCACTCCGGAGCAGATTGAGAAGGAAATCACCGACTGCGTGGAGTTTGCCTTCGACGTCCTGCGCGATTTCGGGTTTGATGAATTTCAGACCGAGTTGTCGGTGTGGGACCCGGCGGACAAGAAGAATTTCGTGGGCAGCGAAGAGCAATGGGAGCTGGCCACCAGTTCGCTGGAAAAGGTCCTGCAGCGGCTGAATATCAAGTACAAGACGATCCCCGGCGAAGCGGCATTTTACGGGCCCAAGATCGACATCAAGCTGGTGGATGCGATTGGACGTCTGTGGCAGCTCTCGACGGTGCAGTTCGATTTCAATCTGCCCAAGCGCTTTGAGCTGGAGTACGTGGCGGAGGATGGATCGCGTAAGCAGCCGCTGATGGTGCACCGTGCGCTGTATGGTTCGGTGGAGCGCTTCTTCGGTGTGCTGATCGAGCACTATGCCGGAGCGTTTCCGGCATGGTTGTCTCCGCTGCAGGCGGTGCTGATTCCGATTGCCGAGCGCCACGCCGAATACGCGAATAAAGTGGCGGCGGAACTGAAGGGCGCCGGAGTGCGCGTGGAAGTGGATGCGCGCAACGAAAAGATGAACGCCAAAATCCGCGAGCACGCCTTGCAGAAGGTGCCCTTCCTGCTGGTGGTGGGCGACAAGGAAGCGGAAGCGGGCAAAGTGAATGTGCGGACTCGAGGTAAGGAGAAGACGGAAGATATGGTGACCGCGGAGTTCGTGGCGAAGATCACCAAGCTGATTGCGGAGAAATCTTCTACCTTGTGACGCTAGCGTCGTCCGCCGGGCGGATGAAGCGGCTGTCTCTACGTAAGACAGGAAGAGCGGCGCAGGTTGAGCGCTCGGAGTAGCGACGGCCGCAAGCGACCGTGGGGGCGAGCGCCAGCTCGCCTTTTATTGCAGATTCGCCCACCACCGAATGCCCAGGACGTCGACTGTGGGTTTTGATAATCTTTCCCCGCTGAATCCAGGAGCCCTTTCCATGCGCTGCAAGTATCTGGCACTCCCAATGTTGGTGCTTTGCGCTCTTTTCGCCCACGCGGCAGATTCATACGTTGTCACGTTTGAGCACGACGTCGCCATGAAGACGCGCGATGGCGTCCTCTTGTACGCGGACATCTACCGGCCATCGGCCGAGGGCAAGTTCCCGGTTCTTCTGCAACGCACGCCGTATGACAAGAACAATGGGTTCTCCTTCGGGTTGAGGGCGGCCACCCGCGGCTTCGTGGTGGTGATGCAGGACACTCGCGGCCGCTACACATCAGAAGGGGAATGGTATCCCTTCAAGCACGAATCCGACGATGGCTATGACGCCGTGGAGTGGGCCGCGGCTCTACCGTATTCCAACGGCAAGGTCGGGATGTTCGGGGGATCGTACGTGGGGGCAACTCAGATGCTGGCCGCGATCGCGCATCCGCCGCACCTGGCGGGGATCTGTCCCATTGTGACCGCCAGCAATTATCACGAGAACTGGACCTACCAGGGTGGCGCGTTCGAGCAATGGTTCAATCAATCCTGGACTTCGGTGCTGGCGCAGAACACCTTCAACCGCCAGGTGAGCAAGGCGACCAATGCCCTCCAGGGCGGCACCCAGCTTCCGTTGGCCAAATATCCGCTGTTTAATTTACCGGAGGTGGTGCGGACCTTTGATCTCAGTCAATCGCTCGCCCCTTATTATCTCGACTGGCTGGCCCATCCCACCTATGACGATTATTGGAAGCGCATCTCGATTGAAGAGCACTACTCCGACATCATGGTTCCCGCCCTGCATGTGGCGGCGTGGTACGACATTTTCCAGGATGGGTCGGTGCGCAATTACCTGGGCATCAAGGCGCACGGCGGAAGCCAGGCCGCCCGGGAAGGGCAGCATCTGGTCATCACCATAGGGGGACACGCGGGAGACACTCGCACGATTGGAGACGTTGATTTTGGTCCAGCTACGGCCCAATACGACGAAGATGAAATCGCCCTGCAATGGTATGAGTACCTGTTCAAAGGGGTACAGAATGAGTTTGCCCAGAAGCCGGTCAAGATATTCGTGATGGGAAGCAATCAGTGGCGCCAGGAAGACGCCTGGCCGCTGACGCGGGCACAATCTACGAAATATTTTCTGCACTCGCAGGGCGAGGCAAATAGTTCGGCAGGAAACGGAACACTCTCGTCGGAAGCGCCGCACAGTGAGCCCGCCGACCAGTATGTCTACGATCCTGCGCACCCCGTGCCCACGGTGGGAGGGCCGCTATGCTGTGATGCCCAGCATTTGCCTCCTGGCCCTATCAATCAGCGCGAAGTCGAAACGCGCAAAGACGTTCTGGTTTACTCGACTCCGGTCTTAACCTCAGACGTAGAAGTCACGGGTCCGGTGAGTTTGGAGCTTTACGCGTCCTCTTCCGCCGTCGACACGGATTTCACTGCCAAGTTGGTGGATGTGGGGCCGGACGGGTTTGCCCAGAACCTGACGGAAGGAATCGTGCGGGCGCGCTATCGGGACTCACGGGAACGAGCCGATCTGCTGAAGCCGGGGCAGGTCTATAAATTCGCTATCAACCTATGGTCCACCAGCAACGTGTTTCGCCAGGGACATAGGCTGAGGCTCGAAGTCTCCAGCAGTAACTTTCCACGCTTCAACCGCAATCTTAATATCGCGGAGTCGCCTGAGGCGGGGCAACAGTTTGTCCCGGCAACCAACCTCGTGTACCACGATGCTGCCCATCCTTCCGCCCTGATTTTGCCGATTGTGCCTGGTAGGTAGCAATAGCTCTTCCGGGAAGGGGGCCCTCTGAGGGCCGCTTCGGGGGGGCAGGTAGGCCAGGAAAGGTCAGGGGGAAAGCTCACTTTGCCCTGCTGGGTCTCCCCCTTGGTTGGCCGCTCGGCGGTGATCATTCCGTGGGGCCGCGGGGCGACATTTTGCGCGGGTACGGATCAGGGATAGCGCGTCTAGAAATGAGACGGAAGGGTGAAAGTCTTGAATTGAGACTGAGACACTCTCCACAATCCCTTGCCAACTCACAGAAATTTTGGCATTTGGGCCACCCCCTCTTTGGCAACCTCCGTGCACCCAACTGCTTGGTAAAAAAACGCTTAGGGTGGAGTTTCCCCTTAGCGAATTTAGCTTGCACGGAAAGAAAATCATCCCAATATGTCTTCTCCGACGATGACGCCTCCCAAGGCGAGTGTTACGGGGGCTGCTGCAGCCGCCGCTCCCGCTCCCGCGCCTCCATCGACAGCCGCTCTGTTGACGGCAATGCTGCGGACTTCCAGCAAGATCAGCGACCTGTTTTTCTCGCCGGGCCGGCCGCCCATGGTGGAGATCAATGGCCGGCTGACGCCGACCGGGCCGCGGGCTTTGTCGGTCGAGGATACGCGCCGGATTGCCAATGACCTGATCGGCAACAATAAGCACGCGCGGGAAAAGTTGCTGGAGCAAGGGTCATGCGACATCTCTTACAGTTTGCCGGGGCTTTCGCGCTTCCGGGTAAACATCTTCATGCAGCGTGGGACCTGCGTCACGGTCATGCGCGTGATCCCTTCCAAGATCCCCAGTTTCGAGGAACTGCACCTTCCGGAAGAACTGAAGCACATTACCCACTTGCGCAATGGGATTGTTCTGGTCACCGGGCCGACCGGATCGGGGAAGTCATCGACGCTGGCGGCGGTGATCGACAAGATCAATCAGGAGCAGCACTACCACATCCTGACCATTGAAGACCCCATCGAATTCGCCCATCCTCATAAGAATTGCATGATCCACCAACGCGAGCTGCACAGCGATACGCCGAGCTTCGCGCTGGCGTTGCGGGCCGCGCTGCGGCAGGCGCCGAAGGTGATTCTGGTCGGCGAGATGCGAGACAAGGAAACCATTGAAATCGCTCTGGAAGCGGCGGAGACGGGGCATCTGGTGCTTTCTACCTTGCACACCATCGATGCCTCGAAGACGGTGGAGCGCATTGTGGGAGTGTTTCCGCTGGCGGAGCAGAACACTATCCGCAACCGGCTGGCGAAGAGCTTCCGCTATATGATTTCGCAGCGGCTGCTACCTCGCAAAGACGGGACCGGACGGGTGGCGGCGGTGGAAATTCTGAAAGCCACGCTGCGCACGCGTGAGTACGTGGAGAAAGGCGAGGCGGAAGGAAAGACATTGCTCGATGCCATGCGCGCCGGGGCCACGGAAGGCATGCAGCATTTTGATGGTGAGATTGAGAAGCTGATCCGGGCCGGGGTCGTAGACATGGAAACCGGAATGGCTTATGCCACCAATCCTGGAAATTTGCGGCTGGAACTGGCGGATTACACAGAGCCGGCCTCGTAAGCTGGTTGCGATGGATCCTTCAGGGGGAGCAAAATTGCTCCCCCTTTATCTTTCCGGTCCAGCGCGGCGAATTTTGTTCAATTAGGCCGCCAGCGCTTTTTCCCCGAGATTTTGTCTGCTACTCTTTCCCACGCTACGTGGGAAAGGGAACGCCATGACTCGAAGCAAAGTTTTCTCCACGCTTTCACTCCTGATTCTGTTCAGCACAGTTGGCAGCTTCGCCGCCGAGAAGTATGAGGTCACGGTGCAGGCCGGGGTCGAAGTCAAGATGCGCGACGGAGTCATTCTGCGCGCGGACATCTATCGGCCCAATGGTGAGGGGAAGTTTCCAGTGCTGTTGCAGCGCACGCCGTATGACAAGGGCAATAACTGGGGTGCAATCCCGTTTGCCCACAAAGCGGCGGCGCGCGGGTACGTCGTGATCATTCAGGACGTGCGTGGGCGCTATACCTCCGATGGCGAGTGGTATCCCTTCAAGCATGAGTCCGAGGACGGCTACGACACGGTGGAGTGGGCGGCGGCCTTGCCCTATGCGAATGGGAAGGTAGGCATGTTCGGCGGGTCTTACGTAGGCGCGACGCAAATGCTGACCGCGATTGCGCACCCTCCGCATCTGGCCGGCATCAATCCGGAAATCACCGCCAGCAATTATCACGAGAACTGGACCTATCAGGGCGGGGCGTTTGCCCAGTGGTTCAATCAATCATGGGGCTCCGGATTGGCGCAGGACACGCTCAATCGACGCGTGCGCGATGAAACGAATGCCATGAAGGGGGCGTGGAAACTTCCCCTGACCAGTTATCCCTTATTCAATTTTCCCGAGGGGAACGCGCCGGGTTCGGCGGCTACGCTGGCCCCCTACTACCTCGACTGGCTGGCGCATCCCAGCTACGACGATTATTGGAAGCCCTGGTCGATTGAAGAACACTTCGGCGATATCCAGGTGCCGGCGTTGCACGTGGCGGCGTGGTACGACATCTTTCAGGGCGGGTCGCTGCGCAACTACACCGGTATCAAAGAGCACGGAGGAAGTGAAGCGGCCCGCAAAGGGCAGCACCTGTTGGTAATCATTGGTGGCCATGCCGGGGGCGGGCGCAAGATCGGCGAGGTAGATTTTGGTCCAGCCGCGGAAGTTTATGACAAGGAGGGCTGGACGCTCGATTGGTACGACTACCTGTTTAAAGGCGTGCAAAATGAGTTTGCGGGCAAGCCGGTAAAAATTTTCGTGATGGGCAAGAATGAGTGGCGGGAAGAGGACGACTGGCCCCTGGCCCGGGCAAAGAACACAAAGTATTTCCTGCATTCCACGAAGAAGGCAAACTCGTTGCGGGGAGACGGGACGCTTTCGACGACCGCGCCGCGAGGGGAGAACCCCGACGAGTATGTCTACGATCCGGCAAACCCGGTCGCCACCATCGGCGGTCCGCTTTGCTGCGACGGATGGCACTTGCCGCCGGGGCCGCGAGACCAGCGCCCAGACGAGGCCCGGGACGATGTGCTCGTGTACTCCACCGCGCCTCTGGCGCAAGACATGGAAGTGACGGGACCGATCAAGCTTGAGTTGTATGCGAAATCATCGGCGGTCGATACGGACTTCACGGCCAAGTTGGTCGATGTGGGGCCGGACGGTTTTGCCCAGAACATCACCGAAGGAATTCTGCGCGCCCGCTACCGGGAATCGCGGGAGAAGGCGACCCTGCTCAATCCGGGGCAGGTCTATAAGCTCAACCTGGATTTGTGGTCGACCAGCAACGTGTTTCGCAAGGGGCATGTGCTGCGGCTGGAAGTTTCCAGCAGCAACTTTCCGCGCTTTGACCGCAATCTGAATACGGGGGAAGAGGCGGCGGCCGGTGAGAGGTTCGTGTCGGCGACCAATGCGGTGCTGCACGATGCCGAGCACCCCTCCGTGTTAATTTTGCCGATTGTGCCGTAAAAGCGCGGGTCGTTGTCTGACCCTGAGACATTCTGTCTGGAATGTAGGCAGTGCGAGGTAGGCGCCGCCTTCGTAAGGTGAACAAAGCAAACGCCGGCTGTTTGGAAGAGCATTTGCTGAACCATGGATACCCCCTAGTTTCGAAATGGGCCCATGGCTTCTCCCACGCAGGCAGTAACGAACAACCCCAATGCAGGGACGACGGGCGCCGCACCCAAGGCGGCGCCTGCTCCTGCGCCGATTTCCACGCCCGGCCTACTGGCGGCCATGCTGGGCACCTCCACCAAGATCAGCGACCTGTTCTTCTCCCCAGGCAAACCACCCCTGGTTGAGGTGAACGGAAAACTGGTGACGGTGGGCAAGCGGGCCTTGAGCGCGGATGATACGCGCCGGGTCGCGGCCGACCTTATCGGCAACAATAAGCATGCGCTGAGCAAGTTGCGGGAGAACGGCTCCTGCGATGTCTCCTACAGTCTTTCCGGGCTGTCGCGCTTTCGGGTGAATATCTTCATGCAGCGGGGAAGCTGCGCCATCGTGATGCGGGTGATTCCCAGCAAGATCCCGGAATTTGAATCGCTACATCTGCCCGAAGAGCTGCGGCAGATCACCGAACTGCGCAATGGGATCGTGCTGGTCACCGGGCCGACCGGATCGGGGAAGTCTTCCACGCTGGCCGCGATCATTGATCTCATCAATCAGCAGCAGTCGTACCACATCCTCACCATCGAGGACCCCATCGAGTTTCTGCATCTGCACAAGAACTGCATCATTCACCAGCGTGAGCTGCACAGCGATACGCCGAGCTTTGCGCTGGCGCTGCGGGCGGCGCTGCGGCAAGCGCCCAAGGTGATTCTGGTGGGCGAAATGCGCGACAAAGAGACCATTGAAATTGCCATGGAGGCGGCCGAGACCGGCCACCTGGTGCTGTCGACGCTGCATACCATTGACGCCTCCAAGACGGTGGAAAGAATTGTGGGTGTGTTTCCCCTGGCGGACCAGCATGCCATTCGCAACCGCCTGGCCAAGAGCTTCCGCTACATGATTTCGCAGCGTCTCATTCCCCGCAAAGACCATACAGGCCGGGTGGCCGCCATAGAGATTCTGAAGTCCACCCTGCGTACCCGCGAGTATGTGGAAAAGGGGGAAGGCGAGGGCAAGACATTGCTGGACGCCATGCGGGCGGGCGCCACCGAAGGCATGCGGCATTTCGATGGAGAGATTGAACGGCTGATACGGGAAGAGGTTGTCGACCTGGAAACCGGAATGGCCTATGCCACCAATCCGGGAAACCTGCGCCTGGAACTGGCCGATTTTACGCCTTCGCAAAAGGCCTAAGGAGCTTCGCGTGAGTATGATGGGGACAGCCAAGACAGGAGGCGTCGTGACAGCACAGACAACAGAGCGCGCTCCAGGGAGTTTTGTGGTGGTAGACCGGGAAGGCGGAAAGGTCGCCATCGAGTTTCGTCCCTATCACGATACGGTTTCGGTCTTGAAGGGCCGGACCGCGGGTTTTGATCTACTGAATGGCTTTACCCGCGATCAGGCTCGGCGCCTGACGGAAATGCTGAATGAGAGTGTGATCAGCGTTTTCTTCGCGGCGACGGGGAAGTAGGCATTCTGCCAAACGGCCTTCCTTATCTTTCCGGCATGGCTTAGGCTCGGATGGACCGAGCCATGAGCCAGGAAGCTTCCGTCACCATTGGCGTTATCTCAGACACGCACGGCCTGTTGCGGCCGGAAGCGATGGCGGCTTTGCGCGGCTCCGACTTCCTGGTGCATGCCGGCGATATCGGCCCGCCGGAAATTCTCGACCAATTGGCGCAAATTGCCCCGGTCACCGCGGTACGCGGCAACGTGGACACCGCTCCCTGGGCGCAAAGA
This sequence comes from Acidobacteriota bacterium, assembly GCA_018268755.1. Classification (GTDB taxonomy): domain Bacteria; phylum Acidobacteriota; class Terriglobia; order Terriglobales; family Acidobacteriaceae; genus KAN-5. The sequence goes on from JAFDVW010000012.1 coordinate 59,043, forward strand.
ATTCCTGCCAGCAACGTTCTCGAGGCGGGAGGGGCATCGCTTTATCTGCTGCACAATCTGGCGCATTTGGATTTGAAGCCCGAGGCGGCGGGGTTTGCGGCGGTGATTTACGGCCACAGCCATGTTCCGAAGCTCGAAGAGAAGAACGGCGTGCTGTACTTCAATCCGGGAAGCGCCGGGCCAAGGAGATTTCAACTTCCTGTCAGTGTGGGAAGGTTGAAGATTGCCAATGGCCGGGTGAACGCCCAGATCCTGCGGATTCTCGAATAGGGCGCCTGTCCTTTCAAAAAGACCGCGGTTCGATACAATCACAGTTCGTGTCCCTGCAATTTCAAATTGAGGCGACGCGCGGCGCCGGCCGCGCGGGAAAACTATGGACTCCGCACGGAGCGGTGGAAACGCCGGTTTTTATGCCGGTGGGAACTCTGGCCTCGGTCAAAGGCATCTCACAGGACTTGCTGGAAGAGCTGGGCGTTAACATTCTGCTGGGGAATACCTATCACCTTTATTTGCGTCCCGGGGTGGAGCAGGTGCGCAAGCTGGGCGGGTTGCACGGGTTCATGGCCTGGAAGCGGGCCATCCTGACCGATTCGGGCGGATTCCAGGTCTTCAGCCTGAACGAATTGCGCAAAATCACCGAAGAGGGCGTCACGTTTCGCTCGCACCTGGACGGCTCAGCGCACTTTTTCAGTCCGGAAAGCGCGATGGAGGCGCAGATCGGCCTGGGCGCGGACATCATCATGGCTTTTGATGAGTGCACCGAGTATCCCGCGGACGCCACTCGCTTGCGGGAGTCGATGGAACTCACACTGCGCTGGGCGGAGAGGAGCAAGCGGCATTTTGAGGCCCATAAGCACGAGGTGCCCTGGAAGTCCGCTCCGGGAGTAGAAGCGGAAAGCACGCAATCCCTGTTCGGCATTGTGCAGGGAGGCATGGATGCTGCGTTAAGGAAGGAATCGGCCGAGCGCACCATTGAAATCGGTTTTCCCGGTTATGCCATCGGCGGGTTGAGCGTGGGCGAGCCCCGCCATCTGACACAGGAGATCGTGGAAGCTACGATTGCCCATCTTCCAGCGGACAAACCTCGCTATCTAATGGGGGTAGGGACCCCGGAGGAGATTGCCACGTTCTCGCGGATGGGCATCGACATGATGGACTGCGTATTGCCCACGCGGGCGGCCCGGCACGGGCTGTTATTTACCTCAGAGGGGAAAATCTCTATCAAGCAGGCCCGCTATGCGGGAGATGAAGGGCCACTCGATCCGCGCTGTGGGTGTAAGGTGTGCCGGCGCTACTCCCGCGCCTACCTGCGGCATCTTTATGCAGCCAATGAAGTTTTGGCGCAGGTCCTGAACACCACCCACAATCTTTATCACTACCTTGACACGATGCGAGCCGTGCGTCATTCTATTGCACTTGGGTAAGAGTCCCAGGTTTTTCTGTGGTCTCCACCGAAACCAGAGCTTGGCATCCCCGGTTCATGCCTAAAGCTTGAAGGACTTTCCGGCCTGAAGATTCGAGAGCTCCCGAGGTAAAACGCAGCAGGCCCCAGGCGGCCGTTTGCCGCCAGCGCCGGTATTAAGCAAAGTACTGATTAAATTCATCCATCACGAGCACAGGTTCTTATGAGCATTTCCTATCTTTTGGCGCAAGCGAGCGGCGGCTCCATGGGCTGGCTTGGCTTCGCGCCTCTTATCTTCATATTCGCCATCTTTTATTTTCTTCTGATTCTGCCGCAGCAGCGCCGGCAAAAGAAGTGGCAGCAGATGGTCAACGATCTCAAAACCGGTGACCGGGTAGTGACCAGCGGTGGTTTGAAGGGAACAGTCATCGCCTTGCGGGATGATTCACTTCATTTGCGGGTGCCGCCCGACAATATCAAGCTGGAAGTGAGCCGGGCCTCGGTGGTTTCCGTCACCTCCGGGGAAGAGCCGCCGAAATAGTTTTAGAAATCCCAATTTTCAATCGCTGGAGCGATTGCATCCGAATTTGTCATGAATAAGAACTTAACCTGGAAGCTGGTACTGATCATCGCCATCCTGCTGGTGTTTTTGTATGGCGTTATAGGCGTTCCCAAGGGCTGGTCCGGTTCGGGGCTGATGGCGGCCATGCAGGAGCGCATTCATCTGGGGCTGGACCTCAAAGGGGGCACCCACCTCATCCTGCAAGTGCAGGTGAATGATGCTGTCAACGTGGACTCCGACAACGCCGTGGAGCGCATCAAAGACGGTCTGCGGGCACGCAAGATCAACTACACCGATATCAGCAAGCCCGACCCGTCCAATAATCCCGACCACATTCTGATCAAAGGGGTCCCGCCGGAGTCGAACTCCGATCTGCGCACTATCGTTTCCGATCGGCTTTCGGAATATGACCTGGCTTCCGGTCCGGACAACACCTGGACGGTTTCCATGAAGCCGCAGATGCTCACCGACCTGAAGAACCGGGCGGTGGCGCAGGCCATCGAAACCATCCGCAATCGTATTGACCAGCTGGGCGTGACCGAACCCATCATTCAGGAGCACGGCCTGGGGCAGTACCAGATTCTGGTGCAATTGCCCGGCGTCGATGATCCGGCGCGAGTGAAGGACATTATGCAGTCCACCGCCATGCTGGAGATCCGGCAATCGCTGGGTGGGCCGTACCCCAGCCAGCAGGCGGCATTGCAGGACCGGGGCGGAATTCTGCCGCCCAATGCAGTGCTGCTGCCGGGACGCGGGTCCAACAGTGAAGGCGGGGAAACCTGGTATTTGATCTCGCGGGCTTCGGCCGTCACCGGCCGCGACCTGCGCGGAGCGGAACAGTCGCGCGATGAAACCGGGGCGCCCGCGGTAAGCTTCACCCTCACCGGCGAAGGTGGACGGCGATTTGCCGCCTTCACCGGCGCGCACGTGGGCGACAACCTGGCCGTGGTCCTGGACAATAAAGTCCAGACCGTAGCGGTGATCAAGAGCGAGATTCGCGATCAGGGCATCATCCAGGGCCGATTCAGCGAGCAGGAAGCCAAGGACCAAGCCATGGTGCTGCGTTCCGGCGCCCTGCCGGCGGGGATCAAGTATCTGGAGGAGCGGACGGTAGGACCCTCGCTAGGGGCGGATTCGATCCGGGCCGGGGTACGAGCCGCGGTGATCGGGCTAGTGGCTGTCCTGGTTTTCATGCTGGTCTACTATCGGGGTGCAGGCATTAACGCCGACGTGGCCCTGATCCTGAACCTCATCATTCTGCTAGGATTCCTGGGCTTCAGCGGAGCAACGCTGACCCTGCCCGGCATCGCCGGGGTCATCCTGACCGTGGGTATGGGCGTGGATTCGAATGTGCTGATTTTCGAGCGCATTCGGGAAGAGTTGCGCAATGGCAAGACGCCACCCTCCGCGGTGGAGCAAGGCTTCAAGCACGCCTGGGTCACGATCGTGGATACGCACGTGACCACGGTGGTTTCAGCCCTGATCCTGTTTGTTTTTGGCACGGGGCCGGTGCGCGGATTTGCCGTGACGCTGACCTTTGGTTTGCTGGCCAATCTGTTTACGGCCGTGTTCGTCTCGCGCGTCATTTTTGACTGGATTTTGAGCCGCAAGCAGCGCGGGGAAGCCCTCAGTATCTAAATTTCACCGCGGAGGCCGAAGCCTCCGCGCGCCCCCGGCGCAGGCCGGGAGGCTACGAGGAAAAGCAGCGTGGAATTTTTTCGGAATACAAACATCGATTTTCTCGGCAAGAAGTGGTATTGCCTGGCCTTTTCGCTGGTGTTCAGTGTCGCGGGTCTGTTCTCCATTCTGTTCTGGCACGGCATTCCCCTGGGAGTGGACTTCCGGGGCGGAACGCTGGTTTACGTGAAGTTCTCCCATACCCCGGATGACAATGCTATCCGGGCGGCGATGGACCGGGTGGGGCTCAAAAATGCGCGTATTCAGCGCTACAACGTTGCCAACAATAGCAACGAAGTTCTGATCGATCTGGATGTCCGCGAAACCAGCGAGACGGCCCTGGACCAGGGAAAAACTAAAATTATTGAGGCTTTAGAAACCAACGCTCCAGCCGGCAAAGTCGATCTAAACAACGCCAGTTCTTTGACAATTGCCAATTATCTGCTGGAAAAGGACCCCTTGCGCGCGGGGACGGACGCTAACCAGCGCTATACCGCCCAGGCCCAGGCCATCATCAACGTTCGCGATAAGGTCCGGGGTGGCGTCCTGAGTTCGCTGGAGGAGTTAAAGGGGCCGGTCGATCCGGCCGTGGTGGCGGTGCTGCAAGACGGCTTTTATCTGTCGGACTTCGGTATCCGCAACGTGGAGATCGTGGGGCCGCAGGTGGGAAAACAATTACAGAGCCAGGCGGTATTAGCGACTGTTTATTCTCTGGCCGGTATGTTAGTGTATTTGGCCTTCCGGTTTGAATGGATTTACGGCGTGGCTGCGGTGGTCACGGTATTTCATGACACGGTCATTACAATCGGGGCGTTTTCCCTGACCAATAAGGAAATCTCCCTTACGGTGATCGCCGCCATCCTGACGCTGATTGGTTATTCCAACAACGATACGATCGTGGTGTTTGACCGTATTCGAGAGAACCTGAAGCTGATGCGGCGCGAATCGCTGGCGGAGATCGTGAACCGCAGCATCAACCAGACGTTGAGCCGGACGATTCTGACCACGGGGCTGACGTTTTTGACCGTCCTGGCCCTGTATTTGTTTGGCGGAGAGGTGCTGCACGGCTTCTCCTTCGCCCTGGTGGTGGGTATTTTGATTGGGACCTATTCTTCGATTGCGATTGCGGCCCCCATTCTGGTGGCGTACCAGGAATGGCGAGCCGGCAAGGGTAAGGCCGGAGTGATCCCCGGGGGTGGGGGTCGGGAGCGAGTGAAAGCCAAGGCTTAAGTCTCAAGTGGGACGCCCCGGGGCCGGTCATATTTTTGTTCCAAAACAAAATGTGGCAACCGGGCGAAAAACTGGGAGCAATTTATAAGCAGGCGGTGTCTAAGAATGCGTAGGGGTCTGTGTAGGAGAAACCTTTATGTTTGAAGACAGCCTTATCGAATCGGGTGGGAAGCTGAAGACCAAGCGTGGGGCAACAACCCTGTTTTCGTTTTTTCTACAGGTATTGTTGATTGGCCTTCTGATTTTGATTCCCTTGCTGTATACGGAAGCTTTGCCGAAACAGCAACTTATGACTTTCCTGGTGGCCCCCCCACCGCCGCCACCGCCACCACCGCCGCCGGCCGCGGCGCCTGTCCAGGTGGTCAAGCGCATCCAGACCGACATCGTCAACGGTCAGTTGCGCACGCCGACCAAGATTCCTGAGAAAATCCAGATGATTAAGGAAGACGACGCTCCTCCGCCGATGGCCTCCATGGGAGGCGTCGTGGGTGGGGTTCCGGGCGGCGTACCGGGCGGTCAGATGGGCGGCGTGATCGGCGGCATTATCAGCTCGACGCCGGTGGCAGTGCCCAAAGTCGCCACTCCGCAACGCGTGCGCGTTTCCCAGGGCGTGACCCAGGGTCTGCTGGTCCGCCGGGTGCAACCCAACTATCCGCCGCTGGCCCGTCAGGCCCGCATTCAGGGCCAGGTGATGTTGCAGGCGGAAATCAGCAAAGACGGCAGCATCGAAAATCTGCGTTTAATCAGCGGCCACCCCATGTTGGCGCCAGCGGCCATTGAGGCCGTGAAGCAGTGGAAGTACCGTCCGTACTTCCTGAATGGCGAGCCGGTGGAAGTGGAAACCCAAATTACCGTGAACTTCTCGCTGTCAGGGGGATAGCCCGCTGGTGTCTAAAACAGCAGGGAGACTTCCGGTAGAAGTCGCTCCTGTCTTACTGGTTTAGAAGTGGCAACAAGCAGCTCCGCAATAGACAAGTTTCCGAGGAGGAAAAGCAACTCATGTTCGCAGCCAATGTCGTAAGCTCACTAGCAAGCCAAACCTACTACGCGGCCGCCTGGTTGTTCCAGGAAGGTGGAGCCTCAGGAAGTTTTTCGGACCCGCTTTCCCTGTGGCACCAGATGGGATATGTGGCCAGGACCGTGGTCATCGTGCTGTTCATCATGTCGGGCTGGTCGATCGGTGTGATGATTGACCGCTGGATGGCCTTCAACGCCGCCCGCAAACAATCGCGCGCCTTTGCCCCCGCCGTAGCCGGCGCCCTGCGCGACGGCAAGATCGACGAGGCCATCAAGGTGGCCGAGCGCAACAAGAAAAGCCACCTGGCCAAGGTTGTGACAGCCGGCCTGATGGAATTCCGCGCCCACCAGGAAAGCGGAGAAATTCCGGGAGAGACCATCGAAGCTTCCAAGCGCGCCCTGGAGCGCACCGAAGCCATCGTGCACGCCGAATTGAAGCGCGGTCTGGGTGGTCTGGCCACCATCGGATCCACCGCCCCCTTCGTCGGTCTGTTCGGCACGGTAATGGGCATTCTGAACGCGTTTAAAGGTATTTCGGAACAGAAGGCGACCGGTCTGGGCGCGGTGGCAGGCGGTATTGCCGAAGCGCTGGTCACGACTGCGTTGGGATTGCTGGTCGCGATTCCCGCCGTCATGATGTTTAACTACCTGACCGGCCGCGTGGAAGCGTTCGACGTGGAGATGGACAACTCCTCGAGCGAACTCATTGACTACTTCCTGAAGCGCCGCAGCGTGGCGCGCCGGTAAGCCAGTCGTTCCTCGGTGTGGTCTGCGAGAGTTGCTAGTTCCGGCGCCGGTTTGAGCAACCGGCGCCGGGGCCCAGCCAACGCAAGCCCTCCCGTTACTGAAAGTCGCAGGAGACAAGAACCATGGCAATCGCAAAGCGGGACGAAGGTTCCAAAGTTAATTCCGACATTAACGTCACTCCCATGGTGGACGTGATGTTGGTGTTGCTGATCATCTTTATGGTGGTCACGCCCATGTTGCAGAAGGGCGTCAGCGTTGACCTGGCCAAGGTCAACAATCCGTCGCAGATGCCGGACGCTGACAAAGAAGACGCACTCATCGTAGCGGTCATGCGAGATGGCAAGGTATTTTTCGGCAACGACGCGATCCCGGTCGACCAGCTGACCAGCCGGGTCAAAGACCGGTTGGCCAATCGGGTGGACAAACGGGTTTACATTCGCGCCGACGCGCGCGCCCGCTTCGGCGCCGTGGTGGAAGTGGTGGACAACGTGCGCTCCGCGGGAGTGGACCAGTTGGGTCTGCTGACCGATCAGCGCAAGGAGACCACAACCGCGCCCCCGCCGGCACCAACGGGCGGGCAATAGCAGATAAGGTCATAGAGGGAGATTTCTTATGGGAATGACATCCGGTGGAAGTGGTGGACAGAGCGCCAACATCAACGTCACGCCGCTGATTGACGTGCTTTTGGTGTTGCTGATCATCTTCATGGTGATTACGCCGCTGACGCCCAAGGGCCTGGACGCGCTGGTGCCCCAGCCGCCTCCGCCTAACGCCCCCAAGAACAACCAGCCGGACCGCACCATCGTGGTGCAGTTGATCGACAGCGGGTCGGGCCAGAAGCCCACCTTGAAGATCAACGGGGAAGATACCTCCTGGGAAAACCTGGAAGGACGTCTGACCGACATTTTCAAGACTCGCGCCGAGAAGGTCATGTTCGTCAAAGGCGATGACAATGTCGCTTTCGAAAATGTGGCCAATGTCATCGACATCGCGCACGCTTCCGGCGTGGACAAAGTCGGGCTGATCACCGCCAAGATCGAAGCGGGCCAATAACATCATCTTGCAACGGCGGGAGCGGCGCAGTGGCGAACTGAAGCCGCTTCCCTCCCGCCGATTGTTCAAGGGAGACTGCAAGGCAATGAACAACTCAAAGAGAATCCTGGTAGTGATGGCAGCCGGCTTGGCGTTGCTTGCCTCCACGGGCTGCGACAAACTGAGGGCCCGCGACCAGCTGAACAAGGGCGTGCAATCCTACAAAGGCGCGAAGTACGAGGAGGCCATTGATCACTTCCAGAAAGCCGTGGCCCTCGACCCCAGCCTGATCAACGCCCGCCTTTATCTGGCCACGGCGTATGCCCAGCAGTACATTCCCGGCGTGGATGCCGAGGATAACAATCGCATGGGCAACCAGGCGATCGAGGAATACAAGTCGGTGCTGGAGCGCGATCCTTCCAATATCAACAGCGTGAAGGGCATTGCGTACCTTTACCTGCAAATGAAGAAGTTCGACGACGCCAAGACCTACTATCGCAAGGCGGGCGAACTCGACCCCAATGATCCCGAAGTCTACTATTCCGTCGGAGTCATCGACTGGACGCAATCCTACCAGCCCCGCATGGAAGAGCGCGCCAAGCTGGGTCTGAAGCCGGAAGAGGCCTTGAAAGACAAGAAGGTTTGCGGCGACCTCAAGAGTAAGAACTGGGGCGTGGTCGAAGACGGCATCAGCAGTCTGACCAAGGCCATTGATCTGCGTCCGGACTACGACGACGCCATGGCCTACCTGAACCTGATGTACCGCGAAAAGGCGGACCTGGAGTGTGACAACTCCGCGCAGCGGGCCGCCGATCTGAAGACGGCGGACGAATGGGTCGATAAGACGATGGCCACCAAAAAGGCCAAGGCGGAAAAACAACCCGGCACCCAGGGCATCACCATGGACCAGTCGAAGTAAGCAGTTTCGTTAAACAAAGGCCTTCTCTTCGAGAAGGCCTTTTTTATTGCCCGGCTCCTCTCCTGGGCCGGCGGGTTCGGCTACACTAGCGAGACCGGCCATGTTCCGAAAGATCCTGATTGCCAACCGGGGTGAGATTGCGGTGCGGATCATCCGCGCCTGCCGGGAAATGGGCATCCTTCCGGTCGCGGTTTACTCCGATGTAGACCGTGCTTCGCTTCACGTGCGCAAAGCGGAGGAAGCCTATGCCATCGGGGCCGCCGCGGCCGCGGAATCGTATCTGAACATCCCGAAGATTTTGGATGTGGCGCGCCGCTGCGGCGCGGATGCCATCCACCCCGGCTACGGCTTCCTGTCGGAAAATCCTGCCTTTGCCCAGGCCTGTAGCGAAGCTGGGATCAAATTCATCGGACCCACCGCGGACGCTATGCGAAAGATGGGGTCGAAAACCAAAGCCCGCCAGCAAATGGAAAAAGCCGGAGTTCCGTTTGTGCCGGGGACTTCTCGCGGGCTCGATTCCCTGGAGGATGCCTTACAGGCGGCAAAGCGGATTGGTTACCCCGTCATGCTGAAGGCGGCCGCCGGCGGCGGCGGCAAGGGCATGCGGCTGGTTCACCAGCCGGAAGATCTGAAATCGGCGCTGGAGGCGGCCCGGGGCGAGGCGCAGCGGGCGTTTGGCGATGGGGAGGTGTATCTGGAGAAGGCGATCCTCAATCCCCGCCATATCGAAGTCCAGGTCCTGGCCGATGAGCATGGGCACACGGTGTATCTGGGAGAGCGCGAGTGCTCGATCCAGCGCCGCCACCAGAAAGTAATTGAAGAGGCGCCCTCGCCGCTGGTGGATGCCGCGATGCGGCAGCGCATGGGAGAAGTCGCGGTGCGGGTGGCCCAGGCCGCGGACTACACCAACGCAGGCACGGTGGAATTTCTGGTCGACGCGGAGAAGAATTTCTATTTTCTGGAGATGAATACGCGCTTGCAGGTGGAACATCCGGTCACGGAATTGGTGACCGGGCTGGATCTGGTGCACCTGCAAATTCGTATCGCGGCCGGGGAACCTTTGCCGTTCCGGCAGGAAGATATCCAAATTCGAGGCCACGCCATCGAGTGCCGTATTTATGCGGAGGATCCCGACAACAATTTCTTCCCCAGTCCGGGAAAGATTACTTTGCTGCTGACGCCTTCCGGCCCGGGCATCCGGCGAGACAGCGGGATGTACGAAGGCTGGACCGTACCTCTTGATTATGATCCGATGCTGGCCAAGCTAATCGGCTATGGCAGCGACCGGCAGCAAGCCATTGCCCGGCTCACCCGCGCCCTGCGCGAATACTTTGTGGGTGGCATCAAGACCAATATTTCGTTGTTTCAGCGCATTTTGCTGCATCCTGATTTTCAGGCCGGCAAGCTGGAGACGGGATTTCTTGACCGCATGTTCCAGACCTCTTCTCCGGCGGAAGCGGGGACCGATGGAAATCCTGAGGATGCCAAAGCCGCCGCCATTGCCGCGGGGATTTTTTCCGTGCTCGATCCAGTGGCTTCGCCGGGCGGCCAGAATGGCCCGGCCAACCGTTCGGCCTGGAAGAAGACGGCGCGGCTCGAGGGACTGCAATAACGGGAATGTAAGCGCATGATTTACGACGTCACCATTGAAGGGAAAGACTACCGCCTGGAGCTGGAGCACGTGGGCGGAAAGTGGCAATGCAAGCTGGACGGCGAGGAGGTCGCGGTAGATGCCGTGCTGGCGCGTCCCAATGTGGTTTCTCTGCTGATTGCAGGCAAGGCTTACGAGATCAAGCGCGAACGCAGCGCTGATGGGCTGCACCTGTGGGTGGGAAGTACGCGATATACCGCGGAGGTGCGCGATCCCCGTTCTTTGCAGGGAAGAAAGGCGCGGAGTGGCGCCGACCACGGGCCGAAGAAGGTGATTGCGCCCATGCCGGGCAAGGTGGTGCGGATCCTGGTACAGGAAAAAGCGGAAGTGAAAGCCGGACAGGGCATCCTGGTGGTAGAGGCGATGAAGATGCAGAATGAGATCAAGTCGCCCAAGAATGGTGTGCTGCAAAGGCTGATGGTTTCGGAAGGAGCCAGCCTCAATGCCGGGGACGTGCTGGCCATTGTGGAATAGAGGTTTTGCAAAATGATAAAAGGCCCGCTTTTCGCGGGCCTTTTGTTTTTTAAGGCGGGCCGGGCTACTGGGGTACGCCGTTGCCCTCGATGATCTTCTGAGCGTAGAAATTTTCGATCTTCGATTGGTTGCGCAGGACTTCGTAGTACGCCCCTTTCAGCAACTGTTCGCGGCGGTCCTGCAGTTGGGCCCGAATCGCTTGCTTCACGCGTGGGTCAGCCATGTCCCGCTGTCCGGCCATTTCCTTGGCCAGCAGCTTCACGATGCGGAAGCCCATAAGCTGTTTGGTCATGGGGCTGACCAATGGAATGGGTGCGGAGTATTGCCCGGGCTTGAGTTTCTCCACTGCATCGCGGGTGTTGGGATCGGTATTGCGAAGTGAGGATTCAGGAGCGAATCCCAGGTCGCCGCCGTTGCCGGAGGTTTCCGGGTCCTCGGAATAGTTCATGGCCAGCGTGCCAAAGTCGTCGCCGCTATCCAGACGATTGGAGAGCATCTGGATCTTCTTGCGGGCCTCGGCCTCGTTTTGCGCTTTGTCGTTCTTTAAATTGCGCACCTGCGTGTTGGGGGCGGCGCTGACCAGGATCTGGGCCAGATGATACTGCGGTTCAATGAGATTGAATTCCGCCTTGTGCGCGGTGTAGTAGTTGGAAATGTCCTGGTCGGTCACACTGATTTTGGAGGTGACCTCCTTGTTCAGGACCTTGTCCACAGTGAGCGAACGCCGCAGGTCCCGCTTGAAATCATCGAGGGTAATGTTTTTCTGCTTCAGCCGGGCGTCAAACTCTTCCTTCGTGAAGGGAGATTTGATCTCGTTTAATTTGCTCTCCACCTCTTCATCGGTGGCGAGCAGGCCCAGCTTTTCCGCGCGGTGCATGAGAATTTCATTGTCAATCAGTTCGCGCAGGATGCTCAGGCGCAGGCTGGTGGCCTGTTCTCCCGAGGGCTGTTGGTCGGAGCCGGCAGTCTGGTTCTGGTAGTACTTGTCGATGTCGGCGCGATAGATCTTGCGGCCATCCACGGAAGCCATGACCTCTCCGTTGCCGGACTTGGAGTTGCAGCCCAGAGAGGCGGCGAGAAAGAGGCCGGCCAGGACGCCGGCCAGGATACGAGCTTGCATGCAGCGAATTTTCAAGGTTCCTCCGGGGAAGGCGCGAGAAGGCGCGTCTCCCTGTGATGCAGATGTCACTTAGTCCGGCCCACCCGTGGGCCGGAAAATCAATGACTGGCGTGTTCCGGCGCCGCCGGCGTCTCGCCTGCGTGCTGCGGGGGCGCGATGCCGGCATCCTGCAGCGCGCGGTCGAGCGCAGCGCGAATCTCATCGATCGGCACGGCCCCATCCAGCTGTTGCCCGTTTACAAAAAGCGTCGGGGTAGCATTGACCCCGAGTGCGTCCCCTTCTTTCATGGAAGCGCGCACAGGGCCTTCATCCTGCGCTTTGAGGCAGGCCTGGAGCTTAGTGAGGTCCAGGTTATGCTTTTGTCCCTGCTGCGTAGTAATGCGATCCAGCGCAGCGAATTGAGCGGCCGCACCTTTTTCTCCGTTAATGGCCGCCTGATTGGCGTGGAGATAGTCGGCCAGGTCCCAGTAGGCATCAGAGTTTTGTGTCGCCAGGCAATTGGCGTTCACCGCGGCATGCACGGCCCAGGGATGGATCTCGGCCAGGGGATAGTCCTTGTAAATAAACAGGACCTTGTCACCGTACTCTTTAAAAACCTCCGGGAACAAGGTCTGGTGCATGCGGGAACAATAGGGGCACTGGAAATCGTCGTAGTTCACAGCCACCACCTTGGCGTTCTTATTGCCTCGGGTGGGGCGTCCCGTGAGGTCCATTTTCTTCATGACCTCGGCATAGGGATCTTTGCTCAAATCGAGCCTGGTCATGCGCAGTAAGGTCTTCGAATCTTTGGAGAGCAGGAACTCGAAGTCCTGCTTGCGGCCATCCCCCTCCATGGTGACGGTCAAGGCGCTGTAGCTGGGAAAATCGGCGCTGGGGTGCAGCGGGCCCACGGTGATTTTCACCCGCTGCGGAACGCTGTAATAGCTGCGCACCTGCTGCTCAATACGCCGCGAGATGTCGGGCGCGGTCGATTGCGCCGAGCACCCGAGGCAAATGAGCACCAGGGAAAGAAGAGAACGCCGAAAAATCGTCACGCGAAGCCGCCGATCCAGGAAGTCGAAAATCATGAAAGCAAAAGAATACGGGTAATTATCTCACATGGTTCACGGGCTTTTCGGCCCGCAATCAGACTGGGCACGCGGCGATATTGTTTCTGCGGGAAGCGGTCGGGGGAGGGTTTGTGCGGGCCATTTCCGCTATACAATGCAGGCCATGCCCGACCTGGAAGAGAAGTTTCTGGTGGCTGTGGTGCAGGCCGCTCCCGTGATCTTTGACCGGGAGCGCACGCTGGAGAAGGTGGCGCAGTTGGCTGGGGAAGCGGCGGGACGAGGCGCGCGCCTGGTGTTGTTCCCCGAGGCCTTTGTGCCCGGGTATCCGCGGGGTTTAGATTTTGGCGCTGTGGTCGGCTCCCGCAGCGATGCGGGCAGGGACGACTTCCACCGTTATTGGGCGAGCAGCGTGGATGTTCCCGGGGCGAGTGTTGACTTTCTTGGCCAGGTCGCGCGGGATTGCAAAATCTATCTCGTGATTGGGGTGATTGAGCGCGATCGCGGCACACTCTATTGCACGGTATTGTTCTTTGGGCCGGACGGCGGCTATCTGGGGAAGCACCGCAAGGTGATGCCGACCGCTTCGGAGCGGCTGATCTGGGGGTACGGCGACGGTTCGACGCTCCCGGTGCTGGAAACGCCGCTGGGGAAAGTTGGCGCGCTCATCTGTTGGGAGAATTACCTGCCCTTGATGAGAACGGCGATGTATAGCAAGGGAATTGAGATTTACTGCGCGCCGACCGCGGACCCGCGAGAGGCCTGGACGGCTTCCATGCGTCACATTGCGGTCGAAGGCCGCTGTTTTGTGCTGGCCTGCAATCAGTTCAACCGCAAGAGCGATTATCCGGCAGACTATCGCGCGATTTTTGGCGAGGGCGCGGACGCTGCCGTGATTTGCCGGGGAGGCAGCTGTATTGTCGATCCTTTCGGGAATTTTCTGGCCGGCCCGAACACGGAAGGTGAGGCCATTCTGCTGGCGGAAATTGACCGGGCACAGATTGTCCGGGGCAAGTTTGACCTGGACGTGGTGGGCCACTACGCGCGCCCGGACATCTTTCAGTTGGTGGTGGACGAGCGGCCCAAGCCGGTGATGACCCTGGTGCGCGAAGGCGAGACAGAAGCGAAGAGTTAAGATTGGAGGCTAGGGCTTGCCGCGAAGCAATTCTTCCGCCGGCAGGAGCGCGTTCATGGAGCCGGAGCGGAACCCTTCCAGGTCTAAGGTCACAAACTGAAATCCCAGGGCTTTGAAGATGCGGGTGAACTCCGCCGCCATCTCAGGATGGAGCGCGCGGGAAAGCTCGGCCCGGTCAATCTCAATGCGCACGATGTCGCCGTGATGGCGCACCCGGAACTGGCGGAAGCCCAGAGCCCGCAAGGCGTCTTCCCCCTGCTCCACCATGCTGAGGGCCTCGCGGGTCACCGGGCGGCCGTATTCGATGCGCGAGGAGAGGCAGGCCGAGGCGGGTTTGTCCCAAATACGCAGGCCGGCGTTGCGCGCCAGGTCGCGGATGTCCTGCTTGGTCAGGCCGGCATCGAGCAAGGGCGCGGCCACATGGTGCTGGCGGGCGGCCGCCTGGCCGGGGCGGAAGTCTCCCTGATCGTCGAGGTTGACGCCGTACGCGATGGAAACAAAGTCACGCTGGGCGCGGAATTTTTCCATTACGTCGAACAATTCATCTTTGCAGTGGAAGCAGCGCGAAGCCTCATTGCGGACATACTCCGTCCGCTCCATCTCCGCGGTCTGGATAATTTCCAGTGGAATTTGCATCTCCCGCGCGAAGGCGATGGCGTCCTGCAATTGCGCGCGGGCCAGGCTGGGTGAATCGGCGATCACCGCCAGCATGTCCTGGCCGAGAGCCTGATAACAGGCCCAAGCCAGATAGGCCGAGTCCACGCCGCCGGAGTAGGCGATCAGAGTCCGGCCGAGGCCGCGTAGACGGGTGTCCAGGGCGCGCTGCTTGGAGGTGAGGTCGACTCCCACCCGGGTATCTTAATACGAGGCGGGCCGGCTTAGAACAGTCTTTCCTGACGCCGCAGGTTGCCGAATCCCCCGATGTTGGCCAGGGAAAAGGTAAAGCGGAACTGGTTCTCATTGCGGACCGAGCCCAGCGAGAAGCGCCGGTATTCCAGATTCACGCCGCAGCAATCCCAGTTGTAGGTGGTCTGCACGGAGGCGTATTGCAGGAACGCCAGGTTGGCGTCGAAGCCGACGTTGGCGGCCCCGCTGAAGCCGCGTTTGTTGAGCGAACCATAGCCAAAGAGCAGACGGAACTGATTAAAGCGTTGGGGCACGGGCGTGGGGCTGATGGTGTTGGTCCCGGTCGGGGCCTGCAGAAACGCATCGCCGCCGCCCACGGTGAACTGGCCGAAGTGGTAGTTGACCAGGGCAGTACTGGTGTTGATCCGTCCGCCGCGGAAGTCGTAGTCCAGGTCCCACTCCGCGTCGGTCCGTTCGCTGGTGCTGATGCGCAGGCGCGAGATCAGCGGCGAGAGCCGGCGGGCATCCGTCAGGAAAGCGATGCCGGTGAGGTCCGCAGTGGTGGTGAAGACGTTGCGTTCGCCCGGCACCAGCGCGCCCCCGAAGGTAGGATCCAGGAAGTATTTCTGTCCCAACTCCCAGCGCACGATCTCGCGCACTTGGGGGCCGGTCTCGCAGGGGGTCTGCGAAGGGTCGGTCCGCTCCCAGGGAATGCGGCTTTGTGTCGGGGCGCCGCCCAGGATCAGCCCGGGCATGGTCCTGGAGTCGCAATCCTCCGCTTCATTCGAAGTGCGCTTGGCGTAGAGGCGATTGACCAGGGCGTATTCCACTTCGTTGGTGTTGCTCAGGATGTCGCGAGCGTCGAAGCGCAAAACATTGGAGAAGTTGTTGACCCCGGTCACATAGTGATAGGCGGCGCGGGGTTCGACGACATGTTTCCACTTGCGGCCGAGAAATTCACGGCCAAAGACCTTCTCCAGACTGGGAGGGCGGATTTCGAAGTCCCCTTGCGCCGAGCGGCGGTTGATGGGATCGCTGACTGCGACCCCGATCCCGTTCGAGGGCATAAGCCGCTGCGTGTAGATCGTATCGCGCAGGGTGATCGAAGGACGGAAGGACCAGCCACGGAAGAGCAACGGTGCTGACAAGGTCGGGGAGAGATCGAAACGACCCAGAAGGTCGGCGGTGCGGAAGGAAGGTTCGCTGCGCGAGAGGCCCTCGACGGCGGCATCCATCGACCAGTAAAACGGAGAACGCCCCAGGCGGCGATCGACGCTGGAGACCTCGAAGCTCGGGGCATGCAGAATGGTGATGACGTCGCCGTTATTGGTGCTTTCAAAGTTCTGATAGCGCTGGGTGGAGGCGTTGAAGGAAAAGCCGCGCGTGGTGTTGGAGAGGAAAGCCTGCGATTTTACTTCCGAGTTAATGGCCAGGGTAAAGACTTCATTGAAGGCCAGGCGGAAAACGTAGGAGGTCAGGTAGTCGATATTCATCACGCCGCGGAAGTTGTGGCCGAAGGTGGTTTCCGCGTCCAGGCGGACATTGGCCCCGCCCTGATCGACCCGAGGATTACCAAACCCTTTGTCCACTACCGCGAAATAGTTCAGATCGATGTAGGTGCCTTCACTGGGGCGAGCGCGGAACTCGCCCTGCGGGGCCCAGCCGCGCATGGAGTAATACTCCGCCCCGGCGGTCAGGTCCATGGTGCGATTGATGGCCCAATACACGGATTCGCCGAGGATGGTGCCTTTGCGCGATGACCGCCCGAAATTAGGAATCAGAAATCCTGTCTTGCGCACTTCGCGTTGCACCGGATGGGTCGCAAACGGCAGATACAGGATGGGTACGCCGCGAATGCGGAAGGTGCTGTTGTAAATGGTGGCGTTGCCGCCGACATCGACGACCGTCTTGCGGGCGTTGAACTCCCATTTGGGGTGAGGCAGCTCGCAGGTGGTGATGGTCCCGTCGAAGACGCGGTAATGATCGGGGCCGGTCTTTTCCACAACTTTGCCGGTAAAGACAAAGGGATTGGCCGAGGTAAGCGTGGAGCGCCCGCGGGTGTTGCGGATGCCGACCGTGCCCAGGACATGTTCGAAGCGCCCGACCTGGGTGCGGAAATTGTAGGCGCCGCGGCTGGCCTCGACATGCTCATCATTCAAGCCGCCGTCGAGCACCACATGCCCTTCCACGGTGGCATCGCGGGTCTCCGAGTTGTAAGTCACTTCATCGGCATAGAGGACGTAAAGGCCATAATGAATTTCCGCGTGGCCGTGCAGTTTGAAGACCATGCCGTCTTTTTCCTGGCTATCGGCTTTCCAGGTGACATCTTCTTCTTCAGGAACAAAAGAGGGCGTGTTGGGGACGGACGAGGCCGCGCCTGCCTGCGTTTGCGCGGCAAGCAACTGGCTGGTAACTAAAGGCGGTGTGAGTAACAGATGACAAACCATGGCCGCCGTGATAATCAAAAGTGTGCGGGAAGTCATCGGAGACGCACATGCCACCCTGGCGTAAATTTCGCGCTGGGACAAGCTGACGTTAGCATGTTGCAAGCCTGAGTGGCAAAGGCAGCGTTCCCGGCGGTTCCGTAATTGGTCGGTATTGTCATTATTTTGCAAGAGCAGTTTCAGGAACATCGGCCCATGAAAGACAGGTCCTGTTCTGTGTGTTCCGCGGGAATATCCGCGATGGTACGCAGAAGTTCCCCGCTTTTCAGGCCCACCACGCTATGAAGCCCAAGTTCCAACCTGACCTGGAGTCCGCCGAAGAAGCGGCGCTGAGCCCGTCTGCCCCGGGCTTTGAAAGTTACGATGCCAGCGAAGAGCGCTTTGCTGCCAGCCTGGATGGACAAGGTCCGGTCCAAACGCCGAAATTTATTCCTGAGATCGAGGGCGAGGTTCCCGCGATGGCTTTGGCCGAGGGTGGGCTGGCAGCGCAGCCTGCAGAGGAGGATTTCGCGCCCTTACCGAGCCTGCCGGAGGAACCGCCGGCCGCGACCCAGGAAAACGCCATGGCCTGGAAACAGGAAGTTTCCTCACGGGTGAGCCAATACCGCGCCCGCCGCCGTCCCAAGCCTCCCCGCTATCCCTCCCTGGCCTTGAAGTTTGATCCGCCGCAGACGGAATGGCGGGGCGAGGTGGCAGCTTCGTCGCCGGTCATCCCCGCCAGCCGGCAAGCGCTGGCCATGGAAAGCATACCGGTCGTGGAAGAGGCCGCGCCGCTGGAAGAACCCGTCGCAATGCCCAGGGAAGAGGTACGGGAGACGCCGCGGCCACTGCCTTCTCTGCGAAGTGCGCTGGCCGAGGGAGAGAGCGCCAAGGTCATTGAATTTCCTCGCTTTGGCGTGGCCCCGCCCGCTCGCCTCGACGAGCTGGCGGAGCCGGTACTGGACCGCCCTCGCATTCTGGAAGTTCCCGAGATTGAGCTTCCGCCTCCAGCGCTGGGCGGCATCCTGATTGAGACCGTGGAGGAATCCCCCGAGGAAAAGCGGCCCGGCTTTGAGGTTCCTTTGCAATCGGCGCGGATGTCCCGCCGCTTCCTGGCCGCCATCGCCGATGGAGCGATCCTTCTTGCCGCGATGGCCTTGTTCACCTATCTCGTGTTTCAGATCATCCACGTCATTCCCCCGCTCGCTCCAAGCCTGGCGTTTGGCGGGCTGGTTACGGGAATTTTCTGGGCGGGATATCACTACCTGTTTCTGGTCCACGGAGGAACCACGCCTGGGCTATGGCTGGCCAAGCTGCGGCTGAGCCGTTTTGACGGCGAACCAGTTTCCCGGTCGCTGCGCCGCTGGCGGGCGCTGGCCTCGATTCTGTCGGGAATCGCGCTGGGCTTGGGCTATGCCTGGTGCTTTCTGGATGAAGACCAGCTGTGCTGGCACGACCGTGCGACCCACACCTACCTGGCGCCGGTGGCTCCCGAGCCTGCGGAATAATCTTTTCTGAAGGGAATGGGCGGACAAAAGTGTCCGCCCCATCTTTGCGTTCTTCGTTTATTCGAACTGCTTGCGGAACTGGGCGAATTGTTCTTTCAGGGCAGCGATCTCTTCTTCCAGGCGGGTGAGGCGGTCGGCGTCCGCAGAAGAAAGCGCGGGATTCGCGGCAGGCCGGGCCACGTGGGCCGAAGCCATGCCGGCATAGGGATCGTCCACATCGCCCGCCAGCAGGTGGACGTAGCGGGATTCTTTGGTGCCGGGTTGGCGGCTGAGCATTTTGGCCAGCGCGGGCTCACGCTGCATGAGCCGCTGCAGAGTGGATTGCACATCGTCGAGGGTCTCGAAATGATACATGCGCTCGGTGCGTCCACGCAGCTCACCGGGGGTCTGGGGACCGCGTAACAGCAGCACGCACAGGACGGCGATTTCCCCGCGGGTAAAGTTGAAAACCTCCTGGGTGCGGTGCTCGAACTTGGTGACGCGGCTATCGGCCCCGCTGGCCGGGCCGGCCAGCCGCTTTTCCTGCAGCGAGGTAAGGGCCTGGCGGACAGTCTCCTCGTCCAGCGCGGTCACCGGCTCGCGGTTGTTCTTCTGGTTGCAGGCGTTGACCAGGGCGTTCAGAGAAAGCGGATAGTAGTCGGGCGTGGTGATGTCTTTCTCAATCAGCGCGCCCAGAACGCGGACTTCCACTTCATTCAGCGGAGTGTGCAAACGTGGTACCGTCCCGGGAGAAAGATTTTTTGATTTCCTTTCGATTGTATCGAAATGCCTGACCAAGTTGGCGAGTTCGAAAAAATGGACCGACGCGCAGGATTGTGCGCCGATTGCCGTTTTATGCGGCGGATCGAATCCGCGCGCGGCTCGCTGTTCTTTTTGTGCGAGAAGGCAAAAACCGATGCGAGATTTGTGAAATATCCGCGCCTGCCGGTGTGGCAGTGTGAGGGGTACGAAAAAAAGCCGGAGGAGAGCAGTTAGACCGTTCGCCGGGCGAACGGCCTTCTGCCCTGGCCCTTAGTTCGTCAGAAGTTAAGATCAGAAGTTAAAAGCGAAGCCGATGGAGACAATCGGATAAATTTTCAGGGGCTCCAATTCTTTGTCGATCTTCTGGCGTTCGGCCTCGACGTCGCTCTCAAATGTGGGGTCCATTTCGACCGGCGCGCACAGCGTGCCGGAAAGATTGCAGGCGCTTCCCGTCAAGCTAAGCGCGGTGCGGGGAGTCCCCGTAATGGCCACGCCAAATTCAAACGGAATGCTGAAGTGGCGGCCGCTGCGGGGAAGCAGGTTGCCCCATCCGGCGGTGATCATGGGCGCGGCTTTGCGAAAGACCACACTGCCCACGCCATGCACAGGATTGGACGGATCGCTGCGAAGCTCATGACCATTCAAAGTGAATGTCTGCCCTCCGGGGACCAGCGCGTTGGCGTTCACTTTATTTCCGTTATAGAGCAGCATGCCGGGACTGATATGAAAACTTCCCGCAAAAGGAAACCAATCGAGATGCGCGCTGACTGAGCGAAGATTGATCTGGCTGGCGTAGACCACGCCATCTTTGTGAAAGCTGCGGTCA
Source organism: Acidobacteriota bacterium (assembly GCA_018268755.1). GTDB lineage: Bacteria > Acidobacteriota > Terriglobia > Terriglobales > Acidobacteriaceae > KAN-5. The sequence goes on from JAFDVW010000012.1 coordinate 79,399, forward strand.
AAGTTCAACAGGTTGAATCCGCCGCGCAGATTGAAATTGTGGGCAATGGGAATGGCCGCTTCCGCGCCAACCCCGAGGGTTGACAGCTTCACGCCACCGCCGATCACGGGCGCTTTCATGGTGGTTTCCTGCGCGCCACTGATGTTGGAAAGTGAAATGAAAGAGAACAAGAACGCGAAGACCAACAGGGAAGACTTTCGCATGACTCAGCTCCAGATCGTCTTGATGGAGATGCTCTGTGTCTGCGATTGTGCAGGCCGCGCGAACCGCGCTCAAGTTACGATGGGATCAAATGATGGGAAGCCTCTGCTGGAAATGAGCAGAAGTGTCTGAGATGTGGACGCAAATACAGAAATGAAACACAGAGGTGAGAGACATTGCAGAGCAACGTCTCTCGCGAAGGGCTGCTAAGCGGCGGCGATGCGGCGGATCAGGTCTTTTTGTTCTCCCAGGTTTTCGGCGCCGATGGTGAAGGCGTCCAGAACACCGAGGGACAAAGCATATTTGATGGCTTCATCCTGGCGATTGCGCAGGTCGCCCTGGCCGAGGATCTTCATGCCGATAATGCCTTTGCCGGCGGCCTTCATCTCCCGTAGAACGCCCACCACGGTGTCGGGATCGGCATCCATATGCGAGCCAATGGGATTGACGCGGGCCAGGTCAACATCCACCCAGGAAGACTTGGCGGCAGCGCGCAGGGCTTCGATGGAATGGCAGGAGCAGCCGTGGGCGCGGATGATGCCTTTCTCCTTCGCGTCGGAGAGAACGTCCATGACGCCGCGGTAGCGGTCGGTCCAGTCCGCCTCGGTAAGGCAGTGCATGAGGAAGACGTCAATGTGGTCGGTGCCCAGCTCGCGGCGGAAGCGGTCGAGATCGGCGCGCATTTCCCTGGGGTCGCGGGCCCAGCTCTTGGTCAGCACCGTGACCTTGTCGCGGGACACGTGCTTGAGCGCCTCGGCCACATGGGGATGGCTGCCGTAGGAGTCGGCGGCGTCAAAGAAGCGCAGGCCGTTGTCATAGCCGTTGAGCAGCAGGTCAGAAAGTCCCTTCACGCCCAGCTTGGTCTGGTGCGAGCTGTGGCCCACGCCGACGGTGCCCGTCCCCATGGCCAGACGGCTGGTCTGGATGCCGGTCTTGCCCAGGGTCACAGTGTCGGAGGCGGCGAACTTGCGCGGCAGGGTGAGTTGGGCGAGTGCGTCGAGGGTCTGGGAGCGCGAAGCGAGCCAGGCGGCCCCGAGCCCGTAAGCGGCTTTGCGGAAGAAGGCGCGGCGTTGCATAAGGGCACCTCAGCGTCTAGGAGATGGACGAAAGCGCAGGGCCGGTGGTTATCAGGGCCGCGTAACTTTGTTACCGGGCTATGGTAGTCCTGAGCGGGGCGGGAAAGCACGTCTAAAATGTGTGGGTGAAATTGAGAAACACTCAGGGATATCGCGGACGGCTGGCTCCCTCGCCAACCGGGCTACTGCACCTCGGGCATGCGCGGACGTTCGGGGTGGCGACCCAGCGGGCCCGCGATCGCGGGGGTGTGCTGGTCCTGCGCAACGAGGATTTGGACCCGCAACGCTGCCGGGAAGAATTTGTCCACGCCATGATGGAGGACCTGCGCTGGCTGGGGTTCGAGTGGAGTGAGGGGCCGGATGTGGGCGGACCCTATGGACCGTATGCGCAGAGTGAACGCAGGGAGTTTTACCTGGAAGCCTGGCGGAAGCTGCGGGATGCGGGGTGGATTTACCCCTGCACGTGTTCGCGCAAGGACCTGGCGCAAGCGGCCAGCGCGCCGCACGATTCCGATGATGAGCCGTTGTATCCGGGCAAGTGCCGGGGACGAGTGGACGCGGGAGATTTTGCCTCGCCGGCAGGAGTGAACTGGCGTTTCCGCGCGCCGCAGGGCGTGGTGGAGTTCACCGACCTGCATCTGGGCCCACAGCGCTATGTCGCAGGGCAGGATTTCGGCGATTTCGTGGTGTGGCGTCGCGACGATGTTCCGGCGTATCAACTGGCGGTGGTGGTCGATGACGCGGCCATGCGGATCACCGAAGTGGTGCGTGGGGCGGACCTGCTGAAGTCGACGGCGCGGCAGTGGCTGCTGTATCGGGCGCTGGGATGGGAAGCGCCGCAGTTCTACCATTGCGATCTGGTGCGGGATGAAACCGGGGTGCGGCTGGCCAAGCGGCACGATGCGCTGAGCGTGCGGAGGTTCAGGGAAGAAGGGAAAAGACCGAACGAAATTTGGGAAGCCTTATGATACCCAACCGCCACAACTACGAGTCGTACGAACCCATCCTTTGCTCGTTTTCTGAAAGACTAGAACTTCACCGTGCCCACAGAGCTCACCGCATACAAAAGTGAAACGCATGACTGCAAAGTGATGAGTCTTGTCGAAAATAACTTCTGAGAGGGTGAGTAGTCCAGAGGTGAATGCCAACGCTACTGCATCTTCAACAGACTTACCCTGTCGCATAGTACGATGAGGATCATTGTTCCTGATTAGTCCACGTTGTTTCTTCTCATCTACCAGAGTTACATTAGCCGGAAACTTGACGTTGCCGCTCAATACATGGACGAGCTGAGCTTGCTCGAAATTCTCTAGTTCAATCCCCCCTAAGCATTTTTCGAGCATGCTTTTATCCGAATGGGCCCATCCAGAAGTTTGATTTGCGATGTTCAGATGGTCAGATTTGGTGCCATTGTCGTAAGTTTTTATGAATGAGTAATAGACCTCTAGCTGTTCCTCGGTCAGAGGAATTTTATTAGCCTTGGAATTTAGTTCAGATGAAAAAGCCAAGGATAAGAACCCAAAGAAAATCGTAAAAGCATAAATCCAGACCTTTGTCATCCCATGCCTCTTCGACAGACACACCTTTAGACAACGCGATGGTTCTTAAGGTTCCGGTTCCCGCAGTTTGGAACTTACGCTATTTGTGAAAAAAAGGCACGCCGCGAGGCGTGCCTTGGTAATTGAAGACAAGCAGTTGAAGACATCCAAAACTAGAACAAAGCTGTGGGACGGCGCTTCCAGGATTTGCCCTTGTCGGCGGCGATCTTTTCCATGTCGTTCACATAGGCTCCCGCCTGGGTGAGGATGTGGTGCAGATCGTTGCCAATGCTGATGAAGGTGAACCCCTTGTCGAGGAATTCCCCGACGCGTGAGGTGCCGAACAGGAACAGGCCCAGGATGACGTTGTTCTTGCGGGCATGCTCGATCAGGCTTTTGGTGGCGGCGTCGAGTTCGGGCGAAGTGTACATGTCGGGGAACTTGTACTTCTCGTAGAGTCCCATCGACATGCAGAGGTCGTTCTGGCCCAGGAAGAGGATGTCCACGCCCGGGACAGCGGCGATCTCCGCGATGTTCTGGATACAGGACGCGGTCTCCACCTGGAGGGCGACAATGCCGTTGTTGTTGAAGTTGCCGGCATAGCCGAGCAGACCGTCTTTGTTCATGCTGCGCTGCGGGAAGTAGACCGAGCGGGTGCCGGCCGTGGGGTACTTGGCACAGCTGACGGCCTGGCGGGCTTCCTCGGCGGTGTTGATGTAGGGAACGAGGATGCCGTCGGCGCCCATGTCGAGGGACTGCTGGATGCCGGGGCGGTCGTCGTATCCGCCGACCCGGACCAGCGACTTAGCGCCGCCGTTGGAGATGCCGGCGAGCATGGCGGAGAGCTTTTCGTAGTTCATGGGGCCATGCTGGCTATCGACCAGCAGCCAGTCGTAGCCGCTGAAGGCCAATTGCTCGGCCACGGTCGGGCTATGCGAGTTCAGGAACAGACCCATCTTGGGCGCGCCTGCGCGCAATTGCTTTTTAAACTCAGCGCCACTGAGGGTGGCTTCGGGCATAGATATCCTCCTGGGAATGAAGCAAAGGTTTTAAGTGTATAGGAACGGTGGACGCGCCCTCAGGGGCTTTTTTTCAACAAGATATGACCCTAAGACATCATCCCGAGATCCCCACCGAGTGCCATTCTGGCGGGTTGGCGGCGGAAACGCAAGTCCCGTGGAAATAGGGCGGAAAAGGACCGTTTTCCATAAATCAGTTCGATGTCAGCGATAAGGAATATTAATTTGGCTCCGGGGCGACAACACGGTAGGCTTACTGTTCTTGATTCCCGCCAGCAGGGTCAGGCGCTGGGTTCAGCCCATTACAAAAAAGGAGAGGCATGTCGAACGAACTGCGTAACTTCTTGGCGTTGTCGTACGAAGAATTGGAAGACCTGAATGTGGAGGCAAAGGAACAGCGCAAGAGCCGTGTCGCTCCCGATAAGATCCAGGAGCAGCGGTTGAAGTATCTGACCGACGAAAAACGGATCAAGGCCGTGACCGTGCTTTTCAGCGATCTGGAAGGCCGGCTGCACATGCTGGACTACGACAAGAAGTTCCTCATCAAGAGCTGGGACAACTTGACGTTCGACGGGTCTTCCATCCGCGGCTTTACCGCGCAGCGGGAAAGCGATTTGCGCCTGGGCATCGACTGGAGCGCCTTCTACTGGGCCCCGGCCGACTTCTTCGGCGGCGGCAAGGTGCTGGTGTTTGGCGAAGTCATCGACAAAGGTGGCGATCCCTATAGCGCCGATATCCGCGGCGTGCTCAAGGGTTTTGCCGAAAGCCTGCACAAGAAGGACGGCTATACCCTGAATGCGGCCAATGAAATTGAAGGCTTCCTGTTCCAGGGGACCGACGCCGAGCGGAATTATCACCAAACCGGCAAGTTCGAATATGTGAACACCGGCGGCTACTACCACTCGCTGCCCGGCGACCCGCTGCGCACTTTCATCGACACTACGGCGGAAGTGCAGCGCGCCATGGGCTTCCAGAACGAAAAGGACCACCCGGAAGTCGCGCCCTCGCAGTTTGAAATCAACTACGGCTACGGTGAAGTGGTGGCGGCGGCCGACCAGATCCAGCTCTACAAGCTGATCTGTCGCGAAGTGGCTACCAAGATGGGGCTGAGCGCCTCGTTCCTGCCCAAGCCGGTGGTGGGCGTCAACGGAAACGGCATGCACACCAACGTTTCCATCAGCAAAGGCGGCAAGAACCTGTTCTGGGACCCCAAAGGCGAGGAGAAACTGAGCAAGCTGGGCTGGTCGTTCGTGGACCGCATTCTGACCCACGCCAACGATATTTGCCTTCTGCTCAACTCGAGTGTGAACTCCTACCGCCGCTTGGATCCGCACTTTGAGGCGCCCAATCAGATCAAAGCTTCGGCCACAGACCGCGGCTCGATGGTTCGTATTCCGATTGGCAACGAGAAGAGCATGCGTGTGGAAGTGCGTTCGGTGGCCCCGGACGCCAACCCGTACCTGGCCCTCTACTCGATCTTCAAATCGGGGATCGACGGCGACACGTCGAAGATGAAGAACCTGCGTCAGGCGGAGCGCTATCTGCCGGACAACATCTACACCGCGCTGGAGAACTTCCGCAAGTCCGATTGGGCTTCGGAAATTCTGGGCGAGGACGTGAAAGGCCGCTACGCCGATCTGAAGCAGGCTTCGGCGGACCGCTGCCCGCGCGCCCTGGGGACCTTCGTCAAGGCGCCCGAGGTGCAGTACCACCACGAGGTTTACAACCAGTTCCTGTGGAACTTGTTCTAGAAAGAACGCTCGCCAGAGAGGCCGCGCCCACAGCGCGGCCTTTTTGTTTTGGGGGCGGACCCGGTCCCCCCGGAGTGGGGAGACTTGGTACACTGACTGCCTATTCTTGGCGCCTGCCTGGAGATCCTTCTCAAATGCCCGAATCTAACGTGCCGACGGCGCGCACTCGCGTAGTGCGTGAGCCACAACGCGCGGTCTATGACCGCGCCACCGCCTATCAGATTCTCGACGAAGGCTTCATTTGTCACGTTGGCTTTACCGTGGAGGGCCAGCCTTATGTCATTCCCACGGGATATGGACGGCGGGGGGACAACTTGTATCTCCACGGCTCGGCGGCCAGCCGCATGCTGCGTAGCCTCGAACGCGGTATTCCGGTTTGTGTGACGGTCACACTGCTGGATGGGCTGGTCCTGGCGCGCTCGATCTTTAACCACTCCATGAATTACCGGTCGGTGGTGGTGCTGGGAACCGCCCTGCTGGTCGATGATCCCCAGGAAAAGCTGGAAGCGTTAATTGCCCTCTCGGAGCACATCCTGCCCGGGCGGTGGAAGGAATCGCGGCAGCCCACGGAGAAGGAGTTGAAGGCCACCTCGGTGTTGCGGCTGCCCATGGAGGAGTTTTCCGCCAAGGTGCGGGAAGGTGGGGTGATTGACGATGAGGAAGACTACGCCTTTCCCACCTGGGCGGGGGTGATTCCCTTGCAGATGGTAGCTGGGGAGCCCATAAGCGATGCCCGCCTGCTACCGGGGCAGACCGTGCCGGCCTACGCGAAGGGGTATTCCCGGAAAAAGACAGCCTGATCCCCACTCAGGGGATCAGGAGCAGCTTGCCGGTCGTCTTGCGTCCTTCCAGGTCGCGGTGGGCCTGCTGCGCTTCCTGCAGAGGGTAAACATGCTCGACCCGCAGCTTGAGTTTCCCGGATGCCATCATGGCAAAAACATCGCTAGCGCGGGCTAGCAGTTCCTCGCGGGTGGCGGTGTAGTGGCCCAGCGTGGGCCGGGTGACATAGAGCGAGCCTTTCTGGGAAAGGATGATGGGGTCGAAGGGGGGTACCGCTCCGCTGGAGCCTCCGAACAGCACCATCATGCCGCGGGGGCGAAGAAGATTCAGCCCCTTCTCGAAGGTGGTCTTGCCCACCGAATCGTAGATCACGTCCACGCCGCGGTTGCTGGTCAGGCGCTGGGTTTCGGCTTCGAAGTCCTGCTGGGTATACAGGATGACCTCGTCGGCCCCCGCCGCGCGGGCCAGCTCAGCCTTTTCGCGGGTGGAGACAGTGGCGATCACCCGCGCCCCGATGTGGTGGGCCATCTGGACCAAAAGCAGGCCGACTCCGCCGGCTGCGGCGTGAATCAGGGCCGTTTCCCCTCGCTTCAGGGGATAAGTGCTATGGCTGAGGTAATGGGCGGTCATGCCTTGCAGCATGACAGCGGCGGCGTCCCGGTCGCTGACCCCAGACGGAACCGGAACCAGGCGCTCGGCAGGAACGGCGGCGTACTCGGAGTAGGAGCCCAACACGCCCGTCCAGGCCACATGGTCGCCTACCTTGGTGGACCGGACATCCGATCCGATGGCAGTGATCACGCCGGCGCCTTCTTGCCCGTCCACCAGGGGAAGGGGGGCTTTGTAGCGACCTTCTCGGAAGTAGACATCGATGAAGTTCACGCCAGAGGCCGCTAGCCGCACGATAGCCTCGTTGGCCTTGGGCTCAGGGATTGGGAGGTCGACCAGTTCCAGCGCCTCAGGGCCGCCAGTTTGTTTTACTTGAATGGCTTTCATAGGTACTTGGATTCGAGTGTACCGCCTCCGGATGCGGAGGCGCGAAAATCCGGCTGGGTGAGCAAAAAGGGAAGCAGCCGATTCGGGCCCCTCCCGCGGAGATTTTCGCTATTGCCCAACCGGGGTTGCCCCGGTACTATTCCCTGCCGGTCACGAAAGTAACCTGAGAACCGACCCAATGGGCGATTGACCCCTCCGGGGGAGGAGAGTACGATTTATGAATCGCGCCTAGGCTCTGGCTCCGGGCGTCGCGTAAGTTATAGAGCACTATGAGAGTTACGAAACTCTATCTCCTGACCGCGCCGTCGTTGGGGCTGATGCTGGCAGCCACGGCTTGCCAGTCGGCCCGACACACGAACTCTCTTTTGCCGGCGGGGCAGGCAAACGCGCCAGCGTTGCACGTAGTGACCAAACCTGCGGTTTCCTATCAAGTTCCAACCCAGCCCGTCATTGCCCCCCAGACCGAATTGAAACCGGATCCGGTTGCAGACCTCTTGCTCCAGGTGGATCGGGAATATCAGGCGGGCAAGGCTAGCATGGATGCGGGGAACCTGGATGCAGCCCAAGTCTGCTACCAGAATGCCAGCAAGTTGCTGCTGGGCAGCAAGTGGGACCTGCATTCCGATAGCCGCCTGGCCAACGCCTACATCAAGGTGACTGCGGCGGAGAACCTGCGGGCCGATCAGGCGCTGCAGCAGAGCGATGCTTCTACCCAGCAAAAGTCCGAGCCGGCGCCCATTGATGAAGTGAATGAGACTATCCCGGCCATGGACCCCGGGGTGAAGGCCAAGGCCGAGGCCGAGATCAAGGCCACCAATTCCGACCTGCCCCTGATGATGACGGATCAGGTGGCGGGCTATATCAACTACTTCTCGAACCGGGGGAAGGGGCAGCTGGAGCGGGCCCTGACCCGCAGCGGTCGTTATGACCAGATGATCCGGCGCATATTGCGCGAGGAAGGCGTGCCCCAGGACCTGATCTACCTGGCGCAGGCGGAGTCGGGATTTCACCCCTTGGCCGTTTCCCGGGCCGGAGCGCGCGGCATCTGGCAATTCATGGCGGCGCGCGGCCGGGGATATGGCCTGCATCGCAGCGTCTGGATTGACGAACGCCAGGACCCGGAAAAAGCCACCCGCGCGGCGGCCCGTCATTTGAAGGACCTCTATCACCAGTTCGGCGACTGGTATCTGGCCATGGCCGCCTACAATTCCGGGCCGGGAAATGTACAGCAGGCGGTGAAGCGCACCGGCTACGCGGATTTCTGGGAACTTTATCAGCGCAACGTGCTGCCCAAGGAAACCAGGAATTACGTTCCCATCATTCTGGCCGTGACCATCATGGCCAAGAACCCTGCGCAATACGGCTTGGAGGATGTGGTTCCGGATGAACCCATCGCCTATGAGACGGTCACGGTCAACTACCCGGTGGATCTGCGCCTGGTGGCGCAATGCGTGGACGTGCCGGTGGCCACCCTGTTGGAGATGAACCCCAGCATGCTGCGCTGGGCGACCCCCAAAGACGCAAAATTTGAATTGCACCTTCCGGTCGGGAGCAAGGAGCAGTATCTGGAGTCGATTGCCGTGATCCCCCCCGACATGCGGGTATGGTGGCGGTATCACAGTGTGAAGGAAGGCGAGACCCTGCCTGCCCTGGCGCGCACTTATCGCACTACTCCCCAGGCCATCGCCCGCGCCAATCAACTGGAAGGCAATGAACTGGAAGCCGAGCAGAAGTTGATTATTCCGATTGCTCCGGGAAAACGGGTCAAGGGCGAAGAAGCGCAGACCTATGCGCGCCGCATTACCCGCTACAACGTGCGCAAAGGCGACACGGTGCAATCCGTGGCGGAGAATTTTGCTGTATCTGCCACCATGGTGCGGCAATGGAACCGGCTCAAGGGCAACAGCCTGCAGGGGCGGCGTGTGCTCTACCTGCATTTGCCCGTGTCCCCCAGTCTACAGGGCACCCAGACAGCCTCTGTGCAGGCCCGGCAAAAATCTTCTAAGTCAAACAAGACAAGCCAGTTAGCTTCGATTTCCGCAAAGCCGGTGGTGCACCACAAGGTCAAGGCGGGTGAGACCCTGTTTTCGATTGCCAGCTCCTACAACACCACGGTGGCCGCCCTCGAACGAGACAACCGCGGCATCGATATTCTTCGTCCCGGCATGATTCTCATTGTTCGCGGCATACGCTAAGTTCCGCGTTCCCCGGCAGGCGTCCTGCGTGTAATATGCAGGGAAATGGACGCACGGTTGGAGGGAACAAGTGTTCATTGAAGCAGGCGACAATGGCTATGCTATAATCGCGCGCCATTCCGCCAATCATGGTGACGTTCTGTCGTCTCTTATTTCCCTAGCGCGCACAGCGTGCGAAACCTCCGGCGCCGAGGCGTCCGGAACCCAGGAGGAGCAATGACCTTCGATGATGAAATTGTGTATTACGGGCGTGATGATGAAACCGATGATCTAGGTGACGGCGGGTCTTACGGCGACTCGCTGGAAGAGGACTACGACGAAGAGGAAGAGGAGGAAGAAGAAGCAGATCTGCCAGCCCTGGCTGCAGCCGCGCCGCCCCCTCCCGCTTCTTCGCCCCAGGCGACCTCCGGGGGAGGCGGATCGAAGCTCAACCTGACCGGGCCTGCTCCCAAGAAGAAGGCGGCTAAGAAGAAGCCCGCCAAAAAGAAGCCAGCCCAGAAGAAGCCCGCGAAAAAGGCCAAGAAGCCGGCCAAAAAAGCGGCCAAGAAAAAACCCGCAAAAAAGACGGCCAAGAAGAAACCCGCCAAGAAGAAGGTAGCAAAGAAGAAAAAGGGACGCCGGTAGAGATTTGCTGGTGCAAGAAAGGCGGAGCGGTGGCTCCGCCTTTTTCTTTTTCCTGCAGAATGCCGCCGGTTAAAGCTTGAGCTCTACCACCGTGGCCCCGCCACCACCCTCTTGTTGCGGCGGTTCGCTGACACTGGCGACATGAGGATGCTGCTGCAGAAATTGCCGCAGCGCTTTGCGAAGGATGCCCATGCCGCTGCCATGGACGACCCGCACCCGGGGCAGGCCGGCCAGGAAGGCGCGGTCCACGAACTTTTCTACGGCGCGGGTGGCATCGTCCACGGTATGTCCGATCACGTTGATCTCGCTGGGCACAGCCGAGTCTTCGCTCTCCAGGGAAACGGAGACTCCCCGCGAACGGGCGGCCAGAACAGGGGATTCCACTTTGCGGGCCACGACTTCGGCGATGTCTTCGCGCGCAATGCGCATTTTCATCACCCCAATCTCGACTTCGAAATGGCCGTCGTCGAGTCGGCGCTTGATGACTGCGGAACGTCCCACGGATTTCAGTTTGACGGTATCGCCTTCCGCGGCGTGCTGGACGATTTGCGGCTGCGCGTGCGGGTCGTTACGGTCTGAGCCGGTGGCATGGGCCACCACGGCGGAGTCGAATTGTTCGCGAAACTCGCGGCGCAGCTTGGAGATGCGGCGCTCTGCATCTTTGGAAAGCTTCTGGGCGGCGACGCGATCTTGCACCGCGGCCACCGCTTCGCGCGCGTGATACTCGAAGTCGCGCAAAAGGACCTCGAGCTTCTTCTCCATCTCTTTGATCTTGACTTGCTGCTCCTTGCGGCCCTCGCTGGCCAGAGCGGCTTTTTCCCGGGTTAGGTCCTCTTCTCGGGCCTGCAGTTGCCGGCGCTCGGACTGCGCCGCTTCCAGTTCGGCATGCAGATGGTCGAGAAACTGCCCGATGTCGCGCGCCTGCGTACCCAAGCGGGCGCGGGCCGCATCAATAATCGCGGGGTTCAGGCCGAGGCGTTGCGCAATGTTGATGCCGGCGGAGGCCCCCGGCACCCCGATCTTCAGCTCGTAGGTGGGTTGCAATGTCGCTTCATCAAAGCCCACCGAGGCATTCACCACGCCCGGCGTATTCGCGCCATAGACCTTCAGAGAAGTGTGATGGGTGGAAATGATGCTGATGCATCCCCGCTCCAGAAAGCAGGCAGCGATGGCCACGGCTAAGGCAGCGCCTTCCTCGGGATCGGTGGCCGAGCCCAGCTCATCCAGCAAGACGAGCGAGTCGGCGGTGGCGGTGCGGGAAAGGAAGTCAATATTGGTGACGTGGGCGGAAAAAGTGGAGAGGTTCTGTTCAATGGACTGGTAGTCGCCAATGTCGGCCAGCACTGCATCAAACACCGGCAGGCGGGCCGCGCCGGCGGGTACCGGGATTCCCGACTGTGCCATCAGGGCCAGCAGGCCGGCGGTCTTCAGGCCCACGGTTTTGCCCCCGGTGTTAGGGCCGCTGATGACCAGTTGCCGTTGCTGTCCCTCCAGCTCCAAATTGACGGGGACAATGGCTCCGCCTTTGAGTTTCAGGTTGCGTTCGAGCAAAGGGTGGCGGGCCTGGTGGAGAAGCAAGGCGTGCTCCCCGGCCGGCAGCAAACGCGGGGAGACGCAGTAGTAGTCTTCGGCGAAGCGCGCTTTGGCGAACTGCAATTCCAGCTCGGCGAGAAGGGAAACCGCCTCCCGGATGGCGGGAGCATGCTCCGCAATGGCGCGCGTCATGGCGAGCAGAATGCGATGGATTTCCGCTTGCTCTTCGTCGAAGAGGCGCACCATCTCGTTGTTCTGCTCGATGGTTTCGAGCGGTTCGACGAACACCGTCTGCCCGCTGGAACTGGCCCCGTGCACTACGCCCTGCACCCGGCGTTTCTGTTCGACTTTGACAGGGATCACGAAGCGGTCGCCGCGGATGGTAATCAGTTCGTCCTGGACGGCGTGGCCTTCAGCCAGGCGGCGCAGATAGCCGCGCAGCGAGTCCTGAATGGTGCGGCGCTGCTTTTCGATTTCCCGGCGAATGCGTGCCAGTTCGGGCGAAGCCTGGTCGTCGAGCGTGCCGTCAGGCTGGATCTTATTGCGAAAACCCCGCCATAAGGGCCCGAAATCCTCGATCCCGGAGGAGAGCCGGGCCACCGCCGGCCAGGCGGTTTTCATGGCCGCGGGTGGGTTTAGGGTGATCTCCCGCCAGGCAGAGGCGCAGTCCACGACTTGCAGGACCTCGCGGATTTCGGAGATCTCCAGGGCCGCGCCTTCAATCCGGGCCTTGTGGAGCGCGGGCGTGACATCCAACAGGGGCGAGAAGTCGAAGCTGCCCCCGGCGCGGCGAAATTCACGGACTTCTTCCGTCAACTGCAATTGCTCGTGGATCCAGGCGGAGTCCGTAGCGGGGGCCAGAGCGGTAATTTTCTCTTGCCCGGGGGCGGAGGCCGCATAGCCGCGCAGCAGCTCGCAGAGCGCCTCAAATTCCAGGATGCGCGTACTCCCGTGGATCAGCGAAGAAGACATTGCAGATTTATGGTACAGGTTTTTTCGCGCTTGGTAAGAGAGGAGGAGAACCGGTCCGCTTATGCCGGGGTGGCGGCGGGGAACCGGAGATAGAAGGCGGCGCCGCCCTCGGGACGGTTCTGGCAGGTGATTTGACCGTGGTGGTCGTGGACAAGACCATAGCTCACGCTCAGGCCCAGCCCCGTACCCTTGCCGATCGGCTTCGTGGTATAGAAGGGGTCGAAGACCCGGCCGGGGTCCTTGATACCGGGTCCTGAGTCCAGGAACTCCACGAGCAGGGTCTGGCGTCCCCCTAAATTCTCTTGTCGGGCCTGTATCGAAAGAGTGCCGCCCCCGGTCTCCTCCATGGCCTGCATCGCGTTGGCGATGATTTGCAGGCAACACTGCAGGAGCTGGCTAGTATTGCCATAAATCTGCGGCAGGTCGTTGGGGATGTTAGTGGAAACCTGAATTTTCTTGCTTTCCAGGCGGAGCATTTCCATTTTGACGGCCCGGCGCACAATCTCCCCCATATCGAGCAGGGACTTTTCGCCCGGCGCCTGCTGAGCGAAGCTGAGCAGCCCCAGGACCAGATCGCGGGTACGCCGCGCCTGATCCGAGATCTTGTTCACCATGGAAGATTGCTCGGGCCGCAGGCCGGTGTCCTGACGCAACAGGTCGGAGTAGCCCAGAATGGCGGACAAAGGATGGTTGATTTCATGGGCGGCGCCCGCGACCAACTGTCCCAGAGAGGCAAGTTTTTCCTGTTGGATGAGTTCCTGTTGCAGCCGGCGCAGATTGTCCAGACCTTCCTGCGATGTGCGCAGCAAGCGCGCCAGGCTCTGGTCCAGCTGGTATTGCCGGAGGAAGGCGAAACTGCCCAGAACCAGCATGGCCAGCAAGAGAACCAAAAGGCGGAATTGACGCAAAGGTGCCGGGGCGGGATCGCGGAAGATCACCCAGAACCCCATCAGCGGGAGCGAAAGGATGGCCAACATGGCCAGGCGGGGCGTCACGGTGATCCAGCCCGCCTTCACCGGCGTGGCCGGTTCGGGAACGGGATGCTGCTCCAGGGCCACCAGGCCACTCCAGATCAGCCAGCAGATCGAGGCCAGGAAGGCAACATCGTAGAAACTGCCGGTGTAATAGACGCCCTTGCCAATGGCCACATTCATCAACAAGGAGTTGAATGCGTAGAGCGCGTTGGCCACACACAGGTTCCAATACAACTTTCGCCACGGCCCTCTAGTGGTGGCGGCGAGGGCGCCCAGGGCAAGCACCAGGACCAGATTTTCGAAGAGATAAAGCAAGTCGTAGTTGCGGCTATACGTGTTGACTTGCAGCAGGATGAACTCTTCGGGGAAGACCAGGAAAGCGTATAGAAAGACCCACCAGATGAGCAGCATGAAAAAATTCACGGTGCTGAAGAACTGGTTCTGGCCTTCACGTGAGCGGTGCGGGCGTAACGCCACGGCGGCCATGAAGGGCACGACGTGGAGGAAGAGAATAATATCGCCGAAGAAAGGCTCAGGAAGGTTGGTTTGGCGGATGGCTTCGTAGTAAGTCCACAACGACTGATTGATGGTCCAGAAGAAACAGCCCGCAGCCCACAGGATCCAGAAAGCACGAACGTTGCGTGGCGCACGCCAGGCATTGAGCGCCATGACGGCGGTGGCCAGCAGCATGAGCCCAAGGGGAACGAAGTTGCCGATCCAGGTGAGCCTGGGGCCGGCGGGAAGAGAAAGGGAGAGCGCGGTATACCCCACCACCAGAATCGCTGCGAAAAGGGCCCAACCTCTGCGTTGCCAACTCATCCCATTTCCATTTTAGTAGCGATTGGTCGTGCCCCCAACCCCGTCTCCCGCTTGCAAGTTACTCGCGTGTGTAGGGCAGAGGGCTCTGCTAAAATTCCCATTATGGCGTTTCCCATTACGCGCCTTCGCCGCCTTCGCCAAACTGAGCCCCTGCGCTCCCTCGTGCGAGAAACCCGGCTGTCCCCGGAATCCTTTATTTATCCGCTATTTGTGTGCCCCGGCGAGGGGGTGCGCAAAGCCGTGGGCTCCATGCCTGGGGTGAGCAATTTGTCTGTAGATCAGACAGTCCAGGAAGCCCGGGAAGCCTACTCTTTAGGCGTGCCCGGCGTCATCTTATTTGGGCTGCCGGAAAAAAAGGACGAGGTTGCAACCGGGGCCTGGGCCGAGGACGGCATCGTACAGCGGGCGGCGCGGGCGTTAAAGAAGGAAGTGCCGGGCCTGGTGGTGATCGCGGACGTTTGCCTGTGCGAATACATGTCGCATGGACATTGCGGCATCGTCAAAGCGGCCGGTTCCGACTACGAGATCCTCAATGACCCCACGCTCGAGATCCTGGCCAGAACCGCGGTGTCCCAGGCGCGGGCGGGAGTGGACATTATCGCGCCCTCCGACATGATGGATGGGCGGGTGGGGGCAATTCGCCGCGCCCTGGATGCGGCGGGTTTTGCCAATACGCCGATCCTTTCCTATGCCGCCAAGTTTGCCTCCGGCTTCTACGGGCCCTTCCGCGAAGCCGCCGACTCCGCCCCGCAGTTTGGCGACCGGCGTTCCTACCAGATGGATGGGGCCAACCTGCGCGAAGCCATGCGCGAGATTGAACTCGACATCGAGGAAGGCGCCGACATGATTATGGTGAAACCGGCGCTGCCCTATCTGGATGTGATTGCCGCGGCGCGTGAGCGCTTCGACTTGCCCCTGTCGGCCTATCAGGTTTCCGGCGAGTACGCCATGATTGAAGCTGCGGCCCGCAATGGCTGGATTGAACGCGAGCGCGTCATCCTGGAGTCGCTGCTTTCCATCCGCCGCGCCGGGGCCAGTCTGATTCTCACCTACTATGCAAAAGAGGCCGCCCGGCTGCTGGGCTGAGAGCGTCCAGCAAGCGCTTCGAAAATGACCTGTAAATCCCTATTCGCCCCCCACGCGACCTAGCCGGAGGTTTGGCCAATCCCGCCTGCTGGACTAGAATCGAATGTTTGCCATCCATCATCTGTTTGTACGTAGGTAAGGAGCGATTGCTTTGTCCGAAACCATTTACGATGTCGCCATTATCGGCAGCGGCCCGGCGGGGTATACGGCTGCTATTCGTGCAGGCCAGTACGGCCTGAAGACGGCCCTGATTGAGAAAGATAACGTGCTGGGCGGGACCTGCCTGCACGTGGGCTGCATTCCCACCAAGGCGCTGCTGTTCAATGCCGAACTGTGGGACCACCTGAAGGGCGCCAAGGAGTATGGCATAGAGGGAGTCGACAGCCGCAAGCTGAACTGGGCGGCGGTCCAGGACCGCAAGGCGAAGATCGTCACCAAGCATGCCAAGGGCCTGGAATATCTGATGAAGAAGAACAAAGTCGAGACGGTGCGCGGCTTCGGCAAGCTCACCGGTCCGGCCAAGGGCGGCGTGTTCACGGTGGACGTGACCAACGAGGGCAAGACCACGCAGCTCAAGGCCAAGCATGTGATTCTTTCCACCGGGTCGGAAGCGCGCATGATTCCTGGATTGGAAGCGGATGACAAGGTCCTGACCAACATCGAGATCCTCAGCCTGAAGGAAATTCCCAAATCGCTGGTGATTGTGGGGGCGGGCGCGGTGGGGGTGGAGTTCGCCTCCATCTATCGCTCATTCGATGCCGAGGTGACCATCCTCGAAATGTTGCCCCGCCTGGTGCCGGTGGAAGATGAAGAGGTTTCGAAGGAGCTGGCGCGGGTCTACCGCAAGCGCGGCATCGGCTTCCATACCGGAGCCAAGCTCGACAAAGTAGATACGACCAAGACCGGCGTGGCCGTCACCTTCACCGTGGACGGCAAGCAGCAGAAGATCGACGCGGAGAAGATTCTGATCGCGGTGGGCCGCAAGCCACGCACGGAAAATATCGGCCTGGAGAAGACCAAGATCCAGGCGGACCGCGGCTTCATCAAGACCGACGAATGGATGCAGACGGCGGAGCCGGGCGTCTATGCTATCGGCGATATTGTGCTGGGCACGCCGCAGTTAGCGCATGTGGGCGCGATGGAAGGTTTGGTCGCAGTGGCGACGATTGCGGAGAAGGACGCGAAACCGATTGATCCCCGCAAAATTCCCGGCGCGACGTATTGCCATCCGGAAATTGGCAGCGTAGGACTGACCGAAGCCAAAGCGCGGGAGCTGGGTTATGACGTAAAGGTCGGCAAGTTCCCCTTCTCGGCCAACTCAAGGGCCTCGATTGTGGGGCAGCACGAGGGCTTCATCAAGATCGTTTCCGACGCCAAACACGGCGAGATTCTGGGCGTGCACATCATCGGGCCGCAGGCAACGGAATTGATTGCGGAAGCGGTGGCGGCCATGGAGCTGGAGGCCACGGCGGAAGATTTGATGTGGACGATCCACGCCCACCCGACCTTGGCCGAAGCCATGCTGGATGCTTCCAATAGTGTGTATGGGCTGGCCATCAACGTGTAAGACGGCGCTTTGGCCATTAGCCGTTAGCTTTTAGCCAAGAGCAGAAATTTACATCGTCTAGTTTGTCATTTCCGGGCCGAGGATTTTTGGCTCGGAATGACAAACTGAGATGTTATTCGTCAAACTGTAAACATGCGGTTCGATGCCCATGAACTGGCGGCGCTACTGGTGGCGGTCAGTTTTGCCGCCGGCTTGAATGTCTACGCCACCATCGCGTCTCTGGGACTTCTCGCGCGCTTCGGAGTGCTCACCCTGCCCGAGAGCCTGCATCTGCTGACCAGTTGGGTGGTGATTGGGATCAGCCTGGCTTTATTTGTCATCGAGTTCTTTGCCGATAAAATCCCCGCCTTCGATCTCCTCTGGAATTCCCTGCAAACTTTCGTGCGCGTGCCGGTGGCCGCCCTGGTGGCGTATCATGCGACCTCGGCGCTGCCGGTCCCGAAGCAGCTTATGGCGGCGCTGGCCGGTGGATTGATTGCGCTGGCGGCGCATGGTGGAAAGACCGCGGTGCGAGCGGCGGTCACACCGTCTCCGGAGCCATTCTCGAACATGGCACTGAGCGTGGCCGAAGACGGTTTTGTGGTCTTTCTCACCTGGTTCGCTACGCAGCATCCCTATGGGGCGGCGGGAATTGTTGTCATCCTGCTGGTGGTGATTGTCCTGCTCATCCGTTGGGTGGTCCGGTCCTTGCGTAAGCTCTTTGCCGGGGCCGAGCGCGTGCTGCTGGGACAGCCGGCGTCGTCCGGCGGCTGAGCGTAAAATAAAAAGGCATGATTTCTGTTTTGCAACTCGGGACCCTCGATTACGCCACCGGCCTGCGCCTGCAGAAGCGGCTGGTCGAAATGCGCAAAGAGGGCAGCATCGGCGACGTGCTCTTATTGCTGGAACACGCGCCGGTCATCACCATGGGCCGCAACGCCAAGCAGAAAAACATCCTGGCTTCGCCGGAGATGCTGGCGAAACGGGGAGTCGAGGTCTTTGAGTGCGACCGCGGCGGCGATGTGACCTTCCACGGGCCAGGACAAATTGTCGGGTATCCGATTTTTGATCTGCGGGGAGCGCTGCGCGACGAACTGCGCAACGGCGGCGCGGAAGAGGGCCGCAAAATGCTGGGCGCGGTGGATTATGTCCGTAGGCTGGAAGAAGTTTTGATCCGTACCTGCGCCGATTTCCAGATTCCTGCCCACCGCGTGCCGGGGCTCACCGGAGTGTGGACGCGTCCGGAAGAAGCTGTCCCGGAGTCGAAAATCGCCGCCATCGGCGTGCATATTTCGCGGGCGGTGACCTCCCACGGCTTTGCCCTGAATGTGAACACCGACCTGAGCTTTTTCCATCTGATCGTTCCCTGCGGGATTGAGACCAAGCCAGTGACTTCCATCGAAAAAGAGCTCGGCAAAAAGGCTTCTTTGAACGAGGTCGCGCACTCCATCTCCCGCAACTTCGGCTTTGTGTTTGAGACGCAAATTCTATGGCTGGAGAATCTGGACGATTTGCTCGCTCCCAAAGTAGGGGTGCCGCTGCAGGTGCCCTCGGAGCTGCGCAGTATCCATCAAGACGACGATACCGCCCGGGCCTGAGAGCCGCTTTTTCCTGCAAGCTTTGGGACCTCTTCCCGTCCTATCCAAATCTTGAAACGCCGAGGGCGCAAAGGCAGAATCGCGGTCTACTCGGGGGCCTCAGGCTGCGCTGCGGCGGCCGGCGCCCCGCAAGCAACGCCTATGGAGTTAGGGGTCGCCTTATGACCCGGGCTCATCCCTGTACTAGCCCATTTGTATCTCCTCGCGTTAGCATCTAAAGACCCTATCCCGCGAACCTATATGCCAATGCAGAAAAGGCCGGAATCGCAATCTAAACCGCAGCTAAAATCGACGACTCCCTCGAACGGGTCGCAGCCTTCGTCCGTTCCATCTCGCGCCCAACAGGAGCGCACCTATGCTCTGCCGGATTACCGGCAGGAGGTGTCCGAGATTACCGTCCGCCAGGTACGCAAAGGCGAGGAGGTGCGTTATGAGGTTTCCGGTGACCTGCACGCGCCGGTTCCGCCCCTTCGCGACTCGAAATATCTGAGCCAACAGCAGTGCATCGCCATTTACCGCTTCATGGTGATGAATCGCAAGATGGAAACCGCTCTGGAGCACCTCTACAAACAGGGCAAGGTCGTGGGTGGGGTGTACTTTGGCTTAGGGCAGGAGGCGTGTTCCTGCGCCTCGGCTTATGCGCTGGCGAAAGACGACTGGTTTGCCCCTATGATCCGCAATCAGGGGTCGCTGCTGGTGCGCGGCTTCCGCGCCCGCGACACCATGATGCAGTACATGGCCAAGGCCGGATCTCCCACCAAGGGCCGCGACGGGACCTCCCATTTCGGCGACCTCTACGAGCGCAACATGGTGGCGCCCATCTCCATGCTGGGGGACCTGATTCCGGTATTGTCCGGGGTCGCGCTGGGAGCGCGGCTGCAGGGACGCGACATTGCGGTGATGACCTACATCGGCGACGGTGGGCAATCAACCGGCGTGACCTACGAAGGCATCAATTTTGCTTCCGTGCAGAACCTCGGCCTGGTGCTGTTTATCGAAAGCAATATGTGGGCCTACTCCACGCCCTCCGAAATGCAGTACCGGAACAAAGACCTGGCGGAGCGGGCCATTGGGTATGGGATCCCCGGCGTCATCGTGGACGGCACCGACGCCTGCCAGGTGTATGACGCGGCCCACGAAGCGGTGGAGCGAGCGCATCGCGGGGAAGGGCCGACCCTGATTGAAGCCAAAATGATGCGCATGAAGGGCCATGCCATTCACGACGGCGCCAACTATGTCCCCCACGCCTTGTTTGAATATTGGAAGAAGCGCGATCCCATTGCCCGGATGGAAAACTATCTGCTGCACACCAGGAAATGGCTGACGCTGGAAGAGAACAAAGCCCTGCTCGAGGAAGTCGAGCGTGAAATTGAGGTGGAGCGGGAGATAGCAGTGAACTCTCCCATGCCGCAACCGGAGTCGGCCCTGGGCGGGGTCTATTGCGAGGAGGGTTGCCACACCATCCGGCCGAAATACGGTGTGCCCAAAGTAAGAAAGGGAACGGGGGCGTTCCGGCAGACGGAAGCGGCCGTGCATTTGAAATAGCTTTTGTGCGGGCGAGAAATTACCCGGGACAGGAGACGAAATCATCCATGCAGAACTGGGGAAAGCACCTAAGGCGCATTCTCGCCATCTCGTTTCTGGCGATTCAGCTGGTCCCGGTGCACCGGGAGAATCCGCCGGTCGATCCAGCCAAGACCATCTTTGCCGCGGCGACGGTCCCGGCCAATATTCACGCCATCGTGCAGCGCTCCTGCAAGGACTGCCATTCCAACGAAACCCGTTGGCCCTGGTACAGCAAAGTGGCCCCCGTGTCCTGGCTGGTGGCCAACGACGTAAAAGAAGCCCGGCATGAACTGAATTTTTCCGAGTGGGGCACATATTCGGAAAAGCGAAAGGACCATAAGCTGGAGGAAATCTGTGATCAGGTGCGCGACGGTGGCATGCCCGACGCAAAGTACACCTGGATCCACCGCGACGCCAAATTGGGCCAGGAGGAGCGAAGCGCGGTTTGCGCCTGGACGGAATCGCTGCGCAAACCGGGCACGCCCGAGCCGGCCCAGCCCTCTGCTCCGGCCAGCACCCACTGAGGACCCCTATGCCACAACTGACCTACCTCGAAGCCATCCGCCAGGGAATCTGGGAAGAAATGGAGCGCGACCCCACCGTATTCTGCCTGGGTGAGGACATCGGCATTTACGGTGGCGCGTTCAAGATCACGGACGGCTTCATCGACCGCTTCGGAGCGGAGCGTGTGCTGGACACGCCCATTGCCGAATCGGCCATTGTGGGCGCTGCCTTCGGCGCTTCCCTGACCGGCATGCGCCCGGTAGCGGAATTTCAGTTCATGGACTTCATCGGCTGCGCTTTTAACCAGATCAGCAACGTGGTGGCCAAGGCGCACTATCTTTGGGGGGCGCCGGCGCCGCTGGTGCTGCGCGGTCCGAGCGGCGGCTATGTGCACGGCGGTCCCTTCCACTCGCAGAACCCGGAGATGTGGTTCGTGCATAATCCCGGGCTGAAAGTGGTGTGTCCGGCCACTCCTTATGACGCCAAGGGGCTGATCAAGGCGTCTATTCGCGACAACAATCCCGTCATCTTCTTCGAACACAAATATCTCTACCGGCGGATCAAGGAAGAAGTTCCGGAAGGGGATTATGTGGTGCCGATCGGCAAGGCGCGGGTGGCCCGCGAAGGTACCCACCTGAGCGTGATCACCTATGCCGCCCTGGTCCACTCGGCGCTGGAAGCCGCGGACCTTCTGGCCAAAGAAGGCATTGATCTCGAAGTGCTGGACCTGCGCACGGTGGCGCCGCTGGACCGCGCGGCCATCGTGCAGACGGTGAAGAAGACGAACAAAGTGATCGTGCTGCATGAGCACGCGCGCACCGGCGGCTTGGCGGGTGAAATCGCCGCCATCATTAACGAAGAAGCATTCGACGATCTGGATGGCCCGATCGTCCGGATCGCAGGCCTGGATTCGGCGGTGCCGTTTTCGCCGCCCCAGGAAAAATTCTATCTGCCCAAGGTTTCTGACATTGTGCAGGAGGCCCGCAAGCTCAAGGCCTACTAGTTCCCGCCTGCGTCTTTTTTTCTGACCTCCCACGGAACCCGGGCGCCCAGGCGCGATTCGCCCGGGCCCGGGCTTTCGCATATACTCGCCCTCAGCAGTTCCGTCGCTGCACCCTTTGTTCCCCACGGAGGCGTTATGCGCAGCTTTTTATTTGGCATATTTACGGCGGTGGTTGTCCTGGCCGTGGCCGCCCTGGTGGCGCTATGGCTCGGCTATTTTCCCAGTAATGCGGACATTGCCCCCTCCAATCTGGAGAGCAGCATCGCCAACCGGGCCCTGGATGCTTCCATGGATCGGCACGCTCCGCGCGTGACCAATCCCCTGCCCCCTACGGACGAGAACATCATCGCGGGCATGAAGATCTACACCATGGCCTGCGCGGAGTGCCATGGCGACCTCGATCGCAAGCCCAGTGCTATGGCCCATTCTTTTTATCCCCCCGTCCCGCAGTTAATTCTTCACCCAGCGGATGATCCGGAGTGGCACATTTTCTATGTAGTACGGACCGGGATACGCTATAGCGGGATGCCCGCCTGGAGCAAAACGATGAGCGAAGAGGAAATGTGGAAGGTCACTGCGTTCTTGGCCCGTATTGACAAGCTTTCTCCGGGGGTGCAGGAATTCTGGAAGAAGACTTATAGCGAGACG
This sequence comes from Acidobacteriota bacterium, assembly GCA_018268755.1. Classification (GTDB taxonomy): domain Bacteria; phylum Acidobacteriota; class Terriglobia; order Terriglobales; family Acidobacteriaceae; genus KAN-5. The sequence continues at coordinate 101,828 of JAFDVW010000012.1, forward strand.
ACGCCGCAAACGGGCACTCCGGCGCCCGCGACACCGGTCCACTAGCCCCCGGGGGTAACCTACGGGAATCGCCCCCATTGGCTATAATCAGAAGTTGCGCTTTTTGTGGATTGAGCCTGTATTCAGGAAGGAATTATGCCGACAGACATCATCATGCCCCAAATGGGCGAGTCCATTGTAGAGGGCACCATCACCAAATGGCTGAAGAAGCCGGGAGACAAGGTCCAGCGGGACGAGCCCCTATTTGAGATCTCCACCGACAAGGTGGATGCCGAGATCCCCGCGCCGGCCGCCGGCGTGCTGCAGGAGATCAAGGTCGCCGAAGGCACCACGGTGCAGGTGAATACTGTAGTGGGGACCATCGCGGCGGAAGGCGAGGGATCTGCCCCTGCCAAGGCGGCCGCGCCGGAGAAAAAGGCCGCTGCTCCCCTCAAGGCCGCGGAACCCGCTGCGGCAGCTCCCGCAGCCCCCGCCCATGAGGAAGAAGATGAGCACGCACGCTCGTCGCCCCTGGTGCGCAAGATCGCCCGCGAACACAACGTAGACCTGGGCAAAGTTTTGGGGACCGGTCTGGGCGGACGCATCACCAAGCAGGACATTCTGGATTTCATCGAAAAAGGCGCCAAGCCGGCAGCCCCGGCTGCGGCCCCTGTGGCGGCTGCGGCGGCGCCCTCCGCGCCCAAGCCCGCTGCCCCGGCCGCGATCCCCGGCGATTTAGTGCCCATGACGCAGATGCGCAAGATCATTGCCCAGCGCATGTTGGAATCGCGCCGCACCAGCGCCCACGTGCACTGCATGTTCCAGGTGGATTTCAGCCGCATTGTGGCCCTGCGCAACAAGCTGAAAAACGGATTTGAGCAACGCAACGGCGTGCGCCTGACCTTCATGCCGTTCTTCGTGCGGGCCGCGATCATCGCATTGCAGCAGTATCCGATTGTGAACGCTTCGACGGAAGGCGACAGCATTCGCTACCACCGCAACATCAATGTGGGCATTGCCGTGGCGCTCGATTGGGGGCTGATCGTTCCCGTGCTGAAGAACGCGGGCGACCTGAACTTCCTGGGCCTGCAACGCGGTATTGCCGACCTGGGGGAGCGTGCTCGCACCAAGAAGCTGAAGCCGGACGATGTGGAGGGCGCCACCTTCACCGTGACCAATCCCGGCCAATTCGGCGCGGTGTTTGGACTGCCCATTATCAATCAGCCCAATTCGGCCATCATGGGTGTGGGCGGCATCACCAAGACACCCCTGGTCATCACCGACAAAGACGGCAATGACTCCATCGCGATTCGTTCCGTGGTGAACCTGACGCTGGGCTATGACCACCGCCTGATTGACGGCGCGGTGGCCGACCAGTTCATGGTTGCGGTGAAGAAGGCCCTGGAAAACTGGAACGAAGAGATCGGATAGTTGAGGTTTTCGTCAGAACACAAGGCGGGCCATCAGGCCCGCCTTTTTTCTTACGGCTTGGCCTTGGCCCATGCGGACGCGTTCAGGCATTGAACGATGCCGTCGATCACCGTGGACAGGCCGGCGCGGAACTGGGTTTCATCGACAATCTGACGGCTGGTGATGGCGTCGGTCAGGGACAAAGCCGCCTGCACAAAGGAAAGCGCCGCTTCCTTTTTCTCGGTACCGCTACGGCCGGCAAAGAAGTTCTCCACGCCGGTGACCAGGGTAGGCAGAAAGGCCAGACCCTGCAAGAGTTTGGTAACGAAGTCCATAAAGGCTCCTCAAAAAATTGGCTGGTCGGTGATGAAGGGACTGCTACGCCCCGTAGGGGTAATCGAGGTGCAATGCAGCCGAGTAGCGGGAATATCTCGGGGGCGTAGCGCTGTCATAGAGCCGCAAGAAGTAGTCCTCCACGCGGGAAAGCCGGGGCACCGAGAAACTTTGCGCGCTGAAGCGGCCGATTAGGTTGCGGTCATTGTCCGGGCCCCAGCCGACATCGCTCCAACGCACCTCCACCCCGCCGCTCGGCGGCGGGACCATGCCCGCGTCGAGAGTAACGCTGGTGGAGTCGATGGCCGTGATGGCGGCGCCGGTAAGATTTTCCAGATAGGTCGTCCCCACCTGCGTCCTGGGGACGGCCGCCAGATCGAAGAGAGTTCGAGAGGAGGCAATTTCGAACTCCAAGCCGAGAGGAGAATCTCCGTCTTCGGCGAATTGAATGCGGTAAAGCCCGCGGTCTCCAGCCAGGTCTAAGAACTCGATGGCGACTTCCCGCACAACCGCGGTAAAGGCCGCGTTGCGCGACGGAATATTCACGTGCAGGGCGTCGCCGGGAAAAATATCCGCGGCCGCGCCGGGCAGGAAGTCGCTCCAGGTGTGATATTCCCCGCTCCAAACTAGGGCCCCGAAGTCGTCGAACACCGCCAGCGCCGCGCTCTCGCAATCTGCCGAAGTACGGGCTTCCGGGGACTTCATATGGCGCAATACCCCCCGCACCCCATCCCTTGCTCCCTGGGCCAGAGCGGCAATGCTGTCCGGATCGGTAATTCTTGTCCGGGCCCGTCCGATACCGCGGTAGCGGACTTCAATCGCCTCATTCAGATGGGGCACAGATTGCGAGAAAAAATCGAGCGCGGGGCCCGAGCCCAGGGTGCATTCGGCGCCGTCCGAGAGTGCGCCGACCAGGCGCGTGCGGTAGCCGCTTCCGGAGAGAGCGCTGCGCACCTCCACCGCTGGGGCTTGTATAAGGCGGGTAAAGGTCGCGGAAGCATACAAATTCGCCGCATTCACCAGGGCGTAGGTGCAGAAGCCGGGGGCCGCCGCGAGCACACCATCGTAGAGCACTGTGGCGGGAGCAACGATGGTGGAGGGATCGGCCGGATCGATGGCGTGCACTTCCAATATGACGCGGACATTGGCCGTGATCGACGCCCCACCCCGGGCATTTCCTGCGGGATGCAGGGAAGAATGGAATGACTGCTGCAAGCGGTAGACTTCTGAGGCATAGAGCCGCGTGGTCAGCACATAATGCCGCCCCGCGAGGGTTGTGATCGTGCTGCCCGTAGCGGAGCCCTGGACCAGCGCTTGCAAGTTGCAGACACTGCCGGCCGGTGTTACCTGAAAGCCGGCGAGACATCCGGGAATGGATAGCGCCTCGCTATAAAGGCCGCCGATGACCGCATGAGAAGCTGCGGTAAAAGCAAAATCCCCATGCTGCAAGAAGAAGGCGCTGCCCAGCTCGATCTTGTCCTGAAGACGGATGGTAGTCTGGCCATCTGTGCCATTGCCGCCGTTGATTTGCAGCTTGCCGCCGCCGACAGAGATCGCACGCGAGGGGTCCGCCACATCCCAACGGACAGGGTCCAGCGCCGTACCACTGTATTCTTCATTCAGCCAGGTCTGACTGTGCTGGTCGAAGGGAACCTGCGAGAGATAGAAATTCCGCGTGAGGTCGTCACCCACAAAATAGTCGCGAACATAGGCCTGCGGTTCATTGTCTCCCAGCAGGATGAGATCGTTGATGCGGCCGTCATGACATTGCAGGCGAAGTCCGGCAGGAGAAAAATCTTCCGCGGATTCATCCAGGGTGTAGGCGGTGGCGCCGATGGGGACGAAGACAAGCGCTCCGCTCATGACGCGGTAACAAGCCCGTGCCCGTAGGGCGATCTCCGTCGCGTGCTGGGACCAGCTCCGGCGTGCGTCGGGCGAATACATGGCCAGGGTATCCACGTCGGCGACCGGACTGGTGTCAAAGGTGTCGGGCAGAAGGTCCTGCGTGATTTGGCGGAGCGCGCTACCCGCGCTCCTGGCTACAAAAGGGAAGCGGGCGGGCAGCCGTTTCTGGTCCAGAATCGCTTCGTCGCTCTCCGCTACGATGGCATAGCGATACACCGGCCCGCCTTCTCCCCAGCCGAGGTATTCAAACTGTGGCGATGAGATCAGGTAACCGGTGAATACGTCCTGGCCGTTGCTTCGCCCCAGCGTGATGCGAGCGCCATTGACGGGAACCACAAAGTCAGGCCGGTGGGCCAGCAGGCTGACGTGCAGCTCAGCCTTGCGGTTGAGGCGGCGAAAGACCTGCGGCGGTTTGGCACTGTCGATGGCCGAAGTGTAGTCCGCGGCGCCCCGGCCATCCAGATTGTCGATAAGTAGTTTCATAAGTCGTCAGAGGATCTCCCGGGCCTTGCTATCGGAACGAGCCGGGAGCGGGCGTTCCAATTTTCCGAACAAGTGACGATTCGTTCCACAGGGCACATGGCATGGAAGTGTGGTGTGAACACCAGTTGCTTGGCAACTCCGGCGGCAGACCCCCTCTCAATACAAGGCCGCTGCCGCTGCCGGAAAGTAGCTGCGGTAACACACCACCGTCTTGCCGTCGTTTCCGTCTACGTGCGGAAGGGCCACGAAGGAAGCTCGCAGCGCCAGCAGGCTGGCCAGCTTTCCCGCGGGCACGAACTCTTCTCCGGGCTGCAGGGCTCCGGGCTGCGCAGCCGAGGCAGGGCTGAGGCGCGGATAGTAGAAACATACACGCCCTCCGGATTCTTCCTCCGCGACGAAAAGCCCCGACCAGTGGGGAAAGAAAGATCCGCCTTCGCGGTCCACGAAGGCCACCAATTTCTGTACGCCCCATCCTGGCAAAGGCGGGCCGCCGGGCAGGGGTTGCGCCAGAACCAACGAGATGGCCGTCCGTTCGGCGATGCGCGCCACGTTGAAGGTGACGCGGCGGATGTAGTGGAGGTCATGCAAGACGTCCGCCGAGTTGGCCACATAGGCGGCCGCGATGCCTGATCCCACATAGCCGGTTTGCTGTGCGTAGTCGGCATCGACGGCGATCATGTCACCGGCAGAGAAGTCATCCACGGCGCCCGCGCCGATCATGACTTCGCTTCCGCTGGACCCCGGCAACACCGCGGCCGCAGGAACCGGCGTGCCGCCGGAGGGTTGCGCATCCGCATTTGGGTCGGAGGCCAGCACATTCATGTGCTCCGAGCCGCTGGCCAGCGCCATCTGCAATTTGCCCCACTCCCGGAAGCGAAACTGCACTCGCCCTTCCAGCGTGCTGCGGAATTGCCCCACCGGGGCGCCCGTGGCGCCGGAGCGGAGCTGCTCGGTCCCGGTCGTCGCGGTGCGCTGGAAGTCGTCAATCCAGCCCAGGTCAAGCCAGGGGGCAGGCGGTGTCGCCAGCAGGAATGCACCCGCTTTTCCGGGGTCGAAGATGGTGGGAGATTCTGTCGCGCGATCGACAGGCGCAAAGAAGGCGCGCACGCGCCGCGCCACCGGCGTCATGGCTGCTCGCAAGGCTGCATTGCTCATAGAGCATTTCCCTCGGCAAAGAAAAATAACTGCACTTGCGCGGTGCGTTGCAGACGTGGCGCAAGACTGGTTGTGCTCCGTGCGTCTGCGCCGCTGATTTCGCCCAGGCACGGCGGCGTCCAGAACATTCCTGTGCCCAGATCCACGCTGGGCGACTGGGTGTAGTCGCGCTTCATGGTGTGACAGGGCTGACAGATGCTGAGGAGTTCGGCGTCCAGCTGAGCGAGAGTGCGGCCGCGGTCCACCCCACTGTCGACCGTACCCAACGTGAAATAAGAAATCGAACACTCCATCTCCATGAGCAGGCGGCTGTTCGGGGGCTGCGCCAGCACTTGCCCTGAGGCCCATTGCAGATAAAACGCGTCGGGCAAGGGATCGGCCAGGGCCGTAAGCTCATTTTCCGCGGCAATGACGGCCGGTCGCACGGCGCCGTGTAAAGTCACGGTGCGTTGTGGGTTCAGGGCGGCCAGCCGTGACCTCAGGGTCATGTAGAAAGTGTCTTTGGCAAATTGCATAAACACCACCATTCGCTGCGGCCCGGTGTCCCCCTGGAAGAGAAAATCTCACGTGAGAGCCTGGGCTGGGGGCAATTCGGGGATGGTTGCTGTTTCTCTACTCCACGGCTTCCACCCGGAACAAATACGCCACGCCCGCGAAATACTCGGTTTGCAGGTTGACGATGTGGAAGATCTCGCCGTCGTAGAGGACGCCCAGTGCTCCGCCAAAAAAGGACTCCGGCGAGGACGCATTGCGCCCGGGCATTTCAGCGGCTACCGCGAAACTCGAAATCAGAAACTCCAAGCGGCGTCGTGGTCCTGTCGAAGCGGTTGCCAATGTGCGGACAGCGACTGGAGCCAGCTTGACCTGCACGATGCCCGGATCGGCCAGGCCCAACTGCGCGCTGGGATCGGCGGGCATGGTCACCAGGGGGAAAACCAGGCTGATTTCACTTCCCCCCAATGAGCGCAGCATGGCTTCGGCCGCCCGCGCCACCGCCGCATTGCTGATTCCAAACTGCACTCCTGTTTCAGGCATGGTCATCCCACTTTCTGCGCGACGTAGGGAGCGAGCAGGTTGCGAACCATCTGGTCAACCAGCGTGTCGGCGAAATACTGCATGTGCAAGCGGTCCATCTGGCTGGTGCGAACGTTCAATGCCGGCGTGGCCTGCGCGTTGCGCACGATCTGGGCGCAGGCAGTTTTCACTGCGCCGGGGATCGTGCTCAACCCGGCGGTGTAGACCACGTCGATTTCGCTGAAGGCGAGCCCGAGCACATTGACCGGCAGGCGCAGCTCTCCGGTTTCGGGGTATACATCAATGGCCGCCGGATCAATCGCCGTCCACGTGTTGGGCAGGCCGAACACCAGGGCGGCCTGGGAACGGATGTCCTCCATCGCCCAATCTCCGCGCCGGGGCGTAGCATAACGGCCCTGTGCGGAAACAATTGGCGTAGTCGCCGGACCGGCCGCAGCCAACGGAAGATAGGTGAGCCGCACCGTGTTGCGGTCTTCCGCGAGACGCAGCCGTTCCTGATATTGCGCAATCGCCAAACTTGTGCGGCGGCAGTGGGCGTCAATCATGGCCGACGCGCAGGTGACCCACGCCAGCGGCGTCGTTGTTTCCAGCCCATAGGCTTCGTATTCCGATGGATCGAGATAGTTCATAAGACCAGCCTTGCGCCGTTGGTCGTTGGCCTTGTGAGATCGCCGCGGGCGGTCTCTCGCCAACGGGCAAAGGCCAATGACCAACGGCTGTTTGCTTATCGCGTGACCTTCACTTCATAGTGCGCGTAGGCCGCGCCTTTCACCACGATCCCGCCGAACTTCACCACCACCATCTGCGAAGCCAGCGAGTTGGGCAGCCCGAGCTGAAAGACGCGCGGGTTGGGATCGGTGAGCCAGTGATACTCGATCATGTCTTCGCTCACCACATAGCAGGGAAGCGTCGCCGTCCCGCTGCCCGGGGTGCCGGTATAGCCGAGCGCCCATTCGGGAATCAGGGGCAACTCGCCGGCCTGGGTGGAGAGCGTCTTCACCCGCACTCCGGCGGCGATCTCCGTGGTGGAGAGCACCACGTTGAACTCCGTCTTCATTTCCCGGTCAATCAGGTCGAGCAGCACCGGGTTGGCGTAAATGGCGCTGGGCCGGACTTCATAAGAAGAACTGGCCACCATTTGTGCAATCACGCCTTTGATCCCGTCCACGATGCTCTCTGTGGCGCCCACTGTGTGCGTATTGCCGCCGGCCTCAATCTGTCCGATAGCGCCGAAGTACTGGGCCGTGGTCGGGGAGCTGAGCGAGGTGTCGGTCCCGTTCCACAGCGCGACATCATGGGTACGCAGCAGGCCTTCGACGGAATCGGCCAGGTCTTTGGCCTGCAAGTAGGCAAACTGGCTTTGCTGTGCCCCCACTTCCAGATCAAAGAGGTTGTAGTTGATCTGAGAAACCAGGGCCTTCAGCGGGACACTGCGCTCCACGCGGGTGGGAGAACCGGCGATGGGCACGATATTGCGCGGGTCCATGAAGGATTGCGCGGCGGTAAGCGAGTTGATGGCGGTCTCCTCAAAGAAGCGCGAGGGGTGGCCGGTGGCCGGCACCTGGCGGATGCGTTGCCCGAAAGCCCCGCGCCGGCGCACGATGTCGGTGATTTCCGTTTGGTAGCGATTGACCTCCACTGCGCCCGGCCCCAGATAGTCGGCGGCCGCGTGCAGGTCGATAAATTGCGCGTTCATGGTTTCTCCTAGAAGAAAGATTTGCTTGCGGAAATTCTTTAAAAATAAAAACGCGCGGCTGGGCCGCGCGCCGGGTTGCTGAAGTTTTGGGGCTGCAGGCAGTTGGTGATTGGGCCCACTACTCGATCATGCCGGCGCGGGCCATTTCGGCCTTGACCGCGATGCGCTGCTCGATGGGCAGCGACTGCAAAGTTTTGTCGAGCACCGCCGCATCAAGCTTCTCCATGCTTTCCGCGTTCTTGGCGAGCACCGCCGAGACCAGGGGAGAGAGGGTCTTGCGAGCGGTTCTGGCGGCCTGCGTCTTCAGTTCCTCGTTGGCCTTTTCCAGGGCGGCGACGCGTTCCTGCAGCTGGCGGGCCTCAGCCTGGTCTCCGGCCGGACGTTCTTCGACCGCCGCGACGATGCGGTCCACCTTGGCGTTCAGCGCCTCCTGTTGCGCGTCGAGCTTTTCCAGCACGCGGTCCAGCGCTTCCGCGGCCTGGGTCAGTTTTTCGGCTGTCGCCTGCAATGAGTGGGCAACTTCTTCATGCATGATGGTTTCTCCTCCAGTATTTATGCCAGCTCAATCCAGGTGTTCTGGTAGGCGGCTTTGTCACGGCGCAAAATGGCCGCGCCGGTAAAGGTCACATGGGTCAGGGTCCAGATTTTGCTGCGCATGTCCGCGATGCGGGCGTCGGCGATCTCATAGGACATGCCCAGCTCGCCAGCAGAGGTGCGCAAAGTACGGCGGCTTTCCCGGATCGCTCGCACGATCTCCGGGAAGTCTTTGGCGAAGAGATATCCACCCAGGGCAAGGTCGCGGCCTACGATCTCCGCCCGGGTAATGACGCCCACCTTGCGTTGCGTGTCATGGCGATCGAGTGACGGCGCATAGTCCAGGCCCATGCCGAGCAGCGAAGGAATGGCCGCTTCGGCGGCGGAGCGGGTCAGCACCACGCGATGCCCGCGTGCTCCGGCCGGAGACCGGTCAGAAGGCACATCCACCAGGGTGAGTACGCCGCGGAACGCCTCGCGGTTGGGGTGTCCTTCGACGTGCGGCACCTCAATCGCCATGGATTGCAATGCGATATTCATAGGCTTCTTTCTTGAATCGGGAACTATGGCGTGACGGGGGAAGGCTTCTCCGGCAGCTCGGGCAGTCCGCGCATGCGCCGCACTTCGTTAATGGTGACTACGCCGTTGCGCAAGAGAATCTCCTGGATCTGCGCTTCTTCCATTTCATTGGGCGAATCCACGTCGGCAAAGACAAATTCCAGGTCGTTCCATCCCAGCTTTTTGTGGATGGCATCGCGGGTAAGGTGCTCGGCCAGCAGTCGCGCCGTGGGCACGATGGCCTGGCGGAAGGCTTGGTCGTTCATTTCCCCGGCGGTGGAGCGATTGACATCGCGCTCCACGCCGAGGAATTGGGGAGGGAGATCAAAAGCGTCGGCAATCACACGCAGCAGGAACTCCTGCCATTGCAGGCGCAGGTCGGCATCCGTGCCGCCACCGAAGCGCAGCACCTCGGGTTTAGTCTCAAAGGAAAGAATGGGCACGCGGCCTGTGCCTTCGATTTCATCCTGCCACCAGCGAATGAGCCGCTCATGGTGCTCCGGTGTGAGCCCCTGCAACCACAAGGCGTATTCGACGACCGAATTCGACGCCAGCCGGGAAGCATAGCGGTGCGAGGCCAAGAAGGCATGAATGGTCTCAAACGCCACTTCCAGCCGGCCCAGGCCGAAGGGTGTGTGCGTGCGCGGATTGAGGCGGATGTAGATCAATTCATCATCATTCAGGGGTATGTTGGTCCGCGCCAGGGGGGACGAAGCCTGCTCATAGCGTGGCGACCCGGGAAGTCCGTCCCAATCTGCCTTGATGCGAATGGTCGCTCCATCCACCGGCCACAGCGCGAGCGGGCGCGCAGGATCGCCCGTGTTTTGGATTTCGGCTGCGCCGAACCCGCCGACAATCACATCTTCCAGGATCTGCTCGGCCAACGAGCGGAAGGAGTCGTCGGGGTTAGGGGCTTCGAAGTTCTCGGTCAGGATGCGCACTCGTTCCGCGCCGTCGGGAAGCTCGTCCAGGGCGCGCCCCGGGCGGGACTGAATGCGCCAGCGCATGCCGGCCACGCGGTCTTTAATGGAGTTGATGGCCCGCCGCGCCACCGGGGTTTCCGCGAAGCGCCGCAGGTTGAGCGGCGTCGGCTTGGGCATAAGCTCGGGGCGCGGGCCGTAGCTGTGGAGGATCGAAGGTAGCGCCACCGTCCGCCGTTTCTTCTCGACGTTTCCGGCCGGCAGCGACACTCCCGCGACGCGGCGCATGGCGCCACGCAATTTCTCTGTAATGTTCATGATCTTTTGGGATGGGCACTCTTGCCCGCAAGAAATAATGGTCAGTTGCTTGCCGTTCGTCTCATGCTTGCAGTTCCTGCCGAATCTGCTGGGCGATCGCTGGCATCTCTGCCGCCCGGGCAATGCGTATCCGGTTTTCTTCCATCATGCCGAGCGCGAAACCAATCTCTTCGCGGCTGTCCAGCTCGTCATCCACCACGGCGAGCAGATGAGCGTCTGTACCTCGCTTGGCATGAATGCCCCGGGCGATCCCGGGAAAGCGCACGGCCAAAGCTACGGCGTGGTCTACGCCGGCCTTCAGCGAGACGGCTTGCAGAAGCTTGATCTCATTTCCCACGGGATATCCGAAATCGAACTTGAATGGATCACCCGCCTTGGTATACGGTGCGACGGCAATATTGTGCAACATGAGCCGCAGGACCCCAGCGCTTTCCAAGGCCTCCGTCATGTGCCCCAGAATGGCTTGCCGCCCCGAGAGGGCCCGCTTTACGGCGGGCAGCGACGTTTCCAGATACAACGAAGCCAGCGCGCCCAGTTCCTTCACCGGGTCTTCCGCCAACACGGCCTTTGCCGGCGAGAGCTGCAGCAGGTTCGAAAAAGAGTCCCCCAGTTTCTGAAGGATGGCGGCGCGGCCTGGCGCATCGGTCAACTGCCGCCGCACCTCCGCCTCCAGAGCTTGCAGCATCTCCACGTCGGCCTGCGGGTCGAGGCAACGTACACGCCGCCAGTCCCGCGTGAAGCGCACATCGGCAAATCCCCGGCCGTCGCTGTCGGGTTCCAGAATCACTACGCCGATGTTGACGAACTCGTCCTTGATTGCGTCGGGAACATAACGCAGCAAGAAGAACTCGAGATTTTTCAGGCCGGCCATGGGTTTCCTAAATTGGCCCCTGGGCCCTCATGCCGCGGCTACTGTTCCAGCCACGCCGGGAATGGTCTTCGCGGCGAAGCGCGAAAGGCTGAAATCAGCTCTCGCACCAGTCCACGCCGCAGAATCAGCGTGCTGGCAAGTTTTTCCAGGGCGTCCCATTCCCCGCTATACCATTCCGGGGGCACTTCGCTGGCCACGTCCCAAATCATTCCCGCACTCATGTTCTCTATGTTGGTGAGCCATGGCTCGAACGAGTGCCACCCCCGGACGCCCGCATACACTTCATTGCGCGCATACACCCCGCGCAGGGGATGGTCCGGAAACGTCCACTCCCCGGCGTTGAAACAGTATCCCTGGTCAATAAATGAGACGGTATATTTCCGTTCCCGCATTTTCCGCCAGAAGGCCGCCTGCCGCCCGTTAGCATTGCAGGTCCACTTATCGACCGCCAGCATACCCAGGAAGGTTTCGCGGTTCCGTACCTGGTCCAGCATGGGTTCCGGCAGGTAGTCCAAGACCTGCCCTTCCAGGGGACTCACCACATAGCGCGACCCGAATTGTAGTCCGGCCAGGCAAGGAACGGTGTGCCCGCCCAATTCAATATTCAACTCAGGCGTATGGGTGACCAGCCAGTCTCCGACCTCGACCACTTCGGTCAGCGGGACGGGCAGCCCGGCGTACTCCGCCAGCCGCGTGGCCAGAAGTTCGTTGGCCAGCACGCGAAGATGTTGAGGATTATTGCGGAACTTTACGACGTAGAAATTTCCGTCGGAACAGCGCATCAAATGCGATTGCGCTCCCCCGCGCATTTTGCGCACGTGCTGGACGGCGACCACAGGCACAGGTCCGCCTCAGTTTCGCCCCGGATTCTACCTCGAAACCGCCTTGTCCGTTCCGTTTATTTCTGGTTCCGGATTCCGAGCTCGCTCAGCTGCGACGGCAAGCTGGCCAGCTCCATGGTCTGGGTCCGGGCCGCTGCGTGGCCCAGTTTCTGGCGCGCCGCCCAGGCGATGGCCATGGCCATCACGCAGTCGTCATGGGTCCCGTAGGCCGCTCCGGAGCTGCCATCGGCGTTACGGACAAAGGTCCGGCATTCGCTCAGAAATCTGGCGCCGGGAAATAACTCCGGCGACGTGCTCAGTGCCGCCGCTAGGTTCTCCAGCATTGCCGGACGGCTGATCGCCGAAGTCAGCCAGCCATCTTGCTCGCCCTCGCGAAATATGTTTTGCCAACCCCGCATGCGCAGATGCGCGAGCACGGCGTGGCCATGGTTGTTGCGTTCCACGGCCAGCAGTCCATGATGATAAAGCTCCGCCAGCGCCATCACCCGTGTGGCCAGCTCCTGGGGCGGGAAGTGCCCATGCAACTCGGCGCACTGTAACCCGCTTTGTTGCTCGATGACCTGCGCGCAGCTGTAATCCCCCGTCGCGCCTCCGCCCGCAGGGTCGACCCCGACTATGTATTGTTTTCCCGGCTGCGGTGGAAACCAGACCAGCCAGCGGCCGTTGTCGGAGCACTGCAGGGGCGCGACCGCATGGGCCAGGGCCTGTTCTATCGCCGGTAAATCAAACACCGATTCCCCGGATGCCAGGAAGCAGGAGACCGCGTCCTCGGCAAATTCCTGGGCTGCCAGTCCGTGAAGTTGTGCGCGGTTTTCCCGCCGCCACGCGATCTGCCCTGGTCTGAGCCCGAACTTTGTCGCCAGCTCCTGTTCTTCAAGCGTCAGGACTTCGACGCGGGCGTCCTCCAGCGTATAGAGGTCCTCATACCACCAGGGAAAGAAATGTTGTGTGTGGCCGGTCTCCTCTGCACGCTGCCACTCCTCGTAAAAGATTCCACTGGCGCCGTTCGGTGTCGATTCCAGGACCACCTCTCCCGGCCTGGGCACCGCCGAGCGCAAGGATGCCAGCGTTTCCGCCCCATCGCGGGGCCAGCGGGCGACCTCTGAACCATGCAGGTGGTGAATGGTCATACCGCGGCCCGCGTTGGGGTCGGCCGCCGTCGCTACCCGGTACTCGCTGTCGAGCCGCGGAAAAGCGATCTGGCGAATATTGGCGCGCGACCGGAGCAGCGCGCCGTGTTGCATGCCTTCGGGCAGGTTTTCCCAAAAGCGATGCACAATCCTGAAAATCTCCTCGGCCGACTCCTGCGTGTGCGCTACCTGCACGCTGAGTGTTCCCGGCTGGGTGATGGTTTGAATAAAAAAGCGCGCGGCAATGTACGTAGTGATTCCCAGTTGGCGGGCCTTCAACACCAGGTTCCGCCGGCTGCAGCGCCGGGAATATTCCTGCTGTGCCCGATTGCGCCGCAGCGGGACCAGGCCACGCGTCTTGCTGCGGACTTTCAGCAGCGATTCAATCAGAAAATCGCGGACCGTCAGTCTTAAACGAGGATGTTCTTCCCCCCGCGCCGGCATTTCACAATCCAGCGCCTCTCCGCAGCGCAGCAGCAGATCGAGATCTTCCATGGAGGACGCCTGCTGCGCTCACTGCGCGTAAGGCCCGCTTCCGCAGAAAGTGCGGCAGACGTATTGCCCCTGCACGAATGCGGCGTCGAGTTCATTGAGGTCTACGCCGAGATCTTTGCCATCGTCAGCTTGCCCGGGTTGTCCCGCTTTGTAATAACTGGTCGAGAGCAAGCCATAGTTGTGATATTCCGGGTCGGCCGTGCTCGAGAGGTTGTTCACAAACCCGGCACAATTCTGGTTTGGCGTGGAGGAGCACACGCCGTTGCTCAACAGCCGCAGCGTGGATAGGGAAGCCAGTTGTGTGCCCGCGGGGTTCCATTCGCTATAGTTCGACGCCGTACCCCCTGGCCCAAACAACGCCAGATGGTGGAAGGAAAACGTCGGGTTGTCGACGCAGGCCGCCGCTTTGGCCGAAGACGTCCCCTCGCTGGTATTGGCCGAGCACCAGACCCAATTATTGGAACTGGTGGCTTTGCTCATGATGCTGTTCTTGTAAGTCAGATTAGCCGCCTGCTCCCGGGAAGGGTCAGTGCCGCTGTCGGTCAAGTCGGCGAGCAGGCTGCGGACGCCGGTGCCCTTGCCTTGCGTGATGACCGTGTTGTGATCGAAGGTGATGAACTGTGGGTAGCCTTGGGCATTGTCCAGCGTGCAGGTAACGCCACTCGTTACATCCGGCCCGTTGTTGGCAAATGTGATGGGCCCGCTAGTAAAGGGATCGGAACTCAACGCCGGCGCTTTGCTGGCATTAAAAGACGAATCCGAACAGGCCAGGGTATGCACCCAGTCTCCCGTGGAAACACCGGTGTAGGGACAGCTGCTGCCGCTGCTGCAACTGCAGGCGCTCAGAGAAGCAACATTGCCGGACCGTGCTACGGCGCAAGAATACGTGTTTCCTCCCAGCCCGATGGGCAGCGCCGTGGTTTGGCCGCTGCTGTTGCCCCATGTCGGATTCACAATGTCGCTGACCAGATTGTTCCGCACCAAGACCCGCTGTAGGGGCATCGACAGTTGTGCGGCGCCATCGCGTCCCAGGGTCTGGAACCAGTCGTTGCCGTGTTCCCAGAGGTTGTTCTCGATAGTTACGTTGTCGACGCGGCCCCAGTAGCCATCTCCGCGCGGTGTCAGTAAAGACAACGAGCCACGCTGGCTGTCGGCCCAGGAATAGCGCACCCGATTTCCGGCAAACACCACGCGGCTTGCGTTCTTTAACTCAAAGCGGTTCTTGATGAGCCAGCTTCGCGTGGGGTTGGCGAAACTTGAGACCATATACCAGTTGGGGTCCAGCTCAATGGAGTTCAGGCGAATTTCAATATCGCTAGGCACCAGCAGGTCGATGGACGGCTGGGCCCCGCCAAAAAGAATGCCGATCGACCCGCCCCGCAAATGATTGTTCGTGATCTTGACCGGGCCTTGCGCGGGATAGGAGCTGATCAGGTGCGATTCCACTCCTGCGTACAGGATCTGGTCAATCATGCTGTCGGTCAGCCAACAATCTCCACACATCAGGCGGATGGCGTCTTTCGTCTTCAAGTCTGCGGCGCAGGCGACCGGAGCGGGCCAGACCGGCGTCGTGGAAGCTACTCCGCTGGCGCAGCCGTGGATGTAGGTCTGGCTCAAACCCATGTGGAAGCCCTCTCCGGCGTAGCCCGCCGTGTTGTTGCTGGCATTGCCGAGCTGTACCAGCGGCGCATCGTTCTGGCCGGCTGTACTACTGATGTCGGCGTCGAACCACGCCCAGTGATGGCTGCCGGCTGCCCCCTGCATCACCGGCACATTGCTTGCCGAGACTCTCAGGCGAAAAAAGTTGTTCGCGACCTGCTGGGCCAAGGTGTTCGGCCCGCTAACGCGAGTGAAAGGGAAAGACACGGTGCCGCTTTCATTGGGGGAGCCGGCCTGCGCATAACTGAATTGCGTGGGGCTCGTCACCGTGACCGGGAACGTTCCATTAAAATTCTTCTGCCATCCCGTCACATTCTCCATCAGCGCCGTATCTCCGCTGGAGAGTCCGTGCGGATTGAAAGTATTCACCGTTACTACCCCCGCCGAGCGGGAGATAGACTGGATCGCCAGGCTCCCGACCTGCGTGGTTCGTTGCAGCGGATTGGAAGAGGCAATCACCACGCAGGCGCTTCCGCTATAACCATTATTCGGCATCGTAATGCTGGTCTCGGAACTGGTCACCGTGATGGTCACATCCGTATCGACGACGATCTTGCTGGATTTTCCTTCCGCCACTCGCAAAGCTTCGGCATCATTCAGCGCCTGCTGTAGCCCTGCTTGGGTCCCCGCATAGTCTCCGCCCGTGTTGCGCACGCGCTTGAGAACGTCAGGGTTATTCAGGGCAACATCGCATTGGTGCTGATTGACCCAGTTCTGCGGCAACTGCGCAGGCGAGGCCCCGCGGTTGCTGAGAGCGCTCCAGGCCGCTTGGCCATTCGTGGTCGATCCGCCCGTGTGGATGGATTGTCCCCACGCCGCCGCGAAAAGGACGGCCCATGCGAGTGTGTGTTTCATAAAAATGGAAAAGCCGGCTCAAATTGATGACACTTGAAGTAAGGCCCTTCTACCGCACATGCCCTATCAGCTCAGGCACAAAGCTATAGGCCCCGATTTCCCAGCCCGTACCAAACTGGCTTTGGTCGATACCCATGAGGTCATATTTAAATTCATCCGCCAGCGCCGTGCCTTGGTTTACCACCGGCGCGGCCAGTGTGGGCCGCATGTCGGGCATGGACCCGGAAGCAGCATCTGCGTAGAAAGTACTTCCAGAAATCGGCTGTGTGCCCCGCAAGTAATGCACCAGCTGGGTGTTGGTCAGGAGCGTGGCGCCGCTGACTTTGAGGGTGTCAACCATGACCCCAACCTGATGGGCGCTCAGTTCATTCACGTGCCAGAAAATTCCCATGGGCACGCCCCATACCGCAGACTTGAACACCAGGGCCCGCAGTTTGTTGGCAAATTGCGCGTCGCTCAGGTTCTGAAAGTTGGGAGCGATGCCCTGGCTCAGGATGTTCTGTGCGTTGATGCCGCTGGCCAGCACGGTGGCTGCATTTGGCGAAGGCTGCATGACCCCCGAGCCGCGTGCTCCGGCGTATCCCGCCGCCACGGCGATGCTTTCGGTGGATGCGTCCTCATAACTGCCGGGGTAGACATACACCCACGTGCCCGGAACGCTGGCCGCCACCTGGTTGGAGTACCCCGACTCGCCCGCGCTGTTGAAGGCCGTGACCACGTAGTACCACGTCTGCTGCGGATTCACCGCCAGATCGGTGTACGCCGGCACACTCAGGGGACCGGCGATTTTCGTGTAAGGCCCGCCGCTTGTGGCCGCACGATACACGTAGTAACCCGTGGCGTCGCTTCCCGCGTTCCAGCTGAGCCAAACGGAGTGTCCGCCGTCGAGGCCGGTGAGGTTGGCGTTCATCCAGGCCCGGGCCCAGCCCAGTTCATCCGTCATCAGCCGGCCCTTGTCCATGGTCAGCATGTAGGACGAGCTCTTGATGTCCTGCGCATTTACGTCGGCCAGGTCTTCGCTCTTCACGGCGGTCTTCATGTTGGGATCGGCCGTGGCCGAGAAGACGCCGCGCTGGTTCAGCGTGTAGATGACTCCCCCCAGGGTGTCCAGGCCGCTCGGCGTCAGGTCACGCCCCGAAGAGCTCAGGTCCCAGTTCACCTGCGCATTGGGATCTCCCGGCGCGGTGATGACAAGTTGCCTCCCCGAAATGGAGAGCGTGACGGTCGCGGCCGCCGTCCCCGTGTAGCGAAGCGTAAATGCGTTGGGATATACGAAATATTGGTGCGACACGGAATGTGCGTTCAGGTCCCAGCCGGCATGGATCCATGACTGGAATGTCGAGATGAGCTGCTGCGAGAGATCGTAACCGGTCACTACCGCAATGCTCAGCGGCGCGTTCTTGGCCTGGAACATCGGGAACAGACTCTGGATGTACTGGTGCGAGCCATCCAGCAGACCCGGATCATCGTACGTCAGGGAAATCCGCGCCGGATAACGCATGAAGCCGCGCACGTTGGGTGGCGTGTCCGCCGCCAGATTATGCCCGCCGTCAATGGGGCCGGGCGTTCCCGTGATATCGGTGGAAAGACCGGTTGCCAGGTTGTTGGCGTAAAAGTGGCAGAAGGAATAGGTCACGGCTGCCGTGTTGTCCATCAATCCATAAGTGCGGTTGGCGTAAGCGCGACAATTCTTCAGCTCAATCGCTGTCGGACTGCCATCAAATCGATATCCCACATAGTTGCGATGGGCATCCGTGTTGAAGATGTGAATGTCCCCGGCCGCCACGTTGGGATGCACATAAAACCCAATCGGCACCGTGGCGTTGGGGACCTGGCTGTCAGTGGACATATTGGCCAGCCAGAGATGATCGCTGGCCCCCTGTACCTGCACGCCGTATCCGTCATACCAGTCGAGTTGGATGTGCTGGATTTTGATCCAGCTCTGTCCGTTGATATTGATCAGAGATTGCCCGCTGAGCAGGATCGGTGTAACCGAGCCAAATATTGTGACGGGGTTCCCCCCGCTCGCATACACATACAGGATTTGGCTGGGTACTTCGTAGTACCAGTCGCGGTCATGGGTCAGCGCCGCTTGCGAAGTTTGCGGCGTGCCCCAGAGGCTGCCAAACTGCACGAACTTCAATTGTGAAATTGCCTGGGTGGCGCTGAGCGTGGCTTGCCACACATTCCCCGAAGCATTGCTCCAATCCGCCGCCTGGGTGGGAGAGTACCCGGTAAAGCGTGGCGGGCGGCCGCTGCCGTACGCGTCGAAGCGGATGGGATTGCCTGCGTTGCCGCTGGAAGGCGGCGTCAACCATTCATTCCACACACCGTCGCGCTTGAAGAGGATGACGTCTCCTGGGGCAAACGTGGCAAGGCCGACCTTCAGCAGCGTTCGCCATGGCGTGGCCGGCGAGAGCCCGTCGTTGGCATTGCTTCCTGCGGGATCGACGTAATACGTCGTCGCCGACGCCAGCGTCGCCAGCAAGAGCAACGGAATTGTCGTCCACTTCAACATGCCCAAATCGCCTTTCAAAAGAAAAAACTGTCCCTGTTGCTCGAGGTTATCCACTCGAGCTGCTCTACTGCACGGTGCTGGACAGAGTCCCCGGGGAGGAAGGTACGACCTGCACCGTGGCCTGGCACTTGCTCCAATCGCTGGAGACAAAGTTGCCCGAGTTGTCCCGGCCCACGGCGGTCACGGCAAAAATGCGTTGCCCGAAATTCGAAGTCTGAAAGGTTCCCGTGATTGCGCTGACCTTACCGCTGGCGTTGGCGGGGTTGGCCACCGTGCCCAGCAACGCGGGGGTACCGCTGGTGGCATCCAGCATTTCGAAGTGGTCCAGGCAATTCTTGCTCACCGTGCCGCTACAGAGGGTCAACCCTGTGTAGTCATACGACCAGGAAAGCGTGACCGTCGAAGCCTGCGAACAGGTATACATCGCAAGCAGGAAGCACCATAGGCAAAACGTCTTCTTCCACATGCGCGTTCCTTTCCCGTACGGAGATCCGATCTGCAATGGGCGGAAGGTCTTACCAGAGTTTGATGGTGAGCGCCGTGCCGTTGCCCCCCGCCGCTCCATTGCCGCCGCTGCCGGCTTTAGCGCCACCGCTGCCGCCGTTGGCCGTGAGTGTGCCATTCTGCGCCACATATCCGCCCGCCAGAACACAAGTGCCGCCGCCACCCCCGCCGCCACCGCCGGAGTTGCCGCCGGCCGCAGCCGTGCCAATTCCACCATCACAGCTGACCGTGGAGGACGAGGCCACCAGAATGGCGGGAGCTTTCAGAAACACATTGCCGCCGCCCGCCCCTCCGTTGCCCGCCGCATTCGTTCCATCGCCGCCTCCGGTGCCGCCGGAAGCGCCGCAGCCGAAGTTGCCCAGCGCATCGGTATTTTCCACCGAGTAAGGGACGCCTCCGGTCAGGTTGGCATTGGCTGCGCCGCCCGTACTGCCATTACCGCCACTGCTCGAGCCGGCGCTGCCCCCTGCAATCGCCAAGGCCGGATCAAACCAGGATTTGCGATTTCCTCCAGCCCCGCCGCCGTTGGTCGCGCTGGCCCCCCCGCCTCCCCCGCCTGCTCCTCCAAATCCGCAATTCGATCCCGCGCTGGCGGCTCCGCTTCCGCCCGTTACCGCCGGACGTCCCTTGCCGCCGGCATCAACCTTCCCGCTGGAACCGGTGATGATTACCGGCGTCAGCGAATAGAGCACCAGTCCCGGCGTCTGCGAGGTGCTGAAGGTTCCGGAATGCGTCAGGCTGGCATTGTCCACGACCAGGCTTTGATAGCGGAACGCGCCGTCCTTGGTAGTCGCGCCAGTCACCGCCAGGCTGCCGTCGGCGCCCGTGCCAAAAGTACGGAAACGAAGGTAAGGTCCCAGGCGAAAAGGCTCGGCCAGTACCTGAGCGATACTCGGTGTAGAACTTACCAGCGCCACACCCAGCGGAATCATCGGCGTGGTTGCGGCATAGGTGCCGCCATTCGTGGTGCACTGCTTGGTGGTGTTGCTGGAAAGATCAAACCAAATCGAAGGATTGGTCGCCGACAAGGCCACACTCGGCGAAGGGCACGTGGGTGCGGCATACTGCCAGAACGGGGCCGTGTTCGCCCCCACCAAGTCCGAGCTGACTGGATTCGCGTTCGCTGTATCGAGCTTTATGAAAAGGAATTCCAGCGTGTCAGCGGAAGGCGTGGGCAGCGTGACCGCCAGGTTTGAATTCACCACCTGATAGCTCCCCGCGACGAAGTAGGTCAGGTTCGTAGTGCTGCCATTTACGTTGACTGTGGCTCCCGAAGCTGCGGCCAGAAAATTCGGGTTGCCGTTGCTATCGACTGCCGAGGTGCAAATCGCTGTATCCAGCATGGCGCAGGACAGTACCCCCGCGGGCAATGCCGCCATCGTTTGTGTGTTGGAGAAGTAAGGGACCGTTCCCACCGTGCCTGCGCCTCCCAACACCGCGCCGCCAGTTTGCCCCTGAATATAAGCCGGGTCAATATATCCGCTGCTTCCCGATACCACCACGGCGTTGGCTGTTCCTCCCACCGCCGTCGCATGGTAGCCGTCTACCATGTCTGCATTCAGGTTGCTTACGGTCGATGTGCTGGTGATCCCGGTGATGGCCGGCGTTGAGACCGAGGTCCCAAAGTATCCCGTGCGAACTCGCAGGGCACTGGAGCCCAAATCCCGATTATTGTCGGTGAACGGTTTGAAATTGAACGAGGTGTCGATGGCCCAGCGGATCTGGTTCTGCAGCTTGAATCCCATGCCACGCTGCGTGCCTGTGCCCGCGGCCCCGGAGTCCACCACGAAGTAGGCATTCGGCGCGTCAAATCCCAGCCCGATGCGTTCATAGTTGGAAGCATCCGTGTAGGTGCCAAACACATGAAAGGCCTGGGCGGTTGCTCCGTTGCGTTCTTGCAGGGTATTGGCGTCGAAATTGAAGACATTGCTCAATCCCAATTGCACCGGCTGTCCGTTGTTGCTGAGCACTTTCGCGCAATGGCAGGCCTGGTCAAACCAGAAGATCCCATAATTCGGGATGCCCGCCGGTTGGGTGGTCTCCGCCATCTGAATGATCTCGGGTGTGCTGCAGATGGCGTCGCCGTTGGCAGCAATCCCGGTGGCAAAGCTTCCATTGCAGGTCGCGGGAGATTGGGAGAACTGGTTGGCGGTGCTGGCATTGCCGAAGACGTTGCCACTGGTGTCCAGCTTGGCCACTTCATAAATCGTCCCACCGTTCTCCGACACCATCAGCTTGCCGCTCGGCCCGAAGCCGATCTTCGACGTGTTGCCGGCCGCCGGTGTCAGTGTTCCAAAGGCGCCTTGCAGGTTCCAGGGGCCGCTTCCGGTGGAGGTAAAGGAATTCGCCGAGATAGTCCCTGCAACCGTCAGACCGGCGTCCATCTGCACATTGGCTTTGAATTCCTTCAGGCCGGCTGTCAGCCGTTCCAGCCAGTTACTTCCATCTCCTGCGTTGCCGATGTAGTGGGAGATCGACACCGGGGCCCCGAACGCCAGTTGCGCTTGCCCTGCGCTGGGCGTGAACGGCGACGGGTTGTCCAGTCCAATGTAAGTATCGTTGGCGTCATTGGGCGGCCGGTTGTTGCCGTAGGCGGCAGTCTTCGCCGGATTCGCATCCAGCAGCGTGATGATGTGTGTCGCGCCTGCGGCTGTGGCCCGTGCGTTCTTCTCAAAAATCAGCCGGCCTTTGAGTCCGGTCTCGTTGGCCCCGCCGTTTCCACTGTTGGTCCCAAATTGCAGAATGGTAGAGCTAAGCTGGGGAAAATTGTTCCCAACGGACTCCGTTCCCAGGCAACTGACATAAAGCGGGTTCCCGCTATTGGTGGCGCCGTAGCACTTGTTGGCATACACGGTCGGATAGTTCGATCCGTCGGTGCTCGTCACCACGCTGCCGTTACTGACGCTGGCATGAAACTCATCCAGATAAGCCACTGCGCCGCCGGTCAGCACCAGGCCGCCTGGCCAATATGGAAAGGTAGGAGAGAACGTCTGGCTGGCCACGCTATAACTGGCCAGCGCCGCCTGCGGGTCCGTAGCGGTGCAGACAACACCGGAGCATTGCGCCACGTTCAGCGCCACCGCGTAATTCCCCGAACCGTATGGCGCAATGGCTGGCGTGCTCTGTGTAGTGCGCAGAATGTCATAGGTGATGGTGTCGCTGCTCTGCGTCACCTTCGGCCAGGAGAGAGCGATGTTGCCGCTGCCATTCGTGATGGCCGTGCCGAAAAGATAGGGCGCCGACACTGTCCCTGCGGTCGTGTCACGGATCACCGCGTAATACAGGTAGACCGTGCTGCCGGTGCTGGCGAACGTGGGCAGCTTGCCCACGGCCTGCACTGAATCCGGGCCGCGAATCGTGATCGGCTGGCCGGAACTCAATACCCCCATCTGCCCGATTGCGCCCAGCGGGTTGCTGCAGTTGCCCACCTCCATATACACATTCTCCAGCGCCGTCCCATGGAAGCCGCCGTTGGGTGTGCCTCCCTTGACGCCGAATTGGGAGAAGCCCTGAATTACGCTGTCGGAGATGCGCAAGGTATTGCCGCTCTCCCAGTCCACGCCGTTGCCCGTGCACTGTGCGGAAATGTTCAGATTTTTCAGCCAGCCCACCGCGGCATTCGTGCTGAAAGGTCCCGGCGCAGTCACATAGGAACCGCAAAACGTGGCGTCGCAACGCACCCCATAGCCCAGGTTGGTGTTCAGTCCGTCCAGCAGAAAGGCCTGGTCATTATCGACCTGCACATACGTTCCAAACGTGCCCGGGCCGCTTCTCGTGGAGAGGTTTACCACTCTGCTCTTCTGCCCGTTTACTTCCAGGAATGGCCTGGTGCCGTTGATCACCATAGGCCTGCCGCGTGGATTGACCAGCGTGATGTCGGAATAAGTGTTCGCATTCGAGGGATCGCCGACAAAAATGCAGCTGTCGTTCATCCAGCACTCGACAATCGATCCGCTGAAATCCACGGTCAGGTTCGACGACCGAATAGAGACCCGGGCATAGGCCTTGAACTCGCCCGGAGGCACAAGAACTTTTCCCGCTTGCGGCGTGGCCGAAGGATTGCTTGGGGTGATGCGCGCCGCAATCAGCGCCTCCTGCAAGCCGCTGGAAGCGCTGCCCACCGTATATCCGGCGGCATGTCCATTGGCGGTGGTGAATTGCAGCGTGCCTGAGGCGCTGTTGCCGGCGCAGGTCCCTCCTGTCACCAGCACGGCTTCGGCCGTTCCGGTGCCGGAGAGATAGACGAAATACTGTGGTTCCGAGCCGCTGACCCCCGGCGGACAAACCGCCAGACTCAGCGTCTTTGCCCCCGCAGCGCTTAAGTCCGTGCCCGGTGTCTGTGCCCAGTTGAAATCGCTGGCATATTTGATGGCCTGCATGCCCATACTCACGCCGCCACCAGGCTTCGCTTTATAAGTCCCGCTGCCAGCTTCGTAGGTGAGGACCTGGTTGTCCCCCGGAACAGTCGGGTCGACCGGTACCCCCTGGATGGAGACGGCGTTGCTGCTGCTGCCGCAAGCGCCCCAACTGGAATCTCCCTTCAGGCACAGCGTCCCGTTGGCCACGCCCGTGCCTAACTCCGATGAGGGCACAATCCCGCCCAGCAGGTCGGCCTTTGCCGCCAGCGCCGTATCCACGTAGTGGCGATTCGCCGCCTGGTTCGGGGCTGTCGGGTCCGCCGGCAAGGTCAACGGGCCACTCATGGTGTCGCCGCTCTTGCTGACATAGGAGCCGCTGCCCGAACCGGTCACCGCGGAGTCTACGTAGGCTTTGTTGGCCACGTCGCCGGCGTTGACCGGCGGCGGAACGCTGGGCGAAATCGCAAATTGCTTGCTCCCGGTAATGGTCTCGCTCCCCGCCGTGTGCACCACGCTGGCATTGTCCGCCTTATTGGCCAGCGCCGTGTCCACATACTGCTTGGTGGCGACCTGCGAGACCGACGTGGTCGAGCCTAACGCCGTACGTATCGCCGCAATCGTGGTTTGCGCAGTGGCCGGGACCACCCAGTATTCCGTCTTCACCACGTCATCGAGCTGGTACACCACCGTGTAGTAAGTGTTGGCCGGGGTTACGCCCGCATTCGGCACCAGGGCCACCGACAATGCTCCCCCCGGGCCCAGCGTGATGCTCTTGGTTCCCGCGGCTACCGCCTGGCCGCCGCTGCTCGTAAAAGGAGGCCATGAGATCAGTAGCTTGCCCGCGGCCGGCGTGCCGTCCGCCCGGTATACCGTGTCGGCCACAGTCGTCGTGGGCGGGCTGGATTGCGCCCAGGCCGCGGCTTGGGCGGCAAGCCACACAAAACACAAAAGCCATCCCATAGCATGGCGCCTCTGTAACATTGCTTCCTCCTGCGCGACTCTTCGCGCTCGAAATGCGAGGAGAACACTTCTGGGTTGTCTAGGATAGGAACCTGAGGATTAGGGGCGTAACATCGAAAACATCAAATTCCACTCGACGTGGAGCGCGCCGGTAGGGGAAGGTTAACGCCGCGGGACTTTCACCTTCTGCTCCAGAAACCGTTCCACGCTGCGCACATACACATCTGCAAAATCGGCCACCGGGCGCCGGCTCTCGATCAATTCCACCGCATCTTCCAGGTTCCAACTCAGCGAACACAGCACCGCCAGCGTCATCATGGGCGCTCGATGCACTCCGGCCGCGCAGTGGATCAGAAGTTTGCTCTCCTCCTGGTCCAGCGCGGCGAGGGCAAAATCCACCCCCCGCTGAAACAGTTCGGGTGGCTTTACCTGGAAATCGTCGTCCGTGGGGTTCCACAACACTTCGATGCCGAAGGGCTCGGCAATGATCGTGTCATCAAATTCCAGTTGCATGTCGATGATGTGCGTCACTCCCGCCCGCGCCACCTCCGCCATATTTTCCGCGGACCAGATTCCGCCGCCTACCGCAATCCGCCCGGTTACCCAGTTCAAATCCATTCCGCTCGCCCATGGGGCGCGGATGGTAAGCTCTCCGCGCCGTCGCCTCCGCACTGGATTGCACGGACGCGAACCAACATTCTACGGCAAGGGCAAACTCCCTATCCCGCGGAAGGCTCCCATGTGCTTTTCCCCGGTCGTGTCGTTTCCCAAAACGGTTTCTCCTGGAAGTCCGAGTTGCCGCAGCAGGATCTGCGCCAGTCCTTCATTGTCGGGGCCTTGCTCAAATGGTTTTGGGTCGGCCAGACCGGCGATCTCCAGCAGGCACTTCATGGCTGGGTAATGTCCATGCATGGCCTCTTGAATCGTGGCTTCTACCAGGGCGACGGCATTGGCCGTAATCAGGTCCACGATCTGCATTCTTACCCGGGAAGCGTCCGCTGCCTGGCGGGCGGGTGCGGAGTACGCGTTCGGCTTTTGCCGCGCCGTAGCGAGCTTCTTCTTGGGTGCTCCCTTTCCTGCGCTTCGCATGGTTCCGCCCCAAAAAAATCAGGGCGCATCCGCTGCTGGAATGCGCCCTGCAAAATTGCTTTTTTCTCACTCTCAATTTCAGAATAGCAAATCACTCGGGGAAAATGGGACATGGAGAACAACTTTTTATTTCCCATCTTCTGAGAGACTTAGCAAATTTTCGCCGATTTCCCCCTCTTGACAAGGTTTTTCCGCGGCCCGCGGCGTGGCCGGTAACCGCGTCAACAGACCGTCGTGCAGCAGAATCTCGCTTAGCTTGTCGAGCGTTTCCGG
The DNA here is from genome assembly GCA_018268755.1 of Acidobacteriota bacterium. Lineage (GTDB taxonomy): Bacteria > Acidobacteriota > Terriglobia > Terriglobales > Acidobacteriaceae > KAN-5. The sequence goes on from JAFDVW010000012.1 coordinate 127,708, forward strand.
GTAGCGCCGGCCCACCGTGCGCCGCCAGCAGCCCAGAAGCTGTGCCGCCTCGTCCTGCGAATATTCCTGTAACGCGATCTTCCCGATCAGGGCCCGCTCAAAATCATCGAGCCGCTCCAGGCAGGCTTCCATATCGTGGACAAAAATCACTGCGTCTTCGAATGTCCCCACCCGGTAGGAAGTGACCCGCGCCCGAAAGACTTCTCTACCCAGCAAAGAGGGAAGCCGGCCTACTTCCACTGAAATGCGAAAATATCTTCGCAGCAGGGCGACGGTGCGGTCGCGATACAGCCAGAGATCAGGATCATAGCTCCCCGCCGTGCCCGGGTCCGTCTCCAGTTCTTCGGGGAGAGACGAGGCATTCTGCGGAAGCATGCCGTCCACGTTTTCCCCGGGAAGGCCAGTGCCTGAGAGCGGTTGGCCGGGGTTCATACCCTGCCTCCTTTGCCGTAGATGATCTGCAAGGCGGGTCGCGCGCCCTCGGCGGCCGGTCGCAGCACCGGCAAACGTGCTCGTGTCCGCCGCTTGCGGGGGAACGGCAGGCACGCCATCTCCGTTGCGCAGGGCGCGCAGTAGGGTACTAGCGAGCCTTGCGGCCGCAACCACAGCCCGCCGCAGCGTTCGCAATATTTGAGCTCCAGATGGATGACTTCACCATGGTTTTCCATCGTGCCTCCTCTTTCGTGCGCCAAAAAGAACGAGCCCTGCGCCGATCACTCGGTCACAGGGCTCGTTTCTCTTACGATGGCCTGTTGGACTATTTAATTGAGGGACAGGAACGTTTCCTTGGCGGCTACGCCTCGCGCCGCTGTCGGAAGTACCCTTCTTCATAGCCGGATTTCAGGACGCGGCCATTTTGCACCACTACACTGAGCCGGCCGGTAAATTGCAGAGATTGCAGCAAACGTTCCATGGCGGACGAGAGCACTTCCGCGGACCTCACCTTGCGGCGGAACTCCACGAAGCTGGTCTCGTCGTTCTGCTTTTCACCTGCTGAGTCGCTGACCATGACGTCTTTCTCCTGGGGAGGGCTATGGCGGCCATCGTATAACCGGCCCTAGGGCCCGTCAAGAACTATATTTGCTTAAAGCTGTAGCAGACACAAAATAAATAGCAAAAAGCTAATCAAAATGTTATAGTGGGGGCGTGAAATTCCGGACTTTGCAGGAAAATCTCCGCAAAGCTCTTTGCGCACGTATCCAGGAGGGCGAACTGACCGGCCTGCGCCTGGCGGAACAGACCGGCTTCAAGCAGGCGCACATTTCCAATTTCCTCAACCGTAAGCGGGGCTTGAGCGTCGAGGGGATGGACCGGGTCCTCAACGTGCAGCGCCTTTCTGTCCTGGACCTGCTCGACCCCGGCGAAATTAATGAGCGCGCCAGCATTCTGCCCAGCAGCGACGATGAATTTGAAAATGTCCCGCTGGCCGAGGCCCACGTGGTGGCGGCGGATCCTCTGATTGCGCGCAGGAAGGTCAAGGAAATCCTGAAGTTCAAGAAGAGCTTTCTGCGTAAGCTCCGCCCGGAAATGGATGAGGCTCGTTCCCGTTGGGAACGCTTCGTGTTGGTCCGCATCGACGCCCGCGATGGCATGAGCATGTATCCTCGCCTTCTCCCCGGGGCCACCGCCTTGATCGATCGCCACTACAACGCCTTGAAGCCTTACCGCAAGGGCGAGTCCAATATGTATGCCGTCCTGCGCGACAAAAGCTGTGTCATTAAATACGTGGAGGCCGCCGGACGCCATCTCATCCTGCGCCCGCACAACAATGCCTATCCGGTGGAGATCTTGCCCATGGAAGAAGGTAAAGATGCCGGCGATTACCTGATTGGGCGGGTCTGCTATGTAGGGGTGGAAACCTAGTTACTTCTTCAGCGTCGGTTCGATCTGCTCGAAGACTTCTTCGGCGCGGCGCAGCGCTTCCTGCACGTTGGGGCAGATATTTCTTCGCCCAATAACTTCTTCAAACTCCGCCTGCCGGATTAGTTCGGCCGGCTGTTGCCGCGCCCCGCACAAGATCAGGGTGCGCTGCGTGGCCTGCAGCTGTTTGGCGACTTCCTCCAGCGCGAACAATCCCGTGGCGTCAATGGCCGTCATATTGCGCAGCCGGATGATGACGACCGGCGGCAATTCATGCATCTTTTCTGTGACCGCCGAAATTTTGTCCGTTGACCCGAACAGAAACGGCCCATGGATGCGGAAAATCGTCGCATAGTAAGGAATGTCCTTGTCCTGCAGGATGTGCATGCGGCCGTCTTCAATGTAGTCCTCCGTGACCTGAGAGACGGTGGTCGTACTGGCCACCCGGCCAATAAACAGCAGTGCCGCCAGAATCATTCCCGCTTCCACGGCCACGGTCAAATCCGCAAACACGGTCAGCCCAAAGGTGACGATCCAGACGCTGATGTCGGTCTTGGTCAGCTTCAAAAGCTGCGGAATCTCCCGCCACTCGCCCATGTTGTAGGAGACCACCATAAGGATCCCCGCCAGCGCCGCCATGGGGATGTAGCTGGCTAAGGGCGCAGCAAACAACAGCACGCAAAGCAGCGTAAGCGCATGCACCATGCCGGCCACCGGAGATTGCGCGCCGGCGCGAATATTGGTCGCCGTCCGCGCGATGGCCCCGGTCGCGGGCAGGCCGCCGAACATCGGGGAAATCATGTTGGCCACACCTTGCGCCATCAATTCCACATTGGGGTTGTGACGGTCATTGCTCATGCGGTCCGCCACTACTGCCGACATCAGGGATTCAATGGCCCCCAGCATGGCCACGGTAAACGCCGGCCCCAACAGTCCATGGATGAGGTCCACCCGAAATTGCGGGATCTGCCAGTGCGGCAGGCCGCTGGGAATTCCTCCGAAACGCGAGCCGATAGTCTCCACCGGCAGCTTGAGCCAATAGGCAACCACCGTCGCTCCCAGCATGGCCAGGATGGCTCCCGGAATGCGGTTGGAAATCAGGCGGCAAATCAGCATCACAGCCACTGTGGCCGCGGCCAGCAGGGTGGCCCGCCATGAAAATGTGGGGAAGGCGCCGGCCAGCGCCTTCATGCGCAGCCAGAACTCCCCCGGAACCTTTTCCAGATGCAGTCCAAAAAAGTCTTTGATCTGCGTGCTGGCGATGAGAATCGCGATGCCGTTGGTGAATCCAATGACCACCGGGCGGGGAATGTACTTAACGGCTGAGCCCATACCGGTGACGCCCAGAATGATCAGTAGCACCCCCGCCATCACCGTGCACATGAACAGCCCGTCCACGCCGTGGGCGGCAATGATGCCGGCCACCACCACCACAAAAGCGCCGGTAGGCCCGCCGATTTGGGTCTTGGATCCCCCCAGCGCCGAAATCAGAAACCCGGTGACCACGGCGCAATAAATTCCCGCCTGCGGCGTCAGGCCGGAAGCGATGGCGAAGGCCATGGCCAGGGGCAAGGCCACTAGGCCTACCGTGATCCCGGCGATCACATCATGGGTGAATTTGTTCAGGCTGTATTGGCGCAGGCAGAGGACAGATTTCGGCAGCCAGCGCTCGTAGGCCGAAATTGAGAAAGCATGATCCATCTTATTTTGCATTATGACAGAAAAATCGCACGCAGGCTGGGATCGAAGGGCAAACCAAAGTGCGGGGGCTTGGCCGGCCAAGCCCCAGAAAAATAGGAGAGAATCGCTCTTCGAGTGGAAACGGTTACCAGTTGATCTTGGCGGCAAACTGCAATTGCCGGGGGTCCGCCGCGGCGGTGGATTGTCCCGCCGCACTGAATAGAGGATTCACATCTGCCACGTTGAACTTGTTGGCCAGGTTGAAGATGTCGGCCCGCAGATCCAGGTTGATGCGCTCTCCCAGGTAAATGCGCCGGGAAATACCCAGATCGTTGAACACGGTCCAGGGCCGTACCCCGCCATTGCGTTGGAAGTTGCCGTCCAGCGAGAGCAGTGTGCCATCAAAATTCGTGGCAAAACATGGTTCCTGGAAGTATCCAGTCGGCGAAAATTTGGAAGCCACGACCGTGCCGCCGCATGCGGTCGTGGGCGTGCCGGCCGGCACCACATTGGGCCGCGAGGTATTGGGCGAGAACTGGAAGTTGTCGGCGCTGGCGGTAATAATGTTGAACGGACGTCCGGAAGCGACTTCCACGATGGTGGAGAAGGTCCAGTTGCTCGCGAGCCGGCTCAGGAACCCTGTGCCGGAGAGTTTGCCCGTCTGGTACATGCCACTGAACACCAGCCGGTGCCGCTGATCGAACAATGACGTCGACCGTTCCCGGCTGGGATAAAAACTGTCCTGCGGCGCCAACGGCGACTGCAGGTCGGTGGAATCGTCAATCGCGTGTGACCAGGTGTAAGAAGCCAGAAAATCATAGTGAGCGCCGAAACGTTTCCGCAGGTTCGCCGTGAATCCATGGTAGATCGAGCTGCCGTTGGAATAGTTGGCGTCCATATCACTGAAAGGCACGCAGCCACTCAAGGTGGTGGGATCGCAACTGGCATTCAGTCCCGCCGCTTGCAGCACTTGTTGCGCCAGGCCCACGCAATCCCCGCCGCCCGATCCGAGATAAGCCGCTGCAATGGACGGGTTCAATCCCGAGGGGCGAAAGAAGTTCACCAAAGCCGCGGGCACATACGCGCCTCCGGCGCCAATGCCACAGCCGCTGACAAATAACGGATTGTCGGTGGGCGCCGCCGCACCGTCCGCCACGGCCGCCTGCCAGTTCTTCACCAGCAAATCGCCGCGTGTGGTGTTGGCATTGATGGGACGATTCAGATGGCGTCCTCCGTTGTAGTTATAGGCCAGGCTCAGGCTCATGTTGTGGCCCAGGTCCTGTTCGAAGGTGAAGTTGACCTGTTGCGAATAGGCGTACACAAAGCCCTTGGCCTGGGGATATCCGAAGGGCTGAAATCCCAGTGGGAAGAAGGTCGAAGGGTTCAGATAGTTCTGATTGATGAACAGCGAATTGGGAAAGAAGGCGTCGAAACGCTGTTCATTCGGCAAATACCCCAGATTGGCCACGGGCAGACAGGTGTTCTGCGTCAGGATGCCTTGAAAAATGTTGGTGGCGTTCAAACTGGTGGGGCCCGGTGTGCTGGAGTCGCTGCATGGCGCGCCCCCGGCGAATAACAGCTGGCCGCTCTTCGATCCGTCCGAGGCATCACCCAGGAAATACAACCCCAGCAAGGGATGGTCATAGAACAGACCGTACGACGCACGAAATACACTCTTGCCATCGCCGTGCGGGTCCCAGGCCAGGCCGATGCGTGGCTGAATATTGTTCTTATCGGTGGCAATTCCTTTTTGCAGCCCCAGCTGGTTATAGGCGGCCTCTGCCAGCGCATTGGGTTTGCTCAGCTGGGGAGGAAATTCAATGTCGTAACGCACCCCGTAATTGAGCGTCAGGTTGTGCTTCATGCGCCACGAGTCTTGCCAGAACATCCCCAGCGGCTTGTTCTGGAATGAGTCTTGCGGATTGCCGATGCCTTGCACCAGCGTGCTGGGAATGCCCAATCCATAGGCTTGCAGCCCGGTGAAGCCGGGGAAGCCGGGACATAGTGATCCGGGCAGGGAATTCTCTTCGCACAAATTCGCGAAGCCCAGACTGCTGGAATCGAGCGCGCTGAAGTTGTATACGCCGCCGTAGTTCACCGTGAAGGTGGCAGTCACGGGGATGTAATTGAAATCCACGCCCAGTTTTAGGTTGTGGCGGCCCCGGGACCAGGAGAAATTGTCGGTGAACTGATAGCGCCCTTCCGTTCGCTGAATATAGGAATAGGGTTCCCGGCCCACAAAGGCGTATCCCGCGATGTTGGAAGCCACGGTCGATCCGCCGGGTGCGTCGGAATAGAAATACTGCAAGCCGCGCCGGGCGTACTGGAAGCGCAGTTCGTTGACTTTGTTGTTGCCGATCGTCCAGGTGTCCTGCGCGACCCCCGCCACATCACGATAGGTCTGTTGCGACGTCCGTGAGTAGGCGTTTTGCCCAAAGGTCTGGTTTTGTCCGTTGACCTGAATTCCCGTCACCGTGCTGGGGCTGACATTGGCGCGCAGCGTCAGCCGATGGCTCGTCGTCAGGTTATGGTCCAGGCGCAGGGAGTACAGGCTGGTACCCTCAAATACCGGATAGTTTCCCGATTGCGGGGCCAAGCCGAGAAACGAGCCGGGCAGCCCGTTACACAGAAAATTCGGCGCGCCTACGTTACAAGAAGACATAAACTGCGCCAGCGGATTGCTGCCGTTGCCGGGAACGGGGACCAGGGTTCCTTGCAGGGCCGCGAAAGACGCCGGATACGCTCCATGCAGCGCGACCCCGGACGAACCCCCCACAAATGCCGCGTACAACGCTGCTTCCTGGGCATATCCCGAGGCCAAAGCAGGGCTGATGCCACCCAGAGTTTGCAGCGCCCCCGGTAACCCGGCGAAGAAAGCAGCTTGCTCAGGGGTCGCCTGGATATTAAAGCCGGATCCCGAAGGCGCCCCGAACACCGGAGACACGTCCACATCGAGCATGCCGTAGTTGTTTTGCCCGATGCTGGAAAATCCTGTCTCGTGCCGCCGCGTGACCTCGTAGGAAAAGAAATAGTATGTCTTGTTCTTCTTGATCGGCCCCCCGAATGCCGCCCCGGCCTGGACGCGCGTATAGGCGGGATCTTTCACGGTACTGAATGGGTTCACCGCCTGGAAATTCCGGTTGCGCAGATAGCCGAAGACATCGCCATGGAAATCGTTCGAGCCGGAGCGCGTGATGATGTTGACCACTCCGCCCGAGGCCCGGCCGTATTCCGCCGCGTAGCTGTTGGTAATGATCTGGAACTCCTGTACCGCTTCCTGCGAGACGGTGGAGCGCACGCCGTTCACCGAGTTGTCCACCGCGTCCGCACCGTCAACGTTCACCAGGTTGCCGCGTCCCCGCTGCCCGCTGATGTTGAGCCCGGAAGTGGGGGCCGCTCCAATGTTGGGAGCGTTGTCCCGCACTACTTGCGAATCTGTCAGGGCAAAATTGATGTAGTTGCGTCCGTTGATCGGAAGGTTGTCGATGCGGCGCTGATCGATGGTGTTGGTGGTGGAGCTGCGGCTGGTCTCCACCAGTTCGGCTTCCGAAAGAACATTCACCACCTCTTTCCCGCCTGCGATGGCCACTGTGACAGGAAGCTCCGCCATCTGCCCCACTGTGATGACGACATTCTGTGAGGTGGCTTTCGCGAACCCGGGGGCCTCGATCATGACCGTGTACGACCCGGGAGGCAAGGCCAGGAAGCTGTATTCGCCTTGGGTGCTGTTGGAAACCGTGCGTTCCAATCCTTTGGCCGGCTCGCGCACCGTGAGGGTGGCGTTGGTTACCAGATTGCCGCTGGGGTCTTTCACGGTGACGTGCAAATCGCCGGTAGCCACACCTTGGGCCGTACACAAGATCGCGAACCACACCATCCAGATCACGACGATCACGATGTTTCTCATAAGCATCTTCTTTCTGAACTCGGCGGGAGAGTCCTCTTCGGGAAGGCGAAGGCACCGGTCCTCTTGGGTAGGCTTCCGGTCTTGGGCATGGGCAAAGCCAGCGAATCTGGCCTGCGGGTTTTTACCTCAAAGTCAGGGAGGAAATCAACCGGGTGGGTACAGCCTTGGTAATCCTTGCCGGTTGCAATCTTAATAGGAAAGGCCCGGGGGCTTTGTTCTCCTCTGTATCCGACATATACTTGGCCCGCTATGAAAGCCCCTGCAGCGTTTTGCAACAAAATCTTGTGGCTTGTGCCTGCCCTCCTTGCCTGCTCACTGGGCTCCACGGCACAGACGGCCCACAAGCTGACCGCCACGGAACTGATCGAATTGGCAAAGTCCAACCCTTCCGCCTTGCCTGCGGCGATCCCGGCCACTTTTGAGGCTAAAAAATTAGAAGAGGGTACGGCCTGGCTTGGCCATGGCGCGGATTACTTCTTCGCCATGGAGACGGCCACCAAACCGGAGTTGCTCCTGGACGGCGTTGCCGGCCCGCCGATGCAGCGCATCGCCGCTTCCGACCTTTGGTATGCCATCGTCCATCTGGAGCCGGTGGATGCCGCACATACCTTTCATTACCTCGTAGATGGCCAGAAGTTCGGCGGTTCTCTCGACCTTCCCGCCTTCGGCCCGCTTTCTTACCAACAGCCGGGCGTTCCTGCCGGGATTCTTTCTCCGAAGATCATCCACACCAGCAAAATCTATGACGGCATGAAGAGCGAGTATTGGGTGTATGTGCCCGCCCAATACGATCCCAGGGTTCCTGCTGCGCTCATGATTTTTCAGGATGGCGAAGGCTACCTCGACCGTAATGGCAGCCATCCCGCATTAAACGTCATCGACAATCTCATCACGCAAAAGAAAATCCCTGTCATGATCTGTGTCTTCATCAACCCGGGGGACATCAGCGCTTCTCCCGGCACGCCTACCTACAATTTCGTCAAGGCGTATTCCGAAAAGTGGGAGCGCAGTCTCAAGGATTCCATGCGCAGCACGCTGTATGACACCGTCAGTGATCGTTATGTCCGATTTGTGCGCGATGAAATCCTTGCCGAGGTGGGCGCAAAATACAACCTGCGTAAAGACGCCTACAGCCATGCCATCACCGGCCTCTCTTCGGGCGGCATCTGCTCCTTCAACGCGGCCTGGCAGATGCCCGATGTTTTCAGCCGGGTCATTACCTGGATCGGGAGTTTTACCTCCATCCAGTGGCGGGAAGACCCCGCCGTCCTCGATGGCGGCCAGGATTATCCGGAAAAAGTTCTGCGCGGTCCAAAGCGCAATATCCGTGTTTGGTTGCAGGACGGCGCAGAGGATCTGGAGAACGAACGCTACGGAGACTGGCCGCTCGCCAATCTCCGCATGGCCAACGCGCTCAAGATGCGCGAATATGATTTCCACTTTAGCTTCGGCAAGGGCACGCACAATCCTGCGCACGGAGCGGCGGAGTTTCCCCAGGAGATGATTTGGCTATGGCGGGACTATGACCCGGCCAAGTCCCAGCAGGCCTACCAGATGGACCCCACGGAAAAGGCCAAGCCCTATTTCCGGGTGGCCAGGCTCAATCGCGATTAGAGGGAGGCTGTGATTTTGCAGTAAAATTTCTTGGGCCCAATTTCCACGACGTCATTACTTCCACGAGGACAAGAAATGGTAAAGCCCGCCCTACTCTCCCTGGCGCTCCTGTTCTGCTTATTTCGTCTGGCATTCGCTGCTTCCTCACTGCAAATCACCACCCACGCGGGAACCGTGGAAGGCAAGCAGGTCGGTCCGGTGCGGGCCTTTCTTGGCATTCCTTATGCCGCTCCCCCGGTCGGCGACTTGCGCTGGAAACCGCCTGTGCCCGCGGCCAAGTGGGAAGGAGTGAAGCAGGCCACCGACTTTGGCCCGCGCTGCATGCAGGACCGGGTTTTCAGCGATATGGTTTTCCGCGATCCGGGGCAGAGCGAGGACTGTCTTTCTTTAAATGTGTGGACTCCTGCGAAAAACCCCTCTGCGAAGCTGCCTGTGATGGTGTGGATTTATGGCGGGGGATTCGTTGGGGGCACGACTTCCGAGCAACGTCAGGACGGAAGCATTCTTGCCCAGCAAGGCGTGGTGGTGGTTTCCATGAACTATCGCCTGGGCATCTTTGGTTTCTTCGTGCATCCCGAGCTCGCCGCCGAATCGGGACACAACTCCGCCGGCAACTATGGCCTGATGGACCAGTGGGCCGCTTTGCAGTGGGTACACGACAACATCGCCGCCTTCGGCGGCGACCCCGGAAATGTCACCATTTTCGGCGAGAGTGCCGGCTCTTTCTCTGTGAGCGCGCAAATGGCTTCTCCTCTTTCCAAAGGGCTGTTTCACAAGGCCATTGGGGAAAGTGGCGGGGCCTTTTCCTCCACCGGACTGCGTTTTGAACCCATGGCCGCGCGCGCGGAAAAAGACCTGCAGCTGGCCGCCGAGAAGCTCGGGGTCAAGGGCCTGGCGGAATTGCGCGCCATTCCTGCTCAGAAATTGCTGGATGCGTTCTCCTATCCTGGCGGAAGCTTTAACTTCGCCCCGGACATTGATGGGTATTTTCTACCCCAGTCGCTGTTCGAGATTTTCGCCGCCGGCAAACAAAGTGATGTTCCTTTGCTGGCCGGCTGGAACCGCGATGAAGGCGACTTTAATCCGGACGATCCCAAGCCGACGCTGGACAGCATGAAGGCGGCAGCCCAGAAGGAGTTCGGCGATAAGGCCCCTGAGTTTTTACGAGCCTACGCTGCTAACACGGATGCGGAAGCCGCGCGCGCCATGGCCGATTTTGCCGGCGACCACTTCATCGCCTGGGCCACCTGGCGCTGGATCGAAGGGCAATCCTCCACCGGGAAAAGTCCCATTTATCGTTATCGCTTTGACCTGGCGCCTCCCACTGACGATCCCAAGACTTCCTTCCAAACTGCCTACCACTCGGCCGAGATTGAATATGTGTTTGGCCAGCTCGATTCCAAGCCCAAGTTGGCCTGGCGTCCCGCGGACCGCAAGCTGAGCCAACAAATGCAGAAGTACTGGGCGAACTTTGCCCGCAGCGGAGATCCGAATGGGCGAGGACTGCCCAAGTGGCCGAAGTACGACGCGGTCAGCGGCTGGCAGGTCATGCACCTGGACGAAAAGCCGCACGTCAGGAAAGATCAACACCGCGACCGCTATATTTTCTTGAAGAGCGTTTGGGAGAAGTAACCACGTATGGGAGGATAACTGTCCTCGGTTGTCCTCAAGCGAACGCAGCAATTTTGGATGAAACTATCGGCTCCACTCAATGCCTGCGCTTTCCTGCTTCACCGTCTTCGCCGCCCACGCCATGCGAGGTGTATTGTGCGCGATGCCGAAGCGGCCATTTGTGTCCAGCAGGATAATCCCCCCGTGACCATTTAGCCGGTCTTTTAGGTAATTGATGGCCTCGGCGGCGATCCAGTCAGGAATACTGCCGGAGGCCACGCGGTCTGCCGCCCACTTGGCCAGCACCAGCTTCATGATGGGCTCGCCCCAGCCTGTAGTGGACGCCGCGGCGGAGGCATTATCGGCATAGCACCCGCAACCAATCAACGAAGAATCTCCCAATCGTCCCGGCGCTTTGGCCAGAGTTCCGCCCGTGGAGGTTGCTGCCGCCAGATTGCCCTCGCAGTCCAGCGCCACGGCTCCCACCGTGTCGTGCGAAATCGTAGGCGCGAACAGATCGTTATCGCTCTTCGCCGCGTCGGCGGGTTGCGCCTGGTACTCCCGCAGCCGCTGCACTTCTCGGGGGATGACCAGGTCTTCGTTTCGGCAAAGCGGGATGCCGTGCTCCGCCGCGAACCGTTCTGCGCCCTCGGCGACGAAATACACATGCGGGCTTTCGCTGAGGATTTTGCGCGCGGCCCGCACCGGGTTGGCGATCCTCTCCACGCAACCCACGCCGCCCGCCCGCAACGTGGCCCCATCCATGATGAGCGCGTCCAGCTGCACTTTCCCTTCACGATTGAGAAAGCTGCCGCGGCCGGCGTCAAAGGTCTCGTCGTCTTCCATGATGACCACGGCCTCTTCGACGGCATCGAGGGCGCTGCCGCCGCCTTCCAGCACACGCCACCCCGCGGCCAGGGCATTGCCTACCCCCTGCCGATGGGCTTCCGTCATATTGTCGGGAATCGCCCACGCACCGCCGTGAACTACCAGCACAGGATCTGTGGCCAACCCGACCTCGCAATCATGGGGATGAAGGTTATGCGGCGTGAGTTTTGGGGTCGCCGCCGAGTTCCATCAGCTGGGTCTGCCGCCAGGTGTGGACTGTACGGTGGATCACGGTAATGGTGGACAGCACCGCGATGATCCAGAGCACCGGCGCCATGCGGTTGAATAGGGCCCCAATGATCACCAACACCAGGCGTTCCGGCCGCTCCATGAACCCCACGCGGCAGGAGCCGATCATGGATTCCGCGCGGGCGCGGGTGTAGCTCACCATGATCGCGCTGATCATGACGAAGGCTGCCAGCACAACGTAGGAAAAGCGTTCGCCGCGGGCGTAGAAAACCAGCAGCCCAAGAAATTGCGACGCATCGCTGTAGCGGTCCACCACCGAATCAAAAAAGCCGCCGAAACGGGTGACCTTGTTGCGCGCTCGCGCCACTTGCCCATCCACCAGGTCGAAAAAGCCTGAGCCAATAATCACCAGCCCGGCATAGAAGAAAAGGCGCGCCTGGCTGTCCGAGTTGGCATACCCAAACAGGAAGGCGGCGATGCTGTTCACCACCAGTCCCAGAAAGGTCAGCACATTGGGATTGATGCGGGCCAACGCCAGCCAGCGGACAATGGCATCCAGCAGCACACCGCAGGCCCGCCCGAATGCGCTGGTCCAGGTCCGCGCCATTTAAGCTCCCGCCTCGTCATGAATTGTGGTGAGGCTGAGGATGTCCAATTCGCGCTTTCCATTGGGAGTGACTACGGTGGAAGAGTCGCCCACTTTCTTGTTCAGGAGGGCTCGTCCAATCGGCGAAGTAGTGGAAATCTTGCCCGCGGCGACATCCGATTCTTCACTCGTCACCAGCTTATATTCCACTTCTTCGTTCTTGGTGTTGTCGTAGACCCGCACCGTGGAACCCAGACCAACTTTGTCTTTGGGGATGTTGCTCATGTTGATCAAAGACAGGTCGGCGAGGCGTTTGCCCAATTGCCGCAACCGCGCCTTGACGAACTCCTGGCGCTGTTTGGCCATGTGGTATTCCGCATTCTCGCTAAGGTCGCCCAGGGCCACGGCCTTTTTCAATTCCTTGGGCAGCTCATGGCTTAATTCATGCTCCAAGGCATTGATTTCGTCCTGCAGCTTTTTCTTGATGTGCTCAGTCATTGCTAGTCGGAAGATTATAAACCCGCGCCAAGGCCTGCCGCGAATTCGAGCTCCGCCTCCGCCGGGGAGCCTCGCCGGTCAATTGTCTTTCCCCGGGGGGGTGGGATAAAATCATTCTGGCGCTGTTTCCCCTCGAATCCACCGCGTCGTGGGTGCTCCCGCATGATGAACGACGGTATTTTCCACATCGGTGATAAGGTCGTCTATCCCAATCATGGCGTTGGAGTTATCGAACAAATCAGCAGCCGGACCATCGGCTCCACGGTGGAAAAGTTCTATCTCCTGAAAATCAAAGCCAATAGCCTGAAAGTCATGGTGCCCTTTCAAAACGTGGGCAGTGTGGGGCTGCGGCGGGTTGTCAAGAACGGCGAAATCCAGAAAATCCTTGATTTTCTTGTAGATGGAGAATGCGAGAATACCGCGGATTGGAAAGACCGCTACCGCGAGAACTCCGAGCGCATGCGCACCGGTTCGCTGCTCGAGGTGGCGGCCGTGCTCAAAGGCTTGCTCATTCTCAACCGCGCCAAACCGCTCTCCTTTCGTGAAAAGAAGATGCTCGAACGCGCCCGCTATCTTCTGGTCAGCGAGTTATCCATGGCCAAGAATTGCGAAGACGTGGAAGTCGAAGAACTGTTGTCGAACGCTCTGGCCAAAATCAATCTTCGTCTGCCGGAAGCCTCCGAGTTTGAAGCCTGATTCGGGGAATATTGCGCCCCCCTCCCTCCGCTTGCTCCCTCCACATTGACCGCTTGTCCCCGTGGCCATTAGGATTCCCGAGGGCAGGTCTCTTTCTTTACATCTCTTTATGTGCCCCAGTACACTACTCGTTCGCCCTCAGTGCCGTGGAGGTAGAGGAGCTTGGCGAACGGAAAAGGCAGGACGGAGAAGCTCAAGCCCAATCCGATTGTGCTACGTCAAGCCGCCTGCCGGTGTAGCCCGTAGAGGGCGCGGCCGAGGACAGCATCAATTTCAGCAAAATTCAGCTTGTAACTAACGAGGAGAAACATGGCAGCCGTGGATGAAAAGGTAAAGCAGATCATTGTGGAACAGTTGGGTGTGGACGAGGCCGAAGTGACCTCCAGCGCGTCGTTTGTGGACGACCTGGGCGCGGACTCGCTCGATACCGTGGAGCTGGTCATGGCCTTTGAAGAGGCCTTCGAGATCGAGATTCCCGATGAGGACGCCGAGAAAATCCGCACCGTCCAGGACGCGATTGACTACATCGGCAAGCACGCGAAAGGCGGCAAGTAGTTGCCTCGTCGTGTCGTAGTTACCGGCCTGGGTCTGTTGTGCGCGGTAGGTCATACCACGGAAGAAACGTGGAGCAACCTGCTCGCGGGTAAGTGCGGTGTAGGGAAGATCACTCACATCCAGGAATTTCAGAAAGTGGATGGCAGCTTTTTCAAGCTGGAGGACTTCGCCTGCCAGATCGCGGCCGAAGTGAAGGGGTTCGATCCTCTCCACTTTATCGAAAAAAAAGAAGTAAAAAAGATGGGCCGCTTCATCCACTTCGCCGTGGCGGCGGCGGATGAGGCGGTGCGCTCTTCCGGCCTGAAGATCACGGCCGCGAACGCGGAGCGCGTCGGGGTCCACATCGGTTCCGGGATCGGCGGCTTCGATGTGATTGAGCGCGAGCATACCGAGCTGCTCAAAGGCGGCCCGCGCAAGATTTCCCCTTTCTTCATTCCGGCAGCCATTGTGAACCTGGCGGCCGGCCATGTCTCCATGCGCTTCGGGGCCAAGGGGCCGAATGAAGCCACGGCCACGGCCTGCACCACCAGCGCGCATTCTATCGGCGACTCCTTCCGCATCATTCAGCACAATGACGCCGATGTCATGATCGCGGGCGGCGCCGAAGCCGCCATCACTCCCATGGGAGTGGGGGGATTTGCTTCCATGCGGGCGCTTTCCACCCGCAACGACGACCCAGAGAAAGCCAGCCGTCCCTGGGACCGAGACCGCGATGGTTTCGTCATCGGGGAAGGCGCAGGCATTCTGATCCTGGAAGAACTGGAACACGCCAAGAAGCGGGGTGCTCCCATCCTGGCTGAGTTGGTTGGTTATGGCATGAGCGGGGACGCTTATCACATGACCCAGCCCGCTCCCGAGCATGAGGGTGGGTTCCGCGTCATGCGCAATGCCCTGCGCGACGCGGGAATCAGTCCCGATGTGGTGGGTTATGTAAATGCGCACGGCACTTCGACGCCGATTGGCGATACCCTCGAAGCCCATGCCATTCGCAACTGCTTCCAGCGCACCCTTCCCGTCAGCTCCACCAAGTCCATGACCGGTCATTTGCTGGGGGGCGCGGGTGGACTGGAAGCCGGGGTCACGGTATTGGCCTTGCGGGACCAGATCTTGCCGCCCACCATCAACCTGGAAAACCAGGATCCCGATACCGCCGGTATGGATTTCGTCCCCAATCACGCCCGCAAGACCGAAGTGGAGTATGCCATGTCGAACTCCTTCGGATTCGGTGGCACCAATGGGGCCCTGCTGTTCCGTCGCTGGCAGGAATAACTCATTCTGAAAATGGGACTTGCTTTGCAATTCCGGGCGCGGATTCGCCCTTCCTACAGGTAAGTCCCGTTACCGGCAGTGCACTCGCGTTATGGCACTTTTGTACCGGTCTATTGACCTTCTATTGTCTTTACCCGCCCCCATCCCCGGTTCAGAATAGGGCTTTAACACCATGGCGACCGTCATGACTAAAGCGCTAGGAACGTCCCTGCCCCCGCTTCCTGCCAGCAAAAGGTCCGCGGCCCGGGCTGCCTTGATTGACCTCAGCGATTCTTCCCGGCACATGCTTAGCGAATGTTTCCGGCAGTTCGGCATTGAGACCGTCCTCATGACCGGCGACGCCCCGGCGCGTCTGAAAAAAGAAAAATTTGATGCCTGTGTCGTGCCCTTGAACCAGGAAGTCCAACCCGTCATGGAAACGGTGCGGACCTCACCTTCCAACGGACGGATGGTGATTTATGGACTGGGAGGCAGCGCCCAGGATGCCATGCGGTTTTCCAAGTACGGCATTAATGCGGTGTTTCGTGAGCCCCTGGAGCGCCAGGCGGCCCTGAAACTGGTGCGGGCCACCCAGATGCTGGTTTTGCACGAATTCCGCCGCTACGTGCGCATTCCCGTCATTACCGAGGTTTCCGTGGTGACACCGGACAACCGCCGTCTGACCGCGACCAGCCGCGAGCTCAGCGCGGGGGGCATGTCCATGACCTGCGCGGAAGAAGTGCAGCCCGGGTCAGCCGTAGAGATCTCCTTTGCTTTGCTCACTTTACCCAGAATTTGGGTGCGGGGAAACGTCACCTGGCGCAAGGGCAAGCATTTTGGGGTGCGCTTTGATGCCAGCGACCAGCGCCGCCTGCGGGTCAAAGAATGGGTCGAGGCCTACCTCGAGAGCTAGGTTCGCGGTTTCCTCACCGTCCCTCCGCCATGTAAAATCAAAGCCAGCATGGCCAGCGGATCCCAGCTTATCCAGATTGAACTGAACCCTCCACGACAGCCCAAACCGGCTTGGCTCAAAGCCAAGGCCGCCATGGGGGAAAATTTCCACGAACTCAAAAAGTTGGCCCGCGGTCTGGGGCTGCATACGGTGTGCGAGTCGGCGCAGTGTCCTAACATCGGCGAGTGCTGGAACCACCGCACCGCGACCTTCATGCTCCTGGGGGACATCTGTACCCGGCGCTGCGGCTTCTGCGCTGTACCCAAAGGCCGGCCCGAGCCCATTGACTGGGAAGAGCCCAAGCGGGTGGCGGAAGCGGTGGCTACGCTCGGCCTGAAGCATGCTGTCATCACCAGCGTGAACCGCGATGACGACAATGTCGGCGGCGCCCGCATTTTTGCCGAGACCATTCGCGAAATCCGCAATGTGATTCCGGACTGCCGTGTGGAAGTGCTCATCCCGGATTTTCAAGGGCTGGAACAGGCCTTGCAGGTGGTGCTTGACGCCAAGCCCGACGTGCTCAATCACAATACTGAGACCGTTCCCCGGCTGTACCGCGCGGTGCGCTCCGGGGCACGCTATGAACGGACATTAAAGCTGCTGGAAGACGCCAAGCGCTTGTCTCCCGGCACCGTCACCAAGTCCGGCCTGATGGTGGGGCTGGGCGAGTCCACCGACGAATTGCTGGAAGTTTTCCGCGATCTGGGCACGCGGGGCGTGGACATCCTCACGGTGGGGCAATATCTTCGTCCTTCGCGCGACCACCTGCCCATTGCCCGCTTCTACACCCCGGAAGAGTTTGTCCATCTCAAGACCGAGGCCTTGCGGTTTGGGTTCCGCCATGTGGAGTCGGGAGCCATGGTGCGCTCCAGCTATCACGCCCATGAGCAGGCCGAATCTACTGCCACGCCTCTGCCCTCTGTGTAGTCTGGTAGACGGAAACGAAAATCCAAAATAAGCAAAGCCGCCGGAACTCGGCGGCTTTTGTTTTTGGGGAGGGGTGGATTTCGTCTACCAGGCGCGGCAGGCGTTCTGGCGCACCATGGGCGCGTCTGCTTTGCAGTGGAAGGCCTCACGGAACTCCGGCATATTGGAGACCGTCCCATTCACCCGCCACTGTCCGGGGGAATGGGGATCGACGTTAGCTAACAGGCGTTGGAAGGCGTCGCTCGTATTCTCGCACCACACCCCGGCGAAACCCAGGAAGAAGCGTTGCTGCGGCGTGAATCCGTCGATTTCCGCCGTGTTCTTTCCCTGCAGGGTGCTCATCAACGCCATGTAGGCGATGCGCATCCCTCCATTGTCCGCGACGTTTTCCCCCAAAGTGAGTTTGCCGTTAAGCTTTACGTCCTCGATCGCCGTGTAGCTGCCATATTGGTCGGCAATGCACTGCGTGCGAGTTTCGAATTCTTTCTTGTCCTGGGCCGTCCACCAGTCGCGCAGATTGCCCTTGGCATCAAACTGGCTGCCCTGATCGTCGAAGCCGTGGGTCAGCTCATGTCCGATGACCACCCCGATGGCCCCAAAGTTAATGGCGTCGTCGGCCTGATTGTCATAGAACGGTGGCTGCAGAATTCCCGCGGGGAAGGTGATGTTGTTCAGCTGCGGGTTGTAGCTGGCGTTTACTGTGGAAGGAGGATACGGCCACTCGTTCTTGTCTACCGGCTGTCCAATCTTGTTGAGCTGCCGCTGGAACTCAAACTCGTTGGAGCGGTTCCAGTTGCCCAGGGCCTCTCCCCGCACAATATTCAGGCGGCTGTAGTCGCGCCATTTGTCGGGATAGCCGATGCGGTTGCCAATGGCGGCCAATTTCTCCTGGGCCTGCTTCTTGGTTTCTTCGCCCATCCAGGGCAAGGTGCGGATGTCCTCCCCCAAGGCCGTCTCCAAGGCCCGGACCATCTTCAGCGTACGTTGTTTGCCCTCCACGCCGAAAGTCTCTTCCACGTACTTCTCGCCGACGGCTTCGCCCAGATCATTGGTGGTATAGCGGACGCAGCGCTTCCAACGCGGCGGAAGTTCCTGGGTCCCGGAAAGTTCCTTGCTATAGAAATTGAAATTCTCGTTGACGAAGCGCGCCGGGAGCAGACGGGCCTGGGCGTGTACCAGGTGCCAGCGCAGGTAGATCTTCCAGTCGTTGAGCGATGTCGCTTGCAGCACGCTGTCCAGCTGTTTGAAGAAGTCCGGCACGGTCACGTTGAGGGTGCTCGCGTCAGGCGCCCCGATGCGGCGCAAATAGATGTCCCAGTTGAAGCCGGGATTCAGCGCGGCCAGCTGCTTGGCCGGCATGCGGTGGTAGAGCTTGCTGGGATCGCGCCGGCTGGTCACATCCAGGGCGCCTTTGGCCAGAGCGGTCTCCACTTTCAGCACCGTTTGTGCCGCTTCCGTGGCTTGGGGGCCGGAATCTCCTAGCAGCTCGAACATCTTCTGCACGTGGGCCACATATTTCTTGCGCAGGTCCGCCGATTTCGCATCGTCCTTGAAGTAGTAATCGCGGTCGGGGAGCCCCATGCCTCCCTGGTCCACTTCGGCGATTACCTGTGTCGCATCTTTGAAATCCTGGTCGGAGCTGAAGGAGAACAGCACATTCACGCCCTGGCGATGCAGGCCCACCAGCAAGCCGGCCAGCTCTTTTTTTGTTTTCAGATTCGCAATCGCCTTCAGCGGGTCCTGCAATGGCGCGGTCCCTGCCTTTTCGATCGCGCTCTCGTCCATGCAGGAAGCGTAGTAATCGCCGATCTTCTGCTCGACGCCGCTGCGACCGGCATTCGCGGCCGAGTATTTTTCCAGGATGCTGCGGACGGTAAGCTCCCCGTTTTTGACCAGCTCGTCAAAGCGGCCCCAGGAGGCTTCATCGCCGGGAATGGGGTTTTTGGCCCTCCACTTGGCGCAGGCATATGCGTAGAAGTCCGTGCAAGGGTCGAGGTTCTTGTCAATCAGATTAGGATCGAAGCGGGTATTTAGGACCTTTTCATCGGAGGGAGCGCTTTGCCCGGCGGCGATGCCGAGACATAACAGACAGAAGACGAAAGTGTTAAAAAAACGCATGGTTCCTCACATTCGGTAAAGATCGGGACGGGCTGCAGATTCCACCCCTTGTACGCATTCCTGCGGGCCTGGGTTCCGTGCCTCAGACAGAGAGGGTCGCCGCGTTAGACGGGGGCAGCCACAAAATGTAATGGCCCCATTTCAGAAGATCTTGAAATGAATGGTCAGATACTTCTTGGGGTTCTCCCGAATGGACTTTACTAACTGCCGCGTTTCCAACAGCATCTGGTCGGCATTGTTGTAAAGCGAGGGGTCCTGCAAGAGCTTGCCGGCGGTCCCCTGTCCGGCTTCCAGACGATCGGTGAGGGCCGAAAGTTTGCTCATCGTATTCTGCAGCTTGTCGGCGAATTCCTGGTCTTTGGCCAGCTTGCCAATAGCGCCCTTGCCGGCGTTGATGTCATCGGTCAACTGCTTCACATTCGCGATGGTGGCATTGGCATTGTTGTAAAGCGTGGGATCTTTCAGGAATTTGCCGGCCGATCCTTTGCCCGCGTTCAGATCGTCGATGACCGTGTTGAGCTTGTCGATGGTGGTATTTGCCTTGCGATAGAGCTCATCGTCGGCGATGAGCTTGCCGATCGTGCCCTGGCCTGAACTCACCTGGTTCATCAGGCCTTGGAACTCATTGATGGTCGAAGACAGCCGGTTGTACAGGGTAGGGTCATAGATCAGCTTGCCGACCGATCCCTGCCCACTTTCCACGAACGCGATGATCCGATCCAGCCGCTTCAGCAGCGCGTCCATGTTCTGCAGCGTGCCTTGCCCGGCGCGCACCATGTCGGAGAAATCTGGAACATCGCGGCTGGGCAGGACGTCCCCCTCCTGCACTTCGCCGCCTTTGGCCCCGGAGCTGTCGATGTCGATATAAGTCTCGCCCAGCACGCCGGCGGTGGAGAGCAGGGTCAGAGAATCTTTCCGCAAGCCGGAGTGGTACTTGGTGCTGATCTTCATGGTGACTTCTACCGGGGTCAGGCGATTGGAAGGGTTGAACTGGATTTCCGTGACGTTCCCCACGTCTACCCCGCTCAGACGTACCGGCGCGCCCACGCGCAGGCCACTGGCGTTATCGAAATAAGATTTGACTAGGATTTTCTTGGTAAACAATCCGCCGGTCCCGCTCATCAGGAAGATGAGTACGGCCAGAGTCACGCTGGCGGCCAGCACCGTAAGTCCGACTTTCAGTTGTGACCACTTCAGCTGCTTCTGGCTAGGCACGCGTTCTCCCCAGCAACTTGAAACGATGGGACATAAGTTCCGCCAGGATGGACCCGGATATTCCGCATCATAACAGACCGTCGGGGCGGGATTCATCCGGAGAAAACAGGGTCCGGGAGAGTAGGAGAGCCCCTGAATAAGCCGCTGCTCCGCACCCCAGAGTCACGTTCAGCCCGCACTGGATGGCGATGACCATGGCCAGGACCGATCCCAGCACACTGGAAGCCGCATTGAGCGCCCAGGCCCACTCCACAGCATTGTGGCTAGAGTTGTGACTGGAAAGCGCCCGCAAGCCGGTAGGGAACGGCGTGCCCATGGCGAACCCCAATGGAACCAGAATGACTGCGCTGACCAGCAACTTCACCACGAAGGGAAGGCCGACCAAGGCATTGAGGAGTGCGGGCAGCAAGAAAACGTACGCCACCAGGGCCAGCAGGATGAGGACCAGGGGTTTCCCGGCGGCGTTCTGCTGCTTCAGCCATCGCCGCGAGGCCAAACTGCCGGCCCCGCTGGAAAGCAGAAGAAGAAACACCACCACCGTGAGCGCGTAAGTGGGATGTCCCAGGAAAAGCACAAAGCGCTGGATAAACGCAATCTCCACCAGAATGTAGCCCAGGCCGACCGCCACAAAGTAGAGGAGCCGGCTGGTGCGCTCTTCCCGTGCCCGCGCCCGCAGGGCCAGGGGCGCCAATAGAAAGACCGCCACTGCCAGCAGCGAGATGACCAGCACCATGCCCAGCACTGCGACTCCAAGATTTACTTTCCAGTCAATACCCTGGTTCAAGCCCTCGTGGTGCAGAATTTGCCCCAGTTTGAGGGTGAAGAAGAAAAATGGCGCGTCGTCGTCCACCGGGGCCACGTTGTAGGCGTAGCTGCGGGCGAAAGTTCGAGGATCATTGCTGGCAATCAGGTCGGAAAAGGGATTGCTTCCCGGAGTGGAGGGCAGATAAAGCGCGTGCAGCTTACTGTAGCCGGCCAAATGGGCCCGTACCTGCTGTTCTTCCTGCGGGGTGAAGGGCGCTTTTTTGGCCAACACCACCACGGGAATGCCGTCTTCATTCAACGCACCTTCCGACACCACCATAAAGTGGGCTGCCGGATTGGAAACTCCGAGCTGATGCAGAGCATCCATGCCCACGGAAACCACGCGCAACGCCTCGCGCGGCTGCCGGAACTCCCAACGCGTGATGGCGATAATGCCCTCGGGGCGCAGGTGCTCGAAGTACTCGCGAAAGGCATTGACGGTATAAAGGCTGTTTTCGCTGAGCGCAAACGCCCCTGCCGCGGTAGAGGCCCAGGTGTCCACCAGAGTCATCTGCACTACGTCGAAGCGCTCCTTCGTGCTGCGCAGATAAGAGCGGCCATCGGTGACGTGAATGTGTACATTGGGCCGCTCGTACAAATGGTAGGAATACTCGGCGTAGCGGCCGCGCATGATGGTGTTGGCGATGATGGGATTGATCTCGATGCCGGTGACGCTGGGGCTGCCATTGGCCACGGCGCGCAACACATCTACGCCCCCTCCTGGCCCGATGATGGCGAACTCACCATGCGGACGCAGCACATTGGCCAGCGCGGGCGGCGCGGACATCAGATTTCGTTCCCATTCCGATCCCGGCCACTGGCTCAAGTCGGCGTTCATGATGTAGGTGGAAGCATCGGCGTCAATGACCACGGTTCGGGCGTAGCCCTGCTTGTCGACTTCCACGCGCGAGATGGCGTTCCAGCGGGCGAATTCCACCCAGGAGCGGTCGCGCAGCAAACCTTTGGCGTAGATGACGTCGATCAGCTTGCCGGAGTGATTGGCGGCGATCAGGGCTGCCAGGACCAGGGCCAGGACCAGCGTCACTTTGCGCCCTGCGCCGATTGCGCCCCACACCATGCCCGCCAGCGCCGCGACCAGGGCGGCAAAGAGGATCGCGTTGGGCCCGCCCAGCCAATTGAGCAGCGGCACGATTCCCAGGCAGGCGAGGGCCCCTCCCACCAGGTCGGCCCCGTAGAGCCGCGTGATTTGGCGGCACTCTCGCGCAAAGACCACAGAAAATTGCAGTCCGGTGAGGAAGAAGGGAATTGCCGAGGCCAGGTAAATTTCTGTCAGCCGGAGAAAGTTTGCCCCAGAAAGTTCCAGCGACACAGGCACCCGCAGCACCACCTGCAACACGATGGGGATGAGCAGGGCATTGGCGGCACAGAGCCATGCGGCCAGGCTGCGCGTCTCAAATTTTTCCAGCCAGGTCTTGGCCAGATAAGCGAACACCCCGCCCGCCCCCAGGCCCAGCAATGCAATCGAGATGGCCAGAAAGGCAAAGTGATAAAACAGCACGACCGAAAATAGGCGGGTGAGCGCCAATTCCAGTAAGAGCGCCGAAAAGCTGGTGAGTGCAATTCCGGCCAGCAGCACGCGATGGTGGATGGGACGGCGGAAGGGCAACGGAGGAACTGCGTTTGTCGCGGACATTTTCGAGTAAGACGCGACAGTCTATCAGAAATCAGCTTTCCAGGATGACCTGGGCAATGGCCTGCTCGGCGGTGTGGGAAAGCGACAGCGCCACATGCTTGGCGCCCAGTTTGGCTGCGAACTCCGCCGCCTTGCCGTGAAACACCAGCGTCGGCCGACCCCCGGGTTGCCGGGCAACCTCGACATCCCGCCAGCGCACCCCATGGTTCCAACCCGTCCCAATGGCCTTCATGCCGGCTTCTTTTGCGGCAAAGCGGGCGGCATAGCGCTCCATGCGGTTGGCCTTCGATTCACAGTACCGGATTTCCCCTTCGGTGAAGATGCGATGGAGAAAGCGGTCTCCAAAGCGTTCAATGGAATCCTTAATGCGCGGGACTTCGGTGATGTCAATCCCTGTGCCAACAATCATGGGTTTACGTTAGCACGGATTCCCGTGAAGGGAAGACCGTGTAGTGTCGGCCCGGATGTCCTCATCCGGGCGGGGTCGGGCGAGGCCCGGCAGGGCGTGGCTCCCGTGCAGCAGCCACGAAGTGGCGCAAGAATGCAGCCCAGCGCGTAAGCGCTGGGTGAAAAGTGGAAAATCAACCAGCCCCAAGGGGGCGAAAGATGGGTCTGTGACGCAGCCTCTTCAGGCCTGCATTGTGAGCGGAACCAAAATGCCGCGCGCGTAGCGCTAACGCGCGTGCGCCAAAGAAACGTGCCAGGAATGCAGGGCTGAAAGCCGGTTTTGTAAACTTTCCCGCTATCGCCGGCGTCTAGAACAACCGGTCTCCCCGATAAATCAGCTTGCATTCCACCATGCGTGCTTCCGCGCTCAGCGCATGGGGCTTGACCGGGCCGGGTCCGTCTATGTGCAGCACCGTATGCCCGTGCGCGGTCAGCCAGTCGGAGACCACCATGCGATGGCACTGAAAGTACAACCGCTCGGCGCACATATACGCGGTGCGTGATAGCTCCGCCATCCTCACAAGTTCCGCCGCTGCAGCCTCGAACTCCGCGGTCAGTGCGTAGTCGGCGTAGTTGCGAAATGCTTCGCTGCGCAGGGCCACATGCGGCGAGTCGTCGCGGATCTTTTTCCGGTACCCGCCCAGGGCCTTCATCCATACATAACGGATACCCGCTTCCGGCAAGGTCCGTGCGAGCGATTCGCGATGGAAGTGGGGCAGGCGTTTCGACACGGGAAACGACCGGATGTCCACTAAGTTCTCGATCGCGTGGGCCTGCAGGGCCTCGACCAGTTCGGCGAGGGTTCGTGTGGAATGCCCGATGGTATAGAGGGTCGCCATGAGTGTTTCATGCAGGAGAACTTCTCATCCCGCTTCCACCAGGCCATACGTCCTTTGCCAGCGGGTGCGCATGTGGCGCAAGGCGTGGTCGATCTCCGCCTGTGAAATCTCCCGGTTCGGCCCGGCCAGCACGGCGGCGGCCTCTCGCTTGGCAGCTTCCAGCAGCTGACGGTCGCGGATCAGGTTCGCTACCTGAAAGTTCGGCATGCCGGCCTGCCGCGTGCCGAAAAACTCCCCCGGCCCACGCAGCTCAAGATCCAGTTCGGCAATCTGGAAACCGTCGTTGGTGCGCACCATGGCATCCAGGCGGCGCTCGCCATCTTCGGAAACCTTGCCGCCCGTCATGAGAATGCAATAGGACTTGGCTGCACCCCGGCCGATGCGCCCACGGAGCTGGTGCAACTGCGCCAGCCCGAAGCGTTCAGCGTGTTCAATCACCATGACGGTCGCATTGGGCACGTCCACCCCGACTTCAATCACGGTGGTCGAGACCAGGATCTGCAGTTCGCCCTTTTGGAACATCCGCATGACCGTGTCTTTCAGGTCGGAATCCAGCCGGCCATGCAAGAGTCCCACTTTCAAATCTGGAAATATCTTGCTGTTCAGCTCCTTGTACATCTTGAGCGCAGCTTTTAGTTCCGTCTCTTCGTTTTCCTCGATGACGGGATACACCACATAGGCCTGATGCCCGGCGGCCACCTGCTTCCCGACAAACTCCCAGACTTTGTCCGACTGTTCATCTCCCACTCGGCGGGTCACAATCGGGGTTCGGCCAGGAGGCAGCTCGTCCAGAATGCTGATGTCCAAATCTCCATACAACGTAAGGGCCAGCGTGCGAGGGATGGGCGTGGCCGTCATTACCAGCAAATCCGGCTCGCCGATGGTCTCGCGCTCGTCGGAAGTCTTCTTCATCAGCTTGAAGCGTTGCAGGACGCCGAAACGGTGTTGTTCGTCCACGACAACCAATCCCAGCTTGGCGAACTCAACCTTCTGCTCAATAAGCGCGTGTGTGCCAATGACCAGCTGTGCGTTGCCTTGCGCAATGTGCCGGCGGATCTCACGCTTGCGGTCTTCTTCCAGCGACCCGGTCAGCAGCACGATGCGGTAGCCGGCGTTTTCCAGAATCCTTCGCGCCGAAAAATAATGCTGCTGGGCCAGAATTTCCGTGGGCGCCATCAACGCCACCTGATACCCGTTCTCAATCGCAATGATGGCGGCTTCAAACGCCACAATGGTTTTGCCCGAGCCCACGTCGCCTTGCAGCAGACGCCGCATAGGCGAAATCTTTTCCATGTCCCCGGCAATCTCTTTCAGCACCCGCTTCTGGGCCGCCGTGGGGTGGAAGGGCAGGATTTTCTTGATGGCCGCGCGCACCGCATCATGGAGCGCGAAGGCAATGCCGGTCTGGGCTTTTTGCTGGCGGCGTTTCAACTCCAGTCCCAGTTCCAGCAGAAATAGCTCCTCGAAAATCAGCCGCACATGCGCCGGCGTGCGCGCCTCCTGTAGGTCCTTCAGGCTTTCTCCCGCGTCCGGCCAATGCACTTTCCACAAAGCTTCGCGCGCCGGAATCAGGCCCAGCCGCTTGCGCACCGGGCTGGGAATAGGTTCGGGCAAATCCGCCGGCAGATTGTCCAGCGCGCTGCGGATAATGCGGCGAAACCAACGCGGAGTGAGCCTCCCTTGTCCGGCCGATTCGTAAATGGGGACGATTCGCCCGATCTCCAGCGATGCCGCGGCTTTGTCGGTGGCAGCATCCGTCGAGCCGTCTTCCGCGGGTGCCCCGAGAATTTCAAATTGCGGCTGTACCAGCTGCAGTTCTCCCCGCTGGTCCTGCTCCACCTTGCCATAGAGCGCGACCAATTCCCCGGGCTTGAACTTGTCCTGTAAATACGCCGCATTGAACCAGATACAACGCAGACGGGCGCGTCCTTGCCCGGCCGTCATCTGGAAGATGGGCATGCGGCGGGTACGAAAGAGTCCGGAATTGCGTACCTCCGCGACGACGGTCGCCATCTCTCCTGGCCTGAGTTCCGCCACCCCGCGCGGATTTACCCGGTCCTCGTAGCGGAAGGGGAGATAGTGCAGTAGATCGTCGACTGTGCGAATTCCTTTGGAATCAAGCACTTCGGCTAGGCGAGGGCCGATGCCTTTGACGAATTGCACGGGCGTGCTGGGCTCTAACATCTGTGGCGATGTTAGCAGGAGTTTTGCTGAGGCATGGAATGTCCAGTTCCGGGACGGGAAATTCCCATTTTCAGTTACTTTGGGCACCTCGGTAACGTGACGCAAAAAAGTTAGAATCCCGCCAGAACTATGCAAAGAATCGCAATGCTTTATGACGCCAGCCAGGCGGTGTTGTCCACCTTTGAGCTGGACGAGGTACTACAGCGCATTCTGAACATTGCGCGCACTTATTTCCATTTGGAAAACGTTGCGATCCTCTTGTTGGACAAAGAGAAGCAGGAACTCTATCCCAAGATCCAGATTGGTTGGGATGCCGGCCAGGACGACGTGCGGTTGGCCCTAGGACACGGACTCAGCGGGATCGCTGCTCAGCAAAAACGCCCGGTCTATGCTTCCGACGTAAAGCTGGATTCTCGCTACATTGCCTCGGCGGTGGGGACCCGTTCCGAATTGGCGATCCCGCTCATGGTGCGCGACGAAGTCGTCGGCGTGCTGGACTGCCAAAGCGAGAACCCCAATCACTTCGGCGACGACACCATTGATCTGCTGACTATTTTTTCCACCCAGGCTTCCATTGCCTTGCAGAATGCGCAGCTCTATTCGCTGGAGCGCCGTCGTGCCCGCCAATTGGAGGCCATCAATGCTATTGCCCGCGAAACCACCGCGGTGCTGGACATCAAGGAGCTGCTGGCTAAAGTATGTTCCTTGATCCAGCAGGAATTCCGCGTTTCGCATGTGTCTGTATTGCTGCGCGAAGAAGAAGACCTGGTGCTGCGCGCCCATTGCGGAGAACTCACTTCCGGGATCCCCGATGGCGGACGTTTGCCTGCCGGAGCGGGCTTATGGGGGCGGGCGTTATCCATGGGCAAAACTGTGATCGAAAATGATGCCAGCAATGCTCCCGATTACATCGGCCTCTATCACGAGACAGGTTCTCGCATGTGCATTCCGCTTGTCTCGTTTGGGCAGACCCTGGGCGTGTTGGTGCTGGACCACATGCGCACCGGCGGCTTCCGGGTGGAAGAGACGCAGCCACTGGAGTCCGTCGCCGACATTTGCGCCACCGCCATCCAGAATGCCCATTATGTCGACCGGGTCAAGCAGCTGGCTTATCTGGATGGCCTCACCGGCATCTTCAATCGCCGCTACTTCGAAATGCGCATGGCGGAGGAGATCGAGCGCGCCCGCCGCTTCCATGGCGGCATGGCCGTGATCATGGCCGATATCGACCAATTCAAAGTGCTGAATGACGAATTCGGCCATCTGCTGGGAGATGAAGTCCTGCGCCAGGTTTCCTCGCTGTTCCATCAGCAGGTGCGCAAAATTGACGTGGTGTGCCGCTATGGCGGAGAAGAATTCGCCATTGTGCTCTCCCAAACCGACGCCAGCTACGCGGCGGCCATCGCGGAAAAATTACGCAAAGCGGTGGAGAGCTGGCAGTTCCCAGGGGTACCGCGGCAAGTGACCATCAGTGTGGGAACCGCGGCCTATCCCTACCATGGCACCACCCGCGATGAACTGGTCAAAGCTGCGGACGCAGGGTTGTATGCGGCCAAACAGGCCGGCCGAAACCGTTCCCGCATGACGCCATTTCTGTCCAAGAGCTCCGGACACAGTGCCGGCATCTGAGCTGTCAGTGAGATTCAGGGCAAAAAAATAAGAGTCCTAAAGGGATGTAGAACGCATTCGCCTCGGCCAGTAGCTCGCTTTAGACCCTCGCCGACCTGCTCTCGTTTCATCCCTTGCGGGGCGCCACGCGCGATCTGAGCTCGGGCTCCGGGCTTACCGCCAACCGGAAAAACCTGTTCTACGCTTCAGGACCCTATCTTGCCTTTGATGGATGCTCTTGTTCGCCTCGACCAGCACTTTGCTATAGACCCTTGCTCGACCCTCTCTGCTTGGCCTCGCGGCTGCAGGGTGACCACGCTTGGGTCCCGGACTCTGCACCAACCGGGTAAACTTCAGAACATGTCAAAGAACGAGGATGTTTTTACTCCTTTTCATTTTTAGATCAACAAAAAACGCCAAACTCTATGTGGTTTGTTTTTCAAGCGAGTGCAGGCACTCCACAGGCCCCTGACCGGTTTTGGTGCAAGCCGGAACAGGCCCGCTGGGCAAGGCGATCGCTTGGGCGCATTTTGCGGCAGGATGAGGCATCCCTAAATTCCCAAAATGGGCCGCCCCAGGCACTCTCCATTTGTGCAAATTTCTGTTGAAACGGCGCGGGACGCTGGATCCGCGCCCATGGTTGTTGGGTTCGCCACTTAGCGGCCCCGCCGGCTCCCCAGTAGAATCTTCCCGGGGAGGGTCGTCATGACACTGTTTAACGAAGGTCCGCGTCGGGTCATCGAGGCCAATGGCAACCCGCTGCTGCGGGTCATTGCCGTAGGGATCGGCATCTTTTTTTTCCTCATCCTCGTGCTTTCTTCGATCGCCCGGGTGAATTCCGGACATGTCGGAGTCTTGACCCTGTTCGGCAAGGTGACCGGGGAAATCCTGCCGGAGGGCATTCACCTGGTGAATCCGTTTAAGGAGAACCACCAGATCTCCGTCCGCACCCAGGAGCTGAAAGAATCCGCCAGCGTGCCCTCCAGCGAGGGGCTGGTCATGAACCTGGACACCTCGCTGATTTTCCACCTGAACCCGGAAAAGGTGGCCGAGGTCTATCAGAAGATCGGTCCCAACTATCTGCAGGTCCTGGTGGAGCCCAATCTGCGCGCCACCATTCGCGAGTCCACCGCCTCCCATTCCGCCAATGCCCTGTACACCGGGGAACGGGAGATGGTGGCCAAGGAAATCTACAATCAGCTCATTACCCGGCTGGAACCTCGCGGCATTATGGTGGAAAGTGTGTTGCTGCGCGATATTCAGCTGCCGGCCACGCTGAAAGCTTCCATCGAAGCCAAGCAGCAGGCCGAGCAGGAGGCCTTGGCCATGAACTTCCGTCTGCAAAAAGAGACCCAGGAAGCCCAGCGCAAGCGCATTGAGGCGCAGGGCATCCGCGATTTTCAGCAGATCGTGGCGCAGGGCATCAGCCCGCAGCTGCTGGAGTGGAAGGGAATCGAGGCCACGGAAAACCTGGCCAAGAGCGCGAATTCCAAAATCGTGGTGATCGGGAACAGCAAGAACGGATTGCCGTTGATTTTGGGGCAGTGACGCGGAACCGGCGGCCCGTCCTGCTAGGATAGCGGCGTGCCTTCGCTGCTCGAGGTCCGGCATCTTCAGGTGGAATTTCCCGGGTCGCAGTCTGCCCCGGGAAACGGGAAGCCGCTTATGGCTGTCCGCGATCTGAGTTTCACCATTGCTCCCGGGGAAGCTCTTGGCCTGGTGGGCGAGTCCGGCTCGGGGAAATCGCTGACTTCGCTGGCCATCATGCAGTTGCTGCCTTCCCAGGCGCGAGTGAGCGGGGAAGTTTTGCTGGCCAATGGCAAAGGAAGTGATGATCTGCTGCGCTTAGCCGGGCCTGCCATGCGGGACCTGCGCGGCCGGCGCCTGGCCATGATTTTTCAGGAACCCATGACCGCCCTGAATCCGGTCATGCGCGTCGGCAGCCAGATCGCCGAAGCGGTCCGCGCCCACCATCGGGTCTCGCGTCGCGAGGCCTGGGACCGTGCCGTGACCGCCATGCAGGATGTGGCTATTCCCGATGCGGCCCGCCGCGCCCGCGACTATCCTCATCAACTCTCCGGCGGAATGCGCCAGCGCATTATGATCGCCATGGCCATCGTGAACCGTCCCCAGCTCCTGATTGCCGATGAGCCCACCACCGCTCTTGATGTCACCGTGCAGGCGCAGGTCCTGGAGTTGCTGGGAGAACTGAGGGCCAAGTTCGGCCTTACCATGCTTTTTATTTCCCACGATCTGGCGGTGATCGCCAACCTCGCGGACCGGGTCGCGGTGATGTATGCCGGCAATCTCGTGGAGTTGGGCACGAAGCAGCAAATCTTCGCATCGCCGGCCCATCCTTATACGCAGGGACTTCTGCAGTCCGCGCCCTCGCTGGCCACCGATCGAAAGCGGCCGCTGAACACGATTGAAGGCACGGTGCCGCCACTGCACGCGGTCCCTCCCGGATGCGCCTTCGAGCCCCGCTGCCGCTTCCGCGTGGCCGCGTGCGCGCAAGGGCAACCACCGCTGCTGGAAGTTCATCCCGGGCACTGGGCCCGTTGCCCGGTGATCAATGCCCAGCTCTAAGGATTACCCTTGGGGATGTCCGGAGAACATGCCCGGCGCGTCCCAGAGCAGGAAGCAGTCTATAATCGCCGGTTAGCGAGCAACGCGTGCGCATTCTTTTACTCAGCGATATTCACAGCAATCTGGAGGCCCTTGACGCCTGTCTGGCGTCTGCGCCGGCCTATGATCGCGCCATTAACCTGGGCGATATCGTGGGCTATGGCGCCAGTCCCAATGAAGTGACGGAACGCGTTCGCGACCTCGGCAAAGTTTTTGTGCGGGGAAACCACGATAAAGCGGTCAGCGGCATGATGACGTTGGATGATTTTAATCCCGTGGCCGGGCTGGCGGCGCTGTGGACGAGAGACCAGCTCAAGCCACAAAACCTGGATTGGCTGCGCGGGCTGCCGGAAGGGCCGGTGTTCGTGGAAGACCTTCCCCAACTGCAGTTCGTGCATGGTTCGCCCCTGGACGAAGATGAATACGTGGTCAGCTTGCCCGACGCCATCGCGCCCATGCTCTCTTCCGCTGCGCCCATTACCTTCTTCGGACATACTCACCTGCAGGGAAGCTTTTCCACCAACGGCGGGGGCAGTGATTTTTACCGTCCGGAATACCGGACCGTGGGACAGGCCGAGATCTCGCAGTTTCCCCTCAAGGAAGGCACCCGCTACATGGTGAACCCCGGCTCGGTGGGCCAGCCGCGCGATGGCGACTGGCGCGCCGCATTTGCCTCCTACGACACCCAGACGCGCATCGTCACCTTCCACCGTGTTCCCTACAATTTGAAGGGCGCGCAGGAACGCATCCTCGCCGCCAATTTGCCGCCCAAGCTGGCCACCCGGTTGGCGGCTGGAAGATAGGGCCCACGTTTCCCTGATTTAAACTGGAGATGTCATGGCAGGCTTGGGCAAACTGCTTCTTGTGGTAGGGGTCTTCTTTGTGGCCGGCGGCCTGCTGCTGATTCTGCTCGGCCGGACTAATCTTCCGCTGGGCCGACTGCCAGGCGATTTTCTCTTTCGCGGGAAAAATACCACTTTCTATTTTCCACTGGCGACCTCGCTTCTTTTGAGCATTGTTCTCTCCCTGGTGGTGTACTTCCTGGGAAAATTCCGCCACTGAGCGGGTCATTGTTTCCGGCGCGCGGACAACGTTACACTTCCTCTTTATGTCTCTGGGTGGCCAACTCGATTTTAGTTTCAAACCTCCTGAGCGTCGTGTCTGGAGGGTGCGTGAACTGGTGGGCTCGGTGCGCGCCCACATTGAGCGCGAGTTCAGCGATACCTGGGTCGAAGGCGAAATTTCCAACTTCCGCGCCCATGATTCCGGGCACCTGTACTTCACGCTGAAAGATGAGAACTCGCAGCTCAGCGCCGTGATGTTCCGCTCCCAGGCCCGCTTGCTGCGCTTCCGTCCGGAAAACGGCATGCAGGTAGTGGTGCGCGGCCGAGTCACCATTTACGAAGACCGCGGCCAGCTGCAAATTTCCGCCGAATACCTCGAGCCCAAGGGGGCGGGCGCTCTGCAAATCGCCTTCGAGCAGCTCAAAGCCCGGCTGGAAGCGGAGGGCCTGTTCGCGGCTGCCCGCAAAATGCCGCTGCCCACATTGCCGAGGCGCATTGGGATCGTGACCTCGCCGCAGGCCGCCGCCCTGCGCGATATTCTTCACATCCTGCGACGCCGCCACCACAGCGCCAACCTCCTCATCTTCCCCGCGCAGGTACAAGGCGAAGCGGCCGCCGGCGAAGTGAGTGCCGGCATCCGTTACTTCAATAAAGAAGACAACGTGGATGTCATCATCGTGGCGCGAGGCGGCGGTTCCGCGGAGGACCTGGCTGCTTTCAATGACGAGGCATTGGCCCGCACCGCCGCGGCCTCGGAAATTCCTTTGATCTCGGCGGTGGGCCACGAGACCGACTTCACCATCCTCGACTTTGTGGCTGACTTGCGCGCGCCCACGCCCTCCGCGGCCGCTGAGCTGGTCATCCGCTCACGCCAGGAGATCGAAGAGCAATTGGGGATTCTGCATCATCGCCTGGAGAAAGGCATGCGCTACCACCTGCTGATTGCCCGCCAGAACCTCACGGAGATGGCGCAGCACGGGGCTTTCGCCCGCATGATGGACTTGATTCGCCGCCGCCAGCAGCGCCTGGATGAGGCCTGCAATCGCCTGCTCCACGCCGAGCGCGACCGGCTCGAGGCCCAGCGCCGGCGTTATGAGAAACTTTCCGCCGCCGTCCGCCACTATGATGTCCGCCGCATCCTGAACGGCGTCCGCAAAGACCTGGAAGCGAAAAGCTCGGCCCTGGCGGGGGTTGCTCGCACTTTTCTGTTCCAGCGCCGCGCCCGCCTGGCCCAGGCCACCGGTCAACTGGAAGCGCTCTCCCCCCTGGCCATCCTCGACCGCGGCTATGCCCTGGTCTTCGACGCCTCCGGCGAACTTCTGAAAGATGCGGGCCAGGTGGCTCCTGGAGAAGAGATCACCGCCCGCGTCGCCCATGGTTCCCTTACCGCCACGGTGAAAGGCCGCCAGCCCGGGTAGGCGCGGAAAAAGAGCCTTCCTGGCATACTTCCGCCCAATTCTCTTCGGGTACAATAAAGTTATTCAAAGGGAATCGGTGCACGTCTGAGTTAGAGATTCACCTATGACCATGCTCGCGGCAACCTGGCCCCATGTGTCGTTGATGGCAGTCATCGACATTTTGCTGGTTGCGGTGATCGTTTATGAATTTCTTGTTCTGATCAAAGGCACGCGTGCCGCCTTCATGCTGGTGGGTGTCGCCGCCCTGGCCTTGACCTTCTATCTCCTGCAACTGGGCGGACTTCCTACCGTCAACTGGCTGGCCTCCACCCTGCTTCCCTATACGGTTTTCGGGTTGATCGTGGTTTTTGCCACGGAAATTCGCCAGGCCCTGGCTCGGCTGGGACGCAAGCTCACCCTCAGTCGTACTGCTCTCGCCGAAGCCGATGCTTACGATGATATTGTTCTGGCGGCCAATCTTTTTTCGCAAAACCAGACCGGCGCACTGATCGTGATTGAGCGCGAAGTCGGCTTGCGGACCTATATTGAGAGCGGTGTGGCCCTGGATGCGCACCTTTCCTACGATCTTCTGGCCACCATTTTCCGGCCCAGTGCTCCTTTGCATGATGGCGCCGTGATCGTGCAGCGCGATCGCATAGCCGCCGCTGCCTGCTTCCTGCCTCTATCTATGAATCCTGTGCTCTCCACCCAGCTGGGCACGCGGCACCGCGCCGGCATCGGCGTGACGGAGGAGACCGACGCCATCGCGGTCATCGTTTCCGAGGAGACCGGGGCTATCAGCCTGGCGGTGGCCGGCAACATCGAGCGGGATATTACCGTGGAGCAGCTTCGTGACCGGCTTGGCGCCTTGCTGCGCCGATTTGTTCCCTCTTCTGCACTGCCCACGCCCATCACGCCGGTGTCCGGCACTTTGGACGGGGAAATCGATGGCCAGGAATCCACCAACGAACCGCGTGGCGGCGCCGGAGTCCCTTCGCGATGAGAAAACTCCTGCAACGTCTGGTGGTGCATAACTTCACCCTAAAACTGATCGCTCTGGTGCTGGCGGTTGGGTTGTGGCTGGCGGTGGCGCGTGATCCGATCGCGGAGGTGGCCGTCGATGTGCCCATCGAATTCCGCAACATGCCGGCCGATCTGGAGATCAGCTCGGAGCAGGTGCCGCAGGCCCAGGTGCGGGTGCGTGGTCCGGAACGCCTGATCCACCAGATGCGCCTCTCCGATCTTCACCTTGAAATTGATCTGAGCACGATTAAGCCCGGCCAGCGCACCTTCGATTTGACCTCCCATGAGGTACAGCACCCCCCCTCCGGGCTCGAAGTGGTGCAGGTGGTGCCCAGCCAGTTGCATATGGCCTTCGATGCGCGTCTGACCCGGCAGGTAGAGGTGCGCCCCCGGGTAGTCGGGTCCTTTGCCAGTGGATATCACCTGGGCCGCATTTTGGTGGATCCCCCCTTCGTGACCATTTCCGGGCCGCGCAAGCGGGTGGAGACCGTGGATGCCGCTATCACCGACCCCATTGATGCCAGCGGCGTGCTCGATCAAGCCAATTTCGTCCGCCATGCTTACGTTTCTGATCCCCTTGTGCAGGTTCTGAATTCCGATCCGGTACGCATCGCCGTTATCATGGAAAAGTCCGGTAGCGGACGATAATCCCGATTTCTCAAATGACCTCACAAACTCGACAGCTCTTTGGTACGGACGGAATTCGCGGCGTCGCGGGTGAATTTCCTTTAACCGCAGAAAGCGTTTATTTGATCGGCCGCGCCCTGGGCCACAATTTGATCCGCACCAACGCCTCCGCCCGCGTGGTCATCGGACAGGACACCCGCGAGTCCGGCGCCTGGATCGCCGACCAGTTGGCTTACGGATTGCTCTCCTGCCACGTGGCCGTGGATAGCGCCGGCGTTATTACCACCCCCGGAGTGGCCTACTTGGCGCGCTCGCGCGGCTATTCCGCCGGGGTGGTCATCTCCGCCTCGCACAATCCCTGGACGGACAATGGCATCAAAGTTTTTTCCGGCGACGGCTTCAAGCTTCCGGATGACAACGAGCTGGCCATCGAACACGAGATCTTTACCCTGCTGCGCGATCCCCACGGGCACCAGACGCATGTGTCCAAGCCGGCCTCCAGCCTTCCGGGCGAATCCGCGTTACGCCATGCTTATATCGAATGGCTGGCGGAAAGTGTAAAGACCGATCTGAGCGGATTGCGCGTGCTGGTGGATTGTGCCAACGGCGCAGCCACAGCGGAGGCCCCCGAGCTGTTTCGCGCCTGCAAGGTAAACGCCACGATTCTGCATGCTTCTCCCAATGGACGCAACATTAATGAGGGCTGCGGAGCGCTCCATCCCGACACCGCCGCCCAGGCGGTGGCCGCCAAGAAGGGTCACTTCGATCTGGGCATTACCTTTGATGGGGACGCTGACCGCGCTCTCTTCAGCGATGCCGCCGGCCGCGTAGTGAACGGCGACGCCGTCCTTTTACTGGCAGCCAGAGATATGCAGGCGCGCGGGCTGTTGGCCAATGCCACCGTGGTCGCCACCACCATGTCGAACATGGGGCTGGAAGTCGCTCTGAAAAAATCCGGCATCCGCATGCTGCGCGCCAATGTTGGCGATAAGTATGTGTTGGAAGAGATGCTAAAGACCGGCGCTACCCTGGGCGGCGAGCAATCGGGCCACATCATCTTCCGCGACGGCGATGCCACCACCGGAGACGGCTTGCTCACCGCCTTGCGTGTCATGGAAGTGCTGGCACGCACCCGCAAGCCTCTGGCGGAACTGGTGGGGGACCTGAAGGTGTTCCCGCAGCGCATCCAGAATGTGCGCGTGCGCGAAAAGCTGCCGTTCGCGCAGGTGCCGGAGATCCAGAAAGCCATCGCCGCGGCGGAAAAGGAACTCGACGGCAACGGACGCGTGGTGGTGCGTTACTCCGGGACTGAGCCGCTGGCCCGCGTCATGGTGGAAGCTGAGTCCGAGGAGAAAATGCGGGCGCTGGTCGATCAGCTCACCCAAGCCATCCAAGCCTCACTCGGCGCATAGCTGGTTCTAGGAGTTGTATGGGCACGGTCCCTTCGACTCCGCTCAGGGCGGGCTGCCCGTGCGTAGGCGGATTTGCCGTCGAACTCGCAACCTGCTCAGCGCCCCGCCGCAGAAGTCCCGGGCTACTCCAGGTCCCGCCAATTCTTCCCGACCCCGATTTCCGCCACCAGCGGCACCGAAAGCGGGTGGACCTTCTCCATTTTTTCCAGCACCAGGTCCCGCATGGCGTCAACTTCAGATTCCGGCACTTCGAACACCAGCTCGTCGTGCACTTGCAGGGTCATGCGCGACCGCAGGCCCCGCGCCCGGATCTCATCATCAATGCGGATCATGGCGATCTTGATGAGGTCGGAGGCTGTTCCCTGTAAAGGCGTGTTCACCGCCGTACGTTCGGCAAAGCCCCGCAGGTTGGCGTTCTTGCTGTTGATGTCGGGAATGGGGCGCACCCGCCCGAACAGCGTCTTCACATTTTGCGTGCGGCGCGTCTCTTCCAGAGTACGGTCGATGAATTCCTGCACACCCTGATATTTTTCGAAATAGGCCTGAATGAATTGCTTGGCCTCTCCCGGTTCAATGCCCAGGCTCTGCGAGAGTCCGAAGGCCGAGAGTCCGTACACAATGCCGAAGTTGACCACCTTGGCCTGCCGTCGATGGTCAGGCGTCACCATGAGTGGCGGCACTCCGAATACCTGCGAAGCGGTCAGGGTGTGGATGTCATCTCCACGACGATAAGCCTCCACGAGCAGCGGGTCCTGGGAGAAGTGGGCCAGCAGGCGCAGCTCGATCTGCGAGTAATCCGCGGCGAGCAGCACATGCCCCGGCTCCGCGGTGAAGGCGGCGCGAATCTCGCGGCCCAATTCAGTGCGGATGGGAATATTTTGCAGATTGGGATTGGCCGAGGACAGTCGCCCGGTTGCCGTGCCGGTCTGCCCGAAGGTCGTATGCAAACGCCCGGTGCCGGCATTCAGCATCGCGGGTAGCGCGTCGACGTAGGTGGACTTCAACTTGGTGAGCTGACGATATTCCAGCACGAGGCGGGGGACCGCGTGGTCTTCGGCCAGGCCTTCCAGCACATCCACCGCGGTCGAGATCGTTTTGCCCTTGCCGTACTTCACCGGCTTGGGCAAATTCAGCCGGTTAAACAGCACGTCGCCCAGCTGTTTAGGAGAGCTGATATTGAACTCCACGCCGGCCAGCTCATAAATAGCCTGGGCCTTGCTGCGGATTTCCCCTTCGAGGCGCAGCGACATGGCAGAGAGCGCGTCGTGGTCAATGCGTACGCCCGCCTGCTCCATGCGGGCCAGCACCGGCACCAGGGGTAGATCGATTTCATCATAGAGCTTCAGCAGCCCGGCATTTTCCACATCCTGACGCAGCGCCGCGGCCAGACGGCCGGTGACATCCGCCGCTTCCTCCAGGGTCCCGCTGAGCTTAATGTTGAAGCGCCGCAGGGCCACGTCCGCCAGGCGATGCGAGGAATAGGTGGGATCCAGCAAGTAGGAATACAGCATGGGGTCATGCCGCACCCCTTGGGGCTCGACCCCAATTTCCCTAAGCGCGTGGATTGCCGCCTTGTAGTCGTGCGCGGATTTGGGAATCGCCGCATCCGCCACAATTTCCTGCAGACGGGAACGGGCTTCTTTGGCGCTGGCCGGGACGCTAAGCGCTGTCCCCGCTGCGGCGGAAATCGCGATGTTGCGCTGCCGCTTTTCCGGCTCGGGTTCGGCCAGCAGCGGCAATAGCCCGGTTTCCGGCACGCTCTCTTCCGGTTCCTCCTCTTCACCGTCGGGTTCGGTGGCCTCCACCGCCAGAGCGAGCGGTCCTCCGGCTGGCAACGACTTGAGGGCCGCGTCGATGTCCTGCGCCGTCGCCGCTTCGCTATAGTGGGCTTCGGTGATCTCGGCGACCGGCAGAAGCTCCTTGAGCAGCGAGGTAAACTCCAACTCAGTGAACAGCCCGCGCAGCGCGTCCACGTCCGGCTGCCCGGTTTTCATGATTTCGACGTCGAGCTTCAGGGGAACATCGCAATCGATGGTCACCAGCTGCTTGCTGAGCAGCACATTTTCCCGATTATTCAGCAGCGACTCGCGGTAAGTCTTCTTCTCCACTTCCGCGGCGCGA
Organism: Acidobacteriota bacterium; assembly: GCA_018268755.1. Lineage (GTDB taxonomy): Bacteria > Acidobacteriota > Terriglobia > Terriglobales > Acidobacteriaceae > KAN-5. The sequence continues at coordinate 166,057 of JAFDVW010000012.1, forward strand.
TCCAGGGCTTGCTCGACCGTGCCAAAGCGCTGGATGAGGTCGACCGAGCCTTTGTCCCCAATACCCGGCGCGCCCGGGACGTTATCCACCGAATCTCCGCGCAGCGCCATCACGTCCACCACACGTTCCGGCGGCACGCCGAGGATTTCCTCGACCTTGGCGGCGTCGCAAACCAAGTTGTCCTTGGGGGGATTCAACACCAGGACATGTTCATTCACCAGCTGCAGCATGTCCTTGTCGCTGGACACCACGTAGACGCCGTAGCGTTGCGCCGCGGCTTGCTTGGCCAGCGTTCCAATCACATCGTCCGCTTCATACCCGGGATACTCCAGGATGGGAATGCGGTATCCCTCGAGGGCCCGCCGGATATAGGGCAGCTGCTGCGCCAGTTCCGCCGGCATCTCGCTGCGGTTGGCCTTGTAGCCGCCGTATTCCACTTCCTGAAAAGTCTGTGTCTTGATGTCGAACTTGCGGACTTTTTCAAACCCTTCGGCCTGTTTGTCGCGAAAAGTTGGGGCCGCGACATCGAAGACGGCCGCCAGGTATTCCGGAGCGAAATCTTCGCGCAGCTTCCGCAACATGTTCACGAAAACATACGTTGCCGCGGTCGGCACCCCGGCTTTCGTCGACATGCCGCGTTGCCGCGCCATGGCATGGTAGGCGCGAAAGATGAACGACATGGCGTCCATTAAAAAGATGCGGCCCTGGCCCGCGCCTGCAGGCACGGGCTTTGTGGGCTGGGTCGCCGGCTTTTCCGGCGACGGCGCAGCGGCGGATTTTTTTCGGGAAGGCAAGCCCTAAGTTTAGCAGCAGGAGACCTTCGGCCGAGGGAAGGTCAAGGCGCAGTGGAACTGGGTTTCACCGGCCGCCCGAACGCCGTGTTGTAGTGCAGCTGAATGACACCGCACGAGCCGTGCTCCGGGGAATACACCACGCAGGTATCAAAGGGACGCGAGTAAATGTGCACGCTGACCGCTCGCTGGTTCCATTCCTTGGGATTGACCACGCGGTGCACCGGTTCTTTGGGGTCCACGGCGCAGGGATGGTCCGTATCCATTTCCACGGTTTCATCCGGGGCCAGCTCGCAAGTGCCGGCCGCGATGTCCTGCGCCAGGGTGCGAAAATTTTCCACCCGCAGCCGCCCCGTGGGAGTGATCATCCAGCAATTCTGGTCGCGATGGTTATGCACCGAGCTCACCTGGCCAGGCTCCCAGCACAGCGCGATCAGCTCAAACAACGGCGTCTTGTCGATCAGGTTGCGGGTGTAATGTTGCCGGTCCCAGCTCAGGTAGGGTCGTAGTGTTTCCGGCATGACTGGATTGTTCTGCAGAAACTCCAGGATTTCGCCGGGCTGCTCAAAGGCCTGCTGGGGAAATTTACGCAGGGCCAGCACGAATTCCAGAATTGCAAGGTGTTTGGCACGCATGGTCCACCGTCCGCCCGGTATGGCTGTCCGGAACACTACCGGATCATTCTACAAACATGCAATCCCCATAAGAATAGAACCGGTATTGCTGTGCCACCGCATGCGCGTAGGCGCCCAGTACGGTGTCTTTGCCCCCGAAGGCGCAGACCAGCATGAGCAATGTCGATTCCGGCAAATGGAAGTTGGTGAGCATCGCCCCCACCACGCGGAAGGAAAATCCCGGGTAGATAAACAAGTCGGCCTGGCCGCGCCCGGCCGATACTTGTCCGGTTCCCCGCGCGGCGTATTCCAACGTTCGTACCGTGGTGGTGCCCACCGCCACCACCCGCCGCCCGGCCGCCCGGGCCCGCGAAATGGCCGCCGCCGCCGCCTCGGGGATGGCATAGGCTTCGCGATGCAGCTTGTGGTCTTCCACGCTGGTGACGCGTATCGGCTGGAATGTCCCCAGCCCCACGTGCAGGGTGACTTCGGCGGTTTCGATCCCGCGCTGGCGAATTCGCTCCAGAATTTCCGGGGTGAAGTGCAGGCCCGCGGTAGGCGCTGCCACCGAGCCGCGCTCCTGCGCATACACCGTCTGATAGCGGCCGCGGTCCTGCGCGTCGTCCTGGCGCGCAATATAGGGAGGCAGCGGCACGTGCCCAATCTGTTCCACCAGCCCGAAGAAATCGGCCACCGGCGCAAACCGCAGGCGCCTTTCGCCAAATTCGCCGCGCGCGATGACTTCCGCCTGTAATTCGTCGTGGGCCCCAAAGAACAGCCGTTCCCCCAGGCCGATCTTCTTTCCGGGACGCACCAGGCACTCCCATTCATTGGGCTCGGTAGAAATTTGCTGGGTCAGCAACGCTTCCACCCGCCCCCGCAGAAAATCGCGTGCCGCCGGGTTGGACGGGCTCAGCGGCTGTGCCTTGTGACCGCTGCGCCGGCCCAGCAGGCGGGCCGGAAAGACCCGCGTATTGTTGAATACCAATAAATCATCGGCGCGCAACAAATCCGGGAACTCACGGAAATAACGGTCCGCCAAGGCCCCACTTCCTTGTTTGACCTGAAGCAGGCGGGAGCTGGAACGCTCGGCCAGCGGTTCCTGCGCAATGAGTTCTTCGGGAAGAAAATATTGGAAGTCGGAAACCAGCACGCTGTCCGATTATAGAATCCTGCCCGCCAAAAGCCGGTAAATTCAGCAACATTTCTGATTGTCTCGGACCCGCTCCTGCGATACCATGGCCAGACTGACTCGGGCTGTTACCCTGTGCCGTCCTGTGTGCCATGACAAGCGAACGTCAATCCCGCCGCGACATCGTGCATTTCGGCAAACTGCTTTACGAGCGGGGCTATGTCGCCGCTACCGATGGCAATCTCTCCGTGCGCCTGGACGAGAACCGCATTCTGGCCACTCCCACCGCGATGTCGAAGGGCGCAATGAAACCTTCCGACCTGGTGATTGTGGATATGGAAGGCCGGCGTTTGTCAGGGAAAAGAAACGTATCCAGCGAGATCGGTATGCATCTGCTGATCTATCGCCTGCGCCCCGATATTCAGGGCATCGTGCATGCCCATCCTCCCACCGCCACTGGCTTTGCCGCTTCCGGCATGGCGTTGAATCAGCCCCTGGTATGTGAAGTTGTGATTGGCCTGGGTTCGATTCCGCTGGCCAAGTATGGCACGCCGGGAACGCCGGAACTGGCCGAAGGCCTGAAACCCTACGTTCCGGACTATGACGCCATTCTCATGTCGAACCACGGCGTGGTTTCCTACGGGGACACGCTGGAAGGCGCTTACATGAAGATGGAAACCGTCGAACACTTTGCCCACATCGCTCTGGTCGCGCACCTTCTGGGTCGCCAGCAGCCCCTGCAGGGGCGGGAACTCGAGAAGTTGATGCTGGTGCGCAGCAAGTATCAGGGATATCGTTCGGCGGCGCCCTTGCCGCTGGCGGTCTCCTGCAATTTTGAGGGCGAGAACGAAGGCGACAATAATGTCGACCGTCCCCGCCCCTCGTCCATCACCGAGTCTCCCAGCAGCAACCGCCGCGTCACCACTCTGCGGCAGCGTTAGTTATTCTCCCCCGATGCGGAAGCGCAACCCCGCCCGCACGTTGATTCCCAGCGCCGGATACCCCACCACTTCTTCGTAGGAATGGTTCAGCGCATTTTGCAGGCTGAGGTAGGCGGTGATCCGCTTATTCACGGCATACCATCCGCCCAGGTCGACGCGGGCATACCCGGCGGCGTGGTTGATGTCGAAGCCGAGAAAGTCCGAGTCCGGCCGCGGTCCCACGAAACTGCCGCCCACATTGGCTCCCCAGCGGCTGCCCAGGTAATTCAGCAGCAGGCTTCCCGAATGCTTGGGACGCCGCAACAGCGGGCTTCCCGGCAGATGAAGATCATCGAAGGCATAAGGCTGTTCCAGAATTTGCGTCGAGGTGTAGTTGTATCCGGCGTCGAGTGACCAATGCGCGGTCATGCGGCCGCGCAGTTCAATCTCCGCCCCATGGGCCATCGCTTTGTCGATGTTCTGGTACTGCCCTTCAAAGGTGTTGAAATCCAGAATGGCAAAATCAATCTGATTGCGGAACAGATTGTTGTAGTAAGTCGCGTTCAGTGAATACTTGTTGCCCCAAAAGCTTTGCTGGAAGCCGGCTTCAAACGAACGGTTTTCTTCCGCTTTTAAATTGGGGTTGGGCACAATCCCGGTACCCGGGCCGCCCGCGAAAGCCTCTTCAAAGCGGGCCTCTTTGATGCCGGTCGCGTAGGAAAAGCGCAGGCGGGTGCCGGAAAGAATTTCCCCGCCCCTCAACACCTGCAGGCTGGCCGCTACCCGGGGCACGCCGCGATTGCCAAAGCTTTCGTTGTGCACGAAACGCGCTCCCGCCACCACGGAAAGACGTTTCAGGACCAGGGCTTCCTGTCCGTAGACCGCATGGTTCAAGCGCAGGCCATGGGTCAGGGGAGGAAACGTTGGATCGCCGAAGAATCCGTTCTCATCCTCGAACTGATATCCCACCGTGGCTTGTGCCCAACTACGCTGCACATAGTCGCCCTGATACTCGAATCCGGTGCGATTAAGGTCCGCAGAAGTGTGAAACGCGTAATCGAAGATGCGGTCGGGATTGTCGCCATTGACATTGCTGCGCCGATGGTTGTAAGCGAAGCCGGTAAAGCGGTGCTCCCATCCCGCAGGCCCGGCAATCGTCAATTGCGCGCTGCCCAGCAGGTTGTTTTGCCGTTGCCACTGATTGTCGTCCGGCGGTTGCAGCTCGGCGCCGTTGAACTTCCACTCGCCCTGCACACCGCTGTAGGAATTGGAATGACGCACGCGCAGGCGCAAAGCCGCCCAGCGCGATAGGGCGATGCCAATATTGCCACCCTGCAGAGAATTGGAATAATTGTCGTTGATGCCTTCGCCTGCGGTGTTGAACTGGTCGCCGAATACGTTGTAGTCAAAGGGGCCACGAGCGCCGGCCAACGAAAGATATCCGTGCGCGGTGCCCAGGTTGCCCCCGTCCGCGCCCAAACGCAGCTCCGGAACCTGGGTGCTGCCGGTGCGCGACCAGGTTTGCACCACACTGCTCATGGCTTCCGATCCATACAAGGTGCTTTGCGCCCCGCGCAGAAACTCCACGCGGTCCATCTCCACCATGGGGACAACGCCGAAATCAAAGGTGCCGCCCGGCTCGTTGACCGCTACATCGTCCACAATCACTTTGTTGTAGCGAGACTCGCCCCCGCGCACGAACAACGAAGAAATGCCGCCGCGCTGCCCCGCGGTGTTGACCACTGCGCCGGGCAAAAACCGCAGAGCGTCGCCGGCGGAAATGGGCATCATGGTCTCCAGTTGTTCCGCGCTCAACGAGGAAACATCCGCGCCGGCATGTTCCAGGGTGACCGGTGTGCGGGTCGCGCTTACCACTACGCTTTCGGTGGCGGGCGCAAGGTGCAAGGTCACGTTAGTGATTTGCGAGGAGGGAGAGACGGCGATGGTCTGCACGCCGAATCCCGGCGCCAGCACGCGAACAGAATAGCTCGCGCCCTCCACGGCAAAAGTTGTCATGCCGTCGCCGAGCGTGGTTTGTACCGCCTGGACGGCATTGCTGCCGGCCGGCGAAAGCTCCACCCGCGCGCCGGAGATGGCTGCCAACTGCTGGTCCATGACCTTGAGCCGGATGGTCCCGGCCAGGGCGGTTCCGCACAAAAGCAGAAGGGAAAAATACAGAACAACAGAGACACGAAACGAATGCATGCGATTCCTCTTTTCACGCGAAAAAGGTTGTCGTCGACGGTTCGCGCCGGTCTCCTGGCTTACGAGTAAGAAAAGTTTCCTTTTCGCTTCTGCGGCCGGCCTTCCCAGGTTTCCCCAGTGACCGGCTGCCATGTCCTCGCTTACAGTTGCGCGGCAGCGCGGGATTTGCACCCGCTTCCCAGCTCCTCATCACGGTGATGAGGGCGCGCGATCCACAAATTGTGAAAGAACAAAAAGCTGAGAGAAGACTTTATGGCTTGCAAGCTGTGAAAGTCAACGCAGCAGAGTCAAAGGTACTGCCTCAGTTTGAATCAAGGACTTAATTTTTGTCATTCCGAGCCGTGTATTTTGCGGCGAGGAATCTGCTTTTGGCGGAAAACAGCAGGTTCCCTTCGACTCCGCTCAGGGCAGGCTCTCGGACGATAAAACTGCCCTCGGAATGACAGTGGCTAGGAAACATTTTCAAACTGAGTCACTACCGAGTCAAACCAGAATGAGTTCACAACGGCTCCCGTCCCGCCTTGCTCACATTTGCTTCCGCCCAATCCCGCACCCTCTCGAGCGCGGCCTGCAATTCCGCGAGAGATTGCTCCCGTTGCGCATCGTCTGCGTCCGGGGGGACAGGAATTTCGCGGCTGATGCGCATTAGGGCCCGCGAGAAGGGTTTAGGAATCATGCAGCGGTCCCAGGTGCCCAGTACCCAGGGGTTTTCCAGGGCGATGTGGAAGGCAACCATGGGCACGCCGGTGGCCCGCGCCAGAAATACCGGCCCCGGTTTGGCCACATAGCGGGGGCCGCGTGGACCGTCGATGGTGAACGCCACCGTCCATCCTTGTTCGATTTCTCGCCGCATGTTGAGTACGGCCCGCACCGCCCCGCGGCTGCTGGAGCCGCGCACTTTTACGAAGCCGAACTTGCGGATGATACGGCCCGTCCACTCTCCGTCAAAACTGTCGCTCGACATGACGCGGACCCGCAAATTTCGCCAGATATAAATCGCAGGAAAGATGCAGTTGTGCCAGAAGGAATACACCAGCGGACGTTTGTCCAGGGTGGCGGGCGCGCCCTCCTCCCGCGAAATCGTGACCCGCAGGGTCGGGCAAATCAGGCGGATGGCGATCACCCCGGTCCAGGTAATCAACCACAGCAGAATTCGTTGCCGCCAATCGAAAGTCGGTCCCGGGGAAGAAGTCTCCTCGACGGCGGCGGAGGTTGCGCTCACGGATTTATTGTACCGTTCCTGAGATCGGAGGAGCGCCGTGTAGGGATAGA
>JAFDVW010000013.1 GCA_018268755.1 Acidobacteriota bacterium
CAATATGTACTGCGCACCCAAAACGCCCGGGTAGGCTCAATAAAGCCTTTGCAATCAATCATATGGAAGAACACGCCGGAGAAGGGGAATCGAACGGTGCTCTGTCCAAGCCATTTTGAATGAGAGTCTAGTGGTTCCCAACCGGCCAACACAATCCATCTCGGTCGAAGACACCTTTGAGAACGATGTTTTACTGGTAGAGACAGAGCCCATGATCCGGCGTCTATCGGAGAAGCTTTGGGAGGCTTCTCGCAAGGAACCCCGAATTGCGCGCACTGTGGTCCTCAAACTGAAGACCAAGGAGTTCAGGATTCTCACCCGGAGCCAGACGCCTGCTTCGCAACCAGCGTCGTGTGAAGAGCTGACCGATATTGCTCTGAAATTGCGCGCAAAGGTAGACCTGGGCCCACAGCAACGCTATCGCTTGGTAGGGGTGGGGTTGAGCAATTTCCAATCGCCGGAAGATCGGGAGGCCCAGCCAGACCTATTCGACCTTGCAGAGTGACAGCCTTCCCTGTGGTCTCATAGTGACGCTGCTTTCGGGTCGGTAGAATGGAAACCGTTATGGCAGTCGTCGTTGAATTGCACAATACAGGACACGTGGCAAACCAGTCTGAGATTGTCGCGTCCATCGAGCACGTTCTCCATGACGAGCCTGGGGATTGGCGCATCTCGATTCTCGGATCCCGTGACAATGATGACTGGGAGATGAAGATCGAAGGCCCGCGAGGGTTCGAGCGCAGGTATACTCTCGCTGGCAGCGCGGGGGAACATCAACCAGAAGCCCTCCGCTCCGTGCTCCTCAAGCTCCTTTCGGGCAGTTCGAAGACTCTCTGAGCGCTATCCGAGCATGCACTCCGCAGGTCTCACTTTTCATCCTCGTCTTCGTCGAGTTGCTCTCCGCGTCGTCCCTTGTAGTAGGCCTCACTGTCCGGGTGATTAACCGGAATGTCGATCAATGCCTGATCAACCACGCCCTTGTCGCGATCACGGCGGCCTTCCTCATATTCTTCTCGATCTTTTCTTGATACGGCCATGGAATACCTCCGCAGGGATTCAAACTCCTGTCGAGAGTGCCCTGCAAGACCGATCATACGCCCTCGAAATGCAGGGTTGGAGGGGTAGACCCTGGTGTCGAAAAAGCTTGCCGTAAACGACTTCGGGATTGAAGCTAAGTTACATGGAGCAGTCGGCCAAAGGCGTGGTGGACTACGAGCGAGTTCTGGTTGACGCAGCCAGTGCATCTTGTGGGATCCTCGAATTCCTTTTGGAGGAATTGCCCTATCTTTGGCGAGATGCTTACCTTGAAATGACACTGCGACCGACCGATATTGTGCGCTGGCGGCGAGGTTCTTTCGAATATATCTACGACGACTATGCTTCCCTCGAAGCCAGCGGCGCCGTGCCAAATGATCCCCAAGCAGAAGCTCGGCTTGTCGCGGCGCTTGGTCGTTCTGAACCAACAAAATCGGTGCGCGACGACTATCGGCTCCGTGGGTGGGTTGGTGCCACAGAGAAGATGTTTGGTCCAGGGTGGGACAAGGGGCACTTTATTGCTCACACAATCGGCGGCGCAGTAGACGGGCTGGAAGCGAACGTCTTTGTCCAGCGGCGTGACCTTAATCGCGGTTGGTCGGCGGAAGGCAGGCGTTTTCGGCAAATGGAGAAGTATTGCGTCTCTAATCCAGGGACGTTCTGTTTCAGCCGTCCGCTCTACTTGGATCAGACCGCTAAACCCTCATACGTGGAATTCGGAGTCCTCAAAAGTGACGGCAGCCTCTGGGCTCAGCGCTTTGATAACCGGTAGGCCGGCACAGGTGGCTACCCCTTTGGTGCCACGTCTTCGTCTCTAACCTAGCGTCTGCCAGTTCTTTAGCTACCGCCGCGACTGCCCAACGACCTTGAACGCCCGATCAATCCCTTTCAGCTCACAACTGCTGGATCGGTTTAGTTGACCCCTTCGGCCTTAGTTCCTGCCTATCCACCCAGATTTCAATTTCGCCAATGAGGAGAACTGCTATGAGGCTCCGTCCCAACCAAGTCTGTCCGATCCACAAGTCCGTTTCCTGCTGTGGCCGGGAACTTATGCCTAACCCCAAGTTTATCCGACTGGGAGTGCAGCGCGTCGAGGATCCACACCACCCAAGAGGATATCGGGAACTCAGGTTCAGAGCAGAGATGCGGAAACTGCTCAATCGGAAGATCAGCGAGCAAAACGGAATTTGCCCAATCTGCGAGGAGAAGTTCACAGACTACAACGATATTGTCCCGGACCACAAACGGTGCAAAGGCATGGGAGGGGCATGGAGAGACGATCATCCAGACAACATTCAAGCAGTGCATTGGTGGTGTAACGACGAGAAGGGATCCACGCGAATGGACTGACCCTTTGTGAGTCATCAGCATTCAGCTTCTTCTATTTGCGCTCGGGCCTTGATATTTTCTAGTAATGCCGCTCGAGATTTACCCCGACCAGTTGGAGCCAGAGAATCAAGACGCGGTGATCTGGCGATTTATGAAGCTGTCGAAATTTCGTGATCTGATGGCGACCAGTGAGATCTATTTTTGTCGGGCGGACCTATTTCCCAACGATGCCCGAGAAGGCTTGCCACCGGAGGACTATCTTCACGTCCTGGGTCTGCATCCTTTTGACGTGCTCGACAGACAACAACTATGCCATCACCTTGGATCGGACGCCCAATTCCGCGAGGGCTTTTATGTAAGTTGCTGGCACCTCTTTCGGGACGAGACCTGCAACATGTGGAAGGAGTATGGCGAGGATGGAGTTGCTATCTGCTCCCGCTATCGGTCGCTGAAGAATGTGCTGAATGCAATTGAAGATCGCGCATATCTCGGGCTCGTCCGTTACGGCTCGAAACACTTGACCGGATGGAACGTGCTTCGGTTTATCACCACTAAACGGATGAAGTACGCAGAAGAGCGTGAAGTGAGGGCGTTCCTATGGATCGGCGATCCAATGGCTGGCATTAATCGCCACATTGACGCCGAAAACCGAATACATCCACTCCCGCTCACGCCGCCTCCGGAGCGAGTGTTGCGAGGTCATAGGCGAAGAGTCGACTTGGAAGCGTTCATCGAGGGAATCCGAGTCGCTCCATGGGCATCAGGTACAACCTTCGAGGAGGTCAATCGTTTGGTTCAGGATCGCGGATACACCATCCCCGTCGTAGCCTCGGAGCTGACCCGCTATAGAGATCTATTGCCGTATCACCCAGAGACGGTCAGATAACCTCGGCCTTCACAGGAAAAGGCTCCGCTAGAACGACCAAATCGAAATCCCAGTCGCGAGCGGTCCACGAGCGAGTAGCCACTCGCCACCTAGAAACGAGTTCGTGCACTCTCCCATGGCGGCAGATGAAACCGTGTAGAGTGACACCCTGGGTACTGCCAAAGTCACTACGCCGCAGTCTATGCGGGGATTTAATCGCAGTCCATGTTGGCATGTTGATGGGCCACCAAGCGAACGGTTCGACTAAAGGGACAGTCACTCTGCGAATGGAACTCCAGCTTTGCATTTTGTGTGCAGCGATATCTTGATCGACTCCGACATGCACCCTTCGCCCTGTGTTGACCAAGGTTTGATGTCGTTGCCCACTGCGATGGCGACTGTTATGTTCCTCCCAAGAGCCTGAGAAGCACTTCTTCCTGGCAGCCATCAGGTCGAATACAACAAGAGTGCCGTCTGTCGGTTTATCTCCGGGCCAGCAATATCCTTCGCCATTGTCAATTTTGAAGACCGCGGCCGGATAGTCGACAGCCCCAATGCGTGAAGAAAATCCAAGTAGAACTGACATTGAAGGTAGTCTACGTTGACCGCGGGATCGGGGCAAACCTAGTGAGGCAGCTTATCCCTCGAACCATGGCAAGGTGATGTACTTGGAGCTTGCCATACTCGAATTTCAACGGCCCACGGCCGATCAGTCGGTTCGTATCAAATTGCTTCGGGAATTTCCCGATTGTCCCGGAGGAAGTGCGCGGTTTGTGTGCCTCTTTTCGGACAAGTGCCTTCACTAAGACCGCTATCGTAGCCGCCGCTCCCATGACGATATACGTTTCTGCACTAGGCGGCAGTTTGCAGGTTGCAGCGTAGCCTCGGTTACCCCGCGGGCAGCGCCAATGAATGGGTTTTGCACTGACTTACGACGCTCAACCCAACGAAACCAATTGGTACTTCGCCAACGCTGCCCGATCAACGGCATCGATTATGCGCGCCAGGTATTCGAATTTTGCCAGAAACTCATCCAGTGCCATCTGGTGCTCGGCGTTAAGCGTCGCATTGGGAAAATATCCCTGAAACTTCTCATCGATAATCCCGTTGCGATGTGAGTAAAGATGCCGGATCTGCAGGATTTTCTCGATTTCCTCTTCCGATGCATCATTAAACACTCCCAATCCACTTATCTGTTTGTTCTCCGCGATGAAGCCCTGAACACTTCCGCGCTGCAGCTTAGACAGCTTTTTCTTCGCATAAACGCTTATGAATTCCTGCATGTCGGAGCACTCTAACACCTCGCGCACGCTGACAGTCGCCTCTGACTTGAGAGTCTCGGGCTTTGCCAAATAAATCTCGTATAAAAGGTCCGACATATACGTCTCGAAGTTGTCAGCGCAGGAAGAAAACAGGATCCGCATTAAGACCTTTCCTTCCGCAATGGCCGTCGGTTTGTCAGAGGATTCTGGATATAGGAGAATCCTTAAGTTATCCAGAATATTCAGAACGCTCTGATAGTGTTCCAGGATCTTTGCCTTGGCTCCAGTACACTTCTTTCTCTGTTCTTCTAGCGTTAGAGACAGCTGCTCGATCTTTGGATCACCAATGCTCTTCTGAACTTCGACCTTTTTGAGTTGCGAAGTTGCGCCCACTCGAACGAATTCTTGGCCGCCGAGGATGATCGGCGGATCAGATCGTTCAACCTTGATCACGAAGAGCCGCTTGCCGTCACGCAGAACATATTGATAATTAACGATGGGTCGCGGAGAAAGAAGATCAACCGCTTTGTGAGTGATGGGAACAGCATGGAATTCATCGCTCAATCCATTAAAACGAAGGTTGTTGCCGTCCTCGGCAACGCCGAGCACGATAAACCCGCCTTCGGTGTTTGCGAATGAAGAGATGAGACGCGCTAGGGTTGTCGCGGGTGGCAACACCGCCTTGTATTGCAGACTTGCACTTTCGGGCTGGCCGATGAGCTTGGCTGCTTCTTTTTCGATGTCCATCATCCGTCACACCGGAAATCGTCGGATTTGAGTAGTTTTCAAGATGTGGCCTAACGTTACTTTGCGCACCATCTTCCCGTCGTCGATCCACAATTCGGATTCTTCGTAGTCTAGAACATCACGTTCAGAGCCGTAATAGACGATGACCTCACCGTCGTAGGCGGGCCGGACCACAACCGTCAAATCACGGCCATCCTTTCGAATGCCCGCAAGCACAGTTGGCGCTGTCTCATCCATTTCTTTGAGATCATAATTGGGGAGGGTGCGCAGATGATCGGTAATGCGCTGTTTGGCCTGTTTAATGATGCTCTGAACATAGACAAACATGTCGGTAGTGGGCGTCGACTGGTGAGCGAACAAAAGTGCGAGGTCCTTATCCTCGAGGGCCTTCTCCCACTCTTCGACCGACGTAATGCCCATCCTCGCTAAGATCTCTTGTGTTACCGGTAGTAATTGCGACGAGCCCGATTGATTACCAAGTATATTGCGCAGCTCTTCTACGTTTTTGACGTTGTATTCTGCTAACAAGCTGTTGAGTTGTTCTGCCCGTTCAATATTTTCAATAATCTGATCGTCGTCATAAAGGAGGTGCTTGTTCTTTACTAGCGTTGGAAACAGCTTACTTGCGAGCCCGCTGTTCTCACGAATCCAAATCAACAGCTTGTCGAAGGCGGGGCGAAAGCGCTTTGTGATATTTCTGTCTGAGGCCTTCTGGTCTACCTCAGACGTGATCTCCCTGACTACATAAGTCTGACCACGCTCTTCGACATCGTCGAAGTCCGCAACCATCTCGCCGGCAAGTAGTCTTGCTCTCAAATCGTTCCCGAGTAATAACAGGACATCCATGAGTACCGGATCGATGTCGCCGATGTCCCGGTACAACTCGGATTTCTTGCAGAAAACCCCGTTTTGATTTGGGAAAATCCGGCGCTTGTTGATAATCGAATCGTATTCACCTTCATCAAGTTCCAGTAGCGCATAAAAGTCGTTGAGCCATTGATAAACGGTTTTGCCGGACAACTCCTTCGATAGCGCGTCCATCGAACCTCTGGACTCGACGAATTGAGCCAACTGTGCCGTCGTCAGCTCGCCACATTCGCCCCAAATCAGATCGCGCCACGCCTCAACGTCGGTACTGGCGGGCAGACAGTGCGGAAACCATGAACTAGAACACTGCCAAAGCTTTTCGCGAATCTCTTTTTTGGCAGCACTGGGAAACCAGATGTATTTCTTGCCATCCGGCGTAAGGATTGACCGACACTCGCCGCTTGCCGTGCGTACAATATTCAAGTGGAGCAGAGCGCTTCGAGCGGGAGCAAGGACTTCGGTTTTCCACCACGCCGCATCGATCCACTTGTTCAAGCTAGGCGGAACGGGATGAACCGCCGCAAGAAAATGTAGATTGTCCCAGCCGTTGTCCGAGGCGCATTTCAGCAAGGAAAAATACAGAGCCAGCGCCTCTTTAGTGATGCTCTTGTTTTCCTCGATGTGGGGACCAGGCCGAGTTGTGTGCGTGAGAAATATACCGTCGCGAGCATCCGTCGGATTGAAATTCGGGTTGTTAATGACCACCGGGAACGGGAATTCCTCCGTCCCGAGGAGCGGAAAGTCACAAAACAACCGCGGGAGCTCGCTGTTGGGCCGTATGATCGCGATCTTTTCGCCACGCTTCTCGACAGGAATCGCGATCGTCGTAAGCCCCGCAGTCAACACGGCAAGGGAGCGGGTCGGGAACTGTTTCTTTGCGTCCGAAGTGTCCGCTTCCATCGTGACCATTTGTACGAGGCCGTTAGCCCCAAGGGGATGTCTGTCACGCAGGCGGTATCTGCGAGTGGGTAGGGATACAGTCTCGATTTCACTCACAAAGGCGAGCGTGAAGGGTATGCAAGCGTCAAGATCAGCGAGGCCAGCGATGGCGACATTCTTGCCGGTTTCATCGAGTAATTCGTAGCGGAACGCAGTATTGAAAGCGCCAGCTACGTACTGCGTGTAGGGCGGTTTGTCATCTAAGTCGGCGACGGAGCTTTTTGCTTTCTTGACCGCTTCGGTAATCGAGTCTAGATCAACTCCACTCCGGTCAAGCAGGAGTTCGAACTGCCGAGGTTCAAGGCCCTCTTCTTTTGCTACTCCATGCACCGAAACAATTTCAGACAAGAGATGGGTTGTGAGAAATCCTGTGCCGAACTTTCCGGTTGTCTTCGCACGTCCTGTCGGATCCTTCTTTCGGTCTTTTGAAGAAATTTGTTCGATCAGGAATCGGATATTCTCGGCGGAAAACGGTTGCCCGTTATGCTTGAATGTCACTAGAGGCTTACTACCGGCGATTTCCACGTCAATCTGGATTCTGATCTTGCCATCGATACTCACGTCCTTTGCGTTCTGGATCAGTTCCCAAACCCAGCGTTTCGAGGCGGTCGGCGACGAGTCAACTTGAGCGCGTAAGTCGGACATTTCGCGAAGAATTTTGGTGGCGATGTTCTGGTAGTGAGCTCTTTCTTCAGAGGCTTCAAACCTCTCTTTATATGTCATCGGCTCCAAACCTATCTGCCTCATCTATCTCACGCAGGAGGCCCTTGTTGCCCGCCAAGACGGTATCATGCCACATGCAGCGGCCTGTTCGCGGCGGAAATCGACCGGCATCATCCTGATCGGAGAAGACATGGGCCGCATCAACGACTCTCTCTGGTGTACACTCGCTGCGTTGCGACCTGATATCTGGTCCGCATTGTGTAGGCGCTGGAGATTGCGATGCAAGGACAAAAGGATGACTTAGCGGCAGTCCGTCGAGAGACAATCGGCTAGGCCGCTGCTCCGAAGATTCCGCTACTCTTGGTGCCTCCGGCAAGACTAAGTGGAGTATGAGAGCCCGATTTCAAACTCAGAGACTGGTACAAGATGGCCACTGACCGAGCTGATCGTTTTTCCGCCGGAGAACAAGGGCTGGGTTATCTCTACCAGCCGAGGTTCGCGCTTCTACAGATATTGCAGTTGCCAGAGGAAACCTCTGTCTTCGTTGAGAAAGATGACGACCTCGACTTCGTAGACGTTAATGGGCGAAAGACCCTCGGCTCCCTTAAGCACAAAGCTCAGGGCGAACGACTCACAAACCTCTCAACAGATTTCTGGAAATCGGTTCGCATTTGGCTTACGCGTTACAAGGACAGTGGGCGAATCGAATCGACGCATCGTTTTTACCTCTTCACCACAAATGAGGTAGCCGAAACCTCATTTCTGAGACAGTTGCTTCCGACTGCGATTGTTCCTGCCGCTGATGATCCACCGTTCATCTCTCTAGCTGATGCTGCCTTGGCAGAGACGAAATCGGAGCTCATTCAAAAGATTGCGAACGATCTTCGCGCCCTTAGCGAAGCGGAGCAGATTGATTTCTGGATGAGAATCACGATCTTCGATCGTGTTCCCAGAATCGACGACATTCCCGGCCTTATAAAGAACAGGCATATGCGCGCCATCAGGCGGGAATACCGGGATTCCGTATTCGAACGATTAGAAGGCTGGTGGCATGACATCGTTCTCGCACTTCTTACAGGCAAGCGGTCACTACCGATATATGGCTACGAGGTTTCGGACATGCTCACGGCGTTCGCCGATGAGTACAAGGCGGACAATCTACCTATTACGTTCAGAGGGAAGGTGCCCGACGGCGAGATTGATTCGGATAACGACGACCGACTCTTTGTTAAACAACTGCGCGAGATCGGGATCTCTTCTGCGCGTATCCGCAATGCGATTCTGGATTACTACCGTGCGTATGAGCAGCGCTCCGCCTGGGCTCGTGAACATCTCTTGGTTTCGGGTGAGCTGGAGGAATACGAAGATCGTCTCGAAGACGAGTGGTCCAGGTACCGCGATGTCGTCTTCGAGACGCTGGACCAGGAGGGTGCTGAATCGGTTCTGCGCGAGGCTGGGCGGAGACTTTATCAATGGGCAGATCTCGAGAGTGGCAACATTAGTTCGCTTCGCATCCGCGAAAGGGTGACTGAGCCGTATGTCGTACGGGGCTGCTTTCACATCCTTGCCAACATAACGCCGTTGCCCCGTATCTATTGGCATCCTCTCTTTCTGAAGCGGCTCCGCGAGCTTCTGGCGGTGAACGCATGAAGCCATGGAATCAACGACCGTTTGAGATCAAGAACCTCTTCAATCCCGCTTTCTGTGGGGTCATCTTGTTTCGCGCGCTAGCTGGTTACGAAGAAGAGAATGAGGTCGGCATGCCGTTTTCTCTGGCACTGTTGGTGCTGCCACTATGTCTACACAAGGACACACGTCTCGTTCTCGCAGAAAACTCACGCGGATACTTCCTCAAGGTGATCGAGAAGAATCCGCGAATTCTCGTTGGACTCGCCACACGAACTAAACAGCTGCTGCCGTTCGCCCTGGAAGCTTTCGGATTCTTGATGGAGCGCGGTTGCTTTTTTGTCACGGAAGACGGGCGTCTCCGGACTGTAGACGGAAAAGTCCGGAAGAGGGTAACGGGGACTGATGAATCAATCGTCTGCCAAAGGATCGCTCGTTTCATCGGTAGAGAGTTCGCGCGTGTGGGGGATCGCGGCACTATCTACACATCACTTGGGGTTCGCCCATGAAGATCAAATCCATTCACGTCTACAGCCACGATGGTCAGCGCCGAGACCTCGAATTTCACGTTGATGGCTTGAACGTAATCACCGGGCGCTCATCCACTGGTAAGTCAGCGCTCTCAGACATCGTCGAATATTGCATGGGCCAGTCGGAGTGCAATGTCCCTGAGGGCGTCATACGCGACAAAGTTGCGTGGTTTGCGGTGTTGTATCAGTTCCCAAAGGAGCAGGTCCTGATCGCGAAACCAGCTCCGGAAGCCGGGGCAGGCAGTTGCAGCGTCGCCATGGAACGTCGTGGAAGTAACGTGACTGTACCGACATTTGAGGAGTTGGCAGCCAACACCGATGATGATGCAGTGACGGCGCTCTTGTCGGGGATGCTCGGAATTCCTGAGAATCGGACAGCAGTACCGCTCGACAGTAGCCGGAACAGCTTCGAAGCGACGATCAAGCACACGTACTATTACTTGTTCCAAAAACAAGGTTTGGTCACGAACAAAGAACAACTGTTTTATCGGCAGAACGAGCAGTTTCAACCTCAAGCGATACGCGATACGTTGCCGATATTGCTTGGGATCTCTACGAACGACAGGTTTGAACTTGAAGCCAAACTACGGATGGCGCAACGAGATCTGCGAATCAGCTCGAAGTTTCTGGAAGAAGCGCGCCAAGCAATCGACACCTCGGAGCAGAAGGGTCTGAGTCTCCTGTCGGAGGCACGATCGGTTGGTATTGTACCCGCGATAAACAGCACCCAGGGTAAGGATGAGGTTCTTGAATTGCTTCGCGGAACGTTACAGTGGAAACCACAATCCGTTCCGCAAGACGCTTCTGATGACATATCACGACTGGAGAAGAAAATCGCTGATCTGCGCCAGGAGCGGCGGGATCTTCAAACAAGAATCGACAGCGCACGACAGTTTGCGAAGGATGCCGGCGGGTTTCAGAGCGAAGCCGGCGAACAAAGGGACCGCCTTCTGTCAATTGGAGCGCTCCCCAGAGACCCGTCCACGGGAGAATGGCAGTGGCCTTTCGCTGAAAAGAATCTCGGATTGGAGTCTTCTATTGCTACCGCACTCCTGAACGAAGTGGCGAGTCTCGACACAGAACTGGCCATCGTTGCAGGGCAGCGGCCTCGCTTAGACTCATATCTTGCCGATCTTAACCGTCAGATTCGAGAGACCGCTGATGAGATCCGGAGTGCAGAAGAACAATTGGCCGCCGCGATCGCAACGAATGAGCTCGTGAGCGCGATGGGCAATCGCAACAGCGCTGCTGCAAGAGTGGTCGGTCGAATTAGTTTGTTCCTCGAGAATCTTGTTCCTAATTCGGAGCTGGTAGCCCTCGAAACTAAGCATGAACGACTCAGACGGAGGGTCATCGATCTCGAACGACGCGTTGGGGATGATACGAGTCGTGAACGGCTCACATCAATTCTGAACAACATCGCGGGCTATGTTTCACAGTTCATCCGAGAGCTGGAAGCAGAATTCAGTGCCTTTCCGGTGCGAATTGACCTCACTAACCTCACGATCATCTTCGATCGCCCCGACCGGTCGGTGCCGATGAGCAGAACGGGGGGCGGCGAAAACCACCTCGCGTATCATGTCTCGACACTTCTCGCTCTACACCTGTTTGCAGTCAAGAGTGATCGCCCTCTCCCCAGGTTTCTCATGATCGACCAGCCTACCCAGGTCTATTTCCCGTCGGAGCAAGTCTACAAAGATGCCGATGGTTCCGTGCAAAGGACGGAAGAGGACGCCGATCTCGCCGCTGTGCGTCGACTTTTCTCGTGGTTACGCAAATTCACAGAAGAACTTGCTCCGGGCTTCCAAATCATCGTGACAGAGCACGCGAATCTGCGAGACGAGTGGTTTCAAGCCGCTCTTGTAGAGAAGCCTTGGTCAAAACCGCCAGCGCTTGTGCCGGACAATTGGCCACTTGAGCCGAGTGACAGAAGCGGTCTTTAGGACGGCTTTGCAGCCATGATTCCGGTAATATGCGGACCGTCGTTCCGCGACCGGCTCAGTCGGGTTACCGGCGCTTGCCTTATAGGAGGAATTTCGGCTGACATTCCAACAGCCGGCTGATCGTTCTCAGGTGCATTAAATCCCGATCGCTTCTGATGAGCAGTGTGCCAACTGTGGCCTGGAACACGCCATCAATGTGCTGCGCCGTGTTGGAAAAGTTCAAGGCCAGCGCAATGACCCGCTGGCTTTTCTCTTGCGCCACTGGTGTGGTCATTGGGGAGAGGTCAACGCGGAAGATGCGGTGGCGAACGACCTCTCCCTGATTCGTGGCAAACGACTGTTATCGGTCTACACGATGAGCAGGGGTACGAAGATCTGGATTTTTACGGAGCGAGACCGCAGCTACACAACAATCCTCTTGCCTTCTGAGTACTGAGTCTTCCACTCCTCCCCTTACTTTTGTCATAGACGAACAAAAGGCGAATATGTAAGATTGAAGCATGGATGAAGGCCGTAAACGAGTGCTGGCAATCATGGCGAGCATTCTCGTGACCCGGCATCTCAAAACTCTCGAAGACCTGCGGGATAGTCGCCCAAGTCCCGAGAAAAAGTCACTCATTGGCAGTGCTGTCCAATGGGCGGAGCACATCATGCGGAGGATTGACGCGTCATTCGGCTGAAGGCTTGCGCTGGTGTGACCGGGGCGGTAAGATACTTAGCTTCCCCGGAAAGAGAAGTAACAAGCGTGATCACAAACGATGATCTGGCCACTACAACAATTAGACATGTGATTTTTCATGATGTTCCCGAGAAAGATGATGGGGGAGCACATCAACCTCTACTCTCGGACATCGAAACAACAGTAGATGCGAGTCAAAGAAATCATTTAAGTACCAAGCTAACTCGCGTCCTCAATTCAACTAAAGCATTCGGGGTGCAGTTCGCACCCAATACCGCATCTCCTGTCCCGGCACAAGTTCGGCAACTTACTGCTGGCAACCATAACCGACAAAGGTTCATTGACGGTTCGCGGGAACTTGCCAACTACCTTTTCGAGCAGCACACGAAGGCGACCTCACCGGGTCTGCTTTGCGTCATTAGTGCGGTCGCTTCTGGCAGCCCGGCGATTGTTTTGATGAAGCTGGAAAGAGAACGCGGAGCGCAGTTGGCTCTGAGTGGCAGAGTGGGGCAACAGACATTTGCCATGTCCGTCCTGAATGATCTGGTGTTGACCGACGGCACGCGCTTGTTCAAGACGGCGATGTTCGTTCGCTCCGGGAACGGCGATGATGACTTCCGAGCATCAGCTTGTGAAGGGCAGTCCAGCGTCTTCTCGTCCGACGCTATTGCTAAGTTCTGGATGCGATTCCTGGGTTGCACTTTCTTGGTAGTCCCGCGTGTGGCAACGGAGAGGTTCTTTAAGTCAACGCTGGATTTCATCAGCGACGCGGTTGCGGAGCCTACGGTCAAGGCAGAAATGTACGAGCACCTTCAGTCTCAGATGAAATCCAACGCGAGGATGTTTGCGCCACAGACATTCATCCAAGACTTTGTGCCCGAAGAGTACCAGCAGCCTTACCGGGACCATCTCGAAAGCGAGAGGATTCCGCTCACACAATTTCGGAAGGACGTCTGCGATATTGAGAAGACCCTCGAACGGAAACTCTTCAAGACTCGGAGAGGTGGCATGATCTCTGTTCCTACCGATGCCGAAGACATCATCGAGATTCGCGAGGAAGATATTTTGGTGAAGGATCAAGTCGCCAGGGTCAAGTGACCGACGTTGAAACAGCACGGCAACGCTGGACGAAAGAGCGCCCGCACTATGAGGCGTTCGGGGAACTCGTGGCACAACGTCTGCGCGACTCCCTGAAGCCCGTTGGTGTATGGTTTCAAGTCGACGCCCGAGCGAAGACGATCGACAGTTTGGTGAAGAAGCTTCTCACCAAGAAGCACCACACCTTCGAGACGTTGCCTGATAAAGTCGGCGCCCGCGTCACCATCCGGCACCGTGCCGATGTGGACAAGGTCATCGAAAAGATAAGAACGCTCTTTGACTCCAAAGATCCCGAGGACAAGGCAAAGCTGCTCGGCCCAGACCGCGTCGGATATTTGAGTGTGCATCTGGACAACGTCAGACTGCATCAGAACGACGACGCCGCGAAGGAGTTTCCCCCGGATACTTTTTGGGTCGAGTTGCAGGTCAGGACCCTGGCTCAGCACTTGTGGTCGGAGATGTCGCACGATACCGTGTACAAGAATGAAGAGATGATTAAACAGCTGGATCCTGACGTGAAGCGTCGGGTTTCGCTGATGGCGGGGCAGGTAGAAGTAGCCGATAGAGAATTTGACCGTCTCAACATGGATTTAGCTGCCACACCGACGGCAAAACTGCTGCAAGTGCTCGAACAGCACTACTACACCTTGGCATCCCAACTTCCCAATCGGGAACTATCGGTAGAGGTGGTTGATTCGCTGATGCCCGTCGTGCCCAAGGGCGACATCGGCGCGTTTGCGAATCATTTAAATGAATTCTTAGCAGCGAAGCATGGCGTAATCGAGCAGGTTTATGAGAAGGCACGCGAGTTGGGTGATGAGACTCCGGCGCTGCTTTTCCAGCCCGAAGCTCTGTTGATCTACAACCTTCTCTCTTCCAGCCGGGATCAGACACGCAAGGTCTGGAATGAGCATTATCCCGAGAACGAACTCGAGCGCATCGCGAATGCGTTTGGCGTTTCCTTAGACTGAATAAAAACGGCGAACGGTTTCTGTCGCTGCGTAGCAGTTGATCGCAGACTGCTACTTCCCTCGCGCCACGTCGATTTCGTGTTGAATCTGGCGATCAATATCCGAAACCGTGTCATCTATCATCTTCTCCAAAGACTCGAACTCATCCTCTATAGTCGCGAAGCGGTCGAACATCTCTAATTTGTCCGCAAGCTGATTCATGCTGTCGGTAGCCGTGCGCCAGTTGGCGAATGCGTCCGCGCCGTGGGTTGGAACGAACGCGTGAACTTGCTCCATTGAAGCGTTAGGAGGCATCGGGTTCTGGTGCCAGAACTGCACGACTTTCAACGGTGTCTCGGCCTGCAACGGCGCGGGCAAGCACTCCTCCACAAACACCAATTGGTTTTCCATGACCTCGATACGATCCTTTAGGTGGGTCGCCAAGGCAGTTCGGATACCATCAATGTCAAGTGGAAGGCCAGCTCGCAAGACATCCGCGATACGAGGACGAGTTTCATCTGGTGGGGCATACTTCCTCTCGATGCCGTATTTCTTGAGCCAGTCGTAATTCCCGGCACTGCTCCAACTCGTACTACCCGGAGTCAGTCGCACGAGAAAGTCGGCTGCGATATCGAAATACAGCAAGGTAGCCGCCATAATCGATTCCTCACGCACCTCATCATTATGTTGGGTCTCATTTCTATAGTCGTGCAGATGCTTGAGGGCACGGGCGGCGGGTAGCGGAATCTTGTCGTGATCTTCACTGAGGAATTTGATCTTCTCCCCGAAGACTCGGCGTATTTCCTTCTGTCGCTTTGGCGGTATTACGTGGCTTTCCATCTCTTGCCGAAGTTTCTGACCCTTTGCATCAAGATTGTCGGTGGGAAAGTTGTCCAGCATCCGCGCATACATCTTCGAATATTCCAGTTCGTGTTCGATGACGCGGTGCATCATCACTTCGACCGCGTTATCCAGCAGGATCATTCCGAGCCGTAGGTGCGCAACATCGCCCTGCTCGATTTGCCTCTTGGCTTCCTCAAGCTGAACAACGGTTCTGTAGAGGCGCTCCACAAAGTAGATGGTACACAAGACCGTTAACGGCTACCGAATCGGCTACCGTTTTTGGCTTTACTTTTCCCATCGAGGTGGTTATTTTTCGAGCGGGTTGGTACATATCCTTCAGAATTAACGCGGCTGGGAATCCCACTCTCTCCGCCATTCTCGCGTCGCTGACCTCTTGACCTATCAACGGCTGACTGTCGGTAATCCGGAGCCGCAATTCTGACCGACAGCTTCAGATAATGTTGTGTGCTCAGTGTGTGTCCAATTCCGGGTTCCTTCACAAAATGAAAAGACCAGATGGGCATCTGACTACGTCTTAGCACTTAACGTGGTGTGAACAGTCACTAGGTTTCTGCGTCTGGCTGTCTGGCGGCTAGGCGCAAGAGCGTTTCGTGCAGCTTAAGCATGGCGTATGTATCCATCTCGCAGTATTTGAGGAGTTGGCGCCGAGTAGTCTCTGCTCCGTCGCCAGAGATCTCGCCTTTTGCCATGCGAGCGAATCGTGCAATCGCGGTATCGCCGTCCCTAACGCTCAGCTCCGCATAGGACAACTCGGGAACGAGAGCAGGTAGCACTTTTTTGATGGAGAAACTTCCCCGGAACTCGGGATGGTAGACGTTTCCCTCAATTATCTTCTCCAAGTCAAGAAGCCTAGCCACGATCGATTGCAGGTAGTCAGCTAAGTCCGGGAACGCATCGCGTAGTGCTTCGATCCGCTTCTCCTCGAATTTTGTGTAGACGATTATCGAACCACGTTTGCCGAGTTTCTCAATCAGTGCCTCAGTGAGTTCTCTCTCGCAATTCTCTTTCGGATCACTCGCGAGGTATTCGCTGTGGCTCGGTTCGGCATCGATGCTCCCTCGATGGTGAATGCTGAACTGAGTAACGACCTGCCGGTGGCAACCAAGAGTTGGGTAAAGGGGAAGAACTGTAGCGACGGTTTCGAAATCCAGGTAATGACATGGCCATTCAATCTTCTGGAGTGCAGCACTGAGCGCAGGCTCCACGATAGCGGAGCCTGAAAGCATCGCGCCAACGGCCCGTTGTTGAGTCGGATTGAGTTTAAGGTCGGTCGGCAATTCTGATATGTTTACGACCCCCTCTTGCGACAGGCGCTTTAACTTCGTGTGGTGGAGACTGGGAATCTCCAACACGGTGTGTGACAGGCCAGATGCGAGACACTCACCTTCGTATGTAGGGCAGTCACGGCAGGCGGATACAAGCTTAGGGACTGGTTGAGTCTGATCGAACAGAATGCGGGCGACATCGTCAGCTTGCTCATCAAACTCCTGCGCGCGTTCGTTGACCTCATCGGTCCTATCTACGATGTCGAAAAGGCGCTCGGTCGAATCACCAAAACGATACGTTCTCGACAGCAGGGCTAAGGAGGCCTTGGAGATCTGTACTGCGGCACGCCGGAAAATCATCACCGTATAGGCAAGATCGTCCACCAGTTCGCTTATGCTCTTCGTATCCGAAAAGCTCGACTTGACCTCGATAACATGCCACCCAACCCCGTCCCGTGTGAGAATGTCAGCCTTTGCCACAAAAGGGCCCACCTCAGCCGTCGCCTCGAACAGCGCCGGAGTTGCGGTACCGGCTAGAAGATCTTGGGTGACTTCGACAGCACTTCTCCCGTTGGCCTTGGATACCAAGGTCCCGCCTGGGTAGAGCTGCCTTGCTAGGCTTCCGATTTCCTGCCCTTGCAGCATACGGAACAACTCCGCTTCGCTCGGAGCTTCGTAGCCTGTCCGCAAACCGTACCACGCCATTCCCAGACAACGCTGGGCCGTTAGCCAATCCTGCTTGCTGATGGTCTCCTTCACTGTCAATCTCCCGTAAGTTGCAAAGTCGCCATGTGCTCCGAGAACTGAACTCCCAGAATCAACAGGTTACTGCACAGCCACAATAGGATTCTAGTCCCGCGACTCGTGACACCTCGCACGAAGGCCTAGTACATAGAGTAAGAGCTTCTCTCATGTCGTCTGGACGACCACGCTGGAGGGAAAGAACGACTAGAGTGCACGGCGCGGAGAGCATATTTTGTGTTGAAGATTACTAGAGATCCCACTTTGGCTGTAGGCCTGGCTCAAATACACTTGATGCCATGCCCTTAAACAAGGAGCTCGACATTGAAGTGCTGGCCGATACTTGGTTCTTGCAAGGCTGAAGCAATTGAGGGAACTCCAGTTGGCGAATCCGGTTGTTGATCCCGAAGAATGGCCCGAAGCCGTGGGCCTGATCTTCGTGACTGAATTCGGCCGGCCGGTCAATGTGAACAGCCTGGTCTACAAGCATTTCAAGCCCATCTTGAAAAGAGCCGGACTGCCGAACATCAGACTCTATGACCTGAGGCATACTGCTGCGACACTAGCACTAACGGTAGGCGTTTCGCCTAAGGTTGTTTCAGAGCAACTCGGGCACACTAGCGCCGCTTTCACATTGGATGTGTATTCGCATGTTCTGCCACACATGCAGGATGATGCTGCAGCAAAGGTGGAGGCCGTATTGATGGGTTCCACCTAAAGTACTTGGTCTCTCGATTTGCATCAGGGGACTTGAGAAAGGCGCTAGTCAGCTCAATTTTCCGCGCATCTTATGAATCCATTCTTGGAGTTTGAGGTAGTCTGCGCCAGCCAATTTGTACTCCCTTACCGCCATATACTTGAGAGCATTCGTTGAGAACGAGGATGTGGTCACTATTAGCCCCCGGGATGCATCGCTCTCGTTCACGTCAGTCAAGAACTGCTTCACGATAGGTTCTCCCACCTTGTTCGACGCCTTGTTCCTTTTGCACTGGATGACCGTCAACTCCCGCCCCCCAGCTGCATCCCGTTCAGCATAAATGTCGATGCCCCCATCTCGACCGAGCGGTCCCTGTTGGACCACGTCGTAATCGAATTCGCTAACGAGTAGATCCTTCACCAATTCCTCAAATTGGCGCGGCCCTAATTGGAGCATTCTCGCCGGATGTTCATCGAGGTATTTGATTAATCGAATATCAGTGCCGATTGTGATTTGGCTTCTCCGAAACTGGTCGGGAGAAATGATTCTAGCGGTCTCCTCGAACAGATTGAGTTCCGGGGTTTCCATCTCCTCTCTAGATTGGTCAAATTCGAACACTTGCGCACGGACAGGAACCCAGTCCCCGAATATTAAAACCTCGCTATCTCCAGCCCTCAGCTTCGCTCCTATCGAAGTCTTTGGCTGGGTACCTAGTATTAGCACGAAGTTTCGCGGATCGGGCAGGCGACACGCGAGGTGTTCTTGCATCCGCGAAGCTCTCACCCCCATACCCGAAGACACGATAATGCAAGAACCACGAAATTGAATTATCAGGCTCGACAGCTCGTGCGTTGTTGCATACGTAAATCCAGGCCAGCTAAAGGGTGGCCCGCATTTGCTAAGGATTGCTCGATCTCGACCGGAGAGTTGCTTAAAAGCGGCCAGAAAACTTTCCATGGCGCGTATCGCAATCGGACTGTCATCATAAACAGGCACACGCGGGATCTGCCCCGATTCCATCGACAGTTTCACGGTGAACAAGAAATTCTGAATGCGCTCTGTTCCTAGTACAAGGAGCGATCCCGCGCGCGTTGCTTGCGTGATCAAGCGAGCCAATTCGGTTCGGGGCCCGATTCTCCAATCGTCCCGGGTTTGGCTGTCCGGCGTCACGTCCGGCATCTCCGTAATTTCTGATTGCTGGTCACCAAATTTGATTGTACGCCACCGTGGGTTAGGACGGTGCAATGCGTTCTTGAGGCTACCCTACCATTTGATGATGACTTTGCGGGATACCGGATAGAAACGAGGGATTTTCTGGAGCCTGCGCTTGATGGCCGATTACCCAAGCGTTCTTGGACAGCGTGACTTCGGAAGATTCGACGAACACAGTTCCCGTCGGCGTCATCTTAACGCGCCGCTGAGAGGCACTCAACGCGAGCCTTCGCAAGCTCGACACGCCTGAAAGCTACTGCTTTCCGAGTCAGTGGCCTCGATCCATAGAGTAACTGAATTGGATGTAATTGACTCTTCGATGTCGAGACAGGCTTGTGAGTCACTTTGCAGACTTGCGAGCGGCTTCGAACCTCTCCGCGAACTTCATGATGGAAATACCTAGTACGTCACAAATCCCAACAAGATCCAGAAAATCAAGCCGCCGTTCTCCGGTTTCATACTTGCTGACAAATGCTTGCTTCACTCCCATCGACCTTGCTAGCTGATCTTGTGTCAGATTTCGTTGTTTTCTCAGTTCATGCAGGACGTCAAGCAGAATCTTCCGTTCGCGTTGTCTTCTGCTTGCGCGCTGCGCCGATCCCGACATTGAGCGCCAGCATAGGTACGCAATATGGAATACTCCAAAATGGATTACTGCGCTCTAGCATCGATCGCTGTCATCGGCAGGCTTCTTCAAAGCGGCTTGCAAATTCAACGAGCGGCAACTTGATGGCATCGCAGACTGCCTTGAGTTCGAGCATGTCGATTCGTCTTTCGCCTTGCTCGTATTTGCTGATACGCGCTTGAGTCACTCCGAGGATTTTGGCCAGTTGTGCCTGGGTCAATTTCGCCTCTATTCGAACGCGACGAAGCAACCGGAGGAATGCCTTTCGATCACGCTGCCGCGCAGCAGAGAGTCCTCCGATCCGCTCCATGCACGGAGCATAGGAATCGTTTGACAATTACTCCAAAATGGATTATTCCAAGACGGAATAGCTATTGCACCTCGTAGGTGACTTGTTTGCTCGGGAAATTGATTGAAACAGAACAACAACGGCGAGGCAGAGGCGCAATTTAAAGGGACAAGGCAAGGTAAGACTGAGTCCGCTCTCCAAGGGGAGAAAGGTAAAGCATTGAAAATACGGGCATTATATGTGCAGGTGGATGAGCGAGAGCAAGACTCACGAGCTTACCCCGTCATCGTCTTCATTAACTGGGCCCAAGGATTCGCCCTGAACTCCAGAGGGGCAGGGAAGTCCTAGGCCACACAAGGTCGGAGTCATATCTCCTGCCTGACCAATGTTGCTCGTATGGATTCCTCACTCTCACTCCGCTTGCCGAACCTCGGGGTTTCTGAAGAGCACCAGGAAACGCGCCGGCTCGCCATCACCGAAACCAGCTCCGACGAAGCCTTGATGGCGGAGGTTTGTCTGGGGAGCAGGGAAGCGCTGGCGGTTCTTTTTCGGCGTCATGCCCGCACGGTTCGCGGCGTGGCCTACAAGGTTCTGAAAGACGCATCCGAAGCCGACGACCTGCTTCAGGACATCTTTCTGCTCGTGCACCGCCTCTGCGGAACCTTCGACAGTTCCAAAAGTCCGGCCCGTTTCTGGATCCTTCAGATGACCTATCGCCGAGCGATTTCTCGCCGGCGCTATCTGACTTCACGGCACTTTTATACCCAGTTGGAACTGGACGACGCGGTAAGTCGTCCGAAGAATGAGTCCGCGAAATCCGGACGGCGGGATGACTCCGTGGACGAGGCCATCGACCGAAAGGATGCGCTCGCATGCTGGTTTGCTGAGCTTTCGGAAAGCCAGCGCCGGACTCTGCATCTCTTCTTCTTTGAGGGCTACACCTTCGAGGAGATTGCATCCAAAACGGGACAGACCGTTGGGAATGCTAGAAATCACTATTACCGTGGTCTGCAAAAGTTGAGAAAGCAGATTTCTGCTGGCAAATTGCCGGGCAAAGAAGCAGTATGATAAAAGACCTTAGCCGTAGGAGCGGGTGCGTTGTTGCCAAGCGGACCCCATGACGAGTTTCTAGAGCTCTGTGCTGTATCGACCTCAGGCCATCTGAGTGACGCAGAGCAGAAGCGGCTTCAGGAGCACCTGGCCATTTGTTCTGAGTGCCGCGATGCCCTCCGAGACTTCGAGTCTGTGGTTCACGACACTATCCCTGCCATTGGTGCGGAACAGGCATCAGAACAGTCTTCGCGCATTGATCCTGGCCCCGGGTTCTCCCAATCCAAAGCCGAAAAAGCCTTCTTCGAGCGTTTGGCACGAGAAGAAGGGGAACACTCGGCCGCAGCCGAGAAGAAGAATGGCGTACCGAGAGGTTTTCGACGAATTCTCCCGATCGCTCCGGAATCAACCTGGCGGCACGTCTGGATGCTCTACGCCGCCGGCATCCTGCTTTTCATTACCCTGGCCTTCTCTGCCTATCGCATAGGGATCCGGCAGGGAACTGAGGTGGCCAGACGGGACCCCGCCGGAGCGGATCCCCAGTCCGTCGTAGCCACCCAGAGCAGTGCACCTTTGGAAGAGCAGTTGAGCGATGCCGCCCACGAACGGGAGATCGCCCGCGCCCAGATCGCACAGCGCGACCAGGCTCTGCTCGAGCTTCACCGCCAGTTGGTGGTACAGGCCGCTGAGATCCGGCGGCTGGAGGAGGCCCGGCAGGAACTGGAGAAAAGCCTCCTCAAGGGTGACGCTGATGAACAAAGCCTTACCCGGCAGCGGGAGGATCTGGGTCAAAAACTCGGAGCGGCCCAAGCCGAGTCCCAGGCTCTGCGGCAGAGAGTGGATACTCTGACCCAGCAGTCGAATGAGGGGATCGCGCAGGCTGCGGCGCTGGGCACCCGGGTCAATGACCTGACCCGCCTCCTACACGATCGAGACGCTGCCCTTCTCCAGCAGGAACGGCTCCTTTCCCATGACCAGGATCTCCGTGAGCTTATGGGGGCGCGCGATCTCTATATCGCCGAGGTCTATGACGTGGCCGACAATGGCGCCACCCGCAAGCCCTACGGCCGCGTCTTCTATACCAGGGGAAAGTCCCTGGTCTTCTACGCCTACGACCTCGATCAGGACGAGACCAGACGGGCCCGCTCCTTTCAGGTGTGGGGCCGGCGGGGCCCGGACTTCCAGCAGGCGCTCAACCTGGGCATCTTCAATGAAGACAATGCCTCGAAGAAGCGCTGGATCCTAAAGCTCGACGACCCCGGCACACTGGCCCAGATCGACGCCGTCTTTGTCACGGTGGAACCGCGCGGCGGAAGCGAGAAGCCGAGCGGCAAGCCGCTGCTATTTGCCTACCTGCGGGTCAACCCCAACCATCCCTAGTCTCAGGCTCATCCTTGCTGGATTCGTTCTAGAATCTGTCCCAGTTGATACAGATGGTCGGGCTCCCTGCGAATAACTGAGGAGTGGGTAAATCTCATTGCTCGCTGGAGAAAATCAGTATGTGCTTCCCCCGGATTTCCGTTTGGCTCGTTTGCCTGCTGCTGCTCCTTTCCCTCCCTGCCTTGGGGCAGTCTCCCAATGGGAATATCAATGGCCTGATCCTGGACCCGACGAACCGGGCCATTGCCGGCGCGGAGATCCTTGCTGTCAATGACGTGAACGGGGTGCAGTTTGCCACCAGAACGAACGGCGAGGGGGTGTACGTGTTGGCAAACCTGCCCCCCGGTCCTTACCGGATCCAGGTCTCCAAGGCCGGATTCAAGACTGTTATCAAGCCGGATATCACTCTTAACGTGCAGGACGCTCTATCGATCAATTTCACCATGCCGGTAGGGGCCACACTGGAGACCGTCACGGTCGAAGGCGGGGCCCCGCTGGTGGATACGGAATCCGCAGCTGTAAGTACAGTCGTGAACCGGGAGTTTGCCGAAAACCTGCCCATGAACGGGCGCAGTTTCCAGACTTTGATCCAGTTGACGCCTGGGGTCGTGGCAACCCCGAGCAACGTTTTCGACCCTGGCCAATTCAGCGTGAATGGACAGCGTACGGACGCGAATTACTGGATGGTGGATGGCGTTAGTGCGAATATCGGTGTTGGAGTGAGCAGCATAGGGAGCGCGGGAGTCGCACTGGGAGGCACGGTAGGGTCCTTCAGCGCCCAGGGTGGAACTAACAGCATCGCTTCAATCGACGCCCTGCAGGAGTTTCGCATTCAGACGTCGGGATATGCTCCCGAATTCGGCCGCACTCCCGGAGCGCAGGTCTCGATCGTGACTCGCTCCGGGACAAATCAGTTCCATGGAACGGCGTTTGACTACTTGCGGAATGACGCCCTAGATGCCAATGACTGGTTTGCCTCGCAGGCTGGTTTGCGAAAGCCGGAAGAGCGCCAGAATGATTTCGGAGGGACGCTCGGAGGTCCCCTGCGCAAGAACGAGAGCTTTTTCTTCTTTTCCTATGAGGGACTCCGCTTGCGCCTTCCGCAAGTGGGCCAGACGAGCGTCCCGGGGCCGTCTGCCCGCCAGAATGCGGCTGTCGCTCTCCAGCCCTTTCTCAATGCCTACCCGGTTCCGAACGGAGCCGAGGATCCCGCCACCGGAGCGGCCCCGTTTAACGCCAGCTTTTCCAACAGTGCGACGCTCGACGCGTACAGCCTGCGGATCGACCATCACTTCAACAGCAAGTCCATGTTTTTTGGACGCTACAACCATTCTCCATCCGAGCTGGTGCAACGCGGCGTTGGGCTTTCCCTGAATACCGTGGGCGCGACCCGGATCCTGACCCAGACCCTGACGCTGGGGAATACCTGGGCGATATCGCCGGCGGTGTTCAACGACCTGCGCTTTAATTACAGCCGGGTGAATGCGACTGGTTCCTATTTTCTGGATGATTTTGGCGGGGCCGACCCGCTGTCCGCAGTGCCGATTCCAGATTCAGTGGTGGCGGACCGGGCCTTGTTTATATTCAGTATCTCCGGCATCGCCAACGGCGGTCTTGCGCAGGGCACGAATGGACAATTTACCCAGCACCAGATCAATGTTGTGGATAACACTTCGTTTCAGAAGGGAACCCACGCTTTCAAGGTTGGCGTCGACTTTCGCCGTCTGTCGCCCGACGCGCGTCCTCGCTTATATGTGCAGGACGCCGGATTTCTCAATGTGGCGGCCGCCCAGAACGGAGACTTGTTTTTCAGTGATGTGACTTCCGGTGTCAATACAGGGCTCTTGTTTCGTAATCTCGGGCTATTTGCCCAGGACTCCTGGAAAGTGATTCCGCGACTCACCCTGACCTACGGCTTACGCTGGGATGTCGACTTCACTCCAACGGCTCTTCAGGGGCCAGGTCTGCCTGCGGTCTCAGGATTTGATTTGAAGGATTTCTCCGGTCTGTCCCTGTCTCCCAGCGGAACGTCGGCCTTTCATACGATCTACACCGCGTTTGCGCCCCGCTTTGGGATTGCTTACAGCCTGTCGAATCGTTCCCCCTGGCAGAGTGTCTTCCGGGGCGGCTTTGGATTGTTCTACAACCTGGCCAGTGCAGAAGTGGGGAACCTCTATCAAAACGGGGTCGCAGCCTATCCGTTCGGGGCCGAGCGGTTCTCTTGTTGTTTCAACGGGACATTCCCGCTTAATCCGGCAACGGCAGCCCCGCCCACAATCGATCCTGCAAACCTGAGCACCGGAGTCCTCTTTGGATTGGATCCGAATCTCAAGCCTCCTTATACGCTTCAGTGGAACGTGGCTTTTGAGCAAGGATTGGATCACAACCGTTCTATTACACTGTCCTATGTTGGCGCGGCCGGTCGAAGACTGATGCAGTCGGGACGGGTCAACAGTCCGAATGCAGATTTTGGGGCGTTCGAATTTGTGACCAATTCTGCGACCTCCGACTACCATGCTTTGCAGGCCCAGTTTCAGCAGCGGTTGAGCCGAGGCCTGCAAGTACTGGCCTCGTATGCATTGTCGCATTCGATTGACACTGCTTCGGCAGGAACACTCTTCGGCAACGAGGCGAATGCCCTGATTCCCGGCACGAGCGCCCAGGCCAATCGAGCTTCTTCCGACTTTGATATACGAAATGCCCTCTCTGGCGCGCTGACTTACGATGTGCCCGCATTTGCCTCAAAAGGCCCGGCGTTCTGGCTCCTGGGGGGCTGGTCAGTCGAAAATATCCTGCAATCACGCTCCGCTCCCCCGGTGAACATCTACTATTCGAATCTCGGCACGGTGTTCAACTTTTTCGCTCAGGTGCGGCCTGATGTAGTTCCGGAAATTCCGCTCTATCTTTACGGAGACGCATATCCGGGCGGAAAGATCATCAATAATACGCCCGATCAAGCGGGTACGGGATGCATCGGGGCATTTTGCCCGCCTCCGCTCGATACCAATGGAGCACCACTCCGGCAGGGGACTTTGGGAAGGAACGCGCTGCGAGGCTTTGGTGCGGCCCAGTGGGATTTTGCCGTGCACCGGGACTTCCCGATCCGCGATTCCATAAAGCTTCAGTTCCGCGCCGAATTATTCAATGTCCTCAACCATCCAAATTTCGGGCAACCCATCTCGGACCTGAACAACAGCGCGCAGTTTGGCCGCTCCACGCAGATGTTGGGACGGAGCTTCGACCAGAGCAGCGGCAGCGGTAGCTTTAGTGCTTTGTATCAGATTGGTGGCCCGCGTTCCGTTCAACTCGCTCTCAAGCTGTTTTTCTAACTCTCCAGGACTGGCCGAGCATCTTTATGGCGAGCGCGCTCAGCACCGTTTGGTCTGCTGTTTTCTTATGCCGATCAGGGCAAAGCTTTCGTGAACTCGCCCCGGTCCTGCGAAGCCTCACCCTGGCGATCTGCCTGCTTCCTCCACTGGCTCGGGCACAACAGCGACAGGAAATCACCATCCAGGATCTGGTGAGGCGCATTCAGATTGCCACGGTCCAGCTTTCTCCAGACGGCGCTTATGCGGCGTATTCCACTCTTGAGGGCCAGCCAGAAACTGATTCCTACCTTGTCTCACTTTACCTGACTTCGACTGGACCAACCGTGCGCTCGGTCCTGCTGGCGCGGTATTGTCTGTCGCCGGAAGAGACCTTTGATGCGGACACAGGTGCGATTCGAGCCGCGGTGGCGCAGTTCCGATGGAAGGCGGACAGCAGGCAACTCGTCTATACCGTCCACGGTCCCTCCGGGATGGGCCTGCGACTCAGGAGCATAGGTGAAGATGGCGAGAGTGAAGTCTTGCACGGTTATCGTGAAATTGTGTTTGGCGTCTCCCGGGAATCGGACAGCGTGCGGATCCATACGGCTCAAGCGTGGGATGAACCACGCAAACATATCCCTCCCCTGGACCCATCGCTCCTGATTAGGGATGGATACCGGTTTTATGGCCCATTTCATTTTCCCAGAGTTAAAGGCATGCTGCTTCACGCGCTCTGGGTCTATGACTGGCGCACGATAGCCAGTGCAGGGAAGTCGACCGCCACGTATGCTGAGCCTCCCGGGGAATGGGAGGATGTTAAGCCAGAACCCGCTCCGGTCTCGGGGCATATGGCGAAACCTTTTCTCTACGCCCATGACGAATGCCTGTCTCCCGACAAAACCACTATGGCGTTGATCGAAGATTCGAATATTGGCTTTGACGATCCGGAGAGAGCAAAACGTGTGGCTCACCTTGTTGTGAGACGTCTCCAGCCTCCGCGAGCCGATCTTGTGGTTCGAGCAGAGAACGAGGATCCCGCTCCCTCGCGGACGATCCTTGGTTGGCGTGAGGATGGACAGGAATTCTATTTTCTCAGCGTTGGGGCGGAGTCATCCTCTGTCTGGGCCGTTTCGCGGGACGCCAATGCCAGAATGCTCTACCGCGAAGAGGCGGGCCTTTCCGTCCCGTCTTCCCTCTCGGAAGTTAGCCGCGACGGCCGCACGATAGTCGTTGTGAGAAGCACCAATACCACGCCGGACGAACTTATAAAGCTTGATCTTGCAACCGGAAAGGTCACAGTGTTGGCCTCTCCCAACCAGAAGTTCCAGGCAGCTAATGTTGCTGTGGTCCGGCTC
Source organism: Acidobacteriota bacterium (assembly GCA_018268755.1). GTDB lineage: Bacteria > Acidobacteriota > Terriglobia > Terriglobales > Acidobacteriaceae > KAN-5. The sequence goes on from JAFDVW010000013.1 coordinate 27,320, forward strand.
ATGCGAATTGCCTGTTGTGGCCATGATTTGTATGGGAGGCTCTATCTTCCGCGGCGGCGCGTTTCCGGAAAAAAATATCCCCTGGTCTTTACCAACTACCTCTCTACCCCGGGCTTTGACGCTTCGGTCGGCGATGAAGTGCCGATTCTTCCTCTCGTTGAGCATGGGATCGCCGTTTTTGCGCTGCATTCCAAGCCCGCGAATATCATTTCGCGGTCACAGGATTTTCGTTTTGAGATACAGCGTGTAGCCCAGCCTCTTGAGGCCATGGAGTGGGTACGGCGGCAGTTGGCAGACGAAGGCATCATCGATCCGGCTCGCTGCGGTCTTAGTGGTCTTAGCTACGGAGCCGAAATCGCGATGTATGCATATTGGAAATCCAGGGCATTTCGTGCAATCAGCATCGCCAGCGCTAGTTGGGAGCCGTCTAACTACCTGCTCGCTGGCATCAATTATGCGGAATTCCTGAACTCCCGGGGTCTTTCGGTCTTGGATGCGGAGTGGAGAAGCCGATGGGCAGAACTCTCGGCAAGTCTGAATCTGCGACCGGCAATGCCGCCGTTGTTGATGCAATCCTCCGATCAGGAGGAGTACTTTGGCAACGTCGAACTCTGGTTTCAGCTAAGACGGCGCGGACTGCCGGTTGAATGGCATTTGTTTCCCAATGAAGGACATGTAAAGCGGAGCCCGGCAGATCGATGGTGGATTTACCAGCGCAACCTGGATTGGTTTCTCTTCTGGTTGTGCGGACAAGCTGATCGTGATCCCACGAAAGCGGCACAATACGTTCGCTGGGAGGCCATGAAAAAAACAGCAGACCCCGTCGAATAGGAGTCCTGGCGGGTGTGGCCGGGAGGCTTCAGAAAAAGACGGAACGCCTGGGCCCCGGCGTTCCGCCTTGATTAGGGTGGAACATCTCCTTTTCCAAATGCAAGGATTGTTCGCCTGCTAAACGCATACTCCTGCCGCGGGAAGCAGGCGCACGGACCCAGAATCTGCCAACATTGAGGCTGCCAACTGGCACCAATCCTGAATCAGCTTGCGGGAATGCGGGAGCTATTCATCTGCTTCGTATGCCGCAGCGGTGCGCAGGGGCGCATCGCCTTGAGCGCCGGTCTTGCCGGTGCTCTGGACGGCCGAAGCCGCGTTGACAACTGCAAGAACTTGCGGCTTTTGGTAGGTCACGATAATCACCTCCTTTCATGTGAGGTTTCTCAGCTGAGATCAAATTATCTTGCCTGGCATTACGGCTCCCTGGTGAAACTCCGCACGTGAGACAGAAGGTTCCGTAGAAGCGCGCTCTGCAGCCAGCGTTCGAGCATTACCAGGCGAAGCAACGGGGCGACGTTGATTTCCTGGCCTTGCTGTGCCTTTCCTAACTCTCGAATGAGTTCCTCGGGGTCAACGATTCGCAAAACGGAAGTCACGAGCTGTCGGGCCCGGTCTTCGAATGGATGCCACTCTCGGCTAATTATCTTTAGGGGATTTCGGGAAACAAAAGCCTTGCGTCTGCGATCAAGAATTTCTCTCGGCACTATGCCGGCGAGAGATCTGCGCATTAAGGAGCGCCTTTGACCTGGGCGGAGGAGTTGCTCCCGTGGTATCGCATACAAGAACTCCAAAAGGCACCGGTCGAGATAGGGATAGCGCGTTTCGCACGGCGGAGCCTGCCTTAGAGACAAGCAGCCGAGCTGTCTTCGCAGCCCATCAAGGGTACGAAGATTGTCCTGGAAGCTTGGCCGCGGACCAAAGACCCGGAGCCTTCTCTCATATCCCTGAAAAGCGAAAGCGTGCCGCGCGAGGAAGTTGTGATCAAGCCACCTTGGCGGCATTTTGTAGGAAGGTAGCTTCCCGGGGACCAAAGGGATAAATTCCCGAACGACCTCGGTGAGGAGGAAAGTCCATGGTTTGCGTTGGTGTAAGGCCCAGGACTTCAGGCGATGAGTGAGCTGAATCAGTCTGCATCGCGTAAGCAGGTCAGCCAATTCCGGAACAGCTGTTGGCACGCCGCCCAGGGTCTCATCTCCGCCGATTCCCGAGAGGACGATGCGGAATCCGTACTGCTGCATATGTGCCGACAATCGCGAGGCCGCGCCGTCGGTCAGCAAATCATCCCCCGGCATTGCCGTAAACTTATATTCCGGTTCGGGTACCAGCGGGGTCTCAGACAGCCCAACATCAATATGCAGCCCAGCTCGTCCGCGCCGCTGCTCGATCAATTCAAAGAACGGTTTTTCGTTCCAGTTGGGCTCACCGTCATCATAGAAAGAAACCGTTTCAATTCCAGCCCTGCCTTGCGGGCCAGTGATGGTGTCTGCGACACACACAATCGAAGAGGAGTCCATCCCGCCGCTCAGCTCGGCGAGTATGGGGCCATTCGCGCGGAGCCGGCGGCGAACGGATTCGGTAAAGAGCGTTAGAAAATGTTCTTCATAGGCGTGATCGTTCGAGTAGCGTATGGTCTTTGTCGAATTGAAATCCCAATACTTCTTAATGGTCGGTTCTGAGCCGTTGAACTGAACGAAAGAAGCACAAGGGACTGCGTAAATGCCCTTGTATGGTGTCAGGTGATCCGGGGGAAATAACGCTAGCCATCCGGCGAGATACTCCTCCTCAATCTTCAAGGAGTGTGGAGCCAGAAATAGCAATGGATCGAGGACGGTGCTCCAGACGAGGAGATGCCGGTAGAAGGAATAATACAGGTGCCGTGTGCCCATAAAATCCCTGGCGAGGATAAGAGACAGATTCCTGGGTTTCCATAGGCAAAGAGCCCAATCACCGAGGAGCTTCGCAAATGCATAGATCCCCCACTTCTCATAGGCCGCGGCTACAATCTCCACATCACTCGACTGGACGGACACCGAAGGCGCCAATAGCGTAATCAAGTCTTTCCGATTGTCGAGGCGGCCATCCCAAACGACGATGCATCCTGTGGGGGATCGATAGGGTTGCTTCTGTCGTGATGATTCTGAAGTTGTGTGGAAGGCATGGTAGGAAATTGCTACGTCCTGGTCGAAGTAGCACCCTCCTCCGTCAGGCCCGTAGGGGGCAAGGAAAGATCGGGCCTTCTCGATCACGCCGGGATCTCCCGGGCGCGGTTCTAGATTCCATTGGCCAAACTGTGCGCTCATTAGTTTCCAACCATGTTTCTGGTAGATCGATCAGCAACGGTCGATCACCGCGTAGATCTCTCGTACATAGGGCTTATCGTTGACCACTTGTCCATGAACCTCCACCCATGCATGGGCGCGAAACGGCAGGACTTGGCATCCGATATTCATCTTTGCTGGGACACCGCACTGCCTTAATAAACATGCCACGACGGCCGAACGTTGCAGACAGAGCACTTCCTTCCAGTACCAGATGCACGCCATATCCACGGCTCCGCATACCCTCTCAACAGCATCCGGCCCAGGGGTCGCACTCAAAGGGCACAATCTGACCTCCTGATAGAGTGCGGCAAAGTCGTCTTTTGCCAACAGGCGATCGAAGTGGACGAGCCGCAAATACGCTCTCACAACAAGCCACTGCACAAACACCTCCTCACACCGGTACACAGAGCTGGTCGCAGAGAAATGCCACACGATCGGAAAGCCCTTCAATTCTGCAGCTCAACGGCTGAACGGGCGAGTGTCCCCGGTATTGGGTATAATCAAGCAGAATTGGTCGACCGGAATCGCTGGCACTTTGCAATCGCGCTGTCATCTTTCTCGCATGTAGTGGATTACAGGACTGGTCCAAATCTCCCGATACAATCATGATGGCTGGATAAGACGTTCCGTCACGCACGTTATGGTACGGAGAGTATTTATGTAGGGCACTGCTGTCGTCCGCGTCTTCCGCAGTTCCAAATTCGTCTCTCCAGACAAATGAATTATCAAAAAGGTGATATCGCAGCATGTCGAGCAGTGGAAACATGCAGAGAGCAGCGCAAAACAGATCCGGTCGTTGTGTGATTGCAGCACCCACCAGGAGGCCGGCATTCGAGCCGCCAAAGATGCCAAGATGCCGTGGCTCTGTTTGGCCGGTGTGAATCAGCCATTCTGCGGCAGAAATAAAATCGTCGATCGCGACTTGGCGACGCCTCCTTTTCGCCGCCTTGTGCCACCCGGCACCGAATTCTGCCCCTCCACGGATGTTAGGTAAGGCGAATCGACATCCCCGCTCCAGCAGAGATGCAACCAATACGCTGAATTGTGGTGTTGTAGATACGCCAAACCCCCCGTATGCATTCATGATGGTAGGGTGATTCTTCGCTTCCATTACGTCTCGATGCCCCACCAATGTCACCGGAATCTCCTGGCCATCTTTCGAGAAATAAGAAGTTCGAAAGCAGCACATCTCGCTGTCGTTGAATGGGACACTGCGCCTTGCCCAGACAGAAGGTGGACCGCCCGCAGAGGAATACCTGCAAATTTCGATCGGCTTTAGAAACGATTCCCGTTCAAACAGAAACTCATCCTGTAATGTGTCGTTTGCCGGGAAATGAATCGTATCGTCGGAACATAGCGGAACCTGGCCAAGTTCTCGTCCTGACAGATCGAAAACACTAGTTGCAGTAAGAAGATTCTTTAAATAGGAAACGAAAATCCGACTTCCGATGATCGCCCATTCCTGGATGACCGCAGTTGTTTCCGGAACAATATCGCGGAATGGTGTTGCCGGACCTTGAAAAGCCTCGACAATACGCAGGTTGGGGGACTCGTGATCCGTCATTGCAAGAATACGACCATGCTGCAATCGTGGCTCAAAGAGATAGCTCGCCCCCTGGATGATGGGCTCCACGGTGGAAGTGCCCTGAAAGCGTCTCACATGGAAGTCAGTTAGTGGAATATCCTGAAACCGGTTCACCAGAAACCCAAGATGTTCGATATCGGAGATCAGACTTAAACGAATTCGCAGATCTTCTCCGGCGAAAAAAATCACCACATCATCATGGGCATCGGTTCCCAAAACATGCCTGTATGCCGCGCGATAGCATGGCCTTGACGTCTCCAGTGATTCGTGAACATAGTAAAAAGCGGAGTTGTCGGGATCAAACGCAAAACCCCGTAGGTGTCCTCGTGGAAGGGAATCCGCAAGAACTGTGCGGTCCTGAATATCCAGCAACTCAAACCTGCCTGTGCGCTCACCGCCCTGCTTGACTTCGTAGAGCATTAGACGGCCGTCAGGAGAAATGCGAAGCGGCCTGAGTGCGGTGTGTGGTCCCGTCCCACGCAGCGCAGGATCGACCAGAACTTCGTCAGAACCATCGACACCCTCACGCATGCAGATACAGAACTGCTCCTGTCCTACACGGCGCTTTCTGAAGAAATACCGATTGGCGACTTTCTGCAGCGAATCGTAGGTTTCAACATCGAGCAGTTCACGGATTCGGGCTCGGATGCGCTCTCGCCCTGGAATGGAGTCGAGATAAGACCGCGCGTACCGCGTCTGCTCTGAGATCCACGCCCGGGTGCGAGGAGACTCTTGATCTTCGAGCCAGCGGTAGGGATCAGTCACTGACACGCCATGCAGGACTTCCGTGACCGGTTCCACCGGCGAGAATGGCGGAGGGTTCGTCAGTGCAGGCATACGGACCTCCGCTCGCTAAGGGAGTTCGCTTCGCGGTACATGCGTCGGGCCAAGCTGCGGAGATAGCCGGCTGTGGCTGGATCTTGCATCCTCTCTTCGTCGCGCCAGACCTCGCTCCCGGCCGCATACGCGAAGACCGCCAGGAGCGGCGTAAGGGTTAGGACCTCGTCGATGGCAGTGCCTGACACAACTGCTTCCCACCGTGAGCAGTATGTGGAGACAAGCCGCTTTTCGACCGCTGAATCCACGCCAAGTGTGCGGCGGAGATGTTCGAGGAGGTACTCGAACGTGAAGAAGGGATTTCCGATGTAGGCTTCCGCCCAGTCCAGAAACACACATTGCTCAGGCGAAACAATGATGTTTCCGGGGTTTAAATCAAGATGGCCTAGAGTTTCAGGAATTCCCAGAACCTCCAACGCTTCAAGCGCAGTCTGAATACGGTCTCCTACCACCCGTAACTGCGTCCGATGAAGAGGCTCAGGCGGGACCTTCGTCTGCTGCTCCATCAATCGCGCCATCGTCTCAATGAACGGCTCGACCATTCTGGAAAGCGCAGTCACGCCAACATCACGTGCGCCGGCCCCAAGTATCTGAGCACCGTGACCAATGGACTCGATCTGCAATTGAGCCAAGGCCGCAGCAGCTTTCTCCCAGAGGGCCTCCCCTTGCACCTCTGAGAGCAGCGGCCCGACGGCCTCTCGCATGAGCCATGCATTCCAGTCTGGTCGTGTTGCCACTACAGCAGGCACATGGCTAGGAAAGAGTCTGGAAAGCACACAAGTGACCGGAAACTCTCTCTGGTTCGGCTCGCCTACAGCTTTGAACCACAGCGCCGGCCCGTCTGTCTCGAAGCGAATCAGGCTGAACGTGGGGCTGGCATTCAACTGGCGGAAATTACCGTTGAGGCGGAAGCCCAGAGGTGCAAGGACACCGTCGATCCATGTGCGCAGTTCTTTGAACCAGCCCAGAGCGGCGAATGGACCCATCAGCGACGTGTTCCCGCCTTCGCTGCATTGCACTCTCGACCGTTGAATGGTGAAGTATTCATCAGCACTGGCCAGCGACTCCTTGGATAATCTTTCAACTGGAATCCATCTGGTAGGGATCATCGGAACGCCAACCGAGCACCAATGCTCAGCGGCCTGATAGTGAATTCCAGCTATGCCGGTTCCAGTCAAGTCATCGAGTTCGAAGAGACACACGACCTCTTCTCCCCAGTCTGTCTTGACTGCCTCGGTAAGGTTTTCTGCCACGCGTTGCCAGCGCGGAACCTTCACCGAAGGAAGAGCGAACTGGTTGCCGTCCGGGACGACGAGGATGTTTTTTCCATCCGGGCTCAACACGATGACCCTGTAATTCTCGTGCTCGGGCTGTATGACTGGCACCATTTCCTGTTTTCCCTTTGACCAGGTCACAGCTACCGCTCGCCGACCAGTTTGTGTTCCTTGAGCGAGCCGATGAATTCGCGCACGTCGTTCTCGACAATCTCCCGATTTGCGCCAAACTCGCGGCTGATTGTGTCCACGATGTCCGGTTCTGCCAATCCGCTCTCAAGAAGTTCCAGAATCCTCGACCCGACGGGATTCAGGTTGAACATTTGCCCTTGATGGATGTCGAGCACGATGGCGCCATCCTGGCCGTGTGTGCTTCGAACTCCGTCCGAGACTCTGTACAAGGGCTGCCCCACTACTACGGTTCACTGTTGGAATCGCGTGTGGCACACCTTGCCACTTGTAACGGTGGAAGTGCCACTCATTTGTGAATTCGTTCGGGAAAGGATCAGAGGTTTTCGAACGACGTTGCCGCTTCAACGACATGCATCAGTTGCATCCGGCTTCACCGAAATCGAATACGTTCGCGTTTCCGATCTAGTCGATAGCCCGCTGTCAGGATAAGGGGCACCAGGGTGATTCGCGGGTGCCGTCTAGCTACGGCCCACGCAGCCGACCAAGGGCACGCTATTGCCGACCTGCTGCAAGCATCAGAAACTCCTGTGCTTCGTGCGTAATGGCCTCCTGAACGGCGCGATTGGTGAAGAATTTTGGCTTAGGCCTTCTACGTATCCCAGCCACGGAAAAGCGCGCAGGCTTGAGCACGAGTTTTCTGCCATTCATGAAAAGTTCCCAGAGCGCTTCGTGCAGCGTGGCCAGCGACGCAATGAGGTGCTGCAACTCGCGGTTTGTTCCCTTACTGAACAGGGCGGTGATTTCAGGCTGCTCTACCGCTTTCTTGTGAGCGAAGACCTGATGCCGCACGTCGCGGTAGTTTGCCTCGTAAGTGTGCCGCCACTTTGCCACGCGCTTTTTTATCCTGCGGAAATCGTCCGCGCTCGGTTCGTGAGCGCTGCGGAGAAAATCTGGCAGCCATTCCGGTGGCTGTGGTTTGCTGCCCTGCTTCCGACGACCAAGTGCGCCCTTCGAGAAGAGTTGTGTCCGGTTGGCCTGTGCGACCTTGAGAAGCTGGTTGATGTTGTGCGGCGAGTTGGAATCGAAGACACGCCCGAGAGCAATGAACGTCGATGCCTGTAGCGCTCCTAGGCACGTGTTCCAGAACAGAGGAGCACGATTCAGCAGTTTGTGCACCGCTTTCTTTCGATAGGCCACATCGTGCACGGCAAGAAAAGCGAACAAGAACTGCGCGCACGCTTCGGCCTCAGTTCGAAAGATTTCCAGTTCTCGTTCGAAGTGCTCGTCGAGTGTTGGCATAGGAAGCTATTCGTGAATGACCGGAGGCAGCCGATGCCGGACGCGCGGCTCCTCTCGAAGTCGATTGATCGGTACCGCGTAACCGAAACCTGTAGGCAGCGGGATGGTGGCAACTTTTCTTGGACCCTTGTTTCGGGGCAGTGGAACTTCATGAGGCTTCACTCTTGCTGCGAACACCACACCGACAACCTCTCCAGTTTCCGCCAGGAACAAAGGCGACCCACTGCTTCCGCCGTTGATGTTCATGTCGAGTTGGAACGCGTGCGGGTTGTGCACATTGCTGAACGGCAGAACCGCAGCAATCGCGCCTTTCTGGGTGATTGGAGTCATCTGGCGAAGTTCCTGCTCCTCGCCCAGCAGTCTTAGGCCGAATGGGAAGCCCATGATGCCGACCGCATCTCCAGCACGCACTTTTGCGGAATCGCCCAACGAAAGATGCCTTGGGCGTGACACGCCCATTCGCTCTAGGTCATCTACTCGGATTCGACAAATCGCAAGGTCAGGCTCAGATTCATAGTGTGGCGCTGCATCTGGGCTTTCTGACGTCATTGTGATCTCGACAATCGGGCAAGGAACGGTGCCAAATCCTCCCACAGCCTTACCGTGCCCCTCTGGGAGTTCACGTCCTGCTGCCTCCACGAATAGGACAGCACGGGCAACGGAATTGCGCACGCCGACCCTACGATCTCCTTGGCCAATGAATGCCTCCGCCACGTGGTGATTCGTCAGGATCGCGCCGTCGTCATCAATCAGGAACCCAGTTCCCAAAATGACCACAGACAACGGATCGTGCGGGTCGGCAAGCAAGCCCATTCCGACCACGGAAGGACGGATGCGCTCGACGATGTCTGGGAAGGGCAGCGCCAAATTTCCTTCTTTCGACTGATCATAAATATACGAGCGAGATGGCACAAACGACTGCGCGGTCAGTAGCCATTTCGCTCGCCGTCAGACTTCTGAATGTTGATGCTTCTCTTCACTAGCACCTAAGGTCCGCCCAACGCGTTGTCCTTGAAAGGGAAATAGGGGCAAGCAGATGGGAACAAACGAAAACCAGGACACATGGAACGCCCCCAGGTTTCACCGCACACGGCCCGCCGAATGAGCCGGATTCCGCACCTCAGGACAGCCATGTGTAGGCTGTCACGTGAAATCCGGCTGCGCGGAGTTTCGCGACCAGCGAGTGCATATGCGCGATGCCGATAATAAAAAGTCCTGAGGCGTAGTTGGCCATTTCGACTTCAAGCCTGCGGACCATCCAATTCTCGCGCTTTTCCTGATTCTCGAAGGGACCGTACTCGTCAAGGGAGGGAGCGTCAGGATCATGTGGCAGAGTTCCATTGTGTCCAGGATAGTGAATGAGTCCCCAATATGTTTGAAATTGTGGCTCATCGGGAGTTCCGACGTTCGCCCAGTGAAGCAATCTCTTCAGCGCAAAATGCTGTGCGCACGAATCCTTGTTGTCGGACCACTCTTCGACGATTGCTTCGATGTTGAACTTGGACCTCAGATACTCAAGACGAGCCTCCAAGTTCGCACAGCCCGTGCTTCCAGATTGCTGGTGTTGGTGAATTGTGGCAAGCAGCACCACCTTTCTTAGCGGTTTCCCCATGCCGTCTCTCTTTTCATCGCCAACCGACGTTGATATCGCAGACATGCGATGGCTTGTCAGGCTCGGCAACTCTGGAGGAGAATAGTCCATGAGTTCAGAAATCATACTGCCCGTTCCTCCTGCGGCAGGCAACCCCGCCGAAGAGGAATTTCTCACGCGGTTCGAACGCGAGAACCTCCCTTCCGAATACAAGGAGCATTACCTGGCGAAACGCCAGAATTTTCACGCAAGCATTCAGGGGTTCCCCGAGTTGTGGAATCTGTACGTGGTGCTCGATAAAATCATCTTGCGCGAGTTCGCGGACCTCACCACGCGTCCAGACTTGAAGACGCTTTTCCCACTCTTCTTGTATTTCGAAGCGCATGTGAAGATTCGAGCGAGCATGGAACTTGCTCTCTCCGTGTGCATGCCTGAGGCGCGGTCGATTCTTCGGGATGGCATCGAGTTCGTTGCGCACGCGCACCACATGCTCAAGGACCCTGAGCTTCAGAAAACATGGCTTAGTAAAAATGATGAGGCAAAAGCGTTCGCAGCAGCATTCGAGAAGAACAAGAAAACGGGGCTATTTGATGGACTGGATGCTCTCCACAAGAAATGGAGTGAGCTATCGGAAACCGGAGCTCATGCAACCATAAACGCGGTATCGCAGCGCTATGTACAAAGTCAGGACCAACAAGGTATCAACTTTCGGTGGAATTATTGCGGACTTGATTCTCAAGTGTGGGCACTTGAGATCTTCGCAATGGTGCTGACCTTTTTCGAGATGGAGAAGACTTTATCCTCAGACTACGAAGACCGCCTCAAACTCGATGACACCCTGTTGCGGATGCGTCAGGAGTTCGAGGTCCTGAAAGAAACCCTCCGGAGGAAACTTATTCAGCGTTTCAATCTTAAACCTCCTGCTTCTCCGCGAATCGTAACCCCTTGAGCGGTCGCGTTCGATGGTCCCCACCTCGCACGCCGCGAAGGAAGCCAACACTTCTGTTTGTGCTTATGTCGGTGAAAGGCTTTTTGCGAAAGGCATAGGAACAAGCGCTGTGCCGAGAGCCAGGGCTTCGGGTTCGGTATCCGTTTGGATCCGGCCGTCGGCGAGAACGAGTACTCTGCCGAATCCTGATAGCGTGGATAGTCGATGGGACACAACGACTAAAGTAGAGGTGGAAAGGTAGTCGGATACATTGCGGAGAATCAGAGATTCCGATGTCGGATCTAAGCACGAGGTGGCTTCATCGAGAATCACGATCCGCGGCTTTTGCAAAAGCGCCCGCGCAATAGCCAGACGCTGACGTTGACCTCCGGACAATTGGCAGGCGTCAGGGCCCAGGCGTTGATGGAGACCATCTGGAAAGGCCGCGACCATACCCGCGAGGTCCGCCAGTGGTATTACCTCACGCAACTCGCGATCAGATGCTCCGGGCATCACAAACCGCAGATTGGATGCGAGCGTCCCCTCGAATAAGACTGGGTCTCTGGGCAGGTAGCAGACGCTACGTCGCAAGTCTTTCAATGCCATCTCTCTGATATCCACTCCTCCTACTTGGATAGTTCCTGACTTGACGTCATAGAGCCTAGTGACCAGTCTGGCTAGTGTGCTCTTGCCAGCCCCGTTCTCCCCAACAATGACGACCCTTTCCCCAGCAGCAATCCGAAGGGACGGAATATGAAGTGCGCGTGCCTGCCGTTCGTACCCGAATTCAACTGCTGCGAATTCCAAACCCCAATCATGGGAGGGGAACGGAATGCACACGGGCGGATCGGTAACGCTTGGGCGCAACGCGCACACTCCCTGCAATTGCCGGATGCTTGCGAACGTTCTCTGCGCCCGCGAGTAAAGCTCTGCCGCCCCGCTTAACGGATCAAAGAGTTGGGTGACGAAGCTGTAGAAAGCAACAAGGCTGCCCAGACTCAAAGTCCCGGCAATGACACTCCAGCCCCCGTAACCGATAACCGCCGACATGGCGAGCACCACCGCCATAGAAGTCCAGACGGTGAACCAGCTCGCAGTCCTAAAGACCACGAGATAAGAACGCGTTGTCTGGGCCAGAAGTCGAAACGCTTTCCTTTCCTGACGCGCCTCTTGCCCAAGCAATTGGATCGGAAGCACCGACGAAACATGCTCCTCGAGAAAACTGTTCCATCCAACCAGATTTGCCTGCACGGTGTCTGAATCGGTCGAAAGCTTGGAGCGGAAGTGCTGCCGCGCAATGAGGAAAAGGGGAATCAGTGGGAGGATGGCAAACGTCAGTACCGGACTCAATACCACCATCGTCACGACAGCGAAGCCTGTCGTGAGGCACATGCGCAGAATGGCGGGAAGGAGATCGGAGCCGAAGTAGGCTACCTCCTCGATCGGTTCCTTGAGCGGGTACATGACCGCCCCAGGCGGCGTGCTCTCGTAGTAGTCGGCCGAAAGCCTGTCCAAGTGGCGCAATATGTCCATGCGCAACCGGAGCGCCATTTTCTGCACAGCAGTGAGTGTCAGGTAATTTCCGAGACTCGTCAGTGCCGTTCTCCCCTGATAGCTGAGGAAGATCAGGAATGCCGCGACGAAGAGTAATCCGCTTTCTCGCTGAGGCAGGACCTGATCAATGAGCCATTTGAGGACCAGCGGGGTCAGTAGGGCCAGGAGGCTGCCAACGGTCATGCAGAGAAAACTGGCCACGTGCAAAGGAACAAATGGTCGGATCTGCTTTGCGAGCCAATACAGTTCTCCTGGCGCCCTGAGGCGCAGAATTGCTTCGCACTTTGTGAACCAACATCGGAGAGACACTTTGGAGCTGAAGCATAGGGATTGCTATTCGAAACCGTCCAGCGAAAGCGTCCACCGTTCGCTTTTGGCTCAATCTCGGCGGAATTTGTTGAAAATACAGAGCTGTAGATGCCCGGTAGCCCGGCCTGAATGTTCGCAAACCTGAACTGCTTGCCAAGAGGGACCACGTCGAGGCACGTACGAGGAAAGTGAGTGTCAACATAGTTCCATGATGGAACTATGTTGACAGTGAGCCCTGGGCGAAGTCCCCGGCCTCGATTGCTTTGGTTAGGCGGTTTTCCGCCTAACATCGAATTAGGCGCTTTTCCGCCTGAAGCATCCCTAGGGAGTCGCGCACGGAATGCAAAGTGCGTGCTCTTGAGTCAGAATCTCTTGGCTGGCTTAAGCTGCGGCGGTTCTTCGAGAATCTGTAGCAGCTTCTTAGCGCAATAGACTCGATCGCGTTTGCCGCCGCTGACTTCTTTCACCACGCTTTGCTTTTCCAGTTGACGGATTGCCCGCATGACGGTGTTATATGCCAGGTCAAGTCGCTGCTGGGCACCGCGCGGAGTAAGAAAAGGATTCGCTGCCAGCAGATCCACAATTTGAAGAGCTACTTTCGCCTGGGCGTCGCCGGCGAGTTTGTGACGCCACTGTTCCAGCAATCTGTTGGTTCGTTCCGCACGGTTCAAGGCGTCCTCAGCCTGGCGTGCAACGCCGTTCAAAAAGTACTGGAGCCAGCCGCCCCAATCGCCACTTTCCGTGATGCCTCGAAGAGCACCGTAATAGTCATCACGGGTCGCATCAAAAAATGCTGAAAGGTAAAGAAAGGGTGCCGGAAGGACGTTCCTCTCGCAGAGTTCGATCGTGATGAGCAGACGGCCTACGCGGCCGTTGCCATCCAGAAAGGGGTGGATCGCTTCGAATTGATAGTGCACAAGCGCAGCGTGAATGAGCGGCGGCAACATCTGGTCATGCAGGAACTTCTCCCATGCCGAGAGGTGCTCACCTAGTGAGTCAGGTGGCGGGGGAACATACGTTGCTTGGGCAAGAGTGGCACCAGGAGGTCCAATCCAGTTCTGCGTACGGCGGAATTCGCCCGGGGCCGCATGTTGGCCGCGGACCCCGGTCATCAACTTTTCATGCAGTTCGCGCACGAGCCGCAAGGAAAGCGGCAATGTTTTGAGCCGCTCGATTCCGTATTCGAGTGCCACCACGTAATTGCCCACTTCACGCAGATCATCAGGGCTGCGCTCGACGGCGGCGCCAGCCTCAGCCGCAAGCAACTCTCCAAGCGTGGATTGAGTGCCTTCGATGCGACTGGAAAACACCGCTTCACGCCGGATGAAAGGGCGAATGAGAACATGGGGGTTTGGTAAACGTCTCCCTTCGCCGGCCAGTTTACCGGCGAGCGTAGAAGCATTGGCCAGTGCCACGGCCAAAGTTTCGGACCATTCAATCGGAGGCGGTAATGGATTTGGATGAAAGGCACGGTAGCCTTCGAGGGTCCTGACCCATCGTCCTGCTACATTGGTCTCCGTTTGGATGCTTGACTTGGACTTCACGGTTGAAATACACGATATCGCTATTTCAGTTGTAGCACAATTACTGAAATAACGGCATTTCTTATTTCAGGCGCGAGGAGGGGCACGTATCCTGCTAATTCTAAAGACCATACCAAGCTATTGGAGTTTAAGATTCGCTCCGTTTGAGTCCTGGGGTCGCGCATCTAGCCCTTCTCCCAGAAAAGTGCTGTCTCAGTTCAGCTTTCGCACAACCGCAACAATCTTTCCAATGACCTCGGCATCGCGATTTCGAAACTGATCTCGCCGATGCACTCCGCCTGGGTAGGTATGAACAATCAAGCTGTTGTTCTCTCGGCTGCAGCACCCGCACAGATAAGTTCCGTCACGTTTGAGAATGACGTACAGCGGCTGCTGCCACAGCGGTTTCGAGCCGCAATCGTTCGGCTTCTTCTTTTGTCGATTTACTACGGCAATCAGTCCACCCGATAGGCATGGGTGGAAGTTGCTCCCCGCTCTACCGATCCCGAAGAAGTCCTTCAAGGACGGCCTTTGCAGACCGGAAAGCGCTTGGAGCGATCCCCGGAGAAAGAAAGGTATCTCCCCAAGTTCGGCAACCAATTTCTCAAGGAATCCCGCCTGTTCACCCTCATCCGTCTCATCCACCGCCCTATCCATGGCGGACAATGGCCTGCCGGTCAGCAAGTGTGGAATTGGTTCGCACGCGGCGTCCTGCAGGCCGAGGCCCAGAGTTTCGAATATCGCGTGCAGACCGAGAGAATAGACAACGCAGAACGTAACAATCTTGTGAAAGTGGCGGGGCGGGATGTTCAACGTTTCATAGTCAGAAAGGGACCCTGGGGCCGCAAAGTAGCGTTCGTCTTCCAGCAAACTGGCGAGTTCTCGACTGATGGCTGACGCTGCGCGAAACGAGAGTCCCATGCGCAGCCTGGCACGGCGAAGAAGTGGACCAAGCTGAGTGGAAGGGGACGGCAACATCTCTGGCCTCCAGCGCCTCGCCAACGCCTTCGCGACAATCGGCGGCTGAGGTCTCATCAAACTACGGATCTCAAGATCCACCATCCCCACCAGCCTGGCTTCTTCAGGGACTTTGAACTCAACCTGGGCATACGGTAGTTGAGCGCTGATGATCGCAATCCTTCCATTTCGGAGGGACCGGATACGGCAGCAACACAATCCCCTCGCATGCTCGAGCAGGAGCAGAGCGCTCGACTGTCCGCCCTGCGCCTGCCGCAGCATCTCATCCCCTACCCCGGGACGGATGCGGATGATGCTTCCTGGGAGCAGTTCCGGAAACGACAACGCATCCTGGTACCCGATCTTGGCGTACAAGAAGTTCTTGCTTCTTGGCTCTGCCGGCGAGGTCACGTGTCGGGAATATGTCCACTCCAGAACCTGCGATAACGGCACCACCCCGGCAGGAGTACCAGTACCCAAGTTCCGAAGCCAGGGGATGTGCGCGTTCGACTCATTCAACGATGAATCAAGAAGGGCGGTGCGTCTTGAGGGAAGCTGGATCTGTAAGCCAGGGATTAGGCTGACGTCAAAGCCGAAGACGCTTAACCAGTCTGTAAGCCGGTAACCGGAAATCCAACTAAGCGCGAATAACTGAAACAGACTTGGGCTGAAACGGCCCTGGCGGAAGTCGTAATAAAGATTGTGGGGCAGGAAGTGAGGGGACGACCGGCCAAAAATCTCTGCCGACCTTTCGGAGACCTGATAGAGCGTGAGATTCTTGCTCGCGAGAATCGACTTGACGCGCTCCGCGAGTTCACCATTCGACCTACTTCTTGGCTGGGAAGGCACTGCCAGACCTCTCGTTGCGTCTTTCTTCGCGAGAAGTGCCCCCTCGGCTGGCGATTCGAAGCCCGAGTACTATCGAAGCCAGTAGGACCCGAACGACATTTGTTTGCCGGCTCTGAAACTGCTCGCAGAGATTCCCCGGTTTACATAATTGTCGTGGGTACTGTCACAAATATCTGTAACTTGTCCGGTATTTCGGGCAAACACTCAATTTCCGCGCAGAAGTGGCGGCTTTCTTGGATCGGAAATAACTGGTTACCCCTGCGATCGTGGTCGGACTTTCGACCACTTCGGTGTAAATGGGCCGACGGATGGCTCGCCGACCTATCCGAGAATGTTCTGCGAAGCTTGTCGGATTCGCGAACGAAATGGAATCCCTGTGGACAAAGAGTCTGATTTGCGCCTACCATACCGCAACGCCAACCTGAGCCGTTCCCAATGTTGGCCCAGTCGTCAAGTACCGAAGCTGGCAAGCGTCTCCGCGCCAAGCGCGAGCAGCGGCATTTGTCCATCCGCGACGTCGAGCGATTCAGCCGACGGATTGTAGAGGAAAAGAAGAACCCGGCTTACCTTGTGCCTCACAACTGGGTAAGCGACCTCGAAAACGGGAGGTCCAAACCGCGCCTGGCGAAGTTCCACAGCCTCAGCCTCATCTACGGATGCGATATCACCGAAATCCTGTCGCTCTTCGGGCTCAACATCAGCGATCTGGACCATGAGCAAGGGTTAATTGTGTTGCCGCACACACACCTCAGCGGAAGAGCTATTTCGCTCGTACAGCCGATGGTGTCGCCTTCCATGAAGTTGCCAGACCAGGTTCTGTTGGAACGGACGAATCTCGTCCATCGGATGTTCCAGGGCTTGGGCGAAATGCCTCTCTTTCTGGCGCAGCACGCCGGAACACGCGACGTACTTTATGGGTACGTAGGAACCGAGGACTACACGCTCGATCCTCTGATCCGTCCCGGCGCATTCGTCCAGATTGATCCCCATCAAAACAAGGTCATTAAGGGTACTTGGCCGAGCGAACACGACCGCCCTGTCTATTTCGTCGAACTTAGGGACGATCGCTACGCCTGTAGTTGGTGCGACCACGAAGGCAGCCGCTTGCTTTTAGTCCCATCACCCAAATCGCCAGTGCCGATTCGCTATCTTCGTTATCCTCAGGACGCCGAGATCGTAGGCCGCGTTACGGGAATTGCGATGCGAATCGCCCAGTTCGAGCCGGGTTCCATTGAGGACACTCGGAAAATATGACTCGCATTGATGCTCCTTCAGGTGAGAAGGAGGAGAGTGCGAATCGAATTGCCAGTGCGCGTCACGATGTTTTCAGTTGCCAGCGAAGGCCAGGTGATACTGGGTGGGAAAACACGATCTACTGGCGGCACCCCCTGGTCTTCATCCATAAAAGTGAGCGTAGGTGCCCTTGCGTTGTCGAAAGCGTTTCCGGAGCTCGCCAACGGCTCCAAGAAGAGGATCCGGGACTTGATGCATCTTCTATTCGAGCACGCAATCCGCTACGAGTGGGGTGACCGTAATCCCTTCCGCTCCATTGTGCGAGAAAGCAATCATCTTTCAAGTGCCTGGCGGTCCCATTGGCCAAGGCCCGCGCCGGCTTCATAAGTACTGCGGCAAAATTGCAGGAGGTTCGAAACAGGCGACGGTGCAGTGCGAATGGCGTCGTACATCAAGACAAATTCTCCCAGCCGGGGATCGAAAAAAGCGCCATTAGGTCCGACTGGAGCTTCCCGGAAACCCCGGGGCTCGGGCACAGTATAGGAGTAGAACGCTGCCGCTTTGATATCCCCTCCCCCAGGCCAAAAACCTACGCTGCTCACTTCATGGGAATAGGCTTCGCGAGTGATGGCGTCGGCGCCTGGCCTGTCCGGAGCACGACGGCCAGAGAAGCGGCTGACCGCGAGATCGAAACTTCCCCAGAAGAAATGTACTGGACTGCATTTTCCGCGAAACCCTGACCTGAACTGGTTCAAGACCGTGTCCACGGACAGCAGGACTCTCCAGAATCTCTGCACGTAGTCCGGATCGTAGGAAGCATGAGTGCGGTCCTGGTCGAAAGGTATGGGATCAGCGACTTCCACCGGCATTCTCCAGATTTTGACCTCGATGCCGGCGGATTTCAGCATTTGCATGAACTCCTGATAGAAGTCAGCCACGGAGCGGGCCCTCAGGGCAAGCGTCTGAACGCGCCCGTCACTTCCTTCAAAGACAAGTTGGTGCCGTAGAAAATCAAATCTCAACTCGAATGACTTCTCGCCATATGGGATGCGCGACGTGGTGAGGCCGCGTGAAGTTACGTAAAGCGGTACATTCCACCAGTGATTGATCAGGGGTGTGAGCGCCAAGCGAACCTTGCCAACGCACTGGGTCCACATGTGCAGTGTGGCATACGTATCCTTCCAAGAGTCGAGCGGCAGAGCGGGCCAGCATTCGGGCTTATCGGCTTGAGTCACTCTCATCCTCCGTAGGCGGGATCACGAGGCCGACACTCTATTACCATGATTCCCGTATGAGAGCATTCTAAGGCAATGCTTCCAAGTGAGCTAAAACAAGCAGTGTCCGTAGTAGAGGTTGCGCGGCGCTGCGATGATAATGACCGACTGAAGCTCCTCGCCTTTCCTATGGCCGTGAGATCAGACCCTCATCTGAAGGTCGGCCACATCTGAGAGCAAATCGTCTCCAGCAAGAAACGAGAAAAAGTTGAGCAAAAGGGAAACGCTTGTTCACGAATATAATCACAGCCTTAAGGGAATCCGACGCTGGGCCGCACTAGGAACATAACTCAAAGCAAGTGGCAAACCTCTGAGAAATCAAGGCGCGGGGCACGTGGGCGCACCACGGCAGGGTCACCATGGCCAATGTTGCATAGAAACTTGGATTTGATCGTTCCCGGCACGTATTCTTCGCACATCCCCGCGCGTTCGACGCCAGCCTCGAAAAACTCCACATCAACCTTGGCATTATCAAAGCCGGACATTGGGCCGCAGTCCAGCCCAAGCGCACGAGCAGCAATGATCAGATACGCGCCCTGTAGCGTGCTGTTCCGCTTCGCCGTCACTTCTGCCAGTTCCGCGTTGTTTGCGAACAAGTCTCGGAATCCGGGGTTGTGAGGAGCCAACTTCGGCAGCTTCTCATAAAAACGAAGGTCGTAAGCGACAATCACCGTCACCGGCGCAGACATTGTTTTCTTCAGATTGCCAGGAGCAAGTGCTGGACGCAGGCGCTCTTTCGCAGCCTTCGTCTGCAGAAACAAGAACCGAGCGGGGCTTGAATTGGCGCTGGTTGGCCCCCACTTCATCAGATCGTAGAGTGCGTGAAGAGTCTCATCTGAAACAGGCTTGTCCAGCCAGCCGTTGTGAGTCCGGGCCGTGCGAAAAACAACATCAAGGGCATCATCGCTCAGGCCGGGATGGAGCGTCGGCGACTGTTGGCTCATGGCGAAAGTCCTCCGTACGGTTCTACCATGCTCTGTCTCTTCTGCGAGTATGATCTCGTGGCTAGGTTCTGGCAGTTAGTGTGGAATCACGGGGGAGACCGCCATGAACTCAGAAACGAGATTTGCTCTTGTCCGCAGTACAGCCATCTTCCCCGAATGGTTCGGTCCAATTCTGGGATGGAGGTGAAGGTACAAGCCGGATTCGAACGAATAATATCGGTTGACGCAGCCCGAACAGGACGACAGACTGATGTCCACATCAGTACAGACAGAGACCAGGTTCGCGTCCAGCGTATAATCGGCCCCGCAGGGAGCGGAGCAACGCCCCTGCCACCGCGATCACCGCAACGGTACCTCGATGAATCTTCCGTCGCTACTCCCAGATCTAGAAACCTTGTACAAGGACGTTCACGCTCATCCCGAGTTATCCATGCGGGAGAGCCGTACTGCCGGGCTTGCCGCGAATCGTTTGCGCGCTGCCGGTTTCGAAGTGACTTCAGGCATCGGGAAAACCGGGGTCGTGGGCCTGCTGCGTAATGGTGATGGACCGACGGTCATGCTTCGTGCCGACATGGACGCGTTGCCAGTAGAAGAGGCGACGGGCTTACCTTATGCGAGCCAAGCGACCGGGACGGGTGAAGACGGAAAGTCGGTAAGGGTGATGCATGCTTGCGGCCATGATATGCACGTCACCTGGCTCGTCGGTGCTTCCACCCTATTGGCTCAGACTCGCGAGGCTTGGCGTGGAACGGTGATGGCATTGTTTCAGCCAGCGGAAGAGACTGGCGCTGGAGCCCGCGCGATGATTGACGACGGTCTTTTCCGCCGGTTCCCGAAGCCCGAGGCGATCCTGGGCCAGCATGTGATGGTTGGGGCCGCGGGCGTAATCGGTTGGAGATCGGGAGTTGTAACGTCCGCAGGGGATAGTCTGCAAATCCGGCTCTTCGGACGCGGAGCGCACGGCTCTATGCCGGAGGCTAGCATCGACCCTGTGGTAATGGCGGCATCGACTGTTCTGCGCTTGCAGACGATCGTCTCGCGCGAAGTCGCCGCGACCGAGTCGGCTGTGATTACGGTGGGAACCTTGCAAGCGGGCACGAAGGAAAACGTGATTCCCGACGAAGCAATCATCAAATTGAATGTGAGGACATTCGACGAAGGTGTTCGCAAACGAGTGCTTACGGCCATCGAACGAATCGTCAACGCAGAGGCTGAGGCATCCGGAGCACTGAAGAAGCCGGAGATCACCCCTCTAGATCGCTATGCGTTGGTCAGGAATGACCCTGAGGCGACGAACCGAGTGGTGACAGCATTTCGTGGGCATTTTGGCAACGAACGCCTCCGGGAAGTTAGGCCTACCTCCGCCAGCGAAGATTTCGGATCGTTTGGTTCGGAGTGGCACGCCCCCTCGGTGTTTTGGTTTGTTGGAGGCACAGACCAGATACCTACACGAAGGCGAAACAAGCGGGCCGGCTTACCGACATTCCGACCAATCACAACCCACGCTTCGCTCCCGTCATCCACCCAACTCTCGAAACCGGAGTGGAGGCAATGGTGGTGGGCGCACAGGCCTGGCTATCACGATGATCATGCAACCTACGGAGGGTGTGGTTGTCAGCTTACTGCTGCGAATCTTCGATCTGATCGGAACCTTTGTTTTCGCCATAAGCGGTGCCGTAGCAGGTGCCAAACACAGGCTAGACCTCTTTGGGGTTCTTGTACTGTCGTTCGCGGCAGCGACGTCTGGGGGGATCACCCGCGATGTCTTGATTGGCGCAATTCCGCCTGCGTCCATTCACGACTGGAAGTACGTCGGAGTATCTGTTTTGGCTGGGATCGTCACTTTCTTTTGGTACGACAAGATAGGTCGGTTCCGAAACGCCGTGCTCATCTTCGACGCCGCCGGCCTTGCACTTTTCGCGGTCTCAGGAGCGGGCAAGGCGCTTGCCTATCATTTGGGTCCGGTTCCGGCTGCCTTGTTGGGAATGGTCACAGGTATCGGCGGCGGAGTGGTACGAGACATCCTGGTATCGGAGGTCCCGGCCGTCTTCCGAACCGACGTATACGCCCTGGCCGCTCTGGCGGGATCGAGCATCTTTGTTGCAGGGGCGTACCTGCATTTGCCAATTCCTTTGGTAGCCATCGTGAGCGCCGTGTTGTGCTTTGCGATCCGGATGATTGCCATTCACCGCAAGTGGCAGATTCCGGTTGCGAAATCGCTCGATCCTCCGCATCAGTAACAAGGGAATCTTCCTGCGTCGATCGCAAACAACGATCTTGGTCATTGCACCTTGCTTACATGCGGGTCGTCCTGTGGGTCTGGAGTGGGGTCCTCTACGGCAATCACCGGTGCAGTACTGTGTTTTCTGACCGGTTTCGTCAGCGGTGCGAGGCTGATCCCGTCACGAAAGTTGAATCGAAGCGAGTGCTTCGCGGAGCACTGTTCGCACAGCCAGAAGAAGACAGTGGCATGCGATGGTTTCAAACCGCAGATGGCGTTGGGGACATCGCTACAGGGAGTGGTCGGGTGCCTGATATCGAACCGGTACAACCGTCCGCCTCTCAGGTAATGAAACGGCCGCATACAATCCGGGTTGGCACAGTGCGAAATCATGACGACGACTCCTGCTAGCAGTGGAGGAACCACCCGAGTCTATTTGGCGCTTGCTGAGGCCTAGGGGCAATGGGACAAATGTACTGTCGCGATAACACTGGGATGATTTGGGCGAAAGAACAGAAGAACAGATTCGTTGCTGACCCGAGGCCCACCGCTCGGGCTAGAGAAGCAGAGAGAGTCCCGCTACCGACTCAGATGAGTTTCCGCTGGATAGCGTTCATGACCGCTTCCAGGCGATTGTGGGTGCGCAGTTTCTGGTTGATGTGATGGAGGTGATTGCGGAGGGTTTGCGGGCTGATGCCGAGAATGCGAGCAACCTCATCACTATCCTTGCCCTCTGCGAACCTGCGGAGGATATGTTTTTCCTGCTCGGACAATGGAGATATTGGCGCTGCCCGCACAGAACCTTCGCCCACCGAAGTGAGCTGCTTGGATAGATCGAGCATCTTGTGCGTCAGTTCCTCACTCTTCTTCTGTTCGGTAATGTCATGGGCAAGGTGGATTAAAAGACGGCGGCCGGTGCGCTGGTTATCGAACACGATTGTGGACATGTTGATCCACAAGCGCTCTCCCGAACGGGTCTTTACGCTCATGTCGAAGTTGGGTATTTCGGTGCTGTTGCCGGCGCATTCGGCCACGCTGCAGTTCTGATGGCACACACGGGTACCCAATGGCCCCATGCCTTCCAAGATGTCATAGCAGGTCTTGTGGACCGCTTCTGCTGCCGAATAGCCGAAAAGCTTCTCTGCAGCTTTGTTCCACGACATGATCTTCCCTTCCTCGGTCACCGAGAAAGCCGCGTCCGTGGTTCCTTGGAGCAGCACAAATAGTTCACTCTCCAGCATTTAGCTGCCTCCGGGACAAATGCGTACGCCCGCAGTACGAATGCTCCATTGAGACCGATCGCCTCCTCGTACAAGTATAGGTCAGCTGGCAAACCAAGACCCGAAGAGCGGAACGTAAGCCGGCGGGAAGAGACACGACATGGCAAGAAGGGCCCATTACGAAATTCTATTCATAAGAGTCATTCTCAGCATCCTGCTTTTTCCCCTCATGTTCACTGGAGCCAAATCTTCAATGGCACAGGTTGCGGCCAGCCGCAGGCCGGGACCCAAAGCCACTGCGACTACTGTCGACATCGTCCGCGATCCGGAGGACGTTCCGCCGCCGATTGCGACCCGCGCGCCGACGGTAGTCCATGTGACGCTCGCAGCTGAAGAGGTAATCGGTCAGTTGGATCCCAGCAGCGGTACTACGTATCGGTATTGGACTTTCAATGGGAAAGTACCTGGCCCGATGATCCGCGTAGAAGAAGGTGACGCGGTGGAGGTTAATCTTCACAACGATGTCAGCAGCCACATGGTCCATTCGGTCGATTTTCATGCCGCTCTGGGCCCCGGGGGCGGTGCCGCATTCTCGCAGGTAATTCCGGGACAGTCGAAGACGTTCACATTTCAGGCCACGACACCAGGATTGTTCGTCTATCACTGTGGGACGCCCATGGTTGCCGAACACATTGCCAACGGCATGTATGGTCTGATTCTGGTTGAGCCCAGGGGTGGTCTGCCTGATGTGGATCACGAGTATTACATTATGCAGGGCGAGATCTACACCACGGCACCCAAGGGCAAGGCGGGCCTGCAGCAGTTTAGCGATGCCAAACTCATGGAGGAGAGCCCCGAGTATTTTGTGTTCAATGGGGCGGTCGATGCTCTGACCAAAGAATACGCGCTACACGCCAAGGTGGGCGAGACGGTGCGAGTCCTGTTCGGCAACGCCGGCCCAAATGACATATCGTCTCTGCATGTGGTCGGCGAAATCTTCACGCGCGACTATGCCCTTGGTTCGCTGACGTCGCCACCGCTGACCGGTGTACAGACAGCCAGCGTTCCACCAGGTGCTGCGGCTGTCCTCGAGTTCACAGCCAGTGTGCCAGGACAGTTCACCATGATGGACCATGCCATGGCCCGGATGGCAAAAGGCCTGGTTGCAACGCTGGACGTGACGGGAGCCGGGAATGTCGCTCTGATGCATGCCGGGCCGGCGTCGCCCGATACGGCCTCTCCAGGATCTACCGCTTGGGTAAGCGGGATGAGCCCTACCGATGCTGCTGCGGGTACCGAGAACGATCCAGGTTCGACGAATGCAGTCGTCGCCTTCTCCAGATCGAGGGCGGAGAAAGAACAGGGTGATTCCCTCGGAAAGCCGGGCATGGCGATGGATATGGCCAGCGGGAAACCGACGCATGCACGGCACAAGGGACCCACATCGGCCCCCTCAACCGTAACGGCGTCGACCTCCGATCCCATCCCGCTGAATGGGTGCCTGACTCTATTGAATGACGGGCGGGTGATGCTGCGAGTGGTTCCCTCAGCCAAGACCTACCGTTTGGAGGCACGGCCCTTATTGTTCTCAGAAAATGCGAACCGCCTGGTGCATGTTACCGGGCGCTTCGGCAGCGTCGTCGCCGTGGAGGATCCACGAATTCCCAGCTTCGTCGTGGATACGGTGGAAGCATTGGCACCGAACTGCTCCGCTAAGATAACTCCTGCCATGCTTCGAAAAGCACTGCAAAAATCGGCAACCGCAGAGAAAGGCACGGTGAACATGAGCGACATGGCGTTTCTGCCGGCGACGATCACGGTTAACGTCGGCCAGACTGTAGTTTGGAAGAACTCTTCGCAGGTCATCCACAATGTGGTCGGCGATGCCAGTAAGGCACTGAATGTGGCTGACGTAAAGCTTCCTCCCGGCGTGAAACCCTTTGATTCGAACTTCCTGCAACCCGGTCAGACTTTTGCCCGTGTTTTCACAGTGCCAGGAGTCTACCGGTACGTCTGCACTCTGCATGAAGCCAACGGCATGAAGGGAGTCGTCATTGTCAGACCATCCCAGCTGTTGGCAGAGCGTAAATAGCTCGACGGAGTGTGAAAGCTGAGCCGGCTCATTTCGCACGTCGATCTGGGAAACGCCCTGTGAATCGAATACGACAAAGGGAGAAAATAGAGAGATGACTTCCAAAACCATAGCAAGTTCAGAAATTGCTGGAGCACAGGCCTTACCCCTCCCGGGCTTAGTGAATTATCAGGATGGATCGGTCGTAAGCCGAGTCGTCCTGAAGCGGGAAAAGGGGAATATCACGATCTTTGCGTTCGACGAAGGACAGGGGTTAAGCGAACACACTTCTCCATTCGATGCCCTCGTGCAGGCTATTGAAGGCGAAGCAGAGATTACTGTCTCTGGCAAGCCTATAGCGTTGAAAGCAGGCGAAGTCGTCAGGTTGCCTGCGGAACAGCCGCACGCTGTGAAGGCGGTCACTCGTTTCAAGATGCTGCTAACCATGGTCCGGTCATAGCCCCACGAGGACCTGGGTCTCTATCGTTCTCAGGTGATGGCCCGACATGGGTTGCAGCCCTTGCTCCTCGAAGGACGACATCCATCGCTTTATTGCCAGTGGCCACAGTTGGTGGCCGGCCTCCGCTTCCACCAGGGTGCAGGCGGACGCAGGATCGCGAAAGGCGTAGGCCGGTGGAGGAGACGATGACCTATGTCACGCCCTAAAGCGGCAGTCCGGCAGTGGGCAACCGCGAGGTTGGGGGCGTGTCAGTTTCAGATGACGGTGCCAGCTTGTCGTGGATTGATCCGACTCCATATCATGGCAGGGACGATGGCAATAGATAGCACTGAAAGCGGGGCCCAGAAGGCCCGTGCCCGTGCGCTCATCATTCCTCGTGAGCATGGGGCATGGGGACTTCTACTGGTCCCGCTGCTCACCGGGGTCGTCGCTAGTTTCGCCTCGTCGCACCAGACTTGGCCGCTCGTTTTGTTCACGGGCGCAGCACTGTTCATGTTCTGGTTGCGGACCCCGGTCGAAAGCCTCCTTGGTTCGGGGCCAATCACGGCCCAAACTTCGCGTGAGAAAAGGGCGGCGGTCGCTGCGACGATTGTGTTGGCGGCGGCCTCGGTCGGGTGTTTGATCGGGCTGATGTGGCCAGGACGCAACTTGAAGTTGCTGCTCGTTGGATTGGTCGCCTCGTCCTCGTTCGTGATCCAGGCAGTGCTCCGGAAGTTGGGCCGGGATACCCGGATGGCTTCGCAACTGGCAGGCGCAGTTGCTTTGACCAGCACAGCGCCGGCAGCGTACTACGTTGGCACCGGTAACTTGGATGCGCGCGCATTTGTTTTGTGGCTGATGAATTGGCTTTTTGCGTGGAACCAGATTCACTTTGTCCAGTTGAGTATCCATGCGGCCCGCGCCGCCACGCTTTCCGAGAAGTTCATCCGAGGCAAGGTGTTCCTTGTGGCGCAGACACTGGTTCTTGCAGGACTGGTCTTTGCATCGCTGAGGCGTTTGGTTCCCCCTCTCGTCCTTCTCGCCTTTCTTCCCATAGTAGTTCGCGGGACATGGTGGTTCTTTCGTGGGCCGAAGCCTCTCGACATTAAGGCGTTGGGTTGGTCGGAAATGACACAAGGGGCGGTGTTCGGAATTCTGCTCTCGCTTGCCTTTCTCCTTCCTTAGTCGGCATTTCCCCCAAACCGGTCGAGGCCGGACCCCCTCCTTTCCGATTCGGACCTTAGGCGGCTTCCTCGGTCAATCCCGAGTTGTGACTTTAGTCATTGCTACTCGCGATGCCGCTTTGTAACTTGGAGCGCTTTGGTCGAACGCAAAAAATGAAGGTAGAGCAAAAGCACTATTGCCGCGGGTATTCTGCAACCGTAGCTTTGCTCCATTCTGCGGAGCGTGAGCATGCAATCACCTGAAGTATTCGCCGGTCGCGCCCGTGCCGGCTGGTCGAACCTGCTGGCCAGGGCAGCGGGAGCAATTCTCCTGTTCGAGCTGGTTTCAGGCCTGGCCATCACGCTCGGTCCATTTCGTCCAGCGACGGAATGGGGCCTGCTGCTGCACACGGTCGCCGGTGTAGTCACGATTGCTCCCCTGGCGTGGTACTTGGTTCGGCATTGGCAAGATTACTCCGACCAGGCGCTGTCGGACGTCTTGCTGCTCGGCTATGTCGGGATTGGTGCGCTGGCGATCTGCCTGGTCTCGGGATTGCTGGTGACATGGCAGGCGCTGCTAGGTCTCAAGACCTCATCGTGGCTCCGGTACATACACCTGATCTCGACGCTGTTGACAGTCGCTGCCACTGTCCCCCACATCTTCATCGCGTGGTGGCGACGGCGAAGGGCCGAGGCTTCGAGAGGCGCGGCGGGATGGCTGGGTGCCGGCGCGGTCGCGACAGTTGTGGGAGTCGGGTTCGTCGTCGCGCTCACGCTGGCCTACTCCGGCACGAAATATCGGAACACGTTTCCATCCGACTACAGTTATGCCTTCGGTAAAGACCGTCCCTTTGCACCCAGTTTGGCGCACACCGCCACGAATGGTGCGTTCGACGCGCGGTCGCTCGCGGGCTCGGAAACTTGTGGCGCGAGTGGATGCCATTCCGAGATCTACAACGAATGGAAAACCAGCGCCCACCGTTACGCCGCCATGGACCCGATCTTCCAGGGCATACAGAACGTGATGGCCAAGCAGAATGGCCCGGAATCGACACGATACTGCGGGGGGTGTCACGACCCCATTTCGCTGTTTTCAGGAACCAAGAATATCTTTGCCGAGAATCTAACGGCACTGCAAGGTTACAACGAAGGCATTTCATGCCTGGCTTGCCACTCCATTCAGAAGACGGACATCCAGGGCAACGCGAACTACACCATGTGGCAGCCCGCCGAGTATCTCTGGCAATGGAGTCCGGACCACACGCTGGGCGCGGTGACGCGCAACTTCCTGATCCGCGCCTGGCCCTCGCAGCACAACCGCTTGAGCAAGCGCATGTACAAGAAACCCGAGTATTGCGCGGCCTGCCATAAGCAGTTCATCGATCAGGAAGTGAACCGCGTCGGCTGGGTGCAGTTGCAGAACCAATATGACAACTGGGCCGCGAGCCACTGGAACCACAAGGGCGACGCCCGCGCGACCGTCGAGTGCCGCGAGTGTCACATGCCCCTGACGGATTCCAAAGATCCCGCAGCGGGAGACTCGACCGACTACAACCGCACCGCCGATGATCACAAGCACCGTAGTCACCGCTTCCTGGCGGCCAACAACTTCGTGCCTGCGTTGTTACATCTGGATGGCGCGGACAAACAAGTGGAACTGACCACCCGATGGCTGCAGGGACATATCGAAATTCCTGAGATTAGAAACAAGTGGGCGGAAGGGCCGGCGGTGAAGATACGCATTGAGACACCGGCCACGGTGGCGCCCGGTCAGACTGTACCGGTGCGTGTGATCATGACCTCGAACAAAGTTGGGCACGATTATCCGACCGGTCCGCTCGACATGATCCAGAGTTGGGTGGAACTGCAAGTCCATGACGAAAGCGGCCGAGTTGTCTTCGCTTCCGGACAGCGCAATGAGCGGCACTTCCTCGAACCCGGCACGTTTCTGTTCAAGGCCGAACCAGTCGATCAGTACGGCAATCTGATCGACCGGCACAATTTGTGGGAGATGGTTGGGGTGCGTTATCGCCGCTCGTTGTTTCCTGGATACTCCGACACTGTCGAGTACAAGGTGATGTGTCCCTCCGGCGGTCCGCGCGAGCCCGCATCAAAAGTGGATGGAGGGCGCGAGTTCTCGGTGCCTCTGGGCCATGCGACCGGAACGCTTCGTATCCAGGCCACGTTGCACTACCGCAAGATCGATCAATTCCTGCTCAACTACACCATGGGTGAGAAATCGGGTCTCACCGCACCGGTGGTTGATATTGCCAGTGCAACCGCCACGGTTTGCGTGGCGCGAAACGGAACTGCGACGTCATGCCAGTAGCCGCTTTCCCGGAACGTCCTCGAACCGGATCGAGACGATTGCGCCGTGTCACGTGGACGGCTTCCACTTTCGTTGTCCTGGTGCTGATTGGGGCCCTCGCTACCTGGCGGATTCGCAAGGAAAATACGCCCGAGGAGTACACGCCCGGAGAGGCTTCGAAAGACATCACCAGTGCGCTGAGCAGGCCGGCCGCACAATCGACGCCCGTCCCGCTCCAGATCGTGAAGAACACGGTGAGTCCGCGCGTGGCGGACCGTTTGGTGGACCCTGGGCGAAATCTTCCATCGGGAACCCCGGAGCCGCGATTCACCGATGTCACGAACGCCGCCGGCCTCGGCTCCTTCCGGCAGTTTCAAGGCTCGCGAACGTCCCAGTTGCCGGAGGACATGGGGTCCGGTGTGGCATGGGGCGATTTTGACAATGATGGCTTGGATGACCTGTTCGTGGTGAGCGGCGGTGGCCCGCTCGATCTGCCGGCTGCACAACGCGCGCCCTCCGTCCTCTATCGTAATCTGGGCGACGGACATTTCGCGAAAGTCGAGGACTTCCCGGACCTCCGCATCATCGGCATGGGCGCCGCATGGGGTGACTACAACAACGATGGCTGGATGGACCTGGTCGTCACCGGGTATGACACGATCATTCTGTTTCGCAACGACCATGGCCACTTGGTCCGGGAGAAAAACTTCCCATCGCCAAAAGGATTCTGGACGGGGGCGTCATGGGGCGATTACAACCGGGACGGCTATCTCGACCTCTACGTTTGCGGTTACGTGAAGTACAAACCGGGCGAGCCCGGCGCGTCAACCTCTTCGACACAATTCGGACTCGAAGTGCCATTCACTTTGAATCCTGCCTCCTACGATCCGGAGCGGAACCTGCTATTCCGAAACAATCGAAACGGCAGGTTCACCGAAGTCGCACAGGAACTTGGCGTCGCGAATCCGGAAGGACGAAGCCTGAGCTCTCTCTGGCACGACTTCGATGGCGATGGCTGGCCCGACCTCTACGTGGCGAATGACATTTCCGAGAACAAGCTCTACCTGAATCACCACGGGACCTTTGTGGACGCGGGCAGAGGCGCATGGGTCGAAGAGTACCGGGGCTCCATGGGCCTGGCCGCAGCGGATTTCGACCGTGATGGCGACGACGACCTTTTCATTTCGCACTGGATCGCGCAGGGCTTCGCGCTCTATCAATCGCTCCTTGCTGAGCAGAAAGGGATGGCCAACGGGTCGGAGTTGCACTTCACCGACGTCGCCGCAAACATGGGGATCGGTCAGCCCTCGTTGCAGGAAATTGGATGGGGCACGAGCTTCGTCGACTTCGACTCGGATGGCTGGCCTGATCTCGTGGTCGCCAACGGGAGCACGTTCGAACAAAAGGAAACATCCCCACCCCGTCTGACTCCCATGCCGTCCTTCCTATTCTGGAATGCCCAGGGCAGTTTCTTCTACGATCTGGCGCCGTGGAACCGTTCCTTCTCCAAGCCACATGTGAGCCGCGGGCTGGCTGTCGCGGACTTCAATAACGATGGTGCGATGGATGTGGCGATCGTGGACCAAGGGGAAGGGGTGCGGTTGCTGCGTAACGACATCGCGCAAGGCAACTGGGTGGAGTTCAGGCTGCACAGCCGTGTTCCCCCAAACGGAGCCGCACTCGGGTTTGGCGACGGTGCAACGGTGATCGCGTGGACGGGCAAAGTCCCGATACGCCGTACGGTCGGCAGTTCGTCATATCTGTCGCAAGATAGCCTTCGCGTACATATAGGTCTGGGTGCAGCAACCAAGATCGATCGCCTGGAAGTGCACTGGCTACGAGGGCGAGCAGAGACTTGGAGGGATCTGGCCGCCAATAACATTTGGGAAATTACTCAGGGCGAGTCAGAGGCGAAGCCTTTTACCGCGCATCCTGCCAACCTTGCTCAGGCCAACCCCACCGTCCAACTCGACAGAGCCGGGCTCGTACAGTTCTGGGAGAAGCAGCACGCGGCGATGGATGCCATGAAGCGTGAGCGGAACTTTCAGAAGGCCGCACAATTATTTCGGGAGGCGCTCGCGATGAGTCCAGGACATGAGGATTCGCACTACTATCTCGCGAATTGCCTGGCGGCACTGAACGACATTCCATCCGCGATCGCCGAACTTGATGCGCTCGCTCGAATCAACCCGCAGAACCGTCGTGCCTTTCAGCGCAAGGGAGAACTTCTCGCGGCGGCCGCCTCTTCCAAGAGCCAACTCGAATTTGCGCGGCAGTCCTTGGACGCCGCGCTCCGCTTGAATTCAGAAGAGACTGGAACACTCGTTCTGCTGGGTCAGGTGGCGCTGGCGCAGGGGAACCTCGCGAGTGCGGAACAGCGCTTTGCCCACGCCTGCCAGGCGAACCCGCGCGCAGTAAACGTATGGTTTCTACGCGGCTACATCGCCTGGAAGCAACGCGACCTCCAGAGAGCGTCGGCAATGCTGGATACCGCCCGCAACGCCAGAGGACGCGACTGGAAACCGATCGGCTCAGCGCTTGAAGGCGATGTGCAACATCGTATGTACAGCGAGTCTGGATTCCTGAACGTGTTCGAACAGCAATGGGACGGATCGCCCGATCCTACGCGCGTGTTTGCTCCACTGGACGCGTACCTTCTCCGGTTCCGGTGACAGGCGCCTTCGGCTGCCAGGTGCAGCAGGGTTCCTCGGCGAAGACGTCTCCCGTCAGGGCATAAGCCCGTGCCCGCGACCCTCCGCAGATCTCGCGGAATTCACAGACGCCGCACTTGCCTTTCAGATTCGCGCTGTCGCGCAGGCCAACGAACAGCGACGAATGACGATACAGATCCGTGAGCGATTGCTTGCGGACATTGCCGGCCGAGACCGGCAGGAACCCGCTGGGAAATACTTCGCCCAGGTGGGAGATGAAGACGAAGCCTTTGCCGTCGTTGATACCGCGGGCGCGACCGATACCGTCGGCGGTACCACCACTAACCATTGGGGGGAAGGGCTGGCCGTTTCCTTTGCGCTTCTCTTCGGTGCGCCGCTGAAGCAGGTAGCGGCGGTAATGCTGGGCTTCGGTGCTCTTGATATCGAACTTCACGCGGCGCGAAGTCTCGTGCATCTTTTCGAAAACTTGCTCGA
Organism: Acidobacteriota bacterium; assembly: GCA_018268755.1. Lineage (GTDB taxonomy): Bacteria > Acidobacteriota > Terriglobia > Terriglobales > Acidobacteriaceae > KAN-5. The sequence goes on from JAFDVW010000013.1 coordinate 59,329, forward strand.
ACTCTTCGGCTGAGATTAGGTCGCTGTTAGAGCCGCGTCCGGTTGGAACGAGGAAGAAGACGCTCCACAGCACGATGTCGAGTCGTTCAAGCAGAGCAATAATGGAGTCGATGTGTTGCAGATTGCGCCGCGTGATGGTGGTGTTGATCTGTACTGGAAGGCCGATCTCGCGCGCCCAGCGGACGGCTTGCAAGGTCCATTCATAGGAGCCCGGGACCCGGCGAAATGCGTCGTGCACTTCCGCGGTGGGGCCATCGAGGCTGATGGCCAGGCGGGCCAGACCACACTGCTTCAGTTTGAGGATGGCATCACGCGTCAACAGGGGCGTTGCACTGGGAGTTAGAGAAATGCGGACGCCGTGAGTGGATGCATATTCGACCAATTCAAAAATGTCGGGACGCTTCAGAGGGTCGCCGCCGGTGAGGACAAAAACCGGGGCTTCGAGAGCCGCCACCTCGTCGATCAGGCGCTTGGCTTCGTCGGTGCTCAGTTCGAGTGCACTGCGGACCGGCTGGGCGCAAGCCCGGCAGTGGACGCAGGCGAGATCGCATGCCTGGGTTGTCTCCCAGATCACAATGAATGGCCGCTCATCAAAGTCGAGTCTTGGCTCCACGCCGGCCCCTTTTGCCCTATTTGGATACGAGTAGAGCCTGACAGACCTGGAACCAGTTGCATGTGACTAATGTCACGGCGGACAACTAGGGATTGTCGAGGATCGCGTCCTTCGCTGGGCAGAGCCTCCTCTCCGAGCGCTGATTTGCGTTTAACATCCTGTGACCTAAGTCATCGCTCTGTTTTGTCGGCACCCGTATGTTTACGCTGTCTGCTGGAAGAGGTGGAAGCGATGACCGTGAGCGAGATCAGCAAAGACACCAGCGTGGCGGAGATTGTGAAGCGCTGTCCCAATGCGCGCCGCATCTTCGACCAGCACGGCTTGAAGGGGTGCGGGGGCGAGCATGGTCCGAGTGAGCCCTTGGCGTTCTTTGCCGCTGTCCATCAGGTGAATGTGGATGAACTGCTCCGGGAGCTTCATGCCGAGATGGAGAACCCATCCGGCGTGTATGTGTACAAGGAAAGTTTGCAGGACTACATCTACCGCCGCTTTTTCAAGATGGGCATCGCGACAGTGCTGAGCGTGGGATGCCTTTGGGGTGCGATCAATCTGCTACAGATTGCGCTCGGAAAGAGTTTCCTGCAACTGCGCCTGCTGTCCTCGATCCATGCCCACGCTCACGCCATGATCTTCGGATGGGTGGCGATGTTTGTGATGGGTTTTGCATACCAGTCCTTTCCGCGTTTCAAGAACACCACTCTGTGGCGCCCGGATCTCGCAAACCTTGGCTTCTATCTTCTTGCGTCGGGAATTGTGGTGGGAATGGGCGCCGACTTGCTGCTGCCGGATGCGGCTTCGTTTTGGCTGGGCGCGTTCTCTGGCCTGTCCGAGATCAGCTCTGTCGGAATCTTCATGTTCGTGTTGTATCGGACGGCACGACAGTCCACCGAACCACATAACCCCTTCGAAAAGTTCATTGCCAGTTCCTTCCTTTGGCTGATGCTGGGCACGATCCTGGAAGCCGTTTTCTTCTTCGCCAAGGCCACAGCACACTTTGAACACGAGTTGATCATGCGCATCGCGCTGATTGACGGACCGCTGCGCGACATCCAGTTGCTTGGTTTTGCCGCGCTGATCATCGCCGGGGTGAGCCAGCGCTTTGTCCCGCAGGTTTACGGTCTGGCCCGGTCCGGGCGAGACCACCAGAGCCTGATTTTCTGGTTGATGAATGGCAGCCTGATTCTGAACATGGTCAGCTACGTACTCCTGCTCACAACCCACACCCTCTATTTCGCCATAGGCCTCGAAGCAGCCTATTTACTTATGCCGGTCTGGGCCGTGCTGTTGGCGCGGCAGATCGGAGTATTTGGAAAGCCATCGCAGCCGGATCGCACCTTCAAATTCGTGCGCGCGGCTTATATCTGGTTGCTGATCTCCTGCGGGATGATGCCATTCTTTCCGCTCTATGGGGTGCTAACCCACCAGGTGTTCGCCCACACCTACATGGGCTCCCACCGGCACGCGTTCACCGTAGGTTTCATTAGCATGATGATCCTGGGAGTTTCCTCGCGAGTGGTGCCCATCCTGGCCGGGATAGACGCCAAGCGGATGAACTCGCTGTGGGCGCCCTTCCTCCTTCTTAACCTCGGCTGTACCGGGCGCGTGCTGCTGCAGGTGCTGACCGATTTCGTTCCCCGCATCGCGTACCCGCTGCTTGGGTTCACGGGGTTCATTGAACTGGCCGCTCTTCTGTGGTGGGGAATCGAGCTGTGGCGCACGATGAACGTGGCCGGCAGGCACCGGGCGAAGCCGCTGATCATGCCTCTGCCACTGGGCGCGCGGTAGACCTCCGCTCGCCTTCCGACACAGCGCATTCTTTGTCGAAGTGAACCGGTACAATAACAACCATGCCGGAATCCACGTTGACACCTGGGCAGACGCTGGCGAAGGTCCCCATCTTTTCGGGGTTGACGGAGAATGAGTTGGCCTTTCTTGCCCAACGCGCGGTCCCGCGCCGCTACTCGGCGGGCGAGATTGTTTTCGGCGAAAGTGAACCCTGTTTAGGCATGTACGTGGTTGAGGCAGGGCACATCCGTATCTTCAAGAGTTCTTCCGGCGGACGCGAGCACGTTCTGAGCGTCGACGGCCCGGGGAGTTCGGTGGCGGAGTTGCCGGTCTTTGATGGCGGAAACTACCCGGCCTCAGCGGCGGCAGTCGACGACGCCACGCTTCTCTTCGTGAGCAAGCAGGACTTCCACGCGTTATGTCTGGCTCATCCCCAGGTCGCGCTCAAAGTATTGAGGGTCGTGGGTGCACGCTTGCGGCGGTTGGTTGGGATTATCGAGGAGTTGTCGTTTACGACCGTGCGTCACCGGCTCGCGTCGTTCCTCCTGAAGCTGGCGCAGAGAGAGGGCAAGCGCACTGCCCAAGGCATCCAGCTTGCTTTGCCTTCCAGCAACCAGGAACTGGCTTCGCAGATCGGAACGGTTCGCGAACTGGTTTCCCGCAATCTTAGCCGCCTGCAGGCGGAAGGCGTTTTGCAACTCGATGGCCGGCATGTACTGATCCTCGACCTCAAAGCGTTGGAAGCGGCGAGCCAGGCCTCAGAGTAAATCTCCGCGCATCCAGGAATTCCAGAAATCCATGTCAGACGTGTCGGAAAGCAGGGCGCGTCTCGAGGTTCTCAAGGGCCGGGGCCTCGAAAACGATCACATGGCGGTAGCGGTAGGTCCGGGAAGTGCCACAACTTTCGCAACGCACCTCAAACGGAGGGATTCGTGGCACAAACCACTGGTAGATTTTTGGCCCGGAGATGACTTCGACCAGCGCGATGCGATGGTCACACCGGCGGCAGCACACGCCGAAATACACAGAGGCGTCCACGAAGACCTCCTCGTGCATGGCCGCCCGCGGCCCACTCCGCAAGACCGCCGGGCCAGCCTGTTGCGCGGCACGCTAGCGCACATCCACTTCAGCCCGCAATGACTTTTGTCACGGCTGCCTTGAATAATGGTGGCGTTCGGTGGCAACGGAAACCCTTACTGCAGTTTTGGGAACGCCCACTTTTTTCTCTGATGTGACAAGAGTCATCGTTCTCTGTTGCGCGCTTCGATAGTGTTGCAACGTAGCGGGCTCGCGGACCGGAGCGAGCTGCGAGGAGAAACGTGATGAGCGTCAGCACTGCAAAGACGGTACGGGAAGTGGCGGTGGAATTCCCCGAAGCCACTCGCATATTCGAGAGATTCGGGATCGATTACTGCTGTGGCGGAAACAGATCTTTGGAAGAGGCCTGTGCTGCCTCGAACCTGTCGGTGGACCAGGTGCTGGATTCTCTGGAACTGGCGGAGGAGACAGCCCGGACCAAGCAAAAAGACCGCAACTGGCAGTCGGAGCCTTTGGCTGACCTGGTTGCCCACATCAACAGCACCCACCACAAGTACACACGCGAGGAGATTGCTCGGCTGCAGCCGTTGTTCAATAAGGTCTGCTCGGTACACGGCAAGAACCATCCTGAACTGCAGCAGATCCGCGCCAGCTTTCAAGGGGTCGCTCAGGAACTCACCACGCACATGATGAAGGAAGAGATGATGCTCTTCCCTTATATCGTGCGGATGGAGGAGGCGGTGATCCAAAAGGAACCGGTCCTGCCGCCCCCATTTGGAACCGTGCAGAATCCGGTCGCCATGATGATGCACGAGCACGACTCGGCAGGAGATGCCTTGCGGGCGATGCGTCAGGCGAGCGCTGGATACACGCCTCCAGGCGATGCCTGCATTAGTTACCAGAGACTCTATAAGGCTTTGGCTGCTTTCGAGACTGACTTACACCAGCACATTCACCTGGAAAACAATATTCTTTTCCCGCGCGCGATCGAAATGGAACAGAAGCACTAACCAAGGAACAGCAAACGATGGCGGCGCTGGCAACACGAGTCGAGACCCAAGCTGGAAGGAGGCTAACGCCGGAGGAGATCTTCGAGATCACACGGACGCGGGAAAGGAGTCTCTCGCGCTTGCTGATGCTCTACATCTCGACCGGCTTGGCCTTCATGCTTCTTCCGGGAACCTTCCTGGGCGTTTGGAACCTGATCGCGATCAGCAGCCGCCACGCCGCGAATTCAGTCTCGGCGGGATGGGTCCAGGCCCATGGGCACGCGCAGATATTCGGCTGGATCGGCACCTTCATCCTGGGCATCGGCTTCTATTCCATTCCCAAGCTGCGGCGCATGAATCCGTTCGCGCTCTGGACCGCATGGGTGTGCTGGGTGCTTTGGACGCTGGGCGTCAGCCTTCGCTGGTTGACCGGTGTCTATCTGTGGCAATGGCGGGTTGTGCTTCCTGTGTCCGCGGCGCTGGAACTACTTGCATTCGTAATCTTCTTCCATTCGGTTTCCGGTCACCGACCCCAGGATCCCGGCAAGCAGAGGTTGGACGAATGGGTAAGCGTGGTGATCGCGGCCGCCGTCGGCCTGCTGCTCACGCTGCTCGTCAACGTGGGGGCTACGTTGTTCCTTGCGTATCGTGGCGCCTCACCGGATCTAGCAACTCAATTCGACCAGCGTTTCCTGGTGCTTGAGACCTGGGGGTTCCTCGTTCCCTTCGTCTGGGGATTTAGCGCCAAGTGGCTGCCGGTTTTCCTGGGACTGCGCCCGGTACGCGGGCGGGTGTTGCTCCTGGCAGTCGCAGTGAACTCCGCCGGTGTGATTGCCGCAATGGTCGGCTGGATGAGATCGGCTGCGCTCTTTCTATTGGTCGGCACCATCGTCGCGGTGTGGGCGCTCCGTTTCCTTGAGCATACACAGCAGCCGGCCAAGGTGAAGGGAGTGCATGCGAGCTTTCCGGTATTTGTGCGCGTGGCGTATGTCTGGGCAATCATCGCGGCTGCCCTGGGAATTTGGGCCAGTTCGGTTGAGGGTTCTCACGGCATCTGGGGCGCATCGCGCCATGCATTGACTGTGGGTTTCCTGGCCACGATGGTGTTCTGCGTAGGGCAGAGAATCCTGCCGGCATTTTCCGGAATGCGCTTGCTCTTCAGCACCAAACTGATGTTTCTCTCGCTCCTGCTGCTGGGGACAGGCTGCCTGCTTCGCGTCAGCTCCGAGATTCTCGCCTACCAAGGCTTCGCGGGATGGGCATGGTCGTGGCTTCCGGTATCGGCCGTCATGGAGATGACCGCAGTCACGCTACTCGCCGTCAATCTGCTGGGCACGTTCCTGTCTCGCCCTCCGGCGCAGCCCGTTCTGGCAGACACTCGTTAAGGATCGCTGCTTTCGGGAGCGATCAGGAAGGAAATATGGGGAGAAGAAGTCTTTTGCAGATAGTACGTCCCACCATCGTAGCGATGATGGTTCTGTTCGTTGCCAGCGGGAGCGCAGCAGCACACTGTGACGGAATGGACGGCCCGGTGGTTAAGGCTGCTCGTAAGGCACTCGAGACCCACGATGCAAATCTGGTCCTCATATGGGTCCAGCAGAGGGATGAAGCCGAAGTCAAGGGGGCCTTTCAGACCACTTTGAAAGTGAGAAGTCTGAGTCCGGAAGCGAGGGAACTCGCAGATCGATACTTCTTTGAGATGGTGGTACGTCTTCACCGTACCGCAGAAGGAGCGCCTTATACCGGACTCCAACCTGCGGGACGCGATCTTGGGCCGGCTATTCCCGCTGCGGACAGGGCTCTCGAAGAGGGCTCAATGGACCAACTGAAGGCATTGTTGACCGATGCGATGCTGAAGGGTCTGCGTGAACACTATGAAAAGGCGCTGACCAAAAAGCACTTTCCCGCAGAGGATCTCGCCGCGGGCCGTGAGTACGTAGAAGCCTACGTCGAGTTTGTTCATTACGTCGAGCGGATCCACGAAGCATCTACCATGCCGGCACAAGGTCATTTCCATAAAGCTGGCGAGCCTTCAGGAGAAGGAACGCGCACGGAGCGTTGACGTTCAAGATACCGTCGCCGCAGCAGCGAAGCAGAGGTGAGTTTTCTCCGAGCCGAAAGACGGGACTTCAGGCCTCAGGCTCGGAGGCGATGGGTCGCCAGGGTTGCTCATGACAGAGCTAGGGATCAAAAGTGGAGGCACGGATCATGACCGGCACTTGGACCGTTCTGCAGCACGTCGCGTGGGAGGGTCCCGGACTGATCGCGGTCGAAGCAGAGGCGCGAGGTCTGCATCCGGATATCCGACGTCTGGATCTGGGGGCTGGCGTTCCGCAGCCCGATGATGTCGAGGGCCTGGTCGTGATGGGCGGCCCCATGGGTGTTTATGAAACAGACAAGCATCCATTTTTGGCGGAAGAGTGCAATCTCATTGCGGAGCTAGTTCGGCGGAACCGTCCGGTGCTTGGCGTATGCCTCGGGGCCCAACTGCTGGCGCGCTCTCTCGGGGCGAGCGTGTTTCGCGGGCATGGGCCGGAAATCGGTTTCGGATTCGTAGAACTGACTGCGGAGGGGAAACGCGACGCGCTCGTTGGACCACACGGACCGTCTCTTCCCGTGTTCCATTGGCACGGAGATACCTTTGATTTGCCAGAAGGGGCAACCCTGCTCGCGTCCAGCGCGGAATACCCCCACCAGGCGTTTCGTTTTGGAAGATGCGTCTATGGCTTGCAGTTTCACATCGAACCGGACTCCGATACCTGGTCGGCGTGGCGTGCCCACTTACCGCCTGACTTGACTGAGCGAGCAGAGAAGAAACAGCGCGAGATCGAGCAAGTTGGCAGAAGCATCCTTGCGAGATTCTTTGATGTCGTACTGGGCGGGAGTGTCGGGATCGAGAGGGCAATCGAAGCTTAAGGGGCGTCCGTTACTCACCCGCAACTACTTTCATCGCGCTGAGACTTTTGTCACAGCGTTCCTGCTACTCCGTCGGTACACTGAGATTATGCCTGTCCAGATTGGAGCCAAGGCCCACAACTTCACAAACCCCACCGGGCTACTCTCTGACTGCCACCGGCGCGTCGAGATGTTTATGGGCACGCTTGAAGCGGTAGCGCAGGTGATCGACCGTCCGGCCACGGATGAGACCCGCCGAGTGCTGGAGGCCGCCCTGCGCTACTTCGCGCAAGCTGCACCAAAGCACACGGCTGATGAGGAAGAGTCGCTATTTCCTCGGTTGCGCCAGATTCACGATCCTGAAGTCGAGGCTGCATTCTCAAAGCTCTACCTGCTAGAGGAGGAGCATCGCTGGGCAACCCCGTTGCATGCAGAAGTGGACCGTCTAGGAGCGCAATTTCTATCGAACGGTAGTCTGTCCAATGCTGAAGTTGACAGCTTTCGTAAGGCTGTCGCCAGTCTTGCATCGATGTATAAACTGCACATTCGTCTCGAAGACACCCTGGTGTTTCCTCTGGCGGATCGAATGCTGTCGGACGCCGAGAAGCTGGCCATCGCCGAGGAAATGGCAGGCCGGAGAAAAGTCAAGGTCGTGACCGAGATATCTACCGGGCCTAAGTAGAACCAGAGAGTTACTCCAACCAATTGCGGACGAGTTGTCTGCACCGCTCGCTGAACTCCCAGGAGCCGAGATCTATTACAGAACTCAGACAATCAAGGTCCTATATCTCTGAAACAATGTGCTTTCGCTCCGCGTGATTCATCATGAGCAAGCTTCCGACGATCATTCAGGGTGGAATGGGCGCAGCCGTTTCCAATTGGCGGCTGGCGCGAGCCGTATCCCGGCTCGGTCAGCTCGGTGTCGTGTCCGGAACCGCCCTCGATTTGATCCTTGCCAGACGTCTGCAAGATGGTGACTCCGGTGGGCATGTGCGCCGTGCGCTCGATCACTTTCCAATTCATGAAATGGCAGATCGCATCTGGCGGGAGTACTACATCGCGGGAGGAAAGGCTGAGAGAGCCCCGTACAAGCCGGTGCCGACACACTCGAAGAATTCATCTTCTGAAACAAGAGAGCTGTGTGTCGTGGCCAATTTTGTCGAGGTGTTTCTCGCTCGCGAAGGACACGAGAATCCGGTGGGGATCAACTACCTCGAAAAGGTTCAGCTCCCGCACTTGCCTTCCATCTACGGCGCCATGCTCGCCGGGGTGGGATACATTCTCATGGGAGCCGGGGTGCCGCTCGCGGTTCCTGGAGTACTCGATCGCTTTGCCAACAACGAGCCTGCAACTTATCTCCTTCAGGTTACTGATGCGCATGACGAGGATGACCGGACCATGAGCTTTGCGCCGCAGGAGTTCATGGGACGTCAATTACCGCAACTTGCTCGACCGAGGTTTCTTGCGATCATCGCTTCCAACACGCTGGCGACAACGATGCTGAAGAAGGCCGACGGGAAGGTCGATGGTTTCGTGATCGAAGGCTGTACAGCCGGCGGCCATAATGCCCCGCCTCGAGGAAAGCTTCAGCTGGATGAAAGGGGGGAGCCCATCTACGGAGAGCGTGACGCGGTGGACATCGAAAAGATCCGGGCCCTCGGGGTACCGTTTTGGCTTGCCGGAGGATACGGCGCGCCCGAGAAACTGGCGGAGGCCTTGGCTGAGGGTGCCACGGGAGTGCAGGTGGGAACTGCATTTGCGTTCTGCGAGGAATCCGGGCTGAAAGATCGCTACAAGCAGCGGCTCCTCGAAAAAGTCCGTTGTGGAACCGCACGCGTACTCACCGATCCGGTAGCCTCGCCCACCCGGTTTCCTTTCAAGATTGCCCAGTTGGAAGGCTCACTGTCGGAGGACGAAGTCTATGCGGCTCGCCCTCGTATCTGCGACCTTGGCTACCTGCGAGAGGCGTACCGCACCCCGGTGGGCACAATCGACTATCGCTGCTCGGCAGAGCCGGTGACCACTTACGTGGCAAAGGGCGGAAAAGCAGAAAACACCGTTGGCAAGAAGTGCCTCTGCAATGCACTCATGGCCAATATCGACCATCCACAGGTGCGAAACGGGCGTTATATCGAGATGCCTTTGATCACGTCCGGAAATGATCTGATTGGAGTTGCCCAGTTTCTGAAGCCAGGTGCTTCGAGCTATGCGGCGGCCGATGTGGTTGCGAAATTAATGGACAGCATCAGCTCTTGTACTGGCCTATCTGAGGCTTCACCTAGGCTGGCGGAACGGACTTCTGTGACCTGAGTGATGGCTGGAATATGGATCGGCTCTAGGATTCTCGACCGGGGGCCACACCGTTGCAGGCCGACGTCGAACGCTTGCACAGACACAGGAGGCTTGGTTGCGGGTATGAGCGGATTCCGCTAGGAATTGCACGAGTGCCGGCGAGGATTCTTTGATCCTTCTCCCTTCGACTTACTACGCCATCGTGTCGGAATCGGAAAACAGCGTTCTCCTTGAAACATCTCGCCCGGACCGGGCAAACCAGCGCAGCTATCTCTTTGTCGACCCTGTTGACACTTTGACTATAGACTCCTTCGAACGTGTTCCCGCTGTGTTCCAGAAGATCGAAGAGTGCCTGCGAAGGGGTCGTCATGTCGGCTTCATGAGCTAGGAGTGTGGCTATTGTCTTGACACTGCTCTTAGCAAGAACCTTCCTCCACCATCGGCCCTTCCGCTCGGTTGGTTTGGCGTCTATGAAAGACCGCTCATTTTTCATCATGGTCGGGAGAGTCTGAAACGGGTCCCGCGCGGAATCTGCCTCGCCCTGACGTCCGCACGGCCCGTTGTAATGTGTCGGACTGCCGATTGGCCATGAGCCGCGGAGACTACTGCGCCAGGATCGACAGGATCAAGGATTACATCGCGGCTCGCGATACCGTTGTTCTCTCGCCGCAGGCAGTTTCCTCCCGAGATAAGTTCCTCTACCACAAGACCACGCATCGCGAAGTCTATGAGGCCCTCTACGCAAGGGCGAGGCGCCACGGTCATGAGGACGTCATCCTCGCGAATGAACGCGGAGAGATCACAGAAGCACGCGCAACAACATTTTTCTGGAAACTGCCGGGACCGTGGTCACGCCACCGGTGGATTGCGGCCTGCTGCCGGGGGTCTTTCGCCGGCACGTTCTTGAGACGGATCCGCGCGCTAGGGAACGGATTGTGAACCCTAAAGACCTGCAGTCGGCAAACGCGATCTATCTTTGCAATGCTGTCAGAGGCATGCGAGATGTAAGGCTGAAATCCGTAGCACACGGGGATTCGGGTCCCGCGCGGCCGGCTGTGACCTAAGTCATTGTTGAACTACCCAAGGATTTCTAGACTCAGGAAAAACAGTAGCTAGGGTCGGAATCAGGAGCAACTGGGGAGGTTTCGTCGGTGGCAGTCAAATGGATACCTGAGATTCTGGAAGCGCTCTGCACCGGTTGCGGGCTATGTGCCGAAGCCTGCGGTCCGAAGTCGCTGGCAATATCCGGGGAAAAGGCGACTCTTGCCTATCCGGATACTTGCGGCAGTGAAGAACATTGCATCTCCGCTTGTCCGGAGGACGCCATCAGGATGGTATGGGCGCCATTCTCAGGCAACGCCGCTGTTGGCAAGTGGCGCGCTTCCGAGATGACTTGGGGAAGATGAACCGCTTTCACCGTTGGTACTGCCAAACCAGCCACTGGAGGCACACGCTCGAAAAGACGGTAATGCCCTGGGCACTCGCTGGCGTCGAGCTAGACCATGACGTATTGGAAATCGGTCCCGGCCCTGGCCTGACTACGGATTGGCTGCGTCTGCGCGCAAAGCGAGTCACTTGTATCGAAATGGACCTTGAGTTGGCCGGTTCCCTTCAAAGCCGAGTGGCCAACACGAACGTAGATGTGCGATGTGCTGATGCCACCGCAATGCCGTTCGCAGATCGCACATTCACGAGCGTGGTCTGCTGCACCGTCCTTCATCACCTACCTTCACGAGAATTGCAGGATCGCCTGTTTGCGGAAACGTTTCGGGTCCTCAAACCAGGAGGCGCCTTTGCCGGAACTGACAGTTTGGGATCGTTGCTGATGCGCATCATTCACCTCGGTGACACGATGGTTCTCGTTGACCCCGCAACATTGCCCTCACGACTGGAATCGGCCGGATTTCGAAATGTAAGAGTCGAAGTCGGCAGCGGCAGGTTCCGGTTCCTTGCCCGGCGCCCAATTGCCAGCCACAACCGGGACAAGCCATCGTTGACCAAGTCCACCGTCGACCAGTTCTGTTTGGGACCTCACACGCGGGGGTGACAACCATCACTGCAGCACGGTTCGTAGTCCGCTAAATGCAATCCCGAGCGGGGGAGCAGATGGCAGATTTTGCCTTACCACCACAATTGCGAATTGAGTTGGAACGAATCGCCACAGCGGTGTTCAAACCTGCTGGCGACGCCTTGTTTCGGCGGGGGGATCAAGTATCGGGCACCTATTTAATTCGCAGTGGCAAGGTCAGACTTTGCCTGGAATCGAAAAAAGAGCTGTACCCGACCCGCATGCTCGGCGCGGGTTGTGTTGCGAGCCTGCCTGCCACAATGTCGGGCTCCGCATACAGTCTGACAGCTACCGTCGCGGAGGATGCGGAACTGGGCTTCGTCTCGCGCGATGCTTTCCTAAGGCTCATGGCAAAAGACACAAGTCTTTGTTTCCAGACCATGGACTTTCTCAGTCGGGAAATTACAGACATTCGCTCGGCCATTTCCACTGAGACATTTCCAGTCTGACAGAGCAATTGCCAGGGCTCTCGTCTCAGGGAGGGCCTTGCTTTTATTTTCTTTTTGACCCGCGCCTGCCGCGTGATGCTGATTTGTCGCGAGTCCAGGTGAAAGCTCTCGTTGCCGATGGCAGCCCGAGAGTTGTAACCGCCAACACCACGACATGGTCGATTTCTTGACTACTCACTCCAGCCTCTCGGGCATTGCGAACGGCTGAATGAGTGGCGCCTTCCAATCCAGCGCCGATCGAGAGGGCCAGTTTTGCGAGACGCCGGTCACGCTCGTTTAATGGCCCAGCTTCGTGACATCGTTCTCCAAGTTGTGTAAAGGCCTTCCAGACATCGGGGTAGAGTTTCTTGAATTCGCTGACGGGTTTCGGAAGCTGTTGTGCCACTGCCATTCTCCTTGGTCTTGAGAATTGATTGCCTTTCCCTACCTTACCGAAACCGGGGCCGATTTGCGTGGCGGGATCGTTTATGCGAAGCCGTGACTCAAGGTCGTCACATGGAGCGGTGATCTTGATCACGCACACATAGGACTGAAATCACAGACAGGCCAGAATGTGCTTCGTAAAAGGATATGTACATGTAGAGGTCAACAATGCTCTCCGTCACTTCTGAATATGCATTGCGCGCGCTGGCTCATTTGGCGCAACGGCCCGATGACGCGGTCTTAGGCCGTGATTTGGCCCACGCCGTTCAAATACCGGCAAATTACTTGTCCAAGGTCCTGTTGACTCTTCGAAAAGCCGGATTGGTTGATACGGCCAGAGGTTCCGGTGGCGGATACAGGCTGGGCAAGCCGGCAAGCGAGATTCACTTGATCGATGTTGTGGAGTTGTTTGAGAGGGTTTCGCGCAGCGAACCCAGTTGTTTTCTGTCGCACAACCGGCCGTGCTCAAACGATGCTCCCTGCCCGGCACATGCTTACTGGCGCGGAATTCAAGCCGCATATCTGGGCTTCTTGCTCTCGACGCCAGTCTCGGCGATCGCTGGTGTTCCCGGCGATGCCTGGAAGATGTCGGAGGGCGAGAAGTAAGAAGCCTCCTGTTGAGGAGGCCAGGGTGAGGCCCCAAATGCTTGACTGGATAACTGGAAAAGGCTTTAGGAACAGCTTGACGCCGCGCGTGTGCGCGATGGTTGCGTTGCTCATTGGCACAGCCGCGGCGCAACAGGATGCGGGAACGTTCTTCAAGCAAAACTGCACGAGTTGCCACACCATCGGAGGAGGCCGGCTGACCGGGCCCGACCTCAAGGATGTCGGCAGCCGGCGAGACCGTGCGTGGCTGGTCCAGTTTCTCCAGAGTCCAAAGGCCATGATTGATAGCGGTGATCTCTATGCCACGAAGCTACAGCAGGAAGCCCGGGGCGTGGTCATGCCAAACATTGCCGGGATGAATCCACAACAGGCGCAAGCGCTGGTCGACATGATTAGTACCGAATCCAAGCTGCCGCGCTCGCAGTTTGCAGGGATGCAGATCAGCGACCGTCCGCTTACCGACCAGGACATCGCGAAAGGAAGACTGGTTTTTCTGGGTGAGCAGCAGCTGAGCGGTGGCGGCCCGGCATGCATTTCCTGCCACACAGTGAAAGGCCTGACGTTGTTGGGTGGCGGACGGCTCGGTCCCGATCTCACGCGGGTTTACGAGCGGCTCCAGGGACGCAAGGGACTGGCGGCCTGGTTGTCGTCCCCGGCAAGCCCCACCATGGCCCCCGTATTCAAGGACCACGCGATCCAGCCGGAGGAGGTCCTGTCGCTCGTGGCCTTGTTTGAGGACTCCGCGAAACGAGGCGGGCAGGATGACACCACTTCGCTGCTCAATTTCTTTCTGCTGGGTGTGGGCGGCATGGTGCTGGGCCTGATTTCGCTGGACGCGCTCTGGAAAACGCGTTTTCGCGGAGTGCGCCGGAGCATGGTGCACAAAAATGATCGAGGTGAAGGATGAAAACCCGAGACGCGATCTCGTGGATCCGGGATGAAGTTGACCCCAAGCTGCGCAGTTGGGAGGAGTTCTACCGCAACCGCTGGCAGCACGACAAGATCGTCCGCTCGACGCACGGTGTGAACTGCACGGGCGGTTGCACCTGGCAGATCCATGTAAAGGACGGCATCGTCACCTGGGAGATGCAAGGACTCGACTATCCCATGCTGGAGAACGGACTACCCCCCTACGAACCACGTGGGTGTCAGCGCGGGATTTCTTACTCCTGGTACCTGTACAGCCCGCTGAGGGTGAAGTACCCGTACGTTCGGGGAGCACTCATTGATTTGTGGAAACAGGCACGGGCGCAGCACGAGGACCCGGTCGAGGCTTGGAAGTCGCTGGTCGAGAATCCCGAGTCGCGGCAGCGTTGGCAGAAAGCCCGGGGCAAGGGCGGTCTGCGCCGCGCCGACTGGGACACGATGCTGGAACTGATTGCGGCCGCGAATATCTACACCATCAAGAAACACGGGCCAGACCGCATCGCCGGTTTCTCCCCCATTCCTGCGATGTCGATGATCAGTTACGCCAGCGGCGCTCGCATGCTGCAGTTGATGGGCGGCGTTTCGCTCTCCTTCTATGACTGGTACTGCGACCTGCCTCCCGCGTCGCCTGAGACTTGGGGCGAGCAAACCGACGTGCAGGAATCGGCCGACTGGTACAACGCCAAGCTGCTGGCAGTGATGGGATCGAACCTGAATATGACGCGCACGCCCGACTGTCACTTCGCAGCCGAGGCTCGTCACAACGGTTCGAAAATGTGGGTGTTCTCGCCCGATTTCTCTCAGGTTTCGAAGTACGCGGACGAATGGGTGGCGATCAATGCCGGGCAGGACGGCGCCTGGTGGATGGCCGTGAACCACGTCGTGCTCAAAGAATTTCACCACGAGAAGAAGACGCCGTACTTTCTGAACTATGCGAAGCAGTACACCGACTCGCCCTACCTGGTGGAACTCACAGAGCACGACGGGACGTGGCAGGCGGGGAAACTGCTGCGGGCCAACCGCTTGGATGGCTACAAAGACATCGAGAACGGCGATTGGAAATTCCTCATGTGGGATACGGCAGAGAACCGCCCCAAGATGCCGATGGGCAGCGTTGGTTTCCGTTGGGGAAAGGAAAAAGGCAAGTGGAACCTGTTGATGAAAGACGGCGTCGATGGCTCGGCGATCGATCCAGCCCTGACATTTCTGGGTCAGGGGGATGCCGTCGTCCCCGTGGCATTGAACGACTTTGCCGATGGACGCACGATCTCACGGTGCGTACCGATACGGCGAGTGCAGACGGCAAGTGGTGAGACGGTCACCGTCACTACCGTTTACGACCTGCTGATGGCCCAGTACGGAGTGTCGCGCGGGCTGGAAGGCGAGTATCCCGCGAACTACGACGACGAAAGCCAGCCTTACACGCCCGCGTGGACCGAAAAATACACCGGTATAAGTCGGCAGGTGCTCATCCGGTTTGCGCGGGAATGGGCGACCACGGCCGACCTCACCAATGGCAAGTGCACGGTGATTATTGGGGCGGGCATTAACCACTGGTACCACGGCAACTTGATGTATCGCTCCGCCATCCACGCGCTGATGTTCTGTGGTTGCATCGGCGTGAACGGCGGCGGGCTCGCCCACTACGTCGGACAGGAAAAGCTGGCGCCGGGAGAGCCGTGGTCGGCGATCGCGTTTGGGCGTGACTGGTTCCCTGCAGCCCGCCTGCAGAATGCACCGAGTTGGCACTATGTGCACACGGACCAATGGCGCTACGAGCGCGACTTCACCGACTACCACACAGTTCCTCCGGCCAACGGCCACGCCTCCTTTGCCCATGGACACACCATGGATTTACAGGTAAGAGCGGTGCGATCGGGATGGCTGCCGTTCTATCCGCAATTTCAGCAGAACCCGTTGGAAGTGGTGAAAGAAGCGGAAGCCTCTGGAGCGAAGAACGACGAAGCGGTCGTGAGCTATGCGGTCGAGCAACTGAAAGACCGCAAGCTCAGGTTCTCGGTCGAAGATCCAGACGCGCCCGAGAACTGGCCGCGGGTATGGTACATCTGGCGCGGCAATGCGCTGATGGCCAGCGCTAAGGGCCACGAGTACTTTCTCAAGCACTACCTGGGCACGCACAACAACGCGATCTCGGACGACAACCTGGCGGAAGGCAGTGCGCGCGAGGTGGAGTGGCACAAGAACGCGCCCCAGGGAAAGATGGACCTGGTGGTGGACCTCAACTTCCGCATGGACACGTCCGCGCTCTATTCGGACATCGTGCTGCCCGCGGCCACGTGGTACGAGAAGGCCGACCTCAACTCCACCGACATGCACAGCTTCATCCATCCTCTTTCTGAGGCCGTGCCACCGGCCTGGGAGTCCAAGAGCGACTGGCAGATCTTCCGTGCCATCGCAAAGAAGTTCTCGGAACTGGCGGAGAAGCATTTCCCCGGGCCAGTGAAAGATCTGGTGGCCTCGCCACTGGCGCACGATTCGGCGGCCGAGATCGCGCAGCCCGAGATCAAGGACTGGCTGAGCGGAGAAGTAGAAGCCATTCCGGGCAAGACCATGCCGGGATTCAAGGTGGTCACGCGCGACTACAAGAACCTCTACAAGCAGTACATCTCCTTCGGTCCACTGGCACGGTCCGGCGGCCTCGGAGCCCACGGCACGCATTACGGGATTGAGGACGAATACGACGCGGCCCTGAAGACTTGCCCGACGGTTGCATGGGATGGCAAGAAGTATCCATCTCTTCTGGAAGACCAGCATGCCTGCAACATCGTTCTGCGGTTTGCCAGCGTAACCAATGGCGAACTCGCTTATCGCTCCTACAAGGAGATGGAAGAAAAAGCTGGGGTACCCCTGGTGCACCTGGCGGAAAAAAACCGGGGCGTACGGCTGAGCTACAAGGACTTGCAGGCCCATCCGCACCGCTTGCTCAATAGCCCCATGTGGTCGGGGCTTACGGAGAACGGGCGCGCCTACTCGCCCTTCACGTACAACGTGGAGTGCCTGATGCCGTGGCGCACCCTGACCGGGCGACAGCACTTCTATCTCGACCATCCTCTTTATATACAGTTCGGCGAGCACCTGCCGACGTACAAGCCCAAACCGCTACCCACACAGTATGCCGACCTGAAGTTCAGCAAGGAAGTTGGGAAGACCAAGATGCTCAACTACCTGACGCCGCACGGGAAGTGGCATATCCACTCGACCTACGGCGATAACCAGCGCATGACCACGCTGTCGCGCGGGGTCGAACCGTTTTGGATCAACGATAAGGACGCCGCCGAGATCGACATTGTGGACAACGACTGGGTCGAAGTGCACAACGACAACGGAGTCGTGGTCACACGTGCCGCCGTCAGTGCCCGCATTCCGCGGGGCATTTGCATTCAGTATCACTCGCCGGAGCGCACTTATTCGGTGCCGACCTCACCGTTGCGCGGCAACCGGCGAGCGGGCGGACACAACAGCCTCACACGCACCCGACTTAAGCCCAACCTGATGGCAGGCGGCTATGGACAATTCACGTTCCACTTTAACTACTGGGGCCCGACTGGATCGAACCGCGACACGCACGTGCTGGTGCGCAAGCTGCCGGAGTTGAAGTGGTAGTTGGACGGTTTCGACGAAGCAACTGAGAACTAAAACCGGGAATTGAGAACTGATCATGAATGTACGCTCACAAGTCTCGATGGTGTTCCACCTCGACAAGTGCATTGGCTGCCACACCTGCTCGATCGCCTGCAAGAACATCTGGACCGATCGCAAGGGCACGGAATACATGTGGTGGAACAACGTGGAAACCAAGCCCGGCACGGGTTTCCCCACGCGTTGGGAAGACCAGGAGCGCTACAAAGGCGGCTGGGAAAAGAAGAACGGCGACCTTCAGCTCAGGTCCCAGAACAAGAGTAGCGCCCTGTTCAACATCTTCCACAATCCCAACCAGCCCACTCTGGATGATTATTACGAGCCGTGGACCTACGATTACCAGAACCTGTTCAACGCGCCCGAAGGTGCGGACCAGCCCACGGCCAAGCCGATCTCGATGGTCACAGGTGAGTACATCAACGTGGAAGCCGGGCCGAACTGGGATGACGATCTGGGCGGCTCGCCGGTTTACGCGCAGAACGATCCTAACCTGGAGAGCCTGACACCCGAGCAACGCGAGCAACTGTTCGCCACCGAGCGCCTGGTGTTCTTCTACTTCCCGCGCATCTGCAACCACTGCCTGAACCCTTCGTGTGTCGCGGCGTGTCCGTCGGGGGCGCTCTATAAACGCGGAGAAGACGGCATCGTGCTGCTTGATCAAAAGCGCTGCCGGGGCTGGCGCGCGTGTGTGGCCGCGTGCCCCTATAAGAAGACTTACTTCAACTGGTCTACCGGAAAATCGGAGAAGTGCATTCTGTGCTTTCCCCGCCTCGAAACGGGGCAGGCGCCGGCTTGCTTCCACTCCTGCGTGGGACGAATTCGTTATCTCGGTGTGTTGCTCTACGATGCAGCGCGAATCGAGGAAGTGGCCAAGCTGCCCGACGATCAGCTGATTGAAGGACAGCGTTCACTCATACTCGATCCATTCGACCCTGAAGTGATCGCGGCGGCTCGGGCCAGTGGAGTGCACGACTCTGTCATTGAATCGGCGCAGAAGTCTCCCGTCTATCAGTTTGTAAAAGTCTGGAAGCTAGCCCTCCCCCCTCATTTGGAATACCGGACCTTCCCGATGCTGTTCTACGTGCCGCCGATGTCGCCCGTGATGGCGAGCCAGGACGGCGGCGTGATCGACCACGTGTCCGGTGATTTGTTTCACGATATCGAACAGTCGCGTGTTCCCGTGGCGTATTTGGCCAAGCTGCTGGGCGCGGGTCAGGAAAACAAAGTGCGCTACGCCCTGCGTAAACAAAAAGCGGTGCGCTGGTACCGGCGGGCGTTGACCGTTGGCGACGTGACGATGGAAGTCGCCAGCCGCATGCTGGCCGAGGCGGACTGCTCAGCCGAAGAAGCTGAAGCGATCTACCAGCTCACTTCGCTCTGCACTTTCGAAGACCGTTTCGTGATTCCGCCCATGCACCGCGAAGAAGCGATCCAGATGATGGAAGATCCGCTGGAGCACAAAGCGAGTGCGGGATTCGGTTTCGTCAGTGCGCCGCACCGGGGGATGTGATGCAGGATGCTGCCATCTACAACGCGCTGGTCGGTCTGCTGACTTATCCCGAAGCGGACTATCCGCAGCGGATTGAAGCGAGCGTGCAAGTGGCTCCGGAGGAGTGCCGCGGGCAACTGGAGCAGTTTGCCATCCGGATGCGGGGGCAGAGGACCGACCAACTCCAGGAGCTGTTCACCCAGACGTTCGACCTCAACCCAATGTGCTCCCTGGAATTGGGATGGCACCTGTTCGGCGAGAACTACGAACGCGGTCAGTTGCTGGTCAAGGTGCGGGAGGAGTTGCGGCGGCATCGGCTGGAGGAATCTACCGAGCTTCCCGACCACCTGACCCACGTCCTGCAATTGGTCGAGCGGATGGAGCACGAAGCCGCCGCCGACTTTGTTGCGGCCTGTGTGTTGCCGGCGCTGGAGAAGATGCTTATGGCGATGCACGGCAAGGAGAACCCGTTTGAAAACGTGCTGCTGGCGGTCGGTAGTTTGCTTCGCCGCCAGTTCCCGGAGATACCGCTCACTTCTCCGGAAACGGAACCGTTACTCAAAGTATTGGCTTGAAGGACGAAGCGATGACGAATCCAACCATGAACCTGCTGCTCTTCGCGATGTTGCCTTACGTGGCGTTATTCGTATTCTTCCTGGGCACGATCATGCGCTATCGCAAGGCACCCTTTACCTACTCCAGCTTGTCGTCGCAGTTTCTGGAAAACAACCAGCACTTCTGGGGCTTAACCGCGCTGCACTACGGGATCTTCGCGATCCTGTTGGGTCACCTGATGGGACTGCTGATTCCGCGCCAGGTGCTGCTCTGGAACAGCCGGCCTCTGCGGCTTTACGTGCTTGAAATCTTCAGTCTGGCTTTTGCCCTGATGGCTCTGGTTGGCTTCGTGGGTGTGATCGAGCGCCGCATCCGGTATCCGAAAGCTAGGACGGTAACTACCCCCGCCGACTGGATCATTGAGTCCATGCTCATTCTTCAGGCAGCTGCGGGGATCTACGTCGCCATTTTCTACCCTTGGGGAACTTCGTGGTATTCGACTTCCGCAGCACCGTATCTACACTCCATTTTCTTCTTCCGGCCGGACATCAGTTATCTGGTGACCATGCCCTTCATCGTGAAGTTCCACGTGGTGAATGGCTGGCTGATTGTCGGATTCTTCCCGTTCACGCGTCTGGTGCATGCCCTGGTGGCGCCGTTGCCCTACCTCTGGCGCAAACCTCAGTTGGCGCGTTGGTATGGGATTGGAATCCTGCCGGTGTGGCCGCGCCGGCCGAGCGGTGTGAGGGACTGAGGAGATGGCCGCGCCACGTCCAAAGCCGTCTGGGGTAATGAAGTACCTCGGCAGCCCATTCGTAACGCTGGTACTTCTGATCGCGCTGGGGTTCAGCCTGCTGATCCTGGTGCCGAAGTTCAATGCGTACGCCCTGCCCGGCAATCAGCTTGGCTACGAACCAACACAGCCGGTCGCCTTTTCCCATCGTCTGCATGCCGGCGAGTTGCAGGTGCAATGTCTGTACTGCCACTCGGGAGCGGAGAAGAGCCGTCACGCCGGAATACCCGCCGCGAACGTCTGCATGAATTGTCATAGGTTTGTGTCGGCTCCGCTGGGAGCGATCCGAGCGGAAGACGAATTGGCGAAGAAAGAGAAGCGCGAACCCCGGCGAGTGGTATCTCCGGAAATCCAGAAGATCTACGACGCTTTGGCGCTCAACGAGAAGATGCAGCCCGATCCGGCCAAACAGACCACTTCGATCAGATGGGTGAAGGTTCACAACCTGCCGGACTTCGTCTATTTCGACCATCGCCCACACGTCAATGCTGGAGTCGCGTGCCAGAAGTGTCACGGCCCGGTCGAGACCATGGAGCGCGCGCGCCAAGTTGAAGACCTGAGCATGGGGTGGTGTGTGAATTGCCATCGCGGAGTGGATCGCGCGGGGCTGGATGGCAATGGAAACTTCACCAGCGCGCCAGCTCCCGCGGCACAGGGGGCGGTGCCCGTGACGCATCGCGTGTATGCGTCCATCGACTGTTCGACCTGCCACTACTGAGGAGAGTCCGTTTGAGCCAGCGAAGAACAAAACGGTATTGGAAGAGCCTGAGGGAGCGGGATGCAGCCCCCGGCGTCCTGAAAACTCTTGCGGACGAGTTTCCGGAAGGCGGGCCGCGCCAGTTCCGCCGCCGGGATTTCCTGAAAGCGACCGGATTCACGCTGGGAGTGGCTTTCGCTACCGGTTGCAGCCGCGCTCCTGTGCAGCGGGCGATTCCTCTGCTTTCGCAACCCGAGGAAATAGTTCCGGGACGGTCGCTTTTCTATGCGTCCACGTGCGCTGGGTGCAGTGCTGGCTGCGGAATCCTCGCCAAGGTGCGCGACGGCCGGCCCATCAAGCTGGAAGGGAATCCCCAACATCCAGTTTCGCACGGCGGATTGTGCGCCACCGGACAGGCCACCATTCTAGGGCTCTACGATTCTCAGCGCCTGCAACATCCTTTGAAAGATGGGAAGAAGTCTTCCTGGGCCGAAGTCGACCGCGAGGTCCAGGCCGAATTCGCCAATATCCGCGGTGATCGCGGAGCCGTTCGTTTCTTGAGTGGAACCATCACCAGCCCAACCACGCGCGCTGCGATTCAGGAGTTTCTTAAGAGCCTTCCCGATGCACGGCACATCGTCTATGACCCGCTGTCAAACTCCGCGCTGCTCGACGCCCACGAGCAAACCCATGGTCTGCGTGTTCTGCCGAGGTTTCACTTCGACAAAGCCGAAGTCATCGTCGGCTTCGATGTGGATTTTCTGGGAACGTGGAGCTCACCAGTCGAATACACCGCGAACTATCGCGCCGGACGCGATCTGAAGGCAAAGCGGGTTTCCTATCACGTGCAGTTTGAGCCGCGCATGACCGTGACTGGCTCCAAGGCAGACCGGCGCTTTGCGGTTGCGCCAGGAGAGATGGGGCTTCTGCTCACGCACCTGGCACTGAGAATTGCGCATAAGGCTGCAGCGCCGCTCCCTGCCGGCGAGCCCGAGGCTGTTTCAGTCGACTCAGCATTCCTGGATGAGCTTGTGGACCGCCTTTGGCATGCGCGCGGGCGAAGCCTGATCGTGTGCGGCACGAACGATCTCGAGCAGCAGCTCTTGAGCAACTACCTCAACCACCTGCTGGGAAACTACGGTTCAACGCTTGATGTCGAGAAGCCGTCCCTGCAAGCGCAAGGAAGCGACAGAGAACTCGGCGGACTTCTCGCCGAATTGCAGGATGGCACGGTCAAGGCTCTCTTTGTCTCAGGAGTAAATCCAGTCTTCGATTTGCCTGGCGGTGACAGTCTGGCGGGGGCACTGCGAAAGGTGCCCCTGCTGGTCAGCTTTCAGCAGCGCGTGGACGAAACCGCCCTCCTGGCGCGCTACGTTGTGCCTGAGAAGCACTATCTGGAATCGTGGAACGATGCCGAGCCGGTGAGTGGGCTGATCAGTGTGTCTCAGCCAACGATTCATCCGCTGGGGGACGCGCGGTCGCTTGTAGAAACGATCGCAACCTGGAACGGGAAGCCCAAGTCGGCCTATGACCTCCTCCGCGAACACTGGAAGGCAGAAGTTTTTCCTCGTCAGAAGAGAGAATCGAGCTTCGACGCCTTCTGGGACCGTGCGGTGCACGATGGGTTTGCCGAGGTTGAGCCCTCCCCCCTCAAGGCAAAGGAATTCAATGGGCAAGCTATCCGTCCGATTCTGAAAGCTCAGCGTCCCGACCCGGGCACTTTCGCACTCGTGCTTTACCCCACCGTCGCCATGCTTGATGGCCGAAACGCGTACAACCCCTGGCTGCACGAGCTTCCTGACCCAATCACCAAGGTGACGTGGGACAACTATGCGTGCATCGCTCCGGCCGCTGCCCAACGGATTGGAGTTGCGGATGGAGACGTGGTTCGCCTGGAGAGCGCCGGTCAGGTGTACGACCTTCCGGCGTACATCCAACCCGGCCAGCACGATCAGGTGGTCGCAGTCGCTCTGGGCTACGGCAGCAAGTTGAGCGCTCGCTTCGCGAAGGTCGGGCCACAGTGGATCGATGCCTTAGTAAGCGTCGGAGACAACGGCGTCGTCGGTGTGAACGCCGCTCCGCTGCTGAGACTGAGCGATGGCGTTTTGGAATACGACGGTGCTCAGGTCAAGGTCAGCCGCACGGACAGGCAGCACGAACTGGCATCCACGCAGACCCACAACACGCTCACCGTGCCCAAGAAGCTCAAGCCTCCGGGTAGCGGCCCTCGGCCGGTGGTTCAGGAAACGACTCTGGCGTCTTTTCTCAAAGACCCGCACGCTGGCGTGGAGGACCACGAAGAGAAAGAGGACCTGTGGCCCACAGACCATCCCTACACTGGGCCACGCTGGGGAATGGTGATTGACCAGAATGCCTGTACCGGCTGTTCCTCCTGTGTAATTGCTTGCCAGGTGGAAAACAACATCCCGGTCGTAGGCCGGGATGAAATTCGCCGCAACCGAGAGATGCACTGGCTGCGCATTGACCGCTATTACTCGGAAACCGAATCCGGCCAGATCGAAGTCGCCCACGAACCCCTGATGTGCCAGCAGTGCGAAAACGCACCTTGCGAAACGGTATGCCCGGTGCTCGCGACCGTGCACAGCGAAGACGGTCTGAACCAGCAGGTTTACAACCGCTGCATCGGCACCCGCTACTGCGCCAACAACTGTCCCTACAAGGCGCGGCGGTTCAACTGGTTCAACTACTCGCATGACGACCAGCTGCAGAACCTCGTTTTGAATCCCGACGTCGCCGTGCGTTCGCGCGGCGTAATGGAGAAGTGCACGTTCTGCGTGCAGCGCATCCAGGAGGCCAAAATCGAAGCCAAGCGGCGGGGCGAAAAAAATTCGGACGGTGTGGTGCAGACCGCGTGCGAGCAGTCCTGTCCGGCGCAGGCGATCTACTTCGGCGATCTCAACGACCCGAACAGCCAGGTCAGCAAGATGATGGCAAACCCGCGGCGCTATCGAGTGCTCGAGGAACTGAATGTCCGTCCTGCCGTGGGATATCTGACCATCGTGCGCAATCGCCCCCAAGAGGGGAAACAGGAAAGCAAGGACGAACATCATGGCTGAAGCCGCAATCGCGCTGCGACCGCCTCTGATCGAGGGCGACAAATCGATTGCGCAGGTCACGCACGATGTGTGCGCGCCTATGGAGGCGCGTCCCACGGCGCTCTGGTGGGTGGCATTACTGATCTCGTCCTCGTTTCTGCTGCTGGGAGCGGCTGCCATCGCCTACCAGATCTCAGTAGGTGTGGGGACTTGGGGACTGAACCGCACCATCGGTTGGGCCTTCGATATTACTAACTTCGTTTTCTGGATCGGAATCGGGCACGCCGGCACGCTGATTTCCGCCATCCTCTTTCTGTTCCGGCAGCGCTGGCGCACCTCCGTTAACCGCGCCGCTGAGGCCATGACCATCTTCGCCGTCATGTGTGCCGGCATTTTTCCAGTCATCCACACCGGTCGGCCCTGGTTTGCCTACTGGATGTTCCCGTATCCCAACACCCGTGGATCACTCTGGATAAACTTCCGCTCACCCTTGGTGTGGGACTTTTTCGCCATCTCCACTTACTTCACGGTCTCGGCGATGTTCTGGTTCATTGGCATGTTGCCGGACTTGGCGACTATTCGTGACCGCGCCACTGCCAAATGGCGGCGCAAACTCGCCGGTTTGTTCAGCTTGGGCTGGAACGGTTCTTACCGGGCGTGGCAGCGTTACGAGGTTGTGTATCTGATGCTGGCAGGCCTCGGCACTCCGTTGGTCATCTCGGTACACACCATCGTGAGCTGGGATTTCGCCACCGCCGTGTTACCGGGCTGGCACGCCACCATTTTTCCACCGTACTTCGTGGCAGGCGCAATCTTTTCCGGCATGGCCATGGTGCTGACGCTGATGATCATCGCCCGCAAACTGATGCGGCTTGAGGACTACATCACGATTCGCCACATCGACCGCATGTGCAAACTGGTAATCACCACCAGTGCCATCGTGGGGCTGTCGTACGGGACCGAGTTCTTCACCGCTCTCTATTCCGGGAGTTCCTACGAGCAGTTCGTTTTTCTGAACCGGGCTCTCGGTCCACTGTTCTGGGGCTACTGGACCATGGTCGGTTGCAACGTTGTTGTTCCCCAATTGCTTTGGTTCCGCAGGGTGCGCGCATACGTTCCAGCGGTGTTTGCGATTTGTATTTTGGTAAACGTGGGGATGTGGTTCGAGCGCTTCATCATTATTGTTACCTCTTTATCTCGCGACTTCATCCCCGCGAATTGGTTCCACTATGCGCCCACCCGGGTGGAAGTGGCCACGCTGTTGGGCAGCTTCGGGTTATTTTTCACGTTGTTCCTGTTGTTCTGTCGCTTCATACCGGTGATTGCCGTGGCCGAGGTTAAAGGAGTGCTGAAATACGGCAAGCCTCCGCGGGAGTCCGCACATGAGTAAACGACTGTTGGTCGGAGTATTCGAGAGCGAAGACGACACGCTGGCTGCTATCCGTGCCTCGCGACAACGCGGATTCAAGGTGGTGGACGTCTATGCGCCTTATGCGGTTCACGGAGTCGAAGAAGCGATGGGCCTTTCGCCGTCTCGTCTGCCCTGGGTCGTGTTCGCCCTGGGAGTTTTGGGGGGCGGCCTGAAAGTATGGTTTGAGTTCTGGACGACCGCGGTGGACTGGCCCCTCAATGTCGGAGGCAAACCGTTCAACTCTCTGCCCGCCTTCGTGCCGGTCACGTTCGAGGTGATGGTGCTCTTCGCAGCCGTTGGAGCAGTGCTCTCCTTCTTCTTTGTTTGCGGGCTCTACCCCGCGAAACGCACTGTGCTGCCCGTGGCTGGAGTCACGGACAACCGGTTTGCGGTTGTTCTGGAAGAGACCGACTCGACCTTCGAACCTGCCGAAGTCCAGAAGATGTTCGAGAACTTCCATGCCGTCCATGTCGAAGAGCAGATCACCGGGGAGGCCGCGTGATGGGACGCGTGGTGCTGAACGGGTTCCTGCTGCTGGTGGTCATCTTGTCGGTCGCGTCCAGTTGGATCTTGAGTTCAGACCCCACCAGACCCAATTTCGAGTTTCTGCCCCAGATGGCGCATTCCCCGCGTTACAACACCTTTGCTTCCAATCCGAATTTTGCGGACGGGAGCACGTTGCAGCGCCCGGAACCGGGGACGATTCCACGCGGTCATGTCCCGCTGCACTACGCCGCCACGCCGCAAGACGCGCTGCGCGCGGGAGAGGAACTCAAGAGTCCGCTGGAGCTGAACAATCTGCGTGCACGACAACGTGGAGAATTTGTGTTCGCCAACTTCTGTACGGCTTGTCACGGGGCCGCCGGAGCGGGGAATGGTCCGGTTCCACAGCGCGGATATCCCGCGCCGCCCTCTCTTCTGGCGGAGCATGCACTCAAGATGAAGGATGGACAGATGTTCCATGTGCTCACCTATGGTCAGAACAACATGCCGTCGTACTCGGGCCAGCTCTCCGGCGAGGACCGCTGGAATGCGATTGTCTACGTGCGAACGATGCAAGCGGCTGCCACGCCGGCCCCAGCGCCGGTCGCGCCCTCCACTTCACCCTTGAAGGCCGCGCAAGCTGACGCCGCAAAGGTTCCTGGAGGCCAGCCATGAACGCGAACGATTTCAGCTTCGAGCCAAAGGCGAAGCTCACCGGCCGATTGCAGGCGCTGGCTGGGATCGGTGCTGCGACCATGGCGGCGGGTTTGTTCTTCGCACCTCAGAGAATCTGGCTCAATCTCTTGCTCACCAGCTACTACCTTTTGGGATTGGCGCTGGCCGGGATGGCATGGATTGCGATCCAGTATGTCAGCGGCGCCCACTGGAGCACGGCACTGCGACGCGTGCCCGAAGCCATGGCCGGTGTGCTCCCGCTGGGAGCGCTGGGGATAATCTGCGTTCTGGCTTTTCGACCGTCGCTCTATTCGTGGACCGGCGGCGTGCATGTTGAGGGCGATGCCCCAGGATTCAAGCTCATGTGGTTGAGCCTGCCTTTCTTCCGAGTTCGTGCCGTGATCTATCTGTTGGGCTGGCTTGGGTTCGCCTGGGCCATGTTGAGAACCTCTCGTGAGCAGGATTCTGAAGGCGGGTTCAGCCATACCCGCCGGAACACCAGTCTGGCCGCGCTGTTTCTGGTGTTCTTTGGTGTCACCTTCTGGCTGGCGAGTTTTGACTGGATCATGTCGCTGGAGCCGGAGTGGTACAGCACGATCTTCGGTTTCTATAACTTTGCGGGCGCATTCCTGAGTGGGTTGGCCATGCTTGCCCTGTTGCTGGTCTGGCTGCAGCGCCACAGCTCTATGAAAAGCGTCATCCGCGAAGAGCATCTCCACGATGTGGGCAAGTTGCTGTTCGCTTTCAGCACGTTCTGGGCTTATCTGTGGTTCAGCCAGTACATGCTGATCTGGTATGCGAACCTGCCCGAGGAGACGGTCTACTACGTCCGCCGGCTTCACGGTTTCTGGCAGCCGCTGTTTGTGCTCAACCTGGTTTTGAACTGGGTCGTGCCTTTCTTCACACTGCTGCCTCGAATGAACAAGCAGAAGGCAGGAATCCTGGTGAGAGTCAGCATCGTGCTGCTCGCGGGGCGGTGGCTGGATCTCTACCTGATGATCATGCCGTCATTCTCAGGCGGAAAACCGCGCATCGGGCTCTGGGAGATCGGCTTGGTGGCGGGGCTGGTGGGTGTATTCGGGCTCGGTTTCCTTCGAGCCCTCGGTCGCGCGCCGCTAGTTCCGCTAAGAGATCCATATCTGGCGGAGAGTCTGCACTATCACGCATGACCGGTACTCAAAGCGCACACAGGAAATGACCAACGGTAACCGCAATCAGGGGAGCTATGGGGCTTGATCCGGAACGTTCGATGGCGGCTGCTCTAGACCGGCCCGACGGCGGTGTGCCTCGTGGGCCAGCCAAGAGTCCGCTGCGGGAAGCCGTCGTCGATGCGGTCAAGAATCTCCATCCCGCCTACTTCGCCATGGTGATGGCGACCGGAATTGTGGCCATTGCTTCCCACCTGACCGGGTTGCGATCGCTCGCTGTCGGTCTCTCGTGGCTGAATATCTGCGTCTTTGTTGTGTTGTGGACGCTCACACTGGCGCGCGCGATTTTGTTTCCCCGAGATTTCTTCCGTGACCTGATTGACCACAAACGCGGACCAGGATTCTTTACCATTGTGGCTGGAACCAGCGTATTGGGGCGGCAACAGATCATCATTTTTGGTCACTACACGGTGGCGACGGCCATGTGGTTTCTCGCCTTACCGCTGTGGGCCGGGTTCACCTACGCAATCTTTACCGGCTTCACCGTCAAGGAAGACAAGCCCTCGCTGGCCGAAGGCATTCACGGGGGATGGCTGATTGCCGTGGTCGCTACTCAGGCTGTGTCCAGCTTGGGTACGCTCCTTGCCAGCCGGTTCCCCACACACGAAACCGAGATGCTGTTCTTCTCGCTCTGCATGTGGCTGTGCGGGGGGATGCTGTACATCTGGGTTATTTCGCTGATCTTCTATCGCTACACATTCTTCCGTTTTCTGCCCTCCGATCTCATGCCGCCCTATTGGATCAACATGGGGGCGATGGCGATTTCCACGCTGGCGGGCGCCAACCTGATCCTGACTGCTACGCGCGCACCCTTTCTGATGGCGCTGCTCCCGTTCCTCAAGGGCTTCACCGTTTTCTTCTGGGCAACAGCCACGTGGTGGATTCCCATGCTCGTGACGCTCGCGATCTGGCGCCACGTCTACAAACGATTCCGGCTGAGTTATGACCCACTCTATTGGGGTGCCGTGTTTCCTCTGGGCATGTACACGGTGAGCACCTACCAGTTGGCGCAGGCTTTGGACCTGCCATTCCTGGTGTGGATTCCCCGCTCCTTCGTCTACATCGCCGTGGCCGCATGGATCGCCACGTTCGCCGGACTGCTCTCGACAATGAAGAGTCTGAAGATCGCCAAGAAAGGAATTGAACCGTGAGTCAATTCAAAGGAACACCCCAAGGCAGCCTGTTTGCCGCCACCGCAGGTTTCGCCGCCGGTTTCGCGGCTGTCGCTCTGTTCGGACCGACCGCCAGCAGATTTCAGGAGGTGATGCATCTCTCGCCGATCATGGTGGGATTCCTGGTGTCGGCTCCAGCCTTGTCGGGATCGCTGCTGCGCATCCCATTTTCGGCTTGGGTTGATACCAGTGGAGGGCGAAAGCCCTTTCTGGTGTTGCTCACCCTCTCCCTCGTCGGAATGGCCGGCCTGCTCGCGGTGATCTCTGCTCTCTATCCCGATCACCTTTCGCGCAATCTCTATCCTCTTCTTCTTCTCCTTGGAATTCTGTGCGGCTGCGGCATCGCTACCTTCTCGGTTGGGATCAGCCAGGTCTCCTACTGGTTTCCTCAAGCCAAACAAGGCCGCGCACTGGCCATCTACGGGGGCGTGGGCAACCTGGCCCCGGGAGTATTTTCCTTTCTGTTGCCGGTTGCGCTTGCCAGCCTGGGGCTCGCTAAATCCTACGCGGCATGGTTCGTGTTCTTGCTGGCAGGCACGATTCTCTACGCTGTGCTTGGCCGCAATGCCTGCTTCTTCCAGTTTCTCCGGCAAGGCATGAATGCGGAGGAGGCGCGCAACCTGGCACGCGCGAGTGGGCAGTCCTTGTTTCCAGCTGGAAGTCTAGTCCAGAGCCTGAAGCTTTCGGCACGCACCTGGAAGACCTGGGCGCTGGTGTGGGTCTACTTCACAACCTTCGGAGGCTTCATCGCCCTGACTGCATGGTTGCCGACCTATTGGCGATCCTATTTCGGCGTGAGCGCGGTGAAAGCGGGATTACTGACCGCACTCTACTCCGTCTTGACGTCGGCGATTCGCATTGGCGGCGGCATGCTTTCGGACCGCTTGCGCGAAGGCGGGGAAAACACGGCGATCCTCGCCCTGCTGATCATGGCGAACGGCGCCATCATCATGACCAGTGCTACGCAGTTGGAACTGGCGCTCCCCGGCGAAATCCTTCTGGCCATCGGCATGGGCGTTTGCAACGCAGCCGTCTTCAAACTGGTGCCGCAGGAGGTACCCGAAGCGGTAGGAGGGGCCGTGGGTTGGGTTGGTGGATTGGGAGCGCTTGGCGGTTTTGTGATCCCACCCATGCTGGGCTTTGCAGTCAACGATCTCGGCCAGCGCGGCTACGCCATCGGCTTCATCGTGTTTGTTTTCCTGGCGATGTTCGGACTGGGCGTGGTGTGGGTACTGAAGTACACGCGCGAAGAGTCGGTTCCATCTTCAACACCAGTGATGGTTTCCAGAGAAGATCGGCAAATTCAGGAAGAAGTCCAACGAACTCGCTAGATGCGTGCACCAGCAATCCGTGCCTGGAAGTTTCTGTTCGTGGAGAAAGAGTTTGAAATATCCCACCATCGTTTCCGCTCTTTTATTAGCGTTGTTCAGTGCGGCTGCATGGGCTCAAACTGATTCGTCGAAAGCGTCGAGCGGGGACTTCCTAAGCGACTGGTTTCGACGGTCGGCGCGCGCGGAATCCGAGCAGCCGCACTGGGCAGCGCCGATGTTCACGGTCACTCCTCGCCTGGTGCAGCAATTCCGTTATGACATCGGATGGCAGTCAAACCGAGGCTTCACGAATGCTAATTACGGTAGCGGCAGAGGGCTCGAACTGGTGCCGCTCGATCGCATTGAGCTTTATGTGAGCGCCCCACCCTACATCACCCATACCAAGCCGGGACTCAACGACGGCATCGGCGACATGACATTCCTCGTCAAGTATCGAGCCGCAGCCGGCAACCCGGAACACGGCAACTACGTAGTGACAGCGGTGCTGGCGGCCACCGTTCCCACCGGCACCTATGCGAACGGCTCGACCGATGCGTCGGTAACGCCCTCCCTGGCTTTGGGCAAAGGCTGGGGGAACTTCGACCTGCAGGGTACAGCCGGAGTGACC
Source organism: Acidobacteriota bacterium (assembly GCA_018268755.1). Taxonomy (GTDB): domain Bacteria; phylum Acidobacteriota; class Terriglobia; order Terriglobales; family Acidobacteriaceae; genus KAN-5. The sequence goes on from JAFDVW010000013.1 coordinate 90,551, forward strand.
GTACCTACCGGCGACAGGAGCGTGCTTGGAACTCCCGTCGGGCTCAATCTGACAGCGCAGTATCACCTGTTGAAGTATTTCTGGCCGGAAATCGAAATCAACTCGACCATTTGGGCTAATGGCAAGAACGACGGAAAGAAACAGGTATTCCTGTCCCCCGGATTAGTTGTGGGCAAGTTTCATCTGTGGAAACGGGTGGGCATGGCAGTGGGCGGAGGAGTACAGATTGCGGCAACCGAATTCCATAGTTACGAACACAACTGGGTGACGTCGATACGCTTCCCCTTCTGACAGAGAGCGAATAAGAATGAATAGCACTTGCGTTGATACGGAATTGATGCCCTTCGATCTGGCGAGAAGTATTCTCGCCCATGCCGTCGAGACTCTGAGCCCTGAGTCCATTCGACTCCCAGATGCCCTGGGTCGGGTGGCGGCCGAGACCATCGTCGCCAAAGAAGACCTTGTTCCATATCCGCGCTCGGCCATGGACGGCTATGCCCTGCGCTCCATGGACACCCAGTCAGCTTCCTCGGCTACGCCGGTCGAACTGCCGCTGGCCGGCAAGGTCTTCACGGGTGACGGCCAGTCAACCCTTGTCGCCGGTACAGCGCTAGGAATTACAACCGGTGCGCCTGTCCCTATCGGCGCCGACGCCGTCGTCCCGTGGGAACAGGTATCAGCCCGCGATGACAAGATCGTGGTGAAACATCAAGTGCGTCTCGGGGATTGCGTCTTCCCCCCGGCAGAAGATGTCCTCTGCGGGGAGAGTCTCCTGAAACGCGGAACTGTGATCCGCCCAGCCAACATGGCACTGCTCGCATTCGCGGGGCACTCCGAGTTGTCTGTTTATCGCTGTCCCAAGGTCAGCTTGTTGTGCACAGGCAGCGAGTTGGTGGATGTCTCGGTGACGCCTGCATGCGGGCAAGTGCGAAACAGCAACGCCTATTCGTTGACGGCCCTCCTCTCCGAGTGCGGCGCAACCACGCGATACTGCGGCGCCGTCACGGACAATCTCAATGAACTGTGTGCGGCGTTGGAGGAGGGTCGCCGGGGAGCCGACCTGCTCATCACCACCGGCGGTGCATCGGTCGGAGAGCGCGATCTGATCAAGTCGGCGCTGGAGGAGATGGGGGCAGAATTCGAATTCCGGAAGGTGGCGATCAGGCCAGGCAAGCCTTTCGCGTTTGGGCGCTGGCGAGATCTACCGGTCTGCGTGCTTCCCGGAAATCCAGCAGCGGCTTTTGTGTGTTATCACGAATTCGTTCGTCCCTTGGTGCTCCGAATGGCAGGAAGGGAGACGTTCGAGTTGCCGGTTCTCACAGCGACTCTCGCGGGACATGCGAAGTCCAAGCCCGGCTCGCGCTATGTCCTGTTCGGCAATGTGTCGATCACCCGCTTCGGGTTTGTCGTTGAACCTCTCGCGAATCAGTGCTCGGCGCTGGTAAGGAATCCCGCTACTGCCAATGCCTTGATCCTCCTTCCAGAAGGACCCGCCCAATATAAGTCTGGCGATCAGGTGAGTGTGCAGGTTTTAGATTGGGACGATGTGACCCATGGGAGTCACAAAAACCTCACACTGGACGGATCGGAGTGAGGGTCAAGGCTGCCTTGAAACAGGAGCACTCATGAAAGTGCGCTCGTCATCATGAGTCGGCAGCCAATGTGCTGACTTCCAGCTAGAACGTGCTGTATCTTTCGCGAATAAGCGCGAGAAACTCATCGCGGGTCTCTTTCTCACGAAAAGCACCCAGCATGGAGGAGGTTATGGTTGAGGAGTGTTGCTTTTCAACCCCACGCATCATCATGCATAGATGTCTCGCTTCCACCACGACTCCGACGCCCAGAGGATTGATCGCACTCTCAATCGCTTCAGCAATCTGGGTTGTGAGGCGCTCCTGTACCTGCAATCGGCGCGCAAATACGTCCACCAGACGTGGAACCTTACTGAGCCCAATCACTTTCCCTCGCGGAATATAGGCGACGTGGACCTTACCGAAAAACGGCAGAAGGTGGTGTTCGCAGAGACTAAACACCTCGATATCCTTGACGATTACCATCTCGTCATACGCCACATCGAACATGGCGTCTCGCAGAGTTTCCTCTGGGTTCTCCTGGTAGCCTTTAGTCAGGAACTGCAGCGAACGGTCCATGCGTTCGGGAGTCCGCTGCAGGCCATCACGCTCCGGGTCCTCACCGAGACGGACCAACACTTCCCGCATGAGTTCCTGCAAGCTCGAACCGGCTAATGACTGGGATTCAAGTATCGTTTGCATTTCTTCTCACAATCCAAGACGCGTCCACGGGGAATGGCAACCGCTTTTACAGGTGTCATCAGACATGACTTGCACTCGTTCGCGTCAAGCGGCAATAACAGCGTTTGCATTCGGTTCATGTGAAATGTCGCTCTCGAGTGCATCTCTGCGGACCTCAGTCATACGCGCAAGCACAAAAGCCGCCAAGGCCATTTCCACATCTCGCACCGCGACATCAAAGAACATTCCGGTCGAGACGAGGTTGATGGCGATGAGCAGCAGCCATGCTGAAGCGACATACGAGCCCAGGCGAGTCCACTTGGTCAGAATCGCGAGCCCGACGACCATTTCAATGACCCCGACGATGTGCATGAAGGTCTGTCCGCTGAAGGGCAGTATCTTCAGGGCCAGCGGACTGATGTAGGCTGGCCAGTTGGTTAAGAGGTTGAAGTATTTGTCCAGGCCTGCCAGGAACGGTCCGATCCCAAGCCCGATCCGCAGTACCCACCACCCCTGGTCCAATCGTGAATCAAATCCCTTGTGCATGTTTACTCCCTTCAAGAGAATGGAGTTGGCAGGAGCGATTCGGTTACAGGCCGACCCATCCATTTCTGTTCCTGAGCCGCCGCGGTTGATCTGTAACCTTTATTGCTGTCATGACTCCATCCTATGGAGGGTTTGTATGGTCAGCCCAGCGGAAGTGGCCGCTTCGGAACAGCCCTTGAGTGACGAGGAAGTTGTGGCTCGAGTGTTGGCAGGCGAGACGGGGATGTTTGAAATCATCATGCGCCGTCACAACCAGCGCCTTTACCGGGTGGCTCGGGCGATTCTGCGCAATGATGGCGAAGCCGAGGACGTAATGCAGGACGCCTATGTGCGCGCGTACGAACATCTGGACCAGTTCGCCGGGAGGGCAAAGTTTTCCACCTGGCTGACACGCATCGCGGTGCATGAAGCTTTAGCGCGACAGCATCGCGGAAGCCGATATCAGGAGTTGGAACCCATGTCAGAACGGGAGGGAGACCCCATGGATAGGTTTGCCTCTCTGGCACCGAGTCCAGAACAGCAAGCGTCAAACTCGGAGATACGCAGGCTGCTGGAAGAAGCGGTCGAAAAGCTGCCGGATGCTTACCGAACCATTTTCATGCTGCGCGACGTGGAGGACATGAGCACGAGCGACGCCGCAGATGTCCTCGAAATCACCGAGGACAATGTTAAAGTCCGCCTCCATCGAGCACGGGCATTGTTGCGCAAGAGTCTCTACGCGCGTGCTGGAATCGAAAGCAAGGAAGCATTCAGTTTTCATGACGTACGGTGTGATCGAGTCGTCAAGAATGTGTTTGAAAGAATTCAGAAGCGCGTCCCGAAAATCGAGGACTCCGCGGCGAGCATGCTGTGACACTCGGTCTCTGAAACCGCGGCCGCTATATCCAGAATCCTCGGCGCGCTGCCGCAGGAGTTGGCACAGTTATTTGTAACCGCGCACCGGTTAGACACTCTGTTAAAGGAGGTAGCATGGCTACCGAAGCGGTCCTGATGGTAGGTCAATTGTCCAAGCTGATACGTCGAGAGGAAGTTGCGGAGGGTACGATGGCCTTTCACTTCGAGAGGCCGTCCGGTTTCAACTTCAAAGCCGGCCAGTTCGCCGATGTGACCCTCACGGATCCGCTGGAAACTGACGCAGAAGGAAACACACGCACCTTTTCGATCGCAAGTCCGCCGTTTGAGAACGAGCTGATCTTCACCACGCGAATGCGTGACACCGCTTTCAAGCGCTCGCTGAAGAATATGCCGCTAGCCACGTCGGTGAAGATGGGCTCAGCCGCAGGCTCCTTCACCCTGCACAAGAATCCGGCAAAGCCCGCTGTATTCCTCGCAGGCGGGATCGGAATCACGCCTTTTCTCAGCATCCTGCGGCAGGCGGACAGGGACCGGCTTCCGCACAAGTTATACCTGTTCTATTCCAATCGGCGGCCCGAAGACGCAGCTTTCCTGGACACTCTGCAGACCTTGGAGACGACCAATCCCAACTTCCGTTTGATCTGCACCATGACAGAAATGTCGAAATCCAAGAAAGAGTGGGCGGGGGAGACGGTTTTGATAGACAAGGAGATGCTGTCCAGGCATCTGGCTACCCTGCAGGGACCCATCTATTACATTGCTGGGCCGCCGCCTATGGTTGCCGGCGTGAGGAAGATGCTCGTGAGCGCCGGCGTTGACGAGGACGACATCCGAGCCGAAGATTTTGCCGGATATTGAACTGTGTCCTCGACGGGGGAGAGGATGTTGGTGGGGCATAACAAAGGAAGGGGTTTCTCAAGGTGAGCAGCATGCTGAAAAATAAACCCAAAACGAAAATTCTAGTAGACGGTGGCGACCCGAGTGAGACGTTTCGGGTCAAAACGTTGATCGGTTTTGTTGATGGCCAGACTACCAATCCCTCGCTTGTCGCAAAAAACCCCGAGATTCAGCGCCTGGTTGCATCCGGCCACAGATTGAGTTCTCAAGAAGAAAGAAACGAATATAGGAAGATCGTACAGAGCATTTCACCACTAGTGGGAGACGCTGGGGTTTCGATCGAGGTGTTTGCAGATCTTGGTACCAGAGCCGAGGAGATGCTTGCCCAGGGTCAGGAAATGTTCGCTTGGATTCCGAATGCATATATCAAATACCCGTGTACTCATGAGGGCCTGCGGGCCGCACAAATGTCGGTACAGAAGAGTATTCGGGTCAACATGACTCTGTGTTTTTCGCAGGAGCAGGCGGCTGCCGTATATGCCGCAACCAAGGGAGCCAGGGAGCCGGTGTATGTATCGCCCTTCGTCGGCAGGCTCGATGATCGCGGCGAGAACGGAATGGATCTTGTCAGAAATATCAAGGCGATGTACGCGCGCGGCGACGGTCATGTGCATGTCTTGGCGGCAAGCATACGCAGTGTCAACCACTTGCTTTGTTCCTTTGCTCTGAGCGCTGAGCTTGCCACTGTGCCGGCAACGGTTCTGGACGAATGGGCTGCGACGGGCTTTCCCATGCCTGATCAGGATTTCAGGTACAGAGGGCTGGATGCGGCTGGCAAGGTGCTGAAGGCGCTCGCCTACAAAGAACTGGATCTGAACCTTCCTTGGGAGAGCTTTGACATCGCACATGAACTCACAACCAAGGGTATCCAGAAATTTGTGGCTGATTATCAGAGCACGCTAAAACGATCGGCATAGTGTCGACAGGTACGTTGGAGTCCTCGTTGACCGCGACGGGAAGTTCGACCTACTACGGCCTCACGCTCGACCATTGGGGGCGTGCAGTAGTGCAAACCATCTCATCCTGAGGTTTTACGTGGCTGACAACGGGACCGATCAATTTCGCGAGGCATTCGGCCGACCGGGCATGCCACCCAGGTGGACATCGAGTTCGAAGAGTGGCGTGGGAACGGCTTATTCGACCTCCAGCCGGGTGTGGTTCACAATATCGCACGGAATACTCAACGAAATCTACTTCCCCACAATCGATCATCCGCAAACACGGGACATGCAGTTCCTGATTACTGACGGCGAAACCTTCTTTCACGAAGAGCGGCGCGACCTGGACAACGAAATTGAATGCTTAGAGCCCAATGCTCTGGGTTATCGAGTGACGACGTCTGACCGCAAGGGCCGGTATCGGCTGGTGAAAGAAATCATTTCCGATCCGCATCAGCCTTGCGTCCTCATACGCGCACAGCTGGTAGGAAATCAAGACTTTGTGAAGAAGTTGAAAGTCTATGCGCTGCTTGCCCCTCACCTTGAGGTCGGTGGTTATGGAAACTCGGCTCGCCGATTCGAGACTGCCGGCCGAAACGTTTTAGTAGCATGGAAGGCCGGCAAGTTTCTCGCCATGGGCGCGAATGTCGGGTTCAACAAGACCTCGTGCGGTTACGTTGGGCACAGCGATGGCTGGCAAGACCTTCACAAGGACTTTCGTCTGGACTGGGAGTTCGACAAGGCCGAGGACGGCAATGTGGCCGTGGTCGGCGAAATCAATCTGACTGGCAATCGGGAGTTCACGGTTGGCATAGCATTTGGAGAGAGTCTTCACGGCGCTCTGACCGTTCTAGAGCAATCGCTCGCGATACCGTTCGTGGAGCATCGCGAGAAATTTGTTGACCAGTGGCATCGAACTTGCGCTCACATGAAGGCATTGGATGGAGTCTCAGGTGACGGAGGAGAGTTGTATCGGACGAGCCGAAACCTGCTGCTGGCGCATGAAGACAAGACATTCGCCGGCGCGCTGATCGCATCGGCGAGTATTCCGTGGGGCAACGCCAAGGGGGACGAAGACTTGGGCGGCTATCACCTGGTATGGACTCGCGATATGGTGAACAGCTCCTTGGCCCTGCTCGCCTGTGAGGACAGGAGCACGCCGTTGCGTGCTTTGGTGTATCTCGCTTGCTGCCAGCAAGCCGATGGTGGATTCCCGCAAAACTTCTGGATTGACGGGGGCTCGTATTGGCAAGGTATTCAGCTCGACGAAGTCGCTTTCCCCATTCTTCTCGCTTGGCACCTCTGGAAGAAAGATGCACTCAGAGACTTTGATCCGTACTCGATGGTCCGTTCCGCGGCGGCCTTCCTTGTCCGGCACGGGCCCGCCACCCAGCAGGAGAGATGGGAAGAGAACAGCGGATATTCCCCATCGACGCTGGCGGTCGGCATTGCAGCGCTGCTCTGCGCTGCAGATTTCGCGGGAGCGAGGGGGAAGCACGACGACGCGAGCTTCTTGCAGGACTATGCGGATTTTCTTGAATCCCACCTCGAAAGCTGGACTGTCACTACTGACGGATCTCTCGTTCCTGGGATTAAGCGCCACTATATTCGCATTCATCCGGCTGCGGTCGGCGATGCATCGCCCGACGAGGATCCCAATCATGGTTTGCTCACCATCCACAATCGTCCTCCGGGCTTGCCCTGGCAGTTCCCGGCAAAAGATATCGTGGATCCGGGTTTCCTCGAGCTGGTTCGGTACGGTGTTCGGAAGCCGGGCGACCCGCTCATTGAGGACTCGTTGCGAGTCGTCGATGCTGTCTTAAAGGTAGATACACCCTTTGGCCCTTGCTGGCGGCGCTACAACCACGACGGCTATGGGACCCGCCCGGATGGCAGACCGTTCCAAGGCTGGGGGCAGGGCCGGGCCTGGCCGCTGCTGACCGGCGAGCGCGCGCACTACGAGTTCGCTGCGGGACGTGATGTTCGTAATCTGATTCGCGCTATGGAACAGTTCGCATTCAGAGGCAGGATGTTACCAGAGCAGGTCTGGGATGGTCCCGACGTGCGAACTGCTGATATGTATTGCGGAAAACCGGCAGGATCGGCGATGCCGCTGATGTGGGCTCACGCTGAGTATGTGAGGCTTTTGCGCTCGGTAACAGATGGTCAGGTTTTCGACTTGATCCCGATCGTGGCGGAACGATACGGGACAGTCCGCGGAAGGAAAGACTTGGAGGTTTGGAAGCCCACTCGACAAGTCAAGGAAGTGATGGCGGGGCAGACTTTGCGAATCCAAGCGCCAGAGTCGTTCCGGCTGCATTGGACCAATGACGGTTGGGCTACGATGAGGGACACGCCGTCAACATCGACGGGAATTGGGATTGATTTTGTCGACATTGCCATACCCTCCAGCCAGACCGCCCCTCTGCGCTTTACGTTCCTTTGGACCAGCAGCAATCGCTGGGATGGACACGACTATGAAGTGGGCATCAACCAGAGGCACACCCGCGCCGTCGCAGCCTAAACACGTTGGATGCAATTCGTGGATCACCACGTTCCGTTAGGAAGTTCAAGCTTGACCATTGGCTTCGGGATACTCGCTTAAACTGCGTGGCGGGCAGAGCATGACGATATTCATGAAAAAGTTACTCCTCGTGGTCCGCGATTGGCACGACCTGGCGATCAGCCATCATCGGAAGAGCTACGCGGCGCGCATCCGATTCGGGCGAAGGACACGGGAGGATCAATACCGGTATCTATGAAGCGGTTGCTGAACGTATCTTGATCCGCGGCGCTTGGTGAATGCCAGTTTCGCGGCCTCTGCCCATGGAGTTCTGTCCGCGATGCCCCATGGGCTCCGCGAGGAAAGGTCTAAAATGACGACCCTTCATTCTGATGCGTTTGTCTTCTTCGGCGCCACCGGTGAATCGACTTCGCGTTGGCGGCTGCTCGCCGCAGGGAAAAAACGTATCGTCTAGAGTAATTGTCCGGCTACTGACACTGGTCACTTGCGGAATAGGTCACTGATGGCCTGTGTCATGGTCTGACCGTACACAATGGAGATGGATGTCGTGAGAGGGATGTTCTTTGGGCATATGTGGACGCAGTTCTGAGCGTAGCTGCACTCATGAATGCCACCATCCCCCATCATTGCGGTCAGGCGCTCACGCTTCAGGGTGGTTCCCGTGGGATGCAGGTTGAACAGGCGCACCTGGTTAATGATGGCGGCACCTATAAAACCTGTGGACGGGGTGAATTGCGGACAGACCTCCAGGCAAAGACAGCAGGAGATGCACCGTGACAGCGGATACGCCTGCTCCTGTTCCTCGGGTGAGATCCTGGGACCTGGGCCCAGGTCATGAGTTCCATCGATGGGAACCCATGCTACCACGCGCTTAAGATTCTCGAACAAAACGCTGCGATCTACTGCAAGGTCGCGGATGACAGGGAATCGCGACAAGGGTTCCAGGCGAATCGGGTGTTTGATCTTGGCCACGAGAGTAGAGCACGCCATGGCTGCCTTCCCGTTGATTCGCATCGCACAGGACCCACAAACCTCTTCCAGGCAATTTGAGTCGTAGGTAATCGGTGTTGTGGGGCGGCCGTTCCGGTCCACCGGGTTCATGGCAATATCCATCAACCCACTGATCACATTCATACCCGGCCGCCATTCCAGATCAAACTCTTCCCAGGAGGGCGCAGATTCCGGAGTGGCTTGCCGTCGAATGATGAACCGCACGGTCCTACCTGCCATGGCCATTCCTGTCCCTCTTCGGGGGTGCGGACGTCACCCATACCGTGGGGCCATGAGCCTGACGGACGAGTTTCTCGGCAAGGTCGCCTCCGAAGAGTTCCCGAAATCGTGAGACGTGATGTCTTCCGATCACGATGGTGTGGCACCGATGCACGGCGGCCATCTCTACGATTTCATCAGCAAGATCCCGTCCTTCGGGCAATTGCCGGACGGTTGTTTTGAGGACGCGCGCAGGCACACCTGCGCTCTTCAGTGCCGATTGAGCGCCGCGAAGAACGTCTCTTGCTCTGCGACGCGCAACCGACAGCCACTGTTTTTGCTCCCTCTTCAGTTCCTTGCCTAACATCTCTTCTTTGCTCGGATCTTCCGCTCCACCGAATTCCAGCAGTTCGGTGGGCAAAGAGGGCAGCATGTATCCAAGACAAATTCGAAACCCTCTGCGCTTGCCCACCAAAACACCTACATATTGCAGCGTGTGCCGAAATGCTTCTGACTCATCCACAATGACGAAAAGACCGGAGCTGGCTACCCGCGACGTCATCGCTCGTACCTCGTCCTTTCTTTGGTCCGTGCCTGGCCCGACGCGGCATGTGCCGTCACTGTCCGCACGAGAATCTCGGATGCTTCGCCGGCCAGTTCCTTGGCCTGCTCCTGGAGGTCACGCCGATACCAGTACTCTGGCCGCCGCACGATGCTTTCGCACCCCTCTCGCAGGTCCAGCCAGCAAGGCGGCAACTTATGAGCCCGGGCAAACGCTTCCAGGGTCATTCCACTGCCTCGGTTCGGAGACCTGCTCGCCGCCGCTCTCTTCTCGTTCACTGGGCAATACGAGGCGACTCTCCATGACGTCGTCAAGCACCCGGCAATAACGACCCAAGGTGCCGGAAGAGAACAGATCATCTTGCGAAGGAACGATCAGCTGAGTTTCCCCTGCCCCTTCACTCGGTACGAATTCGCTCGCCGTCGTGTCGCCTTTTCCAACCGAAAGATCAACATGCATGGAGCGGTAGCCTGGAACAAGGAAGCGAATCTCGTCCAGCACCGAGTTCGGATCGAAGGGTTCCAGGCGCGGTTCCAAGTTTTGTCTTTGCATCCAGACCGCCTGACGATCCACCTCTCCAGACTGTGCCCCTCGCGATTGACCGGTATCGGCCCGGACACCCTCTCCGCGCGTAACGAGCTTTTCGATCGGAAAGCCCATGTAACGTCCGAGCCGGGCTATGATCTCCAGGTCGCTCTTGGGCCCAATCACTTCCCCGGCCTTTCTTAACCTCTGGAGGTCACCACAAGTATTGGTGAAAGTGCCCGATTTCTCATAAGCACCTGTGGCAGGAAAGACGACATCGGCCAACTGGGCGGTCTCGGTGAGAAACAGATCCTGCACGACTAGAAACGCTGCCCGCAGTACGAATGGGTCGAGGTGGTAGCGAGCTACGGGATTCGAACCAACAACATACAACGCCTTCAGGCTCCCCTCTTTGGCCGCTTCGATCATCTGCAGAAGATTGAGTCCTGGTTGCGTGGGGAAATCGGCGTCCCAGGCTTCGCGAAACGGAGAACTCTTCGAGAGCGGTGTGTATCCCGGCAACAGGTGTGGGTAGAGCCCCATGTCGGCAGCGCCGCGCGAGTTCGCGTAATCACCCAGGCAAACCAGCTTGCAGCCCGGAAGGGCTGCACCAAACTGAACAAGTCGAGCGATATCTTGTCCCCGCAACTCAGAACCAATAACGATGACGAGGCCGTTTTCGGCTCGCAGGTGATCTCTTAACGCGGTGAGTTTGTCAGGGCTAGACTGCTCCCCAGTGCACCCTTCGCAAGCATGATCGTTCCCAGCCAGGAAGTCCGCCGCAGAGCTTTCGCCGCCCTCATTGATCTGCACAAACAGCGTCGCCTGTCGGGTCAACTTGATCGGACGTGCATTGATCAGATACAAGCGGGCGTGGTGGAGGCGGACGCTGTTTCGGATCTGCCAGGCCAACAGCGGATGCTGATATGTGGGGTCATTCCCGATGACCAGGATGGCGGAAGCGGTGAGCACCTCGTTCATGCTGGCTGTGGAGTTCAACCTTCCTCCCAGTGCACGAAATAGCGACGGGAAATCCGCCGTCCGATGATGATCGATGTTATTGGTGTGGAGGGCGACCCGGGCAAGCTTCTGCAGGAGATAGTTCTCTTCATTGGTCGTGCGTGTCGAACCAATCACGCCGATTGCGTTTCCACCGGAGCCATCTCGAACTTCGCGCCAGCGCCCAGCTACCGTCTCAAGAGCTTCTTCCCACGAAGCTGGAACAAGCCGGCCATTCCTGCGGACGAGAGGTTGCCTGATCCGTTCCGGATGGGCGGTGAAATCGAAGGCATAGCGCCCCTTGATGCACAGGAAATCGCCATTGATGCCGCTCTTGTCCCGGTTCGAGCCACGGACGATTTCCATGCCAGTCTGGTTCGGACGTACCCCAAGGGTGGTCGTGCATCCATCGCCGCAATGAGTGCAGACGGTCGCCACATGTTTCATCTCCCAGGGACGAGTCTTGTAGCGATATGCACCCGATGTCAAGGCACCGACGGGACAGATATCGATACACATGCCACATTCTTCGCATTCGAGGTAGTCGCCCTTGTTCGGCACGATCAGCTGGGAGGAGTTGCGGTTGGCAATGCCAAGGGCCCATACATCCATGCCCTCACCACAGACGCGCACGCAGCGGTAGCACATGATGCACCGGGGCCGGTCAAAGTAAACCACCGGAGACCATTGCTGCTCGTCCTTGTGGTTCTTGGGGTCAATCAGCTTGGACTCGCCGGGTCCATAGGTCAGGGTTGCATCCTGCAGTTCGCACTGCCCGCCGGCGTCACATACCGGACAATCCAAGGGATGGTTCTGCAGCACGAATTCCAGCATGGCCTTACGAGCCTGCTTGACGGTGGCACTCTCTGTGGTGACCACCATTCCCTCGCTGATGAACGTGGTGCAGGCGGTCTGTAGCTTCGGCATCTTGGCGATTTCCACCAGGCACATCCGGCAGGCGCCTTGCAGCGATAGACCTGGGTAGTAGCAGAAGGATGGAATTTCAATGCCGACGCGCTTGCAGGCCTCGATCAGTGGCGTGCCGGCGGGCTGCGTGATCTTCTTCCCGTCCACCGTGATGTTTACATCAGCCATAGCCACCCTGCATCAGTTTCGCGCACAGAGACGCAACTCACCTGGCATCGTGACGCTCTTCCATTGTGCCTCCCGGCCAGGAAATCGTGATGAGGAAAGCACTTTCCTCGAGCGCCTCGACGTCGTGAAGTATCCCGTAATCGAGCGCCATCAATTCTCCAGCTGCAAGGTCCACCTTCTGATCGGGCAGATGAATGCGGATCGTTCCGTGCAAGGAATGAATCGAAATTCTGCCGTCGGCATGATGCTCCTTCATCTGTGTGCTGTCCTTCATGAGGACCAGAACGATCCGGAAGTCTGGGTACTTGGCAAGCGTTTTCGAACTGCGCCCGCTCTCACGCTTCCAGGAGTCCTGGTTTCGGAGTTGCTGGAGTTCATCCGAGAGATTAAATCGCAAAAGTGGACCGGCTAGATGAGGCAATCTGTTCAGGGGCTCGCTAGCTTCCCCAGGCTTACGAGCCGTTGTATTTCGCGTCATCGTTCTTGCCTCCATGGTCTGAAATCATCGTATTGGATCGCTTATCCGGTACACCCAAGAGTACGCCACGATCGAGAGTCCCGCCCGTACGTATGTTCGCTCGCCTGCCGCTCACAATTCGGCGTCTATTGCCTGAGCCCGTCCTCCACCTTGGCGTGCTTTTCCGGCTCGAGGTTCGGATATAAGGGTCTTTGAGTCTTAAAGACGAGGTGGTAACGGCTATCGTTTTCGAGTCGTATCGCCTGGACCAATTCCCATCCCTGCATGCCGTATTCCTGAAGTATCCGCCGCAGTTCGTCGTCAAAGTCGACACCACCATCGATCTCTGTACACAGCGTCGCGTATTTCCACTGGGCCATCTTGGTACCTCCTGACTGTTTTGCCGTCATCTGCGGGACCTCTTACATCGACCAAGGCCGTCCGCTTTCGGCTTCGCATCTTCGTCCGCTTGACGTTCCATGCGGTGAACAACAGTTTCGCGGCAACTAATACCCGGAGAACTCCTCGGTGCGAATGTTGTCTTCATCTATGCCCGCAGCCGTCAGCATTCGCCGCATCGCAGCCACCATCGCAGGCGGACCGGCAACGTAATACACAGGTTCCTCAAGCACAGGAACGTATCGGGCTAGCATCTCCCGATTGATGAAGCCAATCTCAGCTGCCCAGTCTCGGTGCGACTTCTCCATCTCCGACATGGTGGGAATGAAACGGAATCGAGGGTTTGTCTTCGTCAGTTGAGCCAGCGCCTCCAGGAACGCGGCATCCTCAGGCCTGCGATTACCGTAGAACAGATACAGTTCTTGCGGGAGTCGGTCATGGGCAGCCTGGCGGACCATGCTCAGAAAAGGTGTGATTCCGATTCCACCTGCGAGGAACACGGCCGGGCGGGTGGGACTCCGATGAAGCGTGAAGTAGCCAAACGGGCCATCCACCTTCACGCTGCTACCGATGGGGAGGGCCTGCAAGATGTGCTTGAAGGCAGTATCACGCATCCGGGTGGCTACCAGAAGCTCATCTTCGTAGGGCGCGCTGGCGATTGAAAATGCCCGGCTGTTGCCCTCAGGATCACTCTCTGGCGGATCAATCAATGTCAAATCGATGGATTGTCCCGCCCTGAACTCGAACCCGCTGGGCTTCTCAAGATGGAATGCGATGGTGCCTTCGGCAATTTCCTCGCGTTGTTTCAGTACCGCGGTATGGGTGGACACCAAAACGGACATCATTCCTCCTCTTGCGGGCTGGATGCTTGACTCAGTTGCCGGACCTACCCATCGAGCGACCGTCGTGCTGCGTTCTCGGCCGCTTTTCTGGTCCTATACTCGTCCTCCCGTAGATTCGCAGCAATAGACCTTTCATACCAGCTTTCCAAACGTTTGTTTTTAGGGCTGCCTCAGCATGATGGTTGTTTCTTTCACGAGTACGAACGGACTATTTCAAAGAAGCGGCACCAGTGAGGAAATAGGGAGTGGAGAATAGCCATCGGAGTGGCCAAGGGCGATGAAAACCTGTGCGGATCTGCCTGTGAGGTGCGAACTGCGATGCGGCAAGTGAACACGACCTTGCCATCTGACGGTCGGCCCTGCGCCCTCGTACTGTTCCGGCACATCCAACTAAGGGTATGAGGTGAGACGATGACACCGAACACAGTTCCTGACCTGCGCGGGCAGATGTTCCGCGGCAAACGACTCATGCCCGACGCCGACGCGCGAGAGTTCCTGAGCAAACAGAAGATTGCTCATGTGGGCACAGTTGATGGGAATGGATTCCCATATGTTGTCCCGCTGGTCTACATCTACGAGAGCGGAGACTCCCTGTACCTCCACACCGGTGCGCATCAAGGACACTTCCTTACAAACGTGCAACAGAACCCTCGGATCTGCGTCGAAGTCTCCGACATTGGACCGCTGCACAAAGGGAAGCGTTTCGCGTGCGACTCCGCCCTCGTCTACACGAGCGTTGTAGTTTTTGGTCCAGCGCGCATTCTCTATCACGATCGCGACAAGAAAGCATGGTTTCTGGATCGGCTCCTCGCGAAACACGGGGATCCGTCGTGGAAGTTTGAGCCGGGATACCCATTGATCAACGAGATCATCCTGTACGAGCAAAAGATCGAGGTGCTGACGGGCAAACAGAGTTCAGGTCTCTACCACTGAACGCAACTGAGGACAGGAATGGGAAGCATGACTTCCACAGATGGCGTTCCTGGAGCCTTCGAAGGGAGACAAAGAATGTTACAGGCCGAAGTCGGCGGGGGAACCGCCAATGCCCCCCAGGCACACCCGTCCAAGGGTCAGTTGATTCGGGATTTCACTCTCACCTCCACCCTCGGGCAGCAAGTCAGTCTCTCTGACTATCGAGGGCGTTCCAACCTGGTACTTGTATTCGCGGGAGGCGGGGCTGGGAACCCGGATCGGAAGCTTTTGGCTGAGATTGCGGCCGATTATATCCACATTCACGAGGAGCAGGCGGAGGTATTGGCCATCATGCAATGTGCCCGGGAACGAGCGGCGCGAATAGGGCAAGAGGAGAATCTCTCATTCCCGTTATTGGTCGACGAAGATGGGCGGATACATCGTCCCGCGGGCGCTGTGGACAAGGAGGGCCACCCAGCGACCGCTATCTATATTACAGACCGTTACGGCGAGGTGTTCGTTGTGTACCGGGCGGCAGAGGGCCAGGCAATGCCCGGTTCAGGGGAGATTGTGGCGTGGCTAAGTTTCATCAACAGCCAGTGCCCGGAATGCGGTTCTCCAGAGTGGCCCCCGCAACCGGACTCTCGGTGAATTCGGATGCGGAACATTTTCCTAAGGAGGAGATACAGAGATGATTAACCTCAAGCGTGCTTATGATTCCGCGAGCAAAGATGACGGCGTCCGTATCCTGGTAGAGCGGCTCTGGCCGCGCGGCGTGAAGAAGGGTGCACTCCGCCTTGATGCCTGGCTCAAGGATGTCGCTCCGAGCACGAAACTCCGCCAGTGGTTTAGTCACGATCCAGCCAAATGGACAGAGTTTCAGCGACGGTATTCGGCTGAGCTGGATGCGAAACCCGAAGTCCTGGAACCGATCGTTAATGCCGCGCGTCGGGGTCGCGTCACTCTGGTGTTCAGCACCCACGATGCGGAACGCAACAACGCCGTGGCTCTGAGGACTTACCTGGCAACCAAGAGAGAAACACGTCGAAGGGGGTAGCGAGCGGCGTAGCCACTCAGTGAGGAGAATGACAACCCGAATGACCCACCCACCGTACACAGGATCGTCTGACGAACTGCATCGCCTGGCAGCATTCGACACCCATGCGCCGCTGGAAGAAGGGACCCTGGGGAAGCTGTACAGTTACATGCTGAAATGCCGCACCGTGGAGGAACGAATACGCCTCTTGTATCGGCAGGGCCGATTCTCCGGCAATTACTTCTCCGCCGTGGGGCAAGAGGCAACCGAGGTTGGCGCCACCATGGACCTGCTTCCGGAAGATACGGTTGCACCTTCTCACCGTAATTTCGTCACTCACATCATGAAGGGAACACCTCTCAAACTGATGTTTGCACACATCTTTCTGCGCAAAGCAAGCCCGGACCAGGGCCGTTGTGCGCAAGCCCATTGCGGATACGCTCCGCTCAACATCATCACCCCGGCATCGACGATTGCTGCACAACTGGCGATCGGCACCGGCGTTGCCCTGGCCAACAAGATGCAGAAGAAGATGAGTGTGGTCGTGGCCCTTTCGGGCGAAGGTTCCACCAGCCTAGGCCTTTGGCACGAATCGTTGAACTTTGCGGGCGTGCAGCAGTTGCCGATTGTCTTCATCCTGGAGAATAACCTTTGGGCAGAGTCGGTCCCGGCGCAACTTCAGAGTGCGGTGGCGGATTTCAGCATCAAAGCACAGGCCTATGGGATGCGTGGCATAACGGTGGATGGGAACGACGTGGTTGCGGTATACAAGGCGGCGCAAGAAGCCATATACGGCGCTCGCCAGGGAGTTGGGCCGACGCTGATCGAGTGCAAGACCTACCGGTGGTATGGCCACTCGGAGATTGATCCCGCGAAATATCGCCCGGTCGGGGAGTTGGAGTACTGGAAGTCTCGCGATCCGATTCCAGCCATGGAGCGCTATCTCACGGAGCGCGGTTTCTGGGCAGATTCCTGGAAGCAAGAATTGCTGGCGGAATTCGAGCGGGAGATCGACGAAGCCATTGAGTTTGCGGAAAAGTCACCATACCCCGATCCGGTAGACGCTCTGGATCACGTGTTCTCCTTCAGCATTCGCGAGCGCGAACTGAACCGGAAGGTTTGGGCTCCCCAAGTCGCCGTAATGGTGTGAACCAGCCAGCGGAGGAACCTGGATGGCGGTTATGACTTATATCGACGCGATCACCAGCGCCCTCCGTGAGGAGATGGCCCGGGATGAGCGCGTGTTCATGATTGGGGAAGACATCGGGGCGATGGGCGGAGTATTCAAAGCGACCAAGGGGCTGCAGGAAGAATTCGGAAGCGCGCGAGTAATCGATTCTCCACTTGCGGAAGGCATTATCATTAGCTCTTCCATTGGCGCAGCCATGGCAGGCATGCGCCCCGTGCCGGAGATTCAATTCGCGGATTTCATCGCCCCGGCAATGGATTCCATCGTGGAACAGGCTGCGAAACTGCGATACCGCAGCGCGGGCACGCAGACTTGCCCCCTGACCGTGAGAGTCTGCTACGGCGGCGGGGTGGGTGGCGGTCTGTACCATTCACAGACGAACACAAGCTGGTTCATTCATACGCCCGGTTTGATAGTGGTCGCCCCCTCGTCTCCGTATGACGCCAAAGGCCTGTTGAAGGCGGCAATTCGGAACGATGACCCGGTCCTTTTCTTCGAGCACAAGAAACTGTATCGCTCCGTAAAGGAGGAGGTTCCTGCCGAGGACTACACGATCCCGCTGATGAAGGCTGCGGTCAAACGGAAGGGCAGTGATGTCACGGCCATATCGCACGGCTATATGTTGCAACTCACTTTGCAGGCGGCGGAGAAGATGCACAAAGAGCAAGGTGCGGAAGTGGAAGTGATCGACCTCCGCACGCTTGCCCCGCTCGACAAAGATACCTTTCTCGAATCGGTGGCGAGGACCAGCCGGGCAGTTGTGGTGCATGAGGCCAATCGCACCCTCGGTATCGGTGCGGAAATCTCAGCCATCATCGCGGAAGAGGCGTTCGACTGTCTGGATGCTCCCATTGCACGGGTCACTGGCCCGGACATTCCCGCGGTTCCAGCTTCCCCTCCGCTCGAGAATTTCTACATGCCCTCGGTGGAAAGGATTGTAGCGGCTCTGGAACGAACACTAGAGTACTGAAGCTGATGGCCAGGTAGCAATCGTTGGGAAGGACAAACTGCCATGTAGGCATCTAGCGGAAGTACCCCAGTTTAGTGGGCGCCTGAGAAGAACAAAAGCAGGTTTGGCTGTAGCCACTGGGTTCTCTACGTCAACGCCTTTTGGGGAGTCCGTTGGCTTCTCTGTCTTCTAGTTCATTGTCTTCTAGCAGTTGATGACAATCATAATGCCAATTGAAACGAACGTAGCATTGCGCGAAGCAAACATCGGGCTCAGCATGAGCTTATGGCGAACGGGATACCCGCACGAGTGCAACGAGGCCGCGCGAAGGCCGCATGTCTGCGGCGGTTATGCGAGATCGTGTTCGTAAACAATTGGAGGCCAGTGCGGTGAGTCAAAGGTCATTCTCGATCACGCCCTTACCACCCTTTCGGTTGGATCTCACGGTTTGGGCGCTTCGTCGGCGTCCAGAGAATGCAGTCGATCGCTGGGATGGAAGCACCTACCGGCGTGTTTTGCTGATCGATAGTCAAGCAGTGGAAGTGGCCGTACGCCAAAGTGGCGGTTCAGAACAGCCACTACTGGAAGTCGATTTGACCGGCCCTCGCCTAACAGCGCAGCAAGGAAATACAGCAAGAGCGTTGATCGAACGCATGCTTGGAGTGCATACGGACTTGAACCCCTTTTATAGACTGGCAACGAGCGATCCAAGACTGCGGCCCTTGGTCGACGAATTTCGCGGGCTCAAGCCACCCCAATTTCCCACCGTGTTTGAGGCCCTGGCCAATGGCATCGCATGCCAGCAACTCTCGCTGCTAGTGGGAATTCTTCTGCTTAGCCGCTTGGCACAACAAATCGGCGTCCTGGCGGCCAGCGCGAAGGATGGGCCGCACGCATTCCCCAATCCGACAAATTTCTCGGGAGTGCGCGAGCAGTCTTTGAAATCTCTGGGATTCAGCGCCAGCAAATCACGGGCTTTGCTGGAGCTCAGTTCCGCGATTCGTGATCGGCGCCTGAACCTGGAGTCATTCGTCAAACTCGACAATCAAGCCGCGCTTGAACGATTGGTAAAGCTGAAAGGGGTGGGCCGCTGGACTGCAGAATACGTCTTACTCCGGGGGCTCGGACGATTGGACATTTTCCCAGGAGATGACGTTGGCGCCCGCAAAAAGTTAGCCCAATTCTTGCGTAAGAAACAACCCCTGGACTACGACGCGGTACGGAGGGCCGTTAGGGGATGGCAACCTTATGCAGGTCTCGTCTATTTCCACCTGTTGTTGGCTCGCATAGAGAAAGCGGGATGGATCCGTTCTCCTGACGCTCAGCACGCCACCAGCCAGGACTTCAGACTCGCACCGCGAAGGACGGAATCTGAAACCCTCGTCACTGACGAGGAATACTTAGCGTCATGAAGCACGCATGAATATTTAGAGAAATGGAGAAAATGTGATGAAGAGCACAATGGCAACAAACGCAAGCCCTACGACTCAACCTGCCATTTTCAAACTTACAGCAAGTGGTACGTTTGTCGAACGAACCCGGCAGATCTCCGCGGCGGTGGCCCGTCGCGCCTACGAACTGTTCGAAGCCCGAGGGTCTGAGCACGGACATGACTGTGAAGACTGGTTTCGTGCAGAATCTGAGTTGCTGACTCCAATCCCGGCCACAGTGGTGGACACCGACGGAGGGTTTACGGTCACGGCCGAAGTCCCCGGTTTTACCGGCAAAGACGTGGAGGTCCTGGCCGAGCCGAGGCGCCTGATCATCCGCGCCAAGAAGCAGGAAACCGTGGAACAGAAGAAGGAAAAAACAGCGTTCCAGGGAAAAGTGTCCGATGAGATGTTCCGGGTCCTGGAGTTGCCGCATGAGATAGATCCAGACAACATGACAGCCGCGATCAAGAACGGGGTGCTCGAAGTCAGCTTGGCAAAGGTCAACCCGTGCAAGAAGAGTGCGGTCGGAGTAACGGCTGCCTAGGGATTGGAGGGTGGGAGTGGGAAATGTCGTTACCAACCACTCTCACACCCTGTTGAAGGGTTAGAGCGTACGCGCCCGTAGCATTCCAGCCGTTGCGCAGTCAAATGAAAATCTGAGGAGACCAAGCGATGCCGCTGAAATGGATACGACCTCCGAGTAGATCAGGAGGGTCAGGTGGCCCCCCCGACCACGGTCTTAGCGTCTTCGGGATTGCCAGGGTAGGAGAGTCGCTTCCTCTTCACCCGGGCCCACGGGGTCAGAACGTGGGGCCGCGTGCGCGTCGGGCTTGCGATTTCCTCCACTCGAACGCCTCGAACCAGAAGGGCATCGCCGATCAGTGAGCGATGACATCGCCAGGGTACAGCTTCGGCACACATGATTGCGGTTCGCCGTTTTTTCGCCAGTTTGACGAGCTGATCCAGAGCCTCCCGAAATTCCGGTGTCTGCATGTAGTCAGCGAAGCCGCGAAAGCTGGCATTTCTCCAAGCAGTATTGATCGAGTCACGACGCGCATGCCGCAGGCCGCCGAGTCCGGCCATGTGCCGATAACGGATTCCAGCCTTTCGTAGCGGATGGGGTAACCGGTCGCGGTTGAATTGCGGATTGTGTCGCGAGCGCGGGATGGTTCGAACATCAATTAGTTGCTTGACGCCGTGAGCGAGCAGTAGAGCAACGAACTCCTTCAAGGTTCGTGTTGAGTGCCCCACCGTGAATACCAGGGGGCTCTGGTTAGGCCGTTTGGCTCTCCGCTTGACAGTCAGACCGAGCCGGTGAGTAGGTTTGCTCGGAGGACGGTTCGCTTTGGTACGGAGCTGTTTGTCTAGGGGCCTAGCTCGCCCTCGCAGATCGCTCGCACTCCTAGCCATCGACTGCGTGCCCCTCATTGTTCTGAGCTGGCGAGCCCTGGGCTCCGGTCTTCAAGGTATTCTCTCTGGCAGGTTGGTAGGTGCCAGGTACGGTGCGAAAACTGATGGCCAATCGGTTCCACCCGTTGATGGCGATGATTGCCAGGGTCAGACTAACCAGTTCGGGTTCACTGAAACTGCCACGAGCTTGCTGGTAAACATCATCTTTTACGTGCCCTTGGCCGATCAGCGTGACCGCCTCCGTCCAGGCGAGCCCGGCTCTTTCACGCTCGGTGAAGAAAGGCGTCTCCTCCCAGACGCTCACCGCGTACAGTCGTTGCTCGGTTTCACCTTCTGCGCGGGCATCTTTCGTGTGCATATCCACACAGTAGGCACATCCGTTGATCTGCGACGCCCTTAGCTTTATCAACTCAATCAGAGAACGCTCTAACCCGCAGTGGAGAACATAGGTTTCGAGACCCAGCATTGCCGTCATGGCGCCAGGAGCGACTTTTGCGTATTGGATCCTTGGTTGCATTTCGACCTCCTCAACCACATCCCCAGATTCGATTCTAGCGCTGCATCAAGCAATAGACTGTCTGTACCAGCGATGGAGACGTACGTTCGCTCGGCCTAGAGGCAGGCGCGATTCTGGATTATGAGAAGAGCCATCATCCGATATACGGTTCAATGACGGATGTCAAAGCGAATCCATTTCCATCCGCACTTGTCCTCCACGCTTTCTGCCAAATTGATCCGGCTGCTACCTCTTTTCCATACCTTCCGCGCAGGTTACAGAAATCTTGGTCAGCAGTACGAACAGACTATTGGAAATATCTGCCCAGGGTGCGGAAATAGGAGAACGAGCAGTTGTCAGAAGGAGGACCGTGATGCTGTCGAAATGCGCCAACCCGACGTGCTCTGCGTCTTTTCGTCGACTCGGAAGCGGCAGGTTGTTTCGATTTGAGGTGAGATCGCCATCGGAACCATGCCGGGACGTTCCGCACTCGGTTTGCAACACGAAGTCGGGTCACGCCTCGGTGTTCTTCTGGTTGTGCGAGAACTGCAAGTTGACTCACACGCTGAGTTTCGACTCTGCCCGAGGACTCACGGTCCAGCCAATTTCGGCCTGTCACGGTTGTGGGCCAACTGAGCAAGGCGTTGAGCTTGCACGAATGGCTGGGCAGGCCTCGTGACTTTTGTCACTGCATCTTGTGATGGGAGAGTTAGCCTCGAATGAGGGAGGTTCCGTTCTCATGGCTTACGTGATTGCTGAACCCTGTATCGGAACCAAAGATACGGCTTGCGTAGATGCGTGTCCTGTCGACTGCATTCATCCCAGGAAGAACGAAGATGATTTTGCTACGGAAATTCAGCTCTACATCGACCCGGTCGAATGTATCGATTGCGGAGCCTGTGTGTCCGTGTGCCCGGTATCCGCAATCTTCGTGCTAGAGGATTTGCCAGACAAGTGGAAACACTTCGCTGAAATCAATGCGAAGCACTATCAGCGCTGATCGCGGGCTGAAGTGCGAAAGGAATATTCAAATGACAAGCAGGAAACCAACCGAGGAGTTGGAGCGCGAACACCGCGTCATCCAGCAAGTCGTCGGCGGGATGGCGATACTTATCGAAAAGCTCGAGTCGGGCAAGCAAGTCGAAGCTGCGGTACTCACAGATCTGTCCGAGTTCATGCAGACCTTTGGGGACAGGTGTCACCATGCGAAGGAGGAGGACTACCTGTTCAAGCTTCTGGAGAAGAAGGGAGTGCCCGTGAGCGGCTGTCCCCTGGCGGTTCTTCTTCACGAGCATGAGAAGGGGCGAAGCCTGATGGCCGATCTGAAGCTCACGTCCGAAACCTATATTCGCACTCCCAACGCTGGCAGGGAAGCGCTGATCGGCACCCTCCGCAAGCTGATTGAGCTCTATCCAGCCCACATCTGGAAAGAGGACTATTTGCTCTTCCCGATGGCGAACAAGCTGTTGAACGATAGTGAACAGCGAGAATTGTTGGCGCGATTTGACCAGCACGACTCCGAAATCGGCATTGACGTTCACCATGGGTTCGAACAGTTGGCCGGGCGTTTGTTGGAGATGATCTGTGGTGACGCCAGCGCCTGCCACGCAGCTTGATCGGCCCGGGTAGACAGTTAAGATGGTTTTGGCGCAAGTCAGGCATGGTTTGAGGGAATGGGGCGAAATGGCTTCTGGCTCAGCTTCAGATTTGCTCCGGGCGGATCACCGGCAGATCGAGATGCGGCTTGACCGTCTGCTGATGACCGTGAAACATCGGGGTGAGAGGCTAGTGTCCGAAGTCCGAGATGTCTTTGCCGAAATTCGGCAGTTGATGGAGGTGCACGTTCGGAAGGAAGAAATGGTCGTTTACCCGTTTCTTCGGGCAAAGTTTCCCGAGGTGTTGGGGGAGATGGGTGAACAACACCAGTACGTCGCTGAAGTCATTGCCGGCATGGACGAGTTGACCCGGATGGATGGGATGAGCCTGACTGAGCGCCAGTGCGAGGAACTCAGCAGGCTTTCGAAGGAACTGTTCGATGTGATTCAGCATCATATCGTCGACGAGGAAGATCAATTGTTGCGACTCGCCGACTTGCATCTTTCCGTGCGTGAACAACACTGCTTGGTTGCCAGAATGGAAAACTTGGAAGCCGGCCCAGGGCGGATCGAGACTCTGACATCGGACTGCTCCCAGAAAGAAGATGCAACGCGCTGCGAATAGACGGAAATGGCGGCTTATTACCAACAGCGCGCCGAAACGTTCGCGCACTGGCTAGGTCGCCGTCAGCGACATTTTTGGCATCTTTCTCTGACCTCGTAATGGAAGATCATGTTCACAGTGAAACTAAGGATTGACGTTTCCGGCTCGGTGGGCAATGAGGCATGGACGAGGCTCCGCCAATTCGAACCGGTCGAGGCTGCCGTTTTCGGCGACCGCTTGGGACGTGGTGGCGCTTGCAACCACCTGCCGGATCTGCCACACCCACTTGGCGAATGGATCAGCGCCGAAATCCAAGTCGAGACTCCGCTTCTGGCGCAGTATGCCATGGCCCATTATTTGGAACAGGACCGCGTGCTAGATGCGGACGTGGTGGCCTAGAAGCCTTTATCCTCAATGTCACCGCGGGAAGAAAACCGTGCTCGCAGTTGGGCTGCCTCTGGCGAAGGTTCGCAGCCCTCTCCGGATTGCCGGAAAAGGACTTTGCTTAACTTGCCCAGTGCACCGTTCTCCACGGTGGTGTTGGCGCGAGTCTTCCGTTGCTGGTAAACTCCGCACTGAGCGCTGATAGTAGAATTCTTGACAGTTTCATGGTGAGGAGTGAGGCGTGGAGCACGCAGAGGATTCACAGAAGCAGCATTTATTCCTCGGTACCGTATCCTTCACGGTCTGCTTCGCGGCCTGGGGCCTGATCAGTGCCTTCGCCCCGCATTTTCGCCAACTATTTCACCTCTCCGCTACACAGACGGCCTTTCTGGTCGCGGTCCCTGTCCTGCTGGGTTCTTTGGCTCGTATTCCCATGGGGATGCTGACGGACCGCTTTGGCGCCCGCGCCGTTTTCACAGTCCTGCTGTTCTTCGTTGCTGTACCGGTGGCCTTGGTTCCGGTTACCACCGGCTACAGGAATTTACTCGTTGCGGCCTTCCTCCTAGGAATGGCAGGTTCTTCATTCGCGGTGGGTGTTGGTTACGTCTCCCGCTGGTTTTCGCTAGAGAGCCAGGGTAGCGCGCTCGGGGTGTACGGTTTGGGAAACATCGGACAATCGGCCGCGGTGTTTCTGGGGCCGGTTGTTGCGGCTGCGTACGGATTCCGCTCCGTGTATTGGGGGATGTCAGTGGTCCTGCTGGTCTGGGCAGGTGTTTTTGTCGCCTTTGCTCGGAACGCTCCCCAGACGGTGCGTCCCAAGAGTGTTTCCGAGATGCTCGGCGTACTCGGACGCGAGCCTCTGGCGTGGGCGCTGGCGGCCTTCTATTTTCTGACCTTTGGCGGATTCGTTGCTTTCTCGATTTATCTACCCACATTGTTGCGTGATCAATTCAACCTCAAGCCAGCCGACGCCGGCTTCCGGACCGCCGGATTCGTAGTGCTCGCCACCCTCTGCCGCCCTCTTGGCGGTTGGCTCTCGGACCGGATCGGCGGATCGCGAGTTCTTTCGTGGATTCTGCCGGCTGTGGCCGCCTTCGCACTGTTGCTGGGCGTGCCCTCCATGCTGCCCTTTACGGTTGGGGCACTGGGGTGTGCCGCTCTGCTCGGCATCGGCAACGGCGCTGTTTTTCAGCTGGTGCCCAGATATTTCCCGACCCAGAGGGCCACGGTCACTGGGCTGGTGGGCGCGATGGGCGGCATGGGCGGCTTCTTCCCTCCTTTGCTTCTAGGTATGTTCCGTGACCGGGTGGGAGTGGTTTGGCCTGGATTCCTGCTGCTCTCGGTCGTTGCCTGTCTTCTCTGGTGGATGAATGGTCGCGTCTTTTTGCCGCAGGAAGAAGCGCTCTCCGCCAAACTTCCTGTTGAGTTAACGCGAACCGCGGACGGGATTCGTGCCGGAGCGTTTGCGACGCTGTGGACAGGAGTATTGATTGCCGCCATCGTGCTCGGGTCGCGCAATCTACAGAACTTTGACCCCGCGCTGGTGATTTACACTTTCGCTATCATTTTCGCGACCTGGGGCGTGATTTATCACTACACGGTTTGGATTCGAAAACCTCCGACCTACGTGTACTGGGAACGTGGGTGGCAACTCGTCCGGGAGCGTGGGGTCGTCCGTAGTTTGGGCCGTGTGGTGGAATCGGCGGCAACGCATCTCGTTGCCCAGACGTTCATCGCGAAACGTTCGCGAATGCGTTGGGCCATGCATCAGCTGATTTTCTGGGGATGTTTGTTGGCCGTGGCGATCACATTCCCTCTAGTGTTTGGATGGATTCATTTCACCAGCGCCCCTGACGATCAGATGACGTACGTCACTCATCTGTTCGGGTATCCCGCGTTCAGCTTTCGTCTGCACACATTCACTGCGTTGGTGCTGTTTCATGGCTTGGACATAGCAGCATTCCTAGTGTTGGGCGGCATCGGCCTGTCGTTGTGGCGCCGCATGCGCGACGAAGGTGCACGCGCAGTGCAGACACTTGCCATGGACTTCTGGCCGCTGATCCTGCTGTTTGCAGTATCGATTACCGGGTTGGCGTTGACGGTTTCGCAAGTCTGGCTGGGCGGTAGTTTCTATGATTTCATCGCTATCCTGCATGCCATCACGGTGATTGCCGCTCTGCTCTATCTGCCGTTTGGAAAGTTTTTCCATATCTTTCAGCGGCCGGCACAATTGGGCGTGAAACTGTATCAGCAGGCAGGGGCGGAGGGCGAAGGCGCAATCTGCGCGCGTTGCGGGGAGCGCTATGCTTCCCGCATGCACATCGATGACCTCGAACGTGTTCTGCCGCAGGTGGGTTTCAACTATTCAATGTCGGGACCAGTAAGCAACTGGCAGGAGCTTTGCCCCGCCTGCAAACGAAAATCAATTTCCCTCGCGCAAATGAGATTAAAAGAGGAAGAGAATGGCTAAGGCTCCAGTCTCCGAAGAGACGCTGAAAAAACAGTTCGGGCCGCACCTCAACTACGTTCCGCCCGGCGGGTGGAAGGATGAATCGATCCATCCGGCAGAGAAACTGGTAAAG
The DNA here is from genome assembly GCA_018268755.1 of Acidobacteriota bacterium. GTDB lineage: Bacteria > Acidobacteriota > Terriglobia > Terriglobales > Acidobacteriaceae > KAN-5. The sequence continues at coordinate 117,241 of JAFDVW010000013.1, forward strand.
ACCCACTGTTGCTTCTGCGGACAGCAGTGCGGAATCCAATTGAAAGTCCGGGAGAATCGCGTCATCGGGTTCGAACCGTGGGAGGAGTTTCCATTTAACCGCGGCATGCTCTGCCCAAAGGGAGTGAAGCGTTATCTTCAGGGCAACCACCCCGATCGTCTGCTTTCGCCTTTGATGCGCAGCGAACAGGGTTTTCGTCGCGCGACTTGGGATGAGGCTCTCGACTTCACGGTAAGCCGGATACGCGAAATTCAGGAGAAGTATGGCAAAGACGCCATCGCGATCTACGGTGGCGCGTCGCTCTCAACGGAGAAATCCTATCTCATGGGAAAGTTCGCCCGCGTGGCGCTGGGCACTCGTCACATCGACTACAACGGGCGGCTCTGCATGGTTTCAGCCGGGACGGCATACAAACTCGCTTTCGGCGTAGACCGCAGCACAATTCCGTGGAGTGAGATCCCCAAAGCGGAAGTATTGTTCGTGATTGGTGCGAACATCGGCGACTGTGCCCCGATCACCACCGACTACATCTGGCGCTGCCGGGATAACGGTGGACGGCTTATTGTCGCCGATCCGCGTATGACCCCTATCACGCGGAATGCGGATCTCTATCTTCCGCTGCGTCCGGGAACCGATCTCGCACTACTCATGGGAATGCTGCACGTGATCCTGCGTGACGGTTTGGAGGATCGCGAATTCATCGCGAGATTCACCACCGGTTTTGAAGCGGTGGCGGAGTCTGCGAAACAGTGGAATCTACAGAAGGCAGCCGAAATGACCGGTGTGCCGCCTGAAGCCATTGAGAAGGCGGCGCGTTGGGTTGGCAAATCCAAGCGGGTCATCCTGATGCACGCCCGAGGATTGGAACACCAGTCCAAAGGGGTGGAGAACTGCCTGGCCGTGGTCAATATTGCCCTGGCTACCGGCAACATCGGACGCGAGGGTGCCGGTCCCACCATGATCACTGGCCAAGGCAACGGCCAGGGCGGACGCGAGCACGGACAGAAGTGCGACCAGCTTCCTGGCCAGCGCTCGCTCACAGACCCCGCGGCACGTGAGTATATCGCGGGAGTCTGGGGCATCCACCCGGAAGAACTGCCCCAGCCGGGCTACACTGCCGAAGAAATCATGGAGGCGATTCATCGCGGCGAGATCAAGGGACTGCTTTCCACGTGCTTCAACCCGCTAGTCTCACTTCCCGACGCGAACTTCACACGTGAGGCTCTATCGAAGCTGGAATTCTTCGGCGTGATCGACTTCTTCCTCTCTGAAACCGCGCATCACGCCGATGTAGTTCTGTCCGGAAGCCTGCACGAAGAAGAAGACGGGCTCGGCTGTAGTGCCGAAGGGCGCGTGATTCATTGGAAGAAAAGCATTGATCCCCCCGGTGAGGCGCGGCCAGACTCCGACATCATCATCGACTTGGCTCATCGGCTGGGACGCGGCCAGTACTTCCCGTTCAAGAGCCCTGCCGATATTCTCGAAGAGCTTCGAATCGCCTCGCGGGGTGGAATAGCCGACTACTACGGGATTACGTATGAAAGGGTGGATAAAGAAATGGGCATTTTTTGGCCCTGCCCATCACTCGACCACCCGGGAACGCCGCGTCTGTTCGTGGACAGAAAATTCTATACCCACGATGGCAAGGCACACTTCAATGTGACGGAATGGCGGCCAAGTGGCGACCCGATCAGCGACGAATATCCGTTGTTTCTAACTACAGGCCGTGTAGTGAGCCAATATTTGTCTGGGACACAGACCAGGCGCATCGGCGCGTTGATCGACCAGTATCCAGAGCCACGGGCGGAAATTCATCCTCGGCTGGCGGAAAAGCAAGGAATCAAAGACGGCGACTGGGTGACAGTAACCACCCGCCGCGACGATCTGACAATCCAAGCCATGGTGGTGAAGACCATTCGCCCCGACACAGTCTTCATTCCCTATCACTGGGCTGGGACCCGGAGTGCCAACCGCCTCACCCACCGGACGCTGGACCCGCGCAGCAAGATTCCTGAATTCAAGGTGTCTGCCTGTCGGATTGCTAAGGCCAGTGGTCCCGATGCATCTCCGGATGATCGTGACCCGCATGTGAACGGTGCTTCGCGGGGAGGCGCCTAGTGTTCGGGTACGAGTTCTATGTCGATCCCTCGCGTTGCATCGGCTGCCGCTCCTGCTTGCAGGCTTGCGAGGAATGCGAGACCCACCGCGGAAAGTCGATGATCAATTTCGACTTCATCGAACGGCGCGAGAACATCAGCTCCGCAGCCTATGTGTGCTGGCACTGCGACGAACCGACGTGCGCCCAGGTCTGTCCCGCCGATGCCATCAAGAAAGGCGAGGACGGGATCGTTCATTCCTCGCTCAAGCCCCGTTGTATTGCGTGCAACAACTGTGTCCTGGCCTGCCCATTCGGCATACCGAAGATGATGGAAGCCGAACAGCAGATGATGAAGTGTGACATGTGCTACGACCGCACCTCCGTTGGTAAGCGACCGATGTGCGCAACCGTCTGCCCCAGCCAGGCGCTGGCTTACGTGCGGCCGGAGGAGATCGCGAAGCGGCGCGAACGGCCGACGAACGTGTTCTACTTCGGTGGCCAAAAGATCACCACCAAGGTCTACATGATGGCGCCCGCGGAGCGCGAGGCTATCACTCTGGACGTGGTCGACTACATGTGGAAGGAGGAACCATGAGATGGTTCGGACGAGCCAGTAGCGAACCGCTTTGGAAGGAAGAGTTCTCGGTCCGCACCGCAGACGAACGCTACGTGACCCGCCGACAGCTCACCAAGTTTCTGGTTCTGACCAGCTTGGGGATGTTCGTGGGTAACGTTTGGATCTTCATCCGCTCGCTGTTCTACCGGGCTCCCGCATACCCTCGTCAGACCGTCGCCAAGCTGGGAGAGATCGCGGTCGGCCAAGTCAAGCTATTCACGTACCCCGCCCCGGATGACCACTGCATTCTGGTCCGCACAGGCGAGAACCAGTATGTGAGCTACAGCCAGAAGTGCACACACTTGTCGTGTGCGGTTTATTATTCGCAGTCCAACGACCGGTTGGAGTGCCCCTGCCACCAGGGCTTTTTCTCGATCAAGGACGGGTCGGTCTTGCAAGGGCCTCCATCCCGTCCGCTGCCGCGGGTGATCCTTGAAGCCGATGGAGAGTACCTGGTCGCAACCGAGGTCAAGGCCTGATCATGCCAGCGCCAACGCAACTGCCTCCACCGACTCGGGGACTCACAGCCATCGCCGGTGCCATGTCACTGATCGCGGTGCTCCTGATCGTCCAGGTCTGGTTGCTGAGTGCGGCCCTCGAGTCCTTCCTCGCGGGGCATCGCGAAAGCGCACTACCCGCCGCGGTTTTCTCCGGCGTAATGTTTCTGATCTGCTTAGGGCTGTATGTCTTCGTCGATCGCGTGGACCAGGAAGTCCGCAGACCTGACCGCGATCGGTAGATGAGTCCATCCGCATTCCGCGCCGTTTCCTGCTACCGATGGCCCATTTGGATGGTGCCCCGAATGCTCCTCCGCTCCGGATGGGTGCATCGTATTGGCATCGGGCGCCTTCCCTATACAAGGCCTGCGCAACCTAGGCTGCCTTCATGCTGAGTTTGACATCGAACAACTCGCGGCGGGCCGTATCACAGATAGCCACGACGGCCGGGTGCATCAGCTTTCGTTCCGCCGAAATCGCGAAGAAGCGGCTGTGCACCTCCTCGGTACGTCCCACCCGGCGCAGACTGTCCTGCTGCTTTAATTGCTTTTCGAAGACGGAAGGCACAGGGAAAATACCGCTTCCGGCTTGTCCGAAGGCACGGAGCAGGGCATAGTCCTCAAACTCCCCGACGATATCCGGGCGGATGTTATGGGTTTCAAACCACTGGTCGAGGCTTCGCCGCAGGTCCGTGTTGTCGGTGGGCAAGAGCATCGGCATGCGATCCAGACATTTCGGAAACCGCCCCTTGCATTTGTTAGCCAGCTTGGGCATGGCGACAAAAGTTACTGCGCTTTCCCCGAGGAGATGGTTGAAAGCCCGAATCTTGAGGTTAGGGTTGATGGGCGAGTCGGACAAAACCACGTCGAGTTCGAGCGTCGCCAGGCGCGCGATCAGTTGATCGGACGTCGCTTCCCGGCACACCACTCGAACCGGCTCCCGCAGGTGCAGGGCCGGTTCAATCAGCCATTGCGCAATCAACTTTGGCAGGGCATCGACTACACCGATATCGACTCGCATCGGCCGACCGGTGGGGCGATTGCGCACTGTGTCCAGCAGTTCGCGGCCCAGGGCGAAAATGTCCTCCGCATAACTGAAGACCGTGCGGCCCATTTCTGTCAGCACCAGGTTTCGTCCCGAACGCCGGAGCAACTTCTCGCCAAAGTTTTCTTCGAGGCTGCGCAACTGCGCACTGATCGCCGGGGAAGAGATTCGCAATTTCTGGCTGGCCTTGCTGATGCTGCCTTCGCGAACGACGGTCCAGAAATAAAGCAAATGATGGTAGTTCATCCATTCCATAGCCCTGACCTCGCTTAATCATAACCTAACAATCCATGAACAATTATCAACTTTTGTTTAGTCTCGGTTCATCGTACGGTATTGCTAGGACGACGTGATCACGAAGGGCCGAGGCTTGGAAGAGAGGATGTAGCCTCGGTCCCTCGGGAGAAAACCGGGCCGCGCTTCGAAGCGGCCCGGCCGTCCTCATTCACTTTGGGCAAAGTGTTGCGCGTCATCGGCAGTAAGGCAGTCCTGATGACGCGTCTTGCCAAGCCAGACACGAGAGGACGGGAGAATGTCAGACGCTCGCAGCAGTTTCACGAAGAATGCTCTTCGAGAGTCGTCCGAACCGGCCCGCGGCGCGGTAGAAGCACATGTTGGCCAGGGGACGGTGTTTGTGCGGCCCGCCGAATTTGTGGAACCGCCGTACTCGATGCGGCTGGCGACCGAGTTCCATGGCACGTGGCTGGTCATCACCAATGCGGTGGCCGGAGGAGTCGAGCAGGAATTCATGGACTCAGGTCGCTCGTTGTCTGCGGGCGTTGCCATGGAAGCGAGCGCATTCGGGTGCGACAGCAAGGTTCTGGACCGGGCAGTCCGTCGGCTTCTGGAAACTGCTGCCGCCAGGTCCTTCGATTCTGTCGAGATCACGGAACTGAGGCGGCACCAGGACTCGGGGCTGGACTATGTCACGATTCTTGCAGTGGGCCGGACGGTTTTACGCGAGCCGCCGTCGGAGCCTGTCGACCGACGTGTCAGTTCGGCCGTCTGGCAGCTGGAGGGATGAGCGAGTCGGGAGAACTGGAGAAGGAATGGCAAAGGAGATGGTCATGAAACAACACAATATTTTCATTACTGAACCCGACATGGAAAAGCTGCGGCGGCTACTCGATTTCGTGAAGAATTCAGCCAGCAAAGACCGGGAGCACCTGGCGATGCTGGAAGAGGAACTCGATCGGGCGCGCGTCGTGTCAGCGGGACGTGTCCCGGCTAATGTGGTCACGATGAACTCGCGAGTCCGCATGACTGACCTCGACACAGGTAAGGAGATGACTCATACCCTCGTTTTCCCGCGGGACGCAGACTTTTCTCAGGGCAAGATCTCGGTGCTCGCTCCGATCGGCACCGCGATCCTGGGGTATCGAGCCGGCGACGTGGTCGAGTGGAACGTGCCTGGCGGCAAGCGGAAGCTGCGCGTGGAGGAGATTCTGCATCAGCCCGAGGCGGCCGAGCGCGCCGCCCGGGCATTTGCCACCGTTGCTAACCGCGATGCGGAAATGGGTGTGGGTTCTCGGTTCGCACGCCAACTGCGACCGCGTCGCGCTTATCGTTTCGCCTGAACAATGTTTGGACTTAGACTCGCTACGTTGGAGCCAGCGGCGTGATCTCGGTGTCGGACCGGCGTCAGTCTGAAGCCCGAACGCGTCGCTGCGGAACATCCAACTTCCAGCGGATTCGAAGAGAACTGCACTCAAGACGTTGAAGAACAGGGAGACCACGGCATTCGGTCTCCCCTGAAATTGCTCATGAACCCAGCCGAAGAGGACCGGTTCTTCGTGTCTTTATCCCTAAGCGGCAACCGCCTCTCGTTTGCCGCTCGTTACCTCGGACTCGGCTCGCAGCCAGTCGTTCATGTCGTGTCCATCGGTTCGTCCGCGCTCTTCGTACAATTCATAAGCACGAGTACGGATCTGTTGTTCGAGTTCGGGCGAGTTCTGCTCCACCATGCTCGAGCTATCTTGCTTAGGAATGAGTTTCATAGGGGATCCTCCTTTTAAGACCCAAATGATGCGCGTTTTAGTTTGTTCTTCAGTGGAAGAACGGAATGGGGATCACCCAATACTTGCGTGATCCATCGCGGTCCTATGATCGCTCTCGCTCAGACGTGGGGCAGGACCTAGACCCACTGCGCCTGAATTTTGAATGACACTTCCCGGCTAGGTCCCCTCCTCCTGAGGGTTCCGTATGGTAAGCACCGGGCACTTGGCGAGGCGCACCACCTTCTCGGCGACCGATCCAAACATGAACCGCCGCCAACCGGTCGTTCCATGGGTGGCAATCACGATCAGATCTGCTTTCTCGATCTCGGCGATGCGCACGATCTCGTCGGCGACATCGCCGTGACCCACCATGGTCCGGGCAGTCGCGCCTTTCGTCTCTTCCTTGACCAACTGCGCCAGCTTCTCGTCGGCGTCCTGGTGTAGCAGCCTCTCGTACTCCGGAACCTTGAGGACATAGTTGGGATCATTCGGGAGCGCAGGAAGGACCGGCACTACATGCACCAGCAAGAGCCCAGCGCCCACTTGTGAGGCAAGCTCGCGGGCGATCTTAAGCGCTTCCTGCGAAGGTTCACTGAAATCGGTAGGACACAGCACGGTCTTGACCGGGAACATTCGATTCCTCTTCCTTCTAACTAATCTGCGCCGCTGGCCGGCCTTCGGCAGAATGCTCGAAGGGGTCCACAAGTCTCCTGACCGATTCCCGTTGAGTCCTCAGATCGCGTGCGCGATGGAGTTTCCGGGCAAGTGCCTGGCCCGCGCGCTCGGCGGCGCGATCGATTGCGGCAAACAGGTCAGCATTCACTTCCTGCACCACGATAGAGTCTGAGGGAATCAGGCGGACAGTGATTCGGCAACGCTTGTCGGCTCCCCCGCGCGGTCCATTGATATCGAAAATCCGAACCGAGACACGGCGGATCCGGGTCTCAAATCGCCCCAGGCAGAAGCGCAACCGCCGCTCGATGTAGCGGTTGACTTCCTTGGGAAGGTCTACTTTTTGAATTCGAATGTCCAATCGCATGGCGCCTTCCGTCCTTCCTTTCCTGCAAAGCTCACCTTAGCGCGGGACGCATCCTGTTAAAAAGTAGAAAATTCGAATGATGTCCTTCCATAAAAATTAACCGTCGGAGAGTCCTTCCCCAGGGGAGATGCAAGGACGGCGGGGAAGCAAGGCCAGTATTCACAAGGTGAAGAAAAACTTAACGATCTGCTCCATATTCCATAATTTTCATAAGTACTGGCCCGGGCTACAGTGGGTCCATGGACAACGAAGATCACGAATATCCGCGCAGCACCGTTGGAAGACGAGGCGGAGTACTGCACCGTCTGTCACACCGTCTACGCGGCGGCCGAAGGGTGCTGCTGCGTTGAACCTGGAGCAAGCCGCGAAAGCGAGTTGGATAGGACCCGGTCTTGAGTGTGTCCACGAATCTTCAGGAATTTTATCGAGGTGTCTTATGTCTGTCGCCGAACCGATGGTTCAAATCGCATTGAAGCGGATTCTCGTGGCAACTGATTTTTCGGAGCCGTCAAAGCGCGCGCTGCTGGCAGGTCTGGGAATCGCGCAGCGGTATGGCGCAAAAGTCCATGTGGTAAACGTGGTCCCAAGCGAAGGCTACGGGGTCAGCGGAGTTGGGATGCTGGGTGCAGTGAATTTCGCGCGGCACAACGCCGACCTCGAATCCGAGTTTCTGCAGCAAGGATACTTCGAAGGCATCCGCTACCAGATCTCGATCGAAAGAGGCGAAGTCTGGCCCGCTGTCTCTCGAATCGTCGAAGAGGAGGACGTCGACTTGGTGGTCGTGGGCACCCGCGGCAGGAGCGGGCTTGGCAAACTCTTGCTTGGATCGGTCGCGGAGAAGATCTTTCGCAATTCCCGTTGCCCGGTCCTGACCGTGGGACCGCACTTTGAACTGTCGTTTCCACTCACCGCGCAGCCCAGGAGCGTGCTCTTCCCCACGGACTTTTCACTCCAGGCCGAGCACGCCCTTCCGTACGCCGTGTCGCTGGCGCAGGAACACGAAGCCCAATTGACTTTTCTCCATGTGGTTCAATCCGCTGGCAGCGAGGCCACCTACAACAAGGATCGGACTGTACGCTATGCCAGTGCGCGTCTGCAGGAATTGATGGCTGCAACCGCAGGGCTGATCGGAGAGCGGGAATTCATCGTTGAGACGGGTGAACCTGCGGAAGCGATCGTGAAAGTGGCGGCGGTAACGGGCGCAGAGTTGGTCGTGCTTGGTGTGCGAGCACCAGCCACCCTGTCCGATCACCTGGGCTGGTCGACTGCCTATGGGGTTGTCCGGCAAGCGCATTGCCCGGTACTGACGGTCAGGCACACGAACCCGTAGCAGAAGATTTCCCTGGGCTGATTCGATGATGGCGTATTCGCTCCGCGCGTCCATGCCTGCATTCCAGAGAAACGCTGTGGGATCTTAATTGTTGCAGTGAGCAGTTTTGAACAGACACGACGGCGGGACTATTTTTACCCTGCCATTGCGGACCGAACGTGTTCGGGGGGGGACTTCTCCGCTCGGAAGTTTACAACGAACATTTTGATCAAATGACTTCAAGGATTCTTCAAGCGAAATATCTTTGAAAGATGCCACGTCGAGCTCAGAGAAGGGATGCCATGAGCGATAACATCAGTCAAAAATCGCCCGCGGGTTCCGGAAGCAATTGGGATCAGCTGTTTGAATGTGCTCTGGTGGAACATGATCCCGTAGCGCGCGAGCATCTGCTCCAAAATGCAAACGATGCGATCATGGACCGAATCGAAGACTGCTTGGACACTGTTTCAGGTCGGGAGAGCCGCATGATGCTCGCAGCCCTCAACACTATCAGCGAACTTCAGAGAGTAGTGAAGGCCGATGATTTGCACCATCCTGGGCCAGCGCAAAGTTTTGGCCATCCCGCATAGACGATCGAAGCACGATCCAAACTCCTTTAAGTGCGCGGACATTGAATGTGCAGCGTGGCACTGAAGGATATTGGAGGGGTTGAACACCTCTTCGGAGGACACGATGAAAATTCAAGTCAATAGCGACAACACGATTGCCGTGGACGCCAGCATGACGCGCTTTGTTAAAGGCGAAGTGAACCGCGTTTTGGCTAGGTTCGCCAAAAGGCTAACGCGGGTGGAGGTTCATCTCAGCGACGTTGATAAGCGGAAGACGGGCCAAGAGGACAAGCGCTGTCTGATTGAGGTACGCCCCGCGGGAGCCCGGCCTCTAAGCGTGAGCGCGAAGGCGACGAAGATGGCGTCCGCAGTCGGCCAGGCGCTGGGCAAGATGCAACGATCGCTCACCGCATTCTTCGGCCGGAGGGGAAGGCCAGCAGCGACAGTCTCGACGACCATGAAGGCCCCCCCTTCGAGCGAAAAAGAAGGCCGCAGTGAAGAAGACCTCGGTTAAGAAGCCGACCAAGCTGAGCCCACGGGGACCGAAGAAGAAGGGGATCTACCAGGCCCGACGAAAGTCCTGGCCTACCCGATAGCCGCACGGACTTCAGGAGGGCGCCATCATCCGTGTCATTATGAGAGTGGCCTGCTTACAGTGCGTTCGCTCATCCCGCCTTGGGCACCCTGCGGAAGGTGATCGTATTCAATAGTGCGATTCATGCACCCGCCTCGGCGAAATCGCTGCTGGCCACTTTAAATAAGCATTCTCCCCGCTTGTTGTACCGAGCCGACCGGGCGGATGCGGTCCGCAGGTAGCAGTCTTTTTGGTAGCTGCGGAAGAATGAGTTTTTACATATCAACGCGCAATTTGGAGGAAAACATGACAAAAGTAAGGCGCTCGTATTTGGGTTTGTTTTTCGCTGTTGTTCTGGCCATGCAGGTGTGGCCACAGAAGGCTCACGCCGCCGCTGGCCGCTACGATCAGGAAATCCAGCAGCAGGCAGTAAAGGTCCTCAGTGCGAAGGACAAGTGGAAGGGGATCACCGCCAGCACGGAGGACGGCATCGTTACGCTCGAAGGTACGGTGTCGCTATACATCGACAAAGCGGACGCCGGACGAAAAGTGAGCAAGATCAGTCATGCGGATGGAGTGCGGAACCACGTCCAGGTGGAAGGTAGTGTGCCCGACAACGAGTTGCAGAGCAAGCTGGCCGACAAGCTCAGCTATGACCGTATCGGGTACGGCATCATGTTCAATTCTCTGAATCTCAAGGTCGAAGACGGAGTGGTAACCGTGGGCGGAGACGTCCGTGACTACCCGAGTCGCGACTCGGCGGTGGCCATCGTGCAAACGACACCTGGCGTGAAGGACGTTATCGACGAGATTAACGTTCTGCCCACCTCGAACTTCGACGACGATCTGCGCATTCGTGTTGCTCGGGCCATCTACGGACACGCGACCATGCGAAAGTACGCCATGGTTCCCCAGAAGCCGATCCGCATCATCGTCGACAACGGACACATCACGCTCTACGGGGTTGTGGACAACAAGATGGACAAGCAAATCACCGAGACCCAGGCACGTGCAGTTTCCGGTGCGTTTAGCGTCGAGAACAAACTGTTAGTAGCAAAACAAAAGTGACACGATTTGCTGGCAGCACGTGCGTGGCAATCAACCCATTCCACGCACGCCACGCAGACGTGCATGGGCCCAGATAGAGCTCGAGCGCGTGATTGGAGCCGCGTCAACAGCCAAAAGCGACCTCAGGAAAGCTTAAGATAAATAGATTGGTCTGATCGATTTCTCGATGGGCATGTTAATGATTTTCTGATCTGCTTGGGTGCTGGATTGCCAGCATCCTTTGGTTTGAGGCGCTGAAGGTGTCTACCCGGGGCGGACTCGTCCGCGTCCAGCAACACCGCGGCATCTGATCCGAAGTGAGACGGAATAGGAGGCCAGAATGGGGACGTCGAGTGCCGGTGCGCGCATTTCTCTGAGACGAGTGTTGTTTGCCACAGACTTTTCCGTGTCGTCGGAGATTGTTCTGTCTCATGCCTCGGTGATCGCTCGTCGCTATCGGTCAAAACTCTACATGGCGCACGTGACTCCGCCAGAGCTTTACAAGTCTGTTCCACACGAACTCCTGAAGGAGGCGGTGGGGAAGAACCGTGAACATGTGCGGCACGAGATGGCCCACCTCATGCGTTCGGGAGGACTGCGAAAATTGCGCCACCAGACCATACTCGAGGAAGGGGACGTCGCGGACGTCTTGTTGCGTCTGGTTCGGGAACATGCCATTGACCTGCTCGTAGTTGGAACTCGCGGACACCGGGGCGTGAAGCGAATGCTCCTGGGTTCGGTGGCGGAAAAAATCTATCGCCAGGCGCTGTGTCCCGTGCTGATCGTGCCGCCCCCGGTAAGAGAGCAGGGCAGGGTCAGCCGAATCCTTTATCCAACGGATTTCTCACAACATTCTTTGCAGGCCGCACCCTATTCGGTCTCGTTGGCTAACCACTACCGGGCCAAGCTGATCTTGCTGCATGTGGTCGAAGGAGTGACGCTTCACTCCATTGGGGATCTCAATCAGCGGCGGAGACTGGTCGAGAACCGCCTGAAAAAGTCAGTCTTAGAGAACGTGGAGTTGGAACTGAAGCCTGAGTTAGAGGTGGAGTTCGGGGACGCGGCGCAAAGAATTTACAGGGTCGCCTCGCAATGGCAGGCGGGTTTGATCGTGCTTGCGGTTCGGCTAGCGAAACCCGCTTCTGCACATCTGACCGCAGGGACGGCTTATAAGGTCGTCCACCGGGCGCCCTGCCCCGTGCTAACGGTGCGACGCCGGGCCTAGGCGCATAAGACAGCAGTAATCACGCGGCCCCGTAGTCTCACACTGGAAACCAACGGCTAGGTTTGCCAAGGAGATGGGAGGAGGGCTCGGGTCCCTAGGCTTCCGGCCGAATATGGATATATGTTCGGAGGTTGTTGCAGCAAGGGCACAACCTGGCCGCTGCAACGGATGTGACCTTGCGGGCAGAGAGATTCTGTCGTATTCGCGTTCGCGCGGATTGTTCGCTGGGATTTCTTTGGAAGGCACGACCCTCCGCCCGGACAACGATGGCAACGAAAAGCTGGACACTCGTGGGGGCTTCTATCATGACGGCCGCTTCCCGTCGATTCAATGATGTCCCTCAGTTCGACAGTGGCGCTTTCTAACGCTCGTCGATTACTCTCCGAAGCCGCAGGATCAATCTGAAGTCCTGCGAGGACTGCGCGCGACGATGGGCATCGCGCAAGGCACGTAAAGCCTCTTGGGCACATACCTTCCGCAGTTCGGGAACCGACTCTCCAGGTGCTCCTTCACCACCCGCATTGACTGTCTATCGAGCCTCCTAGCCTCGTGCGGATGGGTTTCGCCGGGAAGGCGCCGAATCTCTCTTCCTGAGCGTCCACGTCGACTTAAGCAAAACCTAACGATATTGGAATAAATATGTAGTTTTGTTAACGAAGCTCCCTCGTTACAGTTGGAACAGTTGAGATAGTTCCTGCGAGGTTGCAGGTGGACTTGAGGGGTTCAGGACTTGATGTGGTGTTCCGCATGCACCGGACAGCAGGAATCTGATCGCGCCACTTTACGGAAGAACAAAAGGAAAGGAGTCTGATCGATGTTTCGAACACTGGAAGAACACGCTGAGCGCTTTCACGGAAGGGCCCTGGGCTGATCGCACGCATCGTCCGGTTCGAGATGCAGGTATTCGGGTCGGTCCTGGCCATCGGGACACTGTTAACCATCGTCATGAGCCTAGAGTGAGTCTGTTGGGCCAAGCGAAAGAAGCAGGGCTAGTTGCAGCACAACTTCAGAAAGAGGAGAGCGACAATGAGAGCGTCTGAAAGAATCGAAAGGCAAGAAGAAACAGGCAGATTGGTGCTCGACAGCATCCTGTTTGCCACCGACTTCTCTCCCTCGTCGGAGGTTGGGTTGCGGTATGCGCTGGCGCTGGCGCGCCACTATCACAGCAAAATCTACATGGTACCGGCTGTAGCCATGGACTTTATCGAGGCCATTCCGGACGACGCACGCCAGAGGGCCTTACAGCAGTCTCGAGCTCAAGCATTGAGCTGGGTAGCGCAAGTGCAGGTGTCAGGCGAGTTGCACGGGGTGCGGCACGAGCTGCCCGCCGCCGAAGGAACGCAGGAATCGCTGTCGCGGTCACTTGAGAACCAGGCATTCGACCTGGCGATCAATGGAATCGGTTGCCGTGAGGGTCAGACGGTTCTTTTGGAACCTAGCGTGGAGGAGGTTATCCGGAAATCGGAGTGTCCGGTACTCACGATGGGAGCGCAATTCTATGGCTCCGCTGATGGGGAAGTGAAGAACATCCTCTACGCCACCGACTTCTCGGCCGAGTCTCTAGAGGCCTCACGCTATGCTCTATCGCTTGCACAGGAGTTCCAGGCGCGCCTTACGCTTTTGCACGTGGTGGAAGGGCTGGAGCCGACGCTTCTGGACGAGAGAGCGCGAATCGCCAGGCCCTACAAGCTCTGGCTGGGCAAGCTGGTGCCGGACGAAGCACGGCTGTGGTGCGAGTTGGAGTCTGCGGTGGAGTTCGGACGGCCGGCGGAGCGCATCCTGCAGATTGCTTGGGAGAATCATGCCGACCTGGTGGTAGTGGGTGCGCGGGGCTTAGACCGATTGACCGAGCCCGGACTCAACGTACGCAAGGTTATGTGCAATGCCTGGTGCCCAGTATTGACGGTATCGGGAGCATTGGCCAGCCACAAACAAGAGCGTTTCTGGAGGGCGGCGGCCGCGGCTTCCGACAGCCGGGCGCAAGAGATATTCGAGGAGGCAAGCTAACTGATGACTAAGACACCTGAAACTCTGGAACTGACCGGGACAATCGCGAACCACCAGGGCACCACCAGCGGCGTGGAGACGCCCATGATGCCCGCGCCGGTCGTGATCGCTACCCCCCAAGAAATACGAACGGGTAGTGTTTTGGTGAAGTCGGACGTACGCTTGCCGGATTCTGCCGGCTTCGAATCCAAACGCTTCGGTCCATGGAGGCTTCTGACCAAGGCGGACGGATTCGAGGTTGAGCGCGCGCTTTCCGAAGCGGGATGGCACTTCTTCTTCATGGTACCGCAGATCGCGTTCGGCGCTCTCTCCGTCAAGCCTAATAAAGCGATAAGGGCAGCACTCAAGAAGGTTTTCGTCGCGGTCGAAAAGCAGGGTTTCAATGCGCTGGAGATCGCGGAGGTCACTGCGAAAGGTATTCTGGGATTGCACTACGTAAAGGTCGTGGTGCACGCTAGACACGTCAAGAATAGCCCGTTTCTGCGTGATCTCGATCCTTACTATGTGCCTCGGGGCGTCTGGAATGGTAAGGGTGTTCTCAGGAGACGAGCAGAGATCGGGCGCATGATCAAGGGCATCTAACAAAGAAGGGGCTGGGGTCCGAGAAAAGAAGAGGATCGGGATGTATCGCTTTCAAGGGGAAAATTCACACATCGATGTGCCTGCGGTGATGAATGCCTCTGTCGGGGGTCCACACGCTCTTTCAGAAGAGGAGCATCCTGATCGTCGGGGATCAGGGGAAAGGCAACATCTGAGTGAAGGAAGAGAATTCGGTCTCGACACGACCCTGTCGGAGACATTCCCGTGCAGCGACCCTCTGTCCTCGATACCGAATCCGACGACGCCTTCGGTGTGAAGCAGCGAACCCGCGATTCATTGGGATCATTCGTCCCGTGACGGTCCGCAATACAAGATCACCATTTATCATTGCGTCCGGGACCCGATCACGGGATTGGCTCGCGCTGTATCCCGGATGTGGGCGCCGTCCCGACGGGCAGAGGTTGCAAGGTGTTTCCGGCCGTTGTGAAGGAAGGGATTTCGGTTTTTGCCTGTTGCGGGTCCAAAAATCGAATATCGAGGAGACCAGTACTGGGTAGGCCATAGAGCTGGAAGCTGATTTCTGCGAGGCACAGGCTCCAGCCCTCCAGCCAAGTCTCCAAGTCCCTTCTCTGGCTGGCGTTACCCGCGGAAACCACGATGAGATCGATATCGCTCCCCACCCCTGCATTTCCCAGTTCGGTGCTGCCGAACAGATAGACGGCCTGCACACCGAACCTGGCGGGATCGATGGCTGCTGCGATCCGTTCTGCGAAGCGCTGCCGCCACCGCCAGTGCTCTGGCGCCGCTCCCAGCCGTTCGCCGCCGAGTTCCCGCTGCTTCCACTCGAGGTACTCACCGATGCGATGCGCAATATTGTCCAGAAGCTCCTGCTCCTCCCGCAGAAACGGTCCTTCCCAGGCGGTCGGCTTTGCCTCCTTATAGAGAACCTCGATGGCGCCGACTGGCGTGCGCCAGATCGATATCGAAGAGCGCAGCCGCCACGGTGTGTCCACGAAATCGGGCAACGCATGAGTGCGTCCGAAGTACTCAATGCGGGCTGTGGTATCTGCAGGATATTGCCAAGCGGGGGGAATCGCATCTAAGACCCAGGCGAACACTGCCTGGGGAGGCTCCTCACGACGGGAGAGAGCTGAGGCCACGGAGTAAAGACACCGAAGCTCTTTGGCCCGTTCTCTGAGAGACCAGAGTTCCTCATTTTGATTGCTTGGTTCGATGGGATTCATGATCTTATGTTAGCGTAACTAGCCACCATGACACGCCGTGCAACGCGCCAGCGCGATCACTAAGATTACGGCTGTGACACTATTTGCGGTTAATTTGTCTAGTGACATTCGCGCACTGCCCCCAACCACCCAGTCGTAGGCCGGCGGCCAGAATCGTGCGCAGATTCAACCACGCCACCAGATCAGTACGCAGTGCGGAGAGTAGAATTCCTAAAAAGATGTTCCGTCGCGCCGATTCCGACGTCGTCGCTCAGTGCACGCCGCATCGGCGGCGCCAAAGGTGTGCCGTAAGTGTGCCGTACGCTTCGATACGCTATGCGCCAATACGGGCTTTTTCGCTACTTTTCAAAAGTGCTTCCGTGCGGGCTTAGATAAGGGCAAGTAGTTGATTTCACATGGTGAAAGAGTACGTGAAGGCCTTGCTGATAGTACTACTCTTAATCAGTAGGTTGTAGGTTCGATTCCTACCGCGCTCACCATATTTTTCAATCATTTGCAGACAACCAAGCCCGCACGGAAGCACTCTTCAAAAGTAGCAAAAAAGCCCGTATTGGCGCATAGCGTATCGGCGCGTGCGGTTTAGATCACAAGCGATAAGCGGTTACAGCTGTTTTGCTGCTGATGTAGAGCTTTTCCACGCTCGATAGCGAGTCGGTCCATCTGCGAAGGAGGTTGATCCAACGTGAGTACTCAGATGCCACTAAGATGACTGGCCAGTCGGAGCCGATCATCAAGCGCTGTGGCCCAAATGCCGTCAGAACTTTGTCCAGGTACGGAAGCAAATCCTCTTCACTCCAGCTTTTCCAATTTGCTTCAGTGACCATCCCCGATATTTTGCAATAGACATTTTCCCGCTTTGCCAGTTCAGCAATATGGAGGTCCCAGGGAGAAAGTTGTCGATCTTTAATTTTGGGCTTGGCAATGTGATCTACGATGAAAAGTTGATTGGGATGGCGATCCACAAACTGCATGGTCTGTGGAAGGTGGCGCTCAAAGATCAGGATGTCGTATCGAAGATTGAAGTTCTTCAGTAAGGCGATCCCGCGGTTAAAATCATCTCGCAACATGTAAAACTCGTCGGCCTCATCATGTAGTACATGGCGAACGCCTTTAAATTTCGAGTCTGCTGAAAACATCTCAAGATGAGCGGCCACTCCAGGCTCGATCAAGGGAACCCAGCCCACAACACCCCGGATCAGATCGGTCTGAGCTGCGAGTTCCAGAAGCCACCGGCTTTCTTCCTGGGTTTGCCGTGCTTGGACTACTACCGTTCCGGTGACTCTTGCTTCGCGGGTGATTTCCTGCAATTCCGGGATTAAAAAATCTCTGCGAATGCTCTCCATGCCCGCAAGCATCCAGGGGTACTGTTCTTTGGAATATCTCCAAAGGTGGTGATGCGCGTCAATGAATTCCTGCGGCATGGCGCTAGTTGTTTTCTGGTTTGCCTACGATCCAGGTTTCGTCTTGTATGGGGCGAAGTATGTCCTGCACTTTCCCTAACAATGCTTGATCAAGCGGTTCTTGAATCCATTGTACGTTTTTGGAGATGTTAGTCGGACTGGCGGTCCCGACCAATGTGGTTGCAATTCGGGGATTAGCCACCGCAAACTGCATGGCCAGTTTGGAAATATCGGACCCTTGTTCCCGGCAATACGAGGCAGCCTGCATGCATACTTGTTTGACTTTGTCAGATGCGGGATGCCAGGCCGGAGTGCCTTGACTTGTCAGCAATCCTTGGGAGACTGGGGACGCGCTAATGACTCCCGTGCTCTTGCTCTCTAAAAAAGACAGCAGGCCAAGCAGGGTTGTGTCATTGAGCGAATAATGATTGTAGGAAAGAATCGTGTCAACCTCGACTCGTTCGAGTAGGTAGCGAAAAATCTTCAGCGGGTAACCAGTCACTCCCACGAAGCGCGCTTTGCCGTCTTGCTGAAGCTTTCGCAGGGCAGGGATCGTTTCATTCACCACTTGGTCCAGATTTCCGTACTCATTGTCGTGGGATTGAATGATATCCACATAGTCCACACCTATACGCGCCAAGCTCTCCTCGATGCTCGCGGTTGTACGCTTGGCGGAGAAGTCAAACTCTTCATCACCGTAACGTCCGACCTTTGTCGCCAAATAATATTTGTCCCGGGAAATCCCCTTGAGAGCTTTTCCCAGAACAGTCTCCGCGCGCGTGTAACCGTAGAAGGGAGACACATCAATAATATTGATCCCAAGATCGAGTGCAATGTGGACTGTGCGGATTGCTTCAGATTCCTCCACCGCGCGAAAGACTCCGCCGCCGAGTGAAGATGCGCCAAATCCCAAAGCAGATACTTTGAGCCCTGTTTTCCCTAGAGTGCGATATTCCACAAGAATCTCCCTGCTATCGAAACACGCAATAGAGCACAGCCATGGTTCCAAGCAACAGCCCGGCGATAATTCTGGGATCGAAAAATCCTTCTACCGGTCTTCCAAAGATTACTGCTAAGGGATTGTCCCAGGTCAGTCCTTCAATCTTTTCGGGAGCAGGAGCCGGTGTCAACAGACTGACAACGATAAACAAAATACTGCAGATGCAAAAGACCCACCACGCTTGCATCATGAAAGAAATGCCCAACCCATGAGTAATGAGTTTCTCATTACCGAAAACGGGAAGGTCGAGAACAAACGACACAGCCCCAATCAGAAAACCGGCGATCAATGTGACGATGGATGCTTCTTTGGTTCCACGCCGCCAGAAAACACCGAATAGGAAAACGGTGGTGATCGGGGGAGCCAGGTCAGCTGCGATTACATTGATGGCTTCGAAGATGCTGGTATAGCGTCCTCCCTGCGTGGACCAAAGGACAGCCAATATCATGACGATAACGGAGCTGATGCGGCCGATCTGCACCAGGTTTTGATCGCTTGTCTCAGGACGAAGCCGCTTGACAATATCCACGGCTACCAGCGTCCCTGAACTGTTCAGTGCCGCTGAAACCGCGCTCAGCAAGGCGGCCAGCACAGCTGCGGAAATCAGTCCTTTAAGTCCTGTAGGCACGAGTTCGTTGATCATGACGGGCAAAGTTTGATTGCTCGAGGTTCCAATGATGTCGTGGAACAAAACATAAGCAATGACTCCGGGCAAAACCAGAAAGAAAACCGGGAGAATTTTGAGAAAACCCGCAAGCAGTGGCCCAAGTTGCGCATCACGTTCTGTCCTGGCTCCGAGTACGCGTTGGACGATGGTCTGGTCCGTGCACCAATACCACACGCCGAGTATCGGATAACCGAGAAACACCGCATACCAGTTAAGACCTGCCTGGCTGTGACGTTGCAGCATGCTTAACTGATCGGGTTTTACCGCGGCACGAAAGTCAGAGATAGAGTGAATGCCGTGCGCAGGCAATGCTAGGAATGCGTAAATCGTGATGATAATTGCGCCCAGCAAAAGGAAACCTGTGTTCACAGTTTCAGTGACTACGACAGCGCGCAATCCTCCGAGAATCGTGTAGATCGAAACAACAATGGCAACAATGAGAATTGACGTTACTACGCTCACCCCAAAAAATTGTTCAAAGACCGCGGCACCGGCGTAAATGCTCATCCCAATGTGGATGAAAAGTGCGGCCGTGATGGCCATGAAAGCCAGCAGAGAACGAGAGGCCGGGCTGTAGCGCCGTTCCAGAAATTCGGGGAGGGTCGAAATCCGGCTGCGAAAATAGAATGGAGCGAAGACCAGAGAGAGCAAAATTAAAGTGAGCGCTGCCATCCACTCGAAGTTTCCCCAAACCAATCCTTCGTTGTATCCGGATGCAGTCAGCCCAACCAGGTGAATGGTCGATATATTCGAAGCGAACAGTGCAGCGCCAACAATCCCCCAAGGCAGAGAGCGTCCGGCGAGAAAAAATACCTGGCCGGTAACTTTTACTTTTCGGGTGGAGAGAATACCGATGGCAAGAATTGCGACAATGTACGCGATGATAATGACCAAATCCAGCGTGGGGATGCGAATATGTGTCGGCATTCAGCGTTTCCTGGTCTGCTAGCTTGTTAAATCCTCTATATCCACAATGGCCTTAATTAGATTTGGCCGCGAGGGGAGAGTTTTGAATTCCGCGGGAACATCCGCTATTGGCATACGATCGGTGATCCAGGGAATGGTATTGATCTTCCGCTCCTCCAGCATGCGAATAATTCGGGGAAATTGTCCCCGGCTGTTTCTGCTGGCGAAAATCGTCATTTCACGTTGGTGAAAAAGAGAATCGTCTAAAGTGATAGGGTCTTTGGTAAGGCCAACAAATATAAGGCGTCCAGTGGGTGCTACATGGGTGAGGCTGGAGGACATCGATGCTGAACTTCCAGTTGCATCAAAGACAACATCGTAAACATGGCCATCGATTTGGGAAATGGCTTTAAAACCCAGACTTGTGGCGAAATTCTTGCGCCATGCATTCTTGTCAATAATACAAATATCTGCACCGGCAACCTTGGCGAATTCTGCAACGGCAAGCCCAATTGGTCCGGCACCGATTACCAGCACACTTTCACCCGGCGCGATATTGCTGCGGTCCACGGCGTGGGCTCCGATACCCAATGTTTCGATCAGGGCCAATTCATCAAAGGAAAGCTTGTTTGATTTGAACAAAAGTGTGGAAGGCACCGAAAGCAAGCCTTGCATCCCGCCGTCTACGTGAATGCCTATCACACGAAGTTGTTCACAGCAATTCGTGTGGCCTAGTTTGCACGCTTTGCATCGCCCGCAGCTAATGTAGGGTTCGATAGCACAACGATCGCCGGGGCGGATATCAGATTCATTGGGGCCAATTTCCACGACTTCCCCCGCGAGTTCATGTCCCAATACACGTGGATAGGTGTAGATGGGATGGCGTCCAGCGAAGGCATGAAAGTCACTGCCGCAAACTCCAACTTTGTGAATGCGGACGATTGCTTCCTGTGGAGAGTGGCTGGGGGCTGATGCCTCACGTTCTACGAATTCGCCAGGGCCCTGCAAAACGATCTGTTTCATAAGGATTCTAGGTGAGTTTGTTCGTTCCAGCGATCATCAAAATTGGTCCAGCCATATGATGTGTGCCGGATTATAGGTGAACTTTTACAATTGAGTCAAGAATCAACCAAAAATCAGATTTTCTCAATATTGGCGCATGGTGTAGGCATGTTTGATCATGCCATGTTGAATTCTCTGATATGCTGAACCAATCCGCCAAGGTCGCCTTTTCGGGCAAATTGCCCAGACGCGCGACGGATCGCTTTCAGGATAGGCCGGTTGTGACTATAATTGGCTGTACCTATGGCAATCTCCTCGTCTGCAAGCCGCCGTCCGGTGGCGGATACCCGGGTTACAGCCAAATTAATTGCCAACATCAAGCAGCTAATCTCCCGGGGAGTGATTGCTCCCGGCTCAAAGTTTCCTCCGGAAAGGGAGTTGGCAAAAGAGTTTGGAGTCAACCGCGCATCTCTTCGTCAAGCATTAAAAGTTCTGGAAATCATGGGCGTCTTGACGCAACGCGTTGGCGATGGCACGTATCTCAGTGCTACGGCCGAATCGATTCTCAAAGAGCCTTTAGACTTCCTGATTCTGCTTGACGATCTCTCGCATCAAGAGCTGTTCGAGACCCGTTTAATCGTTGAGCCGGAACTTGCGGCACGCGCGGCAGAGCGTGCCACAGCCGAAGATCTGGCAGGACTGCGGCAGGCCATTATGGCCCTGGAGCGCAGCCGGACCAATCAAGCGCGTTTAGAAGCCGATGTCGCTTTTCATGACTGTGTTTTTCGCGCCAGCGGCAACCGTATTTGTCATCTCTTGTTCAAGGTGATCCACCGTAGCGTGCTAGACAGCATGAATCAGATTTCACGCAGAGTGACGGTGGATCGCCCGTTGTCTTTTCATAAAAGCATCTATAACGCGATACGCGACAAAAAACCAATCGAAGCCCGCAATGTCATGTATGAGCACATCGTGGATGCTCAGGCACTTCTGACGAACCCGGGTGGGGATTAACCCTACCGGCCAATTGACACAGTCACCGGCTTCATGGATGTTGCTTTCACCCAAATCACTAAGTCAGTTCCGTCCAGTCTGTGGTTAAAACCTGTTTTGACTTCATCCGGCGAAAGTGTTTTTCCCCCAAAGGTAATGTTGGATGCTCTTTCACCCCAATCTTTAATAAGGAAAGCAGGATTGACTAGGGGAGATTGCTCACTTGCCTCAAGGGTGAAGTCCAATTTCTGATTGCTGTTGGATTCGGTTCGACTCAAGATGTAGGCCTTCTGGGCCGGATCAAATGTTCCAGTAAACCCTTTCGACGAGACCTTCACAGCTGCCGGTTGTAACCAAGAACGATCCAGCGCAGCCAAATCCGAAGTCGATTGCTTGCCGAGCCCGAACAAGAAGTAGCTGCTTTTGGTCGGGCCAGGACCTTCCACCCACGCATGATTTGGATCGGGCGACATTACCGCAGCGCTGGCAAACCGGTCGGGATACATCGCATATCGCCCATCGGTCGGCGCCTGATTTACAGGCCAGTGATCCCATACAGGAAAATGCGAATATTCCGGTCGAAGTTCAGGCGGCCATCCATAAGGACCCAGCTCCGTTCCCGGCTGGTAAACATAAAATGGTTTGTACTCCGAATTCAGATTGAGGATAGCGATGTTTGCGTCAGCTGGTTGATTAGGGAAGGGAAATGGAGGCGACACGGGATCCCATGAATAGGTCCGACCCTCTCCTTTATTGTTCGCGATAGTTGCTGCCTGCAAAGAAATATAATCTTCCGGCTTCTTGCCGGGTTCTATCAGCAGAGTCGGTTCCGTGAAGCTGTACTGTTTTCTAGTACCGTGAATGGTTCCGTAACGGACAGCCACTCCATCGGGATAAATGTAGAAATATTCATCCGCCCAGTCTCCCCACCCGGTCAGGGGATCGACACTGGAAATCTTTTCGACAACATCGACCAGCGCATATCTCCAATGCAGAACCACGCGAGCATCTGTGTTTTCGACAATGCTGATGTGCGAGGTCATATTGTGCTTGTCATTCATGTGCTCGGCGGTACCAACTTTCGTTCCGCTTTCGAAGCTCTGGTCGCCAATCCAGATTCCATTTTCGGTGACCATACCTTCGCCAAAGTTGGCTCCGCGCCAGAAGACGTAGTGAAACGGCTGATCAGCGAAGCCGACGACAACGTCTGAATAAGGACCGCTCCGCCATAGAGCATCCCACTCCGGGTACAACTTCAACTCGGTGTAGACTGCGCCAAAGCGTTTGGTGGCAGGAAGCACGGGCCAGTGCCGTTCCGCCAGTGTGGGTGCGTCAGAAGGTTTAGTTTGTTCGTACGTGCTGCTAATTTCCTGTTCGTCTAATGCGCGATCGTAGATTTTAAGCTCATCAAGAATTCCATCCAACGAACTGAAAGCCGGAATAGCGGCGGAGAGCCGTACGATCGCGGTAGGAGGAAGATCCTCAAAGTTTCTGCCGATTCTCATCCCAGTCTTGGGTGCTGCATCCATGCGTCCTGTGAGTGCGAGTTTGCCGGCTGGTTTGCCATCTATGTAAAGAGCGATGCCGGTGGAAGAATCATACGTGCCAACGATGTGCACCCACTTCTTCAGCGGAATGCGTGTCTGTGAGATGCAGGTTTCCCATGTAGACCAAACGGAAAGTTGCAGGCCAAGATGGCCTTCCGCATCGATCCCAAAGTAATAGCCGCTGTGGCGTGCTTTTTCCTGATCTACTATGGCAAGCCAATTCCACGGATAGGATTGCAGCGCCACCCAGGCCTCGACAGTAAAATGGTTCGCAAGCTGAGGAACATCCTCGGGTGCGCGCTCAATGACGGTGGTGAAACCGTCAAACTTAAGCCCAGAACCGGAAATGCCTCTCACCCATTGCGAATTGTTCAAGATATTGTCGGTATGGCCACTCGCTGT
The DNA here is from genome assembly GCA_018268755.1 of Acidobacteriota bacterium. GTDB lineage: Bacteria > Acidobacteriota > Terriglobia > Terriglobales > Acidobacteriaceae > KAN-5. Next base: position 140,964 of record JAFDVW010000013.1, read on the forward strand.
GTCTTTGGTGACAGTTCCTGATCCTTCGTCAAATTTCCACCATGCGACTGGGGCCTTGGTTTGGGCCAAGGCCCCAATCGAGCCGGCGACAAAAAGTAGCGTCAGCGTGATCTGGGAAAATATTTTCACTGGATCTCCACCGTGACAGGCTTGGTGGATTCAATGTTCATCCACACAATTAAGTTCGTGCCTTCGAGAGAGTGCTCATGACCGAAGCGGTAGTTGGGTCCCCAAACGACAGACTTCCCGTCCACTTTTAGACGCGGTGTGCCGGTGCCCCAATTCTTCACCAGAAGCGCCGGGTGAATTGCCGGAGAGTCTGCGGTTGCCTGCAGAGTGGCATGTAATGCAGAGTTGGCATTGCTGCGTGTAAATACAAATGCGCGTTGTGTCACATCGTATCCGCTGCTGGAAAAACCATCCCCTTTGATCTCAACCTTGGCCGGAGAAAGCCAGGACTTCGCCAACGGAACGAGGTCGGCCGCCGGCTTTTGAGTTAAGCCGTGTAGCATGATCTTGGTGATCGAATTGTCCGTCTTCGAAAGAATCTGTCCCTCAAAATGGGAAAGGGAAGTGTGAGAGGTTTTGTCCGGAGCGGTTGCGGAAATTCCGCTCGACTTTACCTGCTGTACCGGCCAGTGGTTCCACCACTCAAACATCGAGTAAGTTTTTTCGCCTGTGTAAGGGCGGCTCTTTGCGGGGGGAATAACGATCTGAAATGGCTTCCAGGTTGATTTCAGGTTTACTTCCTGAATGTTTGCGCTGGGCCATTTATCGCCTTTTTTCGGTGGATTTGCCCAGGAGAAAACTTGCGTCTCTCCTTTCATGTCGGACACTGAGAGCGCGTCTACATTGATATTGTCTTCCGGACGCGTGCCCGGGGCATTGATCACGATGGTTTCCTGGAACTCGCGGCCCTTTTGCAGGTTCGAACTCCATGCTGTCCCCAAGCGAACGGCAACGTTATCCGGATAGATTGTGTAGTATTCGTCAGCCCAGTCTGTCCATCCGGTATACGGATCAGGATTCGCGCAAATATATTGTTCGACTTCACACAGGCCATAACGCCAGTGCACGATTGCGCGAGCGTCGTTGCTTTCAATAATGCGGACGTGCGAGTAGCGATTTTGTTTGTCTGACATTGGCTCGCAGTCTTCGCCGAGTGGGCATCCAGGGCTGCCGCCGGTCTCCATGAACTCGTCGGTGTACCACTTGCCATTCTCTGTGACCCATGCCGGAACGTAACTCGTTCCTTGCCAGAATACGAAGCGAGTCGGGGACTGATCGAAGCGAACAACTACGTTTGCATCCGGTCCCACGCGGCGCGGCATGTCCCACATCTCTTCAAACTTCAAGTCGGCATAGTACGCGCCAAAACGGCCGGGACCGGGGGGCCCGGAGGGAAGCTTGGGGAAATCCAGAGGATCAGCGGCAGGTAGATGTACTTTGGAAAAGTCAGCAGCAACCTCGGTATTACTCAAGCCACGGTTATAAACCCGCAAATCATCAATGATGCCGTCGAACGAATACCACACAGCAAACTTGGGATGGATCCATTCGAGCGGTAAGGTGGCCTGACGTACTCGCCCGATAATCAAATCCTGTCCGTTCGCGGGAGTAATGGGGCCTTGCGCGGCTAGTTCGCCGGCCAGTTTTCCATTGATGTACAAGCTTAGCCCGTGGTTGCCTTCATAGGTAGCAGCGATGTGCTGCCACTTCTTTAGCGGCAGAGGGTCTTTTGTAACAACTTCCTGGAACTTTCCATCAATGGAGACCTTAAATCCAACATGACCGAATGCATCTACGCCTACGGAGTAGCCAAGTTCTCCACGCAACTCTTCTTCGCCACGACTCTGGTCGATGATGGGGACCCAATTCCAGGGATAGGTGCTTACAGCCACCCATGCTTCGACGGTAAGAGCATCGGAAATATGCGGGGCATCGTGTGCCGCTCTAGTGATAGAGGTGGTTTCTCCATCAAAGCGAAGTGCCTGACCGGAAAGTCCGTCTACATGTTTAAACACTCCGCTGATTTTGTCGTCGGTCCCTTTCACCGAGTCGCGCGCGACGCTTCCATCCTTTTCGTCAAATGACCACTGAGCAACTAATCCTTCCGACTGGGCGAAGGAAGTTGCCGTGGCGAAAAGACAAGCCAGAATAAGTAGGTGGAAAAGCCGCGTGCTAAAGCTGAAAATGTTCATGGCCCCGCTCCTGGAAAATGTCGTCGAACGAAATCGAATTGAACTGGGTATGACGATAAAGGTTCGATTGGATCATCCAATCGCTCCGGGATTTTATGCGCTTTGATGTTGAGTGTCAATGAGGCTTTGTATGGGTATTTATGGGGATTCAATACGCCTTCTTATTAAATGAAGGCGGCGCGACAAAATGCTGCGTTCAGTGCTTGACAGTGAAATGAGGCCAATGATACTGTTTGGCCGGAAAATTGGACGGACCAATATATCTTTAAGCTTTTCGACAACCGGGGAACGAGGGGGATGATTATGGGCAACTGGATGACAAGTATTCGTCGTTCGTTGTTTGCAATGTGCTTGCTGGCCGGCATCATTTCAATCATGTATGGAAACCGGGTATACGCGCAAAGTGCGGCGGCACTCAATGGATTGGTGAAAGATGCTACCGATGCCGTGCTGGTGGATGCCAACATAAAGTTGACCAATGCCAGAACTGGCACCACGCAAACCCGAAAGACGAATTCCACCGGTCAATATGTATTCGTAGATGTGCCGCCAGGCAGCTATACGCTGGAAGTCAGCAAAGACGGGTTTGCGAGCCAGAAGCACACTGAATTCACCTTGGAAGTAAACCAAACCGCGCGGATCGATATAACGCTGCAAGTAAGCGTAACCGCAAATAGTGAAGTGAGCGTAATCGCCGAAGCGACGCGGCTCGAGACTTCCACGGCCGAGTTGGGAAATGTGGTCGGCACTCGCCAGGTAAACAACCTTCCCCTAAACGGACGCAACTTTACGCAACTCATGTTGTTGGCTCCTGGCATGAGCCCGGCGAACCCATCGGGAAACTCCAGCGGATTTCCATCCAAACCGATTGGAGCGTTTGTTTTCCCTTCGGTGAACGGTCAGACAAATCGCAGCAACATGTATTTGCTCGATGGAATCAATAACTACGGATCCATTCGCGATACCTATGCGGTCCAGCCTACTATCGACGATGTGATGGAATTCAAGGTGCAGTCGCACAACGATGAAGCGCAATTCGGGCAGGTGCTGGGGGGAATCGTCAATCTGGCAACCAAGTCGGGCACGAATTCATTTCACGGCACGGCGTGGGAATTCATACGCAATGATGCATTGGACGCCCATAACTATTTCAATTCCGACAAGACCCCACTGAAGCAAAATGAATTCGGGTTTGCCATTGGCGGCCCGGTACTGTTGCCGCACTACAATGGGCGCAACAAAACATTCTTTTACGGCTCCTACGAAGGATTTCGTAATCACACTTCGGAGCCGTCGCTTTATACAACTCCTACGGCCGATCAACTCAATGGCGATTTCAGCGCGATCGATTCGCAAATTTACAACCCGTACAGCACGCATCCTGATCCCGATCCCGGGAACGCCGGCGGATTTATTCGCGATCCTTTTATGTGCGATGGTACAGGCGCCGCCCTCCCTACGAATCCTGACAACACTCAGGCCGTAGGAACGCCGTGTAACATCTTGCCGACAAACCTGTTTAATCCAACCATGCTGAAGTATGCGCAAGAAATATTCCCAAAACCCATCAACACTGGGGTGGAAGGAACCAATGGACGCGACGGGTCTCCCAGCATCATACGTCAGGATCAGATATCGTTACGGCTGGATCAACAATTCACCGAACGCGATCGTATCTTTGTGCGTTATACCGAAGCATGGCAGCCCAATTCTGTATCCGGCGGATATCAGGGGTTGGTCGAGAACACGAAAACTACCAGTTATAACCTGGCCGTCAATTACACGCGAAGTTTCGGGAACAGCGCTGTCATGCAATTAACAATGGGGCGGGTATCCGCAGAGTTCGACACCAACCCAACGTTAAAGGCGCCATCAGATTTCCTGACCAGCACGGGCTTTACACCGAACCTGTATAACCATCAATTGAATGGTGTGGATAAAGCGTTGATCCCGTCGGTCAATGTCGATGGTTATCTTGGCGGCGCCAATTATGTCGGGCTTTTGCACTACTCGAACATTTGGGAATACAAAGGTGATATTTCCAAGGTCAGCGGGCATCATTCATTCCGCATGGGCGCAAGTTTGGCTACGGACGGATGGGAGCAGCCATTTTTGGGGTCGGAAGTCGATTTCGAAGGAATTCAAACTTCCTCTTTGGGCGCAAACGTGGACGGAGGCGATGGCATGGCCTCCATGCTTTTAGGTGTGCCAACTTATTCTGAAGTGGACAATGTCTATTCGTTGCTGCATGGCGGGAAAATTATCGGAACTTATTTTCAGGATCAGTGGCGAGTGTCCGACCGGCTTACTGTCAATCTTGGGCTTCGTTATGATTTGACCGTCAATCCGCGGGAAGGGAAATCTTCCAATGGCAGCGATATCACCGGCAACATGGATCTAAATAACGGCACTTACGTGCTCCAGAAGCCAGCGCCGGCTTGTTCCGCATCGCAGCCAGCACCCTGCTTACCCAACGGAACGTTGCCCGACCATGTTGTCATCGCGAAAAACGGCAAGCTGATCCAGGACAACTACGACAATATCCAGCCACGCATTGGCGTGGCCTATCGCCTTACTGACAAGATGGCCTTGCGTGCAGCCTATGGGCGGTTCTATGACAACTGGGCTGCGGTCACGCAAAACCAATCGAATTACACACAAAGTTGGCCCAATGTAGCATTCTTGAGTGGTGAGGGTCTAAACGACCCATTTCCGGATGCTTTCGCAGAAGATCCGCTTCATTTATCGGGAGGTACGATCGTACCTGCCGATGATCCATTCGGCCAATCAGCTGGATTTCTTGATCCTCGCATGAAAAACCCTCGTTCCGATCAGTGGAATGTGGGCGTCCAAAGACAACTGACAGCTAATTCGGTGGTGACTGTGAATTACGTGGGTTCAAGGAACTCACGTGAATCCATTTCATTAACGGGCAATGCAGCGACGACGTTCGGAACTGGTGATCCGCAACTACGTGCTCCTTATCCATATATCCTGCCGCAGGCTTATGTGCGGGGTGTTGGCAAGAGTCACTACAACGCATTGCAGGTCTCATCCGAAATGAAAACAACCAAGGGATTAAGCTATTCGTTGTCCTACACGTATTCGAAAGCGATCAATTATGGCTGTAACGGATATGCGGGGGGCTGCGATGTGCAGGATCCAAACCACTTCGAAAATGACAAGGGCCCGGCCGGCTATGACTTGCCCAATATATTGTCTGGAAGTTGGGTGTATGACCTTCCATTCGGAAGAGGCAAAAAGTGGACCACGGGAAACCGTGCGGCCGATTACATTGTTGGAAACTGGCAGGTGAATGGAATACTGTCTCTCGCCAGCGGCACTCCGTATGACGTCCAGCTCTCGCAACAAATATCGAATCTCAACAATGTTAACGGTGTTGTCCGGCCGAATGTGATCGGAGACCCGCACGCAGGCGCCACCAAACTGCGCCCTATCACTGCAGCTGCTTTTGAAGTTCCTGCCACCGGCACGATCGGTGATATGAAAAGAAACAGCCTGCGCACGGATTGGCGGCGGAATCTGGATCTATCGATATTTCGATCTTTCCCCATTACCGAGACGAAACGGCTTGAGTTCCGTTTTGAGGCATTCAACGCAACCAACACTCCAGTATTCGGTACCCCAAGAACTAACTTGCTGAACAGCAATTTTGGTCAGGTGCGTTCGACCGCGAATACGGAACGGCAGTTGCAGGGTGCTCTTAAGTTCTATTTCTAAATCGCTCCTCCGTAGGATAAAGATAGCTCCTCAATGTGCCGGTGTATTAGCCTAGAATCCTAAAACGCCGGTACATTGTGAGACCAGGTCCCAGCAGAGGAGGCCGTACGAATGATTCGCAAATGCAGCCTGATCGTAGTCAGTATAGTTGCGTTCTCCTATTTATATGCCCAGGACGCCACGGCACCCACAGGGTCGCTGGATCCAATAACCATCGACCAAATATGGGTGAAAGCCAGTAGTAAGTACGATGTGCCGCGCAAAAGCCTATTAAAGAAGGTCGATGAGGTCAATCAACAGGGCCCTTACCGCGCTGATTGGGAATCTCTTCAGAAGTATGAAGCTCCTCAGTGGTATCAGGATGCGAAGTTCGGCATCTTTATTCATTGGGGAGTCTATTCAGTGCCGGCCTTTGGTGATGAATGGTATCCAAGGAATATGTACAGGGAGAGCTCGGAAGAATATAAGCATCACATTGCCACCTATGGAAGACAGGACAAATATGGCTATAAAGATTTCATTCCCATGTTCAAGGCCGCGCAGTTCAACCCTGCTTCCTGGGCTGAGTTGTTTAAAAAGGCGGGAGCAAAATATGTAGTTCCGGTTGCGGAGCATCATGATGGTTTCACGATGTACGACAGCGGGCTGAGTGACTGGACAGCTATGAAAATGGGACCGCACCGGGATCTTATCGGCGACCTGGCTAAAGCAGTACGCGCAGAAGGTCTGCATTTTGGTCTATCTTCCCATCGCGTCGAACACAATTTCTTTCTGGGTGTGGGCCGCAACATTCCATCCGATGTGAATGATCCGCAATACGCCGCGTTTTACGGCCCAGCCCATGCGTGGCTTAATAAAAAATCAGGCGCTCCCCTCGACGGTGATTTCACCTATGCTTCTTCCGCCTGGGCAGACGATTGGCTGGCACGAAGCGCCGAGTTGGTTGAAAAATATCATCCCGAAATCGTCTACTTTGACTGGTGGATCGGACAGGCAATGATTCGTCCGGACCTCACCCGTTTTGCAGCGTTCTATTACAACAGCTCTCTCAAGTACAGCGATCACATAGGGGTGATCAACTACAAGGACTACGCCATAAGAGAGCACGCAGCCATACTTGATCTCGAACGTGGGCAGCTAGGCGACATCCGCGCTCTCCCCTGGCAGACCGATACTTCCGTCAGTAACAAGTCCTGGGGCTACATCAGGGAAGACACTTTTAAATCACCGGAGTTCATAGTCCATCAATTGATTGACATCGTTAGCAAGAATGGAAACCTGCTGTTAAACATTGGTCCGCGTGCGGATGGGACGATCCCTGCGGAAGTGCAGCAAATACTTCTGGATGTGGGCTCCTGGCTCAAAATTAACGGCGAGGCCATCTACGGTACCCGTCCGTGGAGGACATATGGCGAGGGGCCCACGAAGATGGGATCTGGCTCATTTCACGATACCGACGTTGACAGCTTCACCTCCGAGGACTTTCGATTCACTACGAAAGGTGATGTGCTGTACGCGATCGGATTAAGCTGGCCCAAGAATGGAGAAGCCGTAATCCATGCTCTTGCGGCCACCACCGGCAGCTCATCGGTTGCAACTGTGGGCCTGATAGGCAGCGAAGGCAAACTCACATTTGAGCAACGCTCAGATGGATTACACGTGCAGTTGCCAGAACCAAGCCGTAAATACGCTTATGCGCTTCGCGTGACGTTCAATCGTTCTTCACGGTGAGCGCCCGAAGGCACTGATTTTAGGTGAATCCCCCTATTTCAGGTAGGAGCGCAGTGCTGATACTGTGGTTGGACTGGTTGTTGTCTGAAAAACCCCCGTTAGGGTCAACAACTTGCCGCCTCCCCATTTTGTGCAAGCGTGGCTATTGTCTCCAGGTTGCTGGGCAAACCCCTCTCCATTTGTCTTGACGCCACATTGCATCCAGCATGCTGGACGATGTGCTGTCAGCTCCACCGAAAGCCCTTATAGTTTTCCTAAACTGACGTCAGAGACATCATGGATCCCCTAGGTTTGGGGAAGAAGAAATGGCTACAAGCTTCACGAGTCTGCATGGAGAGCAGAGCGCCGCACTGTGGGTTGTCGAAGAACAGGTGCAGCGATATCTGTTTCCTTGGGCTCAGCGTTTGTCCTGAATTGTTTTTCCATCTTCGAATAGGGAAACAAACCCATGCCCTTTAATCGCAGGCAGTTCCTTATCGCCACGACCGCCTCCGGGCTGTATTCCGCGTTGCAATTTCAGGCGCAAGCCGTAATTCCCGAGATCATGGTCGCGGGTAAATCTCTCAAGGTGTCCGGCAAAAACTACGCGTGGGAATGGAATGCGGAAGATGATCGCTTCCGGCTTCTCGATCAGCAGGGAGGCGAAATCTTCAGTGCGCCCCTGCAGCCCGTGATCTCGGTGCAGCAAAATGGCGCGCGCAAGGCCCTGTCTGGCGCCTTGCAGGATTATCGTCTGGAGCACAACCGTGCGGTTTGGGTCTACGCGGGCGAAGCAGGAAAGACCACGGTGGCATGGCGATTCGATGGCAATGGCATATGGATCGAGCCGGTCGCTTTCGAGTCGACTTCTTCAGTAGATATCGTGAGTTGCAACCTGTTTTCCGCTGCGGATGGCGAGGCAGCCAAGCCCGCGCTGGCAGCTGAATACCTGGTCATCCCCGGCAATTCGGAGAGCAATGCTCTCAGTCCGATTCTGCGTACCTCGATGGGTTTACAGATGAAGACCTCGCTGGGACGTGCCGGGACGGGAATCATTCAACAGTGGGCCCTCCCCTCTCACTTTTTTACCGGCTTCCGGGGCGCGCCTTCTTACGCGGCTGTTCCCCCGAAGAGTGATTTGTCGCAGTCCTTCTGCTGTGGGTTGAGCGAAATCCCCAATGCCGATTTGTTCCTGGAACAAAAGAGCAGGCGTTGTCAGCTGATATTCGAATACCGCGGCGATTTGTGGGGACATATGCGCGGCCCTGGAAAGTTTACGCTGGGAGGCGGATTGTACTGCTGTTTGGCCCCCAACTACCGGGATGCGATTCGTGGTTACTATCAGGGGCTGATCGGCGCGGGAATTGTACGGCCCAAAATAAATTCTGGGAAAAAGAATGCCGCCATGCTGTCGCCGCAGTGGTGTACCTGGGGAGAGCAGGTTGCTGTCAATAAATATGGCACGCTGCTGGACCAGAAGGCGCTGCAGCAGTTCTATGACGAACTGAAATCGTCCGGCATGAAGGCCGGTATGCTTTCGGTTGACTGGGGATGGGAAGACCGATATGGAAGTCTGACGCATTCCCCGACGCGCCTGCCACATTTTGAGCAATTTCTTGATCGAGTCCGCGCCGACGGCATGCGAATTGGTATCTGGGCCGCGTTTCTCCGTTGCGAAGACCCATCTGTTCTCGGACTCACCAGGAAACACATGCTGTTGAAGAGGGACGGAACTCCCTACTCGCTGCAAGAAGAAGAGGTCACATACTACATTCTGGATATTACGCATCCCGAAGTGGAAAAGGTCATGCGGGAAAGAGCGCGCAGCTTCATGAAGCGCTATAAGCCCGATCTGGTGAAATTCGATTTTGGCTACGAGATCCCCGCGCTGGACACGGTTGCTCCCTACGACAAGCAGTGGTGTGGCGAGCGGCTGTTGGCGAAAGGGCTGGAAGTGGTCGTCGGCGCCATGAAGCAGGAGAACCCTGACGTCGTGGTCATGTACTACCACCTCTCGCCGCTGTTTACCGAACATCTGGATCTGCATAGTTCCGATGATTTGTTGATGGAGCGCGGTGAATATGAACTCGAAGCCAATCGCCGGTTCTTCTTCAGCAGTTTGTGTGGCGAGTTCGGCATGCCTACGTATGGTTCCTCCGGGTATGATTGGGCCAGCGCGCCTGACATGTGGTTTGATTCCATCCCAACGGGCACAATCGGCGCGCTTTCGACGTTCCAGGGGCCCGATATTGACGGCGGCCGGCCGACCCCTCAGATGTTCGCCACGTTTAATGGCTTAACCCATCTGGTGCGGCCGGCGAATCAATTTATAGTTGAGCCCCTTGATCCAATTTTTGCTCCGGCCACGCGGGGGGCCCATGCATCCTCTTGGGCCCGTTACGAGAATGGAAAAGTCGTACTTGTGGCGTTGCGTACCCAACGTCTTGACGGGGGAGCAGGGAAAGCGGACTTCGGCGGCTTTCTGGGCACTACTGCGCCGGTAGTCATCTCTTCCCAGACGGAAGAATCTCTCGATCAAGCCACGAAGTTAGGAGTGGTTCCCTATGGCGCGGGACAGCTTACTTTGAAGCACAAGCTCTCCGGAATGGTGAGAATTACCGAACACTATTTTGGAGGGGGCTCCATGAGCCGGAACGTCTCGCCGGAGAAGGGAACTCTCCTTGTCCCCTTGCGTCAAGCAGGGAACGATGGTGTCCCACTGGAGTGGATCGCCATCGAGTGGCTGGCATCCTGATGCAGATGCGGATACAGGCCTTGTCCTTTGTCGCGGCCCGGCGACTTAGGATCCGCGCGAGAATCTCGTGACAATCCTCGTCCGATGAGCGCCAGAGCGTGTTGGCTGAACAAGAGACGTCCTTCCTGCAGTAGGGGGCCGGGTGCCGCTGTGCGCATGCAACGGAGTTGTGGCGCAGATGCAGGGCCCTACCCCTGGCCGCGTTGCCAGGCGCGTCCCGTCCTAAGTTTTTGTTGTCCATCCCCATCTCTTGTGCTGCCGCAGCGAGGGTTCAGCATCTGGCGAAAATGCGAAACATGGACCGCTCAAGGATTGCATCCGTCCGGATGGACGGTTTCTTGACACCTATTTTGAATCTCGGCTACTTTCCACGCAGACGAGTGAGAGAATCTCGTCCCAAATGGCGGATAAAGAGGGAGATTCCATGACAGTAAAAACTATCCGGCAGACATTCTTATGGGTCTGCTTTTCTGTCTTTGTCATGACAGTGTGGGGAGGCTTGGCGCATGCCCAGGCCACAGGAGCGATCGGTGGGGTGGCGTATGACGCATCCGGCGCGGTGGTTCCCAATGCCAGCGTAACCGCCAGAAATGTTGCCACCAACGTGGGGCGGACCGCGCAAACCAATGACGGAGGCTACTTTGTATTTCCGTCCCTGCCGGTCGGAGTTTACGAAGTGCAGGTGGAGGCATCGGGATTCACCCGGTTTATTCAGAAAGACGTGATTCTGCAGGTCAACCAGACCGTGCAGGTGGACGCGCACCTGACCCTGGGGAGCACAAATGAAAAGGTCGTGGTCAGCGCCGACCAATCCCTGGTGCAAACCACTTCTACCGCGTTGGTGCAGGTGATTGACGAGAAGAGATTGACCGAGTTGCCGTTGAACGGCCGCAACGTATTGTCTCTGGTCACACTCAATGCGGGAGTGAGTGACTCGCAGACGGGCAATGGCGGGCTGCTGGCGCAGATCAATTCCGTGGCGCAGGGTGCTTACACCGTCCCGGTGGCCATCAATGGCGGACGCAGCGATTCTACCAGCTATTTGCTGGATGGCATGGACCACAACGACGGCTATACCAATGTCTCCAATCCCTTCCCCAATCCGGATGCCGTGCAGGAATTTAGCTTGCAGACCAGTAGTTATGACGCCCAGTACGGCCGGGGCACCGGCGGGATCGTCAATGTTGTGACCAAATCGGGCACCAACCAGTTTCACGGTACTGCATTTGAATTCATTCGCAACAACGCGCTCAATGCAGGGAACTACTTCACCGGCGTGGATACCCTGAAAAGAAATCAATTCGGGGGGACCATCGGCGGACCAATTCTTAAGAACAAAACCTTCTTCTTCTTCTCCTACCAGGGGACCCGCACCCGTCAGGCCACGGCGGGCGCACTGGCCATCGCCCCCAGCGCTGCCATGAAGCAGGGTGACTTTTCCGAATGGTTAATACCGAATGGCGATGGGGACACCACCGGGCAAATCTACGACCCGATCACTGGCGATCCCTTCCCGGGCAATCAAATTCCGTTGGAGCGAATGGACCCTGTTTCGTTGAGGCTCCTGGACATGATGCCTGCGTCGGCGGGTGCGTCCGCTTCGTATCAACTGCGATACGCGACGCCATCAATCGCGACAAATGACAATCAATACCTGATCAAGCTGGACCATCTTTTCAATGACAAACACCGGATTACGGGCCGGTATTTTCTGCTGCGATATGATCAGCCCTGGCAGTTTGATCCGAACAATATTTACTTCGCCAATGCTGGACAAAAAGCCGGAACCCATAACGGCGGCCTGGACTATACCTATGCCATTTCGCCGCGGGTGTTGAACGACTTCAATCTGGTGTTTCATCGCACCACGCCTGTGGCTTCTCCCCCCTCAGGAATCACTTCGGACTTTAAATCGCTCGGCTCCAATATCAATGTGATTCCGGGTTTCGAGACCCGCGACCTGGCAATCTCCAATTGGTCCGGAGGCTCTCTGTCGTTGGGTTATTCCGGCCCCCAAACCAGTTATGAGGTATCCAATATCACCAGCATTGCGACGGGTACCCATAACATTCGTTTCGGCGGAATGTATCGCAAGTACCGTATGAGCCTCTCTTCGTTCTGGTTGAGTGGAGGGTATGCGAGCTTTTACGGTCAACGTACTGCCGATCCCGATAATCCCTCCCTGGCGAATGCGGGGAATGCCTTTGCCCAATTCCTGCTCGGGGATTTGTCGCGCTGGCGGCAGCAGTCTTATTGGAGCAATGATATCCGCCTGAATGCGACCGGGTTGTTTGTCCAGGATGATATCCGCCTGACTCCAAAATTGACGGTCAATGTTGGCGTACGTTGGGACCCGAGATTAGATTTTTGGGAAAATCAAGATCGCAAGATGATGACCTTTGTGCCCGGTTATCAATCCACTCGTTTCCCCAATGCTCCGGAAGGGCTGGCTTTTCTGGGAGACCCCGGGTTTGAGCATCGCATCACCAAGAACGACTACAACAATTTCGCTCCTCGCGTAGGCTTTGCCTATCAAATCGCGCACGATACCGTCATTCGCGGTGCGTATGGCGTGTTTTTTGCGCCGATTCGCGACTCCATCAACAACAATAACTCGGCCGCAGGGCAACCCTTTATTCAGACAGACATTTTCTTTAATTCAGGGACCCTGTCGTCGCCCTTCGGTTCTGGAACGCCCATGGACCCAAGTCCATTTCGGCCGACCAGCGATTATGTATTCATCCCGCTGGGGGCTTATGGAGCTCCGCTCCCTGAGTCTCCCACTGCCTATGTGCAGAATTGGAACCTGATTGTGGAGCGCCAATTCGCGCAAAGCTGGTTAGTGCGCGCCGGGTATGTGGCGTCCAAGGGCACCCATTTCGATCTGATTCGCGAACTGGATGCCCCGGTATGGACTCCGGACGCCTCGTACGACAACATCAATGAGCGCCGGCCCTATCCGCAATTCAGCAGCATCGCCATGATGACCCCCGACGGGTCGTCCAGTTATGAGTCTCTGCAACTGACCTTAAGCAAGCGATTCCAGAAACTCTTCAGTCTGTTGGCCAATTACACCTGGGCAAAGAACAAGGACAATTCCGGACCCTACGAAAGCAATCCCATTCCCAACAACCCGGGGGCCTTTTCCGGAATTTCCGATACCGATCTTACGCACCGGCTGGTGGTTTCCGGCATTGTGCAACACCCTAAACTGGCAAATCAGAACCGGGTGGTGCGTGCGGTGTTCGGCGATTGGCAGAGCAATATCATCTTTGCCATTCAGTCCGGGGCTCCCTTCAGCGTAATGAGCGGACAAGACAATAACCTGGATGGAATCGACAATGATTTCTCCTTCTACAACGGTCAAGGATGGAAAGGGTCGGGGCACAACACCGCGCAAAGAATCGCCCGGTATTTCAATACCGACAATTTCACCGCGGGCACGATCGGGGTACCTGGATACGGCGACTTATTGCGTAACCGCTTCCGCGGCCCGATGCACTGGAACGTGGATTACTCCATCTTCAAGAACATTCCTCTGACGGAGTCGGTGAAGTTTCAGTTCCGCGCTGAATTCTTCAACTTCTTCAACCACGTGAACCTGGGGCAGCCGGTGAACTACGTCACTTCGCCGTCGTTCGGCCAGATCGTGGATGCCGGCCCGCCGCGGATCATGCAGTTCGGGGGCAAGTTCATCTTCTAAGCATCCTGACCCAAATTGAGAAGACTGGGTGGTGGTCGAACCCCGCCACCCAGTCCTCAAGCACACCCAAGAGGAGCGAAAGAGTGAAGTGTACGCAAGATCTGAAAGCAGTGAGCCGCGAGTTGTATGTGGCGGCGGTGTGTGATGTTCTGGATTCTCTGGGCCATCGTGATCAGGCCATGCATCAGCGGTTGCGGCCTTTATTGTCGAGCTACGATGCTTGCGGATTTATCGGTCGGGCGCGCACCTTCGAATGGGAAGAGCCGGAGAGTGTAGACCCGAAAGATCCTTACGGCCTGGAAATCGAGGCCATGGACACCTTGCAGGCCGGAGATGTTGTGGTTCATTCCACCGATGCCCTGGGGAAAAATGCCGCATGGGGCGAGCTGATGACCACAGTTGCCAAATGCAGGGGGGCGGTTGGCTGTGTCTGTGACAGTAACATTCGTGATTGCGCCAAAATCGTGGAAATGCAGTTCCCGGTGTTTTACGCTGGAATTCGCCCGGTGGACTCGGTGGGCCGGGGGCGGGTGAAAGCCTATGATGTGCCTATTACTTGCGGTGGGGTCGTGGTGCATTCCGGGGACATCGTTTTCGCCGACTTTGATGGCGTCGTCGTGATCCCCAGCGGATTGGCGGATGAGGTCTTGCGCCTGGCAGAGGAGCGGATCAAGAAAGAAAATCGTTCTCGCATCGACCTAAAGAACGGAGAGACTCTTCGTCGTACCTATGAACGATACGGAGTGTTATAACTATTTGCAGGACAAGAGTGGCATCGGTTTTACCAAATAAGTTGCTCCAAAAGCGTAAAGCAGCAGAAGCGTAGGGCCCAACCCCAAATGCTGAATGGCCCCCCAGGGAATCGCATATTGGCCGGCGCATGGAGACTGGCGATAGGCATACTGTTGGCGGGAGCTGGTTGTTGCAGCGTCGCGCATGCCCAACAGCCCGATTTAAAGGCCCAGGTTGAGAAAGCCAATCGGGCTCTAGGGCAGGGGGAGTTTGGCGAGGCGGCCTCGATCTACCGGCTGCTCATCAAGTATTCGCCGGACAATGGCGCCTTGTGGATGAATCTGGGCCTTGCGGAATACATGCAAGGGGAATACCGGCAAGCGAGCGGGCATCTTCGAAGCGCGCTCAAGTTTGATTCCAGCCTTCTCCCCGCGCATATATTTCTGGGGGCCAGCCTTTTAAATTTGCAGGAGCCTTCCCAGGCGATCTTGCCGCTACAAAGGGCCGTTTCTCTTCAGCCGGACAATGCCATGGCGCGCCAATTTCTTGGCGATGCCTATTTGACCTTGGGAAAATTTGACCTGGCGCGGGAACAGTTTCTTAAGCTCTGTTCTCTCGTTCCCCAGAATGCGCTGGCCTGGGTAGGGCTGGGCCAAAGTTATGAAGGGCTGGCGCGAAATCATTTTCACTCCCTGCAACGCCAATTTCCCAACGCTTACTGGACGAAATTCCTTATGGCTGAGGAATTCTTTGTGCAGCAAAAGTATCCCCAGGCCCTGGCGCTCTACCGGCAGGTCCTGGCTGCCCAGGGAGATCTCAGCGAAGCTCGTTCCGCCATTGTAGAGATCTATCGCCTGACCGACCACCTGGACTGGGCCAAGCAGGAACAAGAGGCGGGAGGGGCATTTCCTGCCCGCGATTGTCAAAATCCGTCACCTGCATGTAGTTTTCAGCAGGGAGACTATGAGCGGGTCCTGCAGCTGGTGCCGGCAACGAAAACCCAGGATGCCGAGGCAATGTTTTGGCTTGCGCGCGCCTGTGACCGGCTTGCCGTGGCAGCATTCGCCAAGCTGGACGAATTGCCGGAGTCGGCCGACCGCCACCAGGTGCTGGCGCAAATCTATACAGATCAATATCGCTATGTCGACGCCGTCAAGGAATGGCGCGCGGCCCTGCAGATTGCCCCCAATCATTTGCCCTATGAAAAGGGCCTGGCCGTGGCCCTTTATGAGAGCCGGGAGTATGAGGCGGCGGAGCATGTCCTGCAAAACTTATTGCAGGCCGAACCTGATTCCGGACAATGGGCGTTTCTGCTGGGAAGTTCTCTGCTGAACCAGCATAAAGCCAGCGAGGCGATTCCATACCTGGCGAAAGCAGTCAAAAAAGCCCCAAAACTCATGCCGGTACAGCAGGCCCTGGCGGCGGCCTATCTGCAAACAGGGGACCCGCAAAGCGCAATTCCTTATCTCGAAACTGCCTTGCCGCTGGATCAAGATGGAAGTGTGCGATACCAGCTGGCCCAGGCCTACCACCGGGTCGGCCGCCACAAAGAGGGGGAAGCCATGCTTCAGCAATATCAGCAAAGGCAAAAGCCGGCCGCAAGCAACGAGCCCAAGGAGGGAGAAATCACCCCACCCTAGCTATTGGAGGGATTCACGCACGTGGAGGACCTGATTTAACGGAACATTGGTGAGAACCTGTCTGATTCCGCTGGGCCATTGAATTTCTATTTTTTTCGCCACGGTTTGGTCTCCCAAACCAAAATGCACTCCGCTGTAACTGGACGAGGCATAACCCACGGCCGTGGTCATGATATTAGTTTGATTGCCGATCTTGACGACGGCGCCGATCCCGTCGCGGTTGCTTTTGGTCCCCTCGAGAAACAGAATCAGCCAGGCATGATGGTCGGGGCTGACATTCTTGAGAAGTTCCGCCGGCTCGCCAAAGCAGCTGACCACGACATCGATCTTGCCGTCATTGTTCAGGTCGGCAAATCCGCTGGCACGGTGGGGGCGCTTCACGAGCAGCCCAGCCGCTCCATCGCGCAAAAACTTGCCATTTTGCTGATTTACGAACACTGTGTTTTGCTGGGCATATTCCCCCGACACAAAAGTTTCCACCAGATTGTCTACATGAGAATTGGCGGTAAATATGTCTTTCCATCCATCATTGTTGAAATCAAAAATGCCAATGCCCCAACCGCTGAAGGGGAAACTCTCCTGGGCGATTTTGGACTGATAGGTGAAGTCGCGAAATTGGCCAGATCCCTGATTGAGAAAGACTGGGAAGGTCTCCCCGCGCAGGGCGGTAAAAACAAGGTCGGGCAAGCCGTCATTGTCCAAATCGCGAAAGTCCGTGCCCATGCTGGAAACGGGACTCCCGCTGTCGAGCAATGCCACCCCGGCGTGCAAGGCGACCTCTTCGAAGGTCCCATTGGGCAGATTGTGAAATAGAAAATTGGGCAAATTGTCATTGGTGATAAAAGCGTCGATCCGCCCATCCTGATCGTAATCGCCAAAAGCGACACTCATGCCCCGGCCCAGGTATTTGGCAATTCCGCTGGTCTGGCTTACATTCTCAAAAGTGCCGTCGCCTCGATTGCGGTAAAGCTGATTGGGGACCGGGTCAAAGTATTTCGGATGGCAATACACGCGGAGGTCCCGCTCCCGGTCTCCGCAATAGCGGTCAAAACTTGGCGTCCACTTGGCATAGTTAATGACCAGCAGGTCAAGCCGTCCATCCTGGTCGAAATCGAACCATCCCGCGGCCACGGACAATTGATCGCTTTGTATTCCTGCCTTGCTCGTGATGTCCTCAAACCTGCCGTCTCCTCGATTCCGGTAGAGCAAGTTGTGATAGGCGCCGGCGACAAATAAATCAATGTTGCCGTCATTGTCGAAATCTGCCACCGCGACGCCGATCGAATAGCCACTGCCGCCCAGGCCGGCTTCTTCCGTGACGTCCTTAAAGCGGAAGTTCCCTTCGTTACGGAAGAGACGATTGCTGTATTTCTTGTTTGTCTTTTCCATCTGGGGGAGTTCTGCCCCATTGGTGAAGAATACGTCAATAAGGCCATCATGGTTGTAGTCAAAAAGAGCGATGCCGCCTGGCAACGTTTCCACCAGGTGCTTCTGTGACGTAGGCGAGTTATCCAGAACAAAATTCAGACCTGCGAGTTCAGCTATGTCCTCAAATTTCACCGGCGAGGGGGCGGGGGGCGCGGCATTGGCCGATGCGAAAAGGAGAATGCGGCAGCCCAGCAGAAGCAGAATAAAGGTGGCGGATTGCCAAGGTAAGAATCCTCGCTCTGAGGCCTGGTGTTGTCCGGGTGACGCGGGCATGGTTGATATGGAGTCGTCGGGGGCCAATCCGCAAAGCCCGATCCTCGCCCAGACTAGGAGATCGCTGGCCCGATTTCAAGGTTCTGCCGCTGTGCGGTACAATTTCTCCGTCCAACGGGCTGGACAAGGTTTTGACAGGCAAGTGAGTGGAAACCATCATGCCAACAACTGCTTTTGTGCGACTTCCAGGGGCGAGGCGCGGGCATGAATAACACGGTGAGCTCGGTACACTCTTATCCAGACATGAAAGTTGTGTTCATGGGGCGATCTGCAATGGGGGATTCTGATCTTAAAACGCATTCTGTTCCCGGATTGGAGAAGGGCTTACAGTTGCTGGAAATACTGGCCGAGTCGAGCCGGGGACTCACTCTGGCGGAACTGGTGCGCAAATCCAGGTTACCCAAGAGTTCCATTCACTGCCTGGTGGTGACCTTAGAGCGGCAAGGCTACGTCCGGCGTTGCCTGCGGTCCCGGCGCGTCATGTTCGCTATGAAATTGTTTGGGTTGGCTGATCGCGCCCTGGCGCAAGTCCGAATTCGCCAGGTGGCCGCACCTCATCTTTATGCTCTGATGCGAGAAACGAAGCTGACCGTCCATCTGGCCGTGCTTGAGCAAGACCAGGTCGTGCTGATTGAGAAAATGGAGGCTCCCGGCGTACTCAAAATCGCAAGTTGGATCGGGAGAAGAATGGACATCCATTGCACCGGGCTGGGCAAGGCCCTCATCGCCCATCTGGGAGAGCAGGAGGTGGATCGTCTTATTCATAAATACGGGCTGCTGCGGCACAACGAGCACACGATGCGGTCGGCCCACGCATTAAAGGCAAACCTCGCGGAAGCGCGAAAGCTCAAATACGCGGTCGATGATGAAGAAGACGAGATCGGCTGGAGATGTATTGCGGTCCCGATCTTTAATCAGGCCAACGAAGTAGTGGCGGCCGTCAGCATATGCGGGACGGTAAGTCATATCACATCCGGCAACACTCCGGCCCTGGCCAAGAAACTACTACGCTGCGCTGGGGAAATCTCCCGCAACCTGAGTGGCGACGATCTTGCTTAAATGGAAGGTCCTTATATAAAGCGATCCAGCCGCTAGAGCGGTTTCTGGAGAGCAATCGATCTTTCCTGCTCTCCGGCTTTCTCTTTTCCATGTCTCAGGGTAGCCGGCGGCTCGCGCAACCTTTGGCTTGCTGGGCTACGGCGACAAAAGCGTCCAGCGCGATGGATGGCCACGTGTTTGGTTGCTGAATAGTGGATAGAATGCCACCGAATCTTGAGGCGGCAAGCCTCTCCGAATTCGTACCTTATTCCTGACAGTCTTGCGAGGACGAGTACATGAGAACTTTTCTTCAAACGTGTCTTTTGTTGTTATTCCTCATACCATGGACGGAGGCCGCTGAGACATGGCCTTACTACTACGGTCATCCGACAGTTGCCGACAAGCATGGGGTCATTGCGCCCTGGTACAAGGGGCAAAACGGACAGTATGACTACCGGGTACGAATTGCCGCGGAGACGCTGAAGCGGTATCCCTGGGCGCTGCAAGGGAAGTCCGTGATGTCCGCCCCCGACTATGTGTTCAACGGACGTTGGAACGTCGATCAAGATGGCAATATCACGCCGGCTACGTATCGTGAGTGGGATGATGGAGATCTTGGGCAACGCGCCTCGTTCATCATCACCGGCCTGATCGATTACTACATGTATTCGGGAGACCCTGCCGTATTCACTCCCATCACGCTCACCGCCGATTACCTGGTGGAATATTGCCAGACCGACAAGGAACATGGCTGGCCGCAGATGCTGATCAGCGTTCCCACCATGGGGACGACCTATGGGCGTTGCGTGCTGGGGAAAAGCGAGGATTTGCGGGACCGGCAGAGCAAGATTCAGTTAGACAACGTAGCGCAAGTGGGAACGGCCTTGGTGCGGGCCTACAAGTTAACGGGAAATACGCGTTGGTATGACGCCGCCAAGCATTGGGCCGATCTTCTGGCGCAGAATCGTGATCTGCGTCCGGGGGCCGCTCCTTGGGGACGCTACGCCAACAACGCCAAGGGCAATGGCATGAACGGCGTCCAGACCGGCGGAGTAGCGATTGTGCTGGAGTTTTTGGACGAAGTCATTGCCAGCGGGTATAGCGGGCAAAACGGCAGTATTATCAGCGCGCGCGATGCCGGCCGCGCCTATCTGAAGGACGTCTTGTTGCCCTTGTGGTATGAAAATGACACTTGGGGCAGAAATTTTTGGGACTGGGAGTGTCCGGTTCAGGACCTGTATTCTACGGAATATCCATTGCTTTACATGATGGACCACAAGGACGCCTTCCCCAATTGGAAGAATGACGTCCGCAATATCCTCTCCATATTTATTACCCACGCAGCGGTCGCGCCCGATTCGAACGGGGACGTGTTTCATGGGGCGTGGGCCTATCCTGAGTCATCGTCCTGTTGTGGCCCTTCTTTG
This sequence comes from Acidobacteriota bacterium, assembly GCA_018268755.1. GTDB lineage: Bacteria > Acidobacteriota > Terriglobia > Terriglobales > Acidobacteriaceae > KAN-5. Next base: position 161,612 of record JAFDVW010000013.1, read on the forward strand.
TGGTATACGCCCATGGAATTGGCGCCGGTTTTTGCCCGTTATGGCATTGAGGCCAATGACGAATTAGGGCGTGAAATGGGACGGCGCCAGCAATTGCTGGCCACGTACGATCCTCGCAATGATGGTTGGAGCATGGACCTGATCGCCGGGGGCGTGGATGTGAACCGCATATGGTTCAAGATTGCGCATCCCATGGCATTGAAGAATGTGTTGCGCACCATCGCCTGGCAGCCTGAGATCACAGCGCCAAACCGGGAGAACCACATCGTCCGCTCCTCGAGCGTGGTACGAAGAGTGGTTTATGGCAAAGAACAAGTCACTTATTCGACCGCAGACGCCATGGCTCCGGCCGTGGATGTACTGCGCCTGTCGTATTTACCTGCCTCAATTGAAGGAGACGGGAAGAAGCTTGAGTTGCGCAAAGACCTAACGGCCAATGGTTACACGGTGCAACCTCTGCCGGGGGGCGACCAGATCATCTCGCTGCGTCACGACGGCATTACCAAGATCATGATCAGCGGCCAGGATCCACAGACCATGGTGGATGATCGCCAGTTGCGTTATGAGGGCACATGGCGAGAGGCGGCTGACAACCAGGCGTTTTCCGGATCTCTGCATGTAACGGCGCAGACCGGTTCGGCGGTCAGCTATGCGTTCCACGGAAACCAGGTGCGCCTGATGGGCGCGGTGGGCCCCAATGGGGGAATCGCCGATGTTTATCTTGACGATCAGAAACAGCTGGTGGCCGTAGATTGCCACAGCCCACAAGCGCTGGGGCAGCAGGTGCTTTACTACCGGAACGGTCTTTCCGACGGCGCCCACGTGCTGCGGATCGTGGCGCGAGGAAGCAAGAACCCGGTGTCCAAAGGAACGGAGATTTACGTAGACGGAATGCAGTCCTCGGAAGCGAAGGGAGACAGCGGCTTCGGCGAGGGTGGCGGACCAACCGGCGCGCAACGCATGATTCTTGGCTATACCGGGCGGACAGACTATGTCGATACCCAGGGCAACAGCTGGCGCCCGGCTACAGAAATCATTGCGCGTACCGGTTTGATGACAGATGCGGTGGGGCTGACCTGGTGGACCATTAAGCAGGACGCGATGATGGACATAGAACGTCCCATGAAGGACCGCACCCTCTATCAGTACGGCGTTCATTATTCAGATTTCCGGGTCCCGTTGACGGTGGGACCTGGGCTCTATCACGTGCGGCTCAAGTTCTCGGAAAACCAAATTACCGGGCCTCGGCAGCGCGCAATGACGATTCGGATCAATGACCAGGTGATGGTGGAAGGGTTCGATATCTTTGCGACCGCAGGAGAGGGACATAAAGCGGTCGACCTTGTGTTCAACAATATTAAGCCCAAGAATGGCATCATCGAGCTCCGCTTCACCGGGGATGCGATTTTGGGGGTACAACGGGAAGCCACGGTGCAGGCGATTGAGATCGGTCCTGGCGAGGGGGGCGAGGGCGATAAACCTAAGTCCATCTATTAATGTGAGGCAGTCTGACAAGCCATGACTGGGTTCGGAGAAACCGATGTAGGGTTCCTCCAAAGAGCACCCTGGGCGCCGTTGGCTGGCGGCGCCCAGGTGTGTCTTGTCCGCCGGGAGTGAAGCGAAGAGCGCCATTGCGCCAAGAAAGTCCATGCCGGAAGCAAGGCATTGTTGAACTGGTGTGAAAGGGACGGCCCTGTCTTATGGTGTGGAAGCATCTCGACCTGAGTGTTTTCATCGTGTATCTGGTCGTCAACATAGCCTTAGGGTTATGGGTGGCGCGGCGCGGCAAGAAAAGCACGCGGGACTATTTTCTGGGTGGAGAGCGGCTGCCCTGGTATGCCATCGGCGGCTCGATTATTGCCGCCAACATCAGCACGGAACATTTCATTGGCATGGTCGGTGTGGCCTACGCCGCCGGATTTGTGGTGGCGCAGTGGGAGTGGGGCAACTGGATCACATTTTCTGTCTTGATCTGGATCTTTCTGCCTTACTACCTGCGTGGCGGCATCTACACCATGCCCGAGTTTCTGGAAAAACGTTTCAATCCGACCTGCCGGTATCTGTTCGCGGCAGCCTCGCTGGTGTTGTGGATCATCGCGCAAATGTCTGTCGTGATGCTGGCCGGGGCCAAGGCGTTGCAAGGCATGTTCGATTTTCCCGCGTACTGGACCATTATTGGGCTGGCGGTGCTTGCCGGTAGCTACACCATCTACGGCGGATTGATTTCGGTTGCCTGGACGGACTTCCTGCAGTTCGTTGTCCTCATGCTGGGTGGTTTGATTGTGGCCGTGCTGGGATTGGAGCGCGTGGGAGGGGTTTTTGCATTGATGCACTCCTATCCCGCTAAATTCAAGTTCATCTATCCCATCACTGACCCGAACTACCCATGGTTCGGGGTGTATACGCTCTTTATCTCGATCGGCATTTGGTACAACTGCACCAATCAATTCATTGTGCAGCGCTGTTTAGGCGCGCGCAGCGAATGGGACGGCCGCATGGGCGTGATCTTTGCCGGCTTCATGAAGATCCTGCTGCCGTTTCTGGTGGTGATTCCTGGGATTGTTGCCTACCAATTGTTTCCCGGCATGCAGGACCCAGATCAGGCCTATCCCCGGCTGGTCCGCGAACTGGTGCCCCTGGGTTTGGGGGGCGTGGTCATGGCGGGCATCGCCAGCGCCCTGCTATCTCATCTCAGCTCGGTATTGAACTCCTCGAGCACCGTGTTCACCATGGACCTGTATCGTCCGTTGCTGGGCAAGAATGCCAGCGATTCCCATCTGGTGACGGTCGGACGTTGGTCGGGAGGGGGAATTCTGCTGGTGGCCACCCTTCTCGCGCTCTGGTTTTCGCGCGGACAACACAGCGTTTTTCTGCTTATTCAGGATGTGGGGGCGTGGATTGCAGCGCCGATATCGGTACTGTTTCTCGTCGGAGTGCTCTGGCGGAGGGCGACGGCGGCCGCCGCGACTTTTGTATTGCTCTTTGGCTTTCCGTATACCTGGTTTGTGCAGTATGTGCTGTTCCAGCAGGTGGCTTTCCTCAAACCGTTCGACAACTGGTTGAATCGCACCTTCTTTGTCTGGATCAGCTGCCTGATCTTGATGGTAGCGATCTCGCTGGTTACCAAGCCGTCGGATCCGGCCACGCTCGATAAGATTATCTGGTCGCCGCGCTATGCCCGGTTGCCGGAAGCGGAACAGGCGCGCAATCGTGGGTTGCGCAATCTGTTTCTCTGGTGGAGCATTTTCGTTGGCATCATGCTCCTGCTCTATGGATATGTCCTATGGTTCCAGTTCTGGGGGCCGGGAAGCCATGTGCCCGGCTAAGACGGAACTTGCTTATGCTGTGTTGTTTGGAACTTCTCATGTTGGGCCACCTGGGCCATGTTTCGTGGCGTCCGGGGGGTTGGATTCTTGGATTGACAAAGACAGTCCATGCCCAAACAATCGAAATGATTTATACGATCATTTCTTATGCACAATCATCTTGATGTCCGCCCGGAGTTGTTAGGCCGGAAGTTGGGCGCAGGAGCAAGAGAGGGCGCGTGAAGATCACAAAGATATCAACTCATATTGTGAATGCCCGCATGCGTAATTGGGTGTTCGTCAAAGTGGAGACCGACCAGCCCGGACTGCACGGTTGGGGGGAAGCCACCCTCGAGTGGAAGACGAAAGGTGTGGTTGGTTCTATTGAGGACCTCTCTGTTTTGTTGATTGGCCAGGACCCGCGAAGAGTCGAGCACCTTTGGCAGGTGATGCACCGTCAATATTTCTGGCGCGGCGGAATCACCAACTTCAGCGCTATCAGCGGAATCGATCAGGCGCTTTGGGACATTAAGGGCAAAGAAATCGGCAAACCGGTATGTGAACTTTTGGGCGGCCCGGTCCGAAATTCTATGCGCCTGTATGACCATTTGGGCGGCGGCAGTTTGGAAGGCATGTATAAAACTGCAGAACCTGAAGAGTTTGCGGAACGTATTCTGGAAAGCGTTGCCAGGGGGTTTACCGCAGTTAAAGCCATGCCGGTTCCTGTCAGCGAACTGATCGAAAGCGCGGATGTGCTGCGGCATTCGGCTCGGTGTGTGGAAGCCATGCGCAAAGCCGCCGGCGACAAGATCGACATTATGCTTGACCTGCATGCTCGCACGACGGCGGCGGCGGCCATTCAATTCGGGAAGATGCTGGCAGATTACAACCTTTATTGGTATGAGGAGCCATGCTGGCCGGAAAATGTGGACGCCTTGGTGGAAGTAGCGCGGGCTTTGCCGTTTCCCATTGCCACCGGAGAGCGGCTGACGGGGCGTTGGGAATTTATCCCCATTTTTGAGAAACGCGCCTGTTCCATTGTGCAGCCGGATGTTTCGCATTGCGGCGGAATCAGTGAAGCCCGCCGTATCGCTGCCATGGCGGAAGCCTATGGCATGTCGGTCGCGTGCCACAATCCGCAGGGCCCGGTCAGCACGGCCTCCTCTTTGCAGGTGGCGTTTGCGACCCCGAATTATCTGATTCAGGAAGTCGTGAGGCTGGACGTTCCGTGGCGTGACGATGTGGTTGTAGAGCCGTCAAACCTGGATACCGGTTGCGTCACAGCCCCTACCGCCCCAGGTTTGGGCATCGAAATCAACGAGAAGGAGGCGGCCAAACATCCTTTCCAGCCCGAAGTCCCCATGGCGTATTTCCGCAAAGACGGCTCGGTTGCGGACTGGTAGGGATTTGGGTCGCGGGGGTAGGGAGGGTTTTTCTCGCAGTGATATTTTCCCTGCTCCTACCGGGAGTGTGTTTGACCTGAGCTGCCAATGGCGCCACTCACGCGATCTGACGATCACTCCCCATGTCTAACATTTGGGGAGGCATGAAACCTCCAGCAGGCACCCTGTTGCCACTCTGGCAAGAGGCAACGCACCGTTGAAGATCACGACGATGCCGGTAGATTGGCGACCTCCTGAAACGCGGCGCGGAACTTGAGCATCTCCTCGCGGGTGCCGATGGTGATACGCACCCATGTGGGCAGCGCCGGCCAGGACCGGCCGATGAATACTTTACGGTCCGACATGAGGTCCATGGTTTCCTGGGCGGGCCGTTTGCCATCCACCAGGAAGCAGTTGGTGGCCGAGGGAATAAAGGAATAGTTATTTTGGCGCAGCCAGTGGAAGGTTTCCTGGCGGATGTCGGCCACGATCTTGCGGCGCTGCGGGACGAGCGTGGGATCATCCAGGCTTGCTTTGGCGGCCACGGCGGCGGTAATGGGCACCAGGACCTTCCCGAAGTTCTTCAATTTTGCCAGCAGGTCAGGCCGGCCAATCACAAAACCGCAGCGCAACCCCGCCATTCCATAGATCTTGGAGAAGGTCCGCAGAACAATAACGTCTTTGTCCTGGGCAACCAGACCAATGGCCGACTTCTCATTTGTGTAGTGAATGTAAGCTTCATCCACAAGCACTACGGCGTCCTGAGGCTTGTGGGCCAAGGCATATTCGATGGCTTCGTAAGAAGTCACGGTGCCGGTGGGATTATTGGGATTGCAGATATAGATGACTCCGGCGTCCGGAGCCTGCGCGATCATGGCCCTCACATCATGCTCATGATTGGCAGTGAGCGGGACCTGCACCACTCGTGCCCCCGCCGCTTCCGCCGCACGAAAGGCCGCTTCGTACCCCGGGTCCGCCGTCACCAGACTTCTTTTTGGCGAAGTATAGGACAGGATGGAATAATTCAAAGGCTCATTGGAGCCGGGATAGGTCACGACGTATTCCGGCTTTAGGCCTTCCTGTTCGGCGAAGGTTCTGACCAGCTCGGTGGTGAAATAGCGATAGTAGCGGCCTCCGCTGGCCACGACATTTTGCGCGGCGGCGGTGGCGGCGGGAGAGGGGCCCAGAGGATTTTCATTGGCGTCCAGATATACCCCGCCGCTTACCGGCGGGCCCGCTGCCTTGTCCTTTCCCCGCCATTGTGCCGCCAGTTCTTGCTCCGTAAGCAAGGGGATGCTCAAAGCACCCGCGGAAACGGCCATCCACTGCATGAAAGAACGACGAGACGGCTTGTGGGGCAGGACTACGGCCATAAACTTTCTCCTGAAAGGGATTTATTTCTTGCTCAAACCATCAGCATTTCACGGCTAGCCCCGGGCGAAACGCGCGGGGCGATAAGGCTGCAATACATCCACGGAGATCCGGTCCAGGACCTCGAGGCTGACAAACTGCCCGATGACGGGAGCGAGGGTCACGCCGCTGTGGGTGGCCGCGATGTAGAGATTGCGCACGTTCTCGTCAAAGCCCAGGATGGGGAAGCCGTCCTTCGGCAACACGCGGGAGCCGGTAGTGACCCGCGCGACCTGGACTCCACGCAGCTTGGGCACAAAGCGGGCGGCATTCTCCAGCAGGGCCTGGCCCTGCGATTTGTCGTTGGGGAACTCCTGCGTCTTGCCTTCAAAAGTGCCGCTGGTGATGATGCTGCCGTCGGAATTCTGCCGGATGGAAGCGCCCGGCGCGAAGACCACGCGGTCGAGCAGCGCCGGCAAGGGAGCGGTGTGGGCCAGCACGCCGGTAGAGGTAGAAAGAGGTACCTCCGCGCCCGCGCCTTTGGCCAAAGGCGGCGTGCCAATGCCCGCTGCCAGAATAAAGAGGTCCGCCTCAATTCTGCCGCGAGTGGTTTGCAGCGCACGCAAACGGCCGTCGGCCAAATCCAGACCGGTGACTTCGACGGGATAGTCCACCGTCGCGCCAAACTCGCGGGCCTTGCGCAACAAAAGGTTGACGGCCTGTACCGGGTCCACGGCGGCGTCTTCTTTATAGAAGGCGGCCGCGCCTACCGGGCCCGGGGAGACCTGCGGCGCCAGACGATGCAGATCTTCCTCATCGATTTGCCAAGCGTCGTATCCCCATTGCTGGTATTGATGCAGCGTGGTCAGGAGCTTTTCCGAACCTTCTCCCGCCGCGCGCCACTCCACCGCCCCGCCCCACTGTACCTGAAGCTCCGGTCCCAGTTCCTGTTGCAGGCGGCGCCATGCTTGAATGCCCAGATGGTTGAGCTCGTAGTAGGGTCGCGGTTGCTTGTGCGAGGCGTTGATGTAGGCGAAGGAATCGGCGGTAGTCCCGCTGGCCGGGGCCTTCTTCTCCAGCACGGTCACCTTTGCCCCCCGTTTAGCGAGGTGGTATGCGATCGAGGAACCAAGGATTCCCGCGCCCACAACCACAACGCGGTCTCCGCCCGCCGCCCACAAGGAGCGCAGAGGAACGGCCATGGCACCCGCACTGATTGCCTGTAAAAAGCGACGACGGTTCATCATAAAAAACTCCTCCTAGGCTTCTTCGACAATTTCGTAGGACACGCTGACTTCCGCAGTGGGCCGCAGGGTCGCCGCCACACTGCAATATTTGTGATTGGAGAGCTCAAGGGCCTGCTGCACCGCAGCTTCCGACAGATTGCGTCCGGTAATGACATGGTGAAGGCGGATGGTGTCATAGCTTCGCGGGGCCTCCTCTCGCCGGGATCCCTGGACTTCCACGCGGAATTGTGTGACCTGCTCACGTTTCTTGCGCAGGATGTCCACGACGTCCGAGCCCATACAGCCGCCCACCGCCACTAAGAGCAGTTCAATTGGGCTGGCGCCCGCGTTGCGCTGCCCGTCGGTCTCCAGGACCACGGCGTGACCACTGGAGCTGACCCCCAGAAAGAAACCATTGCCGGCAAAGTGCACCGTTGCGTTGGCCATAAATTTGTCTTTCCTTTCCTTGCCACGCAGCAGGGCGCAGCGCTTTCAGTTTGTGAAACATCATTCCTGGTGACAGTGCCGGCAATAGAGCTCGTCGGCCTTATGTCCTTTGTGGCATTCCCTGCATTCGATCTCTCCCTGATGACTGGCATGGGGGTTGGGATCGAGTTGTCTGGTTCTTTTGGCGACGGCGGCGTACGAGGAGTGGCACTGCAGGCACTGCGCCTGGGTGACTGGTTTCTTCTCCCTTTCGCCGTGACAATGCTCACAGGCCAAACCCCGAGCCAGGTGGCGGTCCGCGGTAAATTCGCGTTTTGTTTCTGCCTCGGAGCGCGCTCCAGTCCCCAGCGCCAGCAAGAGCAACCCCAACGTCGCCAAGCGGGAAGTGGACTGGGCCACTTCCCGGAATGGCGTGGAGTTGGTTTTTGTCCAGCGCGCCAAACTCAGAACTCGAATTTGGCGGAGAGCTGAATGGTGCGCGCCGAATAAGCCAGGCTGGAATTCTGCGCCGGCTTGCCATAGCTGGCGGAGGTGATCGCCGTCTGATAGCTGCCGTAATTGGCATGGTTCAGAAGGTTGAAGACCTCAGCTTGCCCGATCAGGCGGAAGCGGTCGGCAAAGGTCAGGCTTTTTGCCAGGCGCGCATCCACACGGTGGATCGGCTCTCCCGTAAATCCGTTGCGCTTGGTGATCCAATAGGTGGAGTTGACGGGGTTCGCATGGTTATTGCGGGGATCGTTGTAGACGGTCGTGGTGGCCAGATAGGTGCGGTTCTGTCCGCCATTGCCGAAGGGGCTGCCCGCCGCCGTAGTGGCGAAGGCCGCGCCCGATCCGAAGTGATACAGCAGGCTCAGCTTGAAGCCGCGGGGCAGTTCATAGCTGCCGTTGGCGTTGAAGGTGTGGCGCTGCGTGCCCGTCTGTCTTCCCCAGCCATCACCAATGTCGTATTGATTATTGGGAACGTAGAAGACGCCGTCGGTATCGTCCCGCGCATCGGCCAGCGTGTAAGAGCCGGAGACATACAGGTGGTTGGCGAAGCGCCGGCGCACATCGACCAGCAACGCGTCATAGATGGCCCCGGCCGCGCTGGGCGTGGCAAAACGAAGAATGGACGTGTAGCGCGTGTCGGGACGTCCCACGCTGGGTTTCACGTTATAGCCGGTCGCCGGATCATAGAATAGGTTCTGGTCGACACGGATCCATTCGTGGAACGTGCGGTTGTGCACGTAGTCTGCTTTGACCACCCAGTTTGCCCCCAGGGAACGCTGTACGCCGATGGAGGACTGCCAGGCATAAGGCGTCTGCACGTTCACGTCGAGCAACTGAATGGCTTGCCGTGGCAATGGTGCCGTACCATTCAAGAAGTCCTGCCCAGTGTAAGGATAAAAAGGATCACTCAGGTTGATGGGCGCGCTGGGAGTGGCATCGATCGAAGCCTGGATCGTGGTCTCGCCATTGAAGAGTTGCTGATCATAGATGGCGTTGGATTGATGGTCGGCGTAGTAAAGGCCGGCGCCGCCGCGGATGACCGTGGTGTGGTCTCCCAGCAAGTCCCAGGCCAGCCCAATGCGGGGAGCGAAGTTATGGTTTTCGCTGACCGTGGGCGTCTCGACACCGCTCTTGAGCCGCGGCGCATTTCCCAGCAGCCCCAGGTCATTGTCGTAGCGCAAGCCCAGGTTCAGGGTCAGGCGCGGCAGAATACGCCAGTCGTCCTGCACCCATGCCCCGACCGAGTTGCGGCGGATGTTAATGTCAAAATTTCCGAAACCCTGCACATATGTGTTGGCAATCTGGCTGAGGCCGGTGAGGTTCCACGTCGAAGGATCATTCCATACCGGAAAATACGGCGTGAGGTCGGAAGGCACGCTGCTAAAGGAGGTCACCGCCCCGCGGGAATACTGCGGATACTTCCCGTAGTACCAGGTATTGAGATACTCGGCCCCGAATTGGATGCTGTGCTTGCCCTTCAGGAGAGAGACTCCGTCGCGGATCTGGAAGGTGTTCTGGTCGTGCGGCGAAGGATAGTTGTAGTTTCCGCCCACGGTAATGCTGCCGAAACGGTACTCCTGGCTGTCGACTACTTCGTCGTTGGCATAAATGAAAAAGTTGAAGCCAAATTTGAAATCATTCACCAGGTTGCTGCGCTTGCTGTTGGTCCAGGTCAGCAATGAGCTGAGCGCCTTCAGCGAGTTTTTACCACCTTGGGAGGGATGCGAGGTCCCACTCACCCCGGCCAGCGGACTCTTGAAGGTGAATCCGTTCACCCGCAGGCCAAAGTGGTTGGACTCGTTGGGTTGGAAATCCAGACGCGCCAGATAAATGTTGGTCGTGTTCTTGGTAGGAACCTGGTAGGTGGTCCCGCCAAACCCTGTCGGCGTGGTGTAGACCGTGTAAGGGTTACGCTCCCCTTCATAAGACCCGAAGTAAAATAGGCGGTCTTTACGAATGGGGCCGCCTACGGTCCCGCCGTACTGTTGGTCGGAGTAGGGAAGCACCTTGTGGGCCACCGGGTCGGCCGCGTTGAGCGCATCATTGCGGAAATATCCAAAGGCGCTGCCATGCAGCAAATTGGAGCCTGATTTGGTTTCGGCATTGATTTGGGTCGAGCTGGCGCGGCCCTGGGTCACGTCAAAGCGGTTGGTGATGATCTGAAATTCTGCCAGCGCCTCGCGGCTGTAGCGGGGCTGGCCCACGCCGGAGCTGGCGATGTCCTGGCCGACCTGTTGCCCGTCCACATTGAGCTGATAAGTGCCGTTGTCGGCGCCGGTCAGCAGCGTGTTGTTGGAAGCATCATTTTTGCTGATGCCGGGCAAAAGCAGGCCCAGTTCCAGCCAGTTCCGGCCGTTGAGCGGCAGGTCGTTCATCTGGCGGGAATCGATATTGCTTCCCACGTCGGAACGGACCGTCGAGACCGCCAAGGCTTCGCTCGACACGTCCACGTTTGTGCTCACGGTGGCCGGGACCAGCTGCCAATCCAAGGTGACGGACTGCCCCACCAGTACCTCCAGTTTCTTTTGCGCGCGGCCGAAACCACTGGCTTCTATGGTGACGACGTACTCTGCGGCATTCAGAAAAGGAAGGCTATAAGTGCCGTTTTCATTGCTGCGAGTGGAGGCGGCCCCACCGCCACTCGCTCTTTCAATATGTACCGCGGCATTGGAGACAATGGCGCCGGAGGGATCGATGATCCTCCCGGAAATAGATGCCTGCTGCCCGTAGGTCAGGCTGGACAGCAGCACGGTAAAGACAAGAATAAGAATGCGATTCGACATCTGTTTCTCTCCCCTTAATAGACCTTGGAATTTCGCAACGCAGCGGGTGCACCCCGGCTATTTTTTCTTGGCCAGCTTCTGGGCCTCTCCCCAAACCCGCAGGAAGTTTTCTCCCCAGAGTTTTTGGATATCGGCCTCGCTGTATCCACGGCGCAGCAATTCCGCCGTGACATTGAGCGACTCGCCCTCGTTGTTCCAGCCGATGACGCCGCCGCCATGGTTGAAGTCAGAAGAAATCCCCACGTGATCGACGCCGATCGTCTTCACGGCATAGTCAATCTGGTCCACGAATTGGCTGAGCGTGGCCTGGGTGGCGGGATCAAGAATGACTTCGTGGACCTTCTTGTTGTATTCCTGGAATTTCTCTTCCGGCAGGATGGTGACGCCGTCCGGTTTGGTCGGCTGCGAACCGGCAATGGGATACTCGGTGGGCACTCCGTATTGCTGCCGCACCGCGTTGGCTTTCTTTTGCTGCTCCTCGGGCAGAGGACGTACCCAGGAGCTGTAAGCGGAAATCTGCACCACCCCGCCGTTTTTCTTGATGGCCAGCAGCTCCGCATCGCTGAGATTGCGGGGATGCGGCACAATGCCCTGGACATTGGAGTGGGTGGCGGCGACCGGCGCCCTGCTCAGACTCAGCACATCATGCAGCCCCTGGCTGGTGAGCTGCGAGACGTCAATCAGGATGCCGAGATCGTTCAGCCGGGCGACAGCCTGCTTTCCCAGCGGGGAGAGCCCGCCGTGTTCGTTGAGCTTGTCGCCGCGCAAGAGATTGGGCCGCGAGGAATCCGCCCAATCATTGTTTCCCGCGTGCACAAACCCATAGACACGAACTCCCTTTTTGTACCAGTCGTCGAGCAGCGAAACGTCCTGTCCCAGGGGATAGCTGTTCAGGAAGCTGAGCACGATGGCGAACTTGCCTTGGCGCTCAATGCTCCGCACATCCGCCGGGCTATAGGCGACGGCCGCACGCGAGGGATATTGTTTGGCGATGCCGGTAATGATTTCGTATTTCTGTTCCGCCTTTTTACGGGCGGCTGCGGTGGCCTCCGGGGTACGCGGCCCCTGGGGGACGAAAATCGCGATCGCAGCGCCCTTCAACAGGCCGCGTTCCGCCTTGGGCAGATCAAATTGGCCCTTGCCGTCGGTCCCGGCGTCGTTTCCGGGTGTACCAAAGTCGAAGGGCACGTCCAGGTGGCTGTCAAAAGTGACGATCTTCTTCTGAATCGCGCGGGCTTTGTTGAGCAATTCTGTGTCCTGCGTAGACTGCGCCCAGCTCATGGCCGCTGCCAGAAGTGTGCTGAGTACGGCGGTGGCGCGTAAAAAGCGATAGAAATACCTGGTGTTGGGATAACTCGAGTGCATGGATCTCTCCTGAGAGATTTGGCTTAAAAGTAAGATTGGCTGGGACGGTAAGGCACAGGCGCGGCGCGCGCCTGGAACAGCTTCAACAGCTGCGTGGGCAGGGGTAACAACAACACATCGAATTGGAGATGGCGGAGATCATGAAAAATATCGTAGGCAAGCGTTAGGGTTGGGGCTGTGGCGGCCGCGTGATTTGCCGGGCCAGAAGCTGCCAGCCATGCGCTCCGGAGATCCAGACGTCAATGCCGCTCAAGGCGGCCACAGTCCGCGTCTCCTGCTTCACCAGATGAAAATCAATTTTGGTCACCACCACAGCCACTTTGCCGTAAATGCGGATACTGGCCGGGTGATATTCGATGGACTCATAGGAGTTGGGGCTATTGACGACGCGATCGATGCTCTCCGCCTTGCCCAGAACTTCGCCGGTGGTATGTCCATAGGCCAGGTCGGAGTGAAAAACTTCCTCGAGGGCCGCGCGATCTTTGGCGATGACCGCGCGCTTCCACGCTTCGACTGCCTGTAACACCTGCTTTTCTTTTGCCGGGTCGGGTTTGGCGTCTTTTGCCGGCAGGGGCAGCGCCGCCAGCAAAGCCAGAACCAGGATCCAGGGAGCTCTAAACCTTCGCACGTTGACCGGGGACCTCATTTTGAGATTTAACTACTATGTCTATTTATTTAATAGACATTTATCGATACAATAATGGAGTTCCTGGCATCTGTCGAGTGAATTGTAAGAATACGATCCATTCCTGAGAAGAATCGCCCATGGAAATCCGTCAGTTGCAGCTGTTTCGCATTCTCGCACGGGAATTGAGTTTCACGCGGGCGGCGAAACGCGCCCATTGCGTGCAATCCAACGTTTCCGTGCAAGTGCGTTCTCTGGAAGAGGAACTGGGTGTGCTCTTGTTTGAGCGCCTGGGGAAGCAGGTCCGCCTCACCGGGCATGGAGAACGGCTCCTGCCTTATGCCGAGCGCGTGCTCGACCTGCTGGAGGAGTCTCGCATCGCGGTCACCGGCAAGCAGAAGCCCACCGGGCGGCTCGCGATCGGGGCGCCGGAATCGGTCCTGACCTACCGCCTGCCTCCCGTTCTGCAGCAGTTTCGCTCGGACTTTCCGGCCGTGGACCTCATCTTTCGCGCTACCGGGAAAAGCGAGCTGGCCTCCCAACTGGAGCATGGCGACATCGATGTGGGCATTGTCATTGATGACGAGCTCAAAGAGCCGCGCCTGCACACGGAGGTCATTTGCCCGGAAGCGCTCACCATCTTCAGCCATCCCCGCCATCCCCTGGCCGGCAAACCCACAGTGGAGCCCGCGGACTTTCGCGAGCAAACCTTCCTGCTGACCGACCAGGGCTGCGCCTACCGTTTGAAGCTGGAACGGGCCTTGGCGGCCTTTCAGGTCTCGCCGCAAACCGTGATGGAATTCACCAGCGTGGAAACCATTAAGCAATATGCCGCGCTCGAAATGGGCATCGCCTGCCTTCCTGCCGTGGTGGTGAAAGAGGAGATTCGTAAGGGAAAATTGGTGGATCTGTCTTGGCGGGGCCCTGATCTGATCATGAAGACCCAGGTCGCCTGGCACAAGAACAAGTGGCTTTCCCCCACCATGCAGGCATTTCTTGAGTTATTGCGCAAGAGCGCCGTGGCCGGCTACGACGCGGCCTAGCCTGCCGCGCTTTCCACCCACCATTTGGGCACCCGTGTGCGACTGGCGCGGTGTTTGGCTGTGGCCGCGTCCTTGTATGCTCTGGTAAACCCATTTCCCGCCGCCCGGTCAGGACAGCGTGTGAAGCAACACTTTGGGGCCACTTACTCCTGGCCGGCAAGTCACCCAGCCACAGCGGCGTTTCACCGCCAGCTTTCCACCATTCCGGGAGCGAGCGCGTCGCGCATTTGCAAGCGCGCCCGGCTCAGGCGTGTTTTTACGTTCGCCTCAGAAAGGCCCAGCAATTCGGCGGTTTCGCGGATGCTGAGTTGTTGAATGTCGCGCAGAACCAATACGGACCGATATTTGGCTGGCAGGGTGGCCAGGGCCCTGGCCAAAGCCTGACGCAGTTCCTGATTTTCCAGCGCCTCCGATGGAATTTCACGCCAGTCGGCAAAATCGCGAGGGATGTAGTCTCCTTCGTCGTTCTGCGCGCCTTCGTCCAGAGAGTCGTAGAGTCTGCGACGGTCCTTGCGCAGCTTCATCTTGGACTCATTGATCACGATCTGGATCAGCCATGTACTGAACTTGGCCTCTTTGCGGAAGCGAGGCAGGGCCCGGAAAGCCTTAAGGGTGGCTTCCTGGGCGGCTTCTTCCGCGTCGGCCTCATTGCCCAGAACGGAGAGGGCAGTTACATAGACCATCCGTTCATAAGGCTTGAGGAGATCGGCGAATGCCTCATGGTCTCCCTCTACCACCCTCTCAATTAAGGAAGCCTCCCAGGCCGCAAGGGACGGACTGGGCGCCGATGCCGCGGCCGACCCGAAGTCTGCATGGGCGTCGTGTTGCATGGTGGGGGCGAACGTGGTTGCCATGTGTGTCTCTCCTCAAACTTTCGCCTGCGCTGGATGTGCAGTCTAGCTAATGGACACACGGGGTCAATTCTCGTTACGTCTAATGGGTCGCTATCAAATGTCTCCACGCATCCGTAAGAAAAGAAATCTCTTACCTGTCGATATCTCCCGAGCGCCAGGCGGAGGCGTGCTAAACTGTGCTCCCCGAGAATCGGCTTTTGCTATGAGCTCTGACGTGCCAGGCCGGCGCCGCTATCGTTTTGGAGTCTTCCAGCTCGACACTCATGCGGGCGAGCTCTATAAGCATGGCATCCGCATCAAGCTGCAAGACCAGCCGCGCCAGGTCCTGACCATACTCTTGGAACGGGTGGGCGAGGTGGTGACCCGAGAGGAGTTGCGCCAGCGTCTTTGGGACCACGACACTTTCGTAGACTTCGACCACAGTCTCAATATCAGCATCAATAAGCTGCGCGATGCGCTGGGCGATGCGGCCACCAATCCGCGATTCATCGAGACCTTGCCCCGTAAAGGGTACCGATTTTTGGCCGGGGTGACCGTAGAAGAATTGCCCGACAACCGTACCCCGGTTGCGCCTCCGGTCATCAGCCCCCCGCTTCAGGAAATACCCTTGTCGGATGAGAAGGATGGCCGGCCGGCAGCCCCGAGCAAGACTTCCAAGCTGTGGCTTGGAATTGCAGTCGGCACACTGATGGTCCTGGCAATCGCAACTTGGTTCTGGTGGAAACAGGAAGCCGTTGCCAAACAGCCCAACCGCGGCCGGGTAATGCTGGTGGTGTTGCCATTTGAAGATTTAACCGGAAACCAAGGCAATGATTTCTTTGTTGCGGGCCTTCACGATGAGTTGATTGCGCAACTGGGACGCCTTTATCCATCGCGCCTGGGGGTGATTGCGCGGACGTCTTCCGTGCAATACGCAGGAGCGCGAAAATCGATTGACCAGATCGGCCGCGAACTGCATGTGGATTATGTCTTGGATGGGACCATCCGCGGGGTCAATGGAAAGTTTCGTGTCACCGCCGAGTTGATTCAGGTGTCGGACCAGACCCATCTCTGGGTGGAAAGCTATGAGCCGGGTATGGGAGACATCTTGATGATGCAGGAGGATGTGGCCCGCAGAGTCTCGCAGGTGCTTTCCATGGAGTTGCTGCCGGACACCATCGAGCAGATGGAGCAGAATACGACGGGGAGCGCGGCGGCGCACGAGGCTTACCTGCGCGGGCGTTTCCTGTGGTCGCAGGAAACCCATCCGAGCCTGGATGAGGCGGTGATCGAATTTCAGAAGGCGGTAACCCTGGACCCCAAATATGCTCTGGCCTACGTAGGTCTGGCCGACACCTACAACGTGCTGGGAGGCTACGGTTTTGTTCCGCCGGAACAAGCCTGGCCCAAGGGCAAGGCAGCGGCCGCGAAAGCCCTCGAGTTGACGCCCAATTCGTCGGAGGCTTATGGGGCCTTGGCTTTTGCGGCCTTTTATTACGACTGGAACTGGAGACAGACGGAAGACCTGTTTCGTAAAGCGCTTTCCCTCAATCCCAACAATCAGGTGGCCCACGAGTTCTATGGTTCTTATTTACATGCCATGGGGCGACTGGATGAAGCTGATCAGCAAATCCGCATCGCCCAGGATTTGGACCCCCTTTCCGGCTGGGTGAGAGACGACAAGGGATGGATTCTTTTGTCGCGCCACCGGCCGGAAGAGGCCGCTGCCGAGTTTCGTAAGGCGATTGAACTCAATCCTAAGTTCCCGGCGGCGCACCTGAGTCTGGCGGTTGCCTATCTTCGCCTGGGGCAATACGACAAGGCTTTTCAGGAAGTCAAGGAAGCGGAGCAGCTGGGCGGAAGCCCGACTCGAATCCTGGAGATTCGCGGCTCCATTCAAGCCAGGTCCGGCGATATCGCGGGAGCGGAGGCCACCGCGGAGGTTCTAAAAAGCGGAAAGGTCCCCGGACGCATGTCGCCTTATAGTGTGGCGTTAATCTACACGGCCCTGGGGCGAAAGAATGAGGCGCTCGATTGGCTGGACAAAGCCTTTGCAGAAAAAGATACCTGGACGGTGTGGACGAAGGTTTTGGTGGAGTGGGACAGTCTGCGGGACGAACCCCGGTTCAAGGAATTGCAGCGTAAATTGCACCTTTAGATCTGACGGTGAGAGTGGCCGGCCGCCGGCAAGTAGTAAGGATTGCTTTGCACGCCATGGGAACACACGGCCAAATGATGGGTCTCCAGGCCCCCTTTTAAAATCATCCTTCCGGAAAGAGTGCGCACGTCGTACATGCAGACGATGACGCAGGGAAGGCCGTGAATTACGGCGTCGACCTGGGCCTCGAGTTCCAGCACGTCATCTTCGCCCCCCGGCAGGGGATCGGCCCCCATGCCCAAATTTCCCAGGAACCTTATGCAGGAAGCTCCGGCGCGCAAGGCTGCTTGCACCACGTCGGTGATGTCGGAAATGGTCCGTCGTGCATTCCAGCGTCTGGGAATCACCGTAAGTTTCAGCGTGTCGATCAACTCTTGCGGGTCGTAGCCATCAGCCCGAAGAGTGGCATACACCTTTTCCAAGGCTTCCTGGTGTCCGAAGAGGACGCAGTGCTCATTCTTTCCCAGGCCCGGATAAAGAAAACGCACACCGCGCGCGAAATCATCGTCGCGTTCCCAGAAATAAATCAAATGAGAACCAAGCGCAACGCGATCTCCGGTGATGCCAACCGGAATTTCATCGCTGGCCGCCGAAGTATTCCGGCTGGCCGCGAGATGTTGCTCGAGTTTGGAGTAGAGGCGCCGCGAGACATGGCCGGGAATGTCAAAAGCCCGGCTATCGTTCATGAGCCGCTTGATGTTTTCGGCGCCCTCGAGGATGGACTGGCAAGCAGCGCAAGTGGCGAAGTGGGCCTCCAGGCGCAGGCGGGTTGCGTCGTCCAAAGCACCGTCCAGGTAGGCGGAGATCTCTTTCCAGGCCTCTTGGCAGGCGGGGTCTCTACTGTCCGGTTTCTCTTGCTTCTCCATTGTGCCTCGCCAGGCTGCCCATCTTACGCCGACCGGGTCTGGAATGGCAAAACATCCCGCCCACCATAGGATTCGCAAGGGGGGAAATAGTTTCCTTTGGGAAGCAGGGAAAATCCAGGGCTTTGGCCGTAACCTTTTCCGGGTTTCCGAATCGGACGGGCAGACCAAACAAAGGAGCGGCCATGCAGGACAAGGTGGTTCTGGTGACGGGAGCAAATGGCGGTCTGGGCAAGTGGGTGAGCGAAGGCCTGCTCGAAGCCGGCGCCGTCGTCGCCGGAGTTTCCCGAAAGATAGAGCAAGCGGACGTGCCGCATACGCGGTTCCACCCGTTTCCTGCAGACTTGTCCTCGGGCGCAGGTGCAAACAAGATCGTAGAGAACGTCGTGACGCAATTCGGTCAAGTGGACGCGGTGGTCCACACGGTTGGGGGCTTCGCCGGTGGGAAAACCATCGCGGAGACCGACGACACAACTCTCGAGCACATGTTGGATTTAAACCTGAAGAATGCGTTCTTCCTCATGCGCGCCGCGATTCCGCAGCTGCGCAAGAGCGGCCGGGGCCGGCTGATTGTCATCGCCAGCCGGGCCGCGGTGGAGCCCGGTCCGGGAGTGGGCGCTTACGGCGCAGCCAAGGCCGCTCTGGTCTCCCTGGTGAAGACCGCGGCCGCTGAAAATGCGGACGCTGGCATGACGGCCAACGCAATTCTCCCTGGCACGATGGACACCGCCGCCAATCGGCAAGCGGAGCCGAACGCAGATTTCTCGAGGTGGGTACAGCCCCGCAATGTGGCGAGTCTGGTGCTGTGGTTGGCCGGGGACCACGGCAAGAACATGAACGGCGCAGTGCTTCCGATCTATGGCAACCTTTGAGACGTGCGTGCGGGTTTTCGTGTTCTGCCTTACTGGTTACGCCGTGAGCGGATTTCTTTTTGCCTCAATCTTTGTTTTTCGGGGAGTGCAGCGAGTGGATTCGGAGGCGCAAGGATCTGGAATCGGCTTTCGCCTGCTGATTCTGCCGGGAGTCGCCGCCTTCTGGCCTATGTTTCTACATCGCTGGGTCCGCGGTATCCAACCTGCCACGGAAAGGAATCCGCACCGATGATCCACCCACTCAGGGCCGCACACCGCAAAGCCTTCGCCATACTGATGATCGCTTTGCCGGCGGTGTTGTGGGGCGGACTCCGCGCGCGGGAATCGCCGCTGGTCGTAAGTCCCGCAATTGTCGCCGTGCCATCGCACCTTTATCTCCTGAGGCAGTCCGACCGGTTGTGGGGTAAGTACGGGATCCAGTCCAAATTCTATGGGGATTCCGGCAATGACGAGGAGGTCAAAGTTCTATTTTTGCCGCCGCCAGAGATGAATGACCCGGACCTGCTGCTGTATTGGAGCGGCGACCCTGGGCCGGAGGCGGATATCTGGCGATGGAGGCTGCTCGGCGCCTTCGCCGCGGGGCGCATTTTTCCGCTTCCTGCCGGGGCCAAGCGTGGCGGCCATTTGGCCCTATATAGCCTGGCCCATCACGAAATCGTCGATTCTGCAGGGGTGGAGAAACTGCCATGAGCGTGCAATATGGCGCAATCAGTTGGAATCGGCAGAAAAAGCTTTATGACCAGACGTTGCTGGTTTGTCTGGGCTTGTATCTGGCAATTTTCCTGGCTGTGGGATTTTGGCGAAATCCCTATGCCACCACCGAAACCTTGTTCATTCGGGCCCTAGGGACCGCGGCCCTGCTGCTTTTGCACGTCGTACTGTGCATCGGTCCGCTGGCGCGGCTGGATCGTCGTTTCTTGCCGCTGCTCTATAACCGCCGCCACTTGGGCGTCACGACGTTTCTTCTTGGCTTGGCGCACGGCCTATTCGCCTTGGTGCAGTTCCACGCCCTGGGCAATGTAAACCCGCTGGTCAGCCTCTTGGTCAGCAACTCGCGCTACAACAGCCTGGCTCAATTTCCATTCCAGGCCCTGGGTTTCTTGGCTCTGCTGATTCTCTTCCTGATGGCGTCGACCAGCCATGACTTCTGGCTGCGCAACCTCACTGCTCCCACGTGGAAACGCCTCCACATGATGGTGTATGTGGCTTATGGATTGTTGATCGCCCACGTTACTCTGGGGGCGCTACAGTCCGAGAGAAATCCTATGCTGGCATCCATATTGGGGGCCGGGGTGGCCAGTGTGCTGGTTTTGCACGGCGTGGCCGGCTGGAAGGAATACGCGATGGACGCCGGCAAAATTGCCGTCAAGAACAATATCGCCGAGGGTTTTGTCGAGGTGTGCAAAATCAGTTCGATCCCTGAGAAGTGCGCCCGGGTCGTATGGCTTTCCGGCGAACGGATCGCGGTCTTCAAGTACGACGGCAAAGTGTCGGTCGTATCGAATGTCTGTCAACACCAGAATGGACCGCTCGGTGAGGGGCGTATTCTCGATGGCTGTATCACGTGCCCCTGGCATGGCTATCAGTATGGGCCCGAGAACGGAGCAGCCCCGGCTCCATTCCCGGAAAGGATCCCAACATTCCACGTGAAGGTTGTGGATGGCGCGGTGTGGGTGCATCCTCGCCCAAACCCTCCGGGAACCTATGTGGAACCAGCCAGGACCGAAATCTTGGCCGGAGGGCAGCCATGAGCGAGTTCTACATTGGGTATTTGCCCAAGGCCCCTCCGGCAACTGCACGCTTCCTCCGGAGGATGGTGGCCGGTGTGGCCGTGCTCGCTTCCCTCGCTGCCCTGGTGGTGACTCTATCGCAGATGCCATTTGCCCGCTCGAGCTTTGAATTCGGGCATGCGCGGAATTTCGAGGGCGTGATCGCAAGCAAGCCCACCCCGATGTTGCTTGTTCCCCGACCGGGAAGCGACGAATTCTCGCAATACCTGCTGGTGGCGCCGGGAAAACATGGCGCAGACAGCCTGGTTGCGGCTTTCGACGGATTGCATGTTCGGTTACGCGGCCAACTCATTTATCGCGACGGGCAGACCATGGTCGAGATCGATGCGCAATCGATCACCACCCTGGGACCGGCCGGTAACCCAGAACTGCAAGCTACGGACCTGGGCCCGGCAAGCCTGGCTGGCGAAATTGTGGACAGCAAATGCTATCTCGGAGTGATGAACCCCGGGCGCGGAAAAGTGCATCGTGATTGCGCCGCCCGCTGCCTGAGCGGAGGTATCCCGGCCGCCTTGCTGACCTCTGCCGGAGACGTCATCCTGCTGCTGGACCACAACGGCAAGCCCTTCTCGCAGGATCGCTTGCGGGAATTCGCCGGTGAGGCGGTGGTGGTCCGAGGAAGCCTGGTTCGCCGCGGCGACCTGAAGATCATCAAAGCCAGAGACATTGCGCGCAAGGGTCCGCAGATCAGGAACTAGAGGGCCGGCAGGAATCGCTTGCGAATTCTGGGATGCAGCGTGTGCATGTCCAGCAATGTCAGAAAATCGATGGTCCGGAACTCCCGATCGATGGCTGGAGGCCCGCAGATTTTAGCGCCGATGGCCAGGTAGGTCCGCAAGAGTTTCGGTATGGCGAGGTTGGATTGCGGCCCGCTCGAAACCGAAATCTGAAATGGCGGCGTGGGTTGTGTCCGCAGAGCTTCCGCAACGAGATAATCGCGCAAATAGTCATAAGCCCCCATGCCATGACGTCCGTCCTGCGAAGTCAACGACGAACAGCCGATCAAATAGCGGCATCCGCGGGCCACCGCGTAAGCGGCAATGCCTCGCCAGAGAAGGTATAAAACTTCGCTGGAACGGTGATTGCGGTGAATGCAGGCTCGACCCAACTCGACCATGTGATGGCGCAAGGGCTCGTAGGGCGCGAAGTCGAATTCACGGGCACAGTAATAGCCGCGATTGGCGCCGGCGGTAGATCCCGTCTGCAGGCGATACGTGCCCACAATCTGTGCGGTCGGAGCATGCTCGACGACAAGGTGATCGCAGATAGCATCGAATTCATCGGTATCGAGCCCGGTCCGGTACGCAGGCTCCAGGCCTTCCTGCAACTCCAGGTTGAATACCATGAAGCGCAGGCGGAAAGCAGCTTTGCATTCTTCCGGATTGGCCGCCAGGCGCAGGCGATAGGGACCTTGTGCGATTGCCGGGCCCCGGCCAATACCGAAAGGTGCAGTGGCGAGACTGCTGGCATTCAGGACCCGTCCCTGGTATGTCGTGTCCACCTGGACATCTGATTCCGTCGAAAGCAGAAAGTGACATGGTCGGACAAAATCGTGCCCATGCCCTCTGTAACTTTTGTGTTTCTCCGGTATCTAATGGACGACCAGGGGCGAGACTATGAACGACGTAAACGCGATCCGCCTGGCCAAGACCGAACTGCGCGAAGGCTATAACACCGGCAACGTACGGCGAATACTGTCGGTTTTCAGCGACGGACTGGGCGATCTGTCCACTGGATGTGCTTCGTTTTGGGGCCCGGAGGCCAAGGCGGTGTTGGGCCATCGGCTGAAGCGAATGTTCGCCCGGAGCCGAGTCACTCTGGCGGTCACCATCATTTCCATTCGCATCGCCGGAGACTGGGCATTCGACTGGGGATGGCATAGTCTGACGGTCACGCCCCGTAAAGGCGGCCGGCCCAGGAACGTGCGGACCCGCTATCTGGAAATCTGGGTGAAAGAAAACGATGGCAAGTGGCGCATTGCTATTTTTCTGGACAATATCGACCTGCCACCCCAAATGCCTCCCCGCGAAGTGTTGCAGAAGATGAGGCCCAAACGGCGCCAATCGCGACCCGTAGCGAGCGCGCAGAAACGCTAGGCAGATGTCAGACACGATGGTCCAATCCGAGCCGGAGGCCCAGCTGATTGCGCGGGTGCGTGGGGGCGAGGCGGACGCCTTTTATGACCTGGTGCGTCCGCACGAACGAGGGATTTATCTGGCTGCGCTGTCCATTGTGCGCAACGAGGCGGACGCGGAAGAAGTCGTGCAAGAGGCGATCCTTAAGGCGTTCCAGGCAATCGGCCGCTTTCGAGGGGAATCAAAATTCAGTACCTGGATGATTCAGATCGTGATGAATGAGGCGCGGCTGAAATTGCGCCGGGCTCGCCGTCATCTTTATGACTCGCTGGATGCCTCGGTCGCGGGAGACGAGGAAGGCGATTACCTTCCCTGCGACTTCGCGGACTGGCGAGAAATTCCCTCCGAAGCCCTGGAAAATTCGCGTCTGCGTGCGGCACTGGGAAAGGCGTTTACCACGATTGGAGCCAAGTACCAGCAAGTGCTTGTTTTGCGCGATGTGGAGCAATTGAGTATTCAGGAGACCGCCCATCTTCTCGGCATTACAGAGGCCGCGGTCAAGACGCGCCTAATGCGGGCGCGGTTGATGATGCGCGATGCGCTGGCTCCTGGGTTCGATGGGGCATGGAAAAAGGGCGAACCTTACCAGAAAGTAAGGCCCTTCTAAGTAACGAAATGTGCGCCAGGTCATCTAAGGAATGGAGATTGGTGAGCGTCTTGGGCCAAAAACCTATTGAAATCGATTGCGAGGCGGTGTGGAGGAATATCTCCGACTACCTGGACAAAGAAGTGGATCCACAGCTCCGCGTCAACCTGGAAGCCCACTTCAAGGATTGCGCTCATTGCAGCGCCATTCTTGACGGCACGCGCAATGTGCTAAAGCTGGTGGGAGATGGAAGAAGTTTTGAGCTTCCCGCGAAAGCCAGCAAACGTTTATATGCCAAACTCGATGAACATCTGGGCCGTCAGAAATCCTGATGAGTTTGGGGCCGAGCTACGGTCAGGATGGATGCCGGCGGGTTGAGGCACGGAGGGCCGCTGCCGTAACGGAAAGTGATGACCGTGGCATCGACAGCTATCTCGCTATAGCTGACTGTCCCGGCGTCTGGCCGATGCGCGCACACACTGAAGGGGCCTGCTGCCAGGCCGTGCGATGAGTGCAATGCTCGAAGCCAGGGTAGGGATCCCGCATTCTGCTCCTGCCATGCGAGCCGGCAGGCTTCTCCCCGCATGCGCTCCGCCATCTCATCGGACGCTCCCGAGGAAAACCAGTGCCGTGCCGTCCAGGGGAAACGCGTTAGCGTGAAAGATAAGCCGTCCCAGCGCCCTTCAAGAATCTGCCGCTGTTCCTGGAACACCCCAACCAGACGAAATGGAAGAAAGCCATCCAGGTCCAGCTCTCCCAATGCCCGGGTCGCTTGCTCGAGACAGGAGCTGGCGATCAGTACGGGGACCAGCGTGCCCCGCGAGCGTTGTTGGGTAGGCATACGCGACGCCGCGAGGTTCCAGTTCAGCAGCGCAAATGTGACGGCTTGCTGATTGCAGGCAATCCAGGTCCCGCCGTTTTCCTCGAACGGATAAACCGCCAAGAGATTGCCGGACTGAAAAAGCGATGGGGCCAGTGCCCGGCCGCGGGTCAGCCGTTCATCCCGGTTCATGGATGCGTAGTAACCCGCTTGGGTGGGAACAAAGCTGAGAGTACACATAGCTACTCAGTTAGTCAGCCAAAGGATAATACGACGCCTGGGCGCGAAAGTCCCAGCAGTCGCGCAAAAAGCACCACAGCGATGTTGGGGTAAATCCGCGCTCACGGTTTGCGGCGCCAATGCGATAGACCAGTTCCCATTGCCGGTAAAGGGTCCGGTAAGCCGACAAGAGCGGATTGCGCGCGTCATAGATATCGGTCGCTTCCGATGCGGCCCCATTCAGCTCGATGATGTGAAACCCGCGGCCCTGGCGCAAGGCGTCCGGGCTTGCATAGCGTACATCGAAGCGGCCAATGAAAAACTGTGGCAGTTTGCGCGCAATGCTGTCGAAAGTGCGCCGCAACTCTTCGCTGTCGAGAAAAGAACCATCGCTAAAAATGCAGCCTTGACAGTGATTGCCCGCCTCCACCAGCCTTATCCTCTCTCCGCAGGGAACAATCTCATCCGCTCTTTCCCGGAAACGCGCCAGATAAGTCGAGGCCATGATTGTGGCCCGGTCGTCTTGCGCAATCAACTCCCGAAGTGTCTTGTGCCCATCACCCACGACCACGGGAAAAGTCTTGTGGGTGATCGAGAAGATGCGGCCGCGTTCCTGCCCGGGGAACCGGTAGTAAAAGAAGCCGGCTTCATTCGGGCCCGATACATATTTCTGCAGCAGGACGGGAGTACGTACCTGGGCAAGATAAGCGGCGGCGGCTCGCCAGGAGCCGATTTTCTTGAATCCGGCCCCACGTTGCGCAACGTCTGGCTTAAGAATAAAAGGGAAAGAAAACTCATGGGACTGGAAGAGGAATTCCAGCTCCTGCATGCGTTTGACTAGAGGACCAGGCGTAAGCAGATACGCGTCAGCGGTAAAGTCCGGAGAACTGCGCATCAGTTCCTGCAGGATCCCGATCTTCGACTCGCCCACCATTCCACCGTTGCGTTGCGAAGGATTGGCCGCGGTAGGCAATGTCAGTCCGCGAAAGCGGATCGCCAGCCATCCGCACATCAACGCCACCGGCGGATAGAAGACCCAGGCCGGCCAGAACTCCCAGCGACGCCATTTGCGGACCGTGCCGGCGAGTTGCCGGCGCAACTTCGAGCCCCAAATTCGCCACACCGCCAGGATCCCGGATGCGGCAAATCCGATAGATCCTGCCGTGGCCAGAGCTTCGCCGGTGGCCATGGCATGCAACGGGAAGAAGTGGAAAAGGGAGAAGATCAGTGCGATCCAGGCCGCGGCGGATATCCCAGTAATAGCAGCAAAGGTAGGGACCGGCATGCGCAGCAGGCCGGCCGAAATGTAGGCGGGAAGGCGTGTCCCCGGGGCCAGGCGGCTGAATGCCAAGGCCAGTTGGCCGCTCCGCCGGGCGTGGTTCCTTCCAGGGTCGAACAACCTGGCTTCCAGCCACTGGGCGCTTCTTGAGTCCTGAGGGAGTCTCTCGCGAAGCAGCCTTACCGCGCCGTACACTCCGAAATCGCTGATCCAGAGCCCGAGGAAGGCACCCAGCGCGGCTGAGGGCAAGTTGAGCACCATGGAGGAAGCCAAAGCCGCCGCCCCCAAGATGGCGCCATCTTCGGAAACGAACGCGCTCAACACAATGCCAGCGACTACGAGTGTGGCGCTACTGGAATCAAGCGGCGTCGTCATCGAAGATCCTGGCTCTCCCTCTGTTCACCGCGGTGTTTCAGTGTGGAGGGCGCGATCCCGAATTCGGGGACAACGTCGATGCCGGCGGAATCACAAAGCAAACGCACGATGGCGTAGTGATGCACGGCGTGTCCAATACAGAAAGCCAGTTCGCGAGCGATGATCGAAGGGAGGCGCACGGGCGTGGCATCGCCATACTCGAGGCTGTACGTCACCAGACAGGCCCGGTCCAACCCGTCCGGCCCGTATTGGTGAAAGACCCGGATCAAACGCTCAGTGCTAGCGCGGGCGAAGTCGAGATCGGTCTCCAGCCGGGGATTGCGTTCGCGATTGTCATAGTCAATATGTCCCGAAGCGAGCCCGGATTCGAGGCAAAGAAAATGGTCGATCACATGGCGATAATGCTGGCCGATGGAAGCGTGGTAAGGCCCGGGAATGCGAGCTGTGAAACCTGCTCCGGTCAATTTGGAGAGCAAGTCCAGCCCCTGCCGTAAAACATCTTCCGTCGCTCGTCCCAGTGCAACCATGATCAGCCCAGTCTTTCCCCGATAAACGGAATGCTGGTTCGTACCAGGAAGAGATTGACCGCACCGGCGATGAGCACGATCCATGCCAGGGCGAAGAGCAAACCATGGTCTCCCTGGACATCGATGCCCAGGACAGTCAGGTGAAAAAGGATGGCTCCCGTGACGGTGCCCATGGCCAGCAGGGAACCCAACCAACTGAAAGCCGGCCAAAGGAGGAGAAGGGAAGCCACCAATTCCACCACGCCGGAGCCAATGCGACCCCAGGGCTCCAGGAAACTCAGCCCTATTCCCGCACCGGCTTTGGTGAAGATATAGACGGACTCCGCTGCCCCGGTGAACTTGAAGAACAACGTCTGTAACAAAATTGCAGCCGCGATCAGCCGGACTGACCAAGTGAAGATGGTGAACACCGTGGAGTGCCTCGGTTTTGTCGTTGCCATGGATAGGGTCTTCATGAGTGTCCTATTTGCCGTTTTTTTCCACGATGCCGGGCCAGTTGGCATCGGCTTTTTTGAGCCTGCCTTGCGGGTCTTTGTTGAAAAGTTCGCGAACGTCCTGGTCGTACTGCAGAAGCAAACGTCCGTTAAGGATCTCGAATGCGTCTGGCTCAATCTTGGCAGTATGTCCCTCGGAAGCCGCATAGGCGCAGAAGCCCCCAAACTGGGGCTCATACTTGGAAGGGTTGGCATCGAATGCGCTCTTGTCGGCCGCGGAAGCGAATTGATAGCGCACACCGTTATAGGTGCTCACAAACCGTGGGTCCCCCTTCACCGGGCGGTTCTCTGTGAAGTAGGCCACCGGATCGTAGCCCTGAAGGCCAAGACCAGTCTTATCCACATTGACCAGCGTCTTGTTAGCGGCGAAAGCGAAATGAGAGCCAAGAGCAAACAGGATGATGCACAACAGCCTTTTCATTTACGAACGCTCCTGATAGAGGTTGGTTCCTACAAGCAATGGGACTGAGATGCCGGTAAAAAGTTTCAATCCACCGGAAGTGATTTCGAAGATGTAACCTTTGGCGGGTTAGGGCATCCCACTGGGTTGGGGCTAAGCTGGAACTGCGGACGGCCGCCGGATTTCTCGTGACAAGATTTGCTCGGACATGACCTGCAGGATCTGCGCCACACTCCAGGCTTGGGCAAAGCACCCCCGCTCAAGTTGCGGCACACTGCCATCATAGATTTCTGAAATTTGCCCCAGGCACCCCTGGCTGAGATGTTCCTCCAGGGAGCTTAACAGGCCTCGCGCATACTGCCTGGTCTCCGGAGTATTGCCATGGACCTTGAAGTAGGCGGAAAGGAAGGGCCCAATGAGCCAGGGCCAAACTGTGCCTTGGTGATAGGCGGAATCGCGCTGGTATGGGTTGCCCTCATAGCGCCCTTTATAGTTGGGGTCACTTGCACTCAGGGTGCGCAATCCATAAGGCGTCAGAAGCTCGTGTTCGACCACCTGTAGGACTTTTTCCGCCCGGTCGCGGGCCAGCATAGAGTAGGGGAGGCTCACGGCGAGCAGCTGATTGGGCCTGATGGATCCGTCCGGATTGCCGCCGTTTACTACATCGTACAGGCAGCTTCGTTCTTCATTCCAGAATAGGCGGTTGAAGGTCCATTGAACCAGCGCGGAACTGGTGCGATAACGTTTTACCGCTTCGCCATCATGAAAGCGGGTCCCCAGGTCTTCCATGATCTTGAGCGCGTTGAACCAAAGCGCCTGGATTTCCACGGGCTTTCCGGCGCGGGGCGTGACCACCCAGTCGCCGATGCGGGCGTCCATCCAAGTCAGCTGCACACCTTTCTCTCCGGCGTTGAGCAGACCGGACTCCAGCATGCGGATGTTGTAGCGCGTGCCGCGCACGTGCCATTCGACGATGTCTTTGAGTACGGGATAAAGCTCTGCCCGGACGAAGGTTTCGTCGTGCGTATGCTCCAGGTAGGCGCGTACCGATTCGAAGAACCACAGGGTTGCATCGACCGTGTTGAATTCCGGTGCTTCCCCGGCATCCAGAAAGCGATTGGGCAACATGCCCTGGTCTACGTGGGAGGCAAATTCCCGCAGAATGCCTTTGGCAATCTCGGCGCGACCGGTAGGAAGGGTCAGGCCGGGCAATGCGATCATGGTGTCCCGGCCCCAGTCGGTAAACCAAGGATACCCGGCCATCACGGTATAGCCATCTTCTCGCTTGGCGATGAACTGGTCCGCGGCCAGGGCCAACTGCTGTGCCAAGGGATCATCCATCGCTGCAGCCGCAACAATTTTTTCCCGCCGTAAAATCTCCGCCTTGCGCATACGGTTGGAATCCGCCGCTCTCTGAGGTTCCGTGGAGGCAATGACTGTGGCCGGCTGACTCTTGCTGATGTCGAAGGAAAGTAGCGCCGGATTGAACAGGTCTTCCGTCGTGTCCAGACCACGCTCAGCCTCCACCCGGTAGAAGAACTGGCGATACCAATCGCGATTCGGGTCTACCTGGGAGGCGTTGTGGGCAAGATAGAGACGCGGCAAGCCCTCGTAGGGCCGCAGGCTGAGCATTCCCGGGTTCTGTTGCAAGCTCGGATCGAGCGCGCCATTCTCATGCGTCAAGCTGTGATAATCGCGAAAGGCGATCAAAGGCCGAATTTCCAGACGGACAGTCCGCCGCTGGGGCGTGTTCACGATGCGATATTCGACCACCACCGTATTGCTGGATTGCAGCATGAACACGGACTTTTCCAGCACAACGTCTTGGACCTCGAAGGTGAAAATGGGGAATGGATCGAGGCGAAAGCCGGCGAGAAACTCAAAGCCACGGGGGTGAATGGCCCCGTGATACTGGTTGGTTCCCAGATCGAAGCGAGAGCCTTCAAGGACGAGGGTTTCCTCCAGCTTGGAGAGAAGGACCATGCGGCCTACCGGCGGCTTGGTAGCCGCCGTCAGCAAGCCATGGTAGCGGCGGGTGTTGGCGCCGGTGATGGAAGAACTTGAAAAGCCGCCGATGCCGTTGGTTTCCAGCCATTCACGGCTGAGCGCGGAATCTAGATTGCTGCAGGTCTCTCGGTCAATCTGAATCATCGGCCGCTCCTTCCAGGCCTGACTGAGGCTCCAAGATGAGATACGCGTCGCGTGGAAAGGTGACAGGTTAAGACTCTGTCACCTGGCAATAGACTTTAATGGCCCCATTCGGGCTGGTGAGTTTCCGGAACAGCTCCTGATAATTCTCCAGTCCTTTTACCGGGTCGGTCAGCAATCTGCCCAGCCACCCTGGGTATTCAAGCTCGGCCTGGGACATGTCGCGCACGCCCAACTCGAAATATTCTCGATTGGCATTGACGCTTCCGACCATCACCTTATTGCCCAGCACGAAGTCCAGGTTGATCTTGTCGGCAGGCACTTCGATTTTTCTCTCACCCCCGGTCACGCTGGTCAGGACCAGAACGCCGTTTTTCCCCAGGGCCTGCATGGCATCGAACACCACGCCTGAGTTGCCGGTGGCTTCCAGAATCAGGTCGAACGGCCCGAATTGCTGGGCGGCGTCTCCCACGGAAATGTCTTTGGTGGACACATAACGTGCGCCGAGGTCATCCACCAGGCTGGCGTTGAGATAGGGCTTGGCCGTCCGGCCAAATGTGGTTACGTCCAGGCCGCGCAGACGCAGGACCAGGGTCGCCAGTAAGCCGATGGTTCCCGCTCCCATGACGGCCGCCTTGCGCGGTTTCCAGACTTTGAGGCGGCGCTGGATTTCGTAGGCCTGAAAAATTCCCTTCTCGACCACCGTAGTGGGTTCCAGAAGGACCCCGACATCCTTGAGGCCTTTCGGGACTTTGACGATGAAGTCGGCATCATCGACGTAAAACTCGGTGAGATAACCATGGCGCAGATTGATGCCCCGCTCGTAGTAGGTGGAATCGGTGGTCATATCGTTGGTGCCGATGAGGTCATAAATGCTGTGGCCGGGACGGCGCACCGTGGCCACCACATAGTCCCCAGGCGCCAGCCCGGTGACATTGGGGCCGACCGCTTCGACCTGGCCAAACCCCTCATGACCGATGATGAGGTAGTCGAACCCCGGAGGCGCTGCGCCATATTCCGCAGCGTTGATTTCTTTGTCGGTCCCATCAACTCCTACGCGCAGGACCTTAACCAGCACGCCGCGGCCGTTGGGGACTTGATCAAGAGTGGGCGCCGGCGCCTCCGCGAGATGAACACTTCCCGGTTTGCCGGGAAAAACGCCAATAGCCTTCATAGAGTTTCTCCTTCGATTTCAAATCTCATGATTCCTGTAATTGAAGCGCCGGCTTCTTTGAGCCGGCACGCGCCTGGCGATTGGCCCCGGCGGTCTGTTGCAATAACTTCGTGACCAAACCTGTCCATCCCGTCTGGTGACTCGCGCCCACGCCCGCGCCACTGTCGCCATGGAAGTACTCATGAAACAGGATCAGATCATTCCAGTGGGGGTCTGTCTGGAATTTATCCAGGTCCCCATAGACCGGGCGGCGTCCATCCGCCTTCCGCAAAAAGATGCTGGCCAGGCGGCGTGAGAGTTCGGCAGCAACTTCCGCCAGGGTCATCATCCGGCCTGAGCCGGTGGGGCACTCGACCTTGAAGGCATCGCCGTAGTAGTGATGGAATTTTTGCAGCGATTCGACCAGCAGAAAGTTCACCGGAAACCAGATCGGTCCGCGCCAGTTGGAGTTGCCGCCGAACAGTCCGGTAGATGATTCGCCGGGTTCGTAGTCGACCCGATGGTTCATCCCTCCGGCCTGTAGTACGTAGGGATGTTCGCGGTGGTAACGCGAGACGGCCCGAATGCCGTAAGGGGAGAAGAATTCGCTTTCATCGAGCATATACTTCAGCACCGACCGTAGTTGGTCGGCATTCACGATGGATAGCAAGCGTCTTTCCCGCATGCCACAGGTGGCCATGCTGGCGACATTGTTGGTGAGGTCTGGCCGGTTCTCGAGGAACCAATTCATGCGCCGTTGGAAATCGGGCAGGCCGTCAAGCACGTCCTGCTCCAGCGTTTCCACCGCAAAGAGGGGAATCAACCCTACCATCGACCGGATCTTCATGGGGAAGTGTGTGCCGTCGGTCTTCTTGAGCACGTCATAGAAAAAGCCGTCCCCCTCGTTCCAAAGCCCCATGCCATCGTGGCCGCGGTGGCACATCGCGTCTGCGATGTGAACGAAGTGCTCCCAGAACTTGCTTGCGACGTCCTGGTAAGAGGGATCTTCCTTGGCGAGTTCCATGGCTATGGCCAAAAGATTCAACGTGTACATGGCCATCCAGCTGGTGCCGTCCGACTGTTCAAGATAACCGCCGGTGGGGAGCGGGGCGCTGCGGTCGAAGACGCCGATGTTGTCCAGGCCCAGGAAGCCCCCCTGAAAGACGTTCATGCCCTCGGCGTCTTTCCGGTTGACCCACCAGGTGAAGTTCAACAGGAGCTTATGGAACGTGCGCACCAGGAACTGCCGGTCTCCCTGGCCGTTATTGCGCTTCTTATCAATCTTGTAAACGCGCCAGCATGCCCAGGCGTGGACCGGGGGGTTGACATCTCCGAACGCCCATTCATAGGCAGGAATCTGCCCATTGGGGTGCATGTACCACTCGCGCAGCATCAGCACCAGCTGCTCCTTGGCAAAATCAGGGTCCACCAGCGCCAGGGAAATGCAATGAAACGCCAGGTCCCAGGCCGCATACCAGGGGTATTCCCACTTGTCAGGCATGGAAATCACGTCAGCGTTGTAGAGATGGGACCATTCATGATTGCGTCCGCCTTTGCGTTCTGAGGGAGGCGAGATTTGATTGGGATCGCCGTCCAGCCATTGCTTGATGACGTAGTGATAGAACTGCTTGGACCACAACATCCCGGCGAAGCCTTGCCGCATCACATTCCTGGAATCGGCGGGAAGGTCTTGCGGAATCACGGTGGCATAAAACTCATCGGCTTCTTGCCGGCGGGCCTGCAAGAAACTCTCGAATGGCCCAAACACGGCCTTTCCCTTGACCTCCGCATTGGTAAGGCGCAGTCGCAAGCCTGCAGACTGGCCAGCTTCAATCCTCAAGTTGTAATGGGCAGCGGCCTTCGTCCCCGAATGCAGCGGGTTCACCGCATACTTTGCTCCCTGTACGATGTAGTCGTTGATTCCGTCCTTGACATAGGGAGTGGCACTGTCCCCGCCCCACAGGCGGTGGGCATTGGTTTCATTCTCGGTGAACAACAACTCAGGCGAGCCTTCGCAATGCAACCAGCGGCTGCCCAGGCTGGGGTGGTGCAATGCGATGGCCGGACCCGGGGAGTCCTGGCATTGATAGAGGCTGGGGCGTGGCGCCTTGCTGTCCCAAGACCAGGTATTGCGGAACCAGACGGTGGGGAGAGCGCGAAGGCTCGAGGCCTCAGGACCGCGGTTCACGACTGTGATCTGGATCAAAATATCTTCGACGTCAGCTTTCGCGTATTCCACAAAAACATCGAAGTAGCGGTTGTCGTCAAAGACGCCGGAATCCAGAAGTTCAAACTCGGTCTGGCCTTTGCCGCGACGCCGGTTTTCTTCGACCAATTGCCCATAGGGGAAGGCGGCCTGGGGATACTTGTACAAATACTTCATGTAGGAGTGCGTGGGCGTGCTATCGAGGTAGAAATAGTATTCCTTCACGTCCTCGCCATGATTGCCTTCATTTCCGGTGAGCCCGAAGGGCCGCTCCTTGAGGATCGGGTCACGCTCATTCCACAGGGCCAGCGCGAAGCAGAGGTTTTGACGGCGGTCGCAAATTCCCGCCAGTCCGTCTTCATTCCAGCGATAAGCACGGGAACGAGCGTGATCATGGGGAAAGAACTCCCAGGCGTTGCCGTAAGCACTGTAGTCTTCGCGGACGGTACCCCAGGAACGTTCGCTTAGGTAAGGGCCCCATCGCTTCCAGTGCCGGGTGCGATCTCTTGATTCGGAGAGACGGACTTCCTCCTTCGTCTTGGAGCGATTCATGCGGGCTCTCCTTCCGTGGCGAGAATAGTAAGCAGGTGCGCAAACTCACAGGAAGCGTCTTGGCCGACGCCGGCTAACTCCGCGAGCACGGGCGCTTCCTCGAGCAGTCCCGATTGCGGCGACGGCTTTCCCGTGGCGAAATCAGCCCGGGAGCCGGCCTTCGAGATGGTTTCTTCGCTCATGCGATGTTCCTCATTTCTGTTCAATCTCCACGGCGTGGCCATCAGGGTCTCTGACGATGACTGCGCGGCTGAAACCGAGCTCAGTGGTCTGATTCGCAATCAATCCGGAAGAGACAAAAGTCAGCCTGGCTGTCGCCAGATCGCGAACTGCCTGGGCCGCGTTTGTGGTCAGCAATATGGTCTGGCGGTGGAGCAAATCATTGGCGCGCTCGTCGGGAGGAAATGGCCGTCCGTCGCGCGGAGACAGGTATTCCAGCAACTCGATGCCCGGCCCGGCAGCGCCACGCAGGGCCGTAATCCGAAGGCGAGCGCCAAATACGTTGTTCAAATGCTCCTGCTCTGTTCCATAGTTCTCGCTCTCCCCGACCACCTGCAGCCCCAGAACATCGCGGTAGAACTTAAGGCTGACATCGGTATCCGAGACGACGATCGCGGTGTGGTCAATGCCGAGAAACACCCGGGAGGATGGGCGGTGCCATTTCTCGGCGCCTTTGTCGGGCGGGAATTGCAGGATCTCAAGGGGATGTCCGTCGGGGTCCTTGAAGTAGAAGGCGGCAATGCCCCCGGCCTGCTTGTTCCAATCCGGCAAGCGTTGCGGCCCGGAAGAGGCGTGCTCCACTTTGTTGTGCCGGAGTATCTGGTAGGCGCGATCCATATCGCCGACGATGATGGCGATGTGCTGGAACCAGCGGTCGTTGCTGCGGGAGTCCAGCGGGATTGGCTTGCCTTTGGGGGCCAGATATTCGTGGAGCTCAATGAACTCTCCGCCCAGGCGCATGCGTACGACACGGACTCGGAGGCCGAATACTCCCAGTAGCTGCTCATACTGCGGACCCGCTACCTCGGTGTCGGAGACGGTTTCGAAGGTCAACACTCGAGAGTAAAAAGCAATCGCACGGTCCATGTCGGAAACCGTCATGCTGATGGCCTCGACGCCGCTCACCAGAGATTGAGCAGAAGAGGACGAGACAAAGATTGCAACAAAGAACAAACAGACAGCAGTGCGGGCCAGTCGCCGAAGTTGGAGTGATCGCTTCATGGTTTTCCCTCAGTACTTGGCTCAGTCTCCGGCGGAAGCCATGGCCGGCCGGGAGGCGGAAACACCCATGCGAGTGAGCAAGTGGTCTCCCACTCGCAAAGCATTGGCGATGATGGTGAGCGCGGGATTCACCGCCGCGCTGGACGGGAAAAAGCTGCCGTCCACTACGTAAAGATTGTCGAGATCGTGGGCTTTGCAGTTCACGTCCAGAGCGGATGTCGCCGGATCGTGTCCGAATCGGATCGTGCCGTTTTGGTGGGCGACTCCGGCCAATGGAATTCTTTGGCCGACATACACGTTCCGGCCA
The DNA here is from genome assembly GCA_018268755.1 of Acidobacteriota bacterium. Lineage (GTDB taxonomy): Bacteria > Acidobacteriota > Terriglobia > Terriglobales > Acidobacteriaceae > KAN-5. The sequence goes on from JAFDVW010000013.1 coordinate 196,565, forward strand.
AACAGTCCTTGATGGCACTCGTGGCCATGCTTGGAGCAGCTGGTCTGTTTCATGGCTTCTTTGAGTTTTGTCTGCAGCCGCTCATGCGCTTGCAGATTGTTGGGGGTGTAACTCAGAACGATTTTCCCCTGGCGATCCAGGGTTACGCGATTATCCGGGTCCGGCAAATCTTCGGAAGTAAGCCAGAAATCCAGGGAGTGTTTTGCCATCCACTCGAGAGTGAAGCCTGGCGCGAAGGCCGGGGCGCCGGCCCGCAGGGTGACCGCATCGAGCTTACCCACGAAAGAAATGTGGCCCATGGGGTAAGGCCAGTCTTTCGCTCCAAAGTAGAAGTCGTTGATCCCCAGAGTCTTCTGGAAGACCGTGGGATTGGGGCATTGGGAGATTGCCATTAATACGGAATTGGTGTGGCCCATGTAGTGGCGTCCCACCACGTCGGAGGCATTTGCCAGGCCGCGGGGATGTTTGTCATTTGCCGAGCGCAGCAAAAGGGCGGCAGAGTTAATGGCGCCGGCGGCAACTATGATCAGATCTCCGGAATAGCTTGCAAGCTTTCCTTGGCGTTCGACAGCGACACTCTTCGCTACTCGGCCCGAGGTGTCGGTTTCGATCTTCCGCACCAGGGCATGGGTGAGCAGAGTCACGTTGGGATACTTCACCGCCTCATCCACGCAAAGCACCTGGGCATCGGCTTTGGCGTACACCAAACAGGGAAAGCCATCGCAGGTGTTGCAGCGAATGCATTTGCTCTGGTGGGGGTTCTTTTCATCGAGCTGGACCCCGACCGGCACATGAAATGGCTTAAGACCGGAGCGGGCAAAGTCATCGGCAAGCTGCTGAATCCGGGGCTCGTGGCTCACGGCAGGCCAGGGATAGGGGCCGCTCGCGAAGGGTTCGGTGGGGTCTTCCCCGCGGTTGCCGTGGACGTGATAAAGGTGCTCGGCTTGCGCGTAATAAGGCTCGAGTTCTTCGTAACTGATCGGCCATGCGGGCGAGATTCCGCCGTGATGCTTCAGTTCGCCGAAGTCCTCTTTGCGCAGCCGGAATAATGCCGCGCCGTAGAATTTGGTGTTTCCGCCAACGTTATAGTTAGTGTGGGGATGAAGGTCTTTGCCATCCTTATCGAGCCAGCCTTCCTTGGTGTTGTAGTGGCCGTCCACATTGACCACGTGTGGGTCCCAGTTGGCTTTCTCCCGCGGCACATAGCCGCCACGCTCCAGAATCAGAATTCGTTTGCCCGAAGGGGCGAGATGATAGGCGAGTGTTCCGCCGCCCGCCCCGGTCCCAATGATGATGACGTCATAGTGATCGCTCATATGGCGAACCCTCCGTTTGCGCCGCAGAAGATGCAGCGTTTGTCGTTGTTGTGATGGAGCTTGCAGCACTTCACGGCAAGTTTGCCGGCCCGCCAGAGATAGACTTCGGCGGCCGCGAGCATGGCAAGGGGCGGAGCGGTCAGGTAGACCCACAGGCCATCCCAAATGTCCGCGGGCACGGCGGATCCCAGGGTGCGGGCAGGATTCATGCTCATCCCCGAGAATGGGGCCTCCAAGGTGATGTAGCTGGCAACCAGCAGCCCCACGAAAATTCCCGTAAATGACTCGAGCTCGTGGTGATTGGAGACGTGCAAGACCACGGACATCAGGATGAAAGCGATCAGGAATTCGGCCAGGAGGGCGATCCAAACCCCATGTTCACCGGGGACGGTGACAAGGTAACGCACGGCTGGGTGGGAAACTTTGCTTCCCAGAACGCAGGCGACGGCCCAAACGCCGGCAACGGCGCCGGTGCATTGCGACGCTATATAGAAGACCGCGTCCCAAAATTTGATTTTTCCCAGGCGAAAGAAGGTCGCAGTCACCGAGGGATTGATATGGGCGCCGGACTGCTTTCCCCAGGGAGAATAGATGATTGCCATCGCGGTCATTCCCATGGAAACGCCCATCAGCAGCCGCCGCAGGAATGAGGAGTGGATCGCCTGGTGAATGGGGGACCGGGGAAATTCATATAAGGCCCCGAAGATGCAGGCCGAAACCATGAACGCACCGAGCAATGCGGCTTCCATCAGGTACTCGGGCCAGTGCGCTCGCAAGGAGCCCACAGCGCCCAATTCACTTGGGGGAGAGGACGGTACGCTGGAGGAAGCAGGTTCCGCTGCCAGGTTCGGCGCTTCGGAGATCGTATTTTGCTCGGTGCTGTTCATGGAATCTGCGCATGGGATGCAGCATCCGCAATGAAGTGACAAGAAATCGAATGGTCCGGGTTGCACGCGCCAGGAAGGCAATTCCTATCTACTTAATACCTGCCGGCCCGTCCCCACAGAGTGTGAAACCTTCTCGCCGCATCGGAATCCCACGCCACGTGAGGACGAAATCAGCAGCCGCCGCGCACAAGGCCCATAGGGAACGCTCCGCGAATCGTTGACCATGCAGCGCTGCCCATCGTCCCCACAATCAACTTTCACGCATGAGGAAAATAATGAATGCCAAGAACCTAATTCTCCCGCTGTTCCTGATGATCGCGACATTGTTCTCGGTGTCCGCGTTCGCCGCCGATGGCCATACCTCCAGCCAATTCCAGGGCCCGAAAGCCAATCAGGGGACCGTCACCCATAGCACGAAGGATGGCAAGAGCGTGCTCACCCTTTCCGACGACTTTGTGGTGCCGGATACACCGGATCCCCATTGGCAGGTCGTGGATTCCGAGGGCAACGTCTACTTGCTGGACAAACTGAAGACCAAAGCGTTCCTGGGCGACAACTTCAAGAAGGAAATTGTCGTTCCCAAGTACGTGAAGAACATTTCGAAGGTCGTGATCTGGTGCGCCTTCGCGGAAGTGAATCTGGGCGAAGCCAGCTTCAGCTCACCGGTAAAGTAGGCGGGCCATGAGGGCGCATCGGCAAGTCGAAGCGCCCTCGCCAATTCCTTTGAAGGCAGAAAAGTCATGAAAAGACAATGGACCGTATTGTTGATGTTTTTGGCGGCAATTCCAGCCATCGCAACTGCGCAAACCGCAGTGAAGAAAACCCTGACGCTCGAAGGTGCAGAGCGGGTTATCGCCGCTGCCAAAGAGGAAGCCAGGAAAGTGCAGGCCCCTGGCGGCGTGATTGCCGTAGTTGACGATGGGGGCAACCTCATAGCATTGGAGCGGCTCGACGGCACCTTCGCCGCGGGGGCCAATATCTCCATCGGCAAGGCCAGGACTTCCGTGCAATTCAAACGTCCCACCCGGGCTTTTGAAGAACTGATCAACTCCAACGGCAAGGGCCGCACCGTGATGACCGCACTGAACGATTTCACTCCACTGATTGGCGGAATCCCCATCGTTGTGGATGGTCAGATTGTGGGTGGAGTTGGGGTGAGCGGGGCAGCCAGTGCGGATCAGGACGAGCAGCTGGCCATCGCCGGTTCGAAGGCATTGGAGCTCCCCGTGCCTTCGGTGTCGTATTTCGAGAAAAGCAAAGTGGACGAAGCCTTCACCAGGGGCGCCGTGTTACTGGATGGCGCGGAGGGACGCAACTACATGGTCCACGCTAGCCGCCGCGAAAAGCCCGGGCAGGCCGAATTGCACGAGAGAGACGCTGATGTGATCTATGTCTTAGAAGGCACGGCTACTCTGGTCACGGGTGGCGAAGTTGTCGATGGCCAAAACATTGCGCCGGATGAAATCCGCGGAACGCATATCACGGGTGGTGAGACACGGAAGCTTGCCAAAGGGGATGTCATCATCGTGCCCCACAGGACACCCCATCAGTTCACCGCAGTCACCAACCCCTTTCTGTACTACGTGGTGAAAGTTCGCTGACGATTGCGAGATCATTATGCGCAGACTCATTCGAGTATTGTCGATCGCCATCGCACTGCTGGCTGTTTCCATAGTGAGCCGTGCCCAGGTGGTGCAGGACCCTCCGTTTGGTCGTCCTGATGCGGTGGTGGACCTGGCCACCCGGGAGGGCGCGGCGCTGGTGGAAGGCCAGTGGCGGTATCACGAGGTGAAGATCGTAGACGCCGAATCGAAATCTGTCGGTCTTGACCTGCGGCCAACCGGCAGCCAGACCATCCAGACCTACGACTACACCCCGCACGCCGGCGGGACCGACTTTGACGATTCCACGTGGGAGACAATCGCGGCCAACACCCTGGACCAACGGCGTTCCACCAGCAAGGTCTGTTTCAATTGGTATCGCATCCAGATCACGATTCCGGAAAAGATTGCCAACTATTCAACCGCCGGCTCGACCGTGGCCTTCGAAATTGTGGTCGACGACTATGCGGAGGTGTGGGTGGAGGGAAAGCTGCCGCGCGTTCTGGGGCAAACGGGCGGGCCGGTGGGGAAGGGGTTCAATGCTCCAAACCGCGTGATCCTCACGCGGAATGCCCAGCCCGGGCAGAAAATTCAATTGGCGGTGTTCGGCGGCAACGGTCCGATTTCGTCCAGCCCTTTGAACTTCATCTGGGTGAGGACGGCGACCTTGGATTTCTACAAATCGCCACGGGTCGCGTTGAGCGAGACTGTGGCCCAGGTCATCCGCAAGGACCCGGAGCTCGATGAGATCGTTCCGGCAGAGGCGAAGATCGAAAAGCTGGCCGGCGGCTTTCTGTTCACCGAAGGACCGGTCTGGGTGCCCAAGTCAGAAGAAAATGACGGCTATCTTTTATTCAGCGACCCAAACAACAACACCATTTATCGCTGGACACAAGACGGTCAACTCTCCATCTATATGAGCAAGAGCGGCTACTCCGGCTTTGATATTGGGGAATATGGGCAGCCCGGGTCGAACGGCCTCACGCGGGATGGGGAAGGACGGCTCACGATCAACCAGCATGGCAACCGCCGCGTGGTTCGGCAGGAAAGGAACGGGCAACTCACGGTCCTGGCCGATCGTTACGAGGGCAAGCGTCTGAACAGTCCCAATGACCTGGTGTACAAGTCCGATGGCGCGTTGTACTTTACCGACCCGCCGTTTGGATTGCCCAAGTTCTATGATGACCCGCGCCGGGAGCTACCTTACAGCGGAGTGTTCCGCGTGTCCGCCGATGGCAAGCAAATCAAGCTGCTGACCTCGGAACTCAAAGGGCCGAACGGCCTGGCATTCTCTCCTGACGAGAAATACTTCTACGTGGACAACTGGGACGTAGACCGAAAAGTCATCCTGCGCTATGAAGTCCAGGCCGACGGCGGCCTTGCCAACGGCCGGGTGTTTTTCGACATGACCTCTGCCGCGGGCGAAGATGCGCTGGACGGGATGAAGGTGGACGGCAAAGGAAATCTATATGTCTCGGGGCCAGGAGGCTTATGGATCATTTCTCCTGCCGGTAAGCATCTCGGGACTATTATTGGGCCGGAACATCCGCATAACTTTGCCTGGGGTGACGATGACGGCAAGACGCTGTATCTCTGCGCCAAATCGGGACTCTACCGGATCAGGCTAAAGATCGCTGGAAGCCCGCTGCGGAGACCGTGACGTTTCCTGCTCCGTTCCAGGCCGAAACTGCGCCTGTGGTGTCCGTGCCCTCAAGGCCTGAACTATTGACCACTCGATTGCTTACGCCGCCGGCTGTAGGCAGCAACTTTGAGACGGTTCCCGCAAAGCTGCATGCTGCACCACCGCCGGGTCCCTTTTTTGCTGGTGTCAAGGAAATGCAGAACACATTGTCCACACTTGCGGATCCGGGTGCGATCACACTCCGCGAACAACTTCGCGGCGCTATGGACTAGGGGCGTCAACAGGTCTTCCGGCTGGCCAGGTTCAAAGGACGGCTCCAGGCGAGGGCCGCTGCTGGTTTCGCTCAAGCGGGTCCCTATAGGATGAGCGGCCAGCAGACCGTTCAGTTTCTCCATCATGCCACGATGAAGCTTGCCGCCTGCCTCCCAGGCCAGAACTTCTTTGCGGAGCTCCTCGCGCAGTTCACGGATTTCTTCGAGAGTACGCCGCGCGCGCGCCGAATCCCCCCATTGCTTCTGCAGGGTTATGGATTCGCGACTTCCGATGACCCCGGCAGCCTGGAACCAGCGCAGCAGGCTGGAGAAATCGGGCAGCAATTCCTGCGCCTCGCCATGTAGCATCGGCCGGGTATTGAGGAAATCCAGCGCCAGCTGATGGCCGACGAAGAGAAAACCATCTTTCCATTCCTCCATACATGCACCTCTCCACCGGGCATCCCCCAGGATTATTGGAACACCGATAATGTAACTTTATACCGGTTAGCACATCTGATGCGGTATGGGCCGGAAACGGTGCGCCACCAGGGTGTAACCTGGACGACCTTACTGGTTCCGACCCATTTCCAAGGAGGACTAACCATGATCAGTTACCATACCGCCGACGTAGACGGAAACCGCATCTTCTATCGTGAGGCGGGTCCGAAGACCGCCCCCAGTGTCTTGCTGTTGCACGGTTTCCCCACTTCTTCCCACATGTTTCGCAACCTGATTCCGATTTTGGCCGAGCGCTACCATGTGGTCGCGCCGGACCTTCCCGGCTTTGGCTTCTCGGATTCCCCGGAGCGGAAGAAGTTCGCCTACACCTTTGAAAATCTTGCTCAGACGATGGATGGGTTTACCCGGGCGGTTGGCCTCAATCGATATGCCATCTACGTATTTGACTATGGCGCCCCGGTTGGTTTGCGGCTGGCCCTGGCCCACCCGGACAAAGTGACGGCGATCATCTCTCAAAACGGCAATGCCTACGAAGAGGGCCTGAGCCAGGGGTGGAACCCGATCCAGAAGTATTGGAAGGAACCGACTGCCGCCAACCGCGCTGCCTTGCGCGATTTCCTAACTCCGGACGCAACCAAGTGGCAGTATTTGCACGGTGCTTCCGACGAGGCCCTGGTCGCCCCGGAGTCTTATGGTCTGGACTCATTCTTATTGTCGAGAGCGGGCAACGATGAGATCCAGCTGGATCTTTTCCTTGATTACGCCAGCAATGTGAAGCTCTATCCGCGCTTTCAGGAATATTTCCGCACCCAGACGCCACCGCTGCTGGCCGTGTGGGGGAAGAATGATCCCTTTTTCCTTCCCCCGGGAGCCGAAGCTTTTAAGCGGGACAATCCCCGGGCGGAAGTGCACTTTGTGGATACGGGGCACTTCGCGCTCGAAACTCATCATCGCGAAATTGCCTCTAGAATTCTGGATTTCCTTGAGCGCACCATGTTGTTGCCGGCCCATGGCGCGTGATTGTGGTGACTGCATGCCGCCGAGCGCCCTGCCGTTCGGCGGCATTTCACGGACCCAGGCCGCAATGGACGAAATACCCAACGTCCGGCTCAAGTTTGCGGGATTGTTACAACCGCAGCGCCGACGATCCCGCCTTGGCGTCGTTGCTGGACAAATACGACGACCCTTCCATTTCTGGCGTCAAATCCCGCTGCCGGGTTCAGCACCAGCTGCTGGGAAAATTGTTGTCCTTGCCGGATCTCTCCAATGCGATTCAGACGCGTCACCACCGAAACGTGTGTCAGTTTGTGCCCGGAATTTTCTCCACCCGAAACCTGAGACTCTGCATGGTTCAAGGCATACGCGACATAGACGTCCGCTTCGCGGATGCCAAATGACGGCTCGAGAGTCCCAGTCTCGATCTGCAATCGTGGACCGTCCTGAGACCGGAGCAGCGTCAGAGCGAGGTGAAGTTTGGGCGTTCGCAATGAAGCCGCGATGGCCTGGTTGGCCCTGGCCGCGTCGTTGCCTACAAACTCGCTGTTCCCGTCGACGACCATTTGTGGGGTATAGACGCTCTCGAGACGGAAGCGATCTCCGTAAGCCTTTTGTCTGTTGCTGTAGAGCGCGGAGGAATAGGGGTCCTTCCATCCAATATGGTCCCAGTAATCCACGTGTTCGCTGAGCACGATCAGCTCGGCTCCCGCAATCGGTTGATGGTCGAAACGTTCCAGCAGCCGGTCGGCGGGAGGGCAACTTGAGCACCCCTCGGAGGTAAACAATTCGATCAGTACAGGCTTGCCAGTACTGGGTGGAACCGGGTCTGTGGCCGCCGGGCCCGTGGCCAGGGCAGCGGCCAGGAATAGAAGGAAAAGAGTCTTCATGAGAAATGGGACGAAGCCATGAACAAAAAGTTACATGGGCAGGTTTTCCCATTCCTGATCAAAGACTTAGCGCAGGCTGCGGGCGAAACTGACAGCGTTGCTCCAGGGCCCGGGCATCACATACCAGACCAGGGCTTTCGAGGAAATACCATCGAGCGACTCTACGGCGTTCAGGTGAAAGTTGCGGTTCCTCCACATATAGTCACTGTTGAAGGTGCCATCGACTTTGCCGCCGGCAAAGTTGGAGCTGGGCATGGCTACAGCCAAGCCGGTCTTGCGGCCTTCCTCCTGATACCAGCCCCCGGCCATGTGCGATGTCTGCGAGGAGTCGCAGGGACAGTTGGCCGGATCGACGGCGCGAACCGAGAACTCCCAGGGAATATAGGCGGCGAAATCATAGGTGAAGCGCCCGATGTTCTCGTCGGCAATGTGGGTGAAGCGCTCATCCAGCTTCAGATAATATTTGGGCTCGCCGGCCGGGTTAGGCACCCATTGCGCGCGGACTTCCAGCGTGTAGGGCGATGCATAGCTGAGCGGCACCATATCGTTGATGCGCCCTCCCCAGACTGCAATGAGCGGCTTCTCGTAAAAGCCATTGTTGTGATTGAAATCGAGCATCATGGTCACGAAAGTTGCGGATTTCGTGCCCTCGCAGGCGATTCCGGTAAGCGGCGACATGGCGGAACCGTCCCCGGCCTGGGTGGGGTTGTAGTCTCCGACCCAGGGGCCGGCATCGCGGCGATTGTGAAAAGCCATCTGCAGCAGCCCTCCACCGTTATATCCCCAGATGTGTTCGACGCCACGATATTTCAAGGAGACGAGAGCGCCGCCTTGCGTGGTGTCGAACAGGGCAACTTGTTCGCCCGCAGGGTCCTTCAGCACGATGGCGTGTTCCGGTTGATTGGGCTGCATGCGAAACTCTGTGGTCTGGCAGCTCACGCGCACGGCGTCATGGTCGGGCGGGACGTGCGCGAGTTCTGTGACTGGAGGTGAAGTTTCGGTAGCCTTCTCCGGGGGAAGACTGCGGGCGAAATCCTGCGCCTGGTCCCAGGGGCCGGCGCACACGTACCAACTGAAATGAAAGCCGCGCACTCCGGGCAGGGCCCGGCTGAGCACGCTGGCGTAAGTATGGCGCGGGGCGGCCCATACGGCTCCGTAGAGCAACACGACGTATTCGGCGTTGTCGCGGAGAAAAGCGCGGTCCGTGTTCCAGGCGCCGGTGGGCACCACGGTGGCGACGCCGGTGTGGCGCTCTTCGTCCTCATAACGCCCAATGGCTAAAGCGGGGGTGTTAGCGCTGGAGCACGGAGTTTTCTCCAGGCAATTCTCCGGAAACCTGGCCTCGTAGTCGAACTCCCAGGGCGCGGCCCCAGTAAGAAACCATTCGAAGGTGCCATCGGAGCCCGGGCGAATGTGCACGACCGATTGCTCAAGCTTCAGATAATATTTCGGTCCTCCGCCGGAATGTTCCACCCACGAGGCGTTGGTTTCTATGGTGTAGGAGCTGGAATATCCGGGAGGGAAGTTGTCGCTGATCTTGCCTTGCCAGACTCCCAGGAGGGGGTCTTTTTGGAAGGAATTATTGACTCCCCGATCGATCATCATGGCGATGGCGCGCAGGGAAGATTGGCCATGGCAGGCGACCCCGGCAGTGGTGGCCGGAACTCCCATGCTCGATCCGCCCTGGTCGGGATTAAAGGCCGACCAATATGGCGTGAGTCCTTTCAGTTCGGCTTCCTCGCCGCGGCGGGTGGCAAACATGGCCACGCTGGCGCCGGCGGTGTGCCCGAACAGAAGTTCCTTGCCACGATAGCGCAGGGAGATGAGGGTGGCGCCATGCAGCAGGTCGAAGCGCGCTTCCTGCTCTCCGGCGGGATCGCGCAACACCACCACCTGGACGTGGGAAAGGGTTTCAGGGAATTGCCAGGCCACGACCGCCCGTACCGGATAGTCTTCTACAGAACAACGAACGTCAGGAATGGCCTTGGCGTGGGCCACGGGCAATAAAGTGGCCAGGAACATAATGACGACGGCAGATGTTCTCACCCTTCACCTCATGGAAGATGGGCGCATGCGACCGGGATGCGCGCTAGCCGGGGCCCAAAAGGGGGTCGCCGGCGATCTGTTGTGGGCGATGCTGTGGCAAACCAGCCCCGCGATCCGCCATTCTACGACATCTTTTTATAAATTAAGAGATTAACTTTCAGGAAATATGAAAATTATCCGCTAACATTGCATGAAAATTTATGTTACCTTAGGCCGCAAGCTATGAAAATCACCAGGATCCAAGCCGCTGGACTGCGCGGGGCCACCCCGGAGGGCGGCTGGGCGAACGAAATCAAACAGGACGATTGCATCCATACCCTGGTTGCCGTCTACACCGATGAAGGCGTGACCGGCTGGGGGTCCGCGTTTACCAACGATGCCCTGGTGCTAGGCGCGCTCAAGGTACTGGAACCCTTATTTCTGGGAGAAAATCCGCTGGAACCGGAGCGGGTCACAGAGAAGCTGCACGCCCACACCTTTTGGATGGGGCGCGGCGGTTCCATCACCCACGCCATCAGCGCCATTGACATCGCCTTGTGGGACATCCTGGGCAAAGCGACCGGCCAGCCTGTGGGAAGACTGCTGGGTGGAAGATACCGGGACCGCATCCGTCCCTATGCTTCATTATTAATGCAGGAACCGGGCGCGATGAAGGACAAGCTGTTGCCCGTCCGCGAGCAGGGCTTCCGGGCGTTCAAGATCGGATGGGGACCATTTGGCCGCCGCAACAACGCCACCGACGAACAGATCGTGAAAGAAGCGCGCCAGGCGGTGGGCCCGGATTCTCGATTGATGGTCGATGCCGGCGGCAGTGACGCATTCTGGCCGCAAGGATACAAGTGGGCATTGCGCACGGCGGAAATGCTGGCGGATTACGACGTGCATTGGTTTGAAGAAGCCATTCCCCCCGACAATTTGCGCGATTTTGTTTTGTTGCGACAGAACTCTCCGGTGCGAATTTCCGGCGGGGAAGTGCTGACTCGCCGCCAATCGTTCGAGCCGTGGATCCAGGCCGGCGCTTTCGACATTGTGCAGCCTGACGTTACCAAGGTGGGTGGCATCAGCGATGAGCGGCGCATCGCCTGGATGGCCGAAGACAACGGCATTCAGTTTATTCCCCACGGATGGAACACCGCGCTCGGTCTGGCGGCCGATTTGCACCTGGCTTCGGCCTGCCGAAACACCGACCTGGTCGAATACTTGACCGGCTCTCCGTTCATTGACGAGATCGTGGAAGAGCCCTGGCGGCTCGATGGCGAAGGCATGCTGATGATTCCCGAGGGACCGGGCCTGGGCATCAGCCTAAATTTGGATGCGGTCAAGAAATATACCGGAGTGGCCTTTGACGCTTCTTAAGGGGTGGGCTTGTCGAAGAAACACCCAAGTACTCCTGGCTATGGGGCTGTTCTTCCTCTTGTGCGGAAGCGGACGAGCCTTCGCGCAGGCCGCGCCGGTAGAGCCCGGCGGCACGGCCTGGGCTTCTTCTGTACTTGAGCCGTTCTGGACCAGCACTCGCATGAGGGATGAGACCGTCATGTTTGTGCAGCGGCCGGAAGAACAAGAAGTCAGCGGACGTCTCTTGTTTACGCCGACCCGGATCGTGCGAGTCACCAGCGCGTTTGGCACCGTGGTCTATCAAGCCGGCCGTGACTATGTCTGGGAGCCGGGCAGCAAAGTGCTCACCCTCCCCCAGAATTCCCGCATCCCGGTGACGACCTGGGCGCGCTTGCATCCCCCCAAGGGCGGCATAATGTCGCTGGGTGAAGCTGCGGATGGAAAAAGCTCTCTGTTGTTTGAAGAATCCGGGGCTTACTTCGAGACTTTGCAAGTGGCCGTGACCTACGATCATGAGGAGCCATGGAGAGGAGTGGTTCCCCAGTCCGCCGGGAAAAATCTGGCGCGAACGCTGGCGAAATTACGTGCCAAGAAACTGAAGCTGGTAGTTTTTGCCGACAGCGTATCCGCCGGCGCGGGGGCTTCAGGGTTCTTCAACGCGCCGCCCAACCAGCCGCCCTATACCGAGTTGGTGGCGCAGGGACTGCGCGCCCGCTTTGGGGCGGAAGTTCACCTGGTCAATCTGGCAGAGGGCGGCCAGGATACCACCTGGGCAGTGAAAATGGCGCACGCGGCCGCGGAGCAGAATCCCGACGTGGTGATCCTCGGCTTCGGCGGGAATGACGCGACCCGCAAAATCTCCGCGGAGGACTTCCGCCGGAATATGCAGACGGCCATGGATACCATCCGCAAAACCGCGCCCGACACCGACTTCATTCTGATCGCCACCATGACCGCCAACCCGGACTGGCCGGAATCGGATGCCGACTTGTGCCGGCAATATCGCGATGCGCTCTTCCAGCTGGCGGGACCGGGCGTAGCGGTGGCCGATGAATTTTCTCTGTGGCAGGAGCTGGTGCAGCGCAAGAATTTTTTAGACCTCACTGCCAATGGCATCAACCATCCCAATGACTTCGGCCATCGGGTGTACGCGCAGGTGGTCCTGCAACTACTGCAATAAATTGAATGGAGTCCGCATGACGCTTCACTTGGGTAAGGCTGATCGGCGCAATTTTGCGTGGAACCTGGTGCTGGTTTGGGTGGTTGCCAATCTGCTGGCCGTCTCGCCAGCTCTGGGGCAAGCGGCCGCGCCCGCAACCTCGTGGGCCGACGCGGTCCTCACCCCGTTCTGGGCCAGCCCGCACATGGTGAATGAGACGCTTTTCTTCGTGAAGATGCCGCACAAGAGGCATCCCGAGGCCAAGCTCTTATTTGTGCCCAGCAAAATGATCAGCGTCACCAGCGCGGATGGCGCGACCGTATTTGAAGAAGGGCGGGATTACCTCCGGAAGAAGAACAGCAACCTCATCACGCTCCCCAGGAACTCGCGCATCCCGACCAAGACCTGGGCTGAACTGCATCCTCCGATGGGGTCGCCCGGCACTCTGGGAGAAGCGGTGGGCGGCAAGACCACATTGTTCTTTGATCCGACGGGGGCGGTTCTTCACACCATTCAGGTCGCAGTCACCTATGATCACGACGACAAATGGAGCGGCTACGTTCCCCAGTCCGGAGAGAAGGAAATCCCCCGCTCGATCGCCAAGCTGCGCGGCAAGGAAAAATTGAAGTTGGTGTTTTTTGGCGACAGCATCTCCGTGGGCGCGGGAGCTTCCGGGATGTTTCATGCTCCGCCCAACCAGCCGCCTTATGTTCCCCTGGTGGAAGACGGTTTGCGTTCCCGCTTTGGTGGGGACATCACTGTAAAAAACATCTCGGAAGGCGGGCAGGACACCACCTGGGGCGTCACCACCGCGCCCAAGGTCGCGGAGGAAGATCCCGACCTGGTGCTGATTGCTTTCGGCATGAACGATGCGGGACGGGCCATTCCCGCGGCCGCCTATGCGCAGAACATTCAAAAGATGATCGACACCATCCGCCAGAAGCATCCCCACACGGAGTTTCTGCTGGTAACCACCATGATTGGCAATGCAGAGTGGGCGCAACTTACGTTCTCGCGGTTTGCCGAATATCGTGAGGCCCTTACTCGGATGGTAGGTCCGGGCATCGCCATAGCAGACGTGACCTCGGTATGGCAGGACGTTTTGAAGACCAAAAAGTTCCTCGACTTTACCGGCAACGGTTTAAATCATCCCAACGATTTCGGGCATCGCATATACGCGCAAGTGATCCTGCAAGTCCTGCAGTAATACAGTCATGGCCGGCGCCGATAGCCGGTCAGAAGAAAGCCATGATTCCCCAGCCGAGCCGGGATGTTCGGGCCAATGCCATCCGCCTTATGTGGATGGGCGTGTTTTTTTGTTGCATCGTGCCACAGGTTGTCGCGCAGGCCGGCGGCGTAAGGGCTTCCAATCTTCGCTGTGAATACCGAGTAGACCCGCTGGGCATCGATATTGTGCAGCCTCGCCTCAGTTGGATTCTGGAATCCGTCCATTCCGGAGAGCGGGGCCAGTCGCAATCCGCCTATCGCATTCTCGCCGCCAGCTCGCCGGAACTGCTCGCCGCGGAAAAAGCCGATCTCTGGGACACGGGAAAAATAAATTCCTCGCAATCCATCCAGCTGCGCTACGGCGGCGAGCCTTTGCATTCGCAGCAATTCGTGTGGTGGAAGGTGCAACTCTGGGATGAGAAGGGACAAGCATCCGAGTGGAGCAGTCCGGCGCGCTGGTCGATGGGGCTGCTGCAGGCTTCCGATTGGAGCGGCCAATGGATCGGCGTAAAAGGGGGCGACGGGCCATCGGAAGAACTGGAAGGAGCGCACTGGATCGCGGGGGTAAACTCATCGCAGCAGCCGTTGTGGTTTCGGCGTGAGTTCGAGATTTCTCCGGCCAATCCCGCCAGTCACGGATTGCTCGTATTGTCTGCCGGGGCTGGGGACGTCACAGCCTACATCAACGGAGAAAAAGTTCTGCCCACGGTGGGCAAGTTTCCTCGCGGACACATCGTGCAGACCATTTCTGCCGCCCTTCATCCTGGACACAACGTGGTGGCGGTGAAGCTGGAGCCCGAGGCTGCATCTCCCGGCGGCGAGCGCGGAATCCTTGCGGGAATTACGCTGGACTTGGCCGATGGCAGCATTGAGCGCATCCCGACGACTGAGCAGTGGAAGGTTTCCGACAGAGAATCCGCCGGCTGGGAAAAGCCTGAGTTCGATAGCGCGCCGTGGGCCCACGCCACCGCGGTCTCAGGGCAGCCCTTGCCAGACAAGCCCGCAGAACGCACGCGTCTGGCGGCGCGCATGCTGCGCAAGGAATTTCGCCTTTCCCAGGTTCCTCGCCGGGCCACGCTCTACATCAGCGGTCTTGGCTACTCGGAGTCATACATCAATGGCCAGAGAGTCGGCGAGGACGTTCTGGCGCCGGCGCTCAGTGATTACGACAAACGCGTCTTTTACCTGACCTACGATGTCACTTCGCTGCTGCACCAAGGCGGCAATGCCATAGGAGTGCTCTTGGGAAATGGGCGTTTCTACGCGCCGCGCAACAACATCCCGGTTTTTACTCGTAACTTTGGCTATCCGCAGGTCCGCTTGCAGCTCGAGATCGAATACCAAGACGGCAAGCGCGTGACCCTGGCCAGCGACGCTTCCTGGAAGGCCACGACGCAAGGGCCCATTCGCGCCAACAATGACTATGACGGGGAAGAATATGACGCGCGCCGGGAGCAGCCCGGGTGGACGTCGCCTGGCTTCGGTGATGCGAACTGGACTGCCGCGCAGGAGATGAGTGCGCCCAAGGGCGCAATGCGCGCGCAAATGATCGCACCCATGCGAGTGATGCGCGAAGTGCAGCCCCTCAAGGTCACCCAACCCAAACCTGGCGTGTACGTCTTCGATCTGGGGCAGAACATCGTGGGCTGGTGCCGTTTGCGGATTTCGGGAGCGGCCGGCAGCCGTATCGCGCTACGCCACGCCGAGCGGCTGCGTGACGATGGCATGTTGTACACGGACAATCTGCGCTCGGCGCGGCAGACCGACGTCTACATCCTGAAGGGGGAAGGCAGCGAAGTCTACGAGCCTCGCTTCACCTCACACGGGTTCCGCTATGTAGAGGTCCGCGGTCTCTCCGGCCCACCATCCCTGAGCATGCTGACCGGGCGAGTGGTGCACGATGCGCTGGAAGAAAATGCCGATCTGGCGACCTCCAATCCGGTCCTCAATCAGGTCTACCAGAACATGCTTTGGGGGGACCGGGGCAACTATCACAGCATTCCCACCGACTGTCCGCAACGCGATGAGCGCCAAGCGTGGCTGGGCGATCGGTCGGCCGAAAGCAAGGGCGAATCCTTTTTGTTTCAGGTCGGCCCGTTCTATGCGAAATGGCTGCAGGACATCGAAGACTCGATGGATGGCGAGGGCCGGATCAACGATATTGCGCCGGCCTATTGGCCTTTCTACAACGAGAATGTGGTGTGGCCCGCCAGCTTTTTCATGGTGGCCGGCATGCTTCACCAGCAGTATGGCGATGACGCGGTCATCCAGGAGCATTACCCCGCGATGAAGCGCTGGGTGGAGCACATGCGCCCCCAGCTGCAAAACAGCCTGATGCCCGTGGATGTCTACGGCGACTGGTGCGTGCCGCCGAAATCGTTGCATGAGATTTTCAGCAAAGACCCCGCCACCAAGACGGCCCCCGAGGTCCTGGGCACGGCATATTTCTATGCCATTCTGCGTCTGATGTCGCAGTTCGCCGTCATCAGCGGACATCCGGAGGACCAGCGGGAGTTCGATGCGCTGGCGTTGCAGATTCGGGCCGCATTCAATCGGACACTGTTGCAGGCGGAGAGCCATCAGTACGGCAATGGCACGCAGACTTCCAGCATTCTGCCGCTGGCTTTCGGAATGGCCCCCGAAGAGCAGAGGCAAACCATCGCCGCCGGCCTGGTCCGCAAAATTGAGAACGAATCAGATGGCGCCGTGGGCGCGGGTCTGGTGGGTATGCAATGGATTCTGCAGACGCTCACCGAGTATGGCCGCGCGGACGTCGCCTATCAAATTGCCTCGCGCAGGAAATATCCCAGCTGGGGATACATGGTGGAGCGCGGAGCGACCACCATCTGGGAGCTGTGGAACGGGGACACGGCCAATCCGGCGATGAACTCGGGAAATCATCTGATGCTGCTGGGAGATTTCGCCAGCTGGCTGTATGAAGATTTGGCGGGAATTCAATCCGATACCCCGGGCTACAAGCACATTCTCATTCATCCCCACCTGGTCGATGGTCTGGAGTTTGTACGCGCCTCGCATTTGTCGCCCTACGGCAGAATCGCCACCGACTGGCGGCGCGAGGGCGAAGTGTTCACCCTGCGGGTGTCGATTCCACTGAACACTACCGCGACTGTCTATGTTCCAAGCGATCAAATTGCGTCTGTGAAAGAGGGCGGGGTTGCCCCGGAAGCGGCCCCAGACGTGCGCTTTGTGCGTAGCGAGCACGGCAACGCGGTCTACGAAGTGGGTTCAGGATCGTACCTCTTCACTTCGTCATGGACCCGGAAATAGCCGGAGCGTAGTCTCGACCGCGCCAAAATATCCCCGAGCATCTCGGACCTGGGGTGAGGCAACCGGCAAGAACTTAATAGGTGGCCCGTCCGCCGCTGGCGTCGTAACACTGCGCGGTCACAAAAGAACAATCGCGGCTGGCCAGAAAATGCACCACGGCAGCAATCTCTTCTGGTTTTCCCGTCCGCCGCATGGGGATCTTGTCGGTCATGTAGCTGACCTGCTCCGGCGTCAACTGGTCCAGAATTTCCGTCTGCACCACCGCGGGGGAGACCGCGTTGACGCAGATGCCCTCCGTCGCCAATTCCTTGCCCAGAGACTTGGTCAGCCCAATCACACCGGCCTTAGTGGCGGAATAAGGGACCATCCGCGGGTTGCCTTCCTTTCCGGCGATGGAGGCGATGTTGACGATTCGCCCGTAGCCGCGGGCCCGCATATGGGGGACCACGGCGTGGCAAAGATAGAAGACGCTGCTCAGGTTCATGGCCAGGACTTTCTCCCAGTCTTCCGCCTTCTGCTCCCACAAAGGAGCGGCGGGGCCGGCGATGCCTGCGTTGTTGACCAGAATGTCGATCTGCCCGGTGCGCTGCAGCACGCGTTCGACGGCCTGCTGGATGGACTGGCGCGAGGTCACGTCTGTCTCTAAGGCAAATGAGGAGCCGCTCAGGGCGCCGGCAACTTGCGTGGCGCGCGGCAGGTTGATATCAGCAACGGCTACAGTGGCCCCGGAAGCAGCGAAACGTTCCGCAATGGCCTTTCCAATTCCTGCCGCCGCGCCGGTCACGATGGCGGTTTGTCCGGTAAGCTCAAACATTCTGGTCTCTTTCCTTTGGCTGGGGATGAAAGTGCTAGCGCCACCACAAGGAGCGGATGGTGGCCCCACCATCATGCACCAATTCCGCGCCGGTGATATAGGCCGCCTCGCCGGAGGCGAGGAAAGCCGCGGCTGCTGCAATCTCCTCGGTCTTGGCCATGCGGCCGGCCGGGATGTTGCCCTCCAGCTTGGCCATGATGGCGGGATCGCTCAGCAGTTCACGATTGATATCGGTGACCGCGCCTTGCGGACACAGTAGATTGGAGGTGATGCCGTGCGGGGCCAGTTCCATGGCCGCCATCATGCTCACCATGCGCAGGCCCGCCTTGGCCACGCAATAAGCCCCTTGTTCGGCGGTGGGCAGCAGCGCGGCGGTGGACCCAATGTGGATCATCCGTCCGCCCTGGCCGCGTTGGATCATGTGCTGCCCAATCACTTGCGTGCAATGAAACGATCCCGTGAGGTCCACGGCCAGCATGCGGTCCCAATCTTCCAGGCGGCACTGCATCAGACTGCCAAACACGATGATGCCGGCATTGTTGACCAGAATATCGATACCGCCAAACTCACGCACGGTGCGTCCGGCAATTTCTTCTGTGGCGGCGCGGTCCGCGACATCGGCGGTGGCGGAGAGACATTTGCGCCCCAGGCTGCGTATTTCCTCCGCTGTTTCCAGGCCGGCGCTTTCGTCTTTATCGGTAATGACGACGTCGGCGCCTTCCTGGGCGAAGCGCAGCGCAATGGCCTTGCCGATGCCTTTCGCTCCGCCCGTGATGAATGCCACTTTGCCGGCCAATCGTCCGGCGACCGGCGTGATGTTTGGCTGAAAACGCTCGGTATTCGAGATCAAGCGGACCGTCCTTCAAGCGGCGAGTATGCCGGGAACCATTCAGCGAGCGCCGTGACATGTTCCTCTAGTTCCGCAAGGTGGAATGAGTCCAGAGTCCAGGCCGGACGGCGGCAATAGGCGCTGCTGAGTATGCCCCGCTTGACCAGGAGCTGCTTTTCCACAGCAATCAGCATTTCCACCGACTGCATCATGAAATTGAGCAAGGGCAGCAGCCTCTCATGCAGCTTGCGCCCCTGATCTGGGTCTTCCTGCAACAGATGGAAGAGCCGGACGAAGATGCGGCCTACCGACACGGTGGGCATGACGGCGCTCACGCCGCGGCGCACATCATCGGGAAGATGCAGCCCCATGTATCCGACCATGGAGCCCAGACGATTCTGCGAACAACTTTTCAGGCTGCTGATGGTGGGTCCGGAAGGCACCAGATCTACTTTGACGTGGGTAACGTTGGGATGTTCGTCATGAATCTCGGCAAGAGTCTGCGGGGAAAGACTCGTTCCGGTCTGCAAAGGAGCATATTGCACGATGACCGGCAGGTCGACGGCGGAAGCGATGGCGCCAATGTGGCCGCGCACAGCGGCTTCCCCGGGCGACATCAGATAGGGAGGCATGACCATGATGGCGTCGGCGCCGGCTTCTGCCGCTCGCCTGGCTTCTGGCACCGCCACCTCAAGCGAGTGGTGGAAGACCGAGATGATGACCGGAATTCGCCCCGCAACCTGCTCAATCAGCAGTTCCGTCAGCCGCCGCTTTTCCTGGTCGGTGAGTTTGTAGGCTTCACTGGCCAGTCCAAACATGGCCAGGCCGTGCACGCCGTCTGCCAGGCTGGCCTCGATGACCTGCAGGAAATCGCCTTCCTCCACCTCTCCTTTGCAGTTGAAAGGGGTAGGGAGAATGGGAATGACTCCGCAGATCCATGGTCCATCCTGTTGAGTTCCCGGCATTTCTCGGCTTGGTTCCCCCCACACGAATTCCGGACAGGAAAGAATTTCCGGCCTCGAACTTGATAGCCGCTGGCAGGGCCGGATGTCAAGGATTTTGTGGTTTCTGGAGGGAACTTTGTTTATTTAATTCTAGTTTCTTCGGGAAAATTTCCACAATATGCCCATACTTAAATTTAATAGAAAAGTAAAGATTGACCGATATGTTTCCCGGGACGTAAGATGCACTCTTTGATTTGTAAATCTGGAACGGTAAATCCAAGATGTCGGTGGAAAGGCCCTCCCCCATGCAAGGAGCCCATGTCTTAGTGGCAGATTGGCTCTTCCCGGATTTTGAGCTGGAAGCCAATTTCTTGCGCGACCGGGGCATCACCTGGTCATTGCCCGCCTGGTCTCCTCCTCCCCCTCCCGTGGAAGAACAGATACGGCAATTGTTGGAACGGATCCGCGGCGCAGAGCGCATTGACGCAGTGTTGTTTCAGTTGGCCCCCTTGCCGGCGGAGGTCATCCGCGCCCTCCCCGCCACTTGCAGGCACCTGCAGCGTTCGGGGATTGGCCTGGACGCAGTCGACCTGGAAGCCGCTAAGGCCCGCGGCCTCACCGTCGCCAATACTCCTGACTATGCGACCGAAGAGGTGGCCATTCACGCCCTGGGGATGATTCTGTCCCTGCATCGGCAATTGGATGCCACCCAGAAACACCTGCTGGCGGGCCACTGGCGGGGGATTCCTCCCGCCCCCATTCATCGCCTCAGCACGCAAACCCTTGGGTTGGTGGCCTTAGGACGGATTGGGAAAAAGCTGGCCGAGCTGATGCGGCCGATGGTCAAGCAGGTCCTTTACGCTGATCCAGTGGTGGAATCAGCGCCCGGACTGCGCAAGGTGGAAATCGACGACCTGCTGCGTGAGTCGGACATAGTTTCCCTCCATTGCCCGCTGCTGCCCAGTACGAAAAAAATGATCAACGCGGCTTCCATCCAGAAGATGAAAAAGGGGGCCATGCTCATCAACGTGGCCCGGGGTGGGCTGATTGATGCCGACGCTCTGGCGGATGCGCTACGGCAGAGACATCTTTCCGGGGCCGGGCTCGACGTTTATGAGCCGGAAGTTCTGCCGGCCAATTCACCGCTGCGTTCTCTCGATAACGTGATTCTAACCAGCCATACCGCCTGGTATAGCGTCGAGTCAGTTCTGGATTCGCGCCGGCAAGCCCTGGAAAAGATGGTCGCTGCGCTGGCTGGCAAAGCTTAGGGGATTCCCATGCAAAACAAGAGATTCCGCTGTCTGCTGTTCGGTCTGCTGGCTCAAGTTCTGTTTCTGTCCGGGCTATGGGCGCTCGATCCGAGTCAGGAAGTCACCTTCAACCAGGCTTGGGCGGAGAAGTCCTTTGCCGATATCTCCGCGCCTATGCCGCGGGGCAATCGACTGCTGGTGGCGCAGGAGGAGACCCCCGGCGATACCCGCAAAAACCTGTCTTCCGCCGGCGGCACGATGCAGCTGGGGGAGAAGCTTTATACGCGGGGCCTGGGAGTTTCGGCGCGAAGTGTGCTGCGGGTGGAACTGTTGCACCCCGCGGCGCGCTTGCAGGCGGTGATCGGAGTCGACTGGATCCAGGACGCGCGCGACGCCATCGTGAGGTTCCGGGTGCAGGCCGGGGGTCAGGACGTATTCGCCAGCGAGTTTATGAAAGCGTCCGCCGGCGGGCGCGCCATCGATGTTCCTCTAAACGGCGCTTCCAGCTTCGATTTGATTGTGGAAGCGGCGCCGGACAGTGTAGGCACGGGGCGGGGCAATTGGGCGAATGCCCGCCTCGTGTTGCAGGACGGCGCGCAACTGTGGCTGGATGAGTTGGCCGACCAGTGGCAGGCCGCGACCGATTTGCCTTTCTCCTTTGTGCTGGACGGCAAACCCTCCCGGGAATTTCTGGCGCAATGGAAGCGAAGCGTGCAGACCGAGCCCGTGGATGAGAAAAAATTCCGGCGTACGGTGACTTTGCAGGACCCGAAGTCCGGTCTCGAAGTACGCGCCGTGGCCATGATTTATCGCGATACCCCGGGGGTCGATTGGACGGTGTATTTCACCAACCGAGGCCAGCAAGATTCCCCGGTGATTGAAAAGCTGAATGCCCTGGATGTCACGCTTGACCCCGGCGCGGGTACCGTGCCCGTCCTGCATCGAATGCACGGCAGCATGACCACCATCGAAGATTTTCAGCCCTATCAGAACGCGCTGAAGCCGGGCGAACGCATCGACTTTGCCCCCATGTGGGGGAAGTCTTCGATGGATGTGGCGCCGTTTTTCAACCTGCAGTTTGGCGGCGGCGGGGTGATTACCGCGGTGGGCTGGTCCGGGCGCTGGAACGCCGCCGCCGAGCGGCGCAAGGATGGCAAGCTGGTGCTGCAGGCCGGTTTGCAGGCCTTGCATCTCAAGCTGCATCCGGGGGAGAGCATTCGTGGCCCGCGCATCCTGCAGCTCTACTGGTTCGGCAACGATCCCTATCGTTCTTACAATCTGTTTCGCCACACCATGTTCAGCCACATCATGCCCCGGGTGGACGGAGCGCTCGTGGTTCCTCCGATCGTTCACCTGGGAACATCGCTTTACGAATGGAACGATGCCACGGAAGAAAGTGTTTTATCCCACGTTAAGGCGATCAAGGGGCTGGGCTTTGAAATGTTCTGGCTGGACGCCTTCTGGACCAAGCAAGGCTTCCCCGTCGGCATGGGCAACTACGGCTTTCCCATCGAGCGGGCCGAACCGCATGACCGCTTTCCCGGGGGATTGAAACCAGTCAGTGACGCGGTGCACCAGGCGGGCATGCGATTTCTGGTCTGGTTCGAGCCCGAGCGGGTCTACAAGGGAAGCTACCTTTTCAACGAACATCCCGAATGGGTGATTCAGCCGGAGGTGGTCTGCACCCAGTGCATGATCGACACCCAGCGCAGTTATCTCTACAACCTGGGCATTCCCGAAGCCCGCGAATATATGACCCGCTATTTGCTCGCGGTCATCAAAGCCTATGGCATGGACAGCCTGCGCATCGATTTCAATATTGGACCGAAGGTTTACTGGGAGCACCTCGACAAGCAGGACCCGAACCGGGTGGGCCTGGGCGAAATCCGCTATGTGGAAGGGTTCTACAAGATGTGGGACGACATTCTGCAGGCCTACCCGCGTCTGCTGATCGACAACTGCGCCAGCGGCGGCATGCGCATTGACCTGGAAACTTCCGCCCGCTCGCTGCCGCTGTGGCGAACTGATGCCACCATCGATCCGTTGGCCAAGCTGGACTTCAATCAGGCGGCTTTACAAAACCAGGTAATGACCGCGGGACTCAGCCGCTACGTGCCCTTCAGCACCAGCGGGCAGATGGGCTCGACGCCCTATCTGTTTCGCAGCGGCTTCAATGCCGGCATTGCTTTTGGCGAAGACGTTCGGCCGGCAGGCTATCCCCGCCAACAATTGCAGCAGGCGATTGCGGAAGGCAAGCGCATCCGCAAGTATTTCTTGGGCAATTTCTATCCCCTCACGGAAGTATCGGCCAGTCCGGAGGCTTGGAGTGTGTTGCAATACCATCGCACCGCCGAGCAGGATGGCATGATTCTGGCCTTCCGCCGTCATTTGTCCGGATATGAGAGCTATGCGGCGGCGCTCCAGGAGATCGATCCAGTATCGAAATACGACGTGACCTACTATGACAATTACACTCCCGCCAAGACCGTGCAGATCGTGGGGACGGAACTGCAGCATCTGAAGCTGGAGATTCACCAGCAGCCCGGATCGCTGCTGGTGGAGTACAAGAAGGCAAAGCCATAAGGCCTGTCCTCTGCAGCGAAGTGATCTTTCGCGCAGGAAGGATCGCAGAGTCGAAAGATTCCTACTGGTAGTGCGTGCCCAGGGGAGGATGCAGGAACTGTGCGGAAGCGCGCGTTGCGCGCTTCCGCTTCGCTCAGATAGGAATTACTTGGTGAACCCAGCCATGTGGGTGATGACGCGCTCGCGGAAATCATCCTCGCCGCGGTCGGTGAAGGGCGAAACCGACTGCTCGTAACCGCCCTCGCGGATCCCCTCGCCGGTCGGAAGGTATCCGATCCAGCCGTTGGTCAAGCCGAAATAGAAGGTGTAGGGAAAGCGGGAGGCATTGCGAACGTCCATGGCGATCTCGCAGAACATTTCCAGCGGCGCGCCCCAAAGCACCGTGTCGTGATTGATCTGCAGGAAACGGACAGGAATGCGGACCAGCACCGTGCCACCGGCGGCGGTGCGGGTGTATTTCCCCAAATCCACGGGCCAGGTGAGGCCTTTGCGCAGCGGGGTTTCCACGAAAATTTCGCTGGGCGAGAAGGAGACGTCGGAGGTGACTTCGTAAATGCGCTTGTTCGCCTCCAGAATCCGGTTGCCCAGCATCACACGGAATTCGCCCAGATGCGCCAATTTGAAATCGGGCTTTTGACTGTAGATGGGGGCCACATCGCCTTCGGCGCCGTTGATATAGAGGACCGGCGCGCCCAGCTTGTCTTCCACGTATTTGGCGACCACGCCGGGAGCGTCGCCGGTGATCTGCAGGTTCTCTCCACCCAGCACGGTGCCGTGCATGGCGTAGTTGGCGAGAAGCGCGATCAACTTTCCCTCCAGGGTCTCCAGGCGAATCAGGCCGATCTGGCGGTCGACGGGGCGGTCCGGATTCATGCCCAGATCAATTTTTCCATCGGCATCCTGCGCCCGGCGGTTCATGTTGGCGGTCGAGAAGCCCAGGCCCAGGCCGAGGCGCGCGGGTTGCAGGCTCTGTTTGGCTTGTTTCAGTCCCTCCAGCAGCTTGGCTTCAAGGAAGCGCGAATATTCGGGATTGGATTCTCCGCTCGAGGAGGCCTGCTTATATCGTTCCGGCATGAATATCTGGGGAACGCCCGGGGGACCCACTTCCGGCGCGGAATGGGTGTGGGTCACCGTCCACCAGAAATTTTCCGGCTTGATGCCTAGCTCTTTCTCGACTTGCTGGGCAACTTTGTCGTAATACCCGGGCGACATGACCGCCAGTTCGGTGGAAACAAAGTAGACCGTAGTCTTGCCGTCGTCGAGGGCTGCGATGCGCTGGTAGATATGGTCGTGGATACCGTTCGACTGCCGCGCGCCATATCCCAGGAGCCACTGCGGGGTGGTAGGCGTAATGTCAGTCTCAACCACCGAGGCGCGAAAGGTCCCCGCATAGAGGGAGCCGCTGAAAAGCAGAGAAAGAGCTAATACCGCGAACATTCTGGATCGCATGCGATGGAACTCCTTAGCCTGATTGCTGAGCATACCGAAATGGCGCCGTGAACCCACTAGGAAGTGTTGGCAGTGCCTTCCGTTTCCCAGGTCTATGGCACGCGCCGAGCCGTTTTCTTGTGCAATACCCCCTCAGCAACCTGGGAAAACGGAATGCCCCTACACTAGCAGACTTACATAAACTGTCAATATAAAGTTGGTGATAAAATTCCAATATTTCCGGTTCTTATAATGATTAAATAGAAATGTTGGCGAAGAGAGGGCAGGAGGCAAAGGGGCGGCAATTGGCTTTCCCGGCCGGATTTGATATGGTCTTGCTCGCATGACATCGATTGCTCTGACTGCCCAACCGGAGCGTTTGCAAGGTGATGGCGGTGCAGTCGCTGCCGGCCGGACGCCGGATTTGCGTAGGCCATTTCTTCCCCTTTCGTCCCACGGCTAAAATTCCGCCTGAGCCCGTTGGTTCTTCTGGAACACGCCGGTTTCAGAAAGCTAGGGGTGGCGGCAGCATGCTCCCCGCAAGGCAAAGATTATGATGTTGTTTTTCTATTGCTAGATTTGCAGGTGACCTACGAATGCCAAAAATGCCTTTATCCCCGCTTCATACCCTGCACAGCTTGCAGGTCGTTCGCGCCGAAGGTTCCATCTCTCGCGCCCACCTGGCGGAGAAGACCGGCCATAGTCCGTTTCTCATCTCGAAAATCTGCGACAAGCTGTTGGCCGCAGGGTTTGTCAGCGAGGCCGGCCAGGGGGATTCCACCGGCGGACGCCGTCCTACGCTCTTGTCGCTCAAACCCGGATTGGGGCGATTGCTGGGGATCCATCTGGGAACGGTCAACGTTCGCATCGCCATGACCGACTTTCGCGGCGAGCTGATTGAGTATGCCAAGGCGGAAAGCCACTGCAATCTGGGGCCGGAAGTTGCCATGCAGCATCTCATCGACCTGGTCGACCAGATGCTCAAAAAGACCGGAGTCAGCTACTCCGAATTGGACGGAATTGGCATCGGAGCTTCCGGCGTAGTGGAGCGGAACACGGGCACCACGCTTTTCTGGCCCAAGCTTCCCCTCTGGATCAATGTTCCGGTGCGCAAGATCTTTGAAGAACGCTATAAGACGGTGGTTGAGGTGGAAGACACTTCGCGCACCCAGGCCTTCGCGGAATATCGCCTGGGGGGCGTGGATTCGGCCAAACATTTCGTGTATGTGGCGGTGGGTGCGGGCATCGGAGCCGCACTTTTTTTTAATGGGCAGTTGTATTCCGGGGGCGCCGGTTTTGCCGGCGAGTTTGGCCATATGTCGATCTCCGAGACCGGCCCGCTTTGTTCCTGCGGCAACCGCGGTTGCCTGGAGACCATCGTGTCGGCCGCGGCCCTCATCCGCAAGGCCCGTCATGGCATTTCGGGCGGGCTGAGCAACGCCTTGATGAAGATGTCGCTGGGCAATTCCGCCAACCTTTCCGTGGAAATGCTGGCCCAGGCGGCGCGCGACGGCGACCGTTTTTCCCTGCGCCTTCTGGCCGAGACCGGCACCCAGTTAGGACGGGGCCTGGTCGGGCTCATTAACCTGCTGAACCCCGAACTCATCGTCATCGGCGGCGGTGTGGCCTCGGCGATCGGGGAACTGATCCTGCCCGAGATCGAGCGCACCGTACGGGAAAGGGCCATGATTCAGGGGGGAGACAAACAGGTGCGAATTCAAATTTCTAAATTGCAGGAGAGAGACTGGGCGGTGGGCGCGACGCTGCTGGTGGTGGAGCGGGCCCTGGCCAAATCTTTCACCGAGAAGACCGAGCCGAAGAAGCGGGCCGCCTCCTAAACGACTTCCTCATGGGTCCGGCGGGGCAGGGATGTTCCCGCCGGAATCTTCGCCCCGTTCTGCTGATTTACCGACCGCTGTCTCCCTACTTCTCGCCTCGTCCCATCCATTTCCCCATGGCTGTTTAATCGGCCGCATTCTTCCGGGCCAAGGCGCGCTTTTCCGGTGGCCCGAGGCTTCTGCGTGAAGCCGGGTAGCGGAGGCGGGGGCGGGGAACAATTGTCCGGGGATAATCTCTTTAATAAGTAGAACTATATGGTAATTCCATGATAAGCCGATTACTTCATATTTTTTTATATAGAAGTGGCTGGACAGGCTTGCGCCTCTACGCTAGTATCGCCTTGGGTGAAATGACTTGAGGAAACTGGTTTGGCTCGGGAAAGATAACTTCCTCCTGGAACAGCTTGCGGGCTCCCCTCCTACGCCCAGGGAAGACGAAGTGCTGTTAAAGGTGCGAAGCGTGGGCATTTGTGGCACCGATATTCACATCATGAAGGGGGCCTTTCCTGCCGCCCAGCCGCCCATGGTCCTGGGACACGAGATATCCGGAGAGATTGTCGCCACCGGCGGACAGGTCAAGCGGGTGCGCGAAGGAGACCGGGTCACCGTGGATGCGGTGGCGGGTTGCGGGAAGTGCGAGCTGTGCCGGCAGTCGCGAGTGCAGTTTTGTGCCAATGGATTTGAGTTTGGAATTACCCGCGATGGTGGCTGCCAGGACTACCTGGTGCTGCCAGAGCGGAATGTGTATCCCATTCCTCCCGGCATGTCCTTCGAGGAAGCTGCCGTGCTGGACATGGAAGTCTATAACGCGGTGCGCAAATGCGGCATTGAGCGAGGCGATTCCGTCTTGGTGTTGGGGGCCGGTCCGATCGGATTGATAGCCTGCCAGGTGGCCCGCGTACTTGGGGCCGGGCACATCACGCTGGGCGAGGTTTTGAAAAGCCGCCTGGATACGGCCGAGCCCCTGGGCATGGCGGACGCTTATCTGCAAGTGCAGGGCGCCTCCTCGGGGAATGGAAATGTGGCCGGACAGTTTCAAGTGGTGATCGACTGCGCCGGGACCTCGGGCAGTTTCAAGTATGCTTTAAAGGCGGTGCGGACGTGCGGCCGCGTGCTCTTGTACGGAGTTTTTGAACATCCCGTCGATCAGATCGATATGAATGAGATCGTCTTGAAAGACCTGGTGGTGTTCGGCTCGCAAAGCGACCGAGACGGGTGGGAAGAAGTGATCGACCTGGTAAGCGCCGGGGCCATCGATCTGAGGCGCTTAATTACCGATCGTTTTTCGCTGGAAGAGGCGCCCAAGGGGTATAGCCTGGTGGAAAGCCGCGTTCCCGATTCCATTAAAGCGGTCCTGTTGGTGTAAGCCTGTTGGTGTAAGCCTGAAAAGCGCGCATAGGTTGGGTTCCTGGTCAGGTGCACTCATATGGCAATCCTGAAATCATCGCGTGGCGGATGTTATATCCGGCCGGTCCTGCTGCTGGCTGGTTGTCTGTTCCTGTTTTTGGGGTTGCGCAGCTCCGCGCAGGAAGTGCAGGTCGTGGTTTCTTCCGATGGCGGAGACCGCCTGGCTTCCAAGCCGCCGGCCCGCTTTGTGGCCCAAGCGTCCTCGCAAAAAGAGAAATTCGAGATCCGCGACGGGGTGCGCTACCAGAAGATCGATGGCTTCGGCGCTTCTTTTCTGGAAGCCGGCCTCATCTGCATCAACGATCTGGCGCCGGAACAGCAGGAACAAGTGTTCCGCGCGCTTTTCGATCTCCAAAACGGCGCGGGTTTTTCCGCCATGAAGACGGTCCTGGCTTCCACCGACTTCATGTCCGCGGGGCCGTTTTACAGCTATGCGCCCACTCCCGGCGATGTAGAGATGAAAGATTTCTCCATCGCGCGCGACCTGGGCCCGAACGGGCAAATCACCTATATCAAGCGCGCCCGCCGCTATGGAAATTTTGTCCTGCAAGCCACCATGGATTTTCCGCCCGATTGGATGTGGCTGGCCTATCCGGACGTGGACCCGCAATACTATGACGCCCTCTCCCGCTACTATCTACGTTACTTGCAGGAATATGAACGCAATGGGATCTTCATCGACTACCTAAGCCTGTTCAATGAGCCCATCATTTACACGCGGATCCCCTACACCGAGCTGAATGTGTTGTTGCGCGATCATGTGGGGCCTTTGTTGGAGAAGGAAAAAGTCCGCACCCGGATCATGCCCAGCGAAGCGCCCACGCGCGAGAATGCCGCCCGCAACTATCCCATCCTTCTCGATGACCCGGTGACCCGCAAGTACATTGCCGTGCTGCCCTATCACGGCTACGACTTAAAGAACGCAGAGCGCATTGCCGCGCTGCACGAAAAGTATCCGCAATATCCGCTGTGGATGACCGAGCTCTGCCATGTGTCTTTGCCGGTCTATGCCTTTGCCGATGGCGACTTTTGGGGTAACCAGATCTTTGATGACCTGGAGGCGTCGGCCTCTGCGTGGATCTATTGGAATATGGTGCTGGATGAAAATGGCGGTCCCTGGGCCGTGTCCCTGGCGCATGGCAATCCTGACAACAACCATCAGCATCCTGTCCTGGTAGTGGACCGGCAGAACAAGAAAATCACCTATACCGGTCTTTACTACTATCTGGCGCACTTCAGCAAATTTGTGCGCCCGGGGGCGGTCCGCATCCAAACCGTTGGCCAAGCTCCCGGGGTGAGAGTGATTTCTTTTGCCACGCCCGATGGGCGCATCGTGACCCAGGCCATGAACAGCAATAAGACCGCAGCGGAAATTGATCTGGTCTTCCATGCCATGACCGTCCATCTCAGCCTTCCCGCCATTTCCATCACGACAGCATCCTGGCAAAGCGGCGCCGCGGTTTCGCAATGAAAATCTGGTGGAGTCCCTCGGGGCACCTGAGCTTTTAAAGGCGCTCATCGCAGGGAATCCCATTTTCGAGAATGGGAAGGGGGCCCATGAAAAATTCCGGCGAAACATCCCGGCGGAGAGAGTTCCTCAAAATAGGCGGAGCGACTCTGGCGGGCCTGCTCGGCCAGGGAGCCGTGCGGGCGGATGCGGCGGATGCGCCTCCGGCGCCTACCCAAGGGGCCGTCTCGGCACAATCCCTGCAGGGCGAATGGCGGATTGCCACCGACTCCAAAAATATCGGCCGGGAACAGAAATGGTTTGCTTCCGAGGCGATCGAGGGCGCAAAGACCTGCCAGGTCCCCGACATTTTGGAACGGACATTCCCGGGATATGACGGTGTGGTCTGGTACTGGAAAGACTTCCAAACCAGGCTTCCCAGTCAGGACGAACGGCTGCTGCTGAAGTTTCATGCGGCGGATTATCTGGCCGATGTCTGGGTCAACGGGCGGCACGTGGCGTCACATGAAGGGGGAGAGACCCCCTTTTCTTGTGACGTGTCACAGGTAGTCAAAGAGGGCCAGAAAAATCGGTTGGTGGTTCGTCTGGTGAATCCCGGCCTGGAGCCAGTGGATGGTCTGACCCTGGAGAATACGCCGCACGGCATCAAAAACGTTCCCATGTCGGTGGGAAATTTCTGGAACCCCGGGGGAATCTGGCAGCCGGTGGAGCTTCTGCGTGTACCGGCCATCCGGGTAGAGGATGTTTTCCTTGAACCTCGCCTGGCCGATGGAAGAATTGCAGTCCAGGTTTCCCTCACGAATGATACCGGCCGTGAAACCGCAGCCAGCGTTCACTACGAGGTGGCGCCGGCTTCCGGCGGTCCGGTGATTCTCCGTCATGCCGAGTCCGTGCGTCTTTCCCACACAAAAGACAAAACCATCCATGCCGAACTGACGGTGCCGCAAGCACGGTCCTGGAGCCCGGATGACCCCTATCTGTACCGGGTCTCGGTCTGCGTGGAAACTCCGGGAAGCTCCCACGCGCAATCGGTACGCTGTGGGTTTCGGGAGTTCCTGTTTCGCGACGGGTATTTCCGCCTGAACGGGAAGCGGATCTTCCTGAAAAGTACCCACAGCGTCGGGCATTTTCCCATCGGGCAGTACGTGGCCCACGACGCGGAGTTGTTACGGCGTGAGTTGATTTACGCGAAGACGATGGGCTTCAACGCGGTCCGTTGGCTGGGAAGGATGATGTTTCCTTCCGAGCTCGATTTCTGCGACGAACTCGGATTGATGGTCTATCAGGAATGTTACGCCTCGTGGGGGTGGAAAGATTCGCCCCACATGAAAGAGCGGTTTGACCGCTCCCTCCGCGAAATGATTCTGCGCGACCGCAATCATCCCGCGCTGGTCATTTGGGGTTTGCTGAATGAAACGCGCGACGGCCCGATTTTTCGCCATGCGGCAGAGTCGCTGCCGCTGGTTCGGGAGCTGGATGCGAGCCGGATGGTTCTTTTGGGCAGCGGCCGCTGGGACGCAGAGCTATCCATCGCGTCATTCTCCAATCCACACACCGTGGAGTGGCAGTACGGCTGGGGAGAGGAAAGCCCGCATTTTCGCCGCTGGCCGGAAAAAGATCTTGCCTCTTCTTTCAACCTGGTGAGAGGAGGATATGTGCCGGGCACCGGCGATGCGCATAAATATGTGCCCCGGCCCTGGCGCAAACAAGACCTGGAATTCTTCCGCACTATCGGCGTCGGCAGCGCGAATGTCTTTCTTTCCGAGCATGGCAATGGCAGCCAGATTGACCCGGTGCGCCTCGTCCGCCTGTTTGAACAAAATGGCGCACGCCCCGATTTGGACGATGCCAAGCTCTATCGCGCAATCCTGGAGCAACTGGAAGCCCAGTGGAAACGCTGGGGGCTGGACCAGGTCTTCACTACGCCTTCCGAGATGGTGGCGCAAGGTCTGAGCGTTCACGCCGAGCAGCGTCTGATCGCGCTCAATGCGATCCGTTCCAATCCCAAACTGTGTGGATACAACTTGACGGGAATCTGCGACGAAGCAGTAGAGGGTGAAGGACTGATGACGACCTTCCGGGAGTTGAAGGAAGGTGTCGTCGATGCCATGGTCGATGGATTTTCGCCGCTGCGCTGGTGCCTGTTTGTAGAAGCACTTCACGTCTATCGCGGGGCCACCGTCCGCATTGAGGCCGTGCTGGCGAACGAAGATGTGCTGAAGCCCGGGGACTATCCCGTGAAGTTGCGCATCGTGGGCCCGGCCGGCGTGGCTTATGAGAAGGCTGGGACAATGCGCATCCCGGATCCGAAGAGTTTGCCCGAGCCACCCTTGGTATTTCCCTGGCTGAAAGAAGACATTGTCCTGCAAGGGCCGGCCGGGAACTATGAAGTTGCGGTGTTTTTTGAAAACGGAGCTGCGGCGGTGGGACGGCAGACGATCCTGGTGGGAGACCCGGCGCGCTTGCAGGTGTCCAAAAATCCGGTCACGGTGTGGGACAACAATTCCGAGCTGGCAAACTGGTTCGCGGGAAAGGGGTGTCCTGTCGCCCGCTTTGAACCGGCGCAGTCCCCAACCCGGCGAGAAGTCATTTTCATTGGTGGCGAATCGGGAGCGCCCCCGCTCGGTGATGCGGCCGCGTACCGCGCGCTGATGTCTCGCGTCGCACAAGGCTCGACTGCAATCTTCCTGGCCACGCAAGCCCTGGGTACGCCCGAAGATCCGCTCATTTATTTGCCGTTGGCCAAAAGAGGCAAATTGGACGAAGACTCAGCCGGTTATTTCTGGGGCCGGGATGACGTCGTCAAGCCTCATCCCATTTTTGACGGGTTGCCGTCCCGCTGCGTCATGGATCTGCGCTTCTATCGGGACGTTGTCCCTTACAAATCATTCTTAGAGGTCGATGAGAAGGCGGAAGTCGTCGTGCCGTGCTTTGCACTCGGGCGGCCCGGGGGACAGGGGTACTGGTCGGCCGCCAACCTGGTCATTTATAGATTTGGCGCAGGCAGGATTGTCGTTTCCACCTTGCGGCTGCTGGAAAACCTGGGCCGACATCCGGCGGCAGACCAGATTCTGCTCAATCTTTTGGCCTATGCTTCCAGCGGGAACGAAAAGCCCTTATCCCTTTTGCCGCAAGACTTCGCGGCGCAATTGAAGGCGGTGGGATATCCGGACAACTAAGCTTCCTCCTCTATTTCTTGCAGAAGAGGGGAAAGGTTGTGGAGGCGAGAATGGCTCGGGCGCACGACCGTCAGATCCGAAACTTCGGCTTATTAAGGCGAAGAGGTTTGGGGGAGCTTTGGTCGCAATTCCGTGCTTTTATGAATAAAACGTATAATCAATCAATCAATTGCCGTTTTTTTATAAAAGTTCTTATCTTTTTATATCAAACTTCTTGACAAGGGAAATCGCCCTGAGGGATAGTATTCGCACCTTAGCGGGGGGAAAGACGCAGTTCCGCGAAAGACCGCCAGCCCATTTCAATAGGTAAATTATTTTGCTGCCGTCCGAAGAAGGTTTGGGTCAGGGGTGTTCAGACCGGCCTCGCCCGGGCTTGGTGAGTTGCGAGCCGGCGAGCCGGGTTGAGGTTTGGGGTAGTGCCGTCCGTGCAAATTTCCGAAGGAGACCACATGCTGCACACGTATCAGAGCGAGCCCAGTAACACCGTGCCTCTGCGGGAGAATGAATTGAGTCGCGATTCGTCGTCACATTCGTTAAGGAAATTCTTGCGGTCAGGGGCCGCGCTGGTTTTGGCCGCCATCCTGGCCTGGGTGTTAATTCCCGCCGCGGGCTTGCATGCCCAGGTGGCCGGTACCGGCACGATTGCGGGTACTATTACCGATCCTACGGGGGCGGTCATCGCCGGCGCGGTGGTGACCACGACCAACACGGCCACCGGGTTGGTGTCCACGCAGACCACCTCAGACGCCGGCACCTACTCCATCGTCGCCCTGCCGGCCGGGGAATACACGGTGGACGTGCGGGCCGCGGGATTTGGCGGGGTCCATCAGCAACATGTCATTTTGAATGCGCTCAGTCAGATTGGACTGAACCTCACGCTGCCGGTCGGCACGGCTTCCCAGGATGTGGTGGTTTCGGAAGCCCCGCCCCCGTTGCAGACGGAAAACGGGACGGTGGAAACCACGATTCCCCAGACCACTTATAACGCGCTGCCCATCGCCATGAATAATGGGCCGAAGAACCCCATCGGTTTCGTCAGCCTGGTGGCCGGCGTGACGGGCGATCCTTTGTTTGGGACGCCGGTGATGAACGGCGGGTTCCAGGAAACATCGCAGATCTACGTCAACGGACTGCCCTTGTCGGAAGGCAACCTGCAAGGTGGGGCCTCCGATCTCAGCATGCTCTCCACCGAAATGATCGACCAGTTCCAGGTGCTGACCAGTGGCGTGCCCGCCAGCTACGACGGACAGGGCGTGGTCAACCTGGTGCTTAAATCGGGAACCAACCGCATCCATGGCAGCGTGTACGAAAACATTCGCAACACTGCTTTTGATGCCAAGGGTTTCTTTACCCATGGTCCGACGCCGGAAGAGCACCAGAACGAATATGGCTTCACGATTGGTGGCCCGCTCATTAAGGACCGCCTGTTTTACTTCGGCAACTTCAACGGCTACAAGATTACGACCGGATCCAGCCCGCAATTTGTGACCATTCCGACCCTGGCGGAGCGGACCGGCGACTTCAGCGCTTTCCCGGATCCCATCTATGATCCGGCGACCACCACTTGCGTGGGAGGGATCTGTACCCGCACGGCGTTCCCGGGAAACATTATTCCGGCCGACCGTCTCTCCAGCGTAGCGAAAAGCTTTCAGTCGTATCTTCCCGACCCGCAGAACTCCAATCTCGAAAACAATTATTTCAATACCTTTACCAACGGCAACAAGAACCGTATGTACATGGCCAGGGTAGACGCGGTTCTTACCAGCAAGAACCGGGCCACGTTCATGTTCCAAAAGGGTTCTGCCAGCCAGGTCTCGCTGGGCGCGTATCTGCCCCAGCCTTATTCCACCGCCCAGCCCGGACACACGGACTACTACAGCGGCCAGATCAACGACACGCACGTGATCACGTCGAATCTGTTGAACGTCCTGGGAATTCAGTTCTTCCGCTGGTCCACCATCAACAGTGTTCCCTCGATCGATGGAAACTATCCGGCCAATGCCGGTTTCACGGGGCTGCCCTCCGGGCCCCCTTCCACCGCCTTCCCGCGAATCAACTTCGCGGGGCCGAATGCTCCTTATCTATGGGGGACCTTCAGCGCCTTCGGAGAAATCGCCAACACCTACACCATTCAGGACAACGTGCAGTGGACGCACGGCAAGCACAGTTGGACCTTCGGCGGGCAAATCATTGAGCAGCAGTTGGCGCTGAATCAGCCCAACGCCCTCAATGGCATCAACTTCAGCAATTCAGAGACCGCCGGATTCAACGGCGACGGCACCCTGAACACCAGCACCGGAAACGCTTATGCCAGCTACCTGCTGGGGTTGGTCGACAGTTCCTCCGCGCAGGACTCCGCGATTCAGGAAACCGGCGGCCGCTTCCGCAACTACGCCGTCTACGCGCAGGACAACTGGAAGGTGACTCCCAAATTGACCATCAATCTGGGACTGCGCTACACCATTCCCAAACCATTCGTCGAAGTGCAGGACCGCTGGTCCTGGTTTGATCCCACACTGCCGAATCCGTTGGCCGATGGCGCTCCTGGCTTGATGGTATCGGCGGGATACGGGCCGGGCTCCTGCCACTGCCGCACCAACGTCAAAACCCACTACAAGACTTTCGGGCCGCGCGTGGGCTTCGCCTATGCGCTCAACCCCAAGACGGTGATCCGCTCCTCGTTTGGAATCGTGCACTATAACGGAGCTGCGCTGGGCGGAAACGGACAACAGCGCGGTACGGGCATTCTGGGCTACGCCACCGCCAGCCCCTCGTTTGCCAGCACGGACGGCGGCATCACCCCGGCCTTCCTGCTGGACAATGGATTCCCGGCTTATGTGCGTCCCGACCTGGGGGCCTTTGACTCAACCATCAACACAGGCTACACCACGGACAATCCCGTGGGTGGAGGCGTGAGCTATGACCGTCCGGATACGGCGGCGCGCTCTCCCTACACCGAGCAGTGGAACTTCAACGTAGAACGGGAACTGCCCTCCGACTTTGTCCTGTCGCTCAGCTACAACGGCACCTCCAGCCACTTCAATGGCGTGCAGGGTGGAAACGGCATTTACTCCAATCAGATCAACCCCAAGTACCTGGCGTTGGGATCCTTGTTACAGCAGACCATGGACCCCACCACGCTGGCCCAGGCGCAGGCACAGTTCCCCGAAATTCATGTGCCCTTCGCCAGTTTTGCCGGGACCATCGGGCAAATGTTGCGGCCGTTCCCCCAGTACAACGGCGGCGGCAGCACCTGGATGGGGCCGGACCAGTGGGCGAATTTTGGTACGGGCAGCTACAACGGATTGCAGACCACGCTCAGCCGTCGCATGAAGAATGGTCTCTATCTGCTCTCCTCGTATACCTGGAGCAAGACGTTTGATGACGGCGGCCATACCGCCCAATTCTTCGCGCAAGCGCCCCGCTCCGCCTACAATCTGGGCGCGGAACGCTCCGTCTCCTACTACGACACGCCGCACGTGTTCTCCTTCAGCCAGGTGTATGAACTGCCGTTCGGCAAGGGGAGAAGGTTTGCCATCAACAACCGCATCGTCAACGGAATCCTGGGTGGCTGGCAGCTCTCCGGAATCGAGCAGTATCACACTGGGGTGCCGGTGGGCTCGATCTTCGGCAACTGCAACACGCCGTTTTCGGGAGGAGCCGGGATCGCGGTGGTTTCCGCGCCCTGCTATGCGGATTACAATTCTTCCTTCAGCGGCAACGTAAAGCTGGCTTCCATCGGCAGCGGAACTCCTGGCGTGACGCCCTACTTCACCGCGGCCGCCTTCCAGGACGCGCAACCCTTCACCTTCGGCAACACGCCGCGCACCCTGGCATTCGGTTCGCTGCGCTACCAGTGGTACAAGAACGAGAGCGTCTCGGTCTCCAAGACGTTCCAGATCCGTGAGAACATCAGCTTCCAGTTCAAGGCGGATGCTTTCAACCTCTTCAACCGCACGCAGTTCGGAGGCATCGGCACCAACATCGCCAGCTCCGGTTTCGGGCAGGTGACAACCCAATCCAATATTCCCCGCCAGTTGCAGTTTGAGGGAATGATCCGCTTCTAAGCACGCAGCAAGTTTGCAAGTTAACCCCCAGAGCAACCAAGAGCCGGACCCCTCAGGGTCCGGCTCTTTTATAGGATAAGCTGGCCGTATTTCACTTCCCGGGAGAAAAGCACATGAGAAGACGACAGTTTCTGGAGTCCTTCCTGGCCTCTGCCGTAGCCGTCGGGGCCCAGCCGTTGCTGGCATCTCCGCTGAGCAATGGCAAATCCGGTTTGGCCGGAGACGATAAGTTTCCCCCGGCCAGGCCCTCGGAGCTGGTGCGGGAATTCTTCTATCGTCCTTTGGGAGCATACGCCGGGGATTTCATCCCCTATTACAAAGATGGACGCTTCCATCTCTTCTTTCTTCTCGACTGGCGCGACAAGCCGGGACACGGAGAAGGCGTGCCCTGGTATCAGGTGAGCACCACCGACTTTATCCACTTTGTGGAGCACGGAGAGATGATCCCGCGGGGGAAAAGGGACGAGCAGGATTTCTACGTTTTTACCGGCTCGGCCATCTATGCCGAGGGCCAACACCACATCTTTTACGCCGGATTCAACCCCTACTTCAAAGACCAGGGAAAGCCCGAGCAAGCCATATTGCATGCTGTCAGCGACGATATCCTGAATTGGAAGAAGATTCCCGAAGACACGTTTTATGCCACCGCGCCGTATGAAAAGAATGACTGGCGCGACCCATTCGTCTTCTGGAATCCGGAAGCCCACGAGTACTGGATGATCCTGGCCGCCCGCTTGAAGCCGGGACCCAGCCGCCGCCGGGGATGCACCGCCCTGTGCACCTCGAAAGACCTTAAGAAGTGGGAAATTAAAGATCCCTTCTGGGCGCCGGGTTTGTACTTCACCCATGAGTGTCCGGACCTCTTCAAGATCGGGGATT
Source organism: Acidobacteriota bacterium (assembly GCA_018268755.1). Taxonomy (GTDB): domain Bacteria; phylum Acidobacteriota; class Terriglobia; order Terriglobales; family Acidobacteriaceae; genus KAN-5. Next base: position 234,348 of record JAFDVW010000013.1, read on the forward strand.
GGTGGTATCTGATTTTCTCGGAGTTTTCTGATCTGATCCGCACCCGCTATCGTATGAGCCGCTCCCTCGAGGGGCCATGGCTGACCCCCAAGCGTGACTATTTCGATGGCCGGGCCTACTACGCGGCGAAGAGCGCCTCCGACGGGCAGCGCCGCTACCTCTTCGGCTGGGAGCCTTCCCGGGCCGATGACCAGGATTACTACCGTTGGAATTGGGGCGGAAATCTGGTAGTGCACGAACTGCACCAGGAGAGCGACGGCACGCTTTCGGTGAGCGTCCCGGCGACCATCGACGCTGCCTGGAGTAAGCCGCTGACGGCGCAATTTCCCTTAAAGTTGGGGCAGGTCCAGGTTCGTGATCATCAGGTGGAGCTCTCGGCGCATGGATCGTTTGCCTGCGCTGCCGCGGACATGATGCCCGACCGCTGCAAGATTGAAGCCCAGGCGGATTTCGAAGCGGACACACGCGGCTTCGGCCTGATGCTCAGGACCAGCGATGATCTGGAGTCCTCTTACTACATTCGCTTTGAACCGCAGAACCAGCGCCTGGTCGTCGATTCCTGGCCGCGCGCACCCAGATTGCAATTCGACGCGAAATCCAACACGGAAGGCGGCTTCTTTGCCGGCCTGGATAGCTGGATCCCCTTGGAGGCCGGCGTTCCCCTGGATATCAAGGTTTTCGTAGACCGCTCGACGGCCGTCGTGTATTTCGGCGGCAAGAGCGCCATGACCCTGCGCATGTATGACCTGCCGATTGGCCGGTGGGGACTTTTCGTGGAGCAGGGCGCAGCCACTTTCCGAAATATCAAGATTTCCGGGCTCTAAGGTTGCTGCGGATGCTGCAGGCCTGGGCCGGCAACTCCACCCGGAAGGTTTATATCGGCCTCACCAGCCCCTGCCGGGTAGCTTTGCTATTGCGCACCAGCAGGAGCACCAGAAGCATGCCAATGAAGGGAACAATGCCGGCCACAATCACAATGCCATCGAAGGCATGGGTTCCTGCTACCTGCGACGAGTCCGAGAAGTACCCGATCAGCTTGAAGGCGATGATGGTGCCGATGCCGGCGGCGGTGCCGCTCATCCCGCTCACGCTGGCCACGGACTGGCTGTAGAAGAGGTCGGAGGGGAAAACGTTGGCGATAGTGGTGAAAGTGGCATAAGAAAATGTGGAGAGCGCAAACAGGAGCGTGATCAGATACAGGTTGTTGGTGAAAATGGTGGGGATCAACAGCAATACCCCGATCCCTCCGAAGATCACCATGGCTTTACGCGCTTTGCCCAGGGACCAGCCTTTCTTGATGAGAAATCCCGAAGCTCCTCCGCCAAAGAAATTTCCCAGATCGGCCGCGATAAAGGGCACCCACACTGCAATCAAGCCACTCTTCAGGGAGATGCCCTTGCTGACCAGATAAATGGGAAACCAATCCACCACGAAAAACCAGACCGGGTCGGTAAAGGCCCGAGCGACGATGGTGCCCCAGGCCTGCGGCAACTTGAGCAGGGACCGCCACGATTGCGGAGTGCGTGCTCCGTCCGCCGCGGCTTCGCCCTGGGAGTCGGCCTCGAGCATGGCCAGTTCCTCGGCGCTGATGCGGGGATGCTCCTGCGGCCGGTAATACATCTTTCTCCACAAAATCAGCCAGAGAAACCCGAGCAGGCCGGGGAGTACGAAAGAAAGCCGCCAGCCCCAGCGGAAATATACGGCCAGCACGATGAAGGGGGCGATTGCGCCGCCGATCGAGGAACCGCTGTCAAACAAGGCGGTGGCCAGACCGCGCTCGCGCTTAGGAAACCATTCCGATACGGCTTTGGTGGCGCCCGGCCAGTTGGCGGATTCCGCCAACCCCAGCAGCGAGCGAAAGCCGACAAAGCTGTAGAAGCCGCGCGCCAGCGAAGTGGCCATGGAAACTACGGAGTAGAGCAGCACGGTGAGGCTGAGCCCGCGCCGCGTGCCCACCCGGTCCATCAGGCGGCCGAGAATGGTTTGACCCACCGAATAGCCCACGCGAAATCCGATCAGGATGTTGGCATAGTCGGTATTGGTCCAGTGATACTCCAGTTTCAGAAAGGGGGCCAGCAGGGAAAGGGTCTGCCGGTCCACATAGTTGATGATGGTGGAAAGAAACAGCAGGCCTCCAATCCACCAGCGCAGGTTCTTGATGGGGCGAGCATTCATGCGAAGGGTCCCTATTTCCTTTTCCGCGAGGTCCGGTGATTCCTATACCTGCTGTATGGCTCCAGCTCTATTGCCCCACCAACTTGAGTATCCCGAATCGTTCGGGAGCATGAAAGGTATCGCTCAAGGGCGGCTGCCAGGTGACTTCGTGGTGCTTTTCAGGCGCGCCTTCACTCAGGAACAGGTTCATGCGGAAGGTGTGGCCCACGGCCACAGGGCGGGAAGCGATGGCCGCGAAGGGGATCTTCATGGCGGCATACCAGCGCCGCCCCTTGGCGTCGATGCGCGCCGCCTTTTCGAAGCCGGAGTTCCATGTCCAGCCGGTCTCGTGGTGGGGCTTATTGAGATCGATGTCCAGATCGACCCATTCGCCCTGGGGAGAAACTTCAAACTCCTGGTACCGCTTGATGTTCTCGAAATTGGAGCCGATGAAGACCTCGGCCACGTCCCAATTCCACAGTTCGTTGGTTTCTTCGGAAGGGTTCGGTGAGGGCTTCAGATAAAGTTCATCGTAGGGACAGGTAAAAAGGAAGTAGAGATGGCTTTTCGTCCAGCGAATGCGCACTTCGGTGTGGAAGTTGGGTACATCTTTTCCCTGGCTGTTCCTTTGCAGAGAGACGGCGCTGGCTGCCTGCCAGAAAGCCGAAGTGGCGTCCGTCGTGAGGGGGACATCCTCGGAGGCATATACCGCCTTGGCCACCGGTTTTTCCGCAGCTATCGCGGCCCCGGCGCTCAACAGCACAACCAGCAACATCCTAAGCAAGCCATTCATGCAAGTGCTCCTTGACGAACTCATCCTCGGACAAATGCGGATACCCCGGTCGATCTAGTTGCTGCGCAGTGTGGTCCCCACTCCCTCGCTGCGGATTCAGTTCTGGCAATTCTCGCGGAACCAAGCGATGAAATATGGTACGGCAACCGCTGCCTCGGCAATCTCCGGGTGCCACTTCTTCTCCCACTCAAAGGACACAAAGCGGTCGTAGTTCATCTTCTGCAAGGCTTGCAACAGCTGTCCGAGTGGGAAATTACCTTCCCCCGGAAGCACCGGTTGCCAGGCATCGTCGCGCCAGCGCACGTCCTTGATATGGGTATGCCGGATGGTCGCACCCAGTGTGGCGGCGCCGTCGACAGGCATTTCCCGGCTTTCGATAAAACTGTTCGCCGGGTCCCACACTACTCCGGTGTAGGATGCGCCTGCTTGCTGCAGAATCTCCAGGGTTTCTCTGGAATTGGTAAAGTCGCCATGACTTTCCAGCCAAACCTCGACTCCCTGACGAGATGTCATTTCCGCCAGGCGGGCCATATTTTCCGCGATCCAGGTGCGGGTGGAAGTGCGGTCCGCGCCGGGTTGGATGGTGTCGCCAAAGATGCGCAGTCCGGGGGCGCCCAGCGCCGCCGCCAGGTCCGCCATGCGCCGGCCCTCTTCCAGCCAGCGGTTGCGCTCTGTGGCATCCGGGAAATGAAAGCGGCAGCTGGTATCCAGACAGGAGATGACCAATCCCGCATCCGCGAGAGACCGCCGGGCCGCTGCCAGTTTTTCCCCCTGGAAATCCGGCAACTTCCAAAGCGCATCTTCTCCCTGCACAAAACGCAACTCGATGCCGTCATAGCCAAACGCTGCAGCCATGGCCACAATCTGCGAAAACGTCGCGTCCGGACAGGCCAGGCTTGAGAAAGAAAGTCTCACTTACGTCATGCGCTCCAGCATGGAATTTGTAACGCGATTTTTTACACCCTTGCCTTGAAAAAAACTTTCCAGGTCGTCCATGACGACATCCGCCATGGCATGACGAACTTTGTGATAGCTGGCCGCCATATGAGGAGTCATGATGGCTCCCGGCAAGCGAAACAGCGCATGGTTCCGCGGCAAAGGCTCGATCGGGTCGGTGACGTCCAGCGCGCAGCGCAGTCGTTTGCGCCGTACTTCCTGGGTGAGGGCCGCAAGATCAATCAGACCGCCGCGCGCGATATTAATGATAGCCGCCCCATCGGGCAGGCGCGCCAACCTCTTCTTGTTGAGGATGCCGCGGGTCTCCTCGGTTAGCGCGGCCGTCAGGACCAGCAAATCGGCCTTCGCCAGCAATGCATCCAGACTGACGAAACTTACGGGATACTGCCGGGCCAAAGATCGTGGCGCGTAAGGATCGTGCACCCTCCATTTCACATCGAAGCCCCGCATGAAATCCACCAGGGCGCGGCCGATTCGGCCAAAACCAATCATGGCCACTTCCCGTCCGGCGATAAACTCCTGGCATCCCCGCGCATGCAATTCCTCATAGATTCGGCCGGATGGCTTACGGAATTCCTCGCGATAGAAGTCCACATTGCGAGCACAGTAGAGGAGGAGGGTAGCCCCGAATTCCGCGGTGGCCCTCGCCATGGGAAGCGGCGCGGCCGTAATGGTCAGCTTTCGGAACAGAGGCCGGGCAAAGCGCGACTTCACTTCTCCCCCGCAGTGCGCGATGACGCGAAGTTGCGGCGCCAGTCGAGGCAGGTCGATGCCGAAGCGCGGACTATCCCAAGTCGTGAGCAGCGCGTCGGCTTTACGGAGTTTGTCCCTGAGGCGAGGCGTAAGTTCTTGGGAATCATCTCTTTGCCATTGGAACAAGCGGCCGAGCCGGCGGCGCTGGGGTGGCGGGAAAAAGGAATGAAACAACTCTGCGCCAGCGCATACGAGGACAGTCGGGCGAGACATGCGGGGGCTAGTGTACCATTGCTTTGGTGATATTTTTCTTTCTTTTATTATCTATTGCCTTCTCTTTTACAGCAAAACAAAGTATAAAAAGGGAACCTGAATTATGGAGATTTCCCGCGCCAATCCCACCGACTACCTCGTGATCGGTCTCTATGGACTGCTGATGGTCGTGGTGGGCATTTATGTCATGCGCTTCAATCGCGGGGCCTCGGAATATTTTCGCGGGGGAAGCCGTATCCCCTGGCTGGTCGCGGGCCTGAGCTGCTTCATGTCCGGATTCAGCGCCTGGACCTTTACCGGCGCGGCCGGGGTCGCTTATCGCGCCGGCATCGCGGCCACCGGATTGTATCTCGGCAATGCCTTGAGTTTTCTGTTGGGTTATTTTATTTTCGCCAGCCGCTGGCGGCGCAGCCGGATTACCACCGTGATGGAGTATTTGTCGGCGCGCTTCAATCTGGCCACCCACCAGACGTTTTCCTGGTCCACCATTCTCTTTCAGCTCTTCACCAGCGCCAGCATGTTGTATGGACTCAGTGTCTTTGTTTCCTCGGCCTGCGGGTTTCCCGTGGCCTGGACCATCCTGATCGCCGGCTCTTTGATTATCTTCTACTGCATGGTGGGTGGGCTGTGGGCCGTGGTGGTCACCGATTTTCTGCAAGCTTCCATCCTCATGCCGTTTTGCCTGGTGCTGGTCCTTACTTCCCTGGAGCGGGTGGGGGGGATTTCCAGCTTTGTGCATGCCCTTCCAGCGGAGATGAAGACGATCCACTTCTCGGGAGAGTTTGGCTGGCTCTATCTGGCGTCATGGACCATCATGGTTTCCTTTGGATACAACACTAGCGCGATGGCGCAGCGCTATTTCAGTGTGGATGATGAGCGCTCCGCCCGCAAAGTTGCGCTCTTATGCTGCGGCCTGTTCACCCTGGGCGCATTTTTATGGTTCATTCCCCCCATGGTCATGCGCATTCTTTATCCCGATCTTCATGCCCTGTGGCCCAGCATGGCCAACCCCAGCGAGGCCGCCTATGCTGTCGCCAGCTTGACGCTGCTCCCGCATGGATTGATCGGGATCATGCTGGCCGCCATGTTCAGCGCCACCATGGCGTCTCTTTCCGGCATGTTTAACGTGAAGGCGGCCATTCTTTCCAAAGACATTTATCAGGTGCTGTTTCGCAAGAATGCCGGGGAACGCGAATTATTACGCGTTGGTTGGATCACCACTTTGCTTCTGGGTGGGGTAACCACCGTCATTGCCGTCGTCATGGCGTTGAGCGGGCAAAGCGTCTTTGGCGTGATGTTGAAGTTCAATACGCTCATTTCTCTGGCCTATGGACCGCCCGCCCTGCTGGGCCTGGTCATCCGCCGCACCCCAGCGTGGTCCGGCCTGGCATCGTTCGCCACGGGACTGATTCTTGGCATGCTGGGCGCTTTTGCGTATGAGTGGTCGCTGATGCAGCAGGTTGCCATCATTATTCCAGCGTCCTTTGGGGTCTTCCTTTTGAGCGCATTTTTCGATCGCGGCGATACCCCGGCGCGCGCCCATTTATTTCGCAATCTGCATACCCCCATCGACATCCAAAGCGAGCTGAAGGACTCTCCCGATTTCACCGTGCCGGTGTTCCGTTTTCTGAGCTGGACGATTTCCGGCATTGGGATCTTAAGCCTAAGCCTGCTATTTACTGCGCCCGCGGGGAGCGTGTCCACGGTCCTGTGGTTCGCTTTGCTTACCTTGGCGGTAGGCCTCTCGCTCGGGCTTATTCGCGGAGGCAAGAAACCACTCTATGAAGCCGGTTTGGCCGTAGCGGCGGAGAACAAATCATCATGATTCGCCTGGGCCTTATCGGTTGCGGAGAACACGCGGAGAGCGGGCACGCCATTCCGCTGGCGCGCTTCCTGGCGGAGCACCCGGGAGAGATTGAGCTGGCCGCAGCCTGCGATGTGCAATTCGAGCGCGCCCAGAACTTTTGCAGCAAGTATGGGTTCAGGAACGCGTACAGGTCGGCTCCGGAAATGTTTCGCCAGGAAAGGCTCGATGGCTGCATAGCCGTGGTGCCGCCGCAACATATTGCTGCCGTGGGGATTGATCTCTTGCAGAAAGGCATCCCCTGCGTAGTCGAAAAACCTCTGGGAACGTCAGTGGCTGAAGTCGAGCAACTGGTGGACGCGGCCGCGGCGACTGGCACCAGGAACATGGTTTCCGTGAACCGGCGCTTCATGCCATTTCTCAACCGGGGGCTGGAATGGGCCCGTTCCGTGGGGGAATTGCGTTACCTGCGCTGTACCATGACCCGGCATGCGCGAAGCGAACCGGATTTTATCTGGACCACCGCCATTCATGGCATCGACGCCCTGCGCTATATCGCGGGGGATGTTGTGGAATCCAAGGTTCAGCTCATGCCCAGCGCGACCGGGGCCTCCTGGTATGGCATCAATTTGCGTTTTGGCGGCGGAGTTTGCGGCCGCATGGATGTTCTGCCGACTACCGGCGCGCTGGACGAAACCTATGATCTTTTCGGGGAAGGCTTTCAGGCTTCCGTGAGCAGCCCTTTCGGGAGGCAACGGGTCCTGCGCGGCTTCCATAACCAAAAATTAGTCCTCGAAGTGGTGGCCGACGACGATACCCCGGAGGATGTGGTGAATGGCAGCTATGCGGAGGCCACGGAATTCATTCGGGCGCTCCGCCAGGGCGATGCCCCACGCCCCTCCATTCAGGAAGTCGCCCCTTCGGTTCAGTTGGCATTGCTGATGGCAAGAAATATGAAGGAGACCAAGTAAGTGGAAATCAAGACGTTTCACGACAAGCAAGTTCTGGGTACGAGTGCAGCCGAGCAAGCCGCCGCCGCCATCCGGGCAGCGATTCGCCAGCGCGGCAAGGCCCGCATTATTGCCGCGACCGGGGTCTCGCAATTTGAATTCCTCGAGGCCCTCACTGCTCTCCCCAATCTGGACTGGTCGCGCGTGGAAATGTTTCACCTGGACGAGTATGTGGGGATCCCCGAGACGCATCCCGCCAGCTTCTGCCGCTTCTTGCGGGAACGCCTGATTGAGAAAACGGGGATCACCAACTTTCACCTGCTGGACGGCAAGAGCAATCCGGTGGAGGTCATTCGCCAGGTGGGCCAAGCCCTGCAGTCCGCCCCGATCGATGTGGCTTTTGTCGGCATTGGAGAAAACGGGCACCTCGCCTTCAACGATCCTCCCGCCGACTTTGAAACGGAAGCACCTTATTTGATTGTCACGCTGGACGAGGTGTGCCGCCGCCAACAAATGGGGGAAGGTTGGTTTGTCAGCCTGGAGGAAGTCCCCAAGCAGGCCATGTCCATGGGGATCCGGCAGATCCTGAAGAGCGAAGAGATCATCTGCATCGTCCCGGACTCCCGCAAGGCCAACGCGGTCAAGGCTTGCCTGGAGGGTGACATCAGCCCCATGGCGCCCGCTTCCATCTTGCGCACGCACCCACATACGACCGTGTATCTTGACCAGCATTCGGCCGCACTCCTGAGCGCGGACGCCTCGTCCACGGTGAAGTAAAGCTAGGTGCCGGTGAGCGGCTGCCGGAGCAGGACCCTGATCCACTGCTTGGCCATCAGGCGGTGGTAGGGCTCGGTCATGTGGATGTGGTCCAGGCAGGAAAACTGGGCCTTGTCGGGGGCCGCTCGCAGGATTGGGCTTACCTGGATGATCTCCACGCCCGCCTGGAGCGCGACTTCCGACTCTTGTTTGAGTTTTTCAGGATCCGCGGATTCCGGATCGTGAACATCATCAAACATCACGACCCGGGCGCCGGCCGCTTTGAATCCTTGCGCCATGGTGCGCAAGCTGTCGAAATCCTCCGGGGTCCGATTGGCCACCACGAAAAGCACTGTGTCGGGCTTCCAGGCCAGTGCGTCCTGATAAAACCTCTTGTAAGCCCGGGATGCGGTCAATCCGCCGGCCTCAAACTGACGAAACTGCAGCTTGGAGTTCTCCTCGGCAAACATGGCGGTGACGATGGGGACAAAAGCCGAAGGAGAAGACCAGTGCTGGTCCATGGTAAAAGAGTGGCCGATGATGACGATACGCTGGGCCGGTAGGGCTTTCATTTTGGGAAGCAGGGGCTTTACATCCGCCTCGGCCAACAATTCCCTGGCCAGCACATGGGCGTCGCGAATGTGCAGATTTTTCTCGCCCCAGTTCCATATCTTGCGACCGGCCAGCTGCCACTCCAGGGCGCTGGTCCCCACTGGGGAGGCGCAGGATTTTCCTTCCAGCATGCGGCCGGCTGCAAGCAAGTCTGCGTCGCTCCCGGGAAGCCCCAATTGGCCCACGTAGACCGGCAAACCTAAACTGATATAGAAGGAGAACAGTTCCTGCAGCCGGTCTCCGTCGCGTTCCACTTCCAAAACTGTCTGGTAAAGATTGGCGATGGAACGAACTTCCACCGTACTATGCGGCGGGGCGTTCTGCCGCAGATAAGCCGTAAACACATTGACCGCAAGGTTGGCCGGCATCGGCAGTTTGGCGGCCAAGAGCGGCTGCAAATCCTGGGCGGGATCGAAGGAGGACGCCTTTCCCGAGGCCCAGGCCTTTGCCGCAGCAGTGGAGTTGAGCAGGGAAGTCTGGTGCGCCACCAGGGCGTCCAATGCAGAATCGCTGGGCGCGGCCGGCCAACAGGCTGGGTCCATGTTCGGCTGCTTCCGCGCCAGCAGCATCTGATAAGCATGCACCGCCGTGATATTGGCCTCGACCAGTTGTCCCAGGCGGGCCTGTTCCGGAGTCTCGGCGAAGGCGCAGGTGGCCAGCAACGGAACAATTACAGCAATTATGCGCCAGACAGACACAAATCTTTTTTTCAATGCGGACCTCTTTGAAAAGATTTGCCTGAGTGCGGAGCTAGACTCCCTTTCTCCATTTGCTATCGTTTTCGGGCTTGAGCTCGATCGTGATAGACCCATCTTCGTTGAGAGGCTGCTCACAGGCCCAGGCTATGGACTTCTTCACCCCAGGGCGGATTTCCAACTCGGCCGATAGACGAACTTCTCCCACATATCCCTTGGGCAAGAGGAAGGAGGCTTCGCGCAGGCCTGCGCCATAAGGATGGCCGGCGTCCAGCGCGCCTTGCAGGCTGATCTTCTTGTCGGGACTCTCGATTTTCAACCACAACACGCCGGGTACTCCGGCCACGCCGCGGTTGGAGATGGCGATGATCAATTCATTCGTGCCGTATCTTTTCCGCTGCCACACCCAGGCCGGGCGGAGGCGATATCCCAGCTGGGTGCGCAGACGCTCAAAGCCCCGGGGATAAGTAGCATTGTAGTGCGCGAGATTGTCGGATTCCGTCCATAGCCCCCAGTAATTGCTCTTCGCGTCCAGCGTGTGCAGCATGTAGTTTTCCATCATGCTCAGGCCGGCGGCGTCTTTCTTGATCTGGGCCACATCATGATGGCGCATGGTCCCGTCTTCGATGATGGTGGCCAGCCAAGGCGGACGGTTGGTCAATTCCTCGATCTGGACCGGTTCTTCCACGATAATGCTGTCGGAACGCAGCCATGCTCCCGCCCGTACCGCCATGTCAATGACCGTGCGGTTGCCCACACTGCTGATATCGGGTTGCGTGTTCACGGCCAAGGGGATTTTCTTCCAGGTGTCGAGCTGGCGCGCGGTCATATTTACGAAGGTCTTTTCAGCGGTCAGATAGTCGGGGAACGGATTGGGGTAGTTGCTGGTGTGGCCTTCCCCCCAGAACCCATACTGCATCAGGTCCATCCATTCCAGAAGCGGATTGCCTTCGAACTCGGCGGCCAGCAGATCATTCAAGTCGGCAAAGGCCTTTTGAAATTCGGGATGGTCATAGCGGGGCTCGCGAAACTCCCCGCCCTCGCGGGGAATCCGCCCGATCTTCACGAAAGGGACCCGCTCCTGGAGAAACTGGGGCAGGGCAAGCTCTTTGGGCTGAAAGGAATAATTGGAAAGCTGAACGCGAAACGCCACCCGCAACCCCTTACGCCGGGCGGCATCCAGAACCAAGGGAAAAACCGGATTCAGGTCCAGGCGGCCGGGCCGGGTCTGCACATTGCGCCAGTCGCAGCGAATGTAGAGCACGTCCACAAACGGCAGGCTGGACATTTTCTCCACATGCTGCTCCAGGGTTTCCCGACCTTGGCGCGCCGCCACCGAAGGACCGCTCTCCTCCCAGGCATAGCCGACCAAACCCAGCCCCGGATTGCGCAAAGGTTTTTCCGAAGGAGTAGTAAACAGGATGGTTTGCCAGCCTTCATCCTGGTCTACATCAAACGGGCCTTGATTCAAGCGCTCGCGCACCGGCGGGCCGGGGGCAAAGTCATATCCTTGCCAGAGATGGGCGGGAACATCTGCGGCGGCGGCAGCCGGAAGCAACAGCGCGCCCTTCAGAAACGATCGACGACGCATGAGAAGTGTCCTCGGAGAATTTAGAAAAAACACTATACATAACCAAACGAAAGTCCACAACAGAAATAGCAGCCGCCCCCAACTCCTTCATTTAAATGTAATTCCTTGCAAATAAGGTAATTACGTTGGGTTTGCCCCGCCTGTGCGCCTCCATTCTTTTTCATTTCCTTTACTTTTTTATTATTTCTGATATTTTCCCTGTGATAGAGAGGCGTTTTCCGAAAATGTCAACCGTGTCCCTGCCCAAGATGGAATGGCTGCGAGCCCTACTCGAGGGCCAGACTCCCGCAGCCGAGTTGCTCCAGCAAAATCCGGAAGCACAGCAGCGTTTCGGCTACTTCCACACCCTGCGAGAGATCTGCCAGCAGCCCACGACCTGGAGGCAGACTGCGGCGCGCATGCGACCCCAGGCTTCTGCCATGCAAGCCTGCACCCGGGAAATCCGCTCTCTGCTCCTGACCGGGTCAGGAAGCTCCGAATATGCGGGCGACTGTGTGCGGGCGACCCTGCAAAAGGAGTTGCAGGCGGCGGCCCAAACCCTGGGAGGCGGCGCTATTTTGACCCACGGAAGCGCAGGCCTGCCGCCTGGCCGGCCCGGCTTGATGGTTTCTCTTGCCCGCTCCGGCGACAGCCCGGAAAGTGTGGGCGCGCTGAGCTACATCCTGAAAGCCGAACCCGCAATCCGCCATCTGGTCCTGACCTGCAATGCTGCTGGGCGCTTGGCGACGGCGTTCTCCGGAGATTCCCGCGTCACCGTCATTACGCTGGACAACGCCACCAACGATCAAAGCCTGGTGATGACCAGCAGCTTCACCAATCTGGTGCTGGCAGCGCGATTTTTGGGCTTGGCGCGCGATCCCCAGGGCTACGAGAAGATCTGCGAAAGGGCGGCGGATATTGCTCAAAAAATCATCGCCCAACATTTTCAGGTGCTTGCTCAAACCGCGAACGCACCGTTCCAGCGCATGGTCGTTCTGGGGAGTGGCCCGAATTTTGGGGCGGCCCGCGAGACCGCCCTCAAGATGCTGGAGATGACGGCGGGACGGGTCGCCACGCTATGCGAAACATACTTGGGCCTTCGTCACGGACCGATGAGCTACATCCATCCCAATTGTCTGGTGGTGGCGTTCCTTTCCTCCGATCCCACCCTGCGCGCATATGAATTTGACCTGCTCCAGGAGATAAACCGCAAGGGGCTGGGGCTTCTAAAAGTCATAGTCGGGGAAAATATACCGCCTACCCTGCTGCGGGAAGAGGATATCGCGCTCGAATGCGCCGGCCTGGAACAGCTCGGGGATGAAAATGCTCCTATCCTTCATGTGCTTATCGGGCAGCTCCTGGGATTTTTCCGTTGTCTTCGGGAGGAGCTCCAGCCGGATTCGCCCTCCCAGACGGGTGTCATCAGTCGTGTGGTGCAAAGCTTTACCCTGCATACGCCTAGCTGACCCTGGAGGAGGGGATTCACGGGGCTACCAAAAACCATAAGAATTTCTTTTAATTTCTAATAGTTATTTATAAGTATTGTTTGATTGCTTTTTGTTTTCGATTTGTGATACAACGCTCCCCATTCCAAGTCCCTGCAGGAGCCACCCTATGAAATTCAAACTGCGCCTGGCCTTTCTTGCGGCAGTTGTTCTGAGTCTGTTGAGCTTGGGGCCCCAATTTCTCTTCGCTCAGGGAACCGACCTGGGCACGATTCGCGGAACAGTCACGGACTCCAGCGGCGCCGTCATCGCCAACGCCAAGGTTGTGGTCGTGGATTTAGCCACCAACATCACCCGTGAGACCACCACCAATACACAAGGCGAATATCAAGTTTTTGGATTAAGTTCCGGCACCTACAAGGTGGTCATCTCCAATCCGGGGCTGAATACGGTTCAGCTGGCGGGCATCACTTTGAGTGGGAGCAGCGTGGTGAACGCCAATGCGGTGATGAAGGTGGCCTCCACCCAGGAGTCGGTGGAAGTCATCGCCGAAGGTCAAACCATCAATGTGGAGAACCAGACCATCAGCGATACCATCGGCAGCCGCGAGGTCATTGATTTGCCGCGCGACAGCCGCAACGTCTATTCCTTCCTGTACCTGAACCCGAATATCACGCAGTCAGGCTCGGATGGCTCGTTCAAATTCCTAGGGGCACAAAGCTACGGGGCCAGTTTCTCGCTCGACGGACAACGTTCCAACGGCGGCATTTTCGGCGAGCCGACCAACAGCCAGCCTTCTCTGGAAGCGGTGGGCGAAATCAACGTGATGTCCAATGATTTCACCGCGGAATATGCCGGCATTGCCAATATTCGCGTCACCACCAAACGCGGCACCGCCAATTATCACGGCTCGTTGTTTTACAACAATAAGAATTCCGCTCTGGCGGCCTGGACCTTGCAGGACAAGATCGGCAAAGCGGAATTTGCCCCCTCCGCCTTCCAATCTTCCTACCCCAATCCCTATTTCAACGTGACCGACATTGGGGCCTCGGTGGGCGGCCAGATTCCCAAACTCAAGAAGACGTTTTTCTTTGCCGCCTACGAGCGCAACTGGACGATTTCTCCGGTGCAGCTTCAGTCCAACACGCTGCCTCATCCCAGCCTGTGGGGTGGAGACTTCAGTCAGGTCAACGATGCGGCCAAGCCCACGGTGCCGGCTGGGGTTACGCTGACCCCGGATGAAATCGCCAATGACACAGTGGGAGGCCTGGGCGAGCAGTTCATCACCATTCCTTCCCGCCTGCTCAACCCGACGGCGCAAAGCTTGATTCAAAACTACTTTCCCAAAATCGGTCTGAGCGCTCCCATGCTTACCGCCTCCGGCCGGGTGGACGATTACCGCACCCTCATGCCGGGTCGCGCGGTGCAAGATATCGGGACCCTGCGCGTGGACCACGACTTCAGCGACCGGGACCACGTCTATGGCACCTACAATGCCTCTGCCCAGACAACGGCTAACACCTTTGTGCAGGCGCCGTATACCGGGCTGGGATTGAGCCAATTAGATCGTAGAAATGACACTGTCTCCCTCTCCTACACGCACGTGTTCAGCAACAGCATCGTGAACGAGGCACGCGGCGGATTCAATCGTCAGAAGCTGTACCGCCATAGCAACACGACGTTGCGCAGCTTCCTGTCCAGCATCGGTTTTGATGATTCCGACATTACTGCCTATGGAGCGGTGGTGGGCGCGAAGGAATTGGATACTTACGGTCACCCGGCCATTAATTTCAGCAACCGTTTCGCTACCTTCCAGAACGGCGGCCGCAATACCGACCGACCCATGGATCAGAACCTGGCCACGTTCGGGGACACCTTGACCTGGATTGTTCGCAACCACAGCCTCAAAATGGGTGCGGACTTTGTGCGCAATGCGGCGGTGGACGGTTTTGCCGTGAACCGCGGCAATCCCCGCGGATTGATGACCTACACCGGTTCCGGCACCGACCCCTTCGCCAATTTCCTGATGGGCCTGCCCGCCAATAGTGTGGGTTACATCAATGAACCCCGCCCACCCATGGACGTCTACAACTGGGAGCAGGGTTTCTTTGTGCAGGATGACTGGAAAGTCTCGCCCCGCCTGACCGTCAACATGGGGCTGCGCTATGAGCTGATCACGCCCTTTATTGAGAACCACAACTTGCTGGTGAACTTTGATCCTAGCTATGTAGACTCCGGCACTAACCAGAAGGGCCGTTTCATTATTCCTTCGGACGAAACGCTGGCCTTTCTGGACACGCGCATTCCCAACACCCGTCCGGTGGTCACGGCCGCGCAAGCCGGCCTGGGAGTGGGCCGGGGCTTGGTCCGCATGGACAAAAATAATCTTGCCCCGCGCTTTGGAGCCGCTTTCCGGCTGGACAGCAAATCCGTGATTCGCGGCGGATACGGCTTCTACTACCCAACCTCCGCGGCGCAAGGCATTCGTGATGCCATCGCCACCAACCCCTTCAACCAGGGCCTGACCAAGCGTCCCTTCGACAGCGAAAATAATCCCACGCCCCTTGCGCCGTGGCCGGGCTTTTCGCACGGCTTCAGTCCGCTCGACGGAGGCACGATCGCAACCGGCTTCGGCGGGCTTCCCGCCATCAATGCCGTGCCGGTGGGTATCCAGCAGCCGCGGGTGCAGCAGTACAACGTGACCTACGAACGGGAAATCCTGGACCAAACCTTCGTGCGCTTCTCCTATCTGGGAAGCACGCTCAGCGGACTCATCGCCGGCGTGGATCTGAACCGGATCGCCCCCAGCGACAATCCCTTCGGCACCTCGACCTTGGAGGGAGATCCCTGCAACCCGGATGATGGCAACTGCGATTACTCGCCCGCCGACCTGGCCCGCCAGGCCTTCCCGGGCCTGGGCGATTATCTTCTCAGCTATGGCAACTTCGGGCACGGGCGCTCCAATGCCTTCCAGACCCAGTTCGAGCATCGCTACTCCCATGGCCTGATGCTGAACTTCTCCTACACCTACCTCGACCAGAAATCGACTGCTCTCGACACCGGGAACTCGAGTCTGGGCGGGATCGCCTACAACTCCGTCGCTCCTGAGCAGGATTACGGACAGGAAGCCTTCGTGCCCAAGAATCGTGTGGTGATGTACGGGGTATACGATCTTCCCGTGGGCCGGGGAAAGCGTTTTGGGTCTTCCTTCTCCAAGATCGCCGACGCCATTCTGGGCGGCTGGCAAACCAGCTTCAACATGTTCGCCAAGACCGGCACGGGATTCACTCCGTTCTGGCTGTGCGATAACTGCGGTCCGGCCATGCCGGGCAACGTGGGTGTGGGTTCCATGGACGCGGTGGGCGACTTCGGCTCCGAACCTTCCTTCCGCCCGGTAGTCACGGGGAATTTCAACCGCCGCAATGGAGACCAGATTTGGGACCCCAATGCTTTCGCCCTTCCCCCTACCGGGGCCGACCTCTTCGACAACCCCGGGGTGGCCAAGCGAAACCTGCTGATGGGCCCGGGCACCTGGGGGGTCAACCTGGGAGTGCACAAGGACTTTCAGGTGGGGGAGCGAGTGAACCTTCAATTTGGGGCGGACATTAATAATGTCTTCAACCACCCCATGTATTCCCCGGACAGCGACTACGGTGGTGGAGGCGGTCCGTTTGCTTTCCTCGGCGACTTTAATATCGGCGTCGATCCGGACTCACGCAAAGTCTTTATTGACCCGTCCACAGTTGTTCCGAACGAAGACTTCGGCCGACTGATCAATACCTTCACCCAGGAAGGCATCGACAGCCGCCGGACGGTGCGCTTACGCTTGCGCATCACGTTCTAACCCAGACCATTTTTCCAGCAGCCGCAGTGAATCGCCACTGCGGCTGCTTTCAAAACTGCGTCTGCCAACCTTTCATCGCCATACTCAAAGTCGTATCGTGAATCCAACATGTCAGGCAGGGAACAAATGAAGATCTCCCCACTCCGTGTTGCTCTTTTTGTATTGTTATGTCTGGCCTGTGTTTCCGCCAGCGAACGTCCGGGAGGATTTCGTGTGCTTGGCCCGGGGGGAGGCGGGGCCATGTTTAATCCCACGGTCAGCCCGCACGACACCAATACGGTGCTCATCTCCTGCGATATGACCGGTTCTTACATCACCCATGATGGCGGCAAAAGCTGGCGCATGTTCAATCTGCGCGGGGTGGTGGACTTCTTCGCGTTCGATCCGAAAGATCCCAAGACCATGTACGCGCACGCCACCGGCTTGTGGCGAAGCCGCGATGGCGGAGAAAGCTGGGACTTGCTCTATCCGCAGCCGGCCACCGTCAAAGGCGTGAAGATGGCATCCGACCACTCGGATGAGGACATTCTGGCCGACCCCGATCCGCTGGGAACGATTTCCGCGCTGGCCATCGATCCGGACAACTCCAAGGTGCTGTATGCGGCAGCTGGCCAGAAAGGCAGCCCAGCTTTGTTTGTTTCCAAAAATGCCGGCGGCAGCTGGAGCAAGCTGGCGGCCCTGGGCGATGCGCCACGCCGATTGTGGGTCGATCCCAAATCTCCTGCAGATTCGCGCACCATCTATGCAGGCAGCGTTCGTGCACTGGCATCAATTGCCGGCGGAAATGTCAAAGCACTTTCTGTTCCGGAGCAAGCCAATGATATTTCTCTCGGCTTCGGAAACGGGGCGCAGCCCATGGTGTATGCCACTTCCCGGCAGGGAGTTTTCATCTCCGGCGACGGCGGCGTCACCTGGCGCAAGGCGGCTTTGCCCGGCGAAAGCAGCCGGGTTCGCGCCGTAGCCACCAGCCTGCTTCATCCCGAGGTGGCTTACGTTTCTTACAACCGCCTGCTTCTGGACGGAAAGAAATGGATGGGAGTTGCCAAGACCACGGACGCAGGCAAAACCTGGACGCTGGCGTGGAAGGAAATCTGGGCTGACGAAGAAGAAGGTTCCGGATTAGGGGGAAATGCCGGGGTCGCGCCGGCCAACCTGCACGATGCCTGGATCACAGAGAGCTTTGGCTCGTCGTGGGGAGAGAATCCGCTGGTTCTGGGCGTGGCGAACCAGGACCCCAACGTTGCCTATGGAACGGACCTGGGGCGCACCATCGCGACCCGCGACGGCGGCAAGACCTGGAACGCACAATATTCGCGCAAAGTAGGAAACGCCGGGTGGACCAGCACCGGGCTGGATGTCACCACCAGCTATGGAATTCACTTTGATCCGTTCGACGGGAAGCGGCAGTTCATCAGCTATACCGACATTGGGGTCTTCCGCAGCGAAGATGGCGGCGCTTCCTGGGTCAGTTCTCGAAAAGGCATTCCGCGCGACTGGCAAAACACCACGTATTGGATGGTCTTCGACCCGCAAGTGCGCGGCAAGGTGTGGAGCGTCAACAGCGGGACCCACGATTTACCCCGCCCTAAGATGTGGCGGCACACTCCCGTCTCGCGCTACCGGGGCGGCGTTTGCCTGAGTCTGGATGGCGGCAAGACCTGGAGCAAGTCGAACCAGGGAATGGATGAAACCGGCGCCACCCACATTTTGCTGGACCCCACCAGCCCAGTCAACGCCCGCGTTCTCTATGTGAGCGGCTTTGGCGATGGCGTCTACAAAAGCGTCGATGACGGCAAAACCTGGAAACTGAAGAACAACGGCATCACGCAGAAAGAGCCCTTCGCCTGGCGTCTGGCGCGCGCTTCCAATGGAACCTTATATGTGCTGATTGCCCGCCGTTCGGAAGATGGCAGCATTGGCAACCCCGGAGACGGCGCCTTATACAGCTCGACGGATGGCGCCGAGCACTGGCAGCCGGTGGCTTTGCCGGCGGGCGCGAACTCGCCCAATGGCTTGGCGATTGATCCCAAAGAGCCCAACCGCTTATATCTCACCACCTGGGCGCGGGCTGCGGGGCAACACGGAGATGGCGGAGGCATCTTCCTCTCGGAAGATGCCGGGAAAAACTGGAAGCAGGTCCTGGAAAAAGACCGTCATATTTATGACATCACCATTGATCCTGCCGATGCGAACATTCTCTATGCCGCCGGGTTCGAATCATCCGCCTGGCGTTCTACGGATCGTGGACTACACTGGACCCGTATTCCCGGCTTCAACTTCAAATGGGGCCAGCGTGTTGTCCCTGATCCTGCGGACCATAGCAAGGTCTACATCACCACCTTTGGAGGAAGCGTATGGCACGGTTCCGTCGATGGGAAAGAGGAACCGTTGGATATTGCGACCCCGGAACTAGCCCCCGGCCGGAATTAGCCGGGACAGACCAGGAGGATAGATGAATCGTCGTGAGTGGTTATACGGAGTCGGGCTGGCTGCCGGCGCCGGCGCCGTAACACATATCGGAGTTCCTGATGCCGAAGCGGCCAGCGCTCCCAAACCCAAGCGCCTCGACCTTTCCGAATACGAACCCAAGAGTATGTTACAGGTCCATGAAAGCCATGTGGACCGGGCCAAATTCCCTGTCATTGATTTTCATACCCATATTTCCGTCGCGGCCAAATCCAAGAATGGCGTGGAGCTGGTGGCCGAGCGCCAGTACCTGGGAACTCCCCAGGAATGTCTCGATGTCATGGATGCGAAAAATATGCGCGCCATGGTCAACCTTACCGGCGGTTACGGGAAAGGCCTGGAAGACGCGGTCGCAAAATATGATCGTGCCCACCCCGGACGTTTTTATACTTTCACCGAACCGTGCTACGAACTTTTCAAGGACCCCAACTATCCCAAGATCCAGGCCGACGCCATCGCGCAGGCCCATAAAGACGGGGCCCGCGGGCTGAAGATCCTTAAGACCCTCGGACTGTATCTGCGGGAAAACATCACGACCGGCAAGCTGGTAAAGATCGACGATCCGCGTTTCGACCCCATGTGGGAGGCCTGCGGAGCGTTGAACATGCCGGTGGCCATTCACATCTCCGATCCGGTGGCCTTCTTCACGCCCATCGACCGTTTCAATGAGCGTTTCGAGGAGCTGAACAATCACCCGGACTGGTCTTTCTATGGCGGAGATTTCCCCTCCAATGCGGAGTTGATCGAGGCCCGCAACCGTGTGATCGCGCGGCACCCCAAGACCCAGTTCGTCACCCTGCACTTTGGCAACTTCTCGGAAAACCTGCAGAACGTCTCTGAGAACCTGGACCGCTTCCCCAATATGCACGTGGATTTGGCGGCCCGCATCGGGGAGCTGGGACGGCAGCCCTTTACTTCCAAGAAATTCTTCGACAAGTATCAGGACCGCATTGTGTTCGCCACGGACGCCACGCCCCACGGCGACGAATACCCGCAGCAGGTCTTCAACAACAAGCTCTACGAGATTTACTACCGCTTCCTCGAAACAGAGGATGAATACTTTGACTACGCACCGGCCAAAATCCCTCCGCAGGGACGCTGGCGCATTTACGGCATCAATCTGTCCGATCAGATCTTGCGCAAGGTCTACAACGCAAACGCGGCACGGTTACTGCAGATCACAGTCTAAATGCGAATCCAATGGCGGGTCCTCATTCTGGCGCTGGCAGCGGCGGTTTTGCCGGCGCAAGCGCAAGTTCGCGTCTGGCAGGGGACTCTTACCCTCCCTGTCTACGAAGAGGGCCCGCCGGATTCCAATCCTCCCTTCGATCAGTTCGCCGCCAACCGCTTCAATTATCCCTACACTCTGCGCACCAACCTCACCAGCCGCCGAGTGGAGCACGCCTGGCGCGCGGTTTATCTGGAAAATGAGTACCTGAAGTGCTCCGTGTTGCCCGACATTGGCGGGCACCTCTACACCTGTACCGACAAGCTCTCCGGCCAATCCATGTTTTATGCCAATCCGTCCATTAAGAAGGCGGCCATCTCCTATCGCGGGGCCTGGGCGGCCTTTGGCATCGAGTTCAATTTTCCCGTTTCCCACAATTGGGTAAGCATGTCGCCGGTCAACTATGCCTTCACCAAGCGGGAGGACGGCAGCGCCTCGGTCAGCGTCGGCAATATTGACCGCGTGTATGGCATGGAGTGGACGGTCGAATTGATTTTGCGGCCGAAGTCCACCGTGCTCGAGGAACGCGTCACGCTCAGCAATCGCAGTGATGCGCGCCACCGCTTCTACTGGTGGAACAATGCCGGCATTCAGGTATGGGACGACTCGCAAATCGTCTACCCCATGCGCTTCGCGGCGGCGCATGGTTTTGCTGAGGTCCGTCCCTGGCCGGTGGACGACGGGCTCGACCTCAGCATTATCCGCAATCATAAGCGCGGTCCGGTTTCCGAGTTCGTCCATGGCAGCCGGGAACCATTCATGGGTATTTGGAACCCATCGACCAACACCGGCACCGTTCACTTTGCCGACTACGCCGAGCTGCCGGCCAAGAAGATATGGTCCTGGGGTGCGGACGCCGACGGGCTGGACTGGCGCAAGGCGCTTTCCGACAACAACAGCGCCTACGTGGAAGTGCAGGGAGGATTGTTTCGCAATCAGGAGACCTACGCGTTCCTGGAACCGCGGCAAACCCTTCGCTTCAGCGAGTACTGGATGCCGGTGCGGGGAATTGGCGGGATTTCCCGCGCCAACCTCGCCGGTGTGGCCAGTCTGGTTCGCCGGGAGGGCGCCCTGGTCGTTGGGTTCAACGCGAACCAGGCAATTCCACAGGCATCGGTCGCCATCCTGACGGGCGAGCAGACAGTGATTCAGGAAAAGACCGACCTGACTCCCGAGCGCAACTGGACCCACGAAATACCCCATGCCGACGCCCAAAGTAAATACACCATCGAGGTCAAAGACGCCAAAGGCGTGGTCGTGCTGCGGCAAACGGAAGGCGTCTACGATTGGACCCCCGAAGCAGAAATCAAAGTTGGGCCGCAAACCAACTACCGCATTCCCGATCCCGAGCGGCGCAGCTTCGACGACTGGATGCAGGCCGGCAAAGAAGACGAGCTGAACGGCAGGACCTTGCGCGCGCTCGACACCTATAAGGATGCGCTGCGCAAGTTCCCAGACAGCTATCAGGCGCAAAAGTCCGCCGGACGTCTGGCCGCTGCGCTGCTACGCTTTGCAGAAGCCAAGAGCTATCTGGAAGCTTGCCATGCGCGTGACACTTCCGACACCGAAGTTTCCTATTATCTGGGTCTGGCTTACGACGGCCTGGGGGAAACACACCACGCCCAAACCGCTTATGAACAAGCCTTGCGCCTGCCCGAGTTCCGCGCAGCGGCCGCGGTCCGTCTGGGAGAACTGCTGGCCAGGAACGGCGACCTGAACGGCGCGGAAAAATACTTCACGCTGGCGTTGAGTCTCATAACCTCTGCCGACCCGCGCGTCATGGAAGAGATGGTCGCGGTGAAGCGGGCCTTAGGGAAACACGACGAATCTATGGCCCTTGCGAAAGCAGGGCTGGCCGACTTCCCACTCAGCAATTTCCTGCAAGAAGAAATCGGCACTCCCGATCTGCAACAGTTGGCCAACGACGTTTATCGCGTGCTCCATGTGGCCTCACAATACATGCGGCTGGGTATGTATCAGGGCGCCCTGGATGTGCTTTCCAGAAAATATCCCGACGTTATCGCGGACCAAAGCGAGCCGGGCTCCGTTGCCCCGCAGGACAACCCGCTGGTCGCGTATTTCCGCGGCTATTGCCGGGAGAAGTTGGGCCAATCGGGAGCTGCCGATTACCAGGCTGCATCCAAGCTTTCCACGCGGTATATCTTCCCCAGCACGGCCGAAGAACTCACCGTGCTGAAAGCGGCACTGCACTCCAACCCGCAGGACGCTACCGCGCACTTCCTGTTAGGTAATCTCTATTTCTCTCGCGCCGAAACCGACGCCGCGCTGGAGGAGTGGGAAGCCGCGCGGAATGCAAAGATCCCGGTCCTCGATGCCAATATGGGCCTGGCGTTTCTGCACATCAAGGGCGATCCCCAAAAAGCACTGGCGGCTTTTCGCAGCGGGTTGACCAACGATCCGGCCAACGTAGCGGTCTACCTCGGCATCGATCAATCGCTCAGCCTGCTGGGAAGCCCGGCCCCCGAGCGCGTCGCGGCGCTGGGAAAGTATCCCCGGCTGGAGGATGCCCCCAATCCCCTGATGTTTGAGCTGATCCTAAATCTGGCGGAGGCGGGCGATTTCGAGCGCGCCAATCATCTCTTTCAAAATCATTTTTTCCCGCGTGAAGAAGGCGGAACCAACGTGCGGCAGGTCTGGGTGGAAGTCCAGCTGCAACAGGCGTTGGCGCTTGCCCGGCACGGACAATGCGCCGAAGCCAGGAACGCCGCGCAACATTTGGGAGCGGAAGTCCCGGGCCTTGCCTTCACTAAAGATGGGTTGGAGCCGATCCTACGCACCGCGCGCACAAGTTATCTGCTGGGCGCCGTATCGACAGCGTGCGGCGACGCCAGCGATGCCCATGCCAAGTATGAACAGGCCGCCACGGCTTCCGCTACCGATCAACTGCACTGGGCATGGCTGGCTGCACAGAAGCTCCCCAACTTCCATTCGCAGGAATGGCAGGGACGTTTGCAGAATGGGTTGACCGATGCCAGCAATCGCACAGAGACCAGTGCCTATCCCGGCTGGTGGATGTACAACGCGGCGGAACTGGAAAAGGACCTGGGGAACGCGCAGGCCGCGACGGCAAAATTTCAAAAGGCTTTGCTGCTTCCCGACCGCATGTTGTCGTATCACTTGACACGGCTGGCGCAGTCGCCGGCGCAGTAAGGGCTTTCAAGGTTAGCAATTATGAAGAGACGCGACTTTCTGGCCGCCATAGCTGCCTCCGCCGTGTTCGTGCGTTCCTGGAGCTTCGCACAAAGCACAACGAAACGTCCGCGCTTATTGCTTGCGGAGAACGATCCGTTTACCGGCCTGCCGCTCCTGAAGTTGCGTTATGCCGCGGGCCGCCGCCCTTCCGAAGACATCTCCGGCTTGGCCTTGTCCTGGCAATTGACCCGGCAGAAAGATTTCGCTGAGCGCGCGTTGGCGGAGATGAAGGGCAAACACATCACTCCCAGCGGAAAACCTTCGCGCTTCTGGATTGACTATGTCCGGTGGGCGCTGGCCTTCGATTGGCTGGTGGAGTATCCCGGGTTTGCGCGAACCGAGAAAGACCGCATTGCCCAGGAATTGATGGACGGCGCTGCCGCGATGCTGGCCACGCCCGACTTCTCCGATCCAGGCCAGCTTTCCTATCACAACTATGCCACCCGCTACTTGGCGCTGGCGGCGTTTACCTCGGCGGCGGTTGACGGCTATCCCGGATGCGGCGCGCGCTGCGATACCTGGCGCAAGCAGGTCTCCGAAGGATTGGAAAATGTTCTAGCCGCCTCCGACTTCGTCAGCCCGGAAGGCAGTTACCACGAATCGCTGGACTACATGCGAATCACCTGGGCGGCGCTGACCCTGCTTGCCGAGTTGCAGCGCACCACCACCGGGGTGGACCCGGCGCAGACGTTCTCCGTCTTTCGCAACATCGGGAATACCTACCTTTATAAATTGATGCCCAACGGCACGCCCTCGCGCGAAGGCGACAATGAGTATCCCATCCTCGATCATCAGGACACCGCGGTCGTGGGATATTCCGTGAATCGCTTCAAAGACCCCTACAGCGCGTGGCTCCTGCGCAAGAGCGGTTTCTTCGTTTCCCAATGGGTGGTCCCGGTGCTGGAATTCCTCTGGGATGATCCCGCGGTCGCGCCGCGCGATCCCGCGCTGGCGAAGGAAAGCGAATTGCCGCAGCAACGGTATTTTCCTGGGGTCGGGCACCTGGTCATGCGCAGCGGATGGAAACCGGACTCCACCTGGATCGAATTTGACTGCGGCCCCTACCTGGCCAAGCACCAGCATCTCGATCAAAACCAGTTCACCATCTACCACAACGGCTATCTGGCCATCGACAGCGGCGCCGACTACACCGAGACCGAAAGCCCGCACTATCTGAATTATTACCGCCGCACCGTCGCGCACAATTCGCTCCTCGTCTATGACCCGGCGGAGAAATTCTTCTGGTCGGACAACGTTGTGCCGGCCGCCAACGACGGCGGCCAGCGCATGGATTCCGCCCGCTACTGGAACACCATCCGTAATGCCAAGGACTGGGAACGCACTCGTGATCTCTGGGACCTGGGGCAAATGCGGGTGATCGACTATGAGCCCGGCCAATATCACTATGCGCTGGGCGATGCCAGCCGCGCCTACTCCCGCAGGAAGCTGCGCTGCTTTACCCGCGAACTGGTTTACATTCCCGCGCAAAATCTGCTTTTTGTTTTTGATCGCGTGGTCAGCACACAAGCCGGGTTTAAGAAGGCCTGGTTGCTGCATGGCGTGAACCCGCCGATCGTGGACCAGGACAGCCAGACGCAGCCGGGGGCCCAGGAATTTTCCAACGCCGGGAGCTTCCGCTTTCGCGACGGAAACGGAGAGTTGCTGGTGCACTCGCTTCTTCCTCAGGAGAGGACCATTACTCGCCGGGGTGGAGCGGGCCACGAATTCGTTGCTCCGGGAAATGAGCAAGGCGGCGGCTGGGGCAGCGGAGAAAACTGGCCTCTGGAGCCCGCCGAAGGCGGCCCTTTGCCCACCGATCCCCGGCTCCTGCGCATGTGGAAGGCGTTCTGGGGGCAGGACCTGAAAAAAATGGAGCGGTCCAACCGCCAGAATGTCGTGCCCGGCAGCTGGCGTATCGAAGTCTCTCCTGCCCGGCCGGCAGAAGAAGATTTCTTTCTGCACGTCCTGGAAATTGGCGACTCGGGAATGACCGGCAAGAAGCAGGTGCGGTTGGTCGATGGCCTCGGCATGAAGGGAGCGGTGTTTGAAGGCGGCCCTACCGTGTTGTTCAGCGCATCGGGAAACCGGATCGATCAGGCCGAAGTTTCCTTGCCCGGCTTGGCCTGCCATTCGCTTCTCCTGACCGGCCTGCAGCCCGGAGCGCTTTATGAACTCAGTCTCAGCGGTTTGAATGTTTCCGACGCGCCGGACGCGACCCTGCCCGGCGTGCTCAAGAACGTTCTGCATGCTCGCGCCAATGAAAAGGGCGTGCTGCGCATGGAGGGCGAGAACTTCCGCGAAATCCGCCTGCGCATTGCGCGAGCCTAAAAAATATGAAGGGCGAGTGAAGCTGCGATGCCAAGGTTGCGAGTTTTCCCGAAACCCGGGCTTCATCGCCAGAGGAAGACCTTATGAAGTGGACCTTTGCTCTTGTTCTGCCCGTATTCTTTGTGGTCGCCGCGGCCGCACAAAACACGCCACGCGCGGAGGACTTTTTGGTACTGCCTGCAGTCACAGAATATGGGCCGCAGATCACCCCTTACCTGAAATACCAGGTCAACCTGGCCTGGCAGCAGGATGAAATCCGCAGAAAGCGGTTTGAGCAAATCCGCGATGAAAAAGAACTGTTGCGCGTGCAGCAGGAACTGCGGGCCAAGCTTCTGGCCATGATCGGCGGCCTTCCCGAGGTAAAAACTCCTCTGCTACCCCAGATTACGGGACGGGTGCAGATGGATGGCTTTCATATTGAAAAGATCATTTTCCAAAGCCTGCCGCAGGTTTATGTCACCGCCTTGCTGTATGTGCCCGACGATGGCAAGAAACATCCCGGAATTCTGGTCCCCTGCGGCCACTCGCCGGCGGGCAAGGACTATTACCAGGCGCTGGCCCAGCGCCTGGTGCATCAGGGATACGTAGTGATTTCCTGGGACCCAGTCGGCCAGGGGGAGCGCAGCCAGTTCTGGGACGCTAAAGAGAAGAAGAGCCGCTACAACCTGATTTGCGCGGAACATGCCGTGCTGGGCAACCTGGCTTATCTGGCGGGCACGAACCTGGCGCGCTGGGAGATATGGGATGGCATTCGCGCGGTCGATTATTTGCTGACCCGGAGGGAAGTGGATGGGGAACGCATCAGCATCACCGGGACCAGTGGCGGAGGGACGCAGACGGCGCTTATCGCCGCGCTTGATCCCCGCATCAAGGTAGTGGCCCCTTCCTGCTATATCACGGCCTTGCCCATGCGGATGTTCAACCGCATCTTCAAAGACCCGGACAGCGATCCCGAGCAGGACCTCTATGGCATGGTCTCGCAGGGCTTAGACCATCCTGGACTCTTGCTATTGATGTATCCGCGCCCGGTTTTTGTGGCGGCCGCCGTTCTCGATTTCTTTCCCATTGAAGGCACTCACAAGACCTTCCGGGAAGTGGAAGACCTCTATCGCCGCCTGGGCCATGCCGATCGCATTGCCATGACCGAGGGCTATCACGAGCACCAATATTCGGCTGAGAACCAGCTCGCGGCGATCCGCTTTCTCGACCGCTTCAACGGGCTGGCCGCACAGCCGGAGCCCCCGGCGCTGAAAAATCTCGATAGCGCCACTCTGCAATGCACTCGCACCGGCCAGGTGATGACAGACTACAACGATGCCCGGTCCCTCATGGAGGAGATCCATGACTATGCTCGGGCGAGTCATGCCGGCGCAAAGACGTCCCTGCAGGCGCTTTACTACGGAAAAGGTTATCCCGAGATTCGTAATTGGAAGGTCAGGGAATATGACGGGGAGCTTCGCACGGAGCAGGCCATTGCCTGGCAAGCCACGGGAAGCGGACGGGTGGGAGACATCGTCATTGACAAATATGTGTTGCACCACAGCGGCGAGCTGACCATGCCCCTGCTGCACTTCTATAAGCCGGCGGCGCGAAGCCGCAACCTGGTGTTTTGGTTTTCCGATAAAGGCAAAGCAAGGGCAGAGGACTGGGAGGCGATCACAAAATATGTAAATGCTGGGTCGGAGGTGATTTCTTTTGATTTTCGCGGGCTGGGCGAAACCCGCATGCCGTATAAGGCAGTTTCTCCCGATGATCCTGCGTTGGGCCGGCTTAGTTATGACGAAGCTTATGGCAACTCGCTTTCCAGCGTGCTGGCCGGGTACGTGTACAACTCGCTCTTGATCGGACGACCTTATTTTTTGCAGATGGTCGAAGACATGGAAATCGCCACCCGCTTCGCCCAGTCGCATTGCCATGCGGCCCGGATTTCGGTTGTGGGAGAAGGGGATTCGGCGATTGTGGCAAGAGCGGCGGGCCAGGTCTTGTCTTCGCTTGCCGTTTCTGCCGCGCCGGATTCCTCCCCCCTGACCTGGATGCAGATCGTGAATGAGAAGAGGGAACTGTGGCCGATCCAGTACCTGGTTCCGGATGGGGCCCGGCTTGCTCCGTGACGGCCGTGCCAGGGCTGAAATGGGGAACTTGCGGCCGTCCAAACCATAAGCAAAAGAAAGCAGCGGGCCCGCGGAAGCTTTCGTAAGATGAAAATTGAGGCTGATTCGGTCTCTTTGAAATTCCGAACAAGTGTCTTTTAATCAATTGCTTGCCGATGATC
Organism: Acidobacteriota bacterium; assembly: GCA_018268755.1. Taxonomy (GTDB): domain Bacteria; phylum Acidobacteriota; class Terriglobia; order Terriglobales; family Acidobacteriaceae; genus KAN-5. The sequence goes on from JAFDVW010000013.1 coordinate 262,401, forward strand.
TGGTAGGACGGGCCCGGAGCTATGGCTTGCGTTTGTTTTCTTCCCGGTGAGTGTATAGAATCGCACTGCCCGGGTGGTTTGAGAGCGCCGGGCGGGGATCGCAAAAATGGCGTTTAAGGATTCGCGGCTTCTAGCCGAGCAACGCAGACGGAAGGTTCTCGACCTGATCGAGCAGAAAGGGCAGATCACGGTCCGCGAGCTGGCCGCCCGTTTTTCGGTTTCCGCCGTGACCGCCCGCGCTGATTTGGACGCTTTATGTTCCGGGGGGCTAGCCCTGCGCTCACACGGGGGCGCGGTGCGCCGGCTGGATAGCGACCGCAATACCGGCGTCGCCAATGACTCCAAACGATATGCCGACGTCGCCCGGCGGGCCAAGGTCGGGCTGAGCACGGTTTCCCGCGTGGCCCGGGGAAACACCAATGTCGCAGCTTCGGTGCAGGCCTCGGTGCTGGCGGCGGCCCATGATCTGGGCGTGAACCTGGCCCCCGGGGCCAAAAACCGCACCATCACCTTCGTGCTGGGAAATCGTGATACGGTCAATGAATTTCAGTCCAAGGTGCTGCTGGGTGCGGAAGGTTTCTGCACCAGCCACGACTGGGCCCTGCAGTTCGTTTCGTTTCGCTCCGACCTCAGTTCACCCTCGAGCCGTTTGACGTTGCCCGACATCCTGACCCAATCGGGGCGTAGCTCCGGTGCGATCCTGAGCGGCACCCATTCGGCCAACGTGCTGGCCGCACTTTCGGAAAGAAAAATACCCTTTTCGCTGGTCGGAAACAACATTGTGGGAGACTGGCAGCCGGAGCAGTATGACTGCGTTTTCACCGATGATGTGCGGGGCTCGGCGGAGATTACCCGCTATCTGCTGTCGCAGGGCCACCGCAATATCTGGTACATCGGCAACCAGCGTTTGCCCTGGCTCGCCCGCTGTGCGCGCGGCTATAGCCAGGCCATGAAGGAAGCGGAGCTGGAGCCCCGCTTCAGCGAAATTGGCTCCGAAGACCGGGAACTCGGGTATCTGGCGGTCAAGGCGCTGCTGGCCAGCGGCGAACGCCCTACCGCGCTTTTTGTCGGCACGGACCAGGCCGCCTCGGGGGTTTACCAGGCCCTGCAGGAGTCCGGGGTGCGGATCCCCGATGACATCAGCGTGGCCGGGTTCAACGACACCATTGGGGAAGTACTGCATCCTGGGCTGACCACGGTCCGGGAATTTCCCAAGGAGCTGGGCGTCCACCTGGCGGAATTTGTGCTGCGTAGAATCCAGGAGCCCGAGCTGCCGCCCCAGCAACTGATGATGCCGACCGAGCTGATTCGGCGCGAAAGTGTCCGGCCCATCATTCCGGGACACTCCTCCGCGCCGCCGGTTTCCCTTCACGAACAGACGTTGTAAGCGCCTCCGAGGGAGGCGGAGTGCGCGGCCCGGCCTAGCCAGCTGCGGGTTTGCTCCCGGCAGGGCCATTCTGGCCTGCCCACGCGGAATGCGGGGTCATTCCCTGGGGGAATGCCATCCTATTTTCCAATCTTTTCGATTACTTTTTTATTTATTTTTTTGTCCCCGAACTACCTATACTTTACTTTCGTTTTGTGTTCTAATGCCTTTCTATTTGGTGCCAGTTACCGGGAAATGGAGAGTTCAAGTGATCATGCGACGAGTTTATTTGCTTTGTTGGTGGTTGGCGTTGGGGGCGACAGCGTTGGCCCAAGTGGACACGGGAACGATCGCGGGAAGTGTGCGGGATAGCCAGGGAGCGGGTATTGCCTCGGCTACGGTCACGTTTGTAGAAGTCACGACCAATGCCACGCTTAAGACGCAAACGGACGGAACTGGAGACTATGCCTCGCCCCCGTTGCGTCCCGGGAGCTACAAGATTACCGCCGAAGCTTCGGGTTTCAAGACGCAGACCCAGGGCACCATTACTTTGAAAGTGCAAGACCGGCTGCGCCTCGAGTTCAACATGGCGGTGGGATCGGCTTCGGAAACGATTGCCGTCACTGTGGAAACTCCCACCCTGCAGACCGAAACCTCTTCCCTGGGCCAGGTCGTCACCACCACCCAGATCACGGAACTTCCGCTGAATGGACGCGACTATGTGCAGCTGGCCACCTTGAGCACGGGCGTGGTGCGCACCAGTTCCGGGACCAACGGGAACAGCGGCGGCAGCAGTACCGGCGGGCAGAACAGCTTCGTGGCCAACGGCACGCGCGGCACCCTGAACAACTTCCTGCTGGATGGAATTGACAACAACTCCAATGACAACGGGGGCGTGGTGCTGCGCACCAACGTGGACGCCATCCAGGAATTCAAGCTGCAGACCAACAGTTATTCCGCCGAGTTTGGCCGCAGCGGCGGCGCGGTGGTGAACGCCATTATTAAGTCCGGCACCAACCAGTATCACGGCAATGTGTTTGAATTCTTCCGCAATTCGGCGCTGGATGCACGCGATTACTTCGAACTTCCCGGCGACAAAAAGGCTTCCTATAAGCAGAACCAGTTCGGCGGCACGCTGGGCGGTCCCATTATTAAGGACAAGCTCTTCTGGTTCGGCGACTACCAGGGCACGCGCATTCGCAATCCTCTGAACTGGAACTCCCTGGTGCCCACCGCGGCGGAGCGCAGCGGCGATTTCTCCGCCGAAGGCGAGCCCACGATTACCGACCCGGAAACCGGCCTGCCCTTCGCCGGGAATATCATTCCCAGCGACCGCATTGATCCCATTGCTCAGGCCTACATGAACCTGTATCCCGATGCCAATCAGGGAGACCGCTACATCATCTTCCCGATTGAGAAGGACACCATTAATCAGGGCGACGCGCGCGTGGATTACAACGCGTCGCAGAACGACCAGTTTTTCCTGCGCTATTCCATGAGCCGGCGGACCGACATTCGTCCCGCCCCGCTGCCCGGATTGGCCAATGGCGGGGACTCCAGCACCGGCCTGGGCAAAGAGGACACCTATGGCGCGTCGTTCGGGTTCAGCCACGTCTTTACCCCGACCACCGTCAATGAGGCCCGCCTGGGCTTTAACCATGTGCATGTGCGGCGCGGCGTGCCCGTGGATGGGACCGCTTTGCCCTCGGGAGATCTGCTGGTTCCGGGAGTTCCGAATGATCCTCGGGTCAACGGGCTGACCCTGTTCGTTCCTACCGGCGGCTACCGCCGGGTGGGCGATCCCCGCTATGCCCCCACCATTCTGACCAGCCAGGAGCGCCAGTTCACCGACTCGCTCACCCTGGTGAGGAACAAGCACACCATCAAAATCGGCGGGGAACTCCGCTGGAGCCAGTTCAACATTTCGCAGGAAGCCGCCCCGCGCGGGCAGTTCGGCTTCAACGGGCGATACAGTGGCAGCTCCTTGTCCGACATGCTGCTGGGCCTGCCCAACCGGGCGAATATCTCGACGGTCATTGGCCTGTACAACCGGCAGCACGTGCCGTCCGTGTTCTTTCAGGACGACTGGAGAGTGACTTCGCGGCTGACCCTGAACCTGGGAGTGCGTTACGACTATTTCTCTCCCACGGTGGAGGCCAACAACCGGCAGAGCAACTTCGATTACGCGACCGGGACGCTGATCACGGCAGGGTCAAACGGGGCATCGGATGCGCTGGTGACCGGCGACAAAGCCAACTTTTCTCCCCGCATCGGATTCGCCTGGACGCCGACCGCAAGCTCCAATACGGTCATTCGCGGCGCCTACGGCGTTTTCTACAGCGGCCAGGAAATCCGCACTGCGGCCCCCTTGCAGCTGGCCTACAACCTGCCGTTCTTTTACGAACCGCTGTTCATCAACGGAGATACGCCGGCCTTCACGGTTTCGCAGGGTTTCCCGTCGCTTGATCCCAGTCAGGCAGTGGACCCCGGCGTAACCAGCGTGGATTCGCGCCTGCACACTCCCTACTACCAGAGCTGGAACCTGGCGGTGCAGCATTCGCTGCCTGCCTCCGTCAGCCTGGAAGTGGCATATGCCGGATCGAAGGGTACGCATCTGCAAGGCGTGACCGATCCTAACCAGATCGCTACGCCCGGACCGGGAGACGTGCAGGAGCGGCGGCCTTATCCCGAATTCGGCGGGTTCACCGCGATCCGCAACCTGGCCAACTCGAACTATCACTCGCTGCAGGTCAAGGCGGAAAAACACGCCAGCCATGGCTTGTATCTGTTGAGCTCATTTACCTATAGCAAGGCCATCAACGATCTGCCGGAGATCTGCTGCGCCGCGCCCTTCGCGCAAAACAGCTACGATCTGGGGGCGGAACGCGCGGTGGCAGACTTCAACCAGAAGCTGCGCTGGGTGGTGAGTTTCGACTATGAGATCCCCTTTGGGGGAAACCATGGCCTGCTCGGGAACCGCGTGGCCAATGCTGTGCTGGGAGGCTGGCATATCGGAGGCATCTATACCCTGGCCTCCGGGTTCCCGTTCTCGGCCTATCAGAGCAGCGACCCCTCGAACACCGGCACGCAGGGCATTCCACGTCCCGACCAGCTCCGCGATGGCAATTTGCCTTCCGGCCAGCGCAGTCCGAACCTGTGGTTTGATATCAATGCCTTCAGCGTGTTGCCGGAAGATGCTTACCGCTTCGGCAATGCTCCCCGCAACAGCCTGATCGGACCGGGACAGAATGTTTTCGATTGGGAACTGCGTAAAGAATTCAAGGTGACGGAATCGCAGCGCATTGAATTCCGCACCGAGTTCTTCAATGCCTTCAACCACCCCAACTTCGCGCAGCCGGACAACTTTATCGACGACGGTCCGGGAAGCGCCGGGGTGATCACTTCGCTGGCCATTCCGCAACGTCAGGTACAGTTTGGCCTGAAATATAACTTCTAATCCCTCATTGCAAAAACTCGGCGCCCAGTCATTGTGATGACTGGGCGCCTTTTTATTGTCAGCAAAAATTCTTTGGACCTACGGTTGCCGTTTCTTCACCTGGAGCCGGCCCTGGCTGTACCAGCCGTCGGGGTCGCGTCCGGTGATGGCCAGGCGGACTGCCGGCTGGCCGCTGCGGGGATCCAGCATGGCGACGCGAAGATCGTAGGTGCCTTCCGGCAGAGTTTCGGGAACATACAGGCTGCCGTCAAACACCGCATCGCCGGGCAGCCACTTGCGGACATCGACGGGCACGGTGATCACGGCGCTGTCTTTCGAGGAACGCAACTGCACGGCAAGGGGATAGTTGGTATAGGGCGGCGCGACACCGGCGTTCAGCCACCACATGTGGACCGGCATCATGGCGCCGGCGGTCACGCTTTTGGGATATTCCAGCCGGCGCAGCAACAGGCGATAGCCCAGCTTCTTCTGGAAAGCCTCGAACTGTGGCTTCCAGTCGTCGGGGATCGGCGATGATTTCAGGTTGACCGAAGTGACGTGCCAGCGCAGCGCCTGCTCCAGAATGTAGTTCACGTCGAAGCGGTCGCGCTTCCACTCGGAAACCGTGCCGCACACCTCCAGCGAAACCGGTCTGGTTTGCCAGACATCCTGAATGCCCGAGCGCACCACCTGCTGGGGATACACATCGAGCATCTCCGGCTCAAAGTAGGGATTGTCGGACTTCACCCGCAGGTCGCCAAGGCAATCCAGACGCCAGCCTGCTCCCCGGCTGGTCCCGTAGGTCAGGGCCTGGGGCTCATCGAAGTTCATGAGCAGGGTGGTGTTGGGGAAGGCGTCAAACCAGATATCGATCAGCGCCTTCTGATAGGAGAAGGCCGGCATGTAGGGGCTCCAGCCTTCGCCCCAGTAGCCGACGGAGGAAATGTCCACGCTATCGAGATAGGGATTGCCGTTATAGCGGCGGCCGGCCTCGGCGACCAGGTCGCCCCACAGCTTGAGGTACATGGGATCGGAAAAATCCGGCTGCCAGATATTGCCATCCTTGTCGGTGGGCTTATTGGCGCGCCGCGCCCCGGTCGAGGCATACCAGGCGGGAAGGGGATCTTTATTGGAATAGGGCATCAGGCGGATGGCCAGAGTCTGTCCGTGGGCCCGCGCCTCTTCGAGCGCGAGGTCCAGGATGTCCCAGCGATACTTTCCTCGCTCGGGTTCCAGGGCATTCCAATACCAGCGCAGATAGGCGATCTTGGTGTCGGGGAAATCCGGTTTGGTTGCGGCTTGCGGAAGTTTTTCTACCGGACCGACTTCCGACCACTCCAGGGCCGGATTGACCGCCTGTCCGTTGAAGCGATTGAAGGTGGTAATGCCCATGTTGGGATTGAGCAAAATCTCGTCGCTGGGCTGGGGACGGATGATGACCGTGTCCCGTTGGGCAAAGGCCAGGGACGTAAGTAGCAGCAGAGCGAAGCTGAGTGTTTTTGACACGGGAAACCTCATGGTTTTAAAGGTTTGCGGGAAAGACAATGAAACGATAGCAAAAGAAACTAAAAGTTAACAGAGGAAAGTGGAAATGCGGCCGCGACCCCTCGCTTTAGGGCGTCCGCTCAGGGGACGATCACCGCTGCACCGTCGATGCCATCGTCTTGCAGGGTGGCGAGAGCGTGGGGAAGGTCCGACAGGGGGAATACGGTGACTTGTGGTTGGAGAGAGATTTCGGCGGCAATTTGCAGGAAGTCGCGAGCGTCCGCGCGAGTCATATTGGCGACGCTGCGAATCTGGCGTTCCCCCCACAGCAGCCGGTCATAATTAAATTCGGGCATGCGGTCGAGGTGGATGGCATTGATGGCGACTACTCCGCCTTTGCGCAAGCTGGACAGGGCCGCGACCACGACGTCCCCGCTGGGCGCGAAGGTCACGGCGCGATCCAGCGCGACCGGAGGGGTGTCCTTTTCTGTTCCCACCCAGGTGGCCCCCAAAGATTCGGCCAGACGGCGGTGAGAAGCGCCGCGGGTCGAAACATACACAGGGCATTGCCAGGCCCGGAGAACGGCAATCGCCAGGTGGGCGGAAGCTCCGAAGCCAAACAGGCCGACCCGTTCTCCCTTTTGCACGCCCGCCACACGCAGACTGCGGAAACCGATGATGCCGGCGCACAACAGTGGAGCGGCGCGCAAATCATGCAAAGCCGGAGCAAGGGGATGCACAAAATCGGCCCGCGCCACGGCGTATTCGGCGTAGCCTCCATTCACCGAATATCCGGTGAAGGTGGGGGAGTCGCACAGGTTTTCCTGCGCGTGCCGGCAAAACCAGCAGGAGCCATCGCTGCCCCCCAGCCAGGAAACTCCGACGCGGGTGCCCAGAGGAAGATCAGCCGTAGCTCCGGCGATGATCTCGCCCACTATCTGATGGCCTGGGATCAGGGTATCGCGCAGAGGGGGAAGTTCTCCGGCCAGAATGTGCAGGTCGGTGCGGCAAACGCCGCAAGCGAGCACGCGCAGAAGGACTTCGCCGGAGCCCGGCACGGGGCGCTCGACTTCGGTGATGTGCAGGGGCCCTGGACGGTCGCCCACGCGTTGCAGTATGGCGGCTTTCATGGCTCCTCTCGCAGCCAAGACATAAACATTATTTTAGGCCTCGAACCCGGTCCTCCCGCTGTTTCAGGTCGCGGACGGCCCACGCCAGCGGCGCTCGGCTTCTCGCCGCAACCCGGGCAGAAGCAGCCAGCGAGTCATGGCCATTCCGATGCCGAAGAGACGCCGGTAGAGCAGGAATCTTGCACGCGCCGATTCGTCCGTGGCGGCGGCCCGGGTCTCCGTGGTGAAGAGGGCGTGGTCTTCGTCGATCGCTTCCGCTTCCAGGGTCCAGAGAATGCGCACCTGCTCCGGAACGTGATAGGCGGCGAATTTCTCCGGAGGGAGGGGCGTCATCGTTACATCGGGCAGCCAGGGCTGGCACACGGCACCCGCCACCAGCCAGTGGTTTGCCGACTCCGCCAAGATTCCCCATCCCATGCGTTGCATGGCGGGCAGAAGACCCTGCGACCAGTCCGGGGAACCGGCCCGTCCACGCAGAATGAAACCGCGTAGCCAGAAAATGGCGCGCACCAGCGGGGTGCGTGTCAGGTCAAAGGTGCGTGCAGTTTCCATCACCAGGGAAGCGGGTGCGTGGATCTTTGTGTGGTGGCGAATCTGCAAATCGGGACGAGGAATGAAGGAGTCGAGGGGCGGCGAATTGGAGGTCCGCAACCGCATGCCATGGACCGGGAATTCCTCAGTATAGTCCCTGAGTGGAAGTGGGAAAAGCCGGCAGGTACGGGGAGAGGCCTGCGTGTGACCCTGGATATTGCGGAGAACCTGGAAAAAACCTAGGATTCTCCAGGCAAGCTTTGCGGGCAACGAATGCATCGAAGCTTTGTGGGCGATTCGTTCATTCAGGGAGTCAAAGAACGGCGATGCGAACATTCAAAGTACTCTTCTTAACTTCGGTCATTCTGGTTGCCGGTTTTCTTCCAGCTCAGGTCATTACGCAGGCCGATCTTCCGCGTCAGCTTCCCAGCAATGGCATTTACGATTCCCGCCTCAACGCCAAGGTGGAATCTCTGCTGAGCAAGATGACCCTGGAAGAAAAGGTCGGACAGCTGGTGCAGTATTCCGCGGGCCAGCCGACCGGACCCGGCACCGGCCTGGCCAATTTCGGGGACATGCTGGCCAAGGGCCAGATCGGTGGGCTCTTCAACGTCAACACGGCGAAGGAGACGAACGCTTTTCAGCGGATCGCGGTGGAAAAGTCGCGCCTGGGCATTCCGGTGTTGTTCGGCCTGGATGTGATCCATGGACTGCGCACAGAATTTCCCATTCCGCTGGCGCTGGCTTCTACCTGGGACCCGACGCTGGTAGAGAAAACGGCGCGTGTAGCGGCGGAAGAATCGGCCGCCGCAGGCATTCGCTGGACCTTTTCCCCCATGGTCGATATTGCGCGGGACGCACGCTGGGGACGGATCATGGAAGGTGCGGGAGAAGACCCATTTCTTGGGTCGGTGATGGCGGCCGCCTATGTGCGGGGCTATCAGGGGACAGGCCTGGACTCTCCGGACAGCATTGCTTCTTGCGCTAAGCATTATGTGGGTTATGGCGCGGCGGAGGGCGGCCGCGACTACAACACCACAGAAATTTCTGAGCACACCCTGCGGCAGTATTATTTGCCGCCCTTTCATAGCGCAGTGAACGCGGGCGCAGCCACGATCATGAGCGCATTCAATTCGCTCAACGGAGTGCCCGCTTCGGCCAATCCTTTTACCCTGCGGCAAGTGCTGCGTCAGGAGTGGGGGTTCCGCGGCATTGTGGACAGCGACTGGAACTCGGTGGGCGAGCTGATTCCGCATGGGGTCGCCACGGATGCGGCGACCGCGGCGCGCAAGGCTTTCAACAGCGGCGTCGACATGGATATGGTCAGCAGCTACTACCACGACCATCTTGCCGAGCTGGTGCGCGCGGGCAGCGTTTCCAAAACCGACCTCGACGAGGCGGTGCGGCGGGTGCTGCGGGTGAAGTTTGCCCTGGGACTTTTTGACCGTCCCTACGTGGACGAGAGTAAAGAAGGACCTGCCATGCTGCGCCCGGCCGGCGTAGAGCTGGCGCGGGCAGCTGCCGAGCGCTCCCTGGTTCTGCTGAAGAACGCCACGGGACCAAATGGCCATCCGCTGCTGCCGCTTTCCAAGAGCACGGGCAAGATTGCGCTCCTTGGCCCGTTGGCCGATGATGCCACGAGCATGCTGGGCGCATGGTCCGCCCTGGGCAAGAAAGAGGATGTCGTCACGTTGTATCAGGCTTTACGGCAGTCCGTAGGCGACGAGCATCTGGTTTACGAAAAAGGTGGAGAAATCGTCCACGCCTCCGAGCAGGAACTGCAGGCGGCCGTCTCGGCCGCGGAGAAAGCCGATGTGGTGTTGCTGGCACTGGGAGAGGACGCGGCCAAGATGACTGGCGAAGCTGCGTCGCGGGTCACGCTCGGGCTTCCTGGCCGGCAGGAAGAGCTGCTCGAGAAAGTCGTGGCGACAGGGAAGCCAGTGGTACTGATCATTTTCAGCGGACGGCCCCTGACTCTGCCGTGGGCGTTTGAGCATGTGCCTTCCGTACTGGCAGCGTGGTTTCCTGGGATCCAGGCCGGGCCGGCGCTGCTGCGCGTCTTATATGGAGAGGTCGGCCCCAGCGGCCGGCTGGTGGTGAGCTGGCCGCGCACCGTGGGCCAGGAACCGCTTTACTACAATGCGCTCAGCACGGGGAGGCCGGTAAATCCGGACGATGCCGCGAGTGCGCCGGACGCCAAATATGTTTCCCGCTACGTGGACGGAGAAGACTCGCCGCAGTTTGCTTTTGGATTTGGATTGACCTACGGCAGCGTCCGCTACAGTCCGGTACGGGTCACGCAGAGGCAGTTGCGGGCTTCCGAGTTGGCAGGGGAGTTGGGCAAAGCGAAAACCGTGTTGACCGCCAGTGCGGAGGTCACCAATAGCGGGACCTTGCCGGCGGAAGAAGTGGTGCAGTTGTATGTTCGGCTGCGGGGCACCAGCCTCACCCAGCCGGTACGGGCCCTGAAGGCGTTCGCCAAAATTTCCTTGCAGCCCAACCAGACCAGGAAAGTGGAGTTTCCCTTGCCGGCGGACGCTTTCGCCTTGTGGGACGCGCAGCAGAAGTACACGGTCGAGCCGGCCGAGGCCACCATCTGGATCAGTCCGGACGCACGCAGCGGCCAAGGAGTGGGGCTGCAAATCGTCCCTTAGGGGCGTGCCCGGCAGCTGAGGGACGAACGGAGTGCAGGCCTCCGGTAGGCTGTAAAATAGCCCAACATACCGGAGAAATACGCGATGCCCGTCGTTTGCCCTGTTTCTGACAAATTAGCGACTCCTTCGGGAAGCAAGACCCAGTTGCGTATTCCGACTGAGCTGCTGCGCAAAACATCGCGGCGTCTATATTGGCTTGCGCTCCTGATTGCGGTAAGCGTAGTGGTGCTGGTGGGGGCGCGTCATGTTCTGCAGCCCGAGTTGCGGGTATTCGAGCAGCAGCTGATATTTCGCCTCGATGTGGCCCTGTTGGTGCTGTCCTCCATCGCGGTGATATTGGTCCATCGCTCCGGCGTTCTGCCTCCGGCCCGCGTGCTGGAACTGGGACAGCTCTTTGCGGTCCTGGTCTCTCTCGGCATTGCCATCCTGGAGTTCACCCGGCCTCTGCCCCCCGGTTTGTCACCCGTCGGAGTGTCGTCCCTGCCGATGTGGATTCTGGTCTTCGGCATCTATGTTCCCAATACACCCGGCCGTACCCTGGTGGCGGCACTGGTCTCGGCCTGTACCGGCCCGCTCGCGTATAGCTTCCAGCGGTGGGGGAACCGGGTCCCGGCCTGGGACCGGGAGGACTTGATTGTGTGGTTTGTGCCCAGCTTCCTCATGGCCGGGTGGACCTACTTCCTTTCGCGCGACCTCTACCGCATGGAAGTAGACATTGACCGGGCCCGCGATATGGGAAGTTACTCGCTGGAAAAGCTGCTGGGCCGCGGCGGCATGGGCGAGGTATGGATGGCGCGCCACCGGCGCTTATGCAGTGGGGCGGCGGTCAAGTTGATTCGTCAGGAAGTGCTCGTACAAAAAACCGGAAGGGAAGCTCACATCCTGCGCCGGCGCTTTGAACAGGAGGCCCGGGCTACGGCGCGCCTGCGCTCGCCGCACACGGTGGCGCTGCATGACTTCGGCATTTCGGAGGATGGCAGCTTCTATTACGCCATGGAACTCTTGGAAGGCCTGGACCTTGAGGAACTGATCGAGCGCTTTGGGCCGCAACCGCCGGCCCGCGCGGTGGCGATCCTGCAGCAGATCTGCGATTCCCTGGCCGAAGCGCACGGGCAAGGGCTGATCCATCGCGATATCAAGCCCAGCAATATTTTTCTCGCCCGCCTGGGCATCGATTGTGATTTTGTCAAAGTGCTGGATTTCGGACTGGTCAAGACTGAGAGTGTCGGCGCGACCCGTCTGACGCTGGACGGCACCACGGCGGGGACGCCGGCGTATATGGCGCCCGAGTTGGCCACGGGCGCGACTTTTGATGCGCGAGTCGATCTCTATAGCGTGGGCTGCATTGCTTATTTTCTGCTCAGCGGTGTGCCGGTTTTCGAAGAGTCGAGCCCCGTGGCCGTTGCCTTGGCCCATGTGCAGAAGGAGCCGGTCCCGCCGTCACAACGCAGCGAATTTTCCCTGCCCCCCGGGCTGGAAGGCGTCATCCTGCGTTGCCTGGCCAAGAACCCCGCCGACCGGCCGCAAAGCGCCGTCGAGTTGTTGCGACAGTTAAGAGAGTTGTCCTTAGGCGAACCCTGGACCCAGGACAGCGCGCAACGCTGGTGGCGGGCCCACATTCCGGAAGTTTTCGCCAGTGAACTGCCGCAGGATGTGGAGGCGTTATCGCGGCCGCATTGAATCGAGAGCAGTCCGCGGCTTCCATGACCACCCTCGCCATGCTGGTCGCCGGCCTGATGCTGGCCCATCAGGTGGCAGGCAAGGCCGCTCGCGACGGACTGTTTCTCGCCCAATTCAGCTTTTCTCATCTGCCCGAAATGGTAATCGCGGGTTCCGTGGTTTCCATCGTCGCCGGGCTGCTGAACTCGCGCATTCTACAGGCCCTGACCCCGGCGCGCATGGTGCCCGGCGCGTTCCTGTTCAGCGCTGTATTGCATTTTGTAGAGTGGAATTTTCGCGGGCCCCAATACCGTTCGGCGATGGTGGTGGCGGTCTATATCCACGTGGTCGGGCTGGGCGCGATCGTGTTGTCGAGTTTCTGGTCGCTGCTCAATGAGCAGTTCGATCCGCGTACCGGCAAAAAATATTTCGGCCGCATTGCGGGAGCGGGAACGCTGGGAGGAATTCTGGGTGGCGTGGCGGCTGAGCGCTTTGCCGTACTGCTGCCTCCTACCGCCATTCTGCTGTTTCTAGGCAGTGTGCATCTCCTGTGCGGTGTCTTAAGTTTCTTTCTGGTGCGGCGTTTCCGCGACCGTGGGGAAGCCAAGCCGAAAGAGCCCGAGGGCGCAACTGCGGCCCCCTGGACGGTGTTTCGGCAATCGGTATACATCCGCATGCTGGCGCGGCTGGTGTTGCTCGGCACCACGACGGCGGCGTTACTCGATATCGTTTTCAAGACCCAGGCGGCCACCTTGATTGAGCGCGGGCCCGGCCTGCTGCGTTTCTTCGCCATCTTCTACACCGCCGGCCAGGTCTTCAGTTTCGTGGTGCAGACGCTGGTCACGCGCAAGTGGCTGGAGAAACAAGGTCTGGCGCGGGGCGTGGGTTCTTTGCCTGCCGTCGTCGGCCTGGGCGGCATGGCGGCGCTGCTGGCCCCGGCCTTTCCCGTGCTGGTGGTCACGCGCGGGCTGGAAATTGTTTTGCGCGGGTCGGTCTTTCGTGCCGGCTACGAACTTTTCTACACCCCACTCTCCTTACGGGAGAAGCGTACGGCCAAGCCGATTATTGATGTCGTCTTTGACCGCATGGGAGACGCCTTAGGTGGCGCCACGGCCCAGCTGTTCCTCACCATGGGTGGGGCCTTGGCGGTGAAGGGGATCTTATTTGTGGCGGTGGTATTGGCCGGCGTGGCCCTGTTCGTCACCCGGCGCCTGGAAAAACTCTACATCCGCGTGTTGGAAAAAGGTCTGGTGGAACGAGCGCTTGAGCTCGATGTGAACGCGGAGCCCGACCTGATGGCGCGTTCCATGCTGCTGCGCACGCTCTCGGTCAACAAAGAGGAATTGAGCACCCAGGCCGGCTTACCGGAGAGTCCGCCTCCCTCCTCGCCGGAGAGCCGCTCCATTCCGCTCGATCCCGTGATGCAGCGACTTTTGGACCTGCGCTCCGGACATCCGGAAGTCGTGCGGCGCAGCCTGGAAGAGAAAGACGAGGCCGCGCCCCTCGATCCTCTGCTGGCGCCGCAGATTATCTTGCTGCTGGCCTGGGACGAGATGGCGCCCGATGCGTTGCGGGTCTTGCGCAAGCACATCCAGCAGATGGCCGGACAACTGGTGGACACGCTGCTGGATGAACACAGCGAGTTCGCCATCCGGCGGCGCATTCCGCGGGCCCTGGCCTACTCCGATGAATTCCGCGCAGTCCAGGGGCTGATGCAGGCCATGAATGATACTCGTTTTGAGGTGCGCTTCCAGTGCGCCCGCGCGCTGGATGTGATTTTGCAGCGCAAGCCGGAATTCCGTCCGCCGCGGGAAACGGTGTTCGCCATTATCGAACGGGAATTGTCAGTCGGGCGCGGAGTGTGGGAGAGCCGCCGCCTGCTGGATAGCCGGCAGAGCAGCGAGCAGTTTTTATTTCTCGACAACGTACTGCGCGAGCGCGCCAACCTGAGCTGGGAGCATCTGTTCAGCCTGCTGGCGCTGATTCTGCCGCGCGAGCCCTTGCAAGTGGCGTTTCAGGCCCTGCATACCCAGGACCAGCAATTGCGCGGTCTGGCCCTGGAGTATCTGGAAAGCGTGTTGCCTCCGTCCTTGCGGAAGGTGCAGTCCATCCTGGAAACCACCTCCCTGCCGAGTCCGCCGGGGCGGGCTACGGGAGATGTGGCCGCCCGGCTGATGCAAGCCCGCCCCTCTGTCTCCATGCATCTGGCCAAACCCGATTCCACGTCTTCGCCGGACAGGAGCGAGGGCTAAGCCACGTCGGGAGTTCTGCGCTTGTGTTCGCGGTAGATGGCGACGGTGACCCCGATCCAAAGCACGGTCAAAAAGACGCTGATGGTGGCGAAACCGGAAATGGGCAAGGCCAGCTTGGTGCCGGCGAAGACGATGCCCGCCAGCAACACATCGCCTATACGGACGCAAAATGTGTCGATGGCCGCCTTGGCCTTGTATTTGGCTTCGCGGCTGGTGGGCAGAAACAAGGCTTGTCGCGCTGTGTTCTGGATCGAGTAATCGGTGCTGTTTTCCAGGACCTTCAGCAGGCGCACCACATGCAGCGCAGGATAGATCAGCACCATGGAATATCCCGTCAGCGCAATGCTGGGCAGGATAAAGAGCGATCCCCGCACACCGATATAGCGAAAGATGCGGGAGACGAACACCGTCTGCAGCACCAGCCCGATAGCGTTGACCCAGCCGAAGAAGTGAGCATAGAACTCGCCTACAAATGCTTTCCGCGCCATTTCCGCCCCGTGGCCGTAGAGCTGCAGGGACTGCTGCACCACGAGTTTGCTGAGCAGAAACTCCCCCGAGCTGTTCACCACGTTGAGCAGGATGGTCAGGATGGCCACCAGGAGAAGGTAGCGATCTTTCAGAATCAATTCGAAACCACCCTCCTTTCCCAGCGGAGTTTCAGCCTTCGCCGAATCGGCCTGCGGGGCTTGCTTTAGGGTCCAGCGGTCCGCGAGCGCAGTGAGTGCAATGCAGACGCCGATGCCGCCGGAGGCGGTCAGCAGGAGTTCATAGGGACCCATGACTTTGAGCAGCTGCGCGGCGGCCCAGGCCCCTATCACCGCACCCAGAGATCCCCCCACGCCCACTAGCGGAAACAGGCGTTTGCCTTGCGATTCGCTGAACAGGTCGTTGGCAAAAGCCCAGAACTGGGCTATGACAAACACGTTGAAAATGCCCACCCACACGTAAAAGACAACACCTTCGCGGGCTCCCGCCCGGCCTGCGAAGTAGAAAAGAATGAGTTGAAAGATAAAAAAAAGCGTGACCCATGTAATGAGCTTGAGCCGGGGCACGCGCGAGGCAAAAGCGCCATAGGCAGGGACCAGAAGCACGAGCAGAACGGCCTGCGCGGCGGCGGAATAGCTTTTCACCTCCGCGCCGCCTTCGGTAAGAATGAGCGACTCGCGCACCGTCTTCAGCAGGTAGTACGAAGCCAGCAGCAGGGCAAGATTGACGGTGAGGGCGATGACAATGCGGCCTTCCCCGGGACGCACATCGGCGAACAGAGAAAGACATTTCTCCAGGATGTTCTTTTTCGGCTCTTCCAGAGTGCGAAAGACAGGGAACGACTGTATGGACTCGTGTTCTCGATTGCGGGTCACAGCGCGGTTCCTTTCCTTACACTCGTGCTTCCGTGGAAACCCAATTCTTCATGAGCTACCAGGTCCGATCGATGCCAACTACTTCCGTCGGTCCGCCGGTCGAGCGCAGGTAGACGGTGATGGCTTTGGCGGTGTCGTCTCCCCGCCAGAGATGGGCGGCCAGATACGAAACTTCTCCGCCCTGGGTTGCGGGCACGCGGAAGTCGGCAGCCCCGGGGACCGGTGTGGACTGGCTGGTTTTGTTATCGAAGCTGGCCCAGGTAATATGCAGCTCGCCTTTCACGTCGAGGCCGTGCTCACGGGCCAGATCGTGGAAGGTCAGTTGTCCATTTTCGACGGCAAAAAGATCCAGAGGCAGCACTTTGCCGAGAAATGCCTTTCCGATTTTGTCGCGCCGCGCGATCAGCGTCTCCGCCATGTATTGTTCGGCCCGCGGATCGGAGAACTGCGCTACCTTGACGATGGCTCGAATCTGCTGGTTGGTGAAGGCCATCACCTGTTTGGCGGCCCAAAAGTCGTCATCGGGCAAGCGATTCTGAAATGCCGCGTTGGGATAGTCGGGGACCCACTCGTCCGGGCGGAAGGTGGCGGCTTCAAAACCTCCGATCGCAGGGTACCCAGGATATTGGGCGTGCGCCCAGTAAGGGACTGCCAGTCCCAGGGTGAAGATCTGCTTAGGGGCGGGTTTGAAGTCGAGGTAATACTCGCCGCCGTAGCGCGCCGTCTTGGCCCAGGTGCTCAGACTGCCCAGCGTGGAACCAAAATCCATCAAGTGATGGCGAACATAGGTGACGCCGTTTTCCTGCACCAGCGTGTCCAGACTGTTGATGGAACGAGAATCGTTGTGCTGCAGCCAGGCCGCGAAGATGTCCAGCCCGCGCAGCTCACGACGGTGTTCATGCGGGACGATATCGTTGGGATCATCACCGCGCACCCCGAAATATTTGTAAGGTCCCACCGGCTTGCCCTGGATTTGAAGGCTGACAATGGCGCGATAGCTTCCATCGCCGGCGCGAGGCACCTTGGCCAGCAGCTGGTCCAGATCGCTCTGGGTCATGTCGCGCTTGCGGCCTTCGGCATCGTGGAACACAACATCTTTGCCCAGCACCAGTTTTTGTGGCGTGAAGTGAATGAGGTAGTAGTCGGGAACGTGATACCCCAGGGCATGGAACAGGCGGGCGCTGATCATTTCCGCGCCAGTGGCCAATTCCGGATACTTCATGGGATCGAACTTGACGTAGTACTTGTCATTTTTGGCGTCCACGATCACGAAACCGGGCGTGACCCCTTCACTCTTGGCGGAGACGATGGTCCACTGGCCTTCTTGCGAGGGCGGGTTTTGTCCGCCGGCGCCGAGCTGCAATTGCTCATCGGTCATGGCATGCCAGTAGTGGCGGTGGGTATACCAGGCGCCATCCATGGGCTCGTCCAGGGTGTTTACGTCGCGGGCCCGAATCATCACGCCTTTTTCATTGCGCTCTCCGCGCTTTTGGAAGGAGTTCTCCAGGAGGTCGTAATAATCGTTCAGCTTGCGGTTCTTGACCTTGGCGGCATCGCGCGGAGACGGTTCCTTAAGCAGCGGGTCGTCGGCATAGAACTTGTCGGCGGCGAAAAGCCCGGAAGCGACCGCCAGAAGCAACATGATGGTTGCGAATGTTTTTTTCATGGCGATCTCCTCAGTAAATGGGCTGGGCGCTGGCCGTTCCTACAGGACGCCGCACAAAAATATCGTTGAACTTGAGCCAGAAGCGGAAGCCTTCGTGGCTGCCGGCAATATCCAGACGCATAAATTGGCGGCCCTGGTAGTTAAAACGGAAGCCGATGCCGCCGTCGCCCTGCAGGTGGCTGAAGTTGAGCTCGCCGCGCCGGGAGAACACTTTGCCGCCGTCGGCAAACAGCGCCATATCCAGGATGCTCATCACATGCCAGCGGTATTCCGCATTGAGCACCAGGCTGTTGTTGTCGTAGAAGCGGAAGGGCAGGAAGCCGCGCAGGTCTTCGGAGCCGCCCAGGATTGACTGCATATAGAAGGGGACTACGTTGCCCCGTTCGGCATCCGTGAGGGTGGCTTTGGCCCGCAGGGCGAGCACGCGCGTCTTGTTGAAGAAACCGAAATATTGCTGAATTTCCGCGTCCATGCGCTGAAAATCGTGCAGGTTCAGTTTCTGGTCGCGATACCAGGTGTATTCGAAGGTGTAGAGTCCGCCGCCGGCTGGGCCGTCGGGATTATCCAGATAATCGATCTGGGCATAGGGGCCAAAACGCAGGAAGTTAGTTTGCCGGTCAATGCCCGGGCTCTCGACGGGGGAGAACACCTGGTCGGCAGAGGGGAACTTGCCGGAAGTCCCGGGGCCGATATTCACCCAGAGATATCCCGCCGAGGCGCCGAATTGCGTATGCCGCACCGGCTTCACGCCGAGCGCGGCATCGACGGCCGTGTCTTCCAGGCGGTAATCGGTGCGCGTGTCTTTGGACGATCGGGGGCCCGGGCCGAAGTAGTCAATCTGGGAGTAGTTGCGATGGACGCCGTTGAATTCGAAGGAAACATGGTCGTTGGCCAGGCGCGGCATCTTCCACCCGGTGTAATACTTCTGATAAAGCTTGGTGGAAACCTGGGCCCCCAGCAGGAAATTACTGCCGCCCAACCACTCCGGATTGCGCCGATACTCCGGCCCCAGGGCAAATCCGCTGCCCTGCACCAGTCCGCCCAGACGAAGGTTCCAGCCATGGAAGCCGGCGGTCAGGCGCTCCATAATATTGCCGTCTTCCAAATAGATGAGCGCCTTCTCCACCTTGCCGGGCGCATCGCTATTCGGGTGGGCGGCTTTTTCGTCGCGCTGTTTTTCGATTTCCTGCGTGCGCGATTCTTGTCCCCGGCAGAGGCGGGGTAACAGGACAAAAACACCCAAGCTCGCCAGAAACACGAAAAGCGCCAGATTGCGATACCGGCCCGTGGGCCGGCCATGAATATTCATAAGGCCCCTTAATGAGGAGTCGTAAAAGAAGATTTGGAGTGGCATTGTCCGTCGCCACTGTCGAGGACTTCGCCGTTTTCAGTGATGAATTGCCAGGTATAGCTTTTTTCCCGTAATTCCAGCTTCAAGACGCCATAGGATTTCGACTGCCGGACCACGCTATTGCGCTGCGCTCGCCAAAAGCTTTTCAGGTTCTTCCCCCCGGTTCCGACCACAAACTGCACCAGTCCGCGTGCCGGATCGGCCGTACCATCCGGGGCCTGCGCAACGAAGCGCTCATAGTGATGGGAGTGGCCGTTGACGATCACATCCGCCTGGGCGTCGTATAAGTCCTGCCAGAAGGGCCGGGTCTCCGTGGCATTGCGGTGCAGGCCCGAGGTAAACAGCGGGCGGTGCCAGAAGGCGAGGGTGCAGGCCGACTGGTTCTTGGCCAGATCTGCTTTCAGCCACTTCTCCTGGGCGTCGCCGGGCTTGCAGGAAATAGGTTTGCAGTCGTCATTGCCGCCGGTATTCAGTGCGATGATGTGCCAAGTTCCGAGATTGAAACTGTAAAATCCCTTGTCGCGCTCCCCGGCGCGGGCCCCAAAGTAATCAAAATAGCCGCTGGCATTCGCGGTCTTGTATTCATGATTGCCCACGGACGGATAAGTGATGTCTTTGAGTTCCTTGCGGCCCCAGCTGTGCGCCCAGGATTTCTGGAACGCCTCCAGCGTGCCCTTTTCATACTGGCTGTCGCCCAGAATCAATACCGCCGCCGGGTCCCACGAGGTCACCAGGTTGGCGGTCGCCAGCATGTGGCAATTGCGCTCCGTGCCCTGGCCCTGATGGAAGTCTTTGCTGTCGGGATCGCAGGCAATATCTCCGGCGGCGGCCACGATGAATTCGGCTTTGTCCGGGGAAGGGCGCAAGGCGGGGAGGGGCCCCACGCGCGTGTCATGCGCGCACCCCAAGAGCAAGGCGAGCTTCGCCGCCGTAAAAATCAGGAATTTGATGTTCACGCCCCCTCCATTGTGGCATCCCCGTAGCGCAGTATGCCCATTGGACACTAGCTGGTGGCCGAGCAGCCACTATGGTTTGAGGTATATTTACATACCACTTTTGAGTAGGAAATTAATTTTTGACGAGGGGTCGCAAAAAAGTCCGCGATGCGCGATTGGGATCGATAGTTTTGATGGCAACCATTCAGCGAATTTATCGGGCCCCAGGCAGTTCCGGCTCTCCTACCTGGGGCCGCAGTAACTTCTTCAGTTTCCGCTGACTACGAAGAAAATCCAGATCTCGCCGGGGAGGCTGACGGCGAAAACTTTTTGTAATGTCTTCCATTACAAATTTGTATTGTACTTCCCCGCCAGAAATCGGGATACTTCGCCCCTACCGATTACGTGATGCTGACGGAATTCACATCCAGCGGACTCACTCGATCCAGTCGGGTCGCCATTTGGCTCTTGGTGGCCACGGTGGCCCTTCTCCTGGTCGTACCGCAGGTGGAATTTCCCGATGCCATAAGCACGCGCAGTAATGTCCTGGCCTCCCGGCTCAGCCATACCTCCGGCAAAACTCTGACATCGAACGTCTTCGCAATTGTGGTCAGTCAGCTGATCATTTTAACGAAGGCCCCGGCATTTCAACCGCCCTTGCTCTCGTTGCGTACCAGCGCGCACCACGTCCTCATTCTGCACTGCTCCCTACGCTGCTAGCCCCTGCTGGTTCCCCCATGCTCTGAAATCCTGCATTGAGAGTGTGTCGTCAATTCTTGGCCAAGCTCTCGTGGCGCAGGCGGTGGTCGTGCCCGCGGAAGCCGCGAGTTAGGGCTACTTCGCCAGCCGGCGACGGTGCTATTGAGCCAATCCGCTGAGGATGATGGGGACGAAATTCCTGAGAAAGTTTTGCGGGAGGGCCGCGGTCGGCCTCACCCCAATTGAGTTTGTAGAAAAACCGGGAAACCGGAATAAAGGAAATGGAGACACTCACTTGATGATTGTCAAAGACCAACTTCGTGCTTCTCTGGCGGCCACAACGTCGGCGGAGAAGATCGCTCAATCCAAGCTCGCACGCAGAATGCTGAACTTCTGTCGCGGGCGTGTCCATAGATGGTTGTGGGTGGGGTTGGCCCTTCTGGCGACGTCGTTCGCCGCTTTTGCCCAAGACCAGGCCGCGGCTGCTCCGCCGATCGATGGCATCAAGGTCGGCGTGGACACCATGTGGACCTTGATCGCCGGATTCCTGGTTTTCTTCATGAACCTGGGGTTTGCGCTGGTGGAATCAGGGCTCTGCCGCGCCAAAAACTGCACCAACATCCTGTTCAAGAATTACATCGTCTTCGCAGTTTCCTCGGTAGCGTTTCTGTTGACCGGCTGGGGACTGATGTTTGGCGATGGCAACGGATTCATTGGCACCGCGGGCATCTGGTTTGCCGGCGGGGCTGACAACAGCCCGCTGGCCGGCGATTTGTACAAAGGCGTGTACGGCGCTATTTCCTGGGCCGCCATTCCGCTATGGGCAAAATTCTTTTTCCAGCTGGTATTCGCCGGCACCGCCGCCACCATCGTTTCCGGAGCCGTGGCGGAGCGCATTAAGTTCGGGGCTTTCTTCCTGTTTTCTTTCGCCATGGTCGGAATCATCTATCCCATCACCGGCCACTGGATTTGGGGGGGAGGCTGGTTGGCCAAGATGGGCATGCTGGATTTCGCCGGCTCCACCGTCGTCCACTCGGTGGGTGGTTGGGCCGCGCTGACCGGCATTCTGATTCTGGGGCCGCGCATCGGACGCTACAGCAATGGTAAGGTAAACGTGATTCCCGGCCACAGCATGACCTCGGCGACCATCGGAGTCTTTGTCCTGTGGTTTGGATGGTTCGGGTTTAACCCGGGTTCGACCATGGCCCTGGATTGGGGGTCGATCGGCCACATTGCCGCCACCACCAATATTGCCGCGGCGACTGCCTCCATCAGCGCTCTGCTGCTGATCTGGAAAATTTCCGGCAAGCCGGATTTGAGCATGACTTTGAATGGCGGTCTGGCCGGCCTGGTCGCGATTACCGCACCCTGCGCTTTCGTCAGTATGGGCAGCGCCTTCATCATCGGCATCGTGGCTGGGCTGATTGTCGTGGGCGCCGTGTTCTTCTTCGACAAGATCAAAGCCGACGACCCGGTGGGCGCCACCTCCGTCCACCTGGCCAACGGCGTCTTTGGCACCTTGTGCGTCGGCCTGTTTGCCGATCCCACGGTCTGCCCGGCCGCCTCCGTGGTGAAAGCGGGATTGCTCAAGGGCGGCGGCTTCGCCCAGCTGACCCCGCAAATCATCGGCGTAGTCGCCGTGGGAGGGTTTGTTGCGATCGTTTCCACAGTCTTCTGGTACGCAATCAAGATGACTGTCGGATTGCGCGTCACCGAAGATGAGGAAATCGAGGGTCTGGACCTGGGTGAGCACGGTGGCGTGGCCTACCCGGACTTCCAGCCAATCGCCAACTAAGAGTTGTTTCTCCTGATGTTGTTCTCCTCCTGACCCGCCCACGTCGCAGCCGTAAGCGGCGCGGGCGGATTTTTTTGCGCCATCCTAGGACCGGAAGTTCAAGGGATTGTGGGGCTTAGGGGGATGTGCCCGCGGGTCACGCCCAACTGTGACATAAATCATAGGCCGGTGCGGTGCTCTTCTTCTATGGTGCAGGGGAGAAGGAGGCGAGAATGGCAGCGCAAGCCCCGCCCACTGTAGAAGTCGCCCTCTCCGAAGGCAAGAGCGTTGCGTCACCAATGCGGCATTCGGCGCGCAAAAAGCTCATCCGCCGTGAAGACCATGATGGGTCGCAGAGAATACGGTTTGCCGTGCAGGCGGCTTTCCTTGCTTTGAATCTCTGGATCGGGCTGCAGTTCTATCTGTTTGTGCGTTGGGCGGAAACTGGAGGGCAAACCGCCGCGGTTTCCCGTCCCTCGGGGGTGGAAGGGTGGCTGCCGATTGAGGGGCTGATGCAGTTCAAATACACCCTCTGGAGTGGCCAACTGCCGGGGCTGCATCCTGCCGCCTTTTTTCTTTTCACCGCCTTCGCCTTGAGTTCTTTGCTGTTCCGCAAGTCCTTCTGCGGCTGGTTGTGTCCGGTCGGCACCGTTTCCGAATATCTATGGAAGCTGGGCCGCCGCCTATTTGGGCGCAATTTCAGCCTGCCGGCGTGGCTCGACCTGCCTCTCCGCTCCTTGAAATACCTGCTTCTGAGTTTTTTCGTTTACGCCATCAGCACCATGTCGGCGGCGGCCATAGCCCACTTCGTGGCCAGCCCCTACGGCCTGGTTGTGGACGTGCGCATGCTGAACTTTTTCCGCTTTATGGGAACTGCGACCGTGCTTGTCCTCGGGATATTGGGCGTGGCGTCGCTGTTGGTGCGCAACTTCTGGTGCCGGTACCTTTGTCCTTACGGCGCGCTCATGGGTCTCATCTCTCTGTTCAGTCCCTTGCGTATTGTGCGCCAGAAGGGCGCCTGCATTGACTGCGCCAAGTGCGCCAAAGCCTGCCCCTCGGCCCTCCCAGTAGACAAATTAGTGCAGATTCGCTCTGCGGAATGCATAGGATGTCTGGAGTGCGTCGCGGTCTGTCCGGCCAAGGATGCACTGGCTTTGCAATGGATGGGCTCGGCGGGGAAACGTCCGGTGCGCGGGTGGCAAGTCGCGGCCGGGGTCGGCCTCATCTTCTTCGGGCTGGTTGGCTACGCCAAGCTCACGAATCATTGGCAGACTCCTTTGCCGCAACAGGTGTATCTGAGACTGGTTCCCACTGCCAATGAGCAGCAGCATCCCATGATTGGAGAGCACCGTGAGTGAAGCTGCCACCGCTGGGAGCCGGCAGGCGAATCCCAAATTAGTGCTCCATCCCAAGTATCCCGAACGCATCTGTTGGGGATGCGACCAATATTGTCCGGCCGATGGTCTCCGCTGCGGGAATGGCACCATTCGCACACCACACCCGGTGGAGCTCTTTGGTGACGATTGGTTGGCCTGGGAGCTGGCGCGCCACGCTGACCGGTGAGAGAAGAAACGTCCGTTCTGGATGCGAGGCCCGCCGAGGCTTAGCCGCGGCCTCCGTTTCTTCGAACATTTCCTGCCCTGGAAAACTCACACCAATCGCTCCTCGAATTGTTTAATCCACAGCGAAATCCGAAAAGCAAAAGAATTTCTTGGCCATTTATGAGATTGTGTTATCAGGTGACTTCCCATCCATGAAAATTGAAACGATCGATCTGTTTTATGTGGCCATGCCGGTGATTACTACGGAAGGAGACGGCAGCCAGGACGCGCTGTTGGTGCGGGTGCGCGCCGGGCAATCTGAAGGCTGGGGCGAGTGTGAAGCTGCGCCTCTGGCGTCCATCGCAGCCTATGTAGGGCCGATGTCGCACGGGAGCTGCCGTCCGGTGCGCGACTCGGTGCTGGGACGTGATTTGCAGGGCCATCGCGACATCGAGCGCATTGCGTTGGACGTCGCCTACAACAGCATGGATTTATTGCAGGCCCCCCACGTTCTCTCGGGCATCGAAATGGCGCTTTGGGACCTGCTGGGCAAGCAGCGAGGACAGCCGGTCTGGCAATTGATTGGGTACCAGCGCGCGTTTCCCAAAATGCCGTATGCCTCCATGCTATTCGGCGATTCAGCTCAGGAGACGCTGGACAAAGTCCGCGCGGCGCGCAATCGGGGATTTCGCGCCGTCAAGCTGGGCTGGGGACCGTTTGGCCGGGGCGCAGCGAAGGACGATGCCGACCAATTGCATGCCGCGCGGGAAGGTTGCGGGAAAGACGGCATCGTTTGTATTGATGCAGGGCAGATTTGGGGCAGTGACGTCGAGGCTGCGACCGCCCGAATTCCAGTTCTGGAGGAGATCGGCGCCTACTGGCTGGAAGAGCCGTTTCAGACCGGGGCCCTGGCTTCCTATAAGACCCTGTCGGAGCGGAGCACCAAAGTTGGATTGGCGGGTGGAGAAGGCGCACACAATGTCGATATGGCGCGGCATCTGGTGGACTTCGGAGGGGTGAAATTCATTCAGATTGACTGCGGCCGCATTGGCGGCATTGCTCCCGCGAAGCAGGTGGCGGACTACGCCGTCGAGCGTGGTGTGACGTATGTGAACCACACCTTTACATCGCACTTGGCGTTGAGTGCGTCGCTGCAGCCGTTTGCCGGCCTGGAGCAGCATCACATCTGCGAGTATCCCATTACGCCGAAACAGTTGGCGCTGGATATCACGGCCAACCATCTGTTGCCGGATGGGAATGGCGAGATCCATGTGCCGGACCAGCCGGGACTTGGCATGGTGGTGAACACCCAAGCCCTGGAGAAATACCTGGTGGAGGTTGAGATCAAGGTGCAGGGCGCCACGATCTACCAAACCCCCAGGCTCGACTCTTGAATTAGAGGCGCCATACAGACGTGCACAGCATATATCGGACCGGGGTGAACACGGTCCCGGCGCACCTGAGACGCGCTCAGAAAGACCTCGGTGGCAAAGACAACTGCAACGCAATCCCAGCATCTCGCCCGAAATTATCAGGGATAACTTACGACACTTCCAAAAATGCTCGCGCGACAAACTAAATGAAAACATTTTCCATTTCAAGAAAGCCCAGAAGAGCTTAGACGAGAAGAAATCGTGGCGGCACATCGCTTTACGATGGTCCCCATTTGCCGGATGTCTTCCCGGCCAATCTGGTTGATTGTGCCTACGACACTGATAGCGGCCACAGTTTTTCCGGTGCCATCGAAAACCGGCGCTCCGACGCAGCGGACTCCGAGTTCATCTTCTTCATCGTCTACAGCGTATCCCAGCTCTCTTACGCGAACCAAATGTTCTTTGAGTTTGGTAAAAGACGTGATTGTTTTTTGATTGTGTTTCACGAACGACTTGGATCTCACCTGCTTTTCGAGTTCTTCACCCGAAAGAAAGGCAACCAATGCCTTGCCGGCCGCGGTGGAATTGATATCCATGGCGCGCCCGGGCCAAGTTCCAATCAGTCCGGATCCCGGAGCTTCAATTTTCTCAATGATGATCGCTTGCCCGTACTCCAATACTGTCAGGTGGATCGACAAGCCGGTACTCAGCATGAGCGAAATTAACAGAGGCTTGGCGATTTCGCGTATTTGTAGATTCTCTACGGCGGCCCGGCTCAGACCAACCAGGCGGAACCCAAAGCGATATCGGTTGCTGCCGGCATCCCTTTGCACACAACGCTCGTTTTCGAGTGCGGTGAGCATTCGACAGGTTGAACTCTTAGGGAGGTTAAGGGCGCGGCTAACTTCGGAGATATTGAGCGGCCTGCGGGAATTTGCCAGCAATTCGAGAACGGCCAAAGTGCGCCCTACGGCAGGAATAGAATCTTTGTTAGACATCTCCAAGGTCCCTTCTGTCCCTACCCCGCTTGATTGAGAAACCCTATCACGGAAACTGTCTCACACGTGGAACGATAACACAAGGAGGAGTTCCACAGGGCCTTGACGCGTTCCCGCGACGGCACAGAAAACGCTAAAAACTAATGTGGCCTGTTGCTAGGAAGCCCGCTGAGGAAGCGTTGAATTGTGCAACACTTTTCCCAGTGTTTCCGCATAGTTCAATCGAATTCATTGATTTGTTTGATCCCAAAGGAAGGGCTAGGTTGTTCTGATTGCACAATCCGTTCCACGGGTGGAACGAGTGCGCTGGTTTTGATTGACAAGCGAAGAAAGTGAACGCTAGAACAAACCCGCACGCTAGGGGCGGCTCCGTTCCGTTGGTGGAACGTTGTGAAGAGCAGCAAAGCCGCGGGAATCTCGGGGAGGAATTCAAAAATGCGCTATGTCAGATGTCTGATGTTGATGCTTTGTGGTTGTCTGGCCATCGCCGTGGGAGGAAAGATTGCCCATGGCCAGGTACCCCAAGGCCAGGTCTTAGGAACGGTTACGGATCCAAGCAGCGCAGTCGTGCAGAAGGCAAAAGTCACTTTGGAGAATCAGTTAACCGGCGTTAGTCAGTCGGTTGAAACTGGGGACTCTGGGATATTCACCTTTTCCTATCTGAACAGCGGAATATATCGTCTACGTGTCGAGAAAGAAGGTTTTGACACCGCGATCTATCCCGACATCCAGGTGCAGATCGCCGACAAAAAGAGAATTGACGTCGCGCTGCAGGTTGGGCAGATGTCGGTTTCTGTACAGGTAACGGGAGCGGCCGCGCGAGTGGATACGGATAGCTCTAGCGTATCGACGATGATTTCCCGGCGTGAAGCTTTGGATCTCCCATTGAATGGGCGAGATTTTTCGCAGTTGGCGACGATTGAACCGGGTATCACAAACGCCGGCGCCCAAGGTGCGTCGCTCCTTACATCGCTGGGACAATATGTCACCGTGGGAGGGAATAGCACGGTCGGCGCAAACTACAGCGTGGATGGTGTTGATAATCGTTCGCACTTCCTTGCCGGTCCAGCGATGAACCCATCGGTGGATTCCATTCAGGAATTCCGCATCGAGGAAATCCTGTCCCCAGCTGAGTTCGGAGGTGGCGGAGCCCAGCTGATGGTGGCCACAAAGTCCGGTCAGAATGCATTTCACGGAAATGCTTGGGAGTACAACCGTGTGGCGGCGCTGAACGCCGGTAACTATTACACCCACAAGAGAGATTCTCTGATCCGCAACCAATTCGGCGCCGACATCGGTGGCCCCATCATCAAGAACAAGTTGTTTTTCTATTTCAACTGGGAAGCTCAAAGGCAAGTCCAGAATTTTCAAGGACAGGGAACAGTTTTTACCAACAAAATGCGGACGGGCGATTTCAGTGAACTGCTGCCTGATTTTGTGGTGAATGATCCGGAAACCGGACTGCCTTTCCCCGGAAATGTGATCCCCGCGGACCGTTTGAATTCCTACATGGTGGATCTCATGGATTCCCTCATGCCTCGGGCGACTGCTTCTGGCGTGATCAATAATTACACGGCGAATAACCCGACCAGAACAAACTGGGAGCAGTATTCGCCGCGAGTGGACTATCAGGCTACGCAGAAAGATGCCTTCTTCTTTAAGGCCAGTTTGCAACCCCGCCGGGGAATTGATCCACCGGCCTCCACCGTCTGGTTGGGGCAAACTGAAGATTTTCATTTTTCCAATGCAGGGGTAGGCTGGACGCGAACTTGGTCGCCCACCCTGATCTCCGAGACGCGGCTGGGTTGGCACAAAGAAAGTTTGATTACCGATACCGTGCAACCGGCGACTCCCCCCGCTATGAAAATCCAGGGATTGGGAAGCGAGCCGATTGATCACTACCCCATCCTTTTCCTTTCGGACTTTGATTCGTTTGGGCAGCCTGGCAACAACCTTGGTTTTGCATTTCGCACCTATAGCCTGGACCAAAACGTTTCCATCGTGCGAGGGAAACATCTGTTCAAGGTTGGTTTTTCAGGGCAGCGCAATGCGGACGCAACGACCTTTGCCTACACCCGCTCAAGCTGGCCATTCTTATGGTTCAGTGACAATGTGTACAGCGGGCTAGGGGCGGCGGATTTCCTTCTGGGGATCCCCAATATGGGGTTGGCTTATCTGGCCAGTGCTCCAAGGTCCCTGCGCTCGGGCAACTACGCTGTTTTCGCCCAGGACGATTGGAAAGTTTCATCCAAGCTCACGTTGAATCTTGGTTTGCGATATGAATTGCCCGTACAAACCTCAGAACCTCACAACATCTGGGCGAATTTTGATCAGACCTTAGGAAAAATCGTGGTTGCCGGCGACGAAATTCAAACCGGCTTAGGCCCGCAAGTGCCATTTCTGCTCAGTCAATATGGCGATTACATTGTCCCGGCGAGCCAATCTTCGTTACCCAAGAGAACGTTGGTGTATGGCAGCCATAAAGATTTTGGTCCGCGGGTGGGCTTTGCCTGGCGGCCCTGGGGCGGTACAAACACGGTCATTCGGGGAGGATACGGGATTTATTATGTCCGCCAATTTGGACAAAACGGCAACAACCAGCCGGCGTCGCTTCCCTATGCGGGTATCTTGCTAACCTATAACACCACTCCCTCCCCCACACGTTACGCGGACGATTTTTTCAACGGGCCAACGGGGGAAGCGCCCGCTCCCAGCGCATACTTGCGGGGGCCCCATCTTCCCTCCAGCTCCATGCAGCAGTTGAGCTTGGAGTTTCAACAGGCTTTGCCTTGGGGGATGGTAGCGAAAGCCAGCTTCCAGGATGAGCATAGCGTACACCTGGAAACCGGCTGGAATGCCAACCAGCCAAGGATCGGTCCGGGCTCGATCAGCTCGCGCACTCCTTACCCGGATTTCTCTTCGATTACCGGGGTCTTCAACGAAGGGAATGCCCGCTATGACGCATTCCAGGCGTTGTTAAGAAAGGCGTCGCCCCACTTCACCTTCCAGACTTCCTATCGGCGAGCCAGGAACATTCAGGAATCGTTTGTCGATATCTACAACCGGGGGCAATTCCGTGGTCCTGTCGGATACTCTCCCGACGAGATCAAGTTCCACGTTATTGCAGACTTGCCCTTCGGAAAAGGCATGCGCTGGCTGAATCAAGGCGGTATCGCCAACGCAGTGGTGGGTGGCTGGACGGTAGCCGCGATTGCCACGCCGTATTTGGGCGGGCAGCCTTTCTCGGTGACCTGGAGCGGGGATAGCGCCAATATCAACGTGTACACCGTCCGGGCCAATCAGACCTGCAGCGGCAGAGTCAGCAATCCGACTAAGTCCAACTGGTTTGATACGTCCTGCTTTGAGGCGCCAACCCCAGGCACGGTCGGCAACGCGCGGACAGGGGCTCTGTTCGGCCCATCTTCGTTCTATGCCGATTTTTCCATCTATAAAAACTTTGTGGTACGTGAGGACGTGAAGCTCCAGTTCCGCACGGAAATGTTCAATGTTTTCAACCATCCCAATCTGGGGGCCCCGAATGCAACGGCAAATGGTTTTGCGTTCGGCGAGATCACCAGTATCTCGCAGGTGCCACGAGTCATTCAGTTAGCTCTGCGCTTAAGTTTCTAGCGGGGAGATCTGGGTTGGAGGGGGACGGCGGTCTGCATAGGCTCTATCCAGGCGGACCGCCGGGCTATTTTGTCGGCTCCGGCAGGGCGGTTTCTTGCCTGAGAGTGCTGAGATTCAATGGGTCCAGGAGAGGTGAATGTCCGATTCGAGCTTTTCTCGCCGCACGTTGCTGCAAGGCGCGCTCGCTTCCACCGGTGTGATTTGGTCGCGCACTATGAATGCTGAATCCTTCCTGTTTCCTGCAGCCGAAATGGACAAGGTTCAAGACGAAGTGGATATTCGTGAATGGAGCTTCGAAGAGGCCCAAAAATACTGGACGGCTATGAAGAACCCGGTAGCTCATGTTGGAGTACCGGGTTGCGAATGGCAGACCGGTGTCTACTGGGACGGCTCGCTGCTTTGCGGTCCAACTTTGCAGCGAGGAGAGATCTATGTACATCCTCTTATGGCCGAAGAGGCTGCGCCCCTGGGGAATAATCTGCTGCATCTTTCCATTGGCTACGGCGACCCGATGCGCTTTGTAGATCGCAAGGGAACAGGAAGTCCATTCATTCGCCGCAGTCTGGAAGGAGGCCGGCTGCCGATTCCCAGCGTAGAGACTCAGGATGGAAGCCTGATTTGGAAGGAAACCGCTTTTGCTCATGTGGCGGGGCGCAAGATGCAGGAAGCAAGTATGCGTCCCAATCGCAATGACATACCGGTGACCCACGTTCAGTTTCGGGTCAAGAATACGGGCGCCAAGACAGAGAATGGCCATTTATGGTTCTACTTCGGAGACACCAGTCAGACCAAACTGATAACTGAGATTGGGGCGGAGTTAGACCAGCCGTTAGCCCATCGTTTTGAACCACCCTTCGGATGGATCCAGGACAAGGTGCGCTACATTTTTCCCTCTCCGAAAAAGGGAGAATTGCGTTGGCATGACGCCGGGCCACCGCTGGAAGGAATCGCGAATGCGGTGGAGAAATTGATCGAGTGGAACGTGGGTCTGGCCCCTGGCGAAGAAGCACAGCTCACTTTATTACTGCCTTATGGGTTGATTGACCGCACTTCGGCAGAAAAAATCCTGGGTTTCGACAGTGCCGCAGTGCACCAGGAAGTAAGCCAATTCTGGAGCAGTCTGCTTCAGGGGCCAGGGAGAATTGAGACTCCAGAGGGATGGATGAATGATTATTTGGCGGCTGTCCCCGGACAAATGGCCCAGCAGGTGGGGTACCGTCATCTTCATAAGCTCTGGATGTATAAGACTTCGCCAAACTGGTACGAAGACTACTATCCGGCCAACGCGGCCACTGCGCTTGCGGCTTTTGACTTGCGGGGGCTAACGCACATCTCGCGCCCAGTTCTGCAGAGCTTTGTGGACTTCCAAACTGACGAGCCGGGAATCTTGGGGAAAGACAGGCGTCCCGACGCTCCTCGGGATGATCTGCGTCGACCGACCGCGGATTTGGGAGAGGGATTCGCCACGCATCCCGGCTTGCTGGGAAATTTTGGGGGATGGACTGCCAATTCTTCTCTGATGTGTCATGGTGCCGAGCTCAAAACCCTGGCATCCCACTATCGCAGGACACGTGACGAATCTTGGCTGGGCAAGGGGCCCGGTTCGCCGTTACAAACCATGCTGGATGCTTGTGACTGGGTTAGTGCACAGCGACGCCGCACCATGCGGGAAGAAAAGGGAAAGAAGGTAAGGCATTGGGGACTGCTTCCGGCAGCTTCGGCGCACGATTGGTTGTCGGGCAACGCTGTTTTCAATGATTCTTGGTGCATCTACGGCATGATCGAAACCGTTCGCATGCTGCGGGAAATCAATCATCCAAGAGCGGAAGAAATGGCCAAGGAGCTTAAAGCCTACCGAGACTGTCTGCGGGATCGCTACAACGAAGCCAGAGACCTGGCCAGGCCCGTACCTGTGCCGGGAGGCGGGACCATCCCCTATGTTCCCAGGGACGTCTATGAACTCGATTGGCAGAAAGTTGATTGGACCTACGCAAATTACGGGCCGGTCCGGGCCGGAGGACAGGGCGCCTTTGATCCAAATGACCCGCTTGTCGAGCAGGCCCTGAGGTTTCTGGATGTCGGTATGCCGAAAGATGGTAAACAGACCTTCTTTTGGCGGCATTATGTGGAACAGGAAACCATGTGGCCAATGTATGAAGTATTTCTTCAGCGAGATGAGTTAGACAGGTTTTTTGAGTTCTTTTTTCATAATTTCACGGCTGCGATCCATCACGAATTTCGTGTTGGATGTGAGGCCCGGGATGGCATTCCCTCGTGTGCGCCAGGAGAGGGGGAACGGTGGAAAACAGTCCGCAACATGTTCGTCAATGAACATGGCGGCTACGACGGCTCACAGCAGTCCCTTTGGCTCCTGCAGGCGATACCACGGAGTTGGCTCAAGGCGGGAGGACGTCTGGGCGTACGTGAGATGGGAACTGATTTTGGCGGTCATGTCGATCTGGAAGTGGAAGTTGCGCCGAACGGAAACTCGGTTGCGGTTCATGGCCGGCTCGATCTGGTGCTTCTGCCAGCGGAGATACGTATGAGGCTTCGTTCGGGAAGCGGCCGGCGATTGACCTCGGTTGAAATCAATGGCCGTAAAATGCAAGCCGTCGGAAAAGATAGTGTCCTGCTTCCTCCTGAAAAGAAGCAAGAATACAGAATCGTGGCCCGATTTGATTGAGGCCGTGCGTTCTCGTTAGGGCACAACGATCTTACGCTGAAAGAGATGAAACATCCATGAACGGAAAGAAATTGAATCGTCGAGAAATTCTACAGGGGATGCTGTTGTCCACCGGCGCAACCTTCCTCCCCCCTATGCATCTGGCGTTGGCCGCAGATCATTCTGCCCATGAATGGACCCTGGAGGAAGCGCAACGATCTTGGTTGTCTATGCGGAGACCAGTGCAGCATGTGGGCATTCCTGGGTACGAGTTCCAGGCAGGAGTTCTTTGGAATGGTGCCTTGGTGTTTGGGCCCTTGAAGGCGGCGCGCAGCAACCCCGGAATGATGAAGGAGCTTGAACTGCTGGGCAACAATCTCCTGCACGTATCGGTGGGGTATGGTAGCCCCGCAAAGTTTGTTGATCGCGTGGGGAATCGCGATGCCGCAATCACCCGAGGCCTGGAAGACGGCTATTTGCCCATTCCCCATATTCAAACCAAAGATGGCGTGTTGATTTGGAGACAAAGGTTTTTTGCGCATTTAATGCAACGCTCTTTTACGGAAGGGATGCAACCCCGGGAAGATGATCTACTGATTGTGCAAGTTAGATTCAGCGTCCAGAATACTTCCAAAGAAAAGACCCTGGGCCACCTTTGGTTGCATATGGGCGATACCAGTCAGGTGGAGTTTGGATATAAAGCCGGTCAAGGCAACGAACTCGGCCAGAGCATCGAACACTCCTTTGCTTCGCCTTATGGCCTGGCCGGGAACGAAGTGCGTTATGTCGTTCCCCCACCTGAACGCGGGACGGTCCACTGGCATCAAGAAATCGATCCACCCCAAGGGATGCAATCGCGACCGCAGAGAGTTTTGGAGTGGTCTGTGCCCCTGGGGCCAGGGGAAGAAACTGATTTAATGTTGACCGTTCCTTACAAGCCGGTCAATCAAGTGGTTGCCCAGAAGTTAACTGACCTAAATAAAGACGAATTGTTCCGTGCTGCGTGCGCATTTTGGAAATCAGTGGTCGAAGGGCCAACCAGCATCGAGACCCCCAATGCTTTTTTGAACGACTATACCAAAGCGGTAGCCGGTCAGATGGCGCAGCAGATCGGGTACCGGCACAAAGCGCGCGTCTGGATGTATAAAACCAGCCCTAATCACTACGAGATGTATTGGCCATGTAACGCCGCCAAGGCCCTTCCCACTTTGGATCTGCGCGGGCTGACTCATTATTCTCGGCCCGTCCTTAAGAGCTTTATTGATACGCAAACCGAAGATTTTGGGAAGCTCACCCGCCAAGACATGGGAGAAGGAGCGCTCATTCCAGGAGAAGGGTTCAGCAGAAGGCCCGGCTTCTTGGGGAACTTTGGAGATTGGACTGCGAACACCTTGCTGCTGAGTCATGGCACGGAGCTATGGGCTCTGGCTGCACATTATCGAATTACGCGCGACCGCGCATGGCTGGGAGAGGGGCCGGGGTCTCCACTGCAGGCAATTCTCGATGCCTGCGACTGGATGGCCGTGCAACGCCGCCGCACCATGCGGGAAGAAAATGGCAAAAAGGTTGCCCATTGGGGCCTGTTGCCCGCGGCATCCGCACATGATTGGTTGTCTGGAAACACCATTTTTAACGATGCATTCTGTATCTTCGGCCACATCGAAGCTGTGCGTCTGCTCCGTGAAATCCAGCATTCACGGGCAGATGAACTAGCCCAAGAGCTCAATGCATACCGCAGTTGCCTGCGCGAACGCTATCGCGAAGCTCGGGACAAGTCTCGCCCGCTGCCTCTTCCCGGAGGGGCAACCTTGCCATACGTTCCGCGTGACGTTTACGAGTTGGATTGGGCCAAGACAGACTGGACTTATACCGGTTATGGGCCACTGCGCGCTGGCGCATGGGGAGCCCTGGACCCCCAGGATGAACTGGTGGATCAGTCTCTGGCCTTTCTGGAAGCCGGGATGCCTAAGGGCGAAGGAACCTATCTGAAGCTGGCCCACAACTCTTACGGGCAACCCACCGCCGACGAAAACTTTGCCGATGTGAATGCGCCCACGGCGGATCGTCACTTTCTATGGAAGCATTACGTTGAGTATGAGACGATGTGGCCCATTGGATACGATCTATTTCTACAACGCGACGATCTGCCGCGCTTTTTTGAGTGGTTCTCTCATAATTTTTCCATGGTGCTGCACAAGGAGTTTCGAGTGGGGGTGGAATCGATTGATGGCGTACCATCCTGCGCACCAGGCGAAGGGGAGCGTTGGCGGGCGATTCGGAACATGTTCGTCAACGAGCGTGGCGGGTATGACGGCTCGCAGCAATCTTTGTGGTTACTGCAGGCGATTCCGCAGGTTTGGCTTAAACCGGGGGGGCGCTTTGGAGTAAAAGAGATGGGCACTCATTTCGGCGGCCATGTGGATTTGGAAGTGGAAGTTGATCCAAGTGGAAATCAACTCAGGGTTGCCGCCAGATTAAATCTAGCTATTCTGCCCACCGAAATTCGCTTACGCTTGCGCCCCGGCAATTCCCGGCAGAAGCTCTCGTCCGTGCAAATCAATGGCAGGCAAACCGCAATTCTGGACCGAAATACGGTCAGGTTGCCCGCCGAGATCAAGGGTGAGTACAAGATCGATGCGCAATTTAGCTGAATTTCCTGGAAACATAATTTCTCGGATTGAGCGATTGGAAAATGTATTGAGGCTGCAGTAAACACAAGCACGGAAGCAGGGTCGCGTTATGGGAAATGAAAAAGTAAAGATCACCGACTGGACTATTTATCCGGCAGACCGTAACTTCCACCTGTTTCTTGAGATACGTACCGATCAAGGAGTGAGCGGTTGGGGCGCCTGTTATTCAGAAAAGGGACAAGCGATTGGTGCATTGCATTGGCTCAAGCGCTTTGTAATCGGTGAAAATCCCCTCGAAATCGAAAGAGTCACCGAAAAGCTTCACCAGATTACTTTCTGGTTGGGGCGTGGGGGCGCCATGACGCACGCGATCAGCGCCGTCAATCTGGCGTTGTGGGATGTGGCGGGCAAAATCTTGCAGCAACCCGTATCGGTGCTTCTGGGTGGTTCTCTCCGGCAAACCGTTCCGGCCTACGGTTCCATTCTTTTTGTGCCGCTCGAGACATTGGCGGAGCGCATTCAAAGGATGAAGGAGAGTGGATTTCGTGCAATCAAACTGGGGTGGGAGCCTTTTGGGCGCGAAAGCGTGGCGCAAGATGAAGCCCTGATTCGCAAAGCCCGCGAAGCTGCTGGGAACGACACGCGGCTGTTGATCGATATGGGAGGCAGCTATCCTTTTTGGAAGTTGCGCCTGAAAGATGCGCTTGAGAGAGCCAGGATGCTTAAAGACTACGGTGTGTACTGGCTGGAAGAACCCCTGGCCCCGGACGACATTGAGGGCTATGCCCGCTTGACGGAACAATCGCCAATCAAGATTGCGCATGGCGAAGTGCTTACCCGGCGGCAGTCATTTTCGCCTTACTTCGATCGCCGGGCCATGGACATCGCACAACCCGATGTTTCCAAGGTAGGCGGTCTTTCAGAAATGAGGCGCATCGCGTGGATGGCCGAGGAGCGTGGCATTGAACTCGTCCCTCACGGCTGGAACACGGCTGTCGGAGTGGCTGCCGACCTGCATTTAACATCCACGTTGTCCAGCTCCTCTTTTGTGGAATTCAACGTAGGAAACCCCTTGGTCGAAAGTTTAACAAGTACCCCGTTTCATCTGAATACTGAAGGCTGCCTGGAGATTCCGGACAAGCCAGGGCTCGGGATTGAGATCGATCGGGAACGGCTCAAAGCCCTCGAAGCATCAGGGTTTGCATCCACCAGCTGGACCTGGGATGAAAGAAAGGAGTTCGAAACGTCGTGAAAGAGAAGAAAAGCGCGAAAACATACAAACCGCTGCAAATATTGGCCATTGGCGCTCATCCCGATGATGTGGAATTGTGCTGCGCTGGCACCCTGGCCCGCTGCATTCAACGGGGCGACAAAGTCACCATTGCGCTTGCGTGCAGAGGGGATTCGGCGTCTATGGATCTGCCCGGTGACAAAATCTCCAGCATCCGTAGCCGAGAGGCCCTGCATGCGGCGCGTGTGCTGGGGGCGGAGTTGATTGAGATGGGGATGTCTGACTACGGAGTTGACCTGACCCTGCAGGCCAAACAGGTGTTTTCCGATGTGATTCGCCAAACCGCACCCGATGTCATATTCACGCACTACCACACCGATTACGGCAGCGATCACAACAATACGTTTGTCTTGGTCCGGGATGCGGCGCTCGCGGCAACCGTTGGTAATTTTCGTACTTCTCGCCCAGCGGTGAGTAAATCGCCACTCATTTATATGTGGGAACCTCTGGCTGGCTATGGGTTTCAGCCGGAGATCTATGTCGATATCACGGAAACCTTTTCCCGCAAAGTGAAAATGTTGAATTGTCATCGCAGCCAACGGGAGTGGTTTCGTCGTCGCGGCGGAGTAGATTTCCTGGACTACATAGAAGTGGTTGCAAAGTTTCGCGGTTATCAATCCGGGGTCAGATTCGCCGAGGGTTTTATACCGCTCAAGAATTGGGCCAATATCGGCGCCAGATCGGTATTGCCATAGTGCTTAACTGGTCAGGGGGAGAGGGTCTAAAGCATAGCGGAGACAACAAGATCGCCGGGCAGAAATTGTTCGGCAAGCGCGCCCTGGTAACCGGAGCAGGCACCGGCATTGGGAGAAGCATTGCCTTGGAGCTCGCGCGAGAAGGTGCGGACGTGATGCTCCACCATTCCCACGAAGCGGGCGGGGCCTTGGCAGCCGTCGAGGAGATCCGCAGCCATGGAGGGAAGGCGGCGGTACTGCCCGGTGATCTCAGCCGCATGGGTGATATTCATGCTCTCGCCAAAGGCACCCTTCGTTTTCTTGGGGGTATCGACATATTGGTAAACAATGCGGGAATTAGCATGAATGAACCATTCGCCACGGTGACTGTCGAACAGTTTGATCTGCTTTATGCCGTGAACATCCGCGCGATGTATTTCCTCACACAGGCTCTCTTGCCGGGCTTGATATCGGGAGGCAATGGGACCGTTATCAACATGAGTTCGATCCAGGCTTTGGCCGGAAATAGTGAGAACTCTGTCTACGGTGGAACCAAAGGAGCGGTCATTTCGTTTTCTCGTCACTTGGCCATTGAATTGGCCCCCAAAGGCGTGCGAGTCAATGCAATAGCTCCTGGTGCCATCGAAGTGGAGAGTTATTACCTGGCAATGCCGGACTTTGATCCTCAATCCTTTGGCCGCAAAATACCCGCTGGGATGGTCGGGCAGCCATGGGATGTAGCCCGCGCGGTGGTCTTCCTGGCCTCAGAGGATGCCCGATATATTATCGGCCATACGTTGATTGTGGACGGGGGAACCAGTGCGTGGCATGCGTTTTCAGAGGATTTTCGCAAGCCGAGCACCGCTGTTTGGGGAAAAGGGTATGTAAAGGGCAGGTAAGTACAAGTAATTCAGATCATGAAGGGACCCATAAGGCCGATGTTTGAACGTGAAGACGAAAAGATCAAATTCCTAAGGAGCAATCTGTATGTCGCAGCGATCTGTGACGTGCTGGATACCCTTGGCTATCGCAATCAGTCCATGCATTCTCGCTTGCGCCCGCTATTGCCCGATATCGCCTCATGTGGCTTTGTTGGCCGGGCCAGGCCGGTGCAATGGCTACAGACTGACCACGTTGATGAAGTGGACCCATACGGTCTTGAACTGGAAGCAATGGATTCGTTAACGCCGGGTGATGTGGTTGTGCATGCCATCGAGCAGGATGCCGATTGTGCGCCGTGGGGTGAATTATTGACCACGGTGGCGATGCGCAACGGTGTCGTTGGTTGCGTCTGCGACGGCAATATCCGAGATTGCGTGAAGATCGTGCAAATGGGGTTCCCTGTGTACTATTCAGGAATTATGCCATTGGATTCAAAAGGCCGGAGTCGCGTGCAGGCCTTTGACGTGCCCGTAAAGTGTGGTGGGGTTTGGGTACATCCAGGGGAACTGGTATTCGCTGATTTTGACGGGATTGTGGTGATTCCTAGGGCTGTAGAGCAAGAAACGCTGGACTTAGCAGCAGAAAAAATTGGGCAGGAGAATCTCGCGCGCAAAGAACTGGTTGAAGGCAGAACCATGCGAGAGATGTTTGAGAAATATAAAGTTCTCTGACGTACAGGAGATCCTGGAATCCGGTTGGGGAATATGAAAAGAGTTGTGGTCGCGGGGCTTTTCCATGAAACACACAGTTTTCTGGACGGCCATACAGATTTGGACAACTTCGAGATTCGGGAAGGAGAGGCCCTGCTCGAAGCCATTGGCGATCCTTCGCCGTTAGGCGGGGTCCTTGAAGTAGGCCGAGCTGAAGGCTGGAAGATCATTCCCTCCGTCGACATGCGTGCGATGCCTGGGCCAGTTGTGACAGATGCCGTGGTCGAATTGTTCTGGAGCAAAGTTAAGAGCACCATTGAGTTGTGTGGCGCCGAGAATATCGACGGCATCTTTATCGTCCTGCATGGAGCGATGGTTTCTCAGTCTCTGGATGACGTGGAAGGAGAATTGCTTTCGAGGATACGCGAGCTGTTTGCGATAAAGCAGCCACCAGTGAGCATCGTGCTTGATCTCCATGCGAATTTGACTTCACAAATGGTGCGCCATGCCGATGTCATGGTGGCATACCGGGAGAACCCTCATGTAGACGCGAAGGCAGCTGCCATAGATGCAGCGCGCTTTCTCGCGCGATTGATGCGCACCCAGGAAAAGACAGAGACCATATTTGTGCATCCTCCTGTCATGTGGCCGCCAACCGGCACAGCCACAGCGGATGAGCCGATGAAATCACTTGAAATGCTTGCGCGAGAAATCGAACAAGCCAACCCCGATATCCTCGTCGTAAACGTGTTTGCCGGGTTTGCTTTTGCGGATACGCCCGGAACGGGTGTAAGTTTCGCGCTGACCGCACTGAAGCCGGCGGACGCCGCTCGTGGTGAACTCAAGCGACTGGCCGACCTGGCCGTAGAGAAGAGGGATATAGGGAACGCGGCCAACCTTTCCCTAGACTCGGTATTGGCGAAACTATCGGAGCACTCCCAGGGGCCCATAGTGTTGGTGGAACCGTCAGACAATATCGGCGCTGGTGCACCCGGAAGCGGCATAAGCCTTCTTCAAAAGCTTCTAGAGTGCTCTATCCAAAACGCTGCAGTGGTGGTTCATGATCCAGAGGCCGTCATACTCCTTTCTGCAAAATCCATCGGGGAAGTGATGACGATAACTTTTGGCGGGAAAGGGTCTTCGGCATATAGTGGCCCAATTACGCTGGATGCAGAACTGATGTCGATAAGCGACGGCAACTTTGAACTCGAAGACAGTCAAAGCCATTTGGCATCTATGTTCGGTGGCCACATTCAGATGGGGCCCTGTGCCGTGGTGCGCCATCAGGGAATACAAATTCTACTAACCAGCCGGAAAACACCGCCTTTCGATCTCGGCCAGTGGCGAAGTCAGGGGATCAACCCGGAAGAACTCTTTGTGATTGGTGTGAAAGCGGCAGTGGCCCATCGTAGAGCTTATGACGCCATCGCTAAGGCGAGCTACACGGTGGACACGCCGGGGCCGTGCGCGAACAATCTGCGAATGCTGCCGTACAAGAAAATCCAGAGGCCGATTTATCCGCTTGATTGAAGAATTCTGGATCCTCAAGAGGAAGACTACGTGACGATTACAGAACTGACCAGAACTCTTAACAACCTTGGGCAAGTGAGCCAAACTTCTACGACCCCTGACGGGAGCAGGCTTTTGATAGTTCCGGATGGAGGCCGGGTCCTTGGACTCTTCTCGGCTGACTCGGACCAGAATTTTTACTGGACCAATCCAGCTGTTTTTGCGGCAAAGGCCGGGACTGTGTTGAACAAAGAAGGCTGGAGAAATCTGGGTGGTGACCGCACTTGGCTGGCTCCAGAAATTGAACTGTCTTTTCCTCGCTCTCCCGATTTAAGCACTTATCGCGTGCCTCCAGAGATTGATCCAGGAAACTATGAAGTTGTGCAATCGGGCTCGTCCCTTCATGTTCTGTGCCGGGCGAAGGTAAAGTTATTCCGTTCTCATCAAAGCATCGATTGTGAGATCACCAAGACTTGGCAGGGAGCTTCGAATCCTCTGCGATACGAAAAAGTCTGGGACCAAATGGCCGGCGTACAGTTCGCAGGATATACACAGAGCACATTATTGCGGCTCGCTGAACCTGAGAAAGATAGTGGGCCTATTGGAGTATGGAACCTGATACAGATGCCTCACACGGGAACCGCATTTTTCCCTCTGCACGGTGCTTCAGAACCTACGGTCTATTTCGGAACCATTCCGCCAGATGATCTAATCGTGAAAAATCATATGGTTGGTTATCGGATGAGTGCCGAGGGGATCCAGAAGATTGGAATTCGCGCGGCCGCATCTACCGGCAGGGCCGGGTATCTGTATCGGGATGGTGCGCTGCAGGTTCTTCTCGTGAGGAATGTATTCCTGGACCCGAGCGCTGAATATGTGGATGTCCCATGGGATAGTTCTGGGCAGTTGGGTAGTCGTGGATACTCTTTTCAAGCTTGCAACCTGAACCATAAGGAGATAGGGACATTCAGCGAGTTGGAATATCACGCGCCCGCTGTGGGGTCTGGCACAGGACGATGGAAGCATCAGGATGTTTCGCAAGTGTGGGCATTCCGAGGTCCGATGGAGTCCATCAGGGAAATAGGTCAAACCTTAATAGCCCCGGATTTTCCCATTCTTTGACGCGGGTTGCGTGTGTCACCGCAATGCTG
Organism: Acidobacteriota bacterium; assembly: GCA_018268755.1. Taxonomy (GTDB): domain Bacteria; phylum Acidobacteriota; class Terriglobia; order Terriglobales; family Acidobacteriaceae; genus KAN-5. The sequence goes on from JAFDVW010000013.1 coordinate 303,751, forward strand.
TGGCCGGAAGGGCGAAAAAAGAATTCGTGTATGAGGTGGATCAATGGGTACCAGCATTGTATTTTGCTTCCTCGGAGCGCTTTCCTTCGGGTCTTGTGCTTGCGTGTCAAAGATTGCGGATCGCCAAGGTTGCAGAGCTTCCGCTTTGATTTCTTGTCTTTTCGGTTGGGCTGCGGTGTTCATGCTGATTCGGACCCTCGTGGCTAAGACCGGCTTTGCCCTGCCGGGTAGGGCAACCGGCATGGCCGTCGTGTTAGGTGTATGTGCAGCGGTGGCGATTTTTGCATTTCAGATGTCCATTTCCATGGGCAAAGTTACGGTGGCGTGGTTGGTAATGAACCTTTCTTCCGGCGTTCCGGCGCTGGTTTCGATCTGGCTTTATCGGGAAGAGCTCACGCCCCTGAAATATGTTGCGTTTACCTTGGCGCTGGCCGCGCTGATCTGTTTATTTTTGGGGAAGAAGTTGGAGATGCAGGCTCCAGCCACAAAGTAAAGGAGACAGGCATGTGGTTTTTATTGATGTTGTTGATGCTTTTGACCAATGGGATGAGCGCTTTTGGTCTAAAGGTGATCGCGGCTTGGGGACTTCCGGATACATCTAAATTTCCTTATCTGACGGTGTGGTATGCCGCAGGATTCGCCTGCATCGCACTGCCATTCTTTATGAGGAAACAAATTGTAAGCCCCCGGGAATTGGGGTGGGGGGCGGCGATGGCAGTTTTGAGCATTGGTGGACAGCTGGCCACGGCAGTTGCCTTGCAAACCGGGGCGCCGGGCAATGTCGTGTTTCCTGTTACCACGGGAGGAGCGATTTTAATGGTCGGCGTGGCGGGGCAAGTATTCTTTGGAGAGCGCATGAATAGAGTGACAACGGTGGGAATCTTGTTGGGATTTCTGGCCGTATTGTTGCTGAGCATCGGATAAATAAGACTTGTTGCGTTGATCACCATCCTATCCCCGGCTGAAGGGTTGCCAGCCGTTACCCTGCGGCGATCCGAGCCGGAGTGCTTCAGGCGGTTGAGGAAAAAGAAGGAGAGAGCCTCCGCACCCGATTCCTCGATATGGCGGGCAATCCAGTAAGGCTGGCACAATCTGCGGCACAGCTCGGCGAGCTGTGCTGGTCTCCAGTGGAACCGACGTCGAGACGGTGTCGTCAATATTGCGCCACAGTAACGTCAGACCTCGTTGGAGACTTGCCGCCACGATTCCAACAAACCAAAAGCTCATGGTAAGTTCTTGGGCAGCTGCTGGCAGGGAGCAAGGCCCATAGCGGGACGGGAAACCATCTGGTGCGAGCTGTCCGGGCTTGCAAGGGAAAGAAAAGAAATGGTAGGCACGAGGAGACTCGAACTCCTGACCTCTACCGTGTCAAGGTAGCGCTCTAACCAACTGAGCTACGCGCCTACAAACGCAGACGGGAAACGCTGCTAGGGAGGGCCTGTAACGCCACTCCAGGATTTTAACACGCGGAGCCGGTCGTCCGCGCTGCTTTGCCGGCCCGCAATTCCCAGATTTTGTTCCATAAACATAAATAAAGATACTCCCCTAAAAATCTTCGTCGCCCCGCTAGTTTCGGCCCTAAGCACCGGACCCGGCTGATACCATAAAGCCGTGGGCTATGATTTCCATCGCCGGGTGCTGGTTTTGCTGCTTATCAGCGCCTTGGCCCCGTTTTCCGCCTTTTGCCAGCCGGGCGGTCCCACCCATACGACGGCGGCCTCGGTCATCGGACGATACGCTCCGCATATGGAGCCGCAGATCGACCATCCGGTCCGTTCTGTCGTGGGGTGGAACGGAAGACTCAGTCCGGCGGCTGCGGCCACGGCAAAGCTCGTGGCTGCCTTGCCGGTTTGGCGGACGGGAAATACGTCCCACCGCATGTCCCTCGTCCTTCTCGAACCGACATGGCAATTCAATGCCGGCCATGTGTCCTCGTACACCAGCCGTCCGCCACCCTGCGCGTCCGAAATTCAGCTCTAAAGCCATTCCTCTCTCGACGCGAACCTTCGTCCTGCCTAGGGCGAACTATTCCCTTAAGGGTGGTGAAACATGGATTTTGGAACGGTCATCGTCGTGGTATTGACTTTGTTGGCGGTGTTTTTCCTCGTATTTTTGGAGAAGCATTCTCGCAGCAATGACGCTAAGCTGAAAGCGCAGGCGGGAGAGGATAGCGGGGTGACTCAGGCTCCGCCTTCCCCTAAGACCGAAGTGGCCAAGCGGAAAGCAAGGAACTCCCGCTAGGCGGAAGACGCAATACAGGAGGGACTCATGGAAGCAAACCCTTGGTTTTTCCGCGACTTGGCCTATGTCTTCCTGGGGGCCGTTTTCGGCGGCATGGTGGCGTGGAGGCTACGGCAGCCCATCATTCTGGGCTACGTGCTGGCCGGTGTGCTCATCGGCCCCTTCACGCCTGGTCCCACCGTGACCCACATTCACACCCTGGAACTTTTTGCCGAGGTCGGGGTCATCCTGCTGATGTTCTCGGTCGGGCTGGAATTTTCCCTGAAAGAACTGCTGCGCGTGAAGTGGGTGGCGTTGATCGGCGGGCCCATGGGAATTCTGCTCTCCATGGGGGCAGGCGTGCTGATTGGGCGGTGGATGGGATGGCCCACGGTCCAAGGGGTAGTGATCGGGAGTGTGATATCGGTGGCCAGCACCATGGTGCTGACCCGGCTTTTGATTGATCGTGGGGAACTGAATACAGAGCATGGGCGAGTCATGGTCGCCATCACTCTGGTGGAAGACCTGGCGGTCGTCATTTTGATCGTCCTGATGCCGAGCTTCGGCAGCATGGATTCCGAAAGACTCCTGGTACTGGGGAAGGCGCTGGGCAAGGCGGTTCTGATTCTGGTGCCGGCATTTCTGATTGCGGCCAAAATTGTGCCGCCGATTTTGCGCGTGGTGGCGCGAACCAGAAACCGGGAGCTGTTTTTTGGCGTGGTGCTGGCTATTTGCCTGGGGACGGCGGGGTTAACGCAGGCGGTCGGCCTTTCGCCGGCGCTGGGTGCGTTCGTGGCCGGGCTGATGATCAGCGAGTCGGCCTACGCACAAGAGGCGCTGGCGCATCTCTTTCCCTTGCGGGATTCCTTTGTCTCGTTGTTTTTTGTGACCATGGGGTTGTTAGTGGACCCCAAAGCGCTGATCTCGAATTTGCCCTTGCTGGGCGTGATGATCGGGCTGATCCTGGTCGGCAAGTTCGTGATCTGGGGGGCGGTGGTCAAGACCTTCCGCTATTCCATTTGGACCGCCATCATCGTCGGCATAGGCCTGACGCAAATCGGAGAATTTTCTTTCATCCTGGTGCAGGTGGCCAAGACCTCCGGGCTGGTGGGGGCCGATGTCTACAACGCGACCATGGCGGCATCGCTGGTCACCATTCTGGTGAATGCTGCTCTAGTGCGCTATGTTCCGGGCTGGATCAGCCAGGCGCGGCTGCAGCGGCGGGCTGCGACCCAGGCCAGCCTGGTTCCGCAGGACCTGCGGCAGCATGTCATCCTTTGCGGGTATGGGCGGGTGGGCAGCGAAGTGGGGACGGCTTTGGAGACCTTCGGCGTACCCTACCTGGTCATTGAAGTCGATCCGGACATTGTGGAGACTCTGCGCGGGCGAGGCATTTCCTGCCTGTTCGGAGATGCCACGCATGAAAGGATCCTCGAGGAGGCGGGCCTGGAGCGCGCCTCGCTGGTGGTGCTCACCATGCCGGAAGGGGACAAGAACCACGTGGTGGTGCAGAGAATCCGGCACCTGAATTCGGGAGTGCCCATCCTGACCCGGGCGCATTCTTCCAGCAATCAGGAGGCGCTGCTCGAAGCCGGCGCTTCGGAAGTGGTGCAGCCGGAATTGGAAGCGTCCGCTACCATGATCCTGCGCGCCTTGGGATATCTCAAACTGCCTTCCGAGCAGAGCCTGGCTTACCTGGAGCGTTTCCGCAAGGCCCTAGGGACCGGACAGGTTGGGGCCGACGGAACCAAAATGCCTTTGCCCGAGGTCTTTGAGTTTGAGGTCGAGGGGCCGCCTCTGGCCGACCAGTCTCTGCGGGAGTCGCACATTCGCGAGCGCTTTGGCGTCACCGTGGTAGCGATCCGCCGGCATTCTGGGGAGTTGGTGTTGAATCCACCGGCGGACACCGTTATCGACAGCGGCGACAAAATCCGTGTATTTGGTTTACGCGAACAGATCGAAAGTTTTCTCCCCACGGTGAATTTGCGGAACGCGGCCTCCTAGAGGGCCGGGGGTATCGAACTGGGTATACAGCAGAAGGACAGCGCCTGGGTCTGACCAGGGGTTCCGTATAATTTAAGAAGCGCCGGACGGACCAGGATGTTCGTCAGTGGGCGCGGACTGTCTATGGTGACGACCCCTACGGAACCCAATATCGGAGAGTATCTTCGCAAGCGGCTGATGCCGGTCGAGGGAGCGATCCCCATGCTGGCCGGCATTGAAATGTACGGGAACTCGATTCCCGCGGAAGGCGTCGGCGGAGACCTCTTCGAATACATCAATTTTCAACAACGCTACAACATCGATGCGCGAATTGCGGTCGCGCTGAAGCTGGCGGCGGAGTATCTGGAACCCTTGCCCAAGGGACAGGTGCCACGCAATTCCGTGGATGCGCACGTGCAGTGGCTGAAAACCCGGCCGGGCTATACCCCGGCGGTCGCGGCGGAATATCGCAAGGCGAAGAGCTCGGAGCAGATTCGCGTCGCGGAAGATTTGCAGGAGCTCTACACCACGGCGGGCGTGTTGCTGGTGGATGCGCAGGGGCACGGGATCATCTCCGCGAAAATTGCCTCTACGGTGCACGATACTTTCCACGCCTTGATTCTTTCCGAGCTGGACCAGAACGGTAAGACCACGCCGGAATTCTTCGAGAAGATCAACCTGCGGTTGGCGCAGTCGGTCACGGCGCGTAATGCGCTGGGGCGCGACCCGAATGACAGCTCCCGCGAAATCGCCACCATGGTCTATGGAGAGATCCGTCCCAGCGGAAATTTCCGCTTTGTGAATTTTGGGCATCCTCCGCCGCTGGTGTTTTCCGCCGAGTTTGGAAAGTTCATGGACATCGGGAAAAGCCGCATGGCGCGCTTCCTGCCGCTGGGATTGGAAATTCCCGAGGACCATCCCGACCGGAACAAGTATTTCTCCATGCGCTTGCGCAAGCGCAGGATGGACTCCTCCGATGTATCAGAAATCACTCTGATGTCGCGCGGGGACATTCTCTTTCTGTACTCCGATGGGGTCTATGACGGCTCAGACGACGAAACCCGGGCGCAGATCGAGCGCGTGATGGAGGAGAACAAGGACAAATCCGCCAAGGAAATCTGCAACGCCATCCTGCAATTCGCAGTGGCTCGCGACGAGCGCTTCCGCCAGGAAGACGAGAGCGATCTGATCGACGATAAGACCGCCTTCATCATCAAGCGGCAGTAAGGCGGCTAGGACTTGGCCGGGGCTTCCGCCGCCAGCGGGAGCCATACCTGGAAACGGGTGTCTCCTGGGGCCGAATCCAACTGAATGTTGCCGCGGTGTTTCTTTACGATGCGCTGCACCGTGTCCAGTCCCAGGCCGGTGCCTTCCCCGACTTTTTTGGTGGTGAAGAAGGGCTCGAAAATATGAGCTTCAACGTCAGGAGGGATGCCCGGTCCACTATCCCCGATTTCCACCATCACCCAACCGTCCTGACGGCAGGTACGCACGCGTAGCACGCCCTTGCCCTCCATGGCGTCGATGGCGTTGTCGATCAGGTTGGTCCAGACCTGATTGAGTTCGCTGCCAAAGGAATCGACCAGCAGGGGAATTTTCTCGTAGTCGCGCTTCACGTCCACGCCGCGCTTGAGTTTGTGGTTCATGATGGTGAGGGTGTTTTCCAGGCTCCTCACGATGTCCACATTCTGCACCGGCGACTGGTCCATGTAGGTGTATTCCTTGATGGCGCGGACCAGATCGGAAATGCGCGTGGTGCTGCCCTCGATTTCATTGAGCAAACTGGCGATTTCCAGCGAGGCGGCAATGCGCACCAGGGCGGCGCGCGCGGTCTCCACGTCCAGAGTGGTAAACAGCGAGGCGATAATGGCGGGTTGCACGCCGCGCCGGGCCATTTCCCCGGAGAGCATCCACAGGTCATTCAAGTCGTGCGCGCGCAAAAGAGAATCGATCTGTTCTTCCAGGTCGCTGATGGTCAGCGGGTCGGGCGGTGGGGTGTCGACCTGGGCCAGGGAAGTTTCCAGCTTTTCGATTTCCGCCTTCTGCTCCACGGTCAGGACGCGGCGTCCCAGGTTGTGGCTGGCTTCCTTGATTTTCTTCATTACGTCGCGCAACTGGCTGGTGGCGCGGCGGGCGGCGGAAGCGGGGTTGTTGAGCTCGTGGGCCAGCCCGGCGGAAAGCTTGCCCAGGGCGGCCAGCCGGTCCCGCTGCTGTTCAATGCGCGTGGTTTCGCGGATGCGGTCGGACATCATGCCCACCAGGCGGTGGGTCAGCTCGGGCATGCGCTGCACCAGGTCCTGAAACTTCGCGACCGGATACTGCAGAATGCGGCTATCAGTCATGGCCCGCATGTTGATGGTGAACTGCTTCATGCGGGAAAACGGTAGCACCCCGGTGATATCGCCCTGATTGATGGCGAACACGATGGTTTCCCCGCCGATTTCGCCGCGCGCCTGAATTTGTCCTTCCAGCACGATGAACATGAAATCCGCCGGGTCTCCCTGCCGCGAATACATGTCGCCGGCCTTAACCCGGAGTTCATGGGTTTGACTGAGAAACCAGTCCAGCTGGTCTTCGGGGAGGTCCGCGAATATCTCAATGCGCCGCAGCTCTGCTTTGTCCGCCATTTATACTTTGCTCAAATACTGATGGATGAATTGCACTGCGACCGATCCTTCGCCGACCCCGGAGGCCACACGCTTCACCGAACCATGGCGCACGTCGCCCACCGCGAAGATGCCGGGGACGTTGGTCTCCAGCAGAAATGGGTCGCGGTCGAGGGTCCAGCCTTTGGGGCGCTGGCCATCGCGAATCAGGTCCGGGCCGGTCAGAACAAAACCACGCTCATCGCGCTCTACCACGCCGGCCAGCCAATCGGTCCGCGGGGACGCGCCAATAAAGATAAACATGGCGTTGGCCGGAACCCGCTCCACTTTATTGGTGTCGGAGCACAGTACGGAAATCTCTTCCAGGTGGGTGTCGCCGTGGATCTCAGCCACGCTGGCGTGGGCCCAGAGCTGGATGTTGGCGGTCTGCTTGATCTGGTCGATCAGGTATTGCGACATGGTGGCGGCGAGAGAACTTCCGCGCACCAGCAGGATCACCTTTTCGGCATAGCGGGCGAAGTTCATAGCCGCTTGTCCGGCCGAGTTGGCGCCCCCCACGACGTAGACGATCTCTCCCTTGCAGGAGAGGGCTTCGGTGGCGCCCCCGCCGTAGTAAACGCCGGCGCCTTGCAGACGATCGATGCCGGGAGCATCCAGGCGGCGCCATTGCACGCCGGTGGAGAGCATCAGAGTGTGGCAGGAAATCTCGCTGCCATCCACCAGTCGAATGATGCGATAGGGGCCCTCCACGCGGACCCCGGTGGCTTCCTGGGGAGAAAGAATCTCCACCCCGAAGCGTTTAGCCTGCACTACGGCGCGGCGCGCCAGGTCTGCACCGCTCAGGCCAACGGGAAAGCCGAGATAATTTTCAATGCGCGAACTCATGCCGGCCTGTCCGCCGGGAGCTTCGCGCTCCACCATGACGGTATGCAGGCCTTCCGAGGCGCCGTAGACGGCGGCGGCCAAGCCGGCCGGCCCTCCCCCTACGATGGCCAGATCGTAAAAGCTGGTCTGAGCGCGAGTACGCAACCCGACTTTTTGGGCGACATCGGAGGGAATGCTTTCCAGCAGTTTGGTGCCATCGGGAAAGAGCACGACCGGGAGGTTGCTGGCTTCCGGCCCCAGGGCATCCAGCAGTTGCCGGGTCTCCGAATCGTTGGCGGCCAGCTCGACGTCGATCCACTGATAAGGCACGTGATTGCGCGCGAGGAAATCGCGCAGCTCATAACATTTCGGGGACCAGCGGGTGCCCAGCACGCGAATTCCCTGGAAGGCCGGGCGATAAGACGCCATCCAGTCATCGAGCAGGTCATCGAGCTGCGGATAGAGATGCTCGGAGGGCGGGTCCCACGGCTTCATGAAGAAATAGTTGATATTGGCCTGGTTGATGGCGTTGATGGCGGCGCTGGTATCGGCATAGGCCGTCAGCAGCGCGCGCTTGGCCTCGGGGAAGATCTGCATTCCTTCCTGCAGGAACTGCACGCCATCCATGCCCGGCATACGCTGATCGGCCAGCATCAGGGCCACGGCATCATTGCGCAATTTGAGCTGACGCAAAAGCTCAATGGCCTTCTCTGGGGAATCTGTCCCCATGATGCGGTAGTCAGCGCCATACTGCGAACGCAAGTCCCGCTCAATGGCCCGTAGAACGTCGGTGTCATCATCCACACTTAATAAAATCGGCTTCGCCATGGTGTCTTCTAGATTACGGCTCGCGAGAGCCTTCCTCATCCCGAAATAGTGTTATTTAGATACTACAGGCGGCGGGTTGGTCGCGGAATTCCTTGGACCTCGCCGCCGCACGCTTCCAGGAAGGGAGCGCGGGCCGCACCGTCCACAGACCCATAACCCGAATCAGTTCAATGTATTGAACCTGCTTGCTATTGTCAGTAAACCTGCTAAACAAGAGAGCGGTGCATCAGCCTGTGTGCAGTTCCAGCAGTCCTTAACGCGGCAAAATATCCATTTTTTATCAAAAAGGGAGCATTTTTATGGGTTTTTCACGACGGGATGCAGGAAAAATTCTGCTGGGTTGTTCGGCGGGATTACTTCTGGAAAGCGGGGAGGCCTGGGGATCGCCACTGCCTCAGGCCGGTGAGGCCGGCAAAGCCGGGAAGAAAGGCGCTGCCAAAGCGGCCAAGGGCCTGACGGTCAATCCGGCGGCGAAGGCGCAACAAGCGAGCGCGGCGGCCCAGCCGGCCTGGTCCGACGTGGTGCTGGTGGAAGGCCCGGAGCCCACAATCAGCTATCGCACGGGATGGGTGGTATATGAAGAATCGTTGAGCAAAGGCCAATTTGTCGGACGGGGATGGAACGGCGCCGGCTTCATCAATTATTACGATGGGCGCGTGAACCCGTCGGAGTACGCCGCGCCGGAAGCCTTTCAGGTGGAAATTGACGGACAACGTCTGGTCAACAACTGGAAGTGGGCGGGTCTGAAGAAGACTGCCTCGGACGGCGGCAATCTGCACGTCGTCATTACGCTCGAACATACGGTGCGGCCGGTGACCGTGCGGGTCCACACCAAGCTGGATGGCACCGCGGTCCTCACCCGCTGGCTGGAGATTACCAACCGCAGCCAGGAACCGGCGGCTCTGGCCGTGGCCAATTCCTGGAGTGGTGTGCTGCGCAAGACCGAGCATTGGAAGTCCCATTTGGAAGGCACCGACTCGCCTTTGTACTCGCTGGGCTACTTCAAAGGCACGCAGTGGGGAGAAGAAGGCGATTTCCACTGGCACGACTTGCCGGCGGCGCGCTACCGCATGGACGGGCGGGTCCGCCGCGGACGCTATCGCCAACCCATGTTCCTGTTGCGCAATAATGCACTGGGTGAGCTGTTCATCGGGCAGCTGGCCTGGACCGGCGGATATAGCTTTGATTTTGACCTGGATGTGGAGATGGGATCGATCACCGATGGGGCGGCGGGACTGACCTTCAGCGCCGGTCCGGATGGCAATGCGCCGCTGCGCGTGCTGGCGGCGGGCGAGACGGTGTCGAGCCCGGAGATGCACCTGGGATTGGTCTTCGGCGATTTGGACGAGGCCGTGCAGGCCATGCACACTCACCTGCGCAAGAGCGTGCTTCGTCCCCAGTTCCGCAATCAGGCGGCGTGGGTCGAATCCGGTATTGGGCCGGAAGTCGAGATCACCGCCGACCAGGTGGAGCACGCCATTGACGTGGCCGCCCAGGGTGGAGCGGAAGTCTTCTTTATCGATGCCAGCTGGTACGCCGCGCCCGGCGGCAATTGGTGGACCACGGTGGGGAACTGGGACGTCAGCCGCGAGCGCTTCCCACAGGGACTGAAGCCTTTCCGCGACCGGACGCACGCCGCCGGCATGCTCTGGGGACTGTGGATGGACGCGGAACGCGTGGGCGAGGACAGCCGCGTGGCCAAGGAGCATCCCGATTGGCTGGCCATGAACTACAACGGCGAGCGCAAGATCGGCGGCCTGCTCGACCTGACCAATCCGGCCGCAGCCAAGTGGATGGAAGAGCAGATCAATCGCGTGATCGAGGAGAATGAGCTCGACTTTTTCCGCCTGGATTACAACACCGATCCTGGCCGTGGCATCACCAGCGTGCGCGATGGATATGTGGAGAATGGCTACTGGCGCTATTACGACACGCTGTATGGCATTTATGACCGGCTGCGGGCGAAGTTCCCCAATGTGATCTTCGAGAACTGCGCGGGCGGCGGCGGCCGCACCGATATCGGCATGGTGAGCCGCTTCGGGCACACCGACGTGACCGACTGGCAGATTGCGCCGCGTTCCTTCACCATCACCAACGGCATGACCATGGCCCTGCCACCGGAGTATGTAGACCGGCTGCTGGGCGGGCAGAACGGCCAGACCACGGCCGAGTTTAACTTCCAGGCCCGCCTGCTGCTGTTTATGCAGCCCAAGTTCGGCTTCCTCTATCCCAGCTACGCCCAGCCCAATCCGTGGTTCATGCGCAGCATCAAGCGCTGGACCGACCTGTACAAAAACTTTGTCCGCCCCTTCATGTCTACCAGCCGTATCTATCACCACACGCCGGAGGTTTCCGGCGTCAATCCCCATGGCTGGGGCGTGATTGAGCTGGCTTCGGAAGACCGCAGCAAGGGAATCTGTGGCTTGTTCCAGCTTTCCGCGCCGACCCAGCCCGAGTATGTGCTGCGTCTGCGAGGGCTGGATGTTTCCAAGCGCTACCGCGTCACCTTTGATAATTCCGAACAGACCAGTATGGTGGACGGCTTCACGCTGATGGAGCAGGGAATTACCGTGCGTCTGCCGGGGGCGCTGACCTCGGAGTTGCTGATCGTGGAGGCGGTGTAAGTTTGAATTGTGTAGGGGCAGGTGTTCTCATCTGCCCCTATTTGATTTTGCAGGTCAAAATCCCCCACCCTAAATTTCGCAAAGGACGCGAAATTTAGAGTGGGGCGCCCTTTCTACTTTTTCTTTTACTCCATCTCGAACGCCAGATACATCAGTCCCCCGTCGCGTTCCACTTGCAGCACTACGGCGTCGCCGGATTTCAATGCCAGTACCGCACTGCGCAGGGTGTCGACCGAATCGATGGTCGTGTCATTTACGCTGTGAATGAGGTCTCCGGTTTGCAGTCCGGTTTCGGGCAGGATCAAATCGGCGGCCCGGCCCACCACCAGCGCCCCGGAAGCAATGCGCAAGTTGCCCAGCTGCGCACGCAGCCCGTCGCTGAGATCAATGGCCAGCACACCCAGGCGAGGCACCAGGCTTTTTTCCGGGTTGGCGGCGTCGAGCAGTTGGTCCATGCGATCATGGCGTTCGATGGCCGCCACGAACAGCGTCTTCTTTTCTTCTCCGCGCAGCACCTCCAGACGGAATACTTCATCCAGGCGATGCATGTACATGGCAGCGGCGAGGGCGGGCAAAGTCTCGATCGGACGGCCGTCCGCCGAGAGCACAATATCCTGTACTTTCACCCCGGCGCTCGCCGCCGGGCCCCCAGGGACAATATCGGAAACAATCACGCCCCAGGATTGAGAGAGATGCAGACCCGTGGCCAGGGCGGGGGTGATCTCCTGGGCGGTGGCGCCAATTTCCACGCGATGCACATGACCGTATCGCCGCAGGCTGCGATAGACAAAATTCACCACCGGGGCGGGAATCGCGAAGCCCAGGCCTTCATTGCCCCCACTTTGCGAAAGGATGAAGGTGTTAATGCCGATGCAGGCGCCGTTCATGTCCACCAATGGGCCGCCGCTGTTGCCGGGATTAATGGGGGCATCGGTCTGGATATAGGCCAGCGGCTTGCTGGGATCGGCCTGGCGGAATAGCGCGCTGATCACGCCCATGGTCACGGAGTTCTGCAGACCTTCCGGGCTGCCAATGGCGAACACAAACTGCCCGACCCGGGGCGCGGGCCGTCCTCCCAGGGCGAGGGTGGGGAAATTGCTGCCCTCGACTTTCAGCAGGGCGAGGTCCGACTCTTTGTGCGTACCCAGAACGCGGGCGTCGAGAATCTGCCGCTTGCCGATGGGAGCGCTGTTGATCGAGATGTTTTCCCCCATGGGCAGGGCCACGCGCACCCGCTGCGCTCCCTCCACCACGTGGGCGTTGGTCATGATGTAGCCGTTGGAGTCCACGATTACCCCGGACCCCACGGCGTGCTGGCGGACGATGAGCGCCGCCTGGCCGCGCTCGCCCTGGTTCAGGGGACCGTATCCGGTGACCAGGATCTGCACCACGGCGGGAGAAATCCTCTCCACCAGATTCTGCAGGGCCGTGTTCATCTGCTGCAGGACCTGGTCAGGGGGCGGCTGCTCCGCCGGTTTGGCGATTATGGGCGGGGCGGAAGCCGCCTGGGTGGACGCCGGCGGGCTTTTGGGTTTGGATGGCGTGGCAGGTTGCTGGGCTTGGGCCAAGGCAGAGACACAAAGAGACACGATCAGTAAAGAGCCAAAACTCCGCCGCATGAAATTTCTCCCCGGTCGCCGGGATGGATCGAGGTGTTCCCGGACTCTATGCCTGTATTGTGACAGATTCGGAAGAAGTCACCGCCCAATCCGGGGGCGAAAATCTTCGAAAGGGAGGTGCGGTTGCCTCATTTCTTTTGTTACCATTAACTTATAAGTCACCCCGGCTTTTGCCGGAGATGGCGTCCGTGATATAAGGGCGTTTAGCTACATCGTTGTACTCCCCCAGGAGATCTGCGGTATGGAACTGGCTCTTGCAGGAAGCAACGGCAAGAAGCAAGGAGGCCTTGTGTCCGATGCTCGGACGGGGAAGCGATTCCCCTTGGAACTACCCATAAAAATTCATAAGGCGGATGAAGCCGGACAGCACAGCGGCGTGACGGGCAACCTGAGCGCTGCGGGGGTGTATATCCGCGCCGATGCGTCGCTGGAAATCGGTTCCAACGTGGAATTCGAGATCACTCTGCCGCCGGAAGTCACCGGCGCCCAGGAGGGCGTGGTGGTGCAGTGCCGGGGGCGCGTGGTGCGCGCAGATGAACCCACGGGCAACACCCGCGGCGTGGCCTGCGTGATTGACTCGTATGATTTCGTTCGCCAGTCGTAAGTGAGGAGCTCGATGCTGAAGCTGATTCTGGCAGATAACCAGGCAATTTTCCGGGCGGGGATCGCCAAAGTACTGGCGGTCGAGGACGAGATGCGCATTGTGGCGCAAGCGCAGACCTCGGAGCAGATGTTCATGGCGCTGGACAAGTTCCGCGCCGCCGTCCTGATTGTGGCGGGCGGCTTCCACTCCGATTTCAGCGCCATTCTGCAAGCGGCGAACCGGGCCAAGACACGGGTAGTGATTCTGGCGGACACCGGCGAGAGCGCGCAGCGCTATATGAGCGCGGGGTCGCATGGCGTGGTCTATCGCAACGTGACCAGCGCGGCGCTGGTGGATTGCGTGCGCAAAGTGGCGCGGGGCGAGACCTGGGTGCAGGACATCGCCGTGCCCAGCGAGCTGACCGAGAACGATATGGTCGGCCTGCGGGTACGCGACCGCCTGACCGCCAAAGAGCTACGCATCGTGGCCCTGATCGTCCAGGGCTATAAGAACAAAGAGATCGCAACTCAGCTGGGCACCACCGAGCAGGTGATCAAGAACTACTTGCGCAACGTGTATGACAAGATCGGTGTGTCGGACCGGCTGGAACTGGCGCTGTTTACTATCCATCACCGGATCCTGAACGAGGCTGCGGCGGCCACCACCACGGGCGCTGCTCCCGCGGCCCCGGGGCCGGGCGCCGGCATGGCCTGAGTTTTTCGCGAGACCACAACCGCCGAGTGGGCTGGGGAAGGAAAATCCCGGCTGGCTCGGCGGTTTCTTTTTTGGTTGGAAAATATAGGAGAGCGAGAGGCTACTTCTTCTTGCCGCCTTGGATCAGCTTCAGTCCGTCGGCCTGCAGAATGCGCTGGATCTGGTGGCGGGCATGGGACGACCAGGGACCCACGGAATCCAGCTTCACATAGGCCCGCCAGTGTTTCAGGGCCTTACGCGGCTCTTTGACCTTCTCATAGGCCAGCGCCAGGTTGTAGTGAGCGTCAGCATAGGTGGGCGCCAGCTGCAGCGCGATGGTGTAGGTTTCAATGGCTTCGGCGACCCGGCCGGTTTCATCCAGCACATTGCCCAGATCGAAATAGGCCAGGGCATAGCGGGGGTCAATGCCAATCGCCGAGCGATAGTGTTTTTCCGCCAGAATAAATTCCTGCCGGTTGTAATAAAGGGTGCCGAGATTGATGTGCGCGGCGGCGTGTTCCGGGTCCAGCTCCAGCACGCGCAGATAAGTGGCGATGGCCTGCGCCTGGTTTTGCGGGTCTTCCTCGAGCGCGATGCCGCGGGCAAACAGCTCGGTGATGTCGGATGGCACTCCCTCCGAATCCGGGGGCACAATGGGAGTGCTGGTGACCAGCCGTTCCTCGGGTGAAAAGTCGAACATGAACTGCCCGGCAATCGGCTCCAGCACGCGGCCTTCGTGGCGGAAGGCCACGCGGTGCCCGCTGGCCAGGGTGCCCGCTTCCAGCAGCGGATTCTCCATGCCGGCAACCTGCTTCTGCATGGCGTCCAGGGACTGGCGGATCATCGCCGGGCGCACTTTGCGCGCGCACAGGTCGCGTACTTTTTTGATTTGCAGGAGATCGAAGAAAGAATACGTTTCGGCGGCAGCGACGAGTCCGGCCTTTTCCCACCCCGCCAGTTGGCGGGCGGTGAGCCGCAAAATCCGCAGCAAATCTGCTCGACTGTATCGATACACGGGAATCGACAATCTGTAAATATTATCGGGAAGGGGATTGCGAATTGGCAAGAGCAAATTGAGACAAGGCGGAATCTATCTGAATAATGCAGCGAGAGTGGTGCATTTTCGCGGCCCATAAGAGGTAAAAGTGTTCTCCTGCCCCATTCGTGGTGCTGTTGCCGGAGTGGGACCCTGTCACAATCTTTTCACTTGCTCGTCATCCCGGCGCAACAAGGCTTCTTTAATAAGGAAGCATGCCACTGTCTGGTCTGCTAGCTGGGCAAGGCCCGGCTTTCCCTTCCCGTCAAACTCCGGATCTTTTTCCCTTTCGCGGGCTCCTGCAGCAGTTTCTACCCATGACCCGGGTGCGCGAACTCTATCAGCGGGCGCAGCAGCCGGTGAACCGCTCGCTCATGGAAAATGTTCTTGCCGAAATGCGCGTGACCTGCCAGGTGGACGACGCCGACTTGGCGCGCATTCCGGCGACGGGCCCGGTGGTCATCAGCTCCAATCATCCCTTTGGCCTGCTGGATGGAGCGGTGCTGGGCGCGATCGCGGCGCGGGTCCGCCCGGACGTAAAAATCCTGACCAACTTCGTGCTTTCCGGCATTCCTGAGCTGCGCGAAGTCTGCATTTTTGTGGACCCCTTCCGAGACGGGCAGTCGCACTCCATGAACCGCCGTGGCTTGAAGCAGGCCATGAGCTGGCTGGCGGACGGCGGCGCGCTGATTGTGTTCCCTGCCGGAGAAGTTTCCCACTTCCGCCTGCCCCATATGGAGATTGCTGACCCAGAGTGGCACCCAGCTGTGGCCGGTCTGGCGCGCCGCGCCGGGGCGGCGACCTTGCCGGTATTTTTTCCCGGCCGCAACAGCGCGGCGTTTCAGGCACTCGGCCTGGTGCATCCGCGATTGCGCACCGCCTGGCTGGTAAATGAGTTCCTGCAACAAACCGGCCGCAAAGTCGAGGTGCGCATTGGCAGTCCGATTCCGGCAGAAGCCCTGCTTCCCTCCGACCGCGAAGCCACCCGCTACCTGCGCTGGCGGACCTATCTTCTGGCCGGGCGCAGCCAACCCGCGGGCTTGCGCGCCGTCAAGTGGACGGCGATGTTTCCCGAGCGCCCGCCGGCGCCGGTGGCCCCCGCCATCCGGACCTCCTCGCTGTGCGCCGAGGCGGACACACTCGCGCCCATCGCGGAGAACCGGGACTTCTCCGTCTACATCGCCCAAGGCCGCGAGGTCCCCTTGCTCATGCAGGAACTGGGCCGGCTGCGCGAGATCACGTTCCGCGCCGCTGGTGAAGGCACCGGCCGGGAGAGCGACCTGGACCGCTTCGATCCTTACTACAAGCACGTGCTCTTGTGGAGCAAGAGCAAACAGGAGCTTGCCGGCGCCTATCGCATGGGGGCGACAGCGGACATCCTGCCGCGTTGGGGAAACGGTGGTCTCTATACCAGCACGCTCTTCCGATACGACCGGGGGCTGTTCGAGCGGCTGGGGCCGGGACTCGAATTGGGCCGCTCCTTTGTGCGCCTGGAGTATCAGCGGCAATATGCGCCATTGCTCATGCTGTGGAAGGGTATTGGCCGCTATCTGGCGGCGCACCCGGAGATCGCCGTACTATTTGGCGCGGTGAGCATCAGCAGCCGTTATAAGCGGGCCTCGCGCGATCTGATTGTGCGCTATTTCCGCGAGCGCGAAGAAGAGCGCGAAGATGGCGAAGATCTAGCCCGCTGGGTCGCACCCCGCACGCCGTTTTATCCGGCAAAGTCCGCCCGCTGCTGGAAGCTGCGCTCGCTCGAAGAACTCTCCGGCCCCATCATGGACCTGGAGAATGACGGCAAAGGCGTGCCCATCCTGATCAAGCACTATGCCCGCCTGGGAGGACGCCTGCTGAGCTTCAACGTAGACCGCCGTTTCTCCAACGTGCTGGATGGCTTCGTGCTGGTGGACCTGCGGCGTTCGGACCCCACGATCCTGGAACGCTACTTGGGGGCCGATGGCGTGGAGGCGCTGCGGCGGTATCATGGATGTTTCCAGCACCCTTGTCCTGTCCCAGCATGAAACGCAAAAGCCAATCCGCCAAGCCTTCCGCCTCCACCCGTCCTCTGACCAGCCTGATTGAGCAGGCCTGCCTGGTGGGCAAGGACGCGGCTTACAACCTGCGCGATTATCTCGAGAACTCCTCAAATATGGCTTTCGTCGCGGTCAAAGACTGCGAGAAGGAGCTCGACCGTATGGAGCGGCGGGTCGATGAACAGATTCCCGCCGCCATCACCGGGGTCAGTGAGGCCGAGGCGCGCGAGCTGCTGGCCTGCCTGAAGTTCAGCATTGATTTGGAGCGCATTGGTGACCTCACCTGGTCAGTCATGCAGCACCTGCAAGGGCTGACGCCTCGCCTGCTGCCCGACGACAGCCGCGACATGATCACCATGGCGGGAATCCTGGAAAGAATGCTGGTCACCGTGCACCAGGGGTTCGTGCAGCGCGACCCTGGCAGCGCCGAGGCGGTGATGAAGACCGACGGGGAAATGGACCGGACCTGCCGGCAGATTTTCGATCGCCACCTGGCCAGCCGCGACGGCCGCCGCCGCGAATACAGCACCACATTGCTGCTGATGGCGCAGGCCTTTGAACGCGCCGGCGACCATGCTAAAAATCTGGGAGAAGAGCTCATTCACCTGGTGGAAGGCCGCAGCGTGCGGCACGAGCCAAAACGGCCCAAGCGGACTGCGGGCTAGGCGCGCTTTCTTTGCTTCTTTTGTGTGGGTTTTTCGGCTGGATGTAGCTCTGGAGTTTAGGAAGAAGAGCAGATGGAGCCGACGAGCGGACTTGAACCGCTGACCTGCCGATTACGAATCGGCTGCTCTACCAACTGAGCTACGTCGGCCTGCCATCAATTCTAAATGGGCTGGCGGGAAGCGTAAAGTGTGCCCGCACACGGATAGTGGCTCAGTTGGAAAAGCACCTAAAACTTTTGTCATTCCGAGCCGTGTAGTTTGCGGCGAGAGCCTGCCCTGAGCGGAGCCGAAGGGAATCTGCTGTTCGCTGAAAAAAGCAGATTTCTCGGGCGATAAAACTGCCCTCGAAATGACAATGGCTAGGATCATTTTCAAACTGACCCCACTGCCTGCACACGGAAGTCATCGCAAGCGGCCATCCTAAGCGGCCGTTGCAATGCCAATGTCAGGCCTGATGGAATGCGCGGATTCCATCGCCATCCTCCCGCGCGTTGCCGCGATGGCTCTGCCAAAATCACACGGCGTGCTCGCGCATCTCGACCTGGCGCGCGTATTCTCGCTCGGACTCTGCGGGAAGCAGCACCCACAGGGTATAGATCCCCAGCGCGGTGCCAATGGGGACGCTGAAAAGCGCCACAAAACCCAGCACCAGAGCCATGGTGCGTCCCCAGGCGGCGGATTGCAGCAGTCCCCAGCCGGCAAAGAAGCCGAAGGCCGCCTTGGCCAGCACCAGAATGGCAATGCAGGTGAGCAGGGGATGCAGGAATGACGGCGCATGCTGTGCCGGCCCCTCGAAATCATGGAAGCGGCCGAAGATGGTGTTGGCGATCACCAGCAGCACCACGCCGCCGATCACATGGAAGGCGGAGATGGCCAGCCAGAGAATTCCCAGCAGGCGGGTGTGGGATTGCACTCGTCCGGGGCGGGGTTGGCTCCAGCTCACCGATCCCACCACCTGTTTTCCACAGGTGCTGCAAAAACTTTGGCCCGTCTGAAGCGCCGCACCACATTGATCGCAGAACATGGCTTGTCCTCCTGCCGCACCAGCTTGCCTGAGAAGAAATACGCAGGGCAACGTCTTTTGGTTCCGAAACGGCAATCGCGTAAAACGGAAAAGGAGAAGGCAAACGAAAAGGCCGCCCGGCAACGGGACGGCCTTTTCTTTCAAGGGAGAATAGTTCCAACGGAGGTAAAACCGTCAAAACTTTCTGGCGAAATCTTATGGGCGGGAAAAGCGGGGTGTCAAGGAATTTTTGGGAAATAAATATCTTTATTTTCAATTACTTAGATAAAAGATTAACATGACCGGAGAGGGCCCATTTTTGGGCAAAATGAGGAGTGGAAAAGCCTTAAATCGCGTTTATTGAGCGACTTACCCCCGAATCCCGGGACCCCGGTTCGGCCCGGGGGTGTCCTCCAGGTGCAGGGAAATGAACTCCACGTTCTCCGGCCGGTCGAACACCCGTTCGGGGTAGAGCCGGCTCATGAGCAGGCGAAAGCCGCCAAAGGCGAAGCCAATCACCAGGGCAAACAGCATCAGGATGCCAGCCAGGATGAGCGCATTCCATACCAGAGTGCCGACATTGTTGTTCTTGAAGTCGGTGTTCTCGTTCCAGGTGACGTCCGCGTCGTAGTTCACGGAGGCCAGCAAGTTTTTGGCGGCGCTGGATGAGATCGGTCCGGCGGCCACCACCAGGAGCGGCCCGGTGCGCTTGCTGAAAAGGGGCGCGAGGGGAGACGGAGAATTACTGGCCCCGGGCTCAGTCGCGGCCTTTTGCGCCGCTTCCAGGCGGCGCAGCCGATCGGCCGCAATCTGCGGCGTGGGATAAGAGATCACCAGCAGAGCGGCTTCGCCGCTGGGCGTGTTGTAGTTGCCCATCACCGCTTCCGCGCCCAGGGTGAAGTCTACCAACTCAGGGGGCAGGGGAGCGCTGACCTTCTGCAGGCCCACCGGCCCAATGACGTATTTCGCCGTGTTCTTCACATAGCCGTCTTTGGGCAGGTAGCGGGGCAGGCCGGGCAGGTTGTTGGTGGGGCCGGAAACCTGGGGCAGGGAGTCGGCCAGCTCGCGCAATTCCGCGGCCGACATCGCCGTGAGCCGCGAGAAGACCGCGTCCAGCAAGATATTGCCGCGATAAAACAGAATGCGTTCGTTCAGCGAAGCCGCCTGGTCGCCGATTTTTTCCGTCAACATCTGCGGCATCTTGTAATAGGTGAATGCGCCATAGGCGCCGCTGGCGTCGTGGAAGCGCGCCGCCTTCAGGGCGAGGGTGCGGCCATCTTCGCGGGTGTAGACGGCGGAGGCGAAATCGGTAAAGCCATATTCCTGGAGCAGTGCGGCATTGACGGGATCGGCCAGGGCCGGATCGGTGCTTTGCCGAATGGCGCCGGCTTTCCAGCCGGCAAACATTTCAGGGAGCAGAGGGGCCTTCGCGGTCTCCGCCGCCTGGGCAAGGATCGCGATCCCGCAGACAAAAACGATGCTGATACAGGCCCGCTGAAGGCGTTTCATGAGGAAAGGAATCCACCCACTCCTTATCATTAGACTACAGGCGAGCGGGGAAAGTTTCCACACGCCGAGGCCTGGGTGTCCAGCGGAGACGGTGGATTTCCAAGATTTTCAGGCTTCAGGTTACTGGTCCGCCGTCTTCTCGATCTTGCTGGCCACCTTGACGCCACTCAAGCCGCTCACATACTTGGAGATGCCGCGGTAGAGGGACTCGGCGATGCGCTGGCGGTACTCGGGAGTGCGCAAGCGGCGCTCATCTCCGGGATTGCTGACAAAGGAAATCTCCGCCAGGATGGACGGCATATTGGCGCCGATGAGCACGATGAAGGGGGCCTTCTTCACGCCACGGTTGCGCAATCCAGGGCTCTTGCTGGAGAGCCCGGTGTGCAGGGCCTGCTGCACATCGGAGGCAAACTCGCGCGACTCTTCGATTTTTTCCTTCAGAGCGATTTTCTTGACCAGGTCCTGCAATTCATGGATGGATTTGTCGGAGACCGCATTTTCGCGGGCCGCCACTTCGAGCGCATCCGAGGCGGAGGTGAAATTCAGATAGTAGGTCTCGACTCCGCGGGCGTCCGGATCATTGCTGGAGTTGGCGTGGATAGAAACGAACAGGTCGGCCTCCGCCTGATTGGCAATGGCGGTGCGGGTTTCCAGCGGAATGAAGGTGTCATCGTTGCGCGTATAAATGACCTCTTCGCCCAGGCGCGATTCCAGCAGCTTGCCCAGACGCTTGGCCACATCGAGGACCAGGTCTTTTTCCCGCAGGCCGTTGGGGCCGATGGTGCCGGTGTCGTGGCCGCCATGGCCGGCGTCAATCACAATCTTGCCGATCTTCAATCCCAGGGCGCGGATCAACGAGCGATCGCCGTTGGCCGTAGGCTGGGCTTCGTGGATTTCCAGTTGCGGCGTGCGCGACTTGGCGGCGCGGCCCTTGCTGGCGCTGCGGCGGGCGGGCGTCGGCTCAGGCTTGGGCGTTTCCGGCGTCTCCAGTTTGGCTTCGCTGGCGTCGTCTTCGTCGGCGTCCACAATCGTTTTGGGCACGCCGTTCTTGCCCGCGACCACCTTCACCGGGACTTTCTCGGCCACGACAGGCTCTGCCGTTTCGGATTTCGCGGCCGCCGCTTCTTCTTTCTTGGCCGGTTCCTTGGCCGGCACGTGGAGCTTGGGCGCGGACTCCTTGGTGGTGGCCTGCTCGCTCTGCGGCTTAGCGCCATCGGTGATCCTTTTTGGGGCGGCGTCCTTCCGGGTTTCGGCCGGGGTCTCGGCTTTCGCCGCGGTTTCCGGCGCAGACTTCCTGGCGGCCGTTGCCTTACTGCGCACATCGATGATCAGGCGCGAAGGGTTGGGCAGCAGAAAGGCGTTGTAGTCGGAGAGTTCATCGACTTCCAGGACGACGCGGGTCCGTCCCGGCTGGAACTGGGCCACGCGGATCTTCTTCAGAAATCCATCGTCTACGTCGAAGGTCTTGCCCACCAGGGTCGACGCCAGCTTGGTATTGAGCAGGTCGAAGTAGATGCGTTCGGGCTCGCCGATGCGCTGGGATTCAAATTTGACGTCCTGTTCGACGTCGATCGCGATACGGGTGTAATCCGGCGTCGACCAGTGGCGAATGCTGGTGACGCGCGCCGGTTCGGCGGAATCTGCGGGCGGGATAGCGGCCGCCTTCTCGGCCGGCGCCTCGGTAATTTTCTCCGCCGTGTTCGCCTGCTCCGCGGGATCGGCCGCGGCCCGGGTGTCCGAGGCGACCTTGACTTTGTCTCCGCCCTTGTCCGTACCCTTGTCCGCGATGACTTTGTCCGGGACCTTGGCAGGGTTCTTCTCGGTGGACTTTTCGGGGGTCTTTTCCGCCGCCTGCTGCATGGGCTGGGCCAGTGCGGCCCGCGCGTCCGCGGCCAGAGAATGACGAGGATAGCGCCGCACAAATTCTGTAAATGTGGCGCGCGCCTTCTCCGGGTCCTTCAAGTCGTCCTGATAAATCTCGGCGATGGTGAACAGCGCCTCGAAACGGCGTTTGCTGCCGGGATATTCGCGGCGCAGGAACTCATATTGCTTCACGGCAGAACGCAGGACGTGTTCGTCCTGAAAGCGATGGCCCATCTCGACCATCAGTTCGGCGACCGCGACCACACTGGGATCGGCCTTGCTGGAGGCGGGCGCGCCAAAATAGACGCTGCGGTAGGCATTCAAGACGCTTTGGTATTCCCGGCGCGTGCGTTGCTCGGCCGGCCGGCCATTCAACGCTTCGCGGGCGCGTTCGGCATTGGCGAATTGTTTATTGGCCCAATCTTCCGACCTGTGGGCGCGGGCGTAGGCAGGCACCGCTGCCAAGGCGAGCAGGAAAAGAAGAAATGCCGTCGTGGGGCGCAGGGCCCCTTGTCTTCCTAAAGAGTTGTTCAATTTCAGGCCCGTAATCGCTTATCGTGCTGCACCTGTCCGTTAAGACAGATGCATTAATCGGTGTTGCTGATGTACAGAATTCCCCGGGCGTCCCGGCTGACCCGTACGGGGTCGCGCAAGGGGCTGCTCAAGACCTGCACGCCGGAATTCCAACCGCTGGGAACACTGCCGCCGTAGTAGAGCTCGGTGATGCGCCGCACGTAGTTGCGGGTTTCAGTGTAGCGGGGGATTCCCGCGCTTCGCGCCACCGCGCCCGCTCCGGCGTTGTAGGCCGCCAGCGTGAGCTTCACGTCGCCGCCAAAGCTTTGCATCAGGGTCTTGAGGTGACGCACGCCGGCATCGACGTTCTGCTCCGGATCAAAGGGATTGGTGACATTCAGCTGCCGCGCGGTTTGTGGCATCAATTGCATCAACCCCATCGCTCCCTTGCGGGAAACGGCGTTGGGATTGAAGTTGGATTCCACTTTAATGACCGCGCGCACCAGATTGGCGTCTACGTTGTGGCGTGACGCCGCTCGTTCAATGGCGGCCTCTACGTCGCTTTGCGAGGCGCGCCCCGTCCCGCTGCGCAGGGCCGCGTAACTCACTTCGGCGGCGGCGGAGCGGGCGGCACGCAGGTTGGCTTTCGGCACCGGCTTCCAGCGTTGTTCGGTAGTGCTCCAGTAGACCAGGGAATTGCCTGGGCCGCTGGATGCCGAAACGCGCCGGGCCGGCGCAGTCTCTACGAAATCATTCACGTAGATCCTGCGTCCCGCGTCTTCACTGGCGGTGATGTTGGAGCTGGCTTGTGCCCAAACCCGTGGATGGAGAGAAAGAGAGGTCGCGATTACGGAAGTCGCCATCAGGACGAGTTGCAGGTGTTTTCGCATAAGCCAGTTTTCTTACCGGGCGGAGCACAGAAACACCTCCGCGCCAACCTGCCTGAACCCGACGGAGAATTCCTACCAGAGTAGGGAAATTATAGGCGGAGGATACGGGCTGGGCAATCTGACAAAGGGTCATTGAACCATCGTAGTTATCCGGCCAAGTGATTGATTTTAATGTTTTTACCGAGCCGTTGAGGGCATCTCGGGGGGCCGCGATGGGACTGGGCGGGGAAGGCGAGGAAGGCCGGGGAAAGGCGGCCAAAGGCCCCGGAATTGGAGTCTGTCGGCTGGACCAGCCCAGATTTTCACGGGCAGCCCGCGCCTGCTCCTCATAACTTTTCTATAGACCTTTTATACCTTCCTTATTGCGCGTATGCGATCAAGGTATGGGACGAGAAGAGATCGCGAAGCGCCCTGCCAGCAGTGGGAGATCGAGGAGAAAATACCTGCCAATTGCAAAAGAGATGCAGCCTAGAAAAATTTTGCGTGATTCCCGAAAACGCATATCAAGTGCCACTTTGGTCTGCTGATCGCGCTCCACCGCGAAAAGCTGCACCGGTCCTTACCAAATTCAGAATAAAAATCAGAATATCTACCGGAAAACATACCGCCGCAGCCGCGGCCAGGGAATTCTTTATTCCGGTCATAAATTTAATTTCTCAAAGCGAATTTTGATGAGAGGAAGAAAAACTATGAATTGGACTTACAAATCTCAACGAAATAACGTGCACTCGCTGGTCGGCGAGTTTTTTCTGATGGGGTCAGATAGCTCGCATGGGGAAAAAGAGGAACAACTCAATATGAATCGTTGCTCTGGATTTCAGAGAGCTCAATCCGTTATTTATCTCATCGCACTCATGCTGGCGCTGAGCACCTTGAGCCCTGCGCAACAAGCGCAGACGGAAGTCTCGGCCGATCTTGCCGCTAAAGTTCAAATCCTCGAAAAGCAACTGCAGGAAGTCCGCGACCAACTGGCGGCGATCCAGGCGGCAGAGGCCGCTGCAGGTTCCGCTAAGCCGGTTGCGGCAAAACCTGCGGGAGAGCGGATTGAAATCGCCTCGCTGGCCGCTCCGCCGGTCGTGCCACAGGACGCCGCGCCGGCGCCCACGCCGGCCCCGGAAAAAGTTTCTTTGGCCGGATTGCTGGGCTCGACGACCATCAGCGGTTTTGTGGACACTTACTACGGCTACAACTCGAATCAGCCCTCCAACCGCATCACGCCGTACCGCAACTTCGACATCAACTCCGGGCAATTCGGTCTGAACATGATCGAGCTGGTGGCCGACAAAGCGGTGTCCTCGGACAGTCGCGTCGGTTATCACGTGGCCCTCGGCTTCGGCCAGGCCATGAACCAGATCAACCAGACGGAAATCGGCCCCGGCGGCACGGAACCGAACTTCTCGCAGTATCTGAAAGAAGGATATCTCTCCTACCTGGCGCCGGTCGGCAGCGGCCTGCAGATCAACGTCGGTAAGTTCGTCACCCCGGCGGGCGCGGAAGTCATCGAGTCCAAGGACAACTGGAACTACTCGCGTGGCATGCTGTTCGCTCTGGCCATTCCCTACTTCCACTTTGGCATGAGCGGCAAATACACCTTCAACAGCAAATTTGCCCTGACCGGCTTCCTGATGAACGGCTGGAACAACAGCGTGGACAACAACACCGGCAAGACCACGGGTTTCGCCGCCGCCTGGACGCCCAACAGCAAGTTCAGCTGGATCAACAACTATCTGGTGGGGCCGGAGCAGACCGACGATAACGCCCACTTCCGCCACTTGTATGACTCGGTCATGACCTACTCGCCCACCAGCAAGCTGTCGTTTATGGCCAACTACGATTATGGCCATGATCGGCCGGCGGGCGGTTTCAGCTCGGTGCACTGGAGCGGCATCGCCGGTTACATCAAATACGCAATCGACGACAAATGGACGATCGCCACTCGCGGCGAGTACTTCAACGATCACGATGGTTTTTCCACGGGAACGGCGCAGAACCTGAGCGAATTCACCTTCACCTTGCAGCGCATGCTCTCCAACAAACTGATGAGCCGGCTGGAGTTCCGCCGCGATATGTCCGACCAGGACACCTTCTTCAAGGGCACCGGCACACCGGTTTCCTCGCAGAACACGGTCTCGGTGGGTCTGATTTATGCATTCAGCAGTGCGGACGCCAAGTAACCCTTGGCGTTCGTGGTTTCACGGGTTGCTTTACGGGTAAGACGGGTTAAGAAACACGGGTTAGCAGTAAGAGCAGCGTGGTTGGGCGCTGCTTCATGCGGGCTGAGGGCTTGGGCTTAAACCAAACTACCCCAACGACCAGCGCTCAAGCCTTTCCCGCACCAACACTTGGGTAGGTGTTGGAACCGGAGAAGAACCAGCGATATCCAAACGGTTCTCCCGGCGGCAGTTCGCAAAACACTCTAATTGGGAGGAGTGACAATCATGGATAGTTCGGTACAAGAAGGTGGATGTTTGTCTTTGTCGCAGAAATTCTCGCGACTCGCGGCGCGATTGCGCGATCCGGAATGGCGGCAATACGGGAGAACTCTGTTTGCCGGCAAGGCAATCGGGGTCGGGTTGGTCCTGCTCATTATGTTCGTGGTGACGAGCCTGTTCTTCACACGGGTGTATGCACAAACCGGCACACCGGAGGTGAAAGGCGCGGACATCGTCAATCCTTTAAACACGGTATGGACGCTGGTGGCCGCGTTTCTGGTTTTTGGCATGCAAGTCGGCTTCACCATGCTGGAAGCCGGTTTTTGCCGCTCCCGGGAAACGGTGAACGTGCTGGTGGAGTGCGTGGTTGACACCTGCCTATGCGGCATCCTGTTCTATGCCATCGGCTTTGCTTTCATGTTCTCCCACGGCAACGGGTTTATCGGCTACCACTGGTTCTTCCTGCAAGGTGCGCCGGCGACCTATGAAAGCACCGGTGTGGCTTTCCTGGCGGTCTGGATCTTCCAGTTTGCCTTTGCCGACACCTGCTCCACCATCACTTCGGGCGCGATGATTGGCCGCACGGGTTTTGTGGGCGACCTTCTTTACAGCGTCTGCGTCACCGGGTTCATTTACCCGATCGTCGGCCATTGGGCCTGGGGACCGGACGGCTGGCTTGCGCTGATGGGCAGCGAAGGCCATTTCTTTCCTTCTCTGGGGCTGGGCTTCCATGATTTTGCCGGTTCTACCGTGGTGCACACCATCGGGGGATTTATCGCGCTGGCGGGGGCCATTGTGTTAGGGCCGCGTCTGGGCCGCAAGTTCGCGCGCGATGGCGGCGGGCCCATGCTGCCCCACGATCTCACGATTGCGGTTTCCGGCGGATTGCTCCTGTGGTTTGGCTGGTACGGCTTTAACCCCGGCAGCACGCTATCGGCCATGGATATGGAAGGCATCGGACGGGTGGCGGCCAATACCACTCTGGCCGCTTGTGCCGCCGGCCTCACCTCGATCTTCTACGGCTATCTGCGGATGAAGAAGTGGGACGCAAGCTACACCACCAACGGGTTTCTAGCTGGGCTGGTGGCGATCACCTGTCCTTGCTACTGGGTGAGTCCGACCGGGTCGGTCCTGCTGGGAGGCATCGCCGGGGTGATCGTTATTCTGGGTATCGATCTTCTGGAGTATCTGCGCATTGACGATCCCATCGGCGCGGTGCCGGTGCACGGTCTGTGCGGGATCTGGGGGACCTTGTCGTTGGGCTTTTTCGCTTGCGGTAAGTATGGCGTCACCGGGCCGACGGCCGCGGACAATTCCGCTCCTCTTACTGGATTGTTCTATGGCGGTGGATTCAAGCTGCTGTTGGCGCAATTTATCGGCAGTGCTTGCGTGACCTTGGCCACGTTCGCTGCCGCCATGGCGGTAATGCTGGTGGTGAATGCTCTGGGCATGCTTCGCCTGCCGGCGGAGATGGAAGCTTACGGCATGGACCTGCACGAGCATGGGATTTCGGCCTATCCGGAATATGTCATCTCTGCGCTGGGCGCGCCGGGGGGCATGACGCAGGAACTGCCGACGGCCCATGCCAAAGCAAGTATGGCGACCAAACCCATACCGGGTCTTGCGGGTTAATGGAGGGCAATGTCTGGAGGCAGGGCTAAGCCTTGCCTCCACACCATCAAACTTGGCCAATAACGGACGACAAGAGAGAGAACATGACAAAAATTGAAGCCATTATTCAGCCGGCAAAGTTCGAATCGGTGAAGGAATCCCTGACTGCGCTGGGCATCGCGGGCATGACGGTTTCCGAGGTGCGCGGGCATGGCCGGCAAAAGGGGCATACCGAAACCTACCGGGGCCGCGAATATTCCGTGGATTTGCTGCCCAAGGTCAAACTGGAAGTCGTAGTGGACGACGGAGTGGTCAAACCCGCGGTGGATGCGATTTTGCAATCCGCTTCCACCGGCAAGATCGGAGACGGAAAAATCTTCCTCACCAAAGTGGACGAAGCCATCCGTATCCGCAACCAGGAACGAGGGGTCGGCGCGCTGTAGCAGTAGGGTCTAAACCGGAGAACCGCGCTGCAGAGTAGCGCCTTGCGGCGCGGTGCCCGGGAGTATGCAACGCGCGGTAGAAGCGATCCATAAAGGTTCTGAATCCTTGCAATAAAAACTATCCATTAGCAATCGCAGCGCGGCAACTGCATAATGCCGCCCCTAAGAGTTTGCCATTGAATGGGAGAATGACAGTCCGGAGAAATCGGTTCTCAGCCGCGGTGCTGGCGGTTTGCCTGTTGCTCGCAGGTATCGGAACGATCTTCGCCACTCCGGAACTGGAAGATCTCAATAATTCCCGTTGTGAGTTTATGCCGGTGCGCACCTCCCTGCGCATTACCTTGCAGGACCGCGCCAATAAATTCCGGTCCGGCATCGTGGAGCGCAAAAATGGCGCCCAAGCCCTAGCGCAATCCCGCTCCGGGCTACGCCCTCTACGGGAATACGAATTTATCTCCATTGCTTCGCGTGAACGCCAACTAGCCGCCCTGGTCATTGACGGGGATGGGCGTTCCCCTCCTGCTCGTCTCCTCTAAAGACAACTCCCGAATTTCTTTATTCCCGCAATTATTTTTTCATTTGCAGTTTTAGGGATTTGTCTTTTTCTTCGCACGGCTTGAGCTTTGTTATCTCTCACGAGTAGCAATCCAAGAAAGCCGTTCTGTATCCCCAATCATTCATCTCCCAATTTGAGCGCACCGCCTTTCCTGTGCGCCAGCAAGTGTAGAGGTTGTACCCAAAAGCGAAAGCTGGAGGGGAATTCTAATTACAGGAGGAAATAATGCCAGCAAATGCAGACCAGGGGAAATACCTGGGGACGACATTGGTCGGGTTTACCGCTTTGCCTGCGGGACTCTATGTCGGCGGCGGAATTGGAATCGTCGTGGCCATCGTCGGCGCGGGGCTCTTGCTTCTTTCCGCGGCAGGGTTTCGCAAGATCAGGTTGACCTGAGGAAAACAATTTCAAAGGAGATAGGCAATGAAACTAGCAGGAATTTTGTTGGCAGTAGCCGGGTGGCTCATCCCCATGGTGGGACTCACCGTGACCAGTTCGAACGCGGCCCGCTTGACTTTGTGTCTGCTCGGGATCGCAGTGGCTTTGTTCGGGATCCTTGGGGTCCTCAACAAGGCACACCAGAAGCACGCCATTTGGAAGGTCTAACTCTGCGGTAGAAGCGGTTTTGCTTGGAGATAAAAAATCACGCGAAGGCAAATAGCAGTCAGGAGAGATCAAATGAGATTTTGGCAACCAAGGAGTTTACGGTGTTGTCTAGCAGCCTTTGTGCTGCTTTTATGCGGGCTCCCGGCTTGGGCTCAATCCCAATCTACCCAGACGAATGGCGCCCAGGCCGCGCCCGCACCCGCAACCATTTCCCTCGATACCCCACTTAAGGTCAGTGGCCCTTCCCCCGATGACCTTACCGCCGGGGACCCCAGTGGCACAAAGACAGGTTCGGCCAATGATGTAGTGGCTTCCGATCCGAAAAAGGGAGTTACCTTGACCGACCTGGTGAATCAGGTTGGACAGAACCGCATTGGCATCAACTTCACCTGGACCCTGGTCTGCGGCTTTTTGGTCATGTTCATGCAAGCCGGATTTGCCATTGTGGAAACCGGTTTGTGCCGCGCCAAGAACGCCAATCACACCATGATGATGAACTTCATGGTCTACGGCTTCGGGCTGTTTGCCTATTGGGTGTGTGGTTTCGCGATTCAAATGGGCAGCGCGGCGGGCACCGCGATGCTGGGGGGGGCGTCTCCTCTCAACGGCGAGTTTGCCATTCACCTCCTAGGCCATGATTGGGGTCTGATCGGAACCAGGGGATTCTTCCTGGGTGGCGCAACCTATGACGTCGGCGTCATGGTGCTGTTCCTCTTCCAGATGGTCTTCATGGATACGGCCCTGACCATTGTGACCGGCTCGGTCGCGGAACGCTGGAAATACGCCGCTTTCTGCGTGTCCTCGATCGTGCTGGGTGCGTTTACCTACCCGTTGTTTGCACACTGGGCGTGGGGCGGTGGCTGGCTGGCCAAGTTGGGCGCCAATTTCGGACTGGGCGCGGGCTACGCCGACTTCGCCGGGTCGGGGGTGGTGCACTCCGTCGGGGCGATGACCGCTCTTGCCGGGGCCTTGATCATAGGGCCGCGCATTGGTAAATACAATCGCGATGGTTCTGCGAACGCAATCCCTGGGCATGACATCGTGATCGTTTTGACGGGCTGTTTCATCCTGGCTTTCGGATGGTTTGGCTTTAACCCGGGCAGCACGCTGGGCGCTTCCGGCGCATTGCGCATCAGCACCGTTGCCGTCGACACCATGTTGGCGGGCTGTACAGGATCATTCGGCGCGGTGCTCTACATGTGGATCAAGTACGGTAAGCCGGATGCTTCCATGTCGGGCAACGGCCTGCTGGCCGGACTGGTCGCCATTACCGCGCCCAGTGGCTATGTCAATACCCGCGACGCTTGCATTATCGGCATCATCGCAGGGTTGCTGGTCTGCCTGAGCGTCGAGTTCGTCGACCGCGTGCTGCGAATCGATGATCCGGTAGGCGCCATTTCTGTGCACGGGGCCTGCGGGCTCTTTGGCGTGGTTTCCGTGGGCCTGTTTGCCGACGGCACCAATACCGTCAAAGGCCTGTTCTACGGCGATCCGGGGCAGTTGGTGGCGCAATTGATCGGCGTGGTCACGCTGCTGGGTGTAATTTTCCCGATTACCTACGGCGTCAACTTGCTGATCGATATCATCATAGGCCAGCGCGTATCGGCTGAAGATGAACTGGAAGGCCTGGACATTCCGGAAATGGGCGCGCTCTGCTATCCCGAATTCGTGCTCAAACACCAACCTGTTCCGAGCGGTGCAGCCGCAGCGGACTAACCATCCACTGTGGGTCAAGGCGAACCAGTTCAAAGGAGAACCAGGATGGACGGAAAATCTTTGCATCTCGCGGGCGATTCGGTGGGGCATGCCTTGCTGCTGCAGTTTCCAGCAGAGCGACAACTCTCCACCGAGGTTGTAAATGCTTTCCAGCAAGGGATGGCCAGCTTGCAGGCGGGGGAGGCGGCGGACGCTGTCACCGCACTCTCGCGGGCGGTCGAGCTGGCGCCGCATTTTCCCGAGGCGCGCATCTGCCTTGGCCTGGCCTTTGCCTTGACCCACAGTATTTATCCGGCGATCGACCAACTGGAGATGGCCGGCAAACTGGATCCCGAGAGTTTCGCCGCGCATTACACGCTGGCGCAGCTCAACTTCAAGCTGCGCATTCCGCAGAAAGGCTATGAGGCGGCGCAGCGCGCCTTGCAGTGTGTTTCCAGCCTGGAACAACGCAAGATGCTCACCCACCTGCTCAAGGAAGAAAAGGTCCGGGAGCGTAATGGGATTTCCCGTCCCTGGTTTAACAAGCCGTTCAGCAAGGTAGAGCTTTTGCTGATGGGCGGCGGGTTGGCCGTGGCGGTCATTGCAGTGCTGGTCCATCTTCACTAAGACTTGGCGAGGTATAAAAAATGATGCAAAAGATTTGGCAGGCAATCATGGCGCAGCGCACGGCATGGGCTTGGTCCCTCATTGTGGGACTCTTTCTTGTGCTCATCGGTCACGCCCCGGTAGGACCGATTGTTCTGGGGTGCGTGCTGGCGGTGGCGGTTTCGGCTTGGCACTCACTGCCGAAATCACAATTTCGTGCGCCCGACTACCCGGAGTTCAAAGCGCGACGCTAAGCGATTTCTCATGAATTCTCCGATCTCACAAGTTGACGTGATGGAAGGGATGCCGGTGGACGGCCCGCCCAGCGTTCCGGCCCATACCACCTCCGGCACGCCTGCGGTGGTGATGCTGTCAGGCCAGCGTTTTATTTTTGGTTGCGCTGCGGCCGCTGTGGCCATTCTGCTGGCCGGACGCGCGGTGCATATGCCGGTGTGGCTGCTGGCGGCCGAAGTCATGGCCACCATCCTGGGCCTATTTTTGTTTGGCTCGTTCAAATATCAGGTGCATAAGAACGCGTTGACCTATGGCATGTTGCTCATCATCCTGGCTACGTTCTCGCAACTGCCCACTTCCGAATGGCATGTGGAGATCGCGGAGCACGGCGGGTGGTATTGGGTGCAGGCGCATTTGCTTTCCTTCCATGGCCTCGATGAACTGATTCATGCCGATACCATGCTGTTCATCCTGGGCCTGACCTTCTTTGTCTCGGTCATTGCCCAGACACGTCTGCTGGAGGGAATTACTTTCGCGCTGTTGCATCGCAATCAGGGCGCGATCTTATCGACGGTGATCGCGGTGACTGCGGTGGTGGCGCTGGTTTCCGGCATTTTGGACGGCGTTTCCATGATTGGGCTCACCATTCGGACGCTGGTCATCATTCTTCTGCTGGCTGCGGCGCCCATGCCGGCGATCCGGCAAGCGGTCATGGTGTGCACAACCGTGACCACGATCTGCGGAGTGTGGCTGGCCTACGGCGAGCCCCCCAACCTGATCATGAAGGCCAATCTGCATCCCCGCCTGGGGAATATGTTTTTCCTGGTTTATTGTGCGCCCATCGCCGTGGCCTGTTATTTGGTGGTGGCGCGCCATATTCGTAAGGATCTGGCGGGGCGGCGAGTCAATCTGGCGACCATGGACGTGGTGGACGCCAATGCCGAAGATGTCCGCTTTCTGCAGGCGACCCGCCACGGGGAAGTGCTGACCCCGGTAGAGCTGGTGGAAGACAGCGCCGCCGACCTGGGAGAGAAGACAGAGCGTGTGCTGCAGAGACTTCGGGGTGGCGATTCCCTGGGTATTGCCCTGGTGCGGGAACAAGTCCCGCCGGGAACCCGCAAGAAGCTGCTAGGGCACTTTGTCAGTGAAGACCTGGCCGATGCCCTGGATGAGCACTACGTACTGGATGCGGCCGGGCAGCATGAGGCGGCGTTGCGCGCCGAACGCTCCGTGGATGAGGCCATCGCCAGTATGGTCCCATTGCGCCGGCGGGCGCAAAAGATTGGCGCCCTGGCGCTGGTTCCCTTTGTGGGGCTTCTGATTTTGCATGGGGTGCGTCATGATGTCCCGCTGTTCCTGGCATCCCTGGCGGGATTTGCCGTGGCCCTGGTGGGCATTGCGAAGATTTCCAATATGCGCCGTCTGGCCATCCGCGAAGCACGGCACGAGTATGCGGAATACTATTTTCTATTTCCCCTGTTTCTGTCGATCACACTTCTGACCAATGCCGGATTCTTTGAGCAGTTGCAGGCGCTGATCCACGCGGGAATCGACGTGCTGGGACACGCCCACGTCGCCTTTGCGCAGTTTTTGGGCTGCACTTTTCTCTCGGCCATTCTGGACAACAATATCGTCGCGGATTTCGCTTCCCGCGCACTGCACAACCTGGACCAGTCGGTGCTCCATCTTTTCGCCATGGCGCAGATCGCTGGGTACGCGCTGGGTGGGTGCTGGACGCACATCGGCTCCGCGCAATCGGTGGTGGCGTATGCCTTCATTCAGCGGGACGTGGACGACCGTTTCACTCCCGTGGAATGGATCAAGCAGATGACTCCGGTCATCTTGGAAATGATGGTGGTCATTACGATTTTGCTGTATGCGGAAAGCGCCTTGTTGAAGTGGATGCACTGAAGGGATGTTGCTGTTCGGCAAGACAGGCTGGGGCGTGAAGGAAGTAGAAGGGCTAAGAATGAATTTCAAATCGAGATAACAACTGAGGACAACAATTCCATGACCAAACTTGAAGCGATCATTCAGCCATCCAAGCTGGAATCGGTAAAAGAAGCTCTCATCGAGCTCGGCGTGCAAGGCATGACGATCTCTGACGTGCGCGGCCACGGCCGGCAGAAAGGCCATACCGAAGTCTATCGGGGACGAGAATACACCGTGGACCTTTTGCCGAAAATTAAGCTCGAGCTGGTCCTGGCGGATGAGCAGGTAAGCGCCGCCACGGAAGCCATCATCAAGGCGGCGGCCACGGGAAAAATCGGCGACGGGAAAATCTTTCTCAGCAAGGTGGACGAAGTCATTCGCATCCGCAATCAGGAACGCGGCGCTGCGGCGCTCTAGAAGCGAATTGTGGGAAATTCGGGGCCTGGCAATTGCGTTATCCGGTGCGGAACAACGCAATTGCCTCGCCTCGTGAATTGTCAGGAAAGATTTGAGTTTTATCTGTTTTGGTTAATTCCTGTTAGGAATGGCCCGGACGACCAAACGCTGTTCCGCAATCTTGCAGGCCTTTTGTCTGGGTGTTGCCCAGGTCTATGCCAGTGAGTCCACTCCCGCCCCACCAGCCGAGCGCGATGTTTGGCTTGGCCCGCATGCCGTGGCTCCGCCGAGCCCGGGAACCGCACGACTTATTTTTGTCCAGCAGCTTTCATTGATAAGATGCCTGCGGGGTAGATCAAAGTCTTCGAGCGCTGCCGTTTACCGTGCGCCAAAGATCCAGCGAGTAGTGTGTTCGCCAAAACTGTCCCACTTAAGGAGAATGCAATGACAACCGAGACGTTGTCAGACTGTCCTATGTCCATGAGACGCTTATTTTCGGCCCTGTCCGGTGGTCGGTTAGCCGGAGTGTCTTCCCGCAATTTCTTGAAGTTCGCCATGCTCGCCGTGTTGGGCCTGCCCGTCTTGGCCCATGCGACCGATTTGGAGAGCGTGAACGCGGCCACGCAAGCCGCTCAAAGCGCCGGCGATAACGCCTGGATGCTCACCAGCGCGGCGCTGGTGCTGATGATGACCGGCCCCGGCCTGGCCCTTTTCTACGGCGGCCTGGTGCGCAAGAAAAACGTGCTGGCCACCATGATGCAGAGCTTCATCATGATGGCGGTGATCACCGTGCTGTGGGGGCTGGTGGGTTATAGCCTGGCTTTCGGGGAGGGCAATTCCTTTATCGGGGATTTGCGCTATCTCTTCCTGAGCGGCGTGGGCAGCGCGCCGAATGCGGATTATGCCGGCACCATTCCGCAACAGACCTTCATGATCTATCAGCTGATGTTTGCCATCATCACCCCCGCGCTCATCACCGGCGCTTTCGCTGAACGCATGAAGTTCAGCGCCATGCTTCTATTCATGGTGCTGTGGAGCCTGTTCATTTACTTCCCCATGGCGCATATGGTGTGGGGCAAAGGTGGCCTGCTGAACGCGTTTCTGGGGGGCAAGGTCCCTTGCTTTGATTTTGCCGGCGGCACGGTCGTGCACATCACCTCGGGGGTCTCGGCCCTGGTGTGCGCGCTTTATCTGGGCAAACGCGTGGGCCATCCCTCCATCGACATGAAGCCGCACAGCATGGTGCTGAGCTTTATTGGGGCCTGCCTGTTGTGGGTGGGATGGTTTGGCTTTAACGCGGGCAGCGCTCTGGGTTCTTCCGCGCTGGCGACCAGCGCCTTTGTCGCCACCCATTTTGCCGCCGCTACAGCGACCCTGGGCTGGGTGCTGGCGGAGTGGATCAAGCACGGTAAGCCCAGCATCCTGGGCGGGATCTCTGGAGCGGTCGCCGGTTTGGTGGCTATTACTCCGGCGGCCGGATTCGTCAAACCCATGCCCGCCATGCTGATTGGCTTGCTGGCCGGAGTGTTCTGCTTCTTTATGGTCACCGCGGTGAAGCAGAAGTTTGGCTACGACGATTCGCTGGATGCCTTCGGCGTGCACGGAGCCGGCGGCACTCTGGGCGCGATTCTGACCGGCGTCTTTGCCACCAACCTGGTCAACAACGGATTGAAGGATGCCTCCGGCAATCCCGCTCCTCTGGGTTGGGTCGACGGCCACTTTGGCCAGGTCTTTAATCAGCTCCTGGGAGTCGCCATTGCCTGGGTTTTGGCCATCGTGGGCAGCCTGGCGCTGCTCAAAATTTGCGATATGGTCTTGGGCCTGCGGGTCAGCGAGGAAGAAGAAGTGGAAGGGCTGGACATCAGCCTGCATGGAGAAGAAGGCTACATCATGGAGTAATGGCGGCAAAATTCTAGAGTTGGGGAAAATTTATGATCAAAGTGGAAGCTATTGTCCGCCCTTCGCAATTGGAGGCGGTCAAAACAGCACTGATCGATGTGGGCGTGGACGGCATGACCATTTCAGATGTTCGCGGCCATGGGCGTCAGAAGGGGCATACCGAAGTTTACCGTGGCCGCGAGTACACCGTGGACCTGTTGCCGAAGAACAAGATCGAGCTGGTCCTGCGCGACGACCAGGTCGAGGAAGCGGTGAATGCCATTCTCAAAGCCGCGGCCACCGGCAAGATCGGAGATGGCAAGATCTTCCTCAGCAAGGTGGACGATGCCATTCGTATCCGCAACCAGGAACGTGGCGTGGCTGCTCTGTAGTTTGCCGGCAGGGAAGGGCACGGCTCGGGCCGTGCCCTTCTGTGTCTCTCCTGTGATAGGCTGGCCCGTGACCCCATGAACGGGAATGAAACTCTGGAACGCCAGCAACCCGATGCTCTGATGCTGTATGGCTTTTGGTATCGTGTGCTGCCCGCCGAAAAACTTCATCGCAATCAGTTGCAGAAAGCTGTCACCTTGGAAGTCCCGCTGGCCCTGGGGCGCGATGGGCAAGGCAAGCCTTTCGCGCTGCACGACGCCTGCCCGCATCGCGGCATGCCTCTTTATTGCGGCCGGTTTGACGGAAAGAATGTGGAGTGCAGTTATCATGGCTGGAAATTTGACGCCCATTCTGGCCAGTGCCAGCTGATTCCCTCGCTGACCTCGGACCAAAAATTAAAAGTCGACCGCATTTACGCAGGGAGCTATCCCTGCGAAGAGCGCGACAGCTATATCTGGGTATTTTTGCCGGAGCCGGCGCCGTCGGGCGCGGGCTTCTCCAAGGCCGCAGAGGCGCCGTTCGCCGTCCCCGAAATCCCGAAATTCAGCGAGAAATATCGTAGTGCGTACCTGACCGCCGAAATGCCAGTGAGCGTAGACCACGGCATTATCGGTCTGATGGACCCGGCGCACGGCCCGTTTGTGCACCAGGCCTGGTGGTGGCGCACCCAGCACAGCATCTACGAGAAGAGGAAAAATTTCGAGCCGATTGCGAACGGTTTTCGCATGAGTGCGCACACGCCCAGTTCGAACAGTGCCCCCTATAAACTGCTGCGCCTGTACGCCGACGCCGACTCCATCACCACGACGATTGACTTCGTTCTGCCCAACCTGCGCTCGGAGACCATCCGGGCGGGGAAGTACTGGTTCTCGTCGCTGACCACGGTCACGCCCATCACGCGCAATCACTGCCGCATCGATGTGGTGGCCTGCTGGAACCTTTTTTACTCGCTGCCCTTTGTGCCCTCTCTGCTCAGGTTTGTCTTCGCCAAATTTGTAGAGCAGGACCGCTCCACCATGGAGCTGCAGGCGGAAGGGCTGAAGCACAACCCGCATTTAATGTTGATTGATGACGCCGACCGTCCGGCGAAGTGGTACTTTGCGCTCAAAGCGGCGCACCTGGAAGCCCAGCGCAATGGCGGCGAGCTGAAGCACCCGATCGCGGGGCCAGTCACGCTGAAGTGGAGAAGTTAGGCCGCTGAGCCCTTCCATTGCTTTCTCGATTGTACTGAGTACTGTCATGTTGAGCGGGGCGTATCCGCTGCGAAGCGGCGGATGGCGCAGTCGAAACATCCCTACGATCGGGAAGAAGGTAGGGCTTCTTCGACTCGGCGGCCTTCGCGGTACGAAGGCCTTCCTTGCTCAGAATGACAGGGGCTTCTGGTTCATGCGGCAGTGTTGAGTTATCCGTGGATACCAACCTCTCGCCAGACCCTCTTCGTCATCAGGAATATTGCTTTTTGGGGTGCAGCAGAGGCTACTCTTTCACCAGAAAATCCATCGCTTCTTCGCGTGTTTTGAACGTGGGAAACTCCCGTTGTGAAAAGCTCTTGAAATTTTCGTAAAAGACCTTGGGCAGGCCTTCCGTTCCTATCCACGCGGCCCGCTTCACATGCGGACGATCAAATACCAGGACTTCTTTGATTTTGGTGGCGATGCTCTTGTCGACGGGTGCTTCGGTGAAGTCGGCCAACACCAACACCGAATTGCGCGGTTGCTGTGTGACCGTGAGCTGGATCTCCTCCAGCAGCAGTATCATCTGCTGCCGGGTGGCGTGGCTGAAATCCAGGAGAAGGACCTTCTGCCCAGCATGCTCGATGAATTGGATGCGTTGCGTCATGGCAACTGAACTTTCCTGAAGCGACTTTAAAGGTGTAGCAGCTTTTTGTCCCCGGCGGCAAGAGGCATCCGGCTTACCAGAGGACCTTGAGCCCTTTATATAGCTTCAATGCCTCATCTGGAGTCAGCATGGGAATGCGTTCGGCGATAGCCTGGGCGATGAGCTGCCGGTCAAAGGGATCGGAATGGTGCCGCGGCAAGGCGAATAATTGGAGAGCGTGCTCCGCAGTATAGGGCAAGATGCGAACGTCGAGATCGCGGATGGCGCGCTCCACGGTTTCACGGGTGAGATGGAGTTTGCCAGCCTGTACGTTAACCGCAATTTCGACCAGAGAAATTGCGCTGAGCTCAAGGATGTTTTCCCCGTTTTGAATCAAGGATGCGGCCCGCTTGCTC
This sequence comes from Acidobacteriota bacterium, assembly GCA_018268755.1. Lineage (GTDB taxonomy): Bacteria > Acidobacteriota > Terriglobia > Terriglobales > Acidobacteriaceae > KAN-5. The sequence continues at coordinate 342,296 of JAFDVW010000013.1, forward strand.
AGGCGGGCCGGCGATTCTACAGCAAAGATCAAAGTAGCGGTATCGAGAAGAAGGCGCATCTCAGCGGCCCGCGAGAAAAGCTTCGACTTCCTCGTCCGGCATGGGTTTCCACCAGTCCGGATCGAGGAACTTGATTTGGCCCTTGAGCGTGCCCAGCGTGCGTTTCTTTTGCGCAGGTTTGCGGGTGCGGACGATATCCACCACCGGCACCCCCCGGCGGCAGATGGTCACCGGGTGCCCGTCCTCGACTGCCTTAATCAACTCAGGAAGCTTGTTTTTGGCGTCGGCCACGCTGATTTCCATAAGGCCATTATAGCTATCTAAAATGGCTATCTCAAGCGTCTGCGCCGCGTGATTCGGGATTCCGGTATCCTTAACGATATGGCTGAAGCCATATCCTGATACGAGTCCTGCCCCTCTACCTAAGAAACGATTCCACTACGGCGTAAGCCCCGTCCAGCGCGGCGTCCAGAGCGCCGGGATCTTTGCCGCCGGCTTCGGCGAGGTCGGGGCGGCCTCCGCCTTTGCCGCCGACTTTTTGCGCCACCGGGCCGATGACCTTTCCGGCCTGCACTCTGGCAGTCAGATCTTTGGTGACGCCGACGATCAGGGCGACGTTGCCGTCCGTAGCTGAACCAAGCACCACCACGCCCGAGCCGATCTTGTCGCGCAACTGGTCGACCAGCGTGCGCATCTGGGCGCGCTCCAGGTTGTCCACGCGATGGGCCAGGACCTTCACTCCGTGCACATCTTTAATCTTGTCGGTGACCGAGGCTACTGAAGACGATGCTGACTTCATGCGCGCCTGGTCGAGCTCGCGGGTGAGGCGCTTGATCTCGGCGTCTTTTTTCTCGAGCTCCGCTTTCAGGGCATCGGCCGGCGAGAGGGAAGCCTCGCGGCTGGTGAGTCCAGCGACCACGTTTTCCAGCGCATGGTCTTTACGGAAATGCTGTACCGAGCCTTCGCCGGTAATGGCCTCCACGCGGCGCACGCCCGAGGAGACGCTGCCTTCTTTAAGTATCTTGATCAGTCCGATTTCGCCGGTCTGCGCCGTGTGTGTGCCGCCGCACAGTTCGGTAGAGAAGTCGCCGATCCTGATGACGCGTACCTTGTCGCCGTACTTTTCGCCGAAGAGCGCCATGGCGTGGTACTCATTGACGGCGACGTCGATCGGTACGTTTTCAATGACGTCGATTTTCGTGTTGCGCAGGACTTCTTGGTTGATGATGTCTTCGATGTCCTGCAGCTCTTCGTCTGCGACCGCGGTGAAGTGCGAGAAATCAAAGCGCAGATGCTGCGGCGCGACCAGCGAGCCCGCCTGCTTCACATGCTTGCCTAAAACTTCGCGCAGGCCGGCATGCAGCAGGTGGGTGGCGGTGTGGTTGCGCATGGTGGCGCTGCGAATGCCGGTGTCGACGACGGCGTCGACTTTGTCTCCCACGCGAATGGCCTGCTTGGCTGTAACCTGGTGCGCGCGCACGCCCTGCACCGGGTAGTAGCAGCCTTTCACGTCTGCAATGACAGTGTTGTGATCGTCGCTGTAGAACCAGCCGCGGTCGCCCACTTGCCCGCCGGCCTCGGCATAAAACGGAGTGTGGTCGAGGATGACCTCGCCCTCTTCGCCCGGTTTGAGCTCCTGCACGCCCTGTCCATTGCGGATGATGGCCAGCACTTCGCAGTTTTCCGAGCGCGTCTGACGATAGCCTTCGAAATCGGACTTGGGCAGTTGCTGATACGCCGGGTTCGCCGTCTGCTTGGCCGCGCCTTTCCAGGAAGCGCGGGCACGGGATTTTTGCTCGTCCATGGCGCGGTCGAAGCCTTCCTGGTCAAAGGTGATGCCCTGATCTCGCGCCGCGTCCTGCATGAAGTCGAGCGGCATACCGAAGGTGTCGTAGAGCTTGAAGGCCTCTGGGCCAGACAGATGATTTTCTTTGAGCAGGGCTTCGAGCTTTTCCAGGCCCACATCGAGCGTGTGCGCAAAGCGAGTTTCTTCTACCAGCACAGTTTTCGAGACCCGCTCTGCCGTGTCATTTAACTCAGGATAGGCACCCTGCATCAAATCGCGCACGGCGAAAACCATTTCATGTAGAAAAGGCTTGGTTTGTCCCAACAATCTTCCGTGCGTAATGGCGCGGCGGATGATCTTGCGCAGCACGTAGCCGCGGCCTTCGTTGGAAGGCAGCACCCCGTCGGAGATGAGGAACGTCGCGGCCCGCGAGTGGTCGGCGATGACGCGCAGGGAGGCTGCTGATTTGTGTCCTTCTGCGGGACTGCATGCAGGCTGCGCGGGCGAGACGCCCGCGCCCGCACGGGTTGTGGCGCTGGCTGCGTCGGTGCTCGTGGAGGGGCGGGTGTCCTCACCCGCCCGGTCGTGCCGAAGGCGCGCCTCTTTATGTTCCGTCAGCTCTGCCGCCCGCGCAATCAGCGGGGTGAACAAATCCGTCTCGTAATTGGAGATCACGCCTTGCAGCACAGCCGCCATGCGCTCCAGGCCGGCGCCGGTGTCAATCGACGGTTTGGGCAGGGGATTCAGCTTTCCTGAGGCGTCGCGGTCAAACTGCATGAAGACAAGGTTCCAGATCTCCACATACCGCCCGCACTCGCAGCCGAACTCGCAATCGGTATGGCCCTGATCGCTGGCCACCGCGCCCATGTCATAGTGGATCTCACTGCACGGGCCGCAGGGGCCGGTATCGCCCATCTGCCAGAAGTTGTCTTTCGATCCCAGTTCGTAGATGCGTGCTTTGGGAACGCCCTCTCCCAGCCACAGGTCGTAGGCCTCCACGTCGCGCGGCACGCCATTTTCGCCCTTGAAGATAGTGATGTAGAGCTTCTCTTTGGCGATGCCAAACCAGGCGGGCGAGGTAATCAGCTCCCAGGCGTAGGCGACGGCGTCTTTTTTGAAGTAGTCGCCGAAGGAAAAGTTCCCCAGCATCTCGAAGAAAGTGTGATGGCGGTTGGTGAAGCCGACGTTTTCCAGGTCGTTGTGTTTGCCGCCGNNGATGGGCACGAACTGGTTCATGCCCGCGTTGGTGAAGAGGAGCGTCGGGTCGTTCTGCGGGACGAGCGACGACGAGTGGACAATCTTGTGTCCCTTTTTCTCGAAAAATTCGAGGAATTTGCGGCGGATTTCAGAGCCAGTCAGCATGAGGAGTCAGCTTCGATTCTAGCATCGTAAAAGCAATCGCCGCGAAACCGAGGTCCTCTGTTAGAAGCAGGGGGTGGCGTCGCGGCGGCGGATTCTGCTTTCTAAAAATTCAGTTCTGGGGTTTGCTTTCAGTTTTATCCGCGTCTGATTTCTTGAAGACTTTCCCTACCGATTTCGCGCCTTTCTTCACACCTTTTCCGGTCTTCTTGGCCGCGTCCTTGGTGGTGTCCGCAGTTTTGTCGGCGGCCTTCTCGGTCCCCGCGGCGGTCTTGTGGGCCGCCGTCTTGGTGGCGTCGCTGGTGTCTTTGGCGGCGTCCTTGGAAACATCCGCAGTTTTGTCGGCCGCTTTTTTCGTGCCCTCCACGGTCTTATGGGCGGCCTTTTTGGTGGCATCACCGGTGTCTTTAGCGGCTTTATCAACATCGGAGCCGACGCCCTGGGCATGGGCGAAAGCACCCGCACCCAACAAAATAGCAATCACTACTGTCAAGAATCTGCCCTTCATGGTTCCTCCAGTGGGGAAGCAGTATGACAGCATGGAAGGCAAATGCGCAATGTGGCTTGCTGTGTTATTCAGAAGTTTCCTCGTTCAACATGCCGAGCAGTTCTTCGTCGACATCCCACTTCTTGAGGATGGCAAAGATGGTTTTCGAGCTGAAGCCGGCCCGCGTCAGCTGGCGGAAGATGCGCGCGGCTTCCTTCTGGGTCGCGGGTTTTTGCAGACGTTTGCGCTGCAAATAGGCGCGCGCCAGCTTTTCCTCGCTGACTTCGTCATAGGCCGCTCCCACGGCCTTTTCAATAACCTCGCCGTGCACGCCTTTGACCTTGAGGTCGGTGATGACGCGGCGGCGGCCGAATTTCTCATTGTCGCGGCGCAGCGAGGAGTAGGTGGCGGCGTACCTGGCGTCGTTCAGGTAGCCGTTGTCTTTCAGGCGGCGGATGATCAGTTCGATCAGGGTCTGTCCCAGCTCGGTCTCGGCCTCGACTTTATTGCGCAGCAACCGCTTCAGCTCCGCCACCGTGCGCATGCGGCGGGCCAGCGCGCCCAGGGCGTACTCGTAAAGCTCGCCTTCGCTGTAAACCTTTTTGGGTCGGGAGAACGGCATAGGGAAACGTTAGCCTGTCGCGGGTTGCGATGCAACGTGCTGGACAGGTCCAGGTTTCCAGAGCGACAAAAAAGGACGGGCCCATGGGCCCGTCCCCGGAAAAGCAGCAGAAAACTAGCGTCCGCCGAAGCCGGCGGCCTGCATGGAGTTTTTGGAAATGTCGCTGGTCGAAGAGATGCCCTGCATGCGCAACTTGAAGTCGTCGGCGTTGGAGGCGTTTTCGAGAGCGGTTTCGTAGTTGATGAGGCCGGCCTGGAACAAGTCCCAGAGCGACTGGTCGAAGGTCTGCATGCCGTATTGCGAGGTGCCGGCGGAAATGGCGTCGCGCACCGCGCGCGTCTTCTCCGGGACCAGAATACATTCCCGGATGTAGGCGGTGTTGATCATGACTTCCACGGCGGGCACGCGGCCTTCGCCGTCACAGCGTTTCACCAGGCGTTGGCTGATGATGGCGCGTAGAACGGCCGCCAGCTGCAGGCGGATCTGCTTCTGCTCCGGCGGCGGGAAGACGGCAATAATACGGTTGATGGTTTCCACCGCGTCCAGCGTGTGCAACGTGGAGAACACCATGTGGCCGGTTTCGGCGGCATGCAGCGCCGTGCTGATGGTTTCCATGTCACGCATTTCGCCCACCAGGATGACGTCGGGGTCCTGACGGAGGGAAGCGCGCAAGGCGGCGGAGAAGGAAGGTGTATCGACCTCAATTTCCCGCTGGTTGACGTAGCCCTTCTTGTCGCGGTGCAGGAATTCGATGGGGTCTTCGATGGTGATGATGTGTTCGGCGCGGGTCGAGTTGATGCGGTCGACCATGGCGGCCAGCGTGGTGGATTTACCGGAGCCGGTGACGCCGGTGACCAGCACCAGGCCGCGTGGCATGTCGCAAATCTGCTCCACGATCTTGGGCAGGTAGAGTTCGTCGAGTGCGCGGATCTTGGTGGGGATTACGCGCAGCACCAGTCCCACTTGTCCGCGTTGCTGGAAGACGTTCACGCGGAAGCGGCCCAGACCAGCGACGCCGTAGGCCATATCAATTTCCGTGGTTTCCTTGAATTTCTGTTTCTGCCGCGCCGACATCATGCTGAAAGCCATGGTCAGCATGTCTTCGGCGCTGATGCGCGGCTGGTCGGTCAGCGGGATCAATTCCCCGTCCACCCGCAAGTGGGGATAGTTTCCTACCTTCAGGTGCAAGTCAGAAGAACGCCGCTCCATCGCGACGCGCAGCAGGTCATCAATATTCATTCGACACTTCCCCTTAGAGGGCTTGTCTATGATGACCCGGATCGTCACCTAACCCAAGATGACCTAAGTAACGGAGGGCTCCGCCGGATCGGGAGGGGAGGGGCTGGCGGCCGTTTCTTCCGCGTTCCAGCCTTTGGCGATGCGGTCCAGCTCCCCCAGTACCTTCTCGATATCGCGCATGCGATTGGTGATGCCATAGGTGACGCAGGGAGGGATAGTGGGCTCGTATTTGCGGTAAATGAAGCCCCGCTCCTCCAGCGTGCGCAGGCGCTCGGTCAGGACGCGGGAAGAGATCCCCTCAATTTGCCGGCGCAGAACGCTGAAACGCTGCGGCCCATTCCGGCTCAGGGACCACAGGATGTGCATGGTCCAGGGCCGGGTCAGAATTTCCAGCAGTCCGGAGATCTGACACGGATTGGACTCCCGTCTTTTCATGGAATTAAGTTACTATAAAGTTACCAATTTTGTAAAGAGCTCAAGTTACTTTTTGAAACTATTCGGCATTCCTCTCATCCAAACAAGTGTTTTGGGAGGATGTCATGACTTTACTTCACGTGGATTCGAGCGCCCGCCACACCTCGGTATCGCGCCAACTGACCAGCCAATTTGTGGAAACCTGGAAGAAGGAAAACCCCAGCGGAGAAGTCATCACACGGGATTTGGCGGCCACCCATTTGCCGCTGATTACCGATGAGTGGACGCAGGCGTCTTTTTCCGAGCCGGAGCAATGGACGGGGGCGCAAAAAGCGGCCATCGCGGCTTCCGATGAACTGGTGGCCGAAATTCTACGCGCCGACACCATCGTGATTGGGGCGCCCATGTACAACTTCACCATCCCCGCGCCCTTGAAGGGATGGATCGATCAGATCGTGCGCAGCAAAAAGACCTTCAGCTATGGGCCGGAAGGGCCAAAAGGATTGCTGGCGGGCAAGAAAGTGTTCGTGATTACTTCCCGCGCCGGCGCCTACGGACCGGGAAGTCCCTTTGAGAAAGCCGACTTTCAGGCGCCTTACCTGCGCTTCATCCTCAGTTTCATCGGGCTGACCGATGTGACCTTTATCCACGCCGAGCACCAGGGGCGGGAAGGTGCGGAAAGCGCGCGGCAGGCGGCCGTAGCCCAGATCCAGCAAGCGGTGCATGGGGCCCACTGATCCAGGGCCGAGGTGGCCCCAGGCGGAGAAAGATATGCTTCCTTGCGCCCCGGGCCACATCGAAGATTTAGGCAGCAAGAAAGGGAAAGACGATGGGAGAACAGAATCCGACGATTTTGGTCACCGGAGCATCCGGACACTTAGGCCGGAGAGTGGTGGATCTCCTGTTGGAAGCGAACGCCGGTCCACTCATAGCAACCACGCGCCATCCGGAGAAACTGGGGGATTTTGCAAAACGCGGCGTGACGGTTCGCAAGGCGGACTTCAACGATCAGGAATCGCTGGTCCAGGCCTTTGGCGGAGCGCAGCGTGTCCTGCTGATCAGCACCGATGCTTTGGATGCCGCGGGGACCCGCTTGCGGCAGCATCGGACGGCCATTGCCGCCGCGCAACGGGCGGGAGTAAAGCAGGTGGTGTACACCTCCATGCCGAATCCGGAGGACTCCCCGATCTCCTTTGCTCCAGACCATCGAGGCACGGAAGAGACGCTGGCCAACAGCCAGCTGGGCTGGACCATCCTGCGCAACAACTGGTACATGGATTATCTCCTTATGTCGCTAGTGCCCGCAGTTACCCACGGCAAGCTCTATGGGGCAGCAGGAAACGGGGGAGCCGCCTATGTGACGCGCGAAGATTGTGCCCTGGCGGCGGTGGCGGCTCTGACCTCTTCAGAAAGCAGCAACCGTGTCTACAACATTACCGGCCCGACTGTAGTCAGCAATGAGGAACTGGTCAAGCTGGTCAGCCAGGTAAGCGGTCGCGCGGTAGAGTATGTCAACCTGCCGGCGCAGGATTTCAAGGCAGGATTGGTGCGCGCCGGGTTGCCGGAGGGGTTTGCCCAGATTCTGGCCGAATCTGACTTGGCGAAATTACAAGGGAAACTGGGCCCCGCCAGCCAGGATTTTCAGACCTTGACCGGCCGGGTGCCGGTCAGCGTGGCGGAGTTTCTGACCGCGCATAAAGACGAGCTCAGCGCGTCGCCGGGGAAGGTTCATTGATTTTATTGAAACAGGACGTTCAGCTCTGGTCCTAAATATGAAAATTTCATCCAGCAAGATGCCGGTTCTCTTTCTGCCCCACGGCGGTGGCCCGTGCTTCTTCATGGATTGGAACCCGCCGGATACCTGGAAGAAGATGGCGGAGTGGCTGGGCCGTGTGCATGAGACGATTCCAGCGCCCAAGGCGATGGTTGTCATCTCCGGGCACTGGGAGGAGCCGGAATTTTCCCTTACCGGAGCGGCCCGTCCGCCGCTGATTTATGACTATTCCGGCTTTCCCCCGCATACCTATCAATTGACGTATCCCGCCCCGGGCTCGCCGGAGTTGGCGGAGCGAGTGGGTGTTTTGCTCAGAGAAGCGGGAATCCCGGCGCGCGCCGATGCGACCCGCGGTTTTGATCACGGCGTGTTTATTCCGTTCAAGGTGGTGTATCCCGAGGCGCAGATTCCCATTGTGCAGCTTTCGCTGCACGCCGGCCTCGATCCGGCGGTGCATCTTGCGGCGGGACGGGCGTTGCAGCCCCTGCGCGAAGAGGGGATCCTCATCGCCGGCAGCGGCATGAGCTATCACAACATGCGCGGCTTCTTCAGCGGGCGGGCGCTTCCCGGTTCCGATCAGTTCGACGCCTGGCTGAGCGAAGCGGTGACGGCCGAGCCGCATCTCCGGGACGTCCAATTGCAGAAATGGCAAGGCGCGCCCTCGGCACGGGAGGCGCATCCGCGCGAGGAGCATCTGATTCCGCTGATGGTCGCCGCCGGGGCCGCGGGCGAGGACCGGGGAGTCAAGACGTTCTCCGACCGGGTGATGGGGGCGACGGTCTCGGCGTATCGCTTCGGATGAGGCGGGCTTCCCAAAGCAAAAAGGGCGCGGAATCCGCGCCCCTTTTTATTGCGAAAAAATGCTTACACTCCGACGGGCTGCTTGCTTCCCACCGGGACGGCAGTAAACCAGTTGTGACGATCAGCCTTTTCGCCGTGCACAATAGCGAAGAATTCCTTCTGGATCGCTTTGGTGACCGGGCCAATCGCGCCGTTGCCCACGGTGATCTTATCCACCGAGCGAATGGGCGTGACTTCGGCCGCGGTGCCGGTAAAGAAGACTTCGTCCGAGATGTAGAGCATCTCGCGCGGAATGCCGGATTCGACGATGGGAATGTTCAGATCGCGGGCAATCTGCAGCACGGAGTCGCGCGTGATGCCGGGTAACACCGAGTTGCCGAGCGGCGCGGTCTGCAGCACGCCGTTGCGCACCACAAACAGATTTTCGCCGGAACCTTCGCTGACGTAGCCGTTGGAATCGAGCGCGATGCCCTCGACATAGCCGTTGACAATGGCTTCCATCTTGATGAGCTGGGAGTTCATGTAGTTGGCGCCCGCTTTGGCCATGGCGGGCAGTGTGTTGGGGGCCATGCGCGTCCATGAGGAGACGCAGACATCCACACCGTGGTCCCCGTCGCCCCCCAGGTATTTACCCCAGGGGAAGTTGGCGATGTAGACCTCAGTGGGTGCGTTCAGCGGGCTCACTCCGGCCTCGCCGTAGCCGCGAAATGCGATCGGGCGGATGTAACAGGGCCATGTGCCGTTGGTTTTGACCACCTCGCTCATGGCCGTTACCAATTCCTCGCGCGTGTATTCCAGGTCCATGCGGTAAATCTTGGCGGAGTCCAGCAGTCGCTGCATGTGCTCCTGGGCCCGGAAGATGGCCGGACCGCTGGGCAGGTTGTAGCAGCGTACCCCTTCGAATACCGACGAACCGTAGTGCACCACGTGCGACATCACGTGGATTTGCGCGGCGTCCCAAGGAATCAATTTACCGTTGTGCCAGATTTTCTCCGTTTTCTGAATGGGCATGGAAGCTCCTCGACTGCCGGGGCCGCAATCTTGGCGGATCACAGCAAAAAGGCAGGAATGCTTCATTATAACTGAGGGAGTGTGCTGCATGAGGGCATTCCGTGACCGGTAATTTTGATCCGTGGGACTAAACTTTTGTAACAGCGAGGTGAATTTCCGGTTGAATTGCCGGCGGCGGAATTTTAGTCTGTCAGCCTACCTATGCGTTCTTTGGTTCTGGCAATTTCTTTTCTTTCTTCTCCACTGTGGATGTGGGCCGGAGGCCGGGATCTGCTGCTGGCGGACGTGTCCTCGCAAGCGGTGCAGAATGCCCGCGCCGACGCCGACAAACTGTCGCGCATGCAAGACATGACCATGTTGCGGCGTTTTGTGCAGGAAGGGTATCTGGTGTCAGTGCCGCAGAGCACACGGCATTATTATCTGCACAGCATTCCTGCGCCTTACCAATATTGCCGGCCCTTCACCAAGCAGTTTCTGGAGCGGATCAGCAGCCAGTACCAGGCCAAGTTCAAGACCCGTTTGCGGGTGAGCAGCATGGTGCGGACGGTGGGACGGCAGATGAAGCTGGCGCGCTGGAACAGCAATGCGGCCGATGCGACGGGTGCGCTGCAATCCTCACACCTTACCGGCGCGACCATCGATATCTCCAAGCGTGATATGTCGCCCCAGGCCCGGCGGTGGATGCGCGATGTTCTGTACTCGCTGCGGCGGCAAGGATATATCTACGCCATCGAAGAGTTCAACGAGCCGGTGTTCCACGTCATGGTCTACGCGAATTATCCGCGATATGTCCGTCAGCTGGGCCGGGCGAGGACCGTCGCCGTGAACGATTCTTCCCCAGAAGACGTGGAATAGTATCTCGCAAAAAAATGGCGCCGCAGGGCGGCGCCATCCGGGTCCTTCATCGCTAAAATTTAGTGGCCGGTCGGCGCAGGCGCGCTGGCCTGGGCGACTGCGGGAAGTTCGTCTCCGCGGAAGTATTTGTCTTTCCCGGCCTTCATTTCCGGCATGGCCACGAACGGCTTGCTGTAGTCATTGGCGGCGTTCCAGAAGAGGAAGCCGATGCCGCCCTTGTTCTTGGCGGTCAGCACCTGCACCTTGATGTATTCCGGCGAATAGGTTTTCGTCTTCCAGTGGAAGGCCTGCAGCCAGGGGCGAATCACCACTCCGCTGCCTTGCGTGATCTTCTCAAAACGCTCCATCGAGGTGCCGATGAAATGCTCCGGAGCATCCCCCGGAAGCGCATATCCATCCATGCCGAAGAAGTGCGAGGGGTAGATCATGGGCGAGAGCACATCGCAGTACTTGGCCATGTTCACGATGTCTTGTCCGGTGTGCGAAAGGTCCACCGAGCGCTGCCATGCCATTACGCCAAACACATCCAGCGAGAGCAGCACGCCGGTGGGATGAATTTGCGCATAGGCGTGTTTCAGGAAGTCGGTGATGACGTCGGAACGCTGCCACTCCGGGTGGGCCGTCTGGAAGTGGAAGCTGGCGTCTTTCTGATCGCCTTCGGCGGGGAAGCGGACATAGTCAAATTGCACTTCATCCACGCCGGAGGCCGCCGCCTTCATGGCCAGGGCAATGTTGTAATCCTGCACTTTGGGATTGGAGGTGTCCGTCCACACCAGCTTGCCATTTTCCCGCCAGGCCTGGCCGCTCTTGCGCGACTGCACCGCCAGCTCGGGATGTTCCACCACCAGGCGCTCGTCGCGGAAAATGGCGATGCGGGCGATGGCGTGCATATTTTGCGAGTGCAGGAAGCGTACCAGCTTGGGCAAGTCCTGAATCGGAGTGTGATGTTTGCCCAGCAGGGGGTGTTCGAAGGGAATAGAAACGCTGCCGTCGCTGTCCTTGATATCGAAGACCACGGCGTTGCCGCCCACTTCGCGCCAGCGGCGAATGACTCTCAGGCCTTTATCGCTGCCCGCCATGACGCCGGTCAGATATACCGCGCGTACTTCAAAGTCACGCGGAACGCTGCGGGATTTTTCGACGATCGGGGCATCCAGAATGCCGGGAATGAGGATGTATTGTCCCTTCTTCAGGAAGGTGCCCTGGAAGTTTCCATTGGCCTGGCGGATGGCCTCGATCAACTCAGTCGAGGTCAAATAAGAGGTCTGGGACAAATGGCGGCGGGCCACGGTGATGAGGGCCTCGCCTTGCTTCCCCTGGTAAACGATGCTGCCTTTGGGGGCCACCGGGGCCAGGGCCGGGCTGCTGGGAGCCGCGGTGGTGGTCGCCACCGGGCCGGCCGTGGGCAGAAGCTTGGCTTCGGTCCGCGCCTGCGCCTCGGCGGTGGGCACGATGTTCAGGACATGGCGGATTCCAAAACCCGCCAACGCGACAATGAGGACAGCTCCAGTAATCCAACCGAGACGGCGCAAGACTTCCCCCTAAACTCTCTGGTGCAGCGATGCTAGCCGGACATCCCCAATTGCGCCAGTTACCACGGTCCAGCGCCAATCAGTCCCCGGCTGCCGGCCGGCGGGGAAATGCGCCCAGAAACTTCCATGCGCAAAGTATTTCTCTTTACCCTATTTTCCTTGTGAACGGAAGTATATTGCAAGGCCCCTCCCCACGCTGTAACCCAAGCAATATGAACGGGATGGATGTTGCACAGGGGATGGCCAGGCACTTGCACTAAGGGGAGGGGTAAGCCGGTCACAGGCAGGATGACAAATTTTGTCCTCTCTGGACCGAGCCCAGCTAAGACCCGTCACCCAGTTAGGTAGACCGGTCCCGGACGCGGAAAGTCGCGGGACCCGCAAGTGAGAAATGACCCTATGAGAACAGTCCTGAACGCCACGCTGGACCCGAACCGCCGCAGCAATGATGCGCGGGAGTTTGAAAACGCCCTTCGTCGCCGTATCGTCGGCCAGGACCAGGCCGTCGAGAAAGTGGTGGAGATTTACCAGATGTTTCTGGCCGGCCTGAACCCGCCGGGACGTCCGGTGGGCAATCTGCTGTTCCTCGGTCCCACGGGATCGGGCAAGACGCGCGTCGTGGAGAGCATGGCCGAAGCTCTTTTTGGCGACGCCCGCGCTTGCATCAAGATCGACTGCGCGGAATTTCAGCACTCGCACGAGATCGCCAAGCTGATCGGTTCGCCTCCGGGATACCTGGGGCACCGCGAGACGCATCCCCTATTGACCCAGGAGGCGCTCAATCAATGGCACACCGACAAGCTCAAGCTGTCGATCCTGCTCTTTGACGAGATCGAGAAAGCTTCCGACTCGCTGTGGCAGTTGCTGCTCGGCATTCTGGACAAGGCCACGCTGACCCTGGGCGACAACCGCCGCGTGGATCTTTCCCAGTGCATCATCATCATGACTTCCAACCTGGGTGCGGGCGAAATGAGCAACCTGGTGGAAGGCGGCCTGGGATTTGCCGGCAAAGTGGCCACCATGGTGGACGAGAAGATGGACGAAAAAATCTCGCGCACCGCCGTGGAGGCTGCCCGCCGCAAGTTCACGCCCGAGTTCATGAACCGCATCGACAAGGTCGTGGTGTTCAAGACCCTGCGCCAGGAGCACCTGCAGCAGATCCTGGAGATCGAACTGGGCATGGTGCAGCAGCGCATCCTGATGGCGTCCGCCGCCAATCAGTTTGTCTTCAACTGCACAGCCAAGGTGAAGAGCTTCCTGCTGCACGAGGGGACTGATCCCAAGTACGGCGCGCGCCACTTGAAGCGCGCCATCGAGCGGCAGATTGTATTTCCGCTGGCCAATCTGGTCGCTACCGGCCAGGTAAAACTCGGCGATTTCATTCGCATCGATCTCAATCCGGAGGGCAAGCTGACCTTCGTGAAGGAGGCGGAGGGGGCCATGGTGCCTTCATTGCTCGAGCGTCACGGAGCCGCCGCTTCCATGGGCCCCCTGGCTGCGCGAGTGGCCCGCCCCATCCCGGTGCGTAAGGAATTCGGGGCCACGCCCAGCGTGGATCCCAAATAATTTCTCGTTTAACCTCACTTGCAGTCCTTTGCGGCGCCGGCTTCCCTCCGGCGCCGTCTTTTTTGAATGGTCCCCGGCCTGCGACGGAAAACCACTGCCGATCGTCGCCATCCCCAAAAGCGCCTATCACCGTCTAAAATGGTGCGACCGATGGCAGGTAAGCTTGGGGGAACCATGAAGATGCAATCCAGGTTCGTGAGGTCCGTGGCAGTGGCTTTGGCAGTGTGCCTGGTAGTGCCGGGCTTGTGGGCGCGAGTGCAGCCCTCGCATGGGTTCAATCTGTTTTCAGCGCAAGAGGAGAACCAGGCCGGGCAGCAGGCTGCGGCGGACGTGGCCAAGCAACTGCCCCTCTTGCCGGAATCGGACCCTGTGACCAAATACGTCCAGAAATTGGGCCAGGACCTGGTGGCGCATGCGCCTGGCGAAAAGTGGGCCTATACCTTCCGGGTGGTGAACCAGAAAGAGATCAACGCTTTTGCCCTGCCGGGCGGGCCAATCTTTGTGAACGTCGGCACCATCCAGGCAGCCGACAATGAAGCCCAGCTGGCGGGCGTGATGGCGCACGAAATCTCCCACGTAGTGCAGCGCCACGGTACACGCGCGGCCAGCAAGCAGATGGCGGCGCAGCTTCCGCTGGCGATTCTGGGCGGAGTCATGGGGAAGGGCGCGCTCTCGCAGATGGCGCAACTGGGAATCTCCTTCGGCGTGGGTTCCTACTTCCTGAAGAATTCCCGCTCGGCGGAGTCGGAGGCCGACCTGCTCGGCACCGACATCATGTACGATGCCGGTTTCGATCCCCGCCAGATGGCGGTGTTCTTCGCCAAGCTGGAAGAAGAAGGCGGCTCCCGCGGTCCACAGTTCCTCAGCGATCACCCCAACCCGGGCAACCGCGCGCAGGCGGTCTCGAAAGAAGTTTCCACCCTGCCGCGCAAGAGTAGCTATCGTGGCGACAGCGCGGAATTCAAGCAGATCAAGCAGCGAGTGGCGAGCTTGAAGCCTTTGACTGCGGAACAGATTGCGGCCCAGCAGAAGCAGGCCAATTCCGGGGTGAGCAGTATCGCGCCCAGCACCTCCACCAAAGCCTTCAGCCACAGCGCCTATCAGATTGTGTATCCGGAGAACTGGCAGGTGTTCGGCGACCAGAGTTCGGCGGTCACCATCGCTCCGCAAAGCGGCGTTTCGCAGAATGCCATCGCCTATGGCGTGATGATCAGCGCTTATCAGCCGGAGGGGAACAGCACAACCCTCGACCAGGCGACCAAAGACTTGCTGGCTTCCATGCGGCAATCGAACCCCGATCTGCGGCAGATTGGGAATGGGGAGACCATCCGGGTGAATGGTGTGAGCAGCCGCTCGATTGATTTGATTGGCAGTTCCCCGATTAAGGATGACAGCGGCAAAGTTTTGCAGGAGCGCGACTGGCTGGTCACCATGAAGCGGCGTGACGGTTCGCTGTTGTACCTGGTGTTTATTGCTCCGGACAAGGATTTTGCCTCGCTGCGTCCCACGTTTGAAAATATGCTGAAGTCGGTGACGTTGAAGTAGGTTAGCTGTTAGCCGTTGGCGACACTACTGTCGCTGTCATGTTGAGCGGAGCGTATCCGGCGCGAAGCGGCGGAGGGGGGAGTCGAAACGTCCCTACAGCGGGCATGGAGTTTTGGAAAGAGGGTAGGGGTTCTTCGACTCAGCGGCCTTCGCTGTCGCGAAGGCCTTCCTCGCTCAGAATGACAATTATTGGTTACTGAGTACTGTCATGTTGAGCGGAGCGTATCCGGCGCGAAGCGGCGGATGGGGAGTCGAAACATCCCTACAGCGGGCATGGAGTTTTGGAAAGAGGGTAGGGATTCTTCGACTCAGCGGCCTTCGCTGTCGCGAAGGCCTTCCTCGCTCAGAATGACAATTATTGGTTACTGAGTACTGTCATGTTGAGCGGAACGCATCCGGCGCGAAGCGGCGGAGGGCGAAGTCGAAACATCCCTACGTCTGGCAAGAAGTTTGAGAAGAGGGTAGAGATTCTTCGACTCAGCGGCCTTCGCTGTCGCGAAGGCCTTCCTCGCTCAGAATGACAATTATTGGTTACTGAGTACTGTCCTGTTGAGCGGAGCGTATCCGGCGCGAAGCGGCGGATGGGGGAGTCGAAACATCCCTACATCTGGCAAGAAGTTTGAGAAGAGGGTAGGGATTCTTCGACTCGGCGGCCTTCGCTGTCGCGAAGGCCTTCCTCGCTCAGAATGACAGGATGTGGTTCAGGCGGCTGTTGCTTCCGTCATCCATGGATACCAGCCCCTCGCCAGATCTAGCCAGTGCGGATTCCTGGAAACGATGAGTGCGATTTTCTTCTCCCGGCTCCACCCCTTCAATTGTTTTTCTCGGCCGATGGCCTTATGAACATCATCGAACGATTCCCAATACAACAGACGATCCGCCAAATACTTTGAGGCGAAGCCTTCCATCGGTCTGAACTTGTGTTGAAAAATACGTTTGTGGAGATTGCCCGTGAAACCAATGTAAAGCGTGCCGGACAGGCTTCCCAGGATGTAGACACAATAGCTTCTGGGCTGGCGATAGCGCGGCATGGGGAAGATCATGCCAGTATGTGCATTTTATGGCAGTGACAGATTGCACATGGTGTGTGACATTTGGCAGTGGAAAATTGGTCGCTGTCATGTTGAGCGGAGCGTATCCGGCGCGAAGCGGCGAATGGCGAAGTCGAAACATCCCTACAGCAGGCATGGAGTTTTGGGAAGAGGGTAGGGGTTCTTCGACTCGGTGGCCTTCGCTATCGCGAAGGCCTTCCTCGCTCAGAATGACAGGGTGTGGGATGAAGGGCCAAATGGCGGAATGCTAATCACTAACGACTAATCACTAATCACTAATCACTGTTCCCCTACCCTCCCTGTTTCAATTCCACCAGCACCTGGCGGGCAATCTCTTTCAGGGTTTCGAAGACGCCCTGGCCCTGGAAGGCCACGGCTTCGATCATAGCTTCGTTCTTGCGGCGGAGTTCTTTGGCCAGCGCGTCCACTGGAAGCACATTCGGCAGGTCGCGTTTATTGAGCTGCAGGACGTAGGGAATCTTATTGAAATCGTAGCCGTGTTCCTTCAGGTTGGCCATCAGGTTGTCGAGCGCCTCGACGTTGGCGTCCATACGCTCTTCCTGCGAATCGGCCACAAACACAATGCCATCCACGCCGCGCAGAATCAGCTTGCGGCTGGCGTCATAGAACACCTGCCCGGGGACCGTGTAGAGGTGGATGCGGGTCTTGAAGCCACGCACCGAGCCCAGGTCAAGGGGCAGAAAGTCGAAGAACAGGGTACGCTCCGTCTCCGTGGCAAGAGAGATCATCTTGCCCTTCTGCTGCTCGGCGGTCTTTTGATAGATGACTTGCAGGTTCGTCGTCTTACCGCCTAGACCAGCGCCGTAATAGACGATCTTGCAGTTGATCTCGCGGGCTGCAAAGTTGATGAAACTCAAGACCTTCCTCAAAGACCGGCGGCGGACAGTCCTCTCCGGACAAACGCGCCAGCAACGCTTATTGGAGCTCTGGTACTGCTGGTTTTATACCACACCAGTCCTGTTACCGGCAGGTTACTCCGGTTACTACTCAGAACACCCGGGGGTGCGGTTAGCGGCCGGCCGGCAATGGGTAGTATCCCGACTTGGCGTAAACCTTAAGAAAGGGGCGGCCCACTCGCACTTCGATCTCCCGATAGGCGCTGCTGGAGGGCACCGCATGGGCGACGTAGCCCAGGGTGTACTGGTTGCGGGCATCGCCGATGGCCCGGGCATAGACGCTCTCAATCACATCCTGGGAGAACGCGGTGAAGACCTCGCCGCCGCCGGTGGCGGCCACGTACTTGGGCAAAATGTCGCCGGTGCCGAAGCGCGGCAAGTGGAGTTTCTGGAGCTTGCTGTAGCCCGGAATGGCCGCCCCCTCCACGCCCACGCCGTAGACGGTAATGCCATTGGTCAGCAGGACCTTGAGCACATCCCGGTAGCTGGCTTTGCTGCGATACTCCCGCCCGTCACTGATGATGAAGATGATCTTACGGCGCGCTTTCTCGCGTTTGCTCAGATCCAGGGCGGCCTGCAGGATGGCGTCATTGAGGACATGCGATTCCTTGCCCGGGGTGCTCACTGGCGATACCCGAGTGTCGATGGGAACGCCATTGACCACCGGTCCCTGGGGACCGAGAGGGCCGCTGGTGACCGGCGGGCCGTTGTTGCGGCCGGTCTTGGTCTTCAGGTCGTTCAGCACCGCCGTCAGCCGCTGATTGGCCGCGCCGAAGTCCTTGGCTTGCGAGACGGCGCTGCTGTAGGTGTAAATCGAGACTTCGTCAAACTGGCTGAAAGCGCCTTCCAGCGCGGAGAAGGTCTTATTGACCTTCTGCACCGCCACGTCCGGCATGCCCAGGTCCAGGATGACCGCTGCGGACAGGGGGAAAGGGTCGCTGGTGAAGAAGGTCAGCTTTTGTGGGGCGCCGTCTTCAAATACCGAAAAGTCTTTGGGAAGCAAGCCGCTGACCAGATGGTCATTGTCGTCCTTGACCATAACCGGCACCAGCACGAAGTTGACTGGACGGACAATGCGATAGAGGTCATCCCGGGCATCTACGCCGGGCTCACGGTTGACCTCCGCCGGTTGGCTGGCGTCCTTTACGGGCGGCATGGCCGGGGCCTGCTCACCCTCGGTCGGGATAGGGGCAGTGGGGTCGAGAGGCTGACTGGTAGAAGAGTCCGGGTTGGCCGGCCGGCTTACCGAGGGATTGGGAGAAGCGCCCGGGAAGGCCGGCGGCGGGGGCTGGACCACGGAGGGAGCGTCCGGGATATCCTGTTTCTTCTCTTGCTCTTGCGCCCAAGATGCCCAGGTCAAGCCTAGTACCAGCGCCATCCCACTCAATTTCCACCATGACTTCCGCGTCATATGCGAATTCCCCATCTTCCCTGGATCGCGCTATCTTCCATCGCTACTGGTATTTTGGATGCGGAGCTACTTGTTTTGGTGCATCTAACGCATCAGGAATAGACTAACAAAAAGAGCGTGAGAATACCTTGAGATCCAAAACCAACAGTGTTCTGCTGACCGTGGCCTGTTTTTTTCTGTTCGCCCTGGCCCCCTGGGCCGCCGCCCAGCGCATACCCAAGCTGGAAGTTCCCGGGCAGGAGACGCCTCCGCCGCAGGCCCCGGCCGAGGAAGACACTACCCTCGAGACCCTGAAAGTCAAAGTGAACGTGGTGCAGCTTTTCTACAACGTCAAGGACAAGAAAGGCGCACTGCTACCCAACCTGACGAAGAACGATTTCGAGGTCTCCGAAGATGGCGTGCCCCAGACCATCAAGTACTTTTCCGCGGAATCAAACCTGCCTTTGACCTTAGGCATCCTGATTGACGCCAGTGGCAGCCAGGCCCGGGTGCTCGAAATCGAAAAAGAAGTCGGCGGCTCATTTCTGAGCGAAATTCTCCGCGAGAAGGACCTGGCATTCGTCATCAGCTTCGATGTCAACGTAGACCTGTTGCAGGATTTCACCAGCTCCACCCGCCTGCTCAAGCAGGCCCTGAATAGCGCCCGCATCAATACCGGAGGCGGGGGCAGCTCGATCCCCGGCATTGGCGGCGGGCCGGTGCCCAGCGTTCCGCGGGGCACGCTGCTCTATGACGCCATCTACCTGGCGGCCCATGACCAGCTCTCCCAGCAAGTGGGGCGCAAGGCCATGATCATCCTGACCGACGGCGAGGACCAGGGCAGCCGGCTGCGGATTCAAGATGCGATTGAAGCCGCGCAGAAGTCCGATAGCATTGTGTACGTCCTGCTGTGCGCCGACCGTGGCTTTTATGGCTTTGGCGGCTATGGCGGGGAAGGCGAGATGAAAAAGCTGGCCGCCGAAACCGGGGGCCGGGTCATTGATGTGGGCAATAAGCTGGAAAAGTTCAAGGACGCCTTTGACCAGATTTCCCGCGAACTGCGCAGCCAGTACAGCCTGGGCTATACCCCGACCAATTCTAAGCTGGACGGCAGCTTCCGCAAGGTGGAGATCCGCTCCAAGAATGGCTACAAGATCCAAACGCGGACCGGTTATTACGCCACCGCGCATGCCGACTGAGAGCGGGAGCGGCCGGCCGGGGCGGATTTACTGAGAGTTGGGAGCGTAATAACCGCGGCGGCTGCGCACTTTCAGACCCTTGCGATTTTGCGCCAGGATCTCAATGGTGCGATAGCGGCCATCGGCGCGGAAGTCCGCCGGCTTGTAGGAGATGGCGTACTGGCTGCGCAGCTCGTCCTGAATCTCCATAAAAGCATTGGCCACGTCGTTCAACTGGAAGGGGAAGAAGGCGCGCCCGCCGGTGGCGTCGGCGATACGTTCCAGGATCTTGTCGCCTTTTGAGTTGCTGCGCGTGACATTGGTGCTGATGGTGTAGACGATCACTTCCGCGCGCTGTGCCATATCGATGGCTTCCTCGCGCGTGACGTGGCTCTGGTTGTCATCGCCGTCGGTGAGCAGAATGATGGCGCGGCGGGTAGGGCCGGTGCGCGCTTCTTTCAGCAGCTTGTCGCGGCAGGCGAAATACAGCGCGTCATACATGGCGGTGCCGCCGCCGGGGCGGAGATTGCGCACGCCGCGGGAAAGCCGCTCGGTGTTATCGGTGAAGTCCTGGGTGACCTCGGGGGTCACATCGAAGCCCACCACGAAGGCCTTGTCGTACTTGGGCCGGATGGTCTGGTTGAGGAACTCGATGGCTGATTCCTGCTCGAACTTGAAGCGGTCGCGCACCGAGTTGCTGGCATCCACCAAGAGCCCCACCTGCAGGGGCAGGTCGGCCTCGCGATGGAAGCTGCGAATCTGGTCCGCCGGCCGGTTGTCGTCGATCACCTGAA
Source organism: Acidobacteriota bacterium (assembly GCA_018268755.1). GTDB lineage: Bacteria > Acidobacteriota > Terriglobia > Terriglobales > Acidobacteriaceae > KAN-5. The sequence continues at coordinate 362,618 of JAFDVW010000013.1, forward strand.
AGTCCTGCTGGGTTAGGTCCTTGACGTAGTGCCCGCGTTTGTCCATGACGGTGAACACCACGTTCACTTCGTTGACGGTGCGCGTAATCGTGGTGGTGATGTCGTCGGGCGAGATGTCCTGGTCGGAGACATTCGGGGCTTTGGGGGCCGGCGCCGGCTGCGGCGTGACGGTGGCGGCCGGTTGGTCCTTGGCGACCGCCGGAGCGTCACCAGAAGGCTGCGCCGCTTGTGGAGCGGGCGCTGCTTTCGGGGCGGGCGGAGGCGGCGTCTCGGCCTTTTTCTGCTGCTGAATGGTCGCAGAAGGGGCGGATGGAAGATTATCCTGCCCGGAACTGGTCAGGCCCAGGCCCAGGAACATTCCGGCTAGCAGAAGAGAAGTGCGGCGAAGAACCATGAATGGCTTCATTATACCCTTGCCCTAAGGCCGGCCCCACCGGCCGGCTGGGAAATCTTCTGCCAGAACTCGGCCAACTCGCGCGGCCACGGCCGCGAAAACGCGAGAGGCTCCCCACTTACCGGCTGGGTGAATTCTAAAGCCGCCGCGTGCAGGAAGTTCCTGCCCAGAGACAGCTTTTCTCCCTTTCCTGGGAGCTCTCGTGGGGCCCCGTACAGCGTGTCTCCCACCACCGGATGCCCCAAAGAAGAAAGATGTACGCGAATCTGGTGAGTGCGGCCGGTATCGATTTTCACTTCCAGCAAAGTGAACTTTCCGTGCTCGGAGTCCACCCGTTTTTGCACTGTGTAATGGCTGACCGCCTCCCGGCCCCCCTGGCGCCGGGTCGTCATCCGAGTACGGCGAATGCGGTCCCGGCTAATGCTGCTATTGATGGTGCCATGGTCCTGCTTCATCCAGCCGTGGACCAGCGCAAGGTATGTCTTCTTTACTTCCCGATGAGAAAACTGTGCCGCGAGTTGCTTGTGGGCGGCATCATTCTTGGCAACGATAAGCAACCCGCTGGTGGCTTTATCCAGGCGGTGGACGATGCCTGGACGCAAGGCCCCGCCCACGCCGGAGAGTTCCTGGAGGTGGTGCAGAATGGCATTGACCAGGGTGCCGCGATTGCGCTCGTCTTCGGTGGCTCCCGCTCCCGCATGCACCATCATGCCCGCCGGTTTGTTGACCACCGCCAGATCGTCGTCTTCGTAGACGATTTCGAGGGGAATGTCTTCGGCGACGGCATGCGTCGGCGGCGCTTCCGCGGGGCCCAGGACCTGAATGCGCTCATCGCCGCGCAGGCGCAGAGAAGGTTTGGCGGCAGAGTCGTTGACCAGCACTTTGCCCTCGGCGATCATCTGCTGAATGCGGGAGCGGCTGGTGCCCGACAGTTGCCGCACCAGGAAGTGGTCGAGGCGTACGCCTTCGTCTTCTGCAACCGCCTCAAGAAGTTGTGGAGAATCTGCCATCCCAGCCGCAATCACAGTGAATATGGGCCAACCGCCCCGCGCCTAGGATTTTACCGCGCCGCCTGCGCCGGCAGGGCCTTGGCGGTGGGGCGGAGCCACCAGATAAACCCGCCGAGAACCACCAGGCCAATAGAGATCAGCTGTGTCCCCGTCATAATTCCGCCGAAGACCGAGCCCCGGCCCGGATCATCGCGCAGGAATTCCAGGAAATAGCGGGCCACGCCGTACAGCACCAGATAAGCAGCAAAGATCTGGCCATCAAATTTTTTGCGCTTAAACAGCCACATGAGCAGGAAAAAGTTGGCCAGTTCGACTGCTGCCTCAAATAACTGCGTGGGTTCCAGCGGCACGCCCAGAGGCGTTCCCACCAGCTGGTTGGCCAGGGGATTGGTGAAGGTGACACCCCAGAAATGGTGGGTCTCCTTGCCCCAGCAGCAGCCGGCGGAGAAGCAGCCCAGGCGGCCGATGGCGTGGCCGAAGGCGAGGCCGGGAGCAAAAGCATCGCAAGTGGCCAGGGCCGGCAGGTGGTGCTTGCGGATGTACCAAGCCGCGGCGACCAGCGCCCCAATCAGTCCCCCGGAAAACACTCCGCCCGCCTGCAGCGTATTCAGGCTGAAGATCTCGCGGGGATGGGCGGCGTACACACTCCAATCGTTGATGATGTACAGGACCTTGGCCCCAATGATCCCGCACAGCACGACCAGAATACCCAGGTTCCAGGTATGGTCCGGATCAATGCCCTGCCGTTGCGCATTGCGCACGCTGATCCACAGCCCCAGCAACACCCCCAGAGCTACCAGAAAGCCGTAGGTCGGAACGCTAAAGCTGCCAAAATGAAATAGTTGGGGATGCACAGTAAGGTTGGATGCTCCGCCCGGGATTTTAGCTACCTGGCCAGTTTAGCAGGGAACGAGCAGGCAGGGCGCGGTCAGGGACTATGGGAGGGAAAACAAGCCGACCCGCGGAGCCGTGTGACGGGGCCGAGAATGAACCCGTCGGTAGACGTTGGGCGCCCGCCGAGACCCTTTAGGCATCTCCGCATGGCGGAGCATTGCACACCGGATCCTAGTTCGAGTCGAGCTCCCGTTCATTCTGCATTGGTTCAAAAATCGGTGACCCGCCATCACCAACCCTACAGGTCGGCCTACATCTTGGATGCTAGGGAAAAGCCGCGATCTTGACAAGAGGGCGGGCGCAAAAAGTTGGCACTTGATTTGCCTGTGGTCATGCCAGGTTAAGAAATTTTTAGGATTGCGCCATGGGGTGGATGGGGCCGAGGGGCTTGCCAGCCCGGGAATGCCCATGAGGTGCAGACGGCCGCCTACCCGGCCTTTTGTTTTTCCTGCAACACTTCGTCGAGCACGTCAGACAGACGATTGGCCCGTTTTAGATATTCCAGAGCGCCATTATCCAGATTGCGTTTGAGCAGGTGCAGTTCGTCGGTGATGTTCAGGGCGGCGAGCACGGCCACGCGGGCGGTGTCCACGGTGTGGGTCTGTTCCGCGACCGCACGCATCTTGCTGTCCACATACTCCGCCAGCTTCAGGATGTATTCCGGGTCGGAACCGCGCAGATTGTAGGGCTGGTCGAAGATCTCCACCCGCACGCTGTTGTTGGCGGGGTCCTTGACCGGCGGTTTGCTAGCAGCTGCCATAGTTTTGCTCCTCGGCGAGTGGCGCTCTTCCTGAGCAAAGCGAATTAACTGGCCGCCTTTTCCTCCAGCGACTCAATCTGGCCCAGCATCTTCTCCACACGGGCGCGGATTTCTTCGCGCTCCTTGCGCAGTTTCACCATCTCCCGGCGCAGCGTGTCCAGCTCTTCTTCCTGTTCTTCCACCTGGGTGCGCAGGCGCTGTGTGTCGCGTTCCGCGGCCTGGCGTGCTTCGCGCGCCGTCTTGTAAAGCTCAATAGTGCGATAAACCTTTTCTTCCAGCGCCTGAAAATCGTCGACGGGAACCTGAGTGGGTACTTCTTCGGCTAGTTTGAGTGACATGAATGCACTTCCTGGGAGAATTCAAACTTGGCGGCAGTATACCCCACATTCCTGTGGATGGGGGCCGGGGAATTCCCGTAGGGCGGCATTTCCCCAGCGAGGTGGAGTGGCGGGCGTGGCGGCGCGGGTCAGCGCTTCTTCAGTTTGCGCAGGCGCTCGGCGGCGGCGTCGATCGTCTCGGGTCTCTTGCAGAAGGCGAAGCGGACCTGCTGCGCGCCGTGGCGGGGGTCCTTGTAGAAGCTCGATCCCGGCACCGAGGCCACGCCGATCTCCTGCACCAGATATTTGGCAAAGCTCACGTCGTCGGGAAAGCCGAAGGCGCTGATGTCGGTCATGACATAGTAGGCGCCGCGTGGACGGAAGCAGCGGAAGCCGACTTCTTCCAGCACGGGAATCAGGTGGTCGCGTTTCACGCGGTAGCCTTCGGCCAGCTCCTGGTAGTAGGAAGGCGGCAAGCTGAGCGCGGCCGCTCCGGCCTCCTGCAAGGGAGCCGGCGCGCCCACGGTCAGGAAGTCGTGCACCTTGCGAATGGCGTTGGTGATGGCGGGCGGGGCAATGGTCCAGCCCACGCGCCACCCCGTCACCGCATAGGTCTTCGACATGCCGTTGATGGTGACGGTGCGTTCACGCATGCCCTCGAGGGTGGCGATGGAAATATGCTGCGCGCCATCGTAGAGGATGTGCTCGTAAATTTCGTCGGTGATGGCGAGCACGTTGAACTCGACGCAGAGGTCGCGGATCAACTCCAGCTCGGCGCGGGAGAAGACCTTGCCCGTGGGATTGTTGGGCGTGTTCACCACGATAGCTTTGGTGTTGTGGTGGAAGGCGGCCCGCAGTTCGCGTTCGTCGAAGGTCCATTCGCCGCCGGGCGTGGTGGGCGGATGCAACCGCACAAAGCGCGGCTTGGCCCCGGAGATGATGGAATCGGGCCCATAGTTTTCGTAGAAAGGCTCGAAGATGATGACCTCATCTCCGGGATTGCACACCGCCAGTAGCGTGGAGACGATGGCCTCGGTCGAGCCGCAGCAGACCGTCAGCTCGGTTTCGGGATCGATGGTCATGCCCTGCCATATGCCGATCTGCCGGACCAGGGCATCGCGCAGCTTCTTTGCGCCCCAGGTGATGGCGTACTGATTGACGTCGGCGGCAATGGCCTGCTGCGCGGCCTGCTTCACTTCGGCGGGGGCGGGGAAATCGGGAAATCCCTGGGAGAGGTTGATGGCCCCATGCAACATGGCCTGGCGCGTCATCTCGCGGATGACGGACTCGGTGAAGTGGGCAACTTTATGGCTCAGAAAACTCTTCTGCGGGGCGACCGTCATGGTCTTGTCAGCCTAGCATAAGGGGCAGGCAGGCGCATTTTTGTACACCAGGCTGTCATGTTGAGCGGAGCCCATCCATCGCTGGGCGATGGATGGCGCAGTCGAAACATCACTACCGGAGGCAGAGAACCAGGGGTAGGGATTCTTCGACTCGACGGCCTTCGCTATCGCGAAGGCTTTTCTCGCTCAGAATGACAAAATCACTTGGGCGCATTTTTTCGCTGGAAGAATTTTTCTTTATCCATTTCCGCCGGGACCGCCACGTCGAAGAACCCGACCATCATCTCCTGCCAGGTCTGATCGCCCCAGGTGACGGTGGCCTCGGGATCAGGATTGTGCGGGTTGTTGCGCGAATTGTCATACCAGGCGATGGCACGCAGCCGGGTGCCGGCCTTCAGCAAGCGAGGCTCGGCCAGCTTGTAGCTGAGCTGCCAGTGAAAGTGATAGCGCACCCGCAACAGCGGCTCGACCGAGCCGTCGTTGCGCACGATGTCATATTCAAAGCGCTTGCCGCGCAGGTGCATGTGCGGGAAGAAGCTGAGCAGAGTGCAATCGTTGGGCAGCGTGCCCTCGACCTGCACCCGGAAGTCGTCTGCGCCGGGCGGAATGAGGAACCCGTGCTGGTTCAGCTGCAACGTCATGACACGCTGCTGCGGAGTCTCTTTAGCAAACACCAGGCCGATGCCAGTCTGGTCGCTCGTCGCCTTGCCGTTGGTCGTGTAATGCATTTGAAAAACAATGTCCGAGCCCGCGGGCACAAATTTCGCCATGCCCTCGGGCCATTCATCCGGAGAACTGCCCGGCGCGTAGACGAGCAGCAGGTCGCTGGTGGTGCCCATGGCGTCGCGCCGGTCTTCGGGATCGCGCAAAGTCGACGCTGTAAAAGGCTCGCCCACCGGCGCATGCTTCAACCAGGAGGATCCCGGCGGGCGCACGTAGACGACAGCATGGTGCACATGCTCGGGGCTTGAGGGCCGGAACTCCGACATGCGCACCCAGCGATCTTCGGTGAAGTGCGTGGGCACGATTTCGTAGGTGTATTCCACGTCGCCGCTCGCGGGAATCGTTACCGGCTTGGGCATCTTGAGCACAAGATCAGGTTCGGCGATGTTCCATCCTTTAGCCCAATGTCTGGGCGGAGGTGCATCATGGGGATCGCCAACGGGCGCGCCGGCTTTGACCCAGGCCAAGATGTCCGTCACTTGCTGTGCAGTGAGGGAAACGTCGTTTGAGAAATGTCCGATGCCCGGCTCCGCGAACCACGGCGGCATCATCTTCATCTGGACATCATGCTGAATGGCGGGAGCGAAGGGCCGTGTCTGCTGGTAGGTGACGAGCGGCATGGGCGCGATCTGGCCGGGGCGGTGGCAGCTCTGGCAGCGCTCTTGAAGGATGGGCAGGATGTTTTTATAGAAGGTGGGCGCGGATTTTGCCTGGGGGCTGCCTTGGGACCAAAGGACGACGGACAATAAAAAAGCTGCCAGCATTCGAATCCGTTACTCGCCACGAACCACGTAGGGACAGCCGCTCTTTCCGGCGATGCTCAGGGCAGGCTACGGCTGTCCGGCCGATCTATGCAGATTACTTAAAGAATGCTCCGCTTGTCACGGCTCGGCTTCGGGAATATGCTGTGCCCCAAAACATGAGAGCCAACTTGAGAACCTCAACGCTTTACATCGTTGCTTGCGGCATTATTCTGGTTTTTGTTTCCGGAATGTGGATGTATCACGTCCGATACACGCGCCCCATGCTTTATTACTACGGTGCAGCTCCAGAAGTGCCGGGCGGGACGGCAATTGTCCTGATGAATCCGTTGCGAGATCGCGCCGGAGAAGATGCGGCGGAACGATTGATCCATGATCTGAGAACGGCAGACTGCGAAAAAATTGTGCGCAGTTTCGATTCCAATCCTGAAATGTGTCCGGTTCTGCAAAACAACAAGAAGGCGAATTTGATCTGGCGCGTGGATCGAGGATACGACCGCACGCTATTCTACGAACTGTCTGAAACTCGATTCCGGCTAAAGGTATATGCGGCTCGAGGTGAAGGTGGCTTGGGTGTTAGGCAAGTATTTCTGATCCAATAATGATCCCCGTCTAGCCTCGCAGCGTCCCGCCCAACCCTTCCAGCGCCTTCATAATCTGCGCCGACCATTGCGCCACTTCTTCCTCGCGCAGGGTGCGCTCGCTGGACTGGAACTTTGCCCGCAGCAGGATGGAATATTTTCCTTCGCCGAGTTTGCCGCCGCGGAAAATTTCCGCCGGAGTAAACGAACGCATCTCGGCCAAGTCCAGATTCGACACCGCCTGCGAAATTTTCTCGAAGACGACTGTGTCGGCGAAGACGAAAGAAAAGTCGCGTTCGACGGCCGGATACTTGGGCAGAGGCTCGTAGCGGACCTGGCGCAGGCCATGCGCATATAACGCGTCGAGATAAATTTCCGCAATCCACACGTCCTGCTTCAGCTTGCGTTTGGCCGCCACATCGGGATGCAACTGGCCAAACTGCCCGACCGGTGCGCCATCCAGCAGTACCCGCGCCGAGCGCCCGGGATGGTAATAGTCGGCGGCCTGGGCATCGAAATGCAGAGTCTTGTGTTCGAAGGCGGCCAGCAGGGTCTCGACATCGCCTTTGAGATCAAAGAAGCTAAGCGGCCGCGCCGCCTGGTGCACGCCCGGCTCGACCGCGCTGCCGGTCGAGCCGAAACAGACATGCTTGATCTCCGCGGCTTTGTCTCCCGCCAAATGCCAAACCGCGCCCGCCTCAAACAGGCGAACGTTGTCCAGCCCGCGATTCAGGTTGTAGGCCAGCATGTTGAGCATGCCGGGCACCACCGAAGTGCGCATGATGGAGGCTTCTTCGCTCAACGGATTAGCCAGTTCGATCACCGGCTTGTCGCAGCAGGTCTCGGCATCGTCGTGCGAGATGAAGGAGAGCGAGACGGTCTCGTTGTATCCCAGCGCCAGCAGGGAAGCGCGCAGTTTCGCGTCCTTCGCGGCTTCGGGGCTCTCCGTCACCGCTCCGGAAAACGCCGGCAGGGTGTTGGGGAACTGGTTATAGCCGTAGAGGCGGGCGATTTCTTCGATCAGGTCGATCTCGCGCTCCACATCCATGCGCCAGCTGGGAATGTGCACGGTGAACTCTGCGTCCTCGCCCGGTTCAGGCAACAGATCGAAGCCCAGCTTCTTCAGGATGCGGACCGCTTCGCCAGTCTCCGGTTTGTCGCCCAGGAAGCGGTGCACTTCCGACATGCGCAGCGCCACCGGCGCGAGGTCGAGCTTGTGGACGATCACGTCCACCGCATGGCCATGCAGTTCGCCGCCGCCCGATGCCAGAATCATCTCCGCCACGCGATTGCAGGAGGGCACGGTCGACTCAAAGTCTGCGCCACGCTCGAAGCGATGCGAGGCGTCGGTGTGCAACACGTGCCGTCGCGACATCCGGCGCACCACGACCGGGTCCCACCACGCCGATTCAATCAGGACGTTGCGCGTCTTCTCCGTGATCATGGTGTCGTAGCCGCCCATGACCCCGGCAAGGCCCACAGCCTTGACCGCGTCGGCGACGACCAGATCGCTGGAGGAGAGCGTGCGCTCCACGCCATCGAGCGTCTTCAGCTTTTCACCTTCGCGCGCTTTGCGGATGATGAGCTTGCCGCCTTCGATCAGGTCGAGGTCATACACGTGGGTCGGTTTGCCGGTCTCCCACAGCACGTAGTTGGTGGCATCCACCGCATTGTTGATGGCGCGTTGGTCGAGCAGGGCCAGGCGCTGAACAATTTCTTCAGGTGAGGCTTTGACGCTGACATTGCGGATCACACGCGCTGTGAAGCGCGGGCAGAGCTGGGGCTCGTCAATCTGGATGGGGAAGGGCGCGGCCGGCAGCGCCGCAGGCAGCTTCGGCGCAATCGTCGCCAGCGGCAGATCGTAGATGGCGGAGGCCTCGCGCGCCACGCCGTAATGGTTCATGGCGTCGGGGCGGTTGGTGGTGATCTCCATCTCGAAGACTGCGCTTTCGCCCGGGCCGCTCACGCCTTCCACGGTGATGCCCGCGGAGGTGAGGTCGTCGGCAAGCTGGCGGTCCTCGACCGTCAGCGGAACGAAATCACGCAGCCATTGGGGTGAAAGTTTCATGAATCGTCGTTCGTCATTAGTCGTTCGTCGTTCGCCAAAAAGGGCCAACGACCAACGACTGTCTTATCTAAATTGTTGCAAAAACCTCACGTCGCCCTGGAAGAACAGCTGAATGTCATCCACGCCGTACTTCAGAATCGCGACGCGGTCGATGCCCATGCCGAAGGCGAAGCCGCTTACCTTTTTCGGATCGTAGCCGTTGTGCTTCACGAACTCGAAAACATTGGGGTCGACCATGCCGCAGCCCAGAATTTCAATCCAGCCCGACTGTTTGCAGGGACGGCAAGGCTCACTCCCACGTTTGCCGCTGCCTCCGCAGATGAAGCAGGAGACCATGACCTCCGCGCTCGGCTCGGTGAAAGGGAAAAACGACGGGCGGAAGTGCGTCTTCACGCTCGACCCGAAGAGCGCCTTCATGGCGTGGTCAATGGTGCCCTTGAGGTCGCCGAAGGTGATGTCGGTATCGACCGCCAGGCCCTCGATCTGGTGAAACATGGGTGAGTGGCTGGCGTCGGGCGGATCGTTGCGGTGCACCTTGCCGGGAATCACGATGCGCAGCGGCGGCGCAAGCTTCTCCATGGTGCGAATCTGCACGGGAGAAGTGTGCGTGCGCAGCAGGAGGCGCTCGCGCGCCGGCTTGGCATCCTGATTGGCGATGAACAGCGTGTCCTGGGTATCGCGCGCCGGGTGGTTGGGCGGAAAGTTCAGCGCCTCAAAATTGTAGTAATCGCTCTCAATGACCGGGCCTTCCTCCACCGAATAACCCAGGTTGCGGAAGACCGAGATGATTTCGTGCATGGTCTTGATGACGGGATGCTCGGCGCCGATCTTGCGCTGGTTGCCGGGAAGGGTGATATCGACGCGCTCGGCGGCGAGGCGAGCATCGGAAGCGCCGCCTTGCAGGCGCTGCAGGGTGGCATCGATGGCCTGCTCCACCCGGCCTTTGAGCTGATTGACACGCTGTCCGGCGTCGCGCTTGGCGTCTTTGGGAGCGGCCTTCAGCCACAGGTCGTTGAGCTGGGTGAGTACGCCGTTCTTGCGGCCCATCCAGTGGTCGCGGAAGGTCTTGTAGGCGGCTTCGTCCTGGACGGCGGAGGCTTCCGCTTCCAGCGCGGAAAGCAGCTTCTCGGCAGCTTTTTCAAGAGCCGCCGGGGAGAACTCCTTCAGCTTGGGAACGGTATAAGCCACGGGATTCTAAGATGCGCGGGGAGAACTGCAGGTTCCTCGTCGCCAGGCTCCTCGGAATGCCAAGAAGCAAAAAACGATTTTACAAGGAAAGAGAGTGCGCGGTGAAACACCGGCACTCTTCCTTCCCAAGAGACTCAATAGAGAAAACGGGCAGCGAACGGCTAAAGGCTAACGACCAACGACTGGGGTTCTTACGCTCCCAGAGCGTTCTTGGCCTGCTGCGCAAGGTTGCCGAAGCCGGCCGGGTCCTTCACCGCGATGTCGGCGAGGATCTTGCGGTCCAGTTCGACGCCGGCCTTCTTGAGTCCGCTGATCAGGCGGCTATAGCTCAGGCCGTGCAGCTTGGCGGCAGCGCCGATGCGCACAATCCAGATGGAGCGGTACTGGCGCTTCTTCTGTTTGCGGCCGGAATAGGCGAACTTCAGTCCGCGGTCAACCGCTTCCTTCGCTGCGCGATAGAGTTTTGATTTTGTGAGGAAATATCCGCTGGCGCGGTCTAAGATCTTTTTCCGCTTGGCGCGGCGTTTGGTACCACGTTTTACGCGAGGCATAGCCTTCTCCTTTTTTTGACTGCGTGATCACGGCGGCTGGAGGCAGGAGACTTTTGGTCTTTTACGCCTCTTCACTCACCGGGGGCCATCCCCAAATCCGGGGCGGCCCGCGAGCGACTAGCAGCACTAGGCGCTGGTTAGTAGGGAATCATCCGCTTGACCTTGGGGGTGTCGGCTTCACTCACCAGCACCGTGCCGCTCAAGCTGCGTTTCCGTTTCCTGTCTTTCGAGGTGAGAATGTGACGCAGGTATGCTTTGGCCCGCTTCACCTTTCCCGTCCCGGTTTTCTTGAAGCGCTTGGCAGCGCCTTTGTGTGTTTTCAGTTTCGGCATAAAAACCTCAATAAGCTATTGGCCGTTGGCGGGTAGCCTCTGGCCAAACCAACTACACACTCATCCTGGCGATCGCCAATGGCTAAAAGCCAATGGCAAACGGCCTGGCTTGATGGCTGATTTTAGTTTGCGCCCTGCGCGGCCTGCTGGGGCGGAGGGGCGGCTTTCGCCGGCTTCTCCGGCTTTTCCGGCTTTTTCGCGGTTGGCGCCAGAATCAGGTGGAGCGTATTGCCTTCCTGGCGCGGCCGGAATTCCACAATTCCCCGGTCGCCAATATCTTTAATCAGCCGCTCCAGAATCTCGCGGCCCAACCCGGTGCGCGTCATTTCCCGTCCGCGGAAGAAGATGGTCGCCTTGACCTTGTCTCCCTCATCCAGGAAGCGCAGCACATGGTTCTTCTTGGTCTCATAATCGTGGTCGTCCACATTGATGCGGAACTTTACTTCCTTGACCACGATGGTCTTCTGGTGCTTCTTGGCCTCGCGTTCTTTCTTTTCCTGCTGGTAGAGGAACTTCCCGTAGTCCATGATGCGGCACACGGGAGGGTTCGCCGTGGGCGAAATCTCCACCAGATCCAGATTTTTTTCGCGGGCTTTTTTCAGCGCTTCGAAAGGCGGCAGGATCCCGATCTGCTGGCCCTCATCGTCGATCACACGTATTTCACGTGCGCGGATACGCTCATTGATGCGGATAAAACGCTTATCGATAACCAACCTCCGTCTGCGTTCAACGGCACAAAGATAGAAAATTATAGCACGGGGGCCGAAAGTGCTGTGCGCCGGGTAATCTTAGGCCCGGCAGCGCCCTGCGAGATGTTGAGAGGCCGCAGAGCGCTACAAAATTCGCCAACCCTGCCATGGCCTGGCCCCATCCAATGCCTCCGCTTACTGCGGCCAAGGGGGGAAACGATGGCACAAACGGATCGCAAAAGACTTTATGGCGCGTTGCTGCTGGCGATTGTGGCCGGAACGATCGCCTGCACCCCAAAGCAAAGCCCCGCAGACCTCAAAGAGCGCACCGCCCAGGCCACCGCCGACCTCAAGCAAAATGCCAAAGCGGTTGCCGAAGGCGTAAAGGAAGGCTGGAACCGCGACAAGCCCCTCGATATCAACTCCGCCAGCCGGGAGGATCTCAAGAGCCTGCCGGGAATCGCCGGCCCGGAAGCGGACGCGATCATAGCCAGCAGGCCCTATCGCCGTACCAGCGAGCTGGTGACACGCACGGTCATTTCCCAGGCCCAGTTTGACCGGATCTCCGACAAGATCACGGCAAGGTAGGTTTGGGCGGTCCCATCCTCTAGAGGCTGGTGGCCAAGAACTCGCCATCCGCCACGGCTTCGACCGCTGCCGATTTCCACTGATTGGCTGGGTGCCGCCCGGAAATACGCATCTTGCAGAAATTTTCCGTCAGTGCCTGGGTGAACTCCCCATCGAAAACATTCAGCGTGATGGCTTGCACGGTGCGGCCCACGAAGTCCTGCATGAAAACCTGCTGTTTCCGGGCAATCAGCTCGCGCAGCACTCGATTGCGCTCCCGGGCTACCTGCACCGGCACCTGCCTGGGCATCCCGGCAGCCGGAGTTCCGGGCCGTGCCGAAAAGGTGAAGACGTGCAGATAGGTAAAGGGCAGGTCCTCCACCATTTGCCGGGTTTCTGCAAATTCCGCCTCGGTTTCGCCGGGGAATCCGACCATGACGTCCGCACCAATGGCGGCAGTGGGAAGGGCGGTGCGAATTTTTTCTATTTTCTCCCTATAGTGCCAGGGGCGGTACTTGCGATGCATGCGGCGTAGAACGGCATCGCTTCCCGATTGCATGGGAACGTGTGCGTGCTTGGCGATGCGTGAGGATTCCGCCATCAACTGGATCAGCTCCTCGCTCCAATCCATGGGCTCGACGGAGGAAATGCGCAGCTTTTCCAGCGAAGTTTCCTGGAGGATGGCGCGTACCAGGACTTCCAGCCGTTGGCCTCCGGCCGCTGGTTCGCTCAGGTCTCTCCCCCAGCGCCCCAGGTTAATGCCCGAGATCACGACTTCCCGGTATCCGGCGCCCACCAGGGTGTCGACTTCGTGAAGCACCTGGGCAAGCTTCAGCGAACGGCTTTGCCCGCGGACCGAGGGGATCACGCAAAACGAGCAGCGATTGTCGCAGCCATCCTGGACTTTGAGGTTGGGTCGAGCGCGCTCATTGGCGGCGTCAAATACCGGCGCGGCCAGCAGTTCGGTATGGGCGAAGATGTCGGAGACGTAAATCGGTCGTGCGTCGTGGGGGGTGCCCGGGCTGGCGGCAGCTAAGCTGGCAAGCGGGACAAAACTGCCGGCTTGCTCCACGCCCATTCCGGTCAGGGCAATTTCGGCCAGCTGGTGCTTATGGGAGTTGCCGATCACCTGGCTAACGCCCGGCAGGGCAGCCAGTTCTTGCGGCGCCCGCTGGGCATAGCAGCCGGTAACCACAATCTGGCAAGCGGGATTCTGGCGGTGGATCCGCCGGATGGCGGCGCGGGCGTCCTGGTCCGCGGCTGCAGTCACCGTGCAGGTGTTCAACACGACCAGAGCGGCCTCCGTGGCGGAGGTCACTCGCGCCAATCCCCGCTCGCTGAACTGACGCTCCAGCGCAGCACCATCGGCTTGGGTGGCGCGGCAGCCGAAGTTCTCCACGTAAAAGTTGGCCACGTTCCTATACTAGCGCAGCCGAAGACCTCGGTGGAGACACGTCCGCCCCCGCCAAGCGACCACCCTCATCTCGTCTTGTGGGAAATCGGGAACTCAGGAGGAAGATTGCGTCCCGTTTTTCCACAGCCGACAGGAGGGCCCCAGACTGGGCCTTCGTCCTAAGCTGTTGCCATCTGCCGGCGCTGCTGAAAGCACTCGCGGCAGAAGACGGGACGTCCTTGCGTGGGTTTAAAAGGTACGGTGGTCTCTTTCCCACACTGCGAGCACATGGTGCGGGTCTCCACCTTGGCATAGCCGCCTTGCCCATTGCCGCTGGGCGCAGCCCCTAAAACAGCCACGCGCTTGGCTTTGCATGCCTTGCAGCGTTTGGGCTCATTCTTGAATTGTTTGTCGTAGAAGAAAAGTTGTTCCCCTGCGGTGAAGATGAAGTCAGCGCCGCAGTCCATACACTTCAGAACCTTGTCCTGAAATTCCATTGAGAGATGCTCCCTTCGACCCTGTGCCTGTTTTCTCCGGCGCAAGCGCGCAGGAAAAAACAGGGGTATCGCACACCCCCCTCAGGTGCTTCTAATTCACATGTTTTCCCTGGATTCGGCCCGACGTTTCCGTATGGAAACGTTTTACTGCTCCTTACAAAAAGCCCCGGCACGATGAGATATGCCGCCTTACGTTATGAATGAAAGATTGGAAGGACCGCATGGGAGGATGCGGCCCTCTTTGGAATGTTAATCCTGCTCTTTCCGAGCCTTTTTACGGCTACGCTTGCGGGCCAGTGCTTCCTTCACCCGCTTCTTTTCGCCCGGCTTCAAATAAAAACTATGCCGTTTGACTTCCTTGATGATGTCCTCTTGCTGCACCTTGCGCTTAAACCGGCGCAGAGCATTTTCGAGGCTTTCACCTTCCTGGATCCTGACTTCGGCCAACCGATACACCCCCAAACTCGCCCAACAGGGCCGGGGATAGTTATGGCAAAGGTGGACCCCGTAAGTCAAGCGTTATCCATCCGTTTCTTACATAGATTTAGTAGGTAAGCCGTACGGCAAACTGGATTTGCCGGGGGGCGTAGGCATCGGTAGGCTTAAGAAAATCGCTATTCTTCTGGACGTAGGCCGGGAAGTAATTGATTCCAATGTGCTTATCGAGAAGCTCAAATTGACCGGCAGAGCTTTGGAAGCCGTTGTCGCTGGCCGGAATGCGCAGGTTGGCTCGGTTCGCCAGGTTAAAGGCCTCGACCAGAAATTCCACTCGAAATCGGTCCCGGCTGTAGAGGATCCGGGATATCCGCAGATCGGTCGTGGCGTAGTCCGGCCCCAGAAAGGAGTTACGGCCTACGCCTGGTAGCCGGTCGTTACTGCTGTTGCCATCCTGATTGGCGTCGCCGACCATGCGGGCGTCCACGGGCCGCCCGCTGCCGAAGCTGACCACCCCGGCAATCTTCCAGTGATTGAACAGTTCCGATAGCAGCGAATGGCTGCGGTCAAAGGGCTGGGGCGTGGCGATCCAGGAAAAAACAAAGCGATGGCGCTGGTCGGTCGTACTGGAGCCCTTTTCGGCATTGGGAGCATAGGAATTCTGCACCGTGGCCGGCTGTCCAGCCACCAGCGCGTCCTGCAGGTTGTCTTCGGCGTGGGCCCAGGTGTAGCCCAGCCGGAAATAGAGGCCGTTGGTCATGCGGCGGCGGAGGGAGACCGTCATGCCGTGATACATGCTCGAAGCCGCGCTCTCAAAGACATTCACCGAATCGAGCTGCGGAATGGGTCGCGCCACAGGATTGATGCAGGGAGGAAAGGGACAGTCCAGGGTGCGGGAGAACTGCCAGGTGGAAAAGGAAGCGACATCGGCATAGCCCAGCAGATTGACGCCGGAAGGATCGAAGACCGGATAGGTCACATCCACCGGGGCGGGCAGGTTGGCGTCGCGCGCGCGAATCAGGTTTTGTCCGTGCACATAGAGATACGAAACGCTTACCGCCAGACGGTTGGCCACTTCGCGTTCCACGCTGAGGCTGGCCTGCTGCACCGAGGGAGTGCGGAAGTTGTGGGCGAAGGCGGAGGCGTCCGGCGTGAGGTAGGGGGCGAGGTTGGCTGGAGGATCGCACTCCGCCGCCAGAGGATCGCAGGCCACGGCGGGATAGGGATACAGCGGAAACCCCGCGCGCTGCGAGGCCATGACATTGTTGAGAAAGAGGTGCGCGCTGCTGAATCCATTGTCGCTCTGGACCACCGAGGTGTAGATCTGCGGAATCCGCGTATAGAACAAGCCGTATCCGGCGCGCACTACCAGGGGCCGCCGGTCTCCCAGGGAATACGCCAGCCCCGCGCGGGGAGAGAAGTTGAAGGGCTCGTAGGGTACTTTGCCGGTGTCCGGCCACAGCGGATTCGATCGCAGGTCCTTCCGGGTGAAGGTCTGTAAATCATAGCGGCCGCCCAAACTCAGGGCGAGATGGTTGGTCACGCGAATGGTGTCCTGCAGAAAGGCGGAATATTCATTGGTGTCAGGATGCGTGATCGCCGGCCCAAAATTCTGTACGTAGTAATGCGGCACGGCGTGGGCGAAGGCGCGCAGCGGCGTAAGCTCCAGTCCTCCGATCATGGGTTCGAAGGTGAAAGGGTTGACCTTGATTTCGTTGAAGATGTATTGCCCGCCGGAGAGCGAAGGGAAGAAGTTGTAGATCCAGGTGAGCAGAGCATCGCCGCCGAACTTCCAGGAGTGCCGGCCGCCCTGCAGGCTGAAGGTCTCGGCCAGATGCAGGCGGTGCTCGCGGGTCAGGCGGGGCAGGATGGTGGAGCGGCCGAAGCCGTCGATGATGCCGTCCACCCGCGTCAGCGGAGCGTTGCTATTGCTGCTCGACTGCTCGAGGTCGCGGGAAAACTGGGCGCGAAAGTGGCTGATCCATCGGAAGGACAGATTGCTGGTCAAGGAAAGCACGCCGCTTTCGGTGGCGACTTGCTCTTCTCCGTTATCGCTGATGCCGTAGCTGGTGAGCGGACTGGCCGGGTCGATGAAAACATTGTTCTTTCCCCAGTAGCGCGAAGTGTTCAACCGCAGCGAGAGAAAGTTTCGCGGCGAAAGGGAAGCGTCGAACTTGAGAAAGCCGGCATTGCCCAGCAAGCGCGTGGGGAATTCGCCGGCCTGCTGGGAGAGGCGCGCCGCGGCGGCAAAGACGAGCGCCTTGTCGCTGGCTTCGTAGTCGCCGGGAGTGGCCGGGCCCGGGCTGGCCTGGGGCGCGATATGGGCGTCGCCGTTTAAAAAGCGCATGACCGAGAGCGCGCGGACCAGATGCTGGTCGAAGCCGGCGAAGAAGAAGGCGCGGTTCCGGCGCAGGGGCCCGCCGGCGGTAAAGCCGAATTGTTGCTGCTGCGATTTGGGCTTGCTCTCCATGAACGCCTGGCGCGCGTCGAAGGCGCTGTCCCGCAGGTAATAGAAGCCGGTGCCGTGAAAGTGATTGCTGCCCGATTTGGTGACCACATTGACCACCGCGCCGCCGGCGCGCCCCAGTTCTGCGCCGTAGGTGTTCGAGGAGACACGGAACTCCTGCACCACTTCATTGGAAAACTGGTAAGGCGCGCGATAGCGGCCGCGCGCCTGGGCAAAGAAGGCATTGTTGTTATCGGCGCCATCCACCAGATAGCTGGACTGGTAGCCGCGGATGCCGCCGAAAGCCAGGTCGCCGTTGGCGGAAGAGGTCAGGCCGCGCGGGTCCTGGGTCACGCCCGGGGTCAGCAGAGCCAGGTCGGTGAAGCGCCGTCCGTTGAGCGGCAGCTCGGCAATGGCGCGCTCGTCAATCACGGCGGAAACCGCGCTGGGTTGGGTCTCCACCAGCTGCGGCTCCTCGGAGACGGTGACCGCCTCCTTCGCGCCCGCCACTTCCAGCCGGAAGGCCAATTCCACCGTCCCACCCACTTCCAGGCGCAGCCGCGGCGTGATTTGCGGAGACATATCCGCCGCGGTAGCTCGCGCCATGTACTCTCCCGGCGGCAACAGCTCCATGGTGAAACGCCCTTCCGCGTCTGATGTCACCAGGTAGCGGAAGTTGGTGGCGAGGTTCACCAGCACGATGCTGGCGCCGGAGACCCGGGCCCCCGCCGCGTCGCTGACCGTACCGCGCACTGCCCCTAGCGAGGAATCCTGGGCGGACAGGGAAGTAGCCAGCCAGAGGACCAGGGGCAAAAGTCGGCCGATTCGGCGGAGACAGCGTAGCATGGCGGCCCACGCAAGGTGAGTCCAGCCAGGACGGGAGAATTCCTCTATATCACCGGCAACCTTGGCCTGTCAGCACAGTTCGGGGTTTTATTTCGCGGTGGTTCCTAAATGGGAAAGTATGAGTTAGGGAGGTACTTGGATCTCGCTAGAAGCTAGAAGCTGATTGTTATTCCGGCATCCCCACCACGACGGCGCGGCGTTTGGGCAGCTCGGATTCAGAGACTTCAGCGGAATAATTCACTTCGATGCCCAGCCGCAGGCAGGCCGCGCGCGCCGCATCATTGAAGAAATACACCACATCGCCGCCGAAGCGTTCCTTCAGCTTGCGCCGCGCCTCCAGATCAAAGGGACTCGCAGAATAAACCTTCAGTGCTTGCTCTTCCCGCACCAGCGGGCTGAGCTGCCGCTGAAACTCAAGGCCGCCCTGCCGCACCTGGGCTAGCGTCAATGCCACGACGTGATAGGTCATTGCATCGAGCATGGCAGAGGGAGGGAAGGGCTGTCCAGTGAAGGAGTTGTGGCGCGGGCGCCCTCGCCCGCGAAGGTGGCTCGGGAAGACGGTCGGATGTTGAGCATAAAGCCGGCGCGGACAGGAGTGTCCGCGCCACACTGCACTACAGATTCCTCCTCGCTGCTCTCCTCGGAATGACAAGAAGGAACATCTTGTGACAAAGCAAGGCCTATTGCGCTGCCGGCTTTCTCTCCACAATCGCCTGCCAGTTCAGGATCGCATTCCACAGCAGACGCTGATCGCCCCGGTTCAGGTCGCGGTGCAGCGGGTTGAAGTTAAAGGCGACGATGTGTCCGTGGCCGGTGGGGATGTCGAAGATGGCCGGACGCCCGATCAGCCCGCGCTCGCCCCACACCTGTCCGGAGACCAGCAGCGGCGCGCCCGACTTTGATCCCCACTCCATCACCATCTCGCTGGGAACTTTCGGCTCATCCAGACACGTGGTGCAGTAAGCCATGCGCAGGTGATGTTTCGGCACATCGTAGAGCGGGAAGTTCTGGCGGAAGACCTGGGTTTCCGCTGAGTATCCATAGGCAATGGGATGAGCGGGCTGGTCGAAGGTCACGCGCACGTGGGCTCCGGGAGTGCGCGTGGCGGCATTGTTGGCGGCGTCCGCCGCACCGCCCGTTCCACTGCCCTGGGCGCTGCGCGGCACGCCGCCGGCGGCGCGTCGTACGCCGCGGGTGAGCCCGCCTTCGAGCGCCAACATGGAACCACTGCCCAGCGTGACCATCAGGCCTCCGCCTTCCACAAAGCGCTGAATCTGCGCCAGGCCTTCGTAGCCAATGCCGCCGGTGATATCGTCGGATTCCGCCGGCGTACCGAAGCTGGGTGTCTTAGGCGTCTTCTTAAAGGGCATCGGTCCCCACTCCTTGGGTAATCCGATAATCTGTTCCGCGAGCTCCAGGTCCACCTGCCCATAGAGCAGCACATCGATTTTGTCTTTCAGCTTGCCGGCGCGAATGTCTTCGTCACGCAGATAGGTGTAGGGAACCTTGCGCTGGTCGAGGATGTAGCGCGCCCAGCCAATGGAGTCGGTATCGGCCCACGGCACCCATACGCCCAGGCGCGGAGCTTGGGCCGCGTGACGTGGAACGTCCGGCGCGGCGGCCGCGCTGACAAAATCCAGGCCGAAGTCGGTGGAGGCCTGCCTCAGCGCAGCGGCCAGCCCATCCTGCGCGGGAAGAATCCAGGAACCCTGGGGAAACTCCAGGCCATTCACCGTGAAGGCACGTTCGGCGATCTCCAGAGAGAACTTTGCCAGTTGATAGCGGGCGGCAAGCAGGCTTTCCTGTCCACTGTCCTTCAGCAGAAATACCGGGCCGCTGCCGCTGACCGTGCCCGCCGGGCGCGGCATTTCCGGAAGCGGGGTGAGCGCGGCGCTGCGAATGGAGGCGTCCGCGGTGGGAACGGCTTGCAGATGATAATGCGCCGGCAACTCCCAGGAGACGTCGTCATAGGGCTCGCCTCCATCTTTGGGAAATAATTGCGGGGTGAGCAGATCGACCGCGTAGTTGCGATAAGGCTGGTCGAGGCGCACGACATACGTCCCGGCAGGAAAAGTTCCTTCCTTGACTGTGATCTCGCTCTGGGCGCGTCCCACTTCAATGTGCTGGCCAATCAGGCGGCCCACCATCTGCGCCACCCGCAGGCGGTCGCCCTGCTCGGCGGGAATCAGGAAGGCGTAAGGCGGTTTGGTCAACCCGGCCTGCCAGGAGTCGTAACTTTTCTTGTAGAAATTGCGCAGCATGCTCTTGGCATCGCGCGCGCTGTAGTCCAGCGCTGAAAGTGCGCCGGTTTCGGTGTAGTTCAGGTTGTCGCGCGCCGACCAGGAAAACTCACGCGGGGGTGGCGAGGGACGGTACCACTCCATAGTCGCCTCATCGGGATCGATCCTGCGCAGCTGGGTTTCCGCCGTGCCGTTGCCCATGGTTTCGTAGCCGCGGCCGATGGCGTTGTGGTTCATGGCGACGGAATCCAGATAAAGGTGGGCAAAGCCTTCGCCGAAATTCCATGTGGAAACCCCCGGCATGCCGAGCCCGGTCATGGCCTGCACTTCGTGAAAGCCCATCTCCAGAAATTCCGTATACGTGATGGGATCAATATTGGGGTTGAAGGGGCCGGTGCCGCTCCACACCATCAGCAGGGGCATGGCTTCGTGCAGGTCGTGCACCACGGTGGGGTGCCACTCGTGGAACATGCGGTGCACCGCCTTGGTAGTCTCATGGGTCTGCTGGTGGGTGTCGCGATTGATGTCGACGAAGGCATACTTCGACCAATAAGGAGGCGACATGCGCGGCGCGGTGTCGCGGTCGGTTTTTCCTTTCAGGTAGGCGTAAAACCAATCTACGACTTTGTCGCGCCCATCCGGGTTGGAAATAGGATTGATCAACACCACCAGTTGCTGGCGGATGCGCTGGATCATGGGCGTTTCGGACACCGCCAGGCGATAAGCCAGTTCCACCATCGCTTCCGTCGAGCCGGATTCATCGGAATGCAGCGCGGCGTTGAAGTAATAGATGGGCCGCGCGGTGGCGATAAGCTTATCCACCGTCGCCGGATCGGTGCGGCGCGGATCGGCCAGCGCGGAAGTGGCGGCCTTCAGTTTTTCCAGGTCGCGGATGCCGGCCTCATCGGCGATGGCGGCGACGAGGATGTCGCGGCCTTCTTCGCTTTTGCCCACGGTGAAGACCTTCACCCGCGGCGAAGCCGCGGCCAGGGCGCGGAAGTAGGCGTAGGTCTTCTCGGTTCCGGCAAGTTCGCCGGGCGCGCCGGCGATGCGCCCCCAGAATTTGCTGGGAGAAGGCACGGTGGCCGATTGCGGCACGTAGGCGACCCAGGGTGAGATAAAACGCGGATCCGTGGTGGCTTGGCGAATGGCTTCCGAAGAGCCGGGTTCGGGAACATCCGGCAGCATGGCCTGAGAGAACGCGAGGATGGGCAGCAGCAACAGAGACACAACCACGAACCAGGACCGGCGCAAGGGAAACCCTCCGTGCTTGAGGCTTGCAAAGCTTGCCCAGGATGATAAAGGCTGGGCGCGGCGAATGGTATGACTGTTAGTCAGTGGATTTCGTGCGCATTCTACAGGGAGGGAGACGTGCCGGGGCTGAGAAAGATACATTGGGGCCGCCGCCAAGCAGCGGCCCGGAGAGTCACGAAGTTCTCTTACCGCAGGCCGCCGGACGCGGTGATGCGTTCCCCGGTCAGCCAAGCGGAATCATCGGAGGCCAGGAAGACGGCAACCCGCCCAATGTCGTCGGGCTGTCCAATGCGCCCCAGCGGTGTGTCGGCCACGGCTTCCTTCTCGAAATCCGTGCCCAGAAATCCCTGGGTGTGCACGCCTTCGGTTTCCACCAGCCCGGGGTTGATCGAGTTCACGCGAATTTTTCTGGGGCCAAGCTCTTTGGCCAGAACCCCGGTGATGGCGTCCACTGCGCCTTTGGTGGCGCTGTAGACCGCCGAATTCGGCGGCAATACGCTGGTGATAGCAGAACTGATGTTGACCACGCTCCCCCCTTTGGGGTTGAAATGCTTGGCCGCTTCCTGGGTGGAGAGCAACAGGCCGAGAACGTTGGTGTTGAATTGGCGCTGGAACTCCTCCTCGGTGATGCCTTCGAGAGGATGGAACTGAAAGACGCCGGCATTATTGATCAGAATATCGATCGCGCCGAAGGTCTTTTGGGTTTCGGAAAACAGGCGTTGCACGTCGGCTGCTTTCGCCACGCTGCCCTGGACCGCGACGGCCTTGCCGCCCTTGTTCTTGATCTCCGCCACTACGGCGTCCGCCCCGGCTTTGCTGGATGCGTAGTTGACCACGACTGAAGCGCCGGCCTCTCCCAGTGCCTTGGCGATACCCGCGCCGATCCCTTTCGAGGCGCCTGTAACCACGGCGACTTTACCCGACAGCTTGCTCATAAATTGTCTCCCATCGTTTATACGATAATTCGATAAACGTCGAAGTGATAGATGTGGTGGGATACGGGCGGGATGCAAAAAGAAAAAGTTAGATTTTCCCCAGGCGATCCAGGTAAGCCCGCCAGACCTCGCGCTGCAGGATGAGTTTGGCGAATTTGCCTTCGCGAACGATTTCAATCAATCCGGCGGTTTCCAGCTCCTTTACATGATGCGAAAGGGTGGCGGGGCTGATGGGCTGGCATTTATTCAGGTCGGTGCAGGGGGTGGGATGGCTGCACGAGGCGATCTTTTCCAGGATCTGGAAGCGCCGGGGTTCGGCCAGGGCCCGCGAGATGCGGGTGAATTGGCGGTCGGTCAACGGGGCCGTTTTAGAATTTGCCACCATGAAAAGGTACCGCCCTGGGAAGTTGGATGTCCAGATGCATGGTCTGGATTCAGGGCACCGCTGTCGGGATCTCAGGCGGATTTGAGCCGTATCGGGACATTCCCGGCTGGCGCTACGTCGGCAAATACAAACTGCTCGCGCGTCACCCGCTCGCCCAGAGACACAGGAATTTCTCTGCGAAACATCGGCCCGGCATGCACAAATGAGTGAAACTCGCCGTTTTCTCCGCAGGCATCGGCCCCGGCGGGGAGCTCTGCGAGCAACTTCTCGTCGAAATCGCGCCCCGCGAAAGCGGCGTCCAGCTGGTGCGTGTCCACGCAGGTGAGTTTGGCCTTTAAACCCGAGGCAATCATGGTGCGGGCCAGCTCCCGCGTCGGTTCTCCCCACAAAGGAAAGACCGGCGTGAGCCCGGTGCCTTGCAGCTGCTTTTCCCGATAGGCGCGGACATCCTCGAGAAACAGGTCCCCGAAGGCGATGCCCGTCATCCCTTCCGCGACGGCCTTGGCGCAGGCCTGGGCCATGAGTCGCTGATATTGCTCATTGGAGCAGGGCCAGGGCAGAGGAACGGCCCACAGCGGCAATCCGGCGGCGGCCGCCTGTTGTTCGACCAGTTCATGGCGCACGGCATGCATGGCCACGCGGTCCGCTGCTGCATTGAATGTGGTGAGCAGACCGGCAACTTCATACTCTCCACGCTGGCGGAGCACATGCAGGCTCCAGGCGCTGTCTTTGCCGCTGCTCCAGGAAAGAAGGATTTGTTTCATGGCAAGCTCGTTTGTCACGCTACTTGAAATCCGCTTACTGCGGGTGATCGTTTTGTCATTCGGACCGCTGCACAGGCGAGACGTCCATGCTGCCAGCCGCCGCTAAATGGTCAGGAGTTCCTCGTAAAACCCACCCATCTGGCGCGCTCGGTCGACGAAGTGAATTTCTAAAATCCAGTGGCGGTAATTTCCTCGGGCATTCACCCCGCGCATGCGATGAGGATTTTCCGGATGCACATAGAGGGTGATCTTGTCGCCGTCGATTTTTTCGTGGGGAAACTGCCCGATCAAGTGTCCTGCGATGGGCCCGCCAAACTCCCATCCCGCCTCCTGCGCAAGCTGTTGTGCATAGCGGTACAGTTCCGCGCCGGTAATCTCGGAATGCTCCTCGAAATATTGTTTCCCTTTGGCAAAAGCTGCTTCAATATCTCTCTGCAGCTTGTGTTTTAAGGGATCATTGCCCACCACATAGGTGCGGCCGAAGTCGGCTTCCCACTCCTCGAATACCGGGCCGAGATCGAGAAAGGCAATGTCATCTTCGGTCACCATGAGGTCGGGCGGGTTTTCCGCATAGGGGGCCAGCGTATTCCGGCCGGCGCGCACAATGCGTTTGTGCCAGTATTTCTGCACCCCGAACATCTCCGCCGCCAGCTGGTAGATGCTTTGATTGATCTGGCTTTCGAGCGCGCCGGCGCGGACCAGGCGGCGAGACGCAACTTCTTCGAACAAGGCTTCGGCCTTGCGTTGTGCATCGAGCAGGGCGGCGGTGACGGCATCGTCGGCAAGGGGCATGGCACGTTCTCTTAGCGCAAGGTCTCGTCCAGCCAATCGAGGATGCGCAAGTCGCGGAGGCCGCTTCCTTTGGGCTCACAATGCAGGTCTGCTCCATCGCTCTCCATGAAAGGCACGAGCTTTTTGGGGGCCGTGACCAGATCGTAGAGTTGCTGTGATTGTCCCGGCCAGAAAGATTCATTCACCGGCGCCGTGATCAGCAGCGGACACTCAATCTTTCCCGCGACCTCTTTCAGGGTATATTCCTGCACGGCCTTGTAGGTGTCGTAGTAGGAAGTAAATCCATAAGGACGCATGCGGAACGTCATGTATGACTTGGTCGCCGGGTCCAGGGACTTCGCCATAAAGCCGTCGAATTCGGCCTTTCGCCCCGCTTGCAAAAGTTCGAGCATGGGCTTGGGAAGGCTGGAGGTCCAGGAAGTGGAGACGTCCACCACCCCAGGATCGGCGATGGCCGCCGCGATCCGCTTTTCAAAGGCCACCGCGCGCGGTATCCAATAACCGCCCTGGCTTATTCCCTGCAGGGCAATTCGCCGGGGATCCACTTCCCGCCTTCCCAGGGCATAGTTGACCACCGGGGTGATGACCTTCTCCCAATCCGGACGGAAATACAGCTTCTGCTTCCAGAGGGCATAGCCCTGGCCGGGCCCATCAAAGGTCAGGCAGTCATAGCCGCGAGCCAGCGCTCCGGCGCCACCCATCAGCCACATATCGAGCAGAGAGCCATCACTGCCATTTCCCAGGATCAATAATGGCCGCTTGCCGGAGGCGCCTCTGCCCCGCATAAAGAACCCGTGCAGCGCGGTGCCTTCGTAAGGAATGTTGACAGGCTCGATGGGCGGATCGAACAGGGCGATGGCTTTCAGCCAGCAATCGTAGAGCAGTTCCCAGGTCGGCAGGAAGCGGGTGGGGTCATTCGAGCTATCCACGAAATAGGTCGAGCTGTCGTAGTAGTTCTGCGCCCATAGATAAGCTTGCCGGGCGCTTTCCTTGTGACCCCGGCTGGCGCACTCCTCGGCCAAGGCGCGCGCCTCGTCCCCCGCCTGCTTGAAGGCCAGGTAGGCGCTTTCGAAGTTGCCGTCTTCCACCTGCCGGCTCAGATATAGGACTTTGCCCACATTTCCGCCAGCGTGGTAGGCGCGGCCCAGGCTGATGAGGAAGGTGTATTCAAAGGTAGGGTGCTTAAAGAAATAGTGGGGGCGAGCTTCACTGCTTTGCGCCAGGAGAAGACCCGGGCTTCCTCCCAGGCCAAGCAAGGCGGTCATGACACCACGATTGAATTGCCGGCGGTTGGCTCGCATGCCTTCTCCAGGAAACTAAGGTTTGAGTTTTTGCTGCACCATATCTTCCGCTCTTTGCAGCACTTCGTCTTCGGTCAGGGCGGTGGAGTCGAGGACGGTGGCATCGGCTGCGGGGACGAGCGGGGAAATCGCCCGCGTGCGGTCGCGGCGGTCGCGCTCGCGCAATTCCGCGGCCAGGGCCTCGGCGGAGGCGCCTTTGACGTTCTGCTGCTCCAGGCGGCGCCGTCCCCGGACTTCGGGATCGGCGTCCAGAAAGATTTTGACGTCCGCGTGGGGGAACACCTTGGTGCCGATATCGCGGCCTTCCATCACAATGCCGCCGTTCTTGCCCATCTCCTGCTGACGGGCCACCATCCAGGCCCGCACCTGCGGGTGCACCGAGACGCGCGAAGCGCCCTCGGTGACGTCGATCTCGCGGATGCGCTGGCTGACATCGCGTCCATCGAGCAGTACGCGATTGCCGCCCAAGGTTGGCTCGAGTTCGATGCGCGATTCGTGGGCCAGTTTGACCAGGGCAGCCTCGTCTTCGAAGGAGGTATCCCACTCAATGGCTTTGAGGGCGAGGGCGCGATACATGGCCCCGCTCTCGAGGTTTACATAGCCGAGTTTGCGGGCGAGACGGGAAGCAATAGTGCTCTTTCCCGCGCCGGCGGGACCGTCAATGGCGATGATGAGCTTGCGGGTTTCTGTCATCCGGGGATTGAGGTGAAGCTCATTTTACCGGATATGGGAAGGCGGAAAGGGCAAAAATGTGGCAGAGCTTTAATCAGCAAATTCTCAAAACGCGGAGCGCCCCGGGAAAGGCCGCAGTGAAAGCTTTGGGTTTGTCCTCTGCGGTCTCGTGGTTCTCGGCGAACTCTGCGAGGTAAGGTTTTAGGAAAGCAAAATCTCAAAACGCAGGGTGCACAGTGAAGCAGAGTGCACAGAGAGAATCAAGCGAGGGGTTTCTCAGGGGCCTCTTCCTTGGTGGGGGTGAGCTGAATCAGGGTGTTGTTGCCCACGCGGGTGAACTCCAGTTCGCGCGCCGCCAGCAGGGCATTGACCGCATCGCGCACCCGGGAGCGCGGCACGAAGTTGCCGAAGAAGGTCTCGAGCGCGCTCTGGTCGGCGGCGATGACGCAATCCAGATACTTCGAAAGCAGCGCCGAGAGCGCTTCCGGCACCGACAGGCTGATGCCCTCGCGCACTGCGTCCGGCGACCAGCGATACAACACGTCCCAGGATGCTCCCTCGCCTGCTTTGTAGTCCACGCGGGTAATGCGCAGCTTCGACCACAGTTCCGCCAGAGACTTGTCGAGCGCGGCGGTAGAGATGCCGCCCATGCCGCCGACGGTTTCCAGCAGCTTCTGTTTGGAGATGGGCCCGGCGCGGCGGATGGCCTCATAAACGTCACACGCAAGCTGCGAATACGGAGAGCGCGAACCCGGCTTGGGCGGCTGCTTGGGATTGCGCTCGCCGACCAGGGCATAGAAGTAGGGGAAGATCGACCCCGCCACCAGGAAAGCATTGTTCTCATCGAACAGGTTGGCTTCGTAGGCGGAGTGGTCGCGTAGCAACCGCACCATCATCTCGGTGGCTTGCTGGGCGCGCGGGTCGGCGTAGGCCTGCTGCCAGGTCGGCAGGCGGTCTTCCGAGCCCGTCCAGGCCCCGAGAAATACCGGCGCAAGCACCGCCGGACGCATGGGATACATAAAGCAGAACCCCACCGACTCGATGAAGGCGCGGGCCTCCTCCAGGGTTTGGATGGGCTGTCCGTTGAGCCGCCATTTTTCGCGGCGAAGCTGCTGAAGTTCGAGATCAGTCATGAAAAGCTGTTAGCAATTGGCAGTTAGCATTTCGCTAAAGCACTTTGCCCAAAATCCCTTCCTTGATGAAGTCGTCGGTTCACTAAATGCTAATCGCTAATTGCTAAAGGCAATGGCCAGGCGCGAAGCGAAGCGCGCTCATATTCGCTTAAACGCCTTCTGAATGTCCTTCATTGAGTATCGCAGAACCACGGGCCGCCCGTGCGGGCAGGACATGGGACACTCGGTTTTGGCCAGTTCGGCCAGCAGCCACTCCATTTTGTTCTGCTCCAGCGGCATGTTGATCTTAATGGCGGCATGGCAGGCAATGGAGGCGGCGATGCGCCCGCGAATCTTCTCCAGATTCAGCGCCTGTTCCTCTTTGGCAAACTGATCGAGCAACTCGTGCAGCATGCGCTCCACTTCCGGAGCGTCAATCCCTGCGGGCGCGACCTTCACCGCGACGCTGCGCGCCCCGAAAGGCTCGGCTTCAAATCCATTCTGGTGCAATTCTTCGGAAATTTCGCTGAATACCGCCTGTTGGGCGGGGGTGAGCTCCAGCAGCAGCGGCATGAGCAGCCGCTGGCTCTCGACTTTCTGTGCGGCCCGCTGTTTCAGGACTTTTTCAAACAGCACGCGCTCGTGGGCGACGTGCTGGTCGATGATCCACAAACCTTCATGGTTGATCGCGAGGATGAACGAATCGCGAATCTGCCCCAGTGGTTTGAGCGAAGCCAAGGAAGGGGCAAGATCGCTGGCCGGTTCGGCTTCCTCCGCGAGGGGAGGAGTGCAGGTATCAGGCCCCACATTTGCAGCAGGCGCCATTGCCAGCGCCGCGTTGGCTTCCACCGTGATAGCTTCGCCGGTGAACTGAATGCGGGCGGTCTCCGGAGGAAGCGTCGGGGGCTGGAGTTCGAATCCCGGCGGCGCGGCCGGCATGTAAAGCGCGCGCCAGGCGGCAATGTCCACCGCCTGGCCTCGGACTCCCGGCGTCAGCGAGGGACTGGCGGTGGGGTGGGCGTGGATTTCCGTAGCAAACTGCGGCACGGGGCGGGCCTTCATTAGCGCGCCGCGCACCGCGTCGCGCACAAAGTCGTGGGTCACGGTCTGCTGGCGGAAGCGGACCTCGGTCTTCGAGGGATGGACGTTCACATCTACTTCTTCCCCGGGCATCTCTAGAAACAGCAGTACCACGGGATAGACGGTGGGCGGAATGATGTTGCGATAGGCCTCGAGAATGGCGTGTTGCACCAGCCGGTCGCGAATGAGGCGTCCATTGACGAAGACGTAGATTGAGTTGCGGTTGAGCTTCTGGATCTCCGGCTTGGAGACGAAGCCGTGTATGCGGACTTCCCCCGGGTTTTGCGCGGCTTTCTCATCTTCTTCCGTGCGCCGCCAGGGCGGGGGCTGGGGTAGGCCGATGCGCTCCAACGGCAGAACGGCCGCCACCGGAATCAACTGGTCGAGCACTTCCTTGCCAAAGACCTGGTAGACGCGCTCTTTGTGGTCGGTGACGGGGGGCGCGACCAGCATGGCATTGGTCATGGAATGCAGCTCAAAATGTTTGTCGGGATGGGCCAAAGCGTAGTGCGTGACCAGGGAAGCGATATGCGAAAGCTCGGTCGACTCCGACTTGAGAAACTTTTTGCGCGCGGGCGTATTGAAAAAGAGGTCGTGAATGGTGATCGAAGTCCCCGCCGGCAATCCCGCTTCTTCTACTTTGAAGATTTTTCCGCCATTAATTTCCACCACCGTGCCGGAGTTCTCTTCCGGGGCGTGGGTTTCCAGGCGCAGTCGGCTTACGGAGGCGATGGAAGGCAGGGCCTCGCCGCGGAAGCCGAGGGTCGCGATGTGCAGCAGGTCGTCGGCATTCTTGATTTTGGAAGTGGCGTGGCGCTCAAAGGCGAGCAGCGCGTCGTCGCGCAGCATGCCGCAGCCGTTGTCGGTGATCTGGATGAGCTTTTTACCGCCGGCTTCGACCTGAATCTTGATGCGGGTGGACCCGGCGTCGAGGGCGTTCTCCAGCAGTTCTTTCACCACCGAGGCAGGGCGCTCCACCACCTCGCCGGCGGCGATTTTGTTGGCAACTGCTTCGGAAAGAACATGAATGCGGCCCATGGGGGTGCCAGTAGTTTCGCAGATGATTGGCTGTGAAGGCAAAACACCGAGAAACGAGACCAAGATTCACAGTGTCTGGTTTCGATTCCGTTCAGGGATCACGTGAAAACTAAATCGATGAAAACGGAAGGCAGTATGAGGAGCATTCTGATCCGGATCATGTCGCTTAAAGAAAACCAGAACAGCATTGTCATGCCGTCTCTTCTGACTCGGTCCATAGCCGCCTCGCCGGGCTCTCTCATAGTCCCAAAATTGGAATGTAATTCTCTCTTGAAAGAATCCGGTGTTCCGATGCGAAATAGACCCAATCGATGCGAAAGATGTATGTAAAAACCTCCGTTCAGTAAACCATAGGAGATTTGCAGTCAACACAAGCCATCCCACCGCACAAATGAATTCAATGCCCCAAATCCCAAAGCTCGAAACGATTGGAAAATACAATCCGGATCTAAAAATAAGGAAATAGCAAGAGACTGAGGCCAAGGCCACAGTGGCAGCTAGCTCAGCGAAAGATCTGACCTGGAGTTGAATGATAAGTTTCTGGTCATAGTTTTGTCGCGAGAGCGAAGTTCCATCAATGGTGATGGGATATTGGACTTCTTCAGACCGGAGTGCAGGCCAGGGAAGGGCAAATGCGAATTTCCAACGGCGAAAAACCAACAATCCAGCCAAAAAAAGGATGACTGAAAAGCAAGCCGCTGGAAGCAAAGCATAGCGAAGGTCTTCTACCGACAAAGCAATGGCGATAAGCAAGCCATATGCAATGGTGACAATACCAACATAGGAGGACACAAGTTCCGCCTTATCCCACCGGCTTCTTGATCTGGATTCCCAGGTCCTTCAACTGCGCTTCGCTCACCGGAGTGGGCGCATCGACCATCAGGTCCACGGCGCGGGCGGTCTTGGGGAAGGGAATGACTTCCCGCAGGCTATCGGCTCCGGCGAGGATCATGACGATGCGGTCCAGGCCCAGCGCGATGCCACCATGCGGAGGCGTGCCGTATTCGAGCGCTTCCAGGAAGAAGCCAAAGCGGGTACGCGCCTCTTCGTCGGTCATGCCCAGCGACTGGAAGATTTTGCTCTGAATGTCCTGGCGGTGAATACGAATCGACCCGGAACCCAGCTCCGTCCCGTTGAGCACGACGTCATAGGCCCGCGCCCGCACTTCGCTGAGCGCCGACTTCGGATCTTTCACGGTCTGCGCACCGTTCTCAAGCTTGGGCATGTCTTCTTCATGGGGCGAGGTGAAGGGATGGTGCGCCGCCATCCACTGCCGCTCCGATTCATCCCACTCATACATGGGAAAGTTGGTGACCCAGACAAAACGGAAATCCTTTTCCAGATCGCCGGTTTTGACGAACAGTCCGTGACGCTCGGCGTATTTCTGCGCCAGGGCCACGCGCAGCAGACCGGCCGAGGCGTAAATCGCCAGCTCCTGCGGCGTGACTTTGCGGTGCGCATGCTCCGACGAAGCCGCGATCTGCGCCGAGCCTACCACCAGCACGATTAGATCGTTCTCGGCCATGCCGGCTTTTTCCGCGATCTTGGCGGCGGCGGCGGGGAACTTGTTGCTGATACGTTTGAAGTCTTCAAACACGCGCGCGCCGCCCTTGGCCACAAACATGGGCTTGATGTCGTCGCGCTCCTTGCGCGAGAGCTCGCCGACTTTGGGGGTGCGAATGGCGATCACCGGCAAATCGGGATGGATGGCCAGTTCCTGCAAATCTTCCGCGGTGAAGCAGTCGCGTACGTCGGTGAAAGCGGGCAGGCGAAGGTCCGGCTTGTCGATGCCGAATTGCCGGATGGCTTCGTCGTAATCCATGCGCGGGAAAGGCGTCTTGATCTTGTGGCCCATGGCCCCGAAGGCCGCGGTGAGAAAGCCTTCGACCACCGCCCACACGCTCTCCTGCTGCGGATAGGTCATCTCCAGGTCGATCTGGGTGAATTCGGGTTGGCGGTCGGCGCGCAGGTCTTCATCACGGAAACAGCGCACGATCTGGAAGTAGCGGTCGAAGCCCGAGATCATCAGAATCTGCTTGAAGAGCTGCGGCGACTGCGGCAAGGCGTAGAAACTGCCCGGCTGCACGCGGCTGGGGACCAGGTAGTCGCGCGCGCCTTCCGGCGTCGAGCGCGTCATGAAAGGGGTCTCGATTTCGTAGAAGCCCTGGCTGGCCAGATAGTCGCGGACGGCCATCGAAACTTTGTGCCGGGTTTCGATATTGAACTGCATAGCGTCGCGGCGCAGGTCGATGTAGCGGTATTTCAGCCGCATCTCTTCATTGGGCAGCACGGTGTCGCTGGGCAGGAAGGGCAGCTGCTTGGAGACGTTGAGAATGCGCAGCTCTTCCGCGACCAGCTCCACTTCGCCGGTGGCGATGTTGGGATTGAAGGTATCAGCGTCGCGCTTTTTGACCTGGCCGATGACGGCGATCACATACTCGTTGCGCAGTTGCTCGGCCTTGTCGTGCAGCACGGCGTTCTGTTCGCGGTTAAATACCACCTGGGTCACGCCGCTGCGGTCGCGCAGGTCAATGAAGATGATGCTGCCCAGGTCACGGCGGCGGTTCACCCATCCCATGAGCACGGCCTTCTGGCCGGAATCAGAGGGACGGACTGCGCCACACATGTGGGTACGTTTCAGGTCGCCGAGGAAGTCGAGCAAGTTGTGCCTTTCACTGAAAATACGGCGGTAAGCCGAATGCACGATTATAAATGCTCGGCGGGATCGCGGGGGAGTGGGGCCCCTTCCGTCGCCCCTTTAGTCGATGGAGCGCAGGGGCGTGGCCTGCTGGAACTTCAGCTTCCATTGCTCGCCCTGCTTCACCCACAGATCGGAGATGTGCTGGTAGCGGGGCGCGGCGCCCTCGTCGCCTTCCGGCATGTGCACGATGCAATCGTAGGTGACGATGGAAGAATTCTCGTCTACGGCGAGCACGTGCAGATTGTAGGGCATCAATTCATGAAGCGCCCCGGACTGGGCGATTTCGAGGACTTCGCCCTTACCGTGCAGATGGCCCTCGCTGCCAATGGCGTGGAAGTCATCGGCCAAGGTCTGGCGGAGGAAAGCCACATCTTTATTCAGCATGGCGTTGGCGACGGCTTTGGAGTTGGCGATCAGCGTGTCGTTCGGGTTCGAGGTCTGCGCGAGAGAAACAAGCGAGAAAGTAAGAACAAGCACAGACAAAGCCAGTTTCTTCATGGTGCCCTCCTGCGGAAAGTTTGGGGCCCGGTCCAACCAAAACCGAATTCTTTACGAAGCCTGGAGCTTGGCCGCCAGCTCGGCGCGGGGAACGGTGGTCTGCTCGCCCGTGGCCAGGTTCTTGAGCGCGAACTCACCGCTCCTTACCTCGTTCTCGCCCACAATCAGGATAAAGCGCGCACCCAGCTTGCTGGCTGTCTCGAACGATTTCTTCAGGCGGAAGCTCTCGTCGCCCAGGTCTATCACCAGTCCTGCCTGCCGCAGTGCTTTGGCCAGGCCGATGGCGGCTTGATTGGTGCCCGCGCCCATGGGCGCGATATACGCATCCGGCGCCTTCACGATGTTGGGCGTCTGTTCCTGCAATGCCAGCACCAGGCGATCTTCGCCCATAGCAAAGCCAATGCCCGGAGCGGGTGGCCCTCCCAGCGCTTCCGAGAGGCCATCATAGCGGCCGCCGCCCAGAATGGCGTTCTGCGCGCCCAGAGCGCCGTGGGTGAACTCAAAAGCGGTGCGCGTGTAGTAGTCGAGGCCGCGCACCAGGCGGGGATTCACCTGGAACGGCACGCCGGCGCTTTCCAGCAGGGCGCGGACGTCGGCGAAGTGCCGCGTGCTTTCTTCCTGCAGGTAATCGGTGATACGCGGCAGCTTCTCGATGATCGGCTGGTCTTCGGGGACTTTGCAGTCAAGCACGCGCAGAGGGTTTGTGGTGGCGCGGCGCTGGCAATCCGCGCACATGCTCGCCGCCACCGGCTCCAATGCCTTCCGCAGCGCATCATTGAAGGCCACGCGCTCCTGCGCATTGCCCACCGAATTGATTTCGAGGTTCCAGTTCCGGATGCCCAGGCGATCGAGCAGGGTGGCCAACATCTCCAGAATCTCCGCGTCGCGCACAGGCTTGTCACTCCCGGAAGAGGCCGGGCCGATGACTTCCGCGCCAATCTGATAGAACTGGCGGTAGCGGCCCTTCTGCGGGCGTTCCCGGCGGAATTGTGGGCCGATGTAGTAGAGCTTGTTCAGGCCGCGGTCGCCGAGCTTATGTTCGATGTAAGCCCGCACCACCCCGGCGGTATTTTCGGGACGGAGCGTGAGGGACTGGCCTTTCTCGCTGGCGGCGCGTCCCCGGTCTTCCCAGGTGTACATCTCTTTCGAGACAATGTCGGTCTCTTCGCCCACGCCGCGGGCGAAGAGCTGGGTCTCTTCAAAAATCGGGGTGCGAATTTCCTGGAAGTTGTAGGCGCGGAAGACCTCTCGCACCGTGGCTTCGACAAAGTTCCACAGCGCCGTTTCCGGAGGGAGAAGATCGCGCGTTCCTCGGACAGCTTTGATCATGGGTTTTGGCTCTAGCTTCTAGCACGATTGTCATCCTGAGCGAAGTGAGTTCTTCGCTTTGCGAAGAACTCACGTAGTCGAAGGACCCCTGCACTGTTAATTCTTACAATCGTCTCAGGGAATTCTACCGCGCTCCTGGTTCAACGAGAGAACGCCTGGCTTCGACCTTGCCGATCACCGTTGCTGTAACGATCCTTCGACTTCGCAGATGCTTCCCTTCATGAAAGCATCCGTTCTGCTCAGGATGACTATGCAATGGAACTGCGGATTCCTCGTCGCTTCGCTCCTCGGAATGACAAGATTATAGAGTGAGGGGCGGGCAATGAGGATTACTTCGAGCGCTCCGCCAGGTACGCTTCCTTGTACCCCAGATAGTTGTTCGCGTAACGCAGGATGCTGGCCATATCTTTCTCATCCAACTTGCGGCGGAATTTGCCCGGCGATCCCATCCACAGCGACCCCGGCTCCACCACGGTTTTCTCGGGAATCAGCGTGCCGGCGGCGATGATGGAGCCTGCGCCAATGCGCGCGCCATTCAAAATGATGCTGCCCATGCCGATGAGGCAGCGGTCTTCAATGACGCAGCCGTGCAGCGTGACCGAGTGGCCCACCGTCACATAGTCCCCGACATAAACCCCGTACTTCTCTTTCATGCCGTGCAGGACGCTGTTGTCCTGGATGTTGGAGTGAGCGCCGATGCGGATCTCATGCACATCGCCGCGGACCACGGCATTCATCCATACGCTGGCGTGTTCGCCCAGGACCACATCGCCGATGATCTGGGCCGATTCGTCGACATAACAGGAATCCGGGACGGTGGGCGTGACGCCTTTGTAGGAACGGATCATATTTCTGGAATCAAGTCCTCAACCTCAAGAGTCAGCGCACGGGTCGCGCGCGCGGAAGAAATCTGAACATACCACGCGGACAGCGGAATCGACAAAAGGCGGGGAATGCCGGAAGCATCGCTGAAGAACATGGGTCGCGTCGGCGAAACGGGAGGCGCAGCTGAGCTGCGCCTCCTACAGGGGATTCAGTTGTCCGTGGGTTCCGGCGGTGAGGGCGGAGAAGGCAGTTTTTTCGGCGTCGGCGGATTCGGCGGCGCCGGGACCGTTCTGGACTGTTCCTCGGTAAAGGAAGAGCCTTTCTGGATCGAGATGGATCCCCGATCATTGCTGAGCACAATCTTGGGTCCGCCGGAACCGTTTCCCCCCATGGCGGTGGCCTGGTCGTCGGAATTGTTGACCTTCACGCCGGGAAATTCGCTGGCAATGTCGCCGTCACGGGCCTTGGCTTCCAGCTGGAAGGTGGCTTTGTCGGGGAGGTAAAGCTCAATATCGCCCCGCCGATTCTCCAGTTGTAAGTCTCCCACTTTGGTTACGTGTACCTCGACCGCACCATTTTCGTTTTGCAGGCGCACGTCCCCGGAGACGCCATTCACACGGATGTCTTTGGAGCGGGTAAGCAGCCGGAAGGGCCCGGTCACGTCGCTGGCGCGGAAGTCGCCGGCGTCCATATCCAGGTCGCCCGGAAGTTTGGCGAGTTCCAGATCGGTGCGGGTGGACTTAAAGGTCACCCGCCCCCCGATTTTGCCCAGGCGGAGGCTGTCAAACTCGCCGTTCATGCGAAGCGCACCTTTCACCTCTTCCACGCTGACATCGCTGGGCCGGCCCTCCACGGAAACATCGGAGGAAATCTGGGAAACGCGGGCCGAGCTGTTCTGCAATTTCAGCGCGACTTTGCCATTGACGTCGGAAACCGTAATGTCGCCCTTTTGGCTGGAGACGTCCACATCGCCGTCGCGGCCCAGCACGCTCACATCGCCGCGGCGGGCGGCAATGACCACGGCCGCCTTGCGGGGCACGCTGATATCGAGGTCGCTGGTCACACTGTGATCGCCCGCGCCCTGGGTGTTGGCATTCACGGTCACGGTTTGCCCAGAAACGGTGATCTCAGGCTTGGTCTTGGGGTTCCACTCGTCGGCTTGTTCCTGCTTGTCGGCGTTGATGCGCTTGTGCACCGCCACATGGATCTGGTTGTCCTGGGAAACGCTCAGGTTGACCGCTCCCCGGTCGTTGACGACATGCAGGCTGTTGCCCGCGGGGAAGTCCTGGGCAATCTGGTCTTCGTAGTTGTAAGTATGGCCGAAAAAGGGGAAGTCGTCGTCCCCAACCTGGATGTGGTCGCGCAAGGAATCCCAGTCCACCCGGGAAGCTTGCGTGGCAATCAGGCCAAAGGTGATGAGCAGGATGATCAGGAAAATCCCGCCCGCCCCAATACCGCGGGGGCGTATGCCGGAGCGCTGCGCCTGTTGATATTCCAGCAGCTTAATGATGCCGGCGACGATCAATAGCACCGGCCAGTAGTGCGCGAACCAGTAGCCCAGATGGTGCCATTGCAGCACCCCCATGGTCCCCAGCAGGAACAGGACGCCGATAGCGATCAGGACCACCGGGCCCGCAATCGAGCGCGGCGGCCGCGGAGGCATCGGCGGAGGCGGCGGAATCAATGGGCCCGGGCTAGACATGGTTCACCTCATTGGACGGCGGAGGTGGCACGGTCCCCTGGTCGCCGGGAGGTGCAT
This sequence comes from Acidobacteriota bacterium, assembly GCA_018268755.1. Classification (GTDB taxonomy): domain Bacteria; phylum Acidobacteriota; class Terriglobia; order Terriglobales; family Acidobacteriaceae; genus KAN-5. The sequence continues at coordinate 399,098 of JAFDVW010000013.1, forward strand.
TGGGTGGGGCTGGCGTCTGGTCGTGGCTGGTTCGCGAGGCATTGCCGCCCAGCAGCTTGATCAGTCCAATCACCAGCAGCAGCACCGGCCAGGTCCGGCCAAAACCGGGACCGTCCAGGCTCTCCAGCATGAACAGGCTTCCCAAAGTGACCAGCACTGCAGGCCCCATGAGCCCCTGCGAGCTGCACTGCCGCAAATTGACGCCTTCCATGCCAAAGCGCTTGACGAATAACCACACTCCAATGCCAATCAGAAAGAGCGGCCAGATGCGATGCAGGTGAAGGTCGAGCGTGGTGTTGAGCAGGAACAACAGGCCCAGAATGATCAGGACGACCGCGGCGGTCGGGAGCTTTTCCGTGTTGGCGCGTGCTTCCGCTGCCTTGCCGCCGGAACCAAATGTCTGATCGATCCCAAAGGGGTCAGGTGCAGGCTGTCCCATCTGGATAGCAATAGCGGAACGCACCGCATCGATGATCTGGTAGAAGTAGAAAAAGCCCAGCAGAATTCCCAGGAACACGTTCATGTAGGCGGGCATGTCGGAATTCAAGCCGACGATGATCAGCGCCACAATTCCCAGGTGCGCCAATCCCTTGGCATATTGCCCGTTGTAGACCGCTCCTACGCCGATGGGGAAGAAACCGGCCAGGATGCCGGCCACCGTGGGGTTCGGTCCGGAATTCTCGCCCGGAGCGCGCACTACGCCGGCGGGCGCATCCACCACCTGCGAATAGGGCGGCTGCGGGGGCTGTACACCCTCCAGCCGCGCCGCCAGACAGCTTTCGCAGTAGATCACGCCGTGAACCGAGCGGGTGCAGTTTCCGCACAGCGGTTTCCCGCAGGTGCGGCAATAGGCGACAGCTGCAACATTGCTATGTGCGGCGCAGTTCATACCAACCTCCCAGGTGCGGTGACCTTGACCAAAGCGGGACCGGCCGGGGCGGAGGCAAGCACAGGCTGGTCTGCACTTTGGCTGTAATTGCGTTCTTGCTTTTCAGGCTCCCCACTGCTGTTGTTCTTGCGCTCTTTCTGATCTTCGGGACGGGCCGGCACCGCTGGAGTGGTGGCCCGTTGGAAATCCCGCACGCGGGACTGGATTTCATAGACCAGTCGAATGTTGTCGTAGTATTTCACAACTCGTCCGTAGGTCTCGTGATAAGAGCGCCGGATGGCGCTGGGCCGCAGGTCGGCCTGGCGCAGATCGCTCAACTTTACGCCCGCAATATTGAGCGCGATGGAGAGCGAAAAGAAGGCCATGCCGAAGGACATGGCGAACCGAGGCTGGCGCACAGTGGCGGCCACCGGGGCCCACACCGCCGTCTGAAATCTCTCCCACCAGGAAGGCGCAAGCGCGTGCGCTGCGCTGGCCGGACCGCTGGTGGCCAGCAGAATGTTGCGCACCAGATCGGCGGGAGGCTCCACCTCCGCCAGTGACTTGAGCCAGCGTTGCCCTTCAGCCGCTTCGGCGAACAATGGGCCGCAAGCGGGGCAGGCCCCGGCGTGGGCCTGAAAGCTTGCCATCCGGGGGCCGCTTAAAGTGCCATCCAAAGCTTCGCTGAGCCAAGCCTCGAATTCGTGGCACTGCATGTCGTGTTTGCCGGTTTCTGGCATCACATCACCTGCCTATAGGTACGTTGTAAGAGCCGTGCAAGTTCCGCCCGGCCGCGATTTATACGAGACTTTACGGTGCCCTCGGGTACCTTGAGGGCGATTGCGATGTCACGGTAGTCCATGTCTTGTAAATCCCTTAGAATCAATGCCTCACGTAGGTCCGGGGAGATCTTTTGCAGGGCCAGATGGACGGCCTCGCGGGCCTCCCGGGACTGCACCTGGGCATCCGGGGGCAGGCCTTTGTCGGGGATCTGCTCACTGAGGGGTAAAACGTCTTCGTGGTCTGAAGAGGTGGAATCCAGGGAATCGGTCAGGCGGTCCTGCTTACTTTTGCGGAAGTGGTCGACCAGAAGATTGCGGGTCACGGTGGTGACCCAGGTCATGAAGGCGCCGCGTTCCATGTCATAGCTGCCCAGGGTGCGGTACATCTTGATGAAGACTTCCTGGGTAAGGTCCTGGGCATCGTCACTGGATCCCGCGAAGCGGTAACAGATGTTGTAGATCCTGCGGTGGTAGCGCTGCACGATATCCTCCCAAGCGGCCGCATCGCCGGCAATACAACGGCGAACTAGTAAGGCGACGACCTGGGTATCTTCCAACCAGCACTCCCCGGAAACTCCTGGTTTTTCCAGCTAGCGAAACGGCCCGGCCACGAACCGGAACCTTTTCAGCCTCACCGGAAGAAAATACGTGAAAAGCAGGCCAGAAGTTCCCGACCATGAAACACGGCATTGTAACAGGGGAGGGTCACCGTATAGCGAAGACACGGCGAACACAGGGCTGGCGTGCCACCGCACGGGAGAAGGCAAAACGAACTGCGTGCTCAACTTGCCGCCCCTGCGGTTATAATTCGCGCACACATGCCGCTTTCTTCCGGTGACAAACTGGGGCCGTATGAGATCGAGGCGGTCCTTGGCGTGGGCGGGATGGGAGAAGTCTACCAGGCCCATGACTCGCGCCTGACGCGGGACGTCGCCATCAAGGTCCTGCCGCCATCGTTCGCACACGATGGCGACCGCCTGCGCCGTTTTGAAGTGGAAAGCCGGACGGTGGCGGCACTCAATCACCCCAACATTCTGGCGGTATATGACGTGGGCGAGCAGGCCGGTTCGCCTTACCTGGTCACGGAGTTGCTGGAAGGCGAGAGCCTGCGTCAGCTGCTGGACGAAGGGCCCCTGCCGCAGCGTAAGGCAATCGAATTGGGAGGGCAGATTGCCCAGGGTCTTGCGGCCGCCCATGAAAAGAACATCGTCCATCGCGACCTGAAGCCGGAAAATCTGTTTATCACCCGCGATGGGCGGGCAAAGATCCTGGATTTCGGTTTGGCCAAGCTGGCCAGCGCGGTGGCCGACGTGTCCGACAATGCCACGCTTACCAGCTCACATACCGCAGCCGGCGTGGTGATGGGCACGGCCAGCTATATGGCCCCCGAGCAGGTGAGGGGCGAAGCGGTGGACGCCCGGACCGACATCTTTGCTCTGGGTGCCGTGCTGTACGAAATGCTAAGCGGGCGGCGGGCCTTTCGCCGCGACACCACCGCCGAGACCATGACGGCAGTGCTCAAGGAGGACCCTCCCGACTTTGCCCAAATCCCGTGCCAGATTTCGCCGGCGCTGGACCGCATCATCCGGCGCTGCCTGGAGAAGCGTCCCGACCAGCGCTTCCAATCGGCGCGTGATCTGGCTTTCGCCCTCTCGGCGCTCTCCGGCTCCGACAGCACCTCGGCGCTCAAGGCCACGGCTGCGGAGGGGCAGGGAGCGCTGTGGGCCTGGATCGGCATACCGCTGCTGGTGGCGGCCCTGGCGGCCGCCGCTTGGCTGGGGATGAAGCGCGTGCCTGCGGTCAAACGCCAGCAGTTTGCCATCTCGGTCCCCGGCGAAGTCAGCCACATGGCCCTCTCCGCAGATGGTTCGATGCTGGCCTTTGTTTCTCCCGAGGAGAGTACCGGCCTGCCCATGATCTATGTGCAAGCGGTGGGCTCCGCGGATGCGACTTTGCTGGCGGGAACGGAAGGCGCCAGTTTTCCCTTCTGGTCACCGGACAACCGGTTCCTGGCATTTTTCGCCAATGGAAAGCTGTTGAAGATCGAAGTTTCCGGCGGCGTGCCCCAAGCCCTAACCAATGTGTTGTCCGCCCGCGGAGGGACCTGGGGGAGCCGGGACGTGATCGTCTATGCCCCGGATGCGGGCAGCGTGTTGTGGCGCATCCGTCCCGATGGCACCGGGGCGGCGCCGTTCACCGCCACCATCCGCGAGGGCGACAGCACCCATCGTTGGCCGATCTTTCTTCCGGATGGCGATCACTTCCTGTTCTGGGCGGGAAACTTCGCCAATGCCAGGAATGACCAAAGCAGCGGCATCTATATCAGCTCTCTGGCGGCCAAGGAGAAGAAATTGCTCGTCTTGTGCCGCTCCAGCGTAGCTTACGATGCGCGCTCGCTGTACTACGCCAATGATGACCGCCGCCTGGTCAGCCTCCCCTTTGATCTCGCGACGGGCAAGGTCACGGGAAGTCCGATGGTCGTCGCGGATGTGGTTGGGTTTCAGGCCTCGACTTATTGGACGGCCTTGACCGCCTCGCCCAATGGCACCTTGGTCTACAACTCGAATACCGGCGCGGCCACGTCGGAACTGACCTGGATGGACCGCAACGGAAAGGAACTGGGCCGGGTAGGGGAGCCGGCCGTGCAGGCCAACCCCAGCATTTCGCCCGATGGGACACGGGTCGCCGTGGACATCAGCGATCCCAAGCTCAATAACGTGGATATCTGGTTGGAAAGCCTGCAGGGCGCAGGAAACATGCGCTTCACTTTCAATCCAGGCGAGGAAGTGGTCGGGGTTTGGTCGCGCGACGGCAAGTATGTGGCCTATCGCGAGAATTTGGACAACGGCGCCGGCGTCTTCACCAAGCTGGCATCCGGGTTGGACCGTGAGCGCAAGCTCGCCATGGTGTCGTCGTTGGAGTTCGACATCATCCCCAATTCCTGGGCGCTGGGAGATACTTCGATCCCATGCCTCGACAACACACCGAATGGTTCCACGTTCCTTTTGGTGCCCGCCACGGGTGGGGAGCCTAAGCCTTTCCTGGAAGCCAAAGGAAGCGAGACCAATGGGCAGATTTCCCCCGACGGAAAATGGCTGGCCTATGCTTCCGATGAAACGGGAAACTGGGAGATCTACGTCACCAAGTTTCCCGAGGCGGTGGGAAAGTGGCAGGTATCACGGGGCGGCGGGAACGAACCCCGTTGGCGCGGAGATGGTAAGGAAATCTTCTACATCGGACCCAGGAGCGTGTTGACCAGTGTGGCGGTGGCCGGCGGAGAGACCTTTTCGACCGGCAACCGCACTGCGCTGTTCCAGTTCCACCAGCGCGCCCCGGTCTCTTCCACCGACCTTTTCTCTTACGATGTCACTCGGGACGGCAGCCGCTTTCTGGTCAACAAATATGTGAAGCCCGAGCGCATTCCACCCTTGAACATTGTGCTGCACACCGAGGCGCCCACCACTCCCTGAAGCGCTCTATTCCGAAGTGAAGTAGTCCACCGACACGGGATTTTCGAACAGCGAGTAATCCCGCGTCACCACCGTGATGCCGCTGTCAGTCACGAAATAGCGCTGGCGATCGGCTTCGGCATCGTAGCCGATGGTGGTGCCTTCGGGGATGTGGACGTCGCGGTCGATAATGGCGCGGCGGATGCGGCAATGGCGCCCCACGTTGACATGCGAGAACAGAATGCTGGCATCGATCTCACTGTAAGAGTTGACCCGCACGTCCGGGGAGAGGATGCTGTTTTTCACCACGCTCCCGGAGACAATGCAGCCGGAAGAGACAATGGAGTCGACCGCGGTCCCGGTGCGGCCTTTTTCCGCAAAGACGAATTTGGCGGGAGGATACTGGCGCTGGAAGGTGCGGATGGGCCAGTCTTCATCATAGAGATTGAAAACCGGGGACACCGAGACGATATCCATATTGGCTTCGTAATAGGCCTCCAGCGTGCCCACATCGCGCCAATAGAGGGCTTCTTTCTTGTTCTCGTCGATGAAGTCGTAGGCGTAGATGCGGTAGTCCTCCACCATACGGGGCAGAATGTCTTTGCCGAAATCGTGGCTGGAGTTGGGATCTTCCGCGTCCTTCAGGAGCACGGGAATCAGCACGTCGGTGTTGAACAGGTAAATGCCCATGGAGGCCGCAACTTTTTCCGGGTTATAGGGGGAACGCAGCTTGGTTTCCCGCGGCTTTTCCTGGAACCCTTTTACCTGGTTATTGCTGTCGACATCCACCACGCCAAAGCGGTAGACCTCGGAGCAGTCAATCTGAATGGTGGCCAGGGTCACATCGGCGTTGGTTTCATTGTGCCGTTCCAGCATGAGCCCGTAATTCATCTTGTAAATATGGTCGCCGGAAAGAATCAGGACATGCTTGGGCTGTTCCGAGCCGATGGAATAAATGTTCTGATAGACGGCATCGGCAGTCCCCTGGTACCACTGTTCCCCCACGCGCTTCATGGGGGGCAGGACTTCCACGAACTCCCCCACTTCCCGGCCCAGAATGTTCCAGCCCTCGCGAATATGGCGATTGAGGGAAAGGGCCTTGTATTGGGTCAGGATGTAGACCCGGCGCAGGTCGGAGTTGATGCAGTTGGAAAGGGTGACGTCTACGATGCGGTAGATGCCGCCGAAGGTGACGGCGGGCTTGGCGCGGTCGCGGGTCAGGGGATACAGCCGCTCTCCTGCTCCCCCGGCTAAGAGGACTCCCAACGTATCTTTCATGGCCCTTCCATGGGGACGGGAATGTTTGGGAGCGGCTAGACCTTTCGTCGCGGTGCGCACTCCACGGAACGCGTTATTGTAACGCTGGCAGCAAACAGAAAGGAAGTGGCGAGCGGCAAAGTGGTATTTTCCAGACTGGTTGCGGAAGCTGCCCCGAGGCGGGATGCTTCCAGCCTCCGACCGGCTCGATTAGGCGGCGTCGTCTTCGATCTTGATGCGCAGGGACTTGAGGAACTTGAGGTCTTGTTCGCTGATTTTAAACTCGGGATTGCTGGTCAAAGTGGTGACCATGGAGGTCTTGTCGTTGCCTTCGCCGGGCTTGCTGACTCCGATGGTGGCTTCCAGCACCAGGAAGATATCGTAACCACCTTCTTTAATGCGGGAAACGACTTCAGCAATCTGGTCGCTGTCCGCCAGCGACTCGTTGATGGCCTCGCCCAGTTCCTTCATCAATTGTTTTAGTTGCTGGTCCACGTATCCCCCGTGATGCGTAAGACGAAATGACAACTCCACGCTACACTTAGATGGCGGCAAGAACAAGAAGGGTGCGACGTCTCGGGGCCATCCTGGCTTATTTTACGCCGAAGATTGATAAAATCGAACCGGAATGGGAAGCATCTTTACTCTCCGCAACTTAGGGGTCGCGGCCCGGGTGGTGGCCGAGCAGGCGGGTCGCTCCCGCCCGGTCGGCGCCTTGCTCAGCGCCGGGCGGGCCACGGCGCAGCGCCTGGGGCACGTGATGCATATCCTGTGGCTGGAAGTGACGGGGTTCGTGTTTCTGGCCATCGCCGCCATCGGCGCCATAGCCTTCTTCCGCGAGTACGGCAAGTTTGCCATGGAAGAGACCACCCTGGACCGGGTCCTGCTCGCCGCGGGTTTTACCGTGCTGTTTGCCTGGTTCGGCGTCACTTCGTTCTGGAGAGTACGGAAGAAGAATTCAAAGAGTTAAGGCGCGGTGCGGTGAAACCCTATGTCATCGAAGCCTGGCGGCACAAACTCCAGCGACCGGCCCCCCGCGAAGGACCCGGAGACGTCTTCGCACATTCCAGTCCATCCTCTCTATACTCCCGCCGACCTGGAAGGTTGGGACTACGACGGGAAAGTAGGTTATCCCGGGGAATACCCCTTCACCCGTGGGGTGCAGGCCACCATGTATCGCGGCCGTCTCTGGACCATGCGGCAGTATGCCGGCATGGGCGACGCCGAGGAGTCCAATAAGCGCTACAAATATCTTCTGGCCAACGGAACCACCGGCCTTTCCGTGGCTTTCGATCTACCCACCCAGATTGGCATGGATTCCGACAGTCCTTGGGCCGTGGGCGAAGTGGGCAAAGTCGGCGTGGCCATTGATTCCCTCGAGGACATGCAGCGGCTTTTCGACGGCATCGACCTCACCAAAATTTCCACTTCGATGACCATCAACGCCACCGCCTCGATTCTGCTGGCGTTGTATGTGGCCGTGGCGCGGCGGCAGGGCGCGGACATCCGCCAGCTTTCCGGCACGGTGCAGAACGATGTGCTCAAGGAATACATTGCGCGCGGGACTTATATCTATCCCGTGCAGCCGGCGATGCGGGTCATCACCGACATGTTTGCCTGGACCAATGAGCAGGTGCCGGAGTGGAACACTATTTCGATTTCTGGCTACCACATGCGCGAGGCGGGCTCCACCGCCGTACAGGAAGTGGCCTTTACCCTGGGCAATGGCATGGCCTATGTGGAAGCCGCTTTGCAGGCCGGGCTCGACGTAGACAAATTCGCCCCCCGCCTCTCCTTCTTTTTTAATGCGCACAGTAATTTTCTGGAGGAAGTGGCGAAGTTCCGCGCCGCCCGGCGCATGTGGGCCCGCATCATGCGCGAGTCTTTCAAGGCCAAGAATCCGCGTTCCTGGATGCTGCGCTTTCACACTCAGACTGCCGGTTCTACGCTCACCGCGCAGCAACCGGAGAACAACATTGTGCGTACCGCCCTGCAGGCCTTGTCGGCGGTGCTGGGAGGCACCCAGTCTCTGCATACCAACTCCTACGATGAGGCCCTGGCACTGCCTACCGAGCAGGCGGCACGCATCGCACTGCGCACCCAACAGGTCATCGCTTACGAATCGGGTGCAGCGCAGACCATCGATCCCCTGGCCGGCTCCTATTACGTGGAGACGCTGACCAATGAGATCGAGAAGCGGGCCGAAGAGTATCTACAGAAAATCGCCACCCTGGGCGGTATGCTGAAGGCCATTGAGCGCGGCTTCGTGCAGCAGGAGATCCAAAATGCGGCCTACGAATATCAGCAGCAAGTGGACCGCGGAGAAGCGATCGTGGTCGGCGTGAATCGCTTTACCATCGAAGCCGAAAAAGAGGTGCCCATCCAGCGGATTGATCCCGAACTCGAGCCCAAGCAGGTCGAGCGGGTCCGTGCCTTGCGGGCGCGGCGCGCCCCGGGGCCCTGCCACGCCGCGCTGACCTCCGTGCAAGAGGCCGCGCGCGGCGGGGGCAATCTCATGCCCCACATTCTGGCCGCCGTCGAGGCCTACGCCACCGTAGGTGAGATCTCCGACGCTCTGCGCGCAGTGTTTGGGGAATATCAGGAAGCCGTGGTGCTATAAGCTTTTGTCCATTGATAACATTGGGGTTATGAGCCTTGAAGGGTGATCCATATATGGATCATATGGTCTTGACATTGATCCAAATTTGGATCAATATGGGGCTGTAATTCGGCCCCGCTGGAGGAGAAAGAGAAGCATGCCGGCGGAGGAAAGCTATCAGCTTGTGGAGCAGCGCCGCTACAGCGAAGCGCTGGCCCAGCAGAAGGGCAAAGAAGTAAAGGCCATTCGCGCCGCCGAAGCGGCGATTGCGGCCCATCCCCACAAGCCGGATCCGGACTCTTACAAGATGCTGCCGTCGACCGACAGTATCAATGGCCCCGAGCCGTTGCATCTGCTGGTGGCGGTGCGGCGGGTGCAGATCAAGGTCAACGGCTTCATCGTGAAATACACGGTGCGCGAATCGGGCCGGCAAGTTTTTCTGGAGGACCTGGATTTGCCCTTTCAGTACAGGATTTCCTCCTTCCAGCCGGAAGCGGAATAGGACCGAGTCATGAAATTCGAATTGCCCGACAACGACGTGAAGGTGGTGGAAGGGAAGTACGTACAGCTTCCCTTGAAGCGTTTTGTGCAGCTGACCGATTACGTCGAAGGCCTGGAAGACCAGCTGCTGGCCGCCGAGGTCAACTTACGGGAAGCGGAGCGGGTGGGCGAAGAGATGGAGCAGGGCGCCCCTGATCTCGCAGCACAGTTGCCGGCGGCGCAGATGCAGGAAGTCAAACGTGTGCTGCAGCGGCTGGAACCGTCGGAACTGAAGAAGGCCATGACGCAGCGCAAAATCTCGGTGCGCCGGCTGGCCGTGATGACCGGCATCCCCTATGCCACGCTGCACCGCTATTTGCATTGTGGGGATATTCCCTTAAAGGCCGGGAAAGATATTTTCTTCAACATCTTCAAGCCCAGCGATCTGAAGAAGTGGGGATACGCGGTCCGGGAAGAAGACCTAAAGCGGCGGTAAGAGATTCTCTCCTATGGCGGAGCCGGAGAAACAGGCGACCAGGAACGGAAACAGCGTGACCATGTCGGACAAGCTGAAGTTCTTCTCCGAACATGTGCGCGGGGTGATGACCCTGGCCAGCGCGGCCGTTCCCGCCATCGTGGGCGTGTTTGGCCTGTTGTTCCGCAAAGACCAGGCGGGAAATACGGTGCTGCCGGACTTCGCCAGAGCGTGGCTGATTCTGGCCGCGCTGGCGATTCTCTCATTTCTCATTTCGATTCTGGCGGGAGTCGCCTACAGCTTTTTTCTCTGCAGGAAGACCAATGACATCCAGGTGCGCATTCCCGAGCTGGACTGGGCGTCGCTCGGGCTGCACCTGTTTTTTGCGTTAGGCGTGGCCCTGTTTTCAGTGTGGGCGTTTTTGATGGTGTTCCATCTGACTTGAGCAACGCCAGCCTGGCCCCACCCGCGAGATTAAGACGGAAAACGTGAGGGCTACGCCCGGACCCGGACCGGGACCGTCACCAACTCCGGCTGGGAACCGCGCTTGCGCAGAGATTCCACGGCGGCTTCGGCATCGAATTTGCCCATGACCAGGGCGAGCTTGCGTTGAGACGTCATTTGAATGGGACCGCCGTTCATGCGGAGAACGTAGGCCGGGACCGAGGCGCCTGCACGACTTACTTTCACAACAAATTTTGTAATGGTCATGTTCCCTCTGAAAAGTAAAAGTTCACCGTATCTATACGGGTTCTTGATCCACACTGTTATTTTCGGCCGTGCCCGCGGCCGGCCCAATTCGGAACATGGCCGCCTGGGCTTCGGCGTGTTCCCGTAGTTCGCGCATTTCATCTTCCTGGCTCAGGGCGGGCTGTTCCTGCTTGCGCTGGTTCTTACGTTCGGCTTTATCGCGTTGTTTTTGCTGCCGCGCCTGTTCTTTTTGCCGCTTGGTAAAAGTGGATCGTCCTTTCGGCATTTCGCGAGCTCCCGTTTCTTATGTCATGACTTCCACGTAGGTAGGAAACCTGCCTACAACATCGACAAAATCTAGTGAATCTCCATATTACCAGCGCGGCTCTCGTGGCCGCCGGGCATGCCCGCGCTGATCGTCTCGACCGCCGCCGCCCCCGCCAAAACGCCGTCCGCCCCCATTCCCGCTACCCCGGGGACGTTCCGTCTTGGGTTTGGCTTCGTTGATGGTCAAGGTCCGGCCCCCCAGTTCACTGCCATGCAGAGCTGCAATCGCCTTCTCGGCTTCTTCGGCGTGGCTCATCTCCACGAATGCGAAGCCGCGGGAGCGTCCGGTGTCCCGGTCCGTGACCAGGCTGACGCGCTCGATATCACCATACGGCTGAAATAGCGTCCGCAAATCGTCTTCCGTGGCGCTGTGAGGCAGATTGCCCACGTACAGGTTTTTCATAGCCGTTCCTCTTTCCGTAGCTCGACTGCAAATTGAGACAGGGCCACTTTGCATGCAGAAAGGGCCGACCGATAGGCGCTCAAGACGCTCCTGCCGGGCTCTTTGTCTTAGCCGGGGATTTCCCCTGGTCGGCCCGCTTGAGCGAGGGTGCGAACTTGGCCTGCCAGCGAGCCCTGCGATCGATGTTCCGCTTCCGATTACGATGGAACCTTGCTTTGTCACCGTTAATTCCGGACATAGTCATCTCCTGGGCAAAGATGTGACACGCGCCCGCATGCTTGCGGGAAAAGAAGGGGTCTCGTCCAAGAGCGGAGACCGGTGCCTACGGACCACTGTGATATAGAAAATTCCACGCCTCTCGGCTGGTTTTTCTCAATCCGAAGCCGCCGGCTGGAGTGTCTTCGAGGTCAAGAGAGTTAGATACACGGGGCGCGAACCACTACTCGCGCTGGCAAGCTTTCTTCTCAGTTTCAATCAGATCAAGATCGAGCTGCTTGATGAGATCAAGAATTCTCTGCGGATCGCGGTCTTCTTGTTTGCCGGTAGCAGGCGGTAGGGTCTGTTTGGGATATGACTGCATCGGCATACCGGCCTCGCTTTCTATTCCATATTACGCTGTCCATGGAGAAAAGCCTAATGCGGGAAGGATTCTGCTGCAAACAAAAGGGTTAGGGGGGCCATTCGCAACGGCCTTGCTATTGCGGCCGAACCAGAGTAGCATCTCGCAGTACGTTAGACCGAATTCGGCCGGAGCAGTTGTCGCCTCAACAGCCAGCAATCTGCACAGTTTTTCTTCCGATTTCCTCCAGCGTAAATACACACAAAGGAACACAAGCAACATATGGAACAAGGAACAGTAAAGTGGTTCAACGACGCCAAGGGATTTGGATTCATCAGCCGCCAGTCTGGCGAGGATGTTTTCGTACACTTCTCCGCCATTCAGGGCGCGGGCTTCAAAAGTTTGCAGGAAGGCCAGGCCGTGCAGTTTGACGTGACCAAAGGCCCCAAAGGCTGGCAGGCGGAAAACGTCCGCCCTCTGTAAGCCTGCGATTCCATCCCAGAAGCGAGCCGATTGCGGCTCGCTTTTTTGTTGCTCGCTGGCAGCTTTCCGGTCTGGTAGAGGAAGAAGGAGAATGCCCCACGCCTACTCAGTCTAGGCAGGAATGGGGCAGGGGAGTGGGTTTTCGCGGCCGCCCCATTTCAGGCGCGGGCGGCGCGTACCGCTTCCACCAAGTCCTTCGCGGCGGCGGTGACTTTGGCCGAATCTCCGGCGCGCAGGGCGGCCAGGTCCACCAGGTCCGCGCCAATGCCCAGGGCGAGCGCCCCCGCGGCGAAATACTCCTTCGCATTTCCTCCGTTGACGCCTCCCGTCGGCACCATGGCGACTTTAGGGAAGGGCGCCTTGAGTGACTTGAGATACTTCGCGCCGCCCACGCTGCCGCAGGGGAAAACCTTCACCACCTTCGCGCCATGTGCGATGGCCTGCATCAGTTCGCTGGGCGTGAGCGCGCCGGGGATGGCCAGCTTGCCGCGCTGGCGGGCAACTTCGAGCACTTCCGCCGAAAATCCCGGGCTAACCAGAAATTCCGCGCCGGCATCGAGACAGGTCTTGGCCTGTTCTGCGGTCAGCACGGTCCCAGCCCCGACCAGCACGCGATCGCCTTGCTGCTCGACGACACGGCGGATGACGGAAGGCGCATCTGGCACCGTCATGGTGATCTCCACGACAGGAATGCCGCCCTTACATACCGCTTCGACGGCCTGATTGGCTTCCTCGGCGCTGGCGGCGCGAATGACAGGAATAATTCCGATGGATGTAATTTTCTGAAGAACTTCATCAATGGTCATGAGTGACTCCGTGGGGTTACTGTCTTAGTTTCGAAAATGCTAAATAAAGGAAGAGGCGCTGCGAGGCGCGGACCGTGATGCGCGCCTCGCGACCCAGTTCCTAACGCTCGATGCGGGCGCCCTTGGCCTTCATCACGTGCAAGACCTCCGACAAGGTCGCCATCGTGGTGTCGCCCGGGGTCGTCATCGCCAGAGCGCCATGGGCCGCGCCACACTCCACCGCCCACTGCGCGCCTTTGCCTTCCAGGAAGCCATAAATCAGGCCGGAGGCGAAGGAATCGCCGCCCCCGACACGATCGAAGATCTCCAGGTCCGGACGCACCGGGGCCTGATAGAACTTGCCGTCGTAGTAACAAATTGCGCCCCAGTCGTTGACACTTGCCGTCTTGGCATTGCGCAAGGTGGTGGCCACCACTTTCAGGTTGGGGAACTCGCGCACCACTTTTTCGATCATGCGCATGAAGTTGGTGGGGTCGAGCTGCGAGTGGCTTTCGTCGACTCCCTCCACGGCGAAGCCCAGGGCGGCCGTGAAATCTTCTTCATTGCCCAGGATCACGTCGATAAAGGGGGCCAGGGTGCGGTTCACTTCCTTGGCCTTGGCCTGCCCACCGATCGACTTCCACAGCGAGCCACGATAGTTGAGGTCGTAGGAAATGATGGTGCCGTTGCGCTTGGCGGCTTCCATGGCTTCCTGCGCCACCAGCGGGGTAGTTTCCGAGAGCGCGGCGAAGATGCCGCCGGTGTGCAGCCAGCGCGCACCTTCCTTGGCGAAGATCTGCTCCCAGGGGATGTCCCCGGGACGGAGTTGGGAGGTGGCGGTCAGGCCGCGGTCCGAGCATCCCACGGCGGCGCGTACCCCGAAGCCGCGCTCGGTGAAGTTGAGTCCGTTGCGTACCGAACGGCCGACGCCATCGTAAGGCACCCAGCGCACGTGCTTTTGATTGACCCCGCCCTGATACATCAGGTCTTCCACCAGACGGCCGACGGGGTTATCGGCGAGCGCGGTGACGATGGCGGTGTTCAGGCCAAAGCAGCGCTTGAGTCCGCGCGCGACGTTATATTCTCCACCGCCCTCCCAGGCTTGAAACTGGCGGGTGGTAGCGATGCGGCCCTCGCCGGGATCGAGGCGGAGCATGACTTCTCCCAAGCTGACGAGGTCCCACTGACAACTGTCTTTGGATTTGATTTTGAGTTCGGGCATAAAAGTTTCAAGTGACGACTTGGTCTCCCAATGATCTGTAGATGCCTAGTACTTGCCGGCCATTCCTGCCGTTGCCGGCCGGGCCGGGGCCGCGATGCCGGACTTCTCGGAAAAAGAAAAATTGCTTTTTGGGGACTCCTGATATCCAAGTTCCCTGGAAATCTGGAGCCCGGCGCTCTGAATGAGAGGCGCCAGTTGCCGCAAGCGGGTGACTGGCATGCGGACCACGGGCGCGGTAATGCTAACGCTGGCATGGACCGCGCCCAGGTGGTCGCGAATGGGTGCGGCAATGCAGCGAATGTGCAATTCGTGCTCCTCGAGATCGCAAGCGTACCCATTCTTGCGCACACGGTGGAGTTCGGTTTGCAGCTCCTGCAGATTGCCCACGGTGTTGGGGGTACAGCGGCGGATTTCGATTTGGGGAAGCACTTTGGCCAATTCATCTTCCGCCATGTTGGCCAACATCACTTTGCCGCCCGCGGTGCAGTAAAGAGGCACAGTCGCGCCAATGCGGGAGTGAATACGCAAGGGCTCGGGGGAATCGAGTTTTTCGACATACACGGCGGAGAGTCCATGGTGCACCATGAGATGGATGGTTTCGCGCGTGCTCTGATTGAGTTCTTCCAGATAAGGATGGCTGAGCCGGCGAATATCGAGCTGCCCCAGCGCGGCTTGGCCCAGCGAGAAACAGGCGATTCCCAGGTGATACCGTCCGGAACTGCTCTGATTGAGATAGCCCGCCGTTTCCAGGTTGACCAGAAAGCGATGGATGGTGCTGACCGGGAGTCCGGAGAGCTTGGCCACTTGGGTGGCGGTGAGCCCTTGCTCTGCTGTCGTGAACAGATGGAGCAGACGAAGTCCCCGTTGCAGAGAAGTAATGTTGTAGGAGCGCTTTCCAGCCGCCATAGGAACAGAGGACTGCCTTTCACGAAATGAAAGTAAAAATTATCTGATGAAAGTCCAGCCGTGGCAATAGGAAAGCCCGGCGCGGGCAGGCGTGGGCGCTGGATTTTCACCCGGTGAGAATGCCGGCCACCTTCGCGGGATTTGTCCCGGGCCGGGCTCCCCGTGTATATAGGGGCGCGGCCTGACTGTGCAGCTCCCGGCAGGATGGCCAGCGGAAGGAGAAAGGGAAGCGATGAATTATCAACGCGCGGTAGTGCTGGCAACAGGGTTGGGATTGGCGCTCTTCATGGCGGCGATTCCGGCAACGCAGGCCAAGAACAAGGAACGCCAGGTGATCAAGACCCCGGGTACCCAGGGGTTGCCCTTCAGCGATGGGATCGTGGCGGGAAACACTATGTATGTGGCCGGGCAGGAAGGGGTCAATGATCAGGGGAAGCTGATCGGCGGGGGCATTGCTCCGGAGACGGAGGCGGCCCTGCGCAACATTGAGAAGATCCTAAAGGCGGGAGGCTACGACATGGGGGATGTGGTTTCGGTCACCGTCTATCTGGCGGACATCCAGGAATTCGGCGAGATGAACAAGATCTACAGGAGCATCCTGCCGGACCCCAAGCCGGTGCGCGCCACCGTGCAGGTGGCGGCTCTGGTCAACCATGCGCGGGTGGAGATCTCCGCCATTGCAGTAAAGACGAAATAAACAGAAGTGAATTTCACCCGGTGAAAACCGTTCCCGGCAATAAAAAAGGCGTAACGCAGTTTGCGTTACGCCTGTCATCTTTCGGCTTTCGCACCCCGGGGCCGGCTACATATGGGCGGCGTGGGCGTTTCCGGTGTTGCTGCGGTATTGTTTCAACTTCTGGTAAAGCGAGCTTCTGGGAATGCCCAGCTTCTTAGCGGCGGCCTCGACCTTGCCGTTTTCCGAGAGCAGCACCTGCTCGATATACTCGCGCTCCACCTGGTCGAGGGTCTTGGTATCACTGCTTTGCCGGGGAGACTCAATCCAGTCGGAGCCGTCAAAGCGCAATTCCGATTCCGTCAAGCGGCGGCTGCTGCTCAATAGAAC
Organism: Acidobacteriota bacterium; assembly: GCA_018268755.1. Classification (GTDB taxonomy): domain Bacteria; phylum Acidobacteriota; class Terriglobia; order Terriglobales; family Acidobacteriaceae; genus KAN-5. Next base: position 415,446 of record JAFDVW010000013.1, read on the forward strand.
CGTCCTCTCCAGGACGTTGCGCAGTTCGCGAATGTTGCCTGGCCAGCGATATCCCTGCAACTTGGTAACGGCCCCGGGGGTGATCTCGATCCTGCTGCCGATGCCCAGGTCTTCCGCCAGCCGGTCGAGCAAATGCTCGGCCAGGATGGGAATGTCCTCGATCCGGTCGCGCAGGGCTGGGGTAGTCAGCGGAATCGTGCTGATACGGAAGTACAGGTCACTGCGGAATATCTTCTGCCGGACCAAGGCATGAAAATCATGGTGGCTGGCCGCGACCAGGCGGATGTCCACGCGGCGGTCGCGCACATCTCCCAGGCGGCGGAACTGTTTGTCTTCCAGCACCTTCAGCAGCTTGGGCTGGACCATCGGGTCCACATCGCCGATCTCGTCAAGGAACACCGTGCCTTTGTGGGCAATTTCGAGAAGGCCGGTCTTGCTCTGCACAGCGCCGGTGAAGGCGCCCTTTTCGTGGCCGAACAGCTCGGTCTCCAACAGCTCGCGGGAGAGGCCGCCGCAGTTCAGATCGACAAAGGGCTCGGCGCGGCGGCGGCTGTTTTCATGCAGCCACAGGGCCAATACGCCTTTTCCGGTCCCGGTTTCCCCCTGGATCAGCACCGGGCTGTCGGTTTCCACCACCCGGCTGACCACCTCGCGCAGCTGGCGAATCGCCGGACTGACCCCGAGAAAAGGATCGAGGCCGACTTTTTTCCGCTTGGTCTTCTGGATGATCTGGTTCTGGCGGTTGCGGGAGTTTTCGATGCAGCGCTGGATCATGACCAGGAGCGTGTCCAGCTCGGCCGGTTTGGTCAGAAAATTCTCTGCGCCCTTCTTGACCACCTCCACCGCCAGGTCAATAGAGCCGTAGCCGGTGAGAACGATAATAGGAATGTTGGGATCGAGGGCCTTGAGGCGGGGAAGCAGGTCCGATACGTTGCCATCCGGAAGGCTATAGTCCAGGACGGCCACATCGGGACGTGCATTTTGCCATAGGGCCTCGGCTTCTGCACAGGATTTGCCGGGAATGACCTCGAAGCCACGCGACTTCAGGAAAGTTTGCAGAACGTCCAGGAGTTGGGGCTCATCATCCACAATTAAAACGCGTTGTCCGAACACGGGACTCTTCCTCCATGGGTACCTTAGGATCGACCGATCGTTCCAAGCACGGCACAGCACAAACTAAGCGAATGTAGCATCTCTATTTACTGGGAAGTGTCCAGGACATAGAACGTTCTGATTTTGTAAATGAAGGTTGGGGCGGACTTCTGCTGCGTGGACAAAATCAGTCTTGCAGGACCCAATTGGAGTTTTTGTCCAATAACTGGAATCCATAACTTTGCCAGGGGGCGCCGGCCGATTCCTTGCGCACGGCGCGGGCGCGGCCCACAAAGCGTTCCTGGTTGCCCGCCAGATACACCTCGACGACCGCGTCCTTGGTCAGGTCCAGCGTGCAATGGCACAGGAAGCCGCAGGCGCTGACATTCTCCGTGGCTGTGGCCTGCTCAAAATACTTGCCATTGGCATCGGCGCCTCTCAGCACCAGGTCCACCTTCATGCGCACGCGCACGTGCTGCCGGCGTTCCGGGCGGGTTTTGTTCAGTTCCTCTTCTAGTCTCGCTTTGAGTTGGGCGAAATCCAGCGGCTTTTCGAAAAAGCCGGTGGCCCCCAGGTTCTGGCAGTGCTCCTGATACTTGCCGCTGGCCTCGCCGGTGATGACGTAGATAGGAATGCGCGAGGTATAGATCAGGGAGTGCAGGCTCTGGCAAAGCTCAAAGCCGGAGAACTTGGGCATCATCAGGTCCATCAAAATGACATCCGGCTTGTGTTTCAAAGCCAGTCCGACGGCCTCTTCCGGCTCGCCGCTGTCGATCACCTCATAGGTGTCCGACAGGCGCATGCGCACCAGTCCCCGCATGGATTCATCATCATCTACAACCAAGATTTTCCGCATAACTGCAACCCTCTCTGGTTTCATCCCCGGAATGACTTACGACCCGCTTGCTGGCTTGGCCTTGTGCCAGTCCAGAACGTCCCGAATCTTGCCTGCCAAGCTCTCCCGCGTGAAGGGCTTGGCCAAAAAAAAGGCGCCTTCTTCCAGGACTTCTCCGCCCACCTTCTGCCCGGCATATCCCGACATGTACAGAATGGCGATATCGGGGCGCTGTTCCAGGATCTGGCGGGCCAGCGCGTCCCCGCTCAGCCCCGGCATCACAAAGTCGGTGAGCAGAAGGTGAATCGGGTCTTGGTAACGGCGATTGATTTGCAGCGCTTCCGGGCCGTCTTTGGCGGCCAGCACGGTATAACCACACAGTTTCAGGATGTAGCTGGTGAGGTGGCGCATGGACGGTTCGTCCTCCACCACCAGAATGGTCTCATTGCCCCGTTGCAAGCCCACGCTGGATGAGGCGTGTTCCTGGCGGGCTGCGGCGACCTCAACTTTGGGCAGGTAGATGGTGAAGGTGGCTCCCTTTCCCGGCTCGCTCTGCACGTCAATGTACCCGCCGCTCTGTTTGACGATGCCGTAGACCATCGCCAAGCCCAGGCCGGTGCCTTTGCCTTTCTCCTTGGTGGTGAAGAACGGCTCGAAAATGTGCGCCTTGATGTCCGTATTCATGCCGATTCCGTTGTCAGAAAAGGCCAGGCGGATATAAGCGCCGGGTTTGACTGGATACGGGTATTGCCGGACGAAGGCCGGGTCCATGAGAAACTCGGAGGTCTGGATGAAAATGCGCCCTCCATTGGGCATGGCATCCCGGGCGTTGACCGCCAGATTGAGCAGCACTTGCTCGATCTGCCCCTGGTCGGCCTTCACCTTCCCGTCCTGGGGATGAAGCGAGAGCGTGAGATCGATGTCATCGCCAATCAGGCGGCGAATCATATTAGCGGTCTCGGAGATGACGCAGTTCAGGCTCATCACCTTGGGTTCCAGCACCTGCTGGCGGCTGAAGGCCAGAAGCTGGCGGGTAAGCGAGGCGGCGCGCCGCCCGGCTTTGAGAATTTCCTGCACGCTGGTGCGGGTAGTGTCGGTGAGCGCCGGCTGCTCCTGCAGGATTTCCCCGTAACCAATAATGACGCCCAGGAGATTGTTGAAGTCATGGGCAATCCCTCCCGAAAGGCGGCCGATGGCTTCCATCTTCTGGGCCTGAAACAACTGTTTTTCCAGGCGCTTGCGTTCCGTGATATCGCGGTTGACGATCACCAACTGGGCGCTGCTCGCAGACTCGCTGGGAATCAGATTGACCGTGGACTCCATGTCGTGCCAGCTACCATCCTGATGGGCGATGCGGTACTCCACTCGTTGGTTCTCTCCGCTGAGACGGGCTTCGGCCATGGCCCGGGAGAGGAGGTCTCTGTCCTCGCCATGGACCTGCTCCAGGACGGAAGTCTGCAGCAGACTGTCGGGCGAATACCCCAGCACCCGCTCATAGGCTGGGCTGATGTAGTTGCGCTGTCCTTCGCTGTCCACCAGCGCGATCATGTCGCCCGCATTGTCACTGATCAGGCGGAACAATTGTTCCCGCTCAATCAGGCGGCGGCGCATGGAGTGGATCTGCTGCTGCTGATAGAGCGTATACAAGTCAAAGAGCAGTACCAGCCCCACCAGGCCGCGGGTCGTCCGTCCCATGGAGGAGAACAGCATGTCTCCCTGGCTGAGGGGAAATACAAAGGAAACGATCCCCATGGTCAGCAGCAGCGTGATGATAAAGGCGGAAGACCACAGCCACCACTCCCGGCGATCAATACTGCGCAAACTGGACTGCAGGGTGTTACCCGGCGTCGGCCGTGCGGCCTTCCAATCGATAACTTTTGTGGCCATGAGAAATGCCCCGGCGATCCTGCATTCCGGGCAGGCCGGAAGCAACCCGTCCAGCTTAGAAGCCTTTATTGTTGATGCGGTGCAATGAGTGCAGCGCCACAAATGTATTGGCGCCTGTGATCACCGCAGCCGGTACCCACCAAAAACGGGAGCCGCCCTTTTTCAGCTTGTAGCTGTAATAGGCCGTTCCTAAATCCAAGGGACCGTAGATCCCGTAAAGCACCAGCCGCCGACGCATCGAGGGAGGAACGAAATCGCAGTAGTGGTCCCACACGCAACGCAGGGTGAGTTCTGTATTGGTGAACGTGGAAGCCGCCACGGCCCCGAGCAGAGCGTGATACTTCCAATCGGCCACCCGCCCGTCAATGAAAGGACCCTTCACGGCCGGAACAGCGCCAGTCGAGCGTTTTCTAACGTAATCCGGCATTGCTGCGGAGGAAGATGCCTGGCCGGAGTCGCGGTCCGTGGAGCTGGGAGCGTCGGGAAGGGTAAGTTCCGCCAGCAGATCGGGAGGGGCATTCTCGGCCATGGTCAAGCCGCTGGCCCATGCCTCGCCAGCGCCCGGCTGGGGGAACGACGAGGAATACGGCCAGAGCGCCAGTCGCTCGGAAGACACGGCTGGGGTGTCGCTTCCTGCCTGCTCCACGACCTCCTGTTGTGCAAGAAGAGGCAGTGCGGCGCTCAGTAAGAGCAGCGCGCAGGTCACTGTAGCTCTGTAAAAGTATCGTTTCATTTATTCCTCCGGGGGCCTTCCCCGCGGCGGTCATCTTTATCTAAAGTGCGCGATACTCGGGCCATTGCTGAGGGGACCACAATGGGTTGACGAGACCGGCAGCGTGAATAACGGTTGCGCCGAATGAGAGAGGCAGTTCTCTTGCCATTGCTTGTACGTGCGAGTGTTGCCCTGGAGCTTTCGTAACCAGGACCTGATCAAGGGCTGGCGCAGCTATTTGGCAGAGGCGCTAACCCAATCGTAATGAGCGAGTTGTCTTTGCAGAAGGCAGACGGCTGGAGCGTCCGTCGATGGCTCCAGAATGGCAGCGTGGGCATTTCTGGAGAATGGAGGTCCAGGTCGAACTTCGCTGCCCCATCTTTGCCATGGACGGTTGTCCAGCTTCGGGAACCGCCCGTCTCCCGCTAGGCGTTGACCATGACTTCGTTGCTGTCCAGGTATTTGGAAACCCAGTCTTCCATAACGGGGAGTTGCTCGCGGGCATCCGGTGCGCTGAGAAACTTCACGTTGCTGTACTTGGAGTCCTGGTAGTTGGTCACCTTGCCGCTGCGAATGGCGTCCAGCACCTGCTGCACACCCGCCTCCAGCTTCCACACCGGCTGGAAACCCAAGGTTTCGCGGATGCGGCGGAACTCCACGCGATAGTTGCGACGGTCCACATTGTCTTCCTTGCAGTGAATGACGGAATCCGGGACCATGGCGTGGATCAGTTCTCCCACCTGGCCCAGAGTGAGGTTTTGTTCATCCGAGCCCACATTAAAGATGATGGGAGAGACTGAATCGGAATCGGCTTCCAGCGCGGCTTGCACCGAACGGGCCGCGTCATGGACGTGCAGAAACGGCCGCCACTGGTCGCGTCCGTGGACCGTGATAATTTTGTCCACCAGGGCCTTGGCGGCCAGCAGATTCACCACCAGGTCAAAGCGGGTTCGTCCCGACAAGCCGTAGATGGTGCCGAAACGCAGGATGACCGGTTCAAAGCCGTTGTCCCGGATGGCAAGCAGCACGTTTTCCGAGGCGATCTTGCTCTTAGCGTAGAGCGAGACCGGGTTGAGTTTGGAGCGCTCGTTGAGAATGTGGTCGCTGGCGCCATATACCGAGCAACTGCTGGCAAAGACGAAGCGGGAGATGCCCGCGCCTTTGGCCACCTGCGCGATCATGCGGGTGGCGATCAGGTTGATTTGAATGGTGAGCTCTTCATCGATGGCGCACGCCGGGTCCCCGACCAGGCCGCCCAGATGCACTACCGCGTTCATCCCCTTCATGGCGGCCACGACGTTGTCCACGTGGCGGAAGTCTCCGCGCTGGATCTCTAGATTGGGGTGTTGCATGAATGGCTTAATCGGCTCATCCCCATACAGGAAGCAGTCCAGCAGGCGGACGCGATAGCCTTGGTCCAGCAGTTTGGGAAGCAGCGCGGAACCCACATAGCCGGCGCCGCCAATGACCAGCACACTGTCCTGATGGTTCTTCACGATGGCATGCTCCTGCTGGTGCTCATGCAGGACCACGCGCCGCCAAATCTGCGCCCACAGGCGCGCTCCAACCAGAAGAAGGGAAGCTCCAAGCCAGGTCGCGAGGAATGCTGAGCGCGGGAACGCAGGCTGGAGCCGGAAGAAGTAGAGGCACACGGCCGCTGCCATGAACAGAATCCCGGCGGCTTGCAGCACCACCAGGGCCTTGTACTTGCTCATGTACGAGCGGCCCTTGGTGTAGAACCCCATGACGTAAAACAATCCCGGGCCTGCCAAGCTCAGGAACAACGCCACCGGCAGCCAGAGCTGAAATAGTTCGGCCCGGCTCTTCTGAGAGAAAAGGAGTTCCGGCAATAAGGCCAATGCCAGAGAAGCATTCAAGAGGATGAGATCAGCAAGCACACGGACAGAAATTTGCAAACGAGCACTCAGCGGACGCATGGTGTTGTTCCTTTTAGGGTTCGGAATTTCGGAAAATGAACGGGGGAGGAAGGGATAGACGTATTGGGATTACACAGTGGCCAGATTCATGACCTTTTCCACGGTCTGGCAAGTCAGCGCGATATGCTGCTCTTCCAGAGTGGGATGGACCAGGAACATCAGGCTGGTCTCGCCCAACTCGCGCGCCACCGGCAGTCCTCCCGCCGGCCGCATTTCGCTGGGAAAAGCTTTCTCCAGATAAATCTCACTGCAACTTCCCGAGAGGCAGGGGACCCCGGCCGCGTTGACCTCGGCCATGATGCGGTCGCGGTTCCAGTCTTTCTTTAGCCGCTCCGGGCGTACGAACGCGTAGTACTTGTAATACGCGTGCCCGATTTCGGCCGGAGCTTCGGTGACCCTCAGGCCGGGCAGTTGACGGAACGTCTGGGTCAGTTGCGCCGCGTGTTTGCGGCGAATGGCTACCCACTCAGGGAGCTTCCTCAGGATCACTCTTCCCAGGGCCGACTGCATTTCGGTCAGGCGCCAGTTGGTGCCGAAGGACTCATGCAGCCAGCGGAAGCCCGGCGGATGCTGGCGCTTATAGACCGCGTCAAAACTCTTGCCATGGTCTTTAAAGCTCCAGGCCCGTTCCCAGAGATGTTCGTCATTGGTTGTGACCATGCCGCCTTCGCCGCCGGTGGT
>JAFDVW010000014.1:0-181343 GCA_018268755.1 Acidobacteriota bacterium
AGGCCACCACCAGCGGCGGCGACATCAGATAGTTGGCCCGCACTTCGGAGTTGATGCGGCCCTCAAAGTTGCGATTGCCCGAGAGCACCGAAGCCACGACCAGTTCTTTTTCGTCGATGGCCTGCGAGACCTCCACCGGCAGCGGCCCCGAGTTGCCGATGCAGGTGGTGCATCCGTAACCGACAATGTGGAACTTCAGCTTTTCCAGATACGGCATGAGCTGCGCCTGCTCCAGATAATCACGCACCACCTTGGAGCCCGGGGCCAACGATGTTTTCACCCACGCGGGCACGCTCAGGCCTTTTTCGACGGCCTTTTTCGCGAGCAGTCCCGCCGCCACCAGCACCGACGGGTTCGAGGTGTTGGTACAGGAAGTGATGGCTGCGATGACCACGCTGCCGTGTTTGAGCGCGCCCCTCACCGTCTGCGGCGCGTGCTCTTCCGCCAGATGGTCGGCCACGCCGATGGCGGCCGGATTGCCGCCTTCCTGCTCCCAGCGCACCACCGGCTGGGTGGCAGAAGAAGTCGCGGCGGTTTTGCCGGGTGCGGCCGGGGCCGTGGTCTTGGCCGCCGATTTCGGCTTGATCAGCGAAGGCAGCGCCTGGCGGAATGATTCGCCTGCGCTCGAAAGCACCACGCGGTCCTGCGGACGCTTGGGTCCGGCCATGCTCGGCTCGACCGTCGCCAGGTCGAGCGTCAGCAGTTCGGAATATTCCGCCTCCGGAGTCTTTTCGTCATGAAACAGTCCCTGCTCGCGGCAGTAGGCTTCGACCAGCGCGATCTGCTCTTCACTGCGCCCGGTGAGCCGCAGATACTTCAGCGACTCTTTGTCCACCGGGAAGATGCCGCACGTCGCGCCGTATTCGGGCGCCATGTTGGCGATGGTCGCGCGGTCGGCCAGCGGCAGGTCCTGCAATCCGGGGCCGTAGTACTCGACAAATTTTCCCACCACCCCATGCTTGCGCAGCATCTCGGTGATGGTCAGCACCAGATCGGTGGCGGTTGCGCCTTCGCGCAACCGCCCGCTCAGCTTCACGCCCACTACCAGCGGGATCAGCATCGACACCGGCTGTCCCAGCATCGCCGCCTCGGCCTCAATTCCCCCCACACCCCATCCCAACACCCCCAGCCCATTCACCATGGTCGTGTGACTGTCGGTTCCCACGAGGGTGTCGGGGTAGGCGGTCTTTTTGCCGTTGGCTTCGTTGACGAAGACGACGCGGGCGAGGTACTCCAGGTTCACCTGGTGCACGATGCCGGTGTCGGGCGGGACGATGGCCAGATTGCGGAAGGCGTCCTGTCCCCAGCGGAGGAAGGCGTAGCGTTCTTTGTTGCGCTGGAACTCGAGTTCGGCATTGAGCTGGAAGGCTTGCGGGGTGCCGAATTCATCCACCTGCACGGAGTGGTCGATGACCAGCTCGACGGGCTGCAGGGGATTGATGCGCTTGGGATCGCCGCCCAGGTTCTTCATGGCATCGCGCATGGCGCCGAGATCGACGACGCAGGGCACGCCGGTGAAATCCTGCAAGAGCACGCGGCTGGGAGTGAAGGCAATTTCCTTGTCCGGCCTGGATTTGCTGTTCCAGGCGGCCAGCGCGCGGATTTCCTGCGCGGTGACGTTGCGTCCGTCTTCGGTGCGCAGCAGGTTTTCCAGAAGAATGCGCAGGGAAAAGGGCAGGTGCTGGGTGGAAATGCCTTGCTTGTCGAGCGCGTCGAGGCGGTAGATTTCGTATTCTTTTCCGCCAACTTGCAGAGTGGACCGGCTGTTGAAGCTGTTCATGAAATGCCTTCCTAAGAAAATGCAGCGCCCGCCAGAGTTCGGATGCGGCGCAGAATCCAACTTACTAGTTTAACTGGAATGGGCGAGGTTGCGTAGGGCGGGAGGTTCCAGCGCTGTTAGTTGTGAGGAAATAGCAGAGTTCCCACAACGGAAGCGGGTTTGGAATGGGAAGGGTTGGGTTGATTCGCTGAAGGCCGCGCGGACAAGAGTGTCCGCGCCACAAAGTCAACCTGTGGCCAGGCTAAGGGACCTTGCTGCTCTTCACAGTCTGCCTGCCGAGCGGGCCTGGCCTGAGCGTAGCCGAAGGGCCCGCTCCCACACAAGCACGCGGGCGGGGCGCCCGCGCCACACTTTCAGCCGCGGATGGATTGGATCAGCAGCCAGGCATTCAGCACGGCGATGAGGATGGCAGTCACCCAGGCCAGGCTCTTCATCCAAAGCGGGCTCACGAATTCTCCCATCTTGCGTTTATCGCTGGTGAACAGGACCAACGGGAAGACGGCAAAGCTGAGCTGCACGCTGAGCACTACCTGGCTGAAGATCAGCAGCTTGGCGGTGCCGCTTTCCCCCCAGAACAGGGTCACAATCACGGCGGGCAGAATGGCGATGGCACGGGTAATCAGGCGACGCAGCCAGGGGCGAAGCCGAATGTTGAGGAAGCCTTCCATCACGATCTGGCCGGCCAGGGTGCCGGTGAGAGTGGAGTTCTGGCCGGAGGCCAGCAGGGCCAGGGCAAAGATGGCGCTGGCGCCGGAGACACCGAGCAGCGGCGTCAGCAACTTGTAGGCGTCCTGAATTTCGGCCACTTCGGTCAGGCCGTTGCGATGGAAGGTAGCGGCGGAGACGATGAGGATGGCCGCATTCACGAACAACGCCAGAGTCAACGCGACCGTCGAGTCAATGGTGCAGAAGCGGATGGCTTCGCGCTTGCCGGCGGAGGTGCGCTCAAAACGGCGGGTCTGCACAATGGCGGAATGCAGATAAAGATTGTGCGGCATCACGGTCGCACCCAGGATGCCGATGGCGATATAGAGCATGCCGGGGTCGCGGATGATTTGGGTCGAGGGGACAAAGAAGCCGTGCAAAATGCCGGCCATGCTGGGCCGGGCGAAGAAGACTTCCAGCGCGAAGCAGACGCCGATGGTGCCGATGAGGGCAATCACAAACGCCTCAATCAGCCGAAATCCTTTCTGCTGCAAGAAGAGAATTACCAGAACATCCAGCGCGGTCAGGCATACGCCCCAAACCAGCGGAATGTGGAACAGGAGGTTCAGCGCAATAGCGGAACCGATGACCTCGGCCAGATCGCAGGCGGCGATGGCGATTTCCGCCAGCACCCAAAAGACGATGGTGACGGGACGGCTGAAGTGGTCACGGCAGGCCTGCGCCAGATCGCGCCCGGTCACAATGCCCAGGCGCAAAGCCAGGCTTTGCAGCAGGACCGCCATCAGGTTCGACAGCATGATGACGGAGAGCAGCGTGTAGTTATATTTCGAGCCGCCGGCCAGGTCGGTGGCCCAGTTGCCCGGATCCATGTAGCCGACCGCCACCAGGAACCCGGGACCGGCAAAGGCCACCAGTTTGCCCAGGAATTTGGAGGACTTGGGCACGGGCATGCTGCTGTGGACTTCCGGCAAGCTGGGGTGTTCCCCCACGGAATGCCATCCGTGCTCCTTCACATTCATGGGTTCAGTAGCCATAGGAAGCTTGCAGTGCTCGGACCCCGAGTCGAGCGAATTAGCGTAAGTATACACATAAGGATAAACTATAGTTAATTACTTTCGTACAATAAAATTAAGCACTTGGCGAGCCGGGAATTCCGCGGGAGGGCGAAGGGAGTTCTGGAATTCCGCTTTCCCGGAGCAGGGATTTAGAAGGAAGGCCGCAGACTCAGCGGACGGGCTGGACCCAGACTCTTTCCGCGGCCGAACCGCCCAGGGCAATGGCGCCGGCACTGGTGGTCAGGGCGATGGTCTGATCGTAGTTGCGGCTGGTGACCTGCAATTTCGCGCCGGGACGGATGCCGCGCCCATCCAGGAATTCCAGCAGGCGGCGGTCGCGCTCATAGATGCTGCTGACGGTGTAGGTCTTGCCCGCCTCGGACTGGGAGAGGAGGAGCAAGCCCCGCTGACGGCGGCTGGAGGGGCTTTCCAACTCACTGAAACTGCCGTGCGGGCAGGCGCCATCGCTGCCCAGACGGGCCAGCAGGCGCGCCTCAAAGTCGGGCGAGACGGCATGTTCCAGGCGTTCGGCTTCGTCGTGCACCTTGTACCACTCCATGCCGAAAATTTCGGCCAGCATGCGCTCGATGAGGTGGTGACGCAGGATCAGCTTGCGGGCAATCTTACGGCCGGCCGGGGTCAGGCCGACCTTGCCTTCCTCCTGCACCCGCACCAGGCCGTCCTTTTTCAAACGCCGCAGGGCCATGGTCACGGCCGGGGGAGAGACGGACAGGCGATGGGCCAGGGTGGCGGAGATAACGGTCTCATCTTCACTCTCGGCCTCGAGGATGGCCTTGAGGTAGTCCTCTTTGGAGACGGTGATCATGCGAGGATGATTATAGGGCCAATTGGGCCGGGCGTGCCCGGCGAGAGGCCCAGGACGGCCGCAGATTCCTGAAGCCATTTCCCAAGGCCTTATGGCAAGAGGATCGACAGGGTAAGTATGCGCCTGGAATTGCTCTTGCAGGGGGGCGCGGGCCTACCAGGTTTGACATCAATGCTCCGTACCCCTAACCTTGTTTGTCTCAACCTATGAAGGTCCTGGTCATCGGAAGTGGGGGGCGGGAGCACGCCCTGGTCTGGAAGCTGCGGCAATCGCCGCGAGTCACGAAGCTGTATTGCGCCCCCGGAAACGGCGGCATCGCGACCGAAGCCGAGTGCTTGCCGGTGGACGTCAAGAGCCTGGATTCGCTGCTGGCGCTGGCCAACCAGATCCAGCCGGACCTGACGGTGGTGGGCCCGGAATTGCCCCTGACCCTGGGCGTGGTGGATGAGTTCAGCAAGCGCGGCTGGCGGACGTTTGGCCCCAGCAAGGCCGCGGCGCAGCTGGAAGCCAGCAAAAGCTTCGCCAAGGAATTTCTGCAGCGGCACCACATCCCCACCGCGCACTATGCCATCTGTAATTCCCTGGACGAAGTGCGCGAGGCCCTGCCGCATTTCCACACGCCGGTGGTGGTGAAGGCCGATGGGTTGGCCGCGGGCAAGGGCGTGGTCATCTGCAAAAGCAAGGAAGAAGTCGTCACGGTCTCTTCCGAGATGTTGAGCGGCAAAATGCTGGGCGAAGCCGGTGCGCGGGTGGTGCTGGAGGAATTTCTGCAGGGCGAGGAGTTGTCCTTCCTGGTGGTGAGCGACGGCGAGCGGGTCGCTCCCCTGGTGGCGGCGCAGGACCACAAACGGGTGGGGGACGGCGATAGCGGCCCCAACACCGGCGGCATGGGCGCGTATTCGACCGCGACGATTCTCGATGACAAGATGCGGGACTGGCTGGTGGCCCACATTGCCAAGCCGGTGGTAGCGGGGATGAAGGCCGAGGGCACGGAGTTCAAAGGCGTGCTGTACTGCGGGTTGATGATGACGGCGCGGGGGCCGATGGTGCTGGAGTTCAACTGCCGCTTTGGCGACCCGGAGACGCAGCCCATCCTGATGCGGCTGGAAAGCGATCTGGTGGAGGCGCTGGAAGCTTCGGTAGACGGCCGGGTGAGCGAAGGCGATTTCAAGTGGTCGACCGATGCGGCGGTTTGCGTGGTGATGGCGGCCGGGGGATATCCCGGCACCTACGAGGCCGGGAAGAAGATCCTCGGCCTGGAAGAAGCCGGACTCCTGGAAGGCGTGAAGGTCTTTCATGCCGGCACGACGGCCCATGACGGAGCTTTCTATACTGCGGGCGGGCGGGTGCTGGGAGTGACGGCGCGGGGACCCGATATAAAGAGCGCGGTCGACCGCGCCTATGCGGCGGCGGCGAAAATTGGTTTTGACGGGGCGCACTATCGCAAAGACATTGCGCACCGGGCGTTCAAGAAATAACCAACGTCAGACCGAGTCAGGAACAAAAAATCCATATTGTGGGGAAAACATATTCATGAGTAAGCCATTGGTTTCGATTGTGATGGGTAGCGACTCCGACCTCGAGATCATGCAGGAGGCGGGGAAAGCTTTGGAAGGTTTTGGCATTGCCTACGAGATTGATGTGACTTCGGCGCACCGCTCTCCGGACCGCACGGCGGAATTCGCGCGCAAAGCGGCGGAGCGGGGCCTTCGTGTGATCATCGCGGGCGCGGGTGGCGCGGCCCACCTGGCGGGCGTGATTGCGGCGCATACCACCCTGCCGGTGATCGGCGTGCCGGTTTCGGCGACCTCGCTGAACGGGCTGGACTCGCTGCTGGCGACGGTGCAGATGCCGGCCGGCATTCCGGTGGCGACGGTGGCCATTGGCAAGCCGGGCGCAACCAATGCCGGCATCCTGGCGGCGCAGATTATCGGCGTGGCTGATGCGGGCGTGGCCCAGAAGCTGCTGGCGCACAAAGAAAAGCTGGCCAAGGGCGTAGAAGAGAAGTCGAAGAAGCTGCAGGCTTCGTTGAAGTAGAGTAGGGCAGTTCGTTAATAAGCCAAAATCCCAGAGTCTTAAAACGCAGAGGACGCCGAGGAATTCAGCGGCCTCTGCGTTTAGATTTTTGGGGGCTTTTAAGGAAATCTTAAAACGCAGAGAACACCTCTGCGATTAGGATTCTTTGAAACCGTGCTAGAGCTTCAAGCCCTTCAGGTATTGACGCAGCGGCTCGCCGAGGTCAGAGCGTTTCAGGGCGAATTCCACGGTGGCTTTCAGGAAGCCGAGCTTGTCACCGGTATCGTGGCGCTTGCCGTCAAAGACAAAGCCGTAAATTTTTTCCTTCTTCAGCAGATTACGCAGGCCGTCGGTAAGTTGCAGTTCGCCCCCGGCGCCGGTCTGGGTGACGGACAAAGTTTCGAAGACCGCCGGAGTGAGCACGTAACGGCCGATGACCGCCAGGTTGGAGGGAGCCAGTTCCGGCTTGGGTTTCTCCACGAGGTCGGTGACTTCAAATAACCGTCCGTTGGTGCCGTCGACCGGCTTGCCCTTCAACACGCCGTAAGCGGAGATGGCGGCGCCCTCCACCACCTGAGTGGCCAGTACGGAGCACTGTTTTTCCTCAAATACATCGATCAGCTGCTTTAAGCAGGGCACGTCGGCATCAATGACGTCATCGGCCAGCAGCACGGCGAACGGCTCGTTACCCACCAGCTCGCGCGCCATAAGCACGGCGTGGCCGAGGCCGAGCGCTTCTTTCTGGCGCACATAGGCCACGTGGATCATGTCGGAGATGTTGCGGACGATCTTGAGCAGATCGGTTTTGCCGCGCTCCTCGAGCATCTTCTCCAGCTCGTAGCTGACGTCGAAGTGGTCTTCGATGGCCTGCTTGCCGCGGCCGGTGATGATGATGATCTGGTCGCAGCCCGCGCCGATGGCCTCTTCCACCCCATATTGGATGATGGGCTTATCCACCAGGGGGAGCATTTCTTTGGGCTGGGCCTTGGTGGCGGGAAGAAAACGCGTGCCGAGGCCGGCCGCAGGAAACACCGCTTTGCGAACTTTCATCTTCATACAGGACTCGCCTTATCCAGATGCAATCAGTTTTGATTTTAGCCGTGGCCTTAGATGCAATGTTCACAAGAATCGGAAAATTTTTATTTTTCCGGTTACTATCGTGCTGTTTTCACAGCGTGGGCCCATCGTCCCCCAACATGGCTTTGCGGATGATGCTCATGGGCACCGATCCCTGGCGCATAAATTCGTCGTGGAACTGGTGCAGGCTAAAGGCATCTCCCCGTTTACGGCGGTAGTCTTCGCGTAACTTGAGGATCTGGAGTTTCCCCAGCGTGTAGTACAGGTACGTGGGGTCGGAGGTGCCGCGGCGGGACTCTTCCTCCGCTACGGGCGCGACCTGATACCCCTGCTGAATGAAGAATTCGCGGGCCTGTTCCAGGGTCTTCTTGCCGGTGTGCATTTCAATGCCGGCGATGAAGCGGGCATCGCGCAGCAGGGCGTCGATGATCTGGCCGAGGCGCAGTTTGGGGTCGCCATTGCCGTAGCCCTCATCGAGCATCATCTGCTCGGTGTAGTGGGCCCAGCCTTCGGCGTTCGAGGTGCAATAGAAAAGTTTGCGCGTCTTGGAGGGCGCTTCCTGCACCCACAGAAACTGCAGGTAGTGGCCGGGATAGACTTCGTGAATTGCGGTGCTGATGATGGTGCCGCGATTGAAGCTCTGCATCCACTCTTCGATTTTGGCCGGCTTCCAGCGCGGGTCGGGTAAGGTGACGTTGAAGAGCGCCTCGGTGGCTTTGGTCTCATAAGCGCCGGGCGTATCCATAGAAGCGGTGGTGAGGGCACGCTCAAAGGGAGGCGTCTCTTCGACAATCGGCGGAACCTGCGAAGGGATGGTAACGATATCCTTCTGCGCAATGAATTGCGTCAGGCTGCCCAGCGTGTCGCGAAAGGTCTGCAGCAGCTTGCCGGGGGCAGGATGGTCCTTCTGCAGGCCGGCCAGGACCTGCTGTACGCTGCGCTTGGGATCGATTTGCGCGGCGACTTCCTTGAGCCGCTGTTGGTTGCGGTGAAGGTCGGCATATCCGATCGCGAGCAGCTTGTCGAGCGGGATGTCGACCATCTCGTCGTAAAGCAGCTTCTTGCGGAAGTTTTCCTCGCCGATGCGGAAATCGCCGTGAGAGATGGGGAGAAGGTCGTCTTCCAGGAAGTCTTCGTATTTCTGCAGGGCCACGACGACGGCATTGTTGCTGGCCTTAAATTCCGCGAGCAGCTGGGGATCTTTGACTTCGGAGAACGCGGCGGGGACGTCTTTGCGGAAGAACGCGATGACGTCCGGCAGTTGTTGCAGGGCGACTTCGGTGTAGACGCGGGGTGGATCCTGCAGATTGTGGCGGGCGGCCGCGAACAAGGCCGGGATGGCTTTCTCGCGGGCGATGACGGAGCGCAAACGCTCGGCCTGGGGCGCGAAATTGCGGCGCATGATGACGAAGACGCTGTTGCTGGCGATGCCGGTGTAGCTGTCCGGGTCCTTGCGCCACATCTGGATGTTTTCCAGGTCGAGCAGGCGCGACTGGATGGCGCCGGTGAGGAAGTCGAAGTCCCCGGCGGCTGTGGCGGAGAACTGCGACTTGTCGAGTGCCTGGAATTTCTGCAGGAACTGCTTCAGGCCGGCGGCCTCCGCCTGCAGGGAGACGGTGGAGAGGTCCTCGAGTTTGGCATCGTACTGATGAAAGCCGGCGGCGGTGCCTTCCGTAGGGTGATGCGTGAAATGGAAGTCGAAGAAGTCATCGACCAGTTTATCGAATGCGGGGGAAGGGGCGGGGGAGCCGAAACTAGCCTGGGTCCAAAGCATAACCAGTGCGAGAAGAAGGAAGCATGTGTATTTCATGGGGTCAGCCGCCAAACGCCTCCAAGGTAACACAGCTGACGTGGCGCAGGGGCTAGCCGGCGGCCACAGTTTCCGGGGCGGCGAGAGAGTCGAGAACCCCCCGCAGAGCGCGCAAAACGTCTTCCGCCGGACCGTTCTTCAGGGGAAATTTTAAAGTGCCGTCGGGTGTAAACTGCGCGCCTTTTTGTGAGGAGACGAAGCGGGCCAGCTTCTCGGGATCGATGGTGGCGTTGGCGCGGAAGCGGACGCTCATCTGGTCGCGCTTGCGCTCGATGGCGGTGATGCCCACGCGCACGCAGAACAGCTTGAGCGCGGCGTACTCCAGAAGGTTGCGCACGGCCACCGGGGGTTCGCCGTAGCGGTCGCGGAGCTCGGAGTGCACGTCGTTCCACTGCGCGTCGGTCTGCACGCCGGCCACGCGCTTGTACATGCGCAGGCGCTGGTTTTCTTCCGCGATGTAGTCGCCGGGGATGCGGATGTTGAGGCCGAGGTTGAGCTGGGTCTCGGCTTCTTCCGCCACCACTTCGCCCTTCAACTCACGGACAGCGTTGTCGAGCATGCTGGTGTAGAGCTCGAAGCCGACGGCCTCGATGTGCCCGCTTTGCTCGCCGCCCAGCAGATTGCCCGCGCCGCGCAGTTCGAGGTCCAAGGCGGCGATTTTGAAGCCGGCACCGAGGTCGGAGAATTCTTTCAGCGCGGCCAAGCGGCGACGGGCGATGGGCGTCAGCTCCATTTCCGCGGGCACCATGAGATAGGCGTAAGCCCGGCGGTTGGAGCGCCCCACCCGGCCGCGCAGCTGGTAGAGCTCGGAGAGGCCCAGGCGGTCGGCGCGGTTGATGAGAATGGTGTTGCACAGGGGAATGTCGAGGCCGTTTTCGATGATGGTGGTGGCCACCAGAATGTCGCCTTCGTGATGCATGAATTTGAGCATCACTTTTTCCAGCTCGCCCTCCGACATCTGCCCGTGGCCGACCAGAATGCGCGCCCGGGGCACCAGCTCCTGCAATTTGGCGGCGATTTCCCAGATGGTCTCGACCCGGTTGTGCACGAAATAGACCTGCCCGCCGCGGTCCATCTCCTGCTCAATGGCGGTTTGAATAAGCTTGTTGTCCCAGCTGGCGACCACGGTCTGGATGGCCATGCGGTCCTTGGGCGGGGTCTCGATCACGCTCATGTCGCGCATGCCGACCAGCGACATGTGCAGGGTGCGCGGGATGGGCGTGGCCGACATGGTGAGCACGTCGACCTGCTGGCGCATCTGCTTGATGCGTTCCTTGTGGCGCACGCCGAAGCGTTGTTCTTCATCGACGATCAGCAGGCCCAGGTCGGGAAATTTGATGTCCTGGGAGAGAATGCGATGGGTGCCGATGAGGATGTCGATTTTGCCGGTTTCCACCTTCTGCAGAATTTCTTTCTGCTGCTTCGCATTGCGGAAGCGGCTGATCATCTCGATGGTGGTCGGGAAGGCGGCGAAGCGCCGCTTGAAGGTCTCGTAGTGCTGGAAGGCCAGTACCGTGGTCGGAGCCAGCACCGCGACCTGCTTGTTGTCATTGATGGCCTTGAAGGCCGCGCGCATGGCGACTTCGGTTTTGCCGTAGCCTACGTCGCCGCAGAGCAGGCGGTCCATGGGCTGGGTAGATTCCATGTCGCGCTTCACGTCGGCGATGGCGTATCCCTGGTCTTCGGTCTCGGTGTATTCGAAGGCGTCTTCGAATTCACGCATCCACTCGTTATCGGGCGTGAAGGCATGGCCCTGCGCGGCCTTACGCTGGGCATAAAGCTTGAGCAGCTCGTCGGCCATGTCTTTCATGGCCTTGCGGACGCGCGATTTGGTTTTCGTCCAGGCGGCGGTGCCCAGGTGGTTCAGCGCCGGACGCTGGCCTTCGGCCGAGCGGAATTTCTGCACCAGGTCGAGGCGGGTGAGCGGAACGTAGAGCCGGGCGCCCTCGGCGTATTCGAGGACCATGAACTCCGCCGTGCCGTCGCCCTGGTTGATCTCCTTCAGCCCGTGATACTGGCCGATGCCGTGCTCGATGTGGACAACGTAATCTCCGACCTGCAGGTCGCGGAAGTCGGAGAGAAATGCCGAGGTCTTCGATTTGCTGCGCTGCGGACGGGAGACGACGCTCTCCGACTCATCGAAGAGATCGCGCGCGCCGAAAAGCACAAGATTGGCCTCGGGCACGGCCACGCCGTCGGGCAGATAGGCCTTCACCAGCGTGGTGGTGATGACTTCCCCGGCGAAGTAGGCGGTCTCATCGGCGTAGCTCTCGCCGCTGCGGGTGCGCGAGCCCAGGCGGAAAGAAACCCCGTACTCGCTGAAGATGTCGGCCAGGCGCTCGACTTCGCCGGTGTTGGGCACAGCGATCAGGACGCGCTTGCCTTCCGAGAGCTGTTTCTTCACCTCTTCCAGCATGGCCGGGACGGCGCCATGAAAGCGCAGCGTGGGCTGAGTCAGGAAGCTGACGGATTCCTGGCCCTCTTCAATGCCGAGATGTTCGATTTCCGCGCCAGGGAGCGCGGCGACCCGGGCCCACCACTCTTCCGGCGGAAGATATAAATCCGCCGGACGCACTAGGTTGCCCACCCCGCTGCGCTCATGGGCTTCTTCAATGCGCGTCCACACGCGGTCAAATTCGCTTTGTACTGCCGCGGGTTCATCCACCAAGGTGAAGGCATGTGGCAGCAGGTCGAACAGGGTGTGCTCGGCGCCGGCCACGGGCGCGTAAAACTCCCAGCCGGGAAACACCGTGACGCCGCCGGCCCGCACCGCCTGCTCGACAATTTCTTCCGCCCCGGTGATGCGCTTGCCGGAAAGCCGCACGTGGATGGCGCCCAGCAGTTCCTCGCTGACCGGGGTTTCCGTCAACGGCAGCAGCAGGGCTTCATCCACCGGATCGGAGGAACGCTGCGTGCCGGGATCAAACTTGCGGATGGATTCCACCTCGTCGCCGAAAAATTCAATACGCACCGGGCGGTCGGCTTCGGGCGAGTAGACGTCGAGCACCCCGCCGCGCAGGGCATATTCGCCGGGCATCTCGACCACATCCACGGCGTTGTAGCCGACGACGTTGAGATGCGCGCGCAGGGCGTCGGTGTCGATGGTCTCACTGCGACGCACGGCGCGGGCCAGGCCGGAGTAATACTCGGCGGAGCGCAGACGCGAGGCCGTCGCCGCCACCGTGGAGAGGACGATGGAGGCGGCGCCGCTGGCAATCTTCCACAGCGCGGCAGCACGCTCCTCCTGGATTTCAGGATGCGGCGAAAGGTTCTGGAAGGGCAACACGTCGCGGGTGGGGAAGACCACCACGCTGTCGGGATCGAGCGCGCCGGTCAATTCTCCCAGGCTCTGCACCACGGGCGCCAGCTCCTCGGCGGTCTTGTTATCGGCGACCACCAGCACCAGCGGGCGTCCCATAGCCTTGCGCAACAGGACCAGCAAGAGCGCTTTGGCGGTGGGGGTGAGGCCGGAAACACGAATCCGCCCCGCGCCCTCTTTCAGATGGGAGGTGACGCGCGTAAAAGCGGGCAGGATTTCCACGTCCGCAAAGAGTTCACGGACAAAGGGAAGTAGCATTGCTTCTACATTTTACAGGAGTTTGGCAGAGGCGCGTAGGCTGCCTGAGATCATTCTTCATCTGGGCAACTTGGTGAGCCCAAAATGTTCGATGGGCGCAATCTACCACGCGGACAGGAGTGTCCGCGCCACATTATTCATTTTTCGGTCGTGTCTTAATAGCGGGTTGCTGGAAAAGTAGCTCATGGATGCTCCAAACATGGTCAGTTAGCCCTGCTTCTATAGCGGGCATCACTCTAAGGGAAGAATGAACGCGGCAGAAGTTGTAATGCAGAGCAACGGCAGATTTAAGGTTCGCTACCCTCTTGCTGTTTCGAGCAGGCGCATAATCGTATTGCGATTGAGGCCAGTAAGCCGTTCTGTGCTCCGAATCGAGCAACATTCAAGAATCCGTTGGAGAGCATACGCCGCCGGGTCGGGCTTAGGAAGCAGCGTCTCTCGCGTGAGTTTAATGTGCGGTTCACAGAAAGTGGAATTGCAGGAATTACAGCGCCAGCGCCGAATACGGCACTTAACGAAGTACCCGAATTTTCTAGTGTTGCTGTGGTTACCAATACGGCATGTCCCTGTATCCTTGTCTTTCTTGTAGGACAAGCCGATAATGAAGTTGCGTTGGCATTGCGGTTCACCCCGTGTGCTGATCTGGCCCCGAACCGGTTAGCGCCGGGACTGGGGCCTTTATTAAGTTGGTGGACGCGGCCCGATTTGGACAGGCATCTCGCAGTTTTGCAGACCGGCGCTCTACCGATTGAGCTACGCGCCCACATAGAGGGCATTCGAGGGTTAGCGCCCAAGAATGCCCTTCGCTTATTTACTCTTTGGTGGCGGTCTAGTCGCCATAACATTTCTCCTTTCGTTTGAATTGAATGCACAAAGTCATTTCTTTCTGCGCCGATTAGGGAACAATCTATCGGGAGGGTCCGCGACCGCAGTTCTTTCAGCGGCCAATTGCTCCAAGAGAGTTATGCGTCGGCAATATATTGTTTGCCCACTTTCCGAGGTCTTGGATTCAATGCGCCTATCGACAGCGGGCATTCTCTTCAAGGTAGTGCCGATAGAAGCGAGCGGATTAGCCCGATACTTAGTAAGGTCAAATCCCATTTCATTCAAGTGATCGCGTACTTGAGAGGGCGTCAACCACTGGCCTTTGTGTTGACTAAAGACCAGTTTGATCGCATTAACAAGGCCTCCGGTGTGCTCTTCGATTATTTCGATTTCTTTCTGAAACACATCTTGTTTTTCGGCGGGCAACAACGGAAACGTTGCAAGCATGAGTTCCCGCAGTTTTGTTATTTCGACATCAATGGCGTCGCGTTCACGCGACAGATCAGCCATGCGCTGTACGTATTTCGCAAAAATTTCGTAGTAGTTGATCGCCGGGGTCATTTCCAGCAACTATAAGACAAATGTCTTACAATGTAAAGCGTAGAATAAAAGACAATGTGACCGGATGGAATGTCGTGATCTCTTTTTTCTTCAATCCATCATCCGCGCAGGAGCGGGCGGGTCAGGCAGGTGGGGCCGCCGGAGCCATTGACGCACAGCTCGGAGCCGGGGAAGGTGCGGACATCGAATCCGGCCTGGCGCAGGCGCGCATTGGTCTGCTTGTTCTCTGCAATGGCGAGCAGGCGCTGCTTACCCAGAGCGAGCACGTTGCAAGCCAGCGTATCGCGCTCGGCGGCGTCGATTTCGATAAAACGATAGCCCCGCGACTTGAGCAATTCCACGGTTTCGACGGCCAGCCAGGGCAAATCGACCAGCGCAGTTTTCTCATCGAGCAGGCTGATCAGCGACATCAGGTGCAGGCATTCCGCAGGACCGGCGCCATAAGGCAGCGGCGCGGCGATCACCTCCACGCCGTGTGGAGCAAGCAAAGCGCGCATCTGCGCAATGCCGGCGGCGTTGGTACGGTAGCCGTGCCCGATGAGCAGAGTTTTGGCGTCGAGCCAAAGAATGTCCCCGGCTTCGGTAGTGCCGGGAGCTTGCACCTCGCCGAGCACGGGGATGCCCAGAGCGTCATAAAGCACGCGATGCACTTTAGCTTCCGGCGCACGATTGGGCTTGCCCGGATTCATGAGGATGAGGCCGAAGTCGGTGGCGAGCGAAGAATCGTGGGTATAGACGGCATCGAGCGTAAGCGCGGCCGAGGCGGGAAGATGCAGGACTTCCGCGCCGCACGCGTCGAGCGCATGGCAAAGGGCGTCGTGCTGCGATTGCGCGGCGGGAAAATCCGGCGCGTGGCGGAAACCGAGCTTCTGCCAGTTGTCTCCCAGGGCCCAGCCCGCGGTGCGCGGCGAGCAGACCAGCACGCGCTGCAAGGGGCCGACCATGGAGTGTCCGTTGATGGATCGCGAGGCCGCCAGCATGAGGGATGAGTGTAAATCGAGGAGAGGATGGGGGCAATGTGGCGAATTCCCGGCGGGTTGGCCCACGCTAACTTTTTCTATACTCTGGGTGCCCCGTCCAAGCTCCGCTTGGGCGGGAATTTCAGATACTCGCGCGCCAAAATTCTTTTGATCTGGAGTAGTTCGAAAAGTGCAGTCACTATTCCCATCCTAAATTTCGCACAGAACGCGAAATTTAGAATGGGGCACCCGGCATACAATTACATATTGATCGGGCGAAAGGGGAAAATGACAAGATGGGTTCTGTTGGTGTTGCTATTCGTTGCCCTTCAATCAATGGGCTGTTCCAATGTCATTGTGCCAACGCGTCCCGGAAGCGTTCCTATGTCAGCAATCTGGTCCGGCGGCGCCGATGGAGGCGCGTGGTACGACTGTTCTTTCAAAGCTGAAGAATCCACCAATCTGTGTGCCATTTACTCAGACAATGGTGCGCTGTGGTTCAAAGCCAAATATGAATTGAGAGACCTTCACCGCCCCCTGATAAAGGAGGAGTTCGTCCATCCGTGGATAGATCACATCCCCGACGCGAGAGAAATTCATCTGGATGGCGGCAAGACTCTCGTTGCTGTCGAAGTCCTGTACCACAAGTAAGGTCGGGGGGATGGCGCACCCTTCGCCCCGAGTATAGACTACTGGATCAAAAGGTTACGGCACCCCGCGTGATTCAGGTCGAATGATGATGAACAAAGTTCAAAGGGTGCGCCACCCGTCCAATGTGGCGAATTCCCGGCGCGTGCCACCCCGCCCTAGCTAGACCTCGGCATGGCACTGGGCATAACCGCCCAGAATGGAATCGCGTACACGAGCAAGGCAACGGCTAGCGCACGGCCCCCCATGTGAGCAAAACTGAAGCCTGCTCCCCAAAATGCCCACACGCACAACAATAAGCAGAACGCTGCATAGGCAACCACAAGTCGACCACGAGTTCTGGCTATTAAGCCAACGATTACACCGATCACTGCGAAGAGGATCAAATTCGTACCAATCGTAATAGCAAGAGCAGCCCGTGCTCCAACATTAGTCTCAATAACGCCCAGGGATTGAGTAGGCCAGAGCAGGAACACGAAATCGCTAACAAAGTTCTCTATTCGCGACGGATGGCGCGCCGCGTTCCACACCAGTGGTCCTAGAAGACCAGTTCCTGCAAACACAAGAAGAGATTTTAGAGTTCTGCTCACGGATTCGGCGGATGGCGCACCCTTCGCCCCGAGTATAGACCACTGGATCAAGGGGCGAGGGTGCCCTTCGCGTTTCTTTGCGAAGGGTGTTCTAATCACGTCCACTTAGGACGCGGTTAGTATCTCTGACTCTGCCGTTCTCCATTCCGTCGCCATGCTAGTGATACAGATGAATAGGTCACGGAGAGCTCTACACCGGAACGATGCGGGGGCGGTAGTACGAAGGGTGGAGAATTTGTCTATCGGTTAAGGAGTGGGGAGGTATATCAACTGGCCTACCCCTCCGCACAGAACGCGAAAGGGCTGGGCACCCTCAAGATTTAGATTTATGGATGAGAAAGAAAGTTCAAAGGGTGCGCCACCTGCCCCGCGCCCTTCGGTGCGGCTCGCCTCTCACAAATGGCAGCTAAAGAAAATTTCACTCGGTCGGGAGGCTAATGTTTGGCCGGGTTGCCAGCGGATGCATCTGCTGTGCCGGTGTCTTTCGCCCTAAGCCGACGAATCACCATGTCGGTTGCTCGACTCAATAGATACCACCACAGAGTCCCCACGACGGTCGCCCATACTCCAGCGAGCACACCGTGTTGCGAAAAAGCCAATCCCATCGTCACCATCGACACGGGTATGTCAGCTATGGTTACCAGGCTCCAGAGTATCCCTAGAAACTGTAAACTCGACACAACGTAGCCCAATAGGGCAATCAGACAAATTGCCAGATGGATAAACGGTGGCCAGTAAAACCAGTGGAGACGTCCGATGCGCTGCATACTCCCCTCCAAACACCAGCACCAGATCATCAACTCAATCGTATTGAAAATACGATTAAGGAGGTCGGAACCAGAAGAACGCAAGCCAAAATCGCTTGCAAACGAGTCACAGGGCTCATTAGGTCACGGATGATGTATATTACCGAAGCGAGCATGACGACTGGAACTACCGCCAGAAGGACAGCATTGCTCGGACTTCCCCATCCGCAGCATCCGACCTTTTTCCAGCTAGCCAGGAAGTAGAGAGCAATCAGCAAGAGATTGAAAGAAGCAAGGATCAAGGAAATTGCGAGCTTTTTCATCGAGCTCCTATTTTTTACATTTTACGGCCACCCGCCCCATTCATAGTCGCGACCATTGCTTGTGTCACTGAGGCGCTGTGTCAAGCCAGACAGATCCTTTCGATACAGCCAAACATCCACGAGGGCGATTACGAAAACTGGCACTAGATAAAACACGAGTCCAGTTGTGACGTGCTCAGAGGGCACCAGGCTCTTATCCTTCCAGATGCCCGAAACCCCTGCTCCGAAGGTAACTAGGTAGTATGCACAATTGACGACTGCGCCTGCTTTCGACCATGTCGCTTCAAGCACGATACCGATCGTCAGTGCTGCAACGGGCGGGTGGCGCGCCCTTCGGCCCGAGTATAGACCACTGGATCAAAAGGTTACGGCACCCCGCGTGATTCAGGTCGATGATGATGAACAAAGCCACCACCCTCCCCGTCAGCAGATTCCTCACCGCTAAAGCGGATTCGGAATGACAGATTCTTCAAGAACTCGCTCAAGCAGAGCTGGGATGGGTAACCGCGCGGGCAGCCTGCCCTGAGCGCAGTTGAGGGGCCCGCGCCCACACGCGCTAAGCTGCTTCGAAAATTGGACGGGCACCCGGCTAGAACTCCAGGTGAATGCGCAGGCCGGGGACGAGCACGGGGCCGCGGTCGCGGTTATAACCGGGATTGTTGATGTGCTGCAGATCGAAACCTGTGAAGAGCCCGCGCCAGAGATGGGCGTTGTAATAGGCCTCGACGATATTTTCCCGGCCGTAGGTGAGGCCGCCATCGCCGAGCAGAAAGCCGCGTCCGCCGAGGGCGAGATAGTGCTGATGGTCAGCGGAGATGCCGTTGGAGATCACCACCGCGCCGGCTTTGTCGGATTGGCGATGCCAGGAGTGGCCGGCAACGTCGGCCCCGGCTTCGAGGGTGGCATCCACTTCGGTGTAAGCGAAGGATTCGTGCTGGCCTTCGTTCCATCCCCAGCGGGCGAAGGCGCGCCAGTGGTGGCCGAGTTCCTGCTCGAAATTGGCGCCGAAGCCATATTTCACCGTGGTGCGCCAGGGATGAGCGGTGATTTCCGGCGTGGGCGTTTGCCCATTCAGATAATTTTCGACGGCCTCGCGATACACACCCATGTTGGCGTGGTTGACGAAAGAAAGCAGGCGCAGCGTGGTGGCGCGGTGGGCGAAGAGCTGAGGACGCAGCTCAAGCTCGTAGTTTTCCGCGCGGGCGCGGCGCAGGTTCCATTCCAGATCAATGCCGTTGGCGACGGTCGGCATGAGGGCTTCGCCAAAGCGGAAGGTCCAATTGCGGTCGTGATATTCGGCGATCAAGCCGACGGTGTAGCCGCGAGTATCGGCGGCGTAGTCGTAAGCGCCGTTATTGTCGGCGGTCCAGTTCAGGAACTGCGAATGGCTGTCGCTGCCGGAGTCATTGATGTCGAAGAAATCCGCCATGCCGAATTTGCCAAAGCGCAGCTCCAGGCGGCGGACTGGGACCTCTGTGGCCAGGGCAAAGGGGCCGCGTTCAGTTTGTATTTTTTCGCTGCCGAGCGGAATGATCTGGCGCACCATGCCACGGGCGAGATAGGGCTTGGTCCCCAGCTCAGGATTGCGCACGACATCGACGTTCACAAATCCGGCCAGGCCCAGCGCATCGCTCAGGCCGCCCCCGGCAGCGCTTTCAAAGTCGAGGAAAATTTCCGTGGTGTGGGTGAGGGCCAGGCCGGTGTAGAGCGTGGCCACGTTCGAAGTGGCGTGTTCCGCCTGAGAGCGCAGGCTGTTGGGCCCCCCGTAGAGTGCGGAAAATGAGGGATGCCACTGGGTGACGATGTTGTCCTGCCCGGAGACCCAGAAACGTGCGCTATCGGAGTGGGGGAACATGGCGACGATGGGGCCGTCCGGGGCGGAATCATCGCCGGGAGACTGGGCCCGTGCCAGAACGGGCGCGAGGGCGACAAAAAGTATGGATAGGCAGATTCCCCACACCGGCGCTAGCCGGCCAACTTTGTTCTTGCAGAACCCCACTCCCCCACCTCATGCTGGATTTAATATAAATATATCCCAAATCATTAACCATAGTTAACTAATTCGGGTGGGAGATTTTTCGGGGCATGGGGGCAAAAAAATTAGGACAGCTCGGAGCCCCCGAAGCTGTCCTGAAACCCTCCCGGTTAGAAGGGCATGTCACTGGATAGAAGGTAGCGGGAGTGTGTTGCAGGATGGTTGCGGGAATGTGAATTTCCCATGAATTTGCGGGCCGCGCGGGCTGGTATAGTAGGCGGTTCGAGGAGAGAGTGTGTCGCGCAAAACCGAAGTTTCCCGGCAGTTGCAAAAGCGTGCGGAAGCCATGATCCCCGGCGGAGTGAATTCGCCGGTGCGCGCCTTCCGCTCGGTGGGTGGAGATCCGGCGTTCATCGTTCGCGGGCAAGGCGCGAAGATTTTCGATGCCGACGGCAACGAATACATCGATTACCTGGGCTCATGGGGGCCGCTGATTCTGGGGCACGCGCCGCCGCATGTGGTGGAAGCCATTCTTGCCGCAGCCAAGCAGGGCACGAGTTTTGGGGCCTCGACCCCGGCGGAGGCCGATTTGGCCGAACTGGTGCTCTCCGCCTTTCCCCACATGGAGAAGGTGCGTTTTGTCAGCTCAGGGACAGAAGCCACCATGTCCGCGATCCGTCTGGCTCGGGCCTACACGCAGCGGAAATTCATTGTGAAGTTCGAAGGCTGCTATCACGGCCACGCCGACGCGCTGCTGGTGAAGGCGGGCTCAGGGGTGGCGACGCTCGGCATTCCCGGCTCGGCGGGCGTTCCCGAGGAGTTCACCCAATTCACGCTGGCCCTGCCGTTCAACGATGGGAACGCGTTGGAGCAGGCCTTCGCCAAATTCCAGGACCAGATTGCCTGCGTGATTGTGGAGCCGGTGGTGGGCAATATGGGCTGCGTGCCCCCGGCCCGCGGATTTCTGGAGACACTGCGCGGCATCACGCAACGCGAGAAAACGTTGCTGATTTTTGATGAGGTGATGACCGGCTTTCGCCTGGCTTACGGCGGAGCGCAGGAGGTGTTCGGCATTCGCCCTGACCTGACGACGATGGGCAAGATCATCGGCGGCGGGCTGCCGGTGGGCGGATACGGCGGGCCGGCAGAGATCATGGATTTGGTCGCACCGCTGGGGCCGATGTACCAGGCGGGCACGCTTTCGGGGAATCCGCTGGCCATGGCGGCGGGCGTGGCCACGCTGCGGCATCTGCGCGAACACAAGCAGGAAATTTATCCGCGCCTGGAGCGGCTGAGCGGGAAACTGGTGACCGGCGTGGCAGAGGCCGCGAAAAAGGCAGGAGTGGCGGCCTGCCACAATCGCGTGGGCTCGATGTTTACCTGGTTCTTTACCGCCGGGCCGGTGACAGATTGGCCTTCCGCGGCGAAGTCCAACACGGAAGCTTACGGCCGATTCTTCCGCGCCATGCTCGAGAGCGGTGTTTATCTTGCGCCCTCACAGTTTGAGGCGGCGTTTTTGAGCGCGGCGCACACGGACGCCGATGTAGAGCACACCATTGCCGCAGCGGAACAGGCGTTCGCGGCGGTGCGCCCATAGCTTGCGTAGGGACGGTCGATTTAAGGGCATTCCCAAGTTTTAAGCGGACTCTAGCGCCCTCTGCGTTTCAAAGGTTTAGGAAAATCTGAAACCGCAGATACCGCAAAGATCGCAGAGAAAGCGCGGAGAAATCCCCACAATTCCTCTGTGGAACTTTGTGTCCTCTGTGGTTCAAAGAAAAATCAGCAGGCTGTGATTGTCGAGCCGCGCTCGACCGGACAGCCGAGGTTGCCCTGAGCATCGTCGAAGGGGCGGCTGTCCTTACGTGGATCCTGATGCTTGCAACATTTCCGGGATGGTGACGAACTCGTAGCCTTCGGCCTGGTAGCGGGCGATGAGACGGTCCGTGGCCAGGACGGTCTGGGAGCGGTCTGCGCCAAAAGCGACGTGGCCGCCATCGTGCAGTAGGAGGACGTCGCCTCCGCGAATTTTTCGCGCAGCGCGGCGCTCGATCTTCTCCGCCGGCGGCGCGCTCCAGTCGTAACCGGTTAAATTCCACATGATGGGCTGCAAGCCCAATTGGCGCGCGATGCGCAGCACGGCCGGGCGGCGTCCGCCGAAGGGTGGGCGAAAGAGATTGGAGTGCTCGCCCACGGCGTCGCTCAACGCACGGCGACAGTCCTGCAATTCCTTGTTGATCTGCGTGGCCGACTGAAAAATCAGCAGCGGATGGGTGAAAGTATGGTTGCCCACGACGTGTCCGGCGTCCACCACGGCGCGCGCGATGTCGGGGCGCCGCTGCACATAGCGTCCGATCAGGAAAAACGTAGCTTTGACGCCGTGCCTGGCCAGCACATCCAGCAGATGCAGGGTGTGGGGATCGTTGGGACCATCATCATAAGTGAGGGCGATTTTCTTAGAGCCGGAAGGCAGTCCGGTGAAGGTGCGTCCGTACCACTGTCCGGTGGGGGCCATGGATTGATAGCCGGCGGAAAAAGCCGCCGTGGTCGCGGTCGCGCCCAGGATCCAGCCAAGCATGCCGCGATTGTATCGTTTTCCGAGAGAGGGATCGCTTGAGTTCTACCGTGGGCAAAAATTTATGATGATTTCCGCTTCCTCTCCTGTCCCGCGCGGGTGAGACACCCGCGCCCAGACAGTCCGTGCCGGGCTTGAGGATGTCACGGTTTACTCATCGCGCAATTGCTTCAAGGCGCGAAGCGAGATATGCTGCCAACGAGTTTTCTTTTTTCCAATCATGGCGAATCTTTTCGAACTTCCCCGCTATATCGCTGTCGAAGGCCCGATACGGGTGGGAAAAAGCACGCTGGCGCAGGTCCTGGCCGAGCGACTGAATGCGCAGCGGGTCATGGAACCGGAGGAGAACCCGTTTCTGTCCTCATTTTACAGCGGCGAGCCGGGGGCGGCCTTCCAGGCGCAATTCGCCTTTCTGGTGCAGCGCTTTGAGCAATTGCATGCGCTCGATCTGGGGCCGCGGTCGCAGAAGACCATCGTGACCGATTTTATCTTTGAAAAAGACAAGCTGTTCGCCTATCTGAATCTGACCGACGCGGAGCTGGAGATCTACAACCGCTACTACAATTATTTTCGCGAGCAGCTGCCTACGCCCGACCTGGTGATCTATCTGCAGGCGACGCCCGAAGTGCTGAAGAAGCGGCTGAAGAAAAAGAACGCGCCCAGCGAAAAGGCGATCAACGAAGATTACCTGGAAGAAGTGGTGAAGGCCTACGAACACTTCTTCTTTCACTACACATCCTCGGACCTGCTGATCGTGAACACCTCGGAGATCGACTTCGTGGAACGCAACGAAGACCTGCAGGAGCTGCTGCGCAAGGTCTCCGAGCCCATCAAGGGGACGCAATACTTCCTGCCGCTGGGGAACCAGGACGCGGCCAGCGCGTAAGGGTGGTTGTTGGCCTAGGTTTACCCGTCGGATGTCTCAGTCCACGCAAGAAGTGCATATGCGCTTATGGAATGGTTGAAAAAGAATCGCATTTAGCTTTTTCAGCCAGATTCAAAGCTGCCTATCACTGCATTTGCCCGAAGGTGTATCTATGACTCAGTCTAAAAAGCGCAAAGCCGCTGGCAAAGAAGAGCGGTATCCTAATGCCGTGCAATCCTGCTTTTGAGGAAAAGCTCGAGGAGCTTTTGGTCCGCTATCGCAATACTCTGCAAGCATTAGCCAAAGGCAGGCCTGAAATTCCCCATCGACTTCGGCCCCGGCCGGGATTACAATAATCCTCGCTTCAAAGATGTGGCAGGCTCCATCCGCCTGGTTGCGGAGGGGCACTGGAGGACAATGTGAGTCTCACCCCCATTGGCGAACCTCGCCAGAAAATTACGGTAGCAACTCTCCGCGAAAAAAAGCAGCGGCACGAACCCATCACTTGCCTGACATCCTACGACTTTGCCAGCGCGCGTCTGGTGGATGAAGCCGGCATCGACATGGTGCTGGTGGGCGACTCGCTGGCCATGACCATGCTGGGCCATGAAAACACCCTTTCCATCACCGTCGACGAGATGCTGCACCACGTAAAAGCGGTGCGGCGGGGGGTGAAGCACGCGCTGCTGGTTGCCGACATGCCCTACGGTTCCTATCAGGTGGACGCGCAAGAGGGCCTGCGCAACGCCACGCGCTTTGTGAAGGAAGGCGGCGCGGAGGTGGTGAAGGTGGAAGGCGGCGAGAAACGGGTGGACTTGGTCCGCCGGCTGGTGGAGGCGGAGATCCCCGTGGCCGGGCACATCGGCCTGACCCCGCAGTCCGTGAACCTGATGGGCGGATACAAAGTACAGGGAAAATCCCTGGCGGGCGTGGAGCAGCTGATTCGCGATGCTGTGGCCCTCGACCGCGCCGGCGTGGCTTGTCTCTATCTGGAGGGCATTCCCCGCGAAGCCGCTGCCCTGGTTACGGCCGAGGTCAGCGCGCCCACCATTGGAATTGGCGCGGGTCCGGGGTGCGATGGGCAGGTGCTGGTCTTCCATGACCTGCTCAACCTGACCTTTGGCCCGACGGCCAAATTCGTGCGCCGCTATGGCGATGTGGCGGCGGAAATCACCAACGCGGTGCAGGCGTATCGGGCCGACGTGCTTTCGCGGAAATTCCCCTCCGATGCCGAGTCTTACCATCTACCCAAGGAGACCCAGGGCGCGCTCGAAACCGTGCTGGAGCGCAAACGGGCCATGCGGCGGTAAACTGGCACAATCGGGAGAAACTCCTTTGCGAACTGCCGCCTTCTTGCTTGCTTTGAGTCTTGGACTATCCGCGTGTTCCGCGCCTCCCAAACAGGCGCAGACAACCTCAGCTCCTGCGCCCGCCCCATCAGGGGCGACGCCCGCACCGGCAAAGGACGATCCGGCGGCCCGCCTGCAGGCCATTCCCCCGGCGGACCTGGCCACCTACATGAAGGTCCGCGACATGCGGCAATGGCGGAACCCATTCTTGATTCTGCAGAAAGATGGGGTCGCATTGCTGGATGTGGCCAACAGCGAACAGCGTCTGCTGAAACCGGAAGAGCTGGCCGGCGCTCTGGCCGCGCTGCCGGCTTCCGCCTGGCCTTATGGACGAGTGGTGGCAGTGCAGGAGGGCACGCCGGCCGGCTCCGACGATGACAAGGCCGAGTTCCGCCGCAACCGGGCGGTGATTGCCGGAACGCTGCACGAGGTGCATGTGGTGATCAACTGGGTCTCTGGAGCGTAAAGCGCTGCTTCGTCACCAGGTAGGGATTCTTCGACTGCGGGGATACTTTGCAAGCGAAGCATCCTCTTCGCTCAGAATGACAAATATTCCGAACAAATGAAAATCTTATCGACCATTGCGGAGATGCGCGCCGCCGCGCGAGCGGTACGGCGGGAAGGAAAGCTTCTGGGCTTCGTGCCCACGATGGGCGCATTGCATGAAGGGCACCTGTCGCTGGTGCGTGCGGCACGACAGCGGAGTGATGTGGTCGCGGCGTCGATTTTCGTCAATCCTACCCAATTCGGGCCCAAGGAAGATTTCAGCAAATATCCCCGCAGTTTTGAGCGTGATTGCGAATTGCTGCAGGGGGAAGGCGTGGAGCTGCTGTTCGCCCCCACGTCGGAGGAAATGTATCCTCCGGGCGCGGTGACGTGGGTCACGGTGGAAGGGCTGAGCGAGAAGCTGGATGGCAAGTCGCGGCCAGGACATTTTCGCGGCGTCACGACGGTGGTGGCCAAGCTGTTTCATGCCGTCGAGCCGGATGTGGCGTTCTTTGGGCAGAAGGACGCAGCGCAAGTAGCGAATTTGCGGCAGATGGTGCGCGATTTAAATTTTGCCGTCGAGATGGTGGTCTGTCCCATTGTGCGCGAAGCGGATGGGTTGGCGCTGAGCTCGCGCAATGCTTATCTTGATTCCGAGCAGCGCAGGCAGGCCCGAGTGCTATCGCGGGCCTTGCGGCAGATGGCAGCGGCGTATGAGCGGGGAGAACGAAACGCGCTTGTGCTGGCGGAGGCTGGCCGAAAAGTCATGGCGGAAGAGCCCGCAGTGCGGCTGGATTATCTGGAAATTGTCGATCCCGATACACTCGATCCGGTGGCCACGATCGCGCGGCCCACGCTGGCGGCGGTGGCGGCGTATGTCGGCGCCACGCGGCTGATCGACAACGTGGTGCTGGGTTAAGGTAGGGCGGACACTCCTGTCCGCCGGGGCTAGTGTGCCTTGCGGGCAAGAGTGCCCGCACCACAGTTGGTTCTTTTTAGCTCTCTACCGATTTGTCATTTCGAGGGCTGTTGTTTGGCCCGAGAAATCTGCTGTTGGGCGGGGAAAGCAGATTCCTCATGGCTAAAGCCATTCGGAATGACAAGTTTTTAACAGCTAGACAATACTGAGAGCCCGGAACGCCACTCCGGACTTTCTAATTCCGCACCGTGGGGTAGGTGATTCCCAACTGCTCCATATACGTCTTGTACTTTGCCGGATCGTAGTAATACTTCTTCAGTTCGGGCAGAAATTTTGCCATCTTCTCTTTGTTCAGTTCCACTGCAGGCTGGTCTTCTGGAGCAATCAGCGGCGTATATTTCTGGTCCCTGGTCTGCAGGTTGAAGTAATCCCATGCCTGCTTCACCAGCTCGGGCGAAAGCAGAAAGTCCAGCGCGGTGAGGGCCTGCACCTTGGCTCCGACGGTCGACCCCTTATGGGCTATGGGGGTCGCCATAGCGATGCCATCCACCCAGCTGTGGCCGGGCGTATGGGGAATATTGGCCGGGAAGCGCAGGTAGACCGTGGGCACGACCCAAGATATATCGCCGATGTCGTCCGAGCCGCCTTCTTCGCCTTCGGGCTTGGGCGGAGTAAGGGCATCCACCTTTTCTTTCAATCCATCGGTGGGCGCGCCGATTTCTTTCTGCACGGCTTTGGCCAGGGTCTGGTCGGCGGCGCTCCATTGCGGCATGCCGACGCGCTCGATGTTTTTCTGCTGGGCCTCGGCCACCACTTTGTTGAAGTGCGGGGGCCAGGCGGAGCCGACCACACGGCGGGTCACGGTGGTGCCGGTCATCATGGCGGCGGCGTCGGCCATGGTGTTGCCCAGGCTGTAGAGGTCCTTGATGCGCGGATAATCGAGTTCGCGGAAGTAGTACCAGACGGCGGCTTCGGAGGGCACGACGTTGGGCTGGTCGCCACCGTTGATGATCACGTAATGTGAGCGCTGCTGCAGGCGCAGATGTTCGCGGCGGAAGTTCCAGCCGGTGTCCATCAGCTCCACGGCATCGAGGGCGCTGCGGCCCTCCCAGGGCGCGCCCGCGGCATGGGCGGCGCGGCCGTGAAAGAGATACTGCACGGAAACCAGCCCCTGAGGGGCGAAAGCCTGGCCGTAGTTGGTGCCGAAGGAGTAGTAAACATGCGCGCCCAGCACGACATCCACATCTTTGAACAGCCCGGCGCGGACCAAGAAAGCCTTGGCGCCGAGAAGCTCTTCCGCGATGCCGGGGAAAATTTTAAGCGTGCCGGCGATGTGGTGTTTCTCCATCAGGTCTTTGAGGACCAGTGCGGCGGTCACGTTTACCGCTTCCCCGGCATTGTGGCCTTCGCCGTGGCCGGGCGCGCCTTCGATGATCGGATCGTGATAGGCGACGCCGGGCTTCTGCGAGGCGCGCGGGATGCAATCAATGTCGGCGATGAAGGCGATGACCGGCTTGCCCGAGCCATAGGTGGCCATCCACGCCGTGGGAATTCCGGCCACGCCGTTTTCAATCTTGAAGCCGTTTTTCTGCAGGATGCCGGTGACGTAGCGGGAGGTCTCAAATTCCTGAAAGCCCAGTTCCGAGTAGCTGAAAATCTGGTCAACCATCTGCTGGGTGAAGACCTGCCGCTGGTCGACATCCTGCAAAGCCTCAGTTTTGAGGGTGTCGAGGTTGGCCTGGGCAAAGCCGGCGATGCTCAGTAAAAGGACCACGGGCAGCAGGGATGTACGGAATGGGAGCGGACGCATGCGGACTGCCTCCTGAGATTTCTGTGCGGAAAAGGTGGCTTGGATTCTAACGGAAGGCGGCCCGCCGAGCGAAGGTGGGGAGGGGTTTATTTTGTGATCCGGGGCCGGAGACGAAGGGGTTGCCGGCGATGACGTAGCGCAAGGGCATGTCGGCGGCTTTCACAATGCCGATGCGCGGGGTGAGGAGCACGCGGGGACGAGGAGCGCCGTCGTCCCCAAGGTACAGTCCGGAAGTAGGATCGGTCAGGTCTTTGCCGTTGTCCTCCGCACGGGTGACGGCCAAAGCCTGGCAGAGGCGGCCGGGACCGCTGGTGAGGGCTTTGAGGTCGCGCGTGGAATATTCTGGGCCGATCAGCGTAAGGCCCCGCAGGCGGGCCATTTCAGCGATGCCGGTGAGGGGTTCGAGGGCGCGAATCAGCACACCACCCGGCACCCCGTCGGGCAAACAGGAAACGTTCAGGCAATAGTAATTGCCGTAGATGAAATACACGTAAGCATGGCCGGGCGGGCCGAAGATCACGGCATTACGCGGAGTACGGCCGGAGAAGGTGTGAGAGGCGGGATCGCCGGCGCCGAGATAGGCTTCCACTTCCACGATGCGGGCGGAGAGAGTCTGGGTGCGCCGTTGCCGCACCAGGATTTTTCCCAGCAGCTCGCGGCTGACGCGGCGCGGGTCGCGATTGAAGAATGCCCGGGAAAGCGGAGCGAGAACTGGCTTCATAGGGTGGGGGCCTGGTGGGCTGTCATTCTTTCCGGTTTCTGCTATTTTGGGGGACAGCGTTCCGTCTTTCCCATAGTTCGTTTTCTGAAGGAGAACTTATGCACAGGAAAATGCTGAAACTCACACCGTTATTTTTACTGCTGACACTGGCCGCCGCGCAAACCATTCCAGCGGGAACCAGCTTGACGGTCCGCATCGGCTCCGAAATCGACTCGGGAAAAGCCACGGTGGGGCAGAAATTTGACGGCAGCCTGGCCAACGATCTGGTAGTCCGCGGCAAGACGCTGGCCAAGGCGGGTGCTCCAGTCAAAGGCAAAGTGACTTTCGTGAAAAGCAGCGGACGACTGCATGAGCCGGGGCAACTAACCCTGCGGCTGACCTCGGTGCGCGTGAACGGCAAGTCGCTGACCGTTTCGAGCAGTGCCTATCACATTGAAGGCAAGAGCCACACCAAGAGCAACGTCACCAAAATCGGCGGCGGGGCCGCGCTGGGCGCGCTGATTGGAGGGCTGACCGGCGGCGGTAAAGGCGCCGCCATCGGGGCCGGGGTCGGTGCGGGCGCGGGGACCGGAGTCGCGGCTGCGACCGGCAAAGAGGAAGCCGTGATTCCCGCCGAGAGCTCGGTCACCTTCACGACCAAATAATCGTGGGCAGGTGAAACCCCTGCCCAGTCCAGTCTAGGCCGCCCCCTTGAGCACTTGCTTGAGCAGGGCCAGCACTTCCTCGGCGTGGCCTTCCGGTTTCACCTTGTGGAAGATGTGCTTGACCTTGCCATCGGGAGCGATGAGAAAAGTCGTCCGCGCCACGCCCATGACTTTCTTGCCGTACATATTTTTCTCCACCATCAGGTCATAGGCGTTACAGACCTTCTTTTCCGCGTCGGCCAGCAGGGTGAAGGGCAGGCTGAACTTCTCCTCAAATTTCTTCTGGGCCTTGGAGGTATCGGGAGAGATCCCCAGGAGCACGGCGCCGGTTTTTTCGATCTTTTTGTAGGTATCGCGAAACTCGCAGGCCTCAATGGTGCATCCAGGTGTATTAGCCCGGGGATAAAAGAACAGGACGACGTACTTGCCGCGGAAGTCCTTGAGGGACACGGGGTCTCCGTTCTGGTCGGGCAAAGTGAACTCGGGGGCTTTATCATTGAGAGCGATACTCATGGCGGTGTCTCCTTTGTCTCGAACTTTATACCGCACGGCGCAGTGGGCCGTCACTCTGGTGGCGGTGACTTTTCTCCTGGGGCAAATTCTGCCCGCGCAATTTGCCAAGAAATCCAATGCCTCCAAGGGCCCGCGCGCCCTGGGACTGCTGGAGCTGGCCGCCAACGGCAAAGCGCACCTGGTGCCGGTGGCGATCCTGATCGACGGGCAATTCTACGATGCCAGCGTCTATAAGGCGGCGCCGGTGCCCATGGCGCTGGAGTCGGGCATCGTGTATGAAGCGGTGCGCAGCGGCACCTCGCAGGGATTGTTCACCGTGTCGGGCGCGCTGGCCACCAAAACCCGGGGTTGGGTCGGCGCCGGCACCTGGCGGGACTCGGCCAGCATCGCCGCCGCGGCCGAAGCCGCCAAAAAGAAAGCCGAGGCCAAGCCACCCTCAATTGATGCCGAAATCGGCGGGCCGCCGGTGCTGCATCGCGGCAACGCCAAAGCCCCAGAAGCGCCCAAAGTCGAGAAACCGGCGCCTCCAGCGCCGGAGGCGAAGGCCCCAGCTACTCCGCCAGCCCCTTCCCCCGAGCGCGTGGAACCCGAGGACCCCAACCGTCCCGTGCTGCGGCGGGGTAAGCCTGCGGCACAGCCCAAAGCCGAGGACCTGGAGAAAGAGCTGGCGGAAGTGGAGGTCAAGCCGACAGCAAAGCAAGTTGCGCCGGAAAAGAGCAATATCCAGGTGATTCCGGCGATTTCCGATGCGGGGGGCCCGGAGCCCCTGCCCTTTCTCTATGCCATGAAAGACGGCGAGGAGGCCCAGTTTCGCGCCCGCATGCAGGCCATGGCCGCCGAGGCAATTCTGGCGCAGCAAAAGCAAAGATCGCAGATGACGGCATCGGCCGCGCCCTCGCAAAAGCCCACGACCGGCAAAGTCAAAACCGCCCCCAAACCGGCGCCGCCCAGCTTCCATGACATCAACTTTCACGTTTTCGATCTCTCGAACAACAACGAACCGGTAATGGTGCTGACCGCGACGGTGGAGATGGCGTCCGCCCCAGACGTGCATTATTTCGTCACTGTGGTGGGCCGGCAGAACATCTACGGCGATATGCGCAAGGTGTATGCCAATGTGACCGACCAGAACCATCTGGATGTCATTCCGCGTATGGAGTTCCTGGACGCGGTGGATGCGGACGGAGATGGCCGCGGCGAACTGTTATTTCGCAAGGTGTCCGACACGGGCAGCGCATTTTCGATCTATCGCGTGATTGGCGAGCAGCTGTGGCCGCTGTTTGAGGGGGCCCTGGGAAGTTAAGCCTGGCCTTCGGTTGCGGGTGAGTTTCCCCGGACAGGAGTGTCCGCGCCACATCACTTCCGCGTCACGTTACTTCTGTTGCAGGACGAGTTCGCCGTTTTCGACCTTCACCCCGCCTACATACTCGGGCAGCTTGAGGCGGTCGCGCTGTTCCGCCATCTTTTTCTGCAAGGCGTCATTCACCAGCGAGACCGGAACATTCAGATCTCCCACTTTGAACTCGGTGGGATCGAAGGTGGCATAGCCATCCTTTGATCCCAGATGCCCGGAGACGGTTACCCAAACGTCTTTTCCCGCGATGTTGGTCAGAAACTGGCCGTGCACCAGATCGCCATCAAAACTTACCTGCTGGTCTTTGATGTTGGGAGCGCCGCCGCCCAGGTCAGTATTGGGGGTGAGGTCGGCGCCGGTCAGGGCGCCTGCGGCCTGCGCCAGGGCCGCGCTGACTTCGCCGGACGATAGCCGTATCTCGGGTCTATTGAGGGGCGGCGTGCTCGGGGAGCCCGCAGCCGGGGAATCTGCAGGGGCTTCCGCCTGCGGATCCGAGCCGGTTGAAGCCGACTGGGCCAGCTGTCCCAGCTTGTCCTGAAAAGATTGCGCGTTGGCGGCAGCCTGCGCCGGAGTCTGCACCACCGCCACCGGCGCCGGGCGCTTCAAAACCAGAATCAGCGCAATCAGCGAGACGGCCAGCGTGGCGATGCTGATAATACGGTCGAGCTTCCAGCCCTTCATGTTCCCCTCCGGCCGGGCACACCCCTGTTCGTGAGTATGCTACTCGCAATGCGCGCGGATTTCAGGTGACCGAAGGCACTGGCCGGTCAGATGCCGGCAAGCCTTTATTTAACACTCATTTGTCGAGGGTCGAACCGCCGGCGTGGTTGAGCTGGGCGCGCCGCGAGGGCTCGCCGGCAGGACGGCCGAGGCTGGCCTCGACCAGGTCGCCAAGCTGGGCGGCGGTGTATTGGTTCCCTTCAATGTTGGCGACCAGCTTGCCCTGGCGGTCGATGATTACCGTGTGCAGGGAGTGGTTCATTAGGCCTTCATCGGGAAAATAGTCCACGCCGAACAGATTGGTGACGTGCTGCACATCGGCCACCGGCCCGGTGAGGAAATGCCAGGTGGCAGGGTCGGCTTTCCAGGTTTTCGCGTAATGGGCCAGCGTTTCCGGATGGTCGCGCTCCGGGTCAAAAGTGACCGTGAGCAATACCAGGTCTTTGCCCAGCCGGTCCTTAAAGCGCTTTTGCAGTACCCCGAAATTATTGGTGATGCGGAAACAAAACGTGGGCAAAGCGCAGCTGGTGTAGATGAAGTTGAGGGCCACAACTTTGCCCTCGAACTGGGAGAGCTTCACGGGCTGACGCGCCTGATCAATAAGCACGAAATCCGGGACCGTTTGGCCGACGGCCAGGAGTTTGGGCTTGTGGGATGGGTCGGAGAATTGCCGCAGCAGTTTCAGGCGGCGGGCGGTGAGGGGGTCCTGCTCCACGCTTTGATAGTGCCGCACCTGAATGTTTTCGGCGAACGACGAATCCTTTTCCAGAACCAGAGTGAACTGCACGTTGGCGCCGGGGGCGATGCCGGCAAATTCTTTCGCGTTCCGCACTGCGAAAGGCATAATCATCGCGTCCATATAGCC
Organism: Acidobacteriota bacterium; assembly: GCA_018268755.1. Classification (GTDB taxonomy): domain Bacteria; phylum Acidobacteriota; class Terriglobia; order Terriglobales; family Acidobacteriaceae; genus KAN-5. Next base: position 32,253 of record JAFDVW010000014.1, read on the forward strand.
GGGGATGGCGTCACAGGAGGCCACAAAGCTTTTGTGTTCCGCATCGACTTTCAGGACCATGCCGGTCACCGGGTATTGGTCGGCGGCCCACAGGGAAGCGCTGAGTATAAGAAAGCATGCGGCCGTGAGCATGCCAGAGATGCGTTTCATGGGTGCGTTTCCTCCGGTGCGGGCGGGACATGGTTTGCAGCAACATGCTTTCCGCCCAGATGGTAGGGCTTGCGTTCCAGCTTGCGATATTCCTGGGCAAATTCTTTGATCTCCAGGAACTGGTCTTTCTCGACGTTGGCGAAGTGCTGATGGGTGTTGCTGGTGGGCCACCAGATTTCCAGGTCGACGATGCGCGCCGCCTTGCCCAGGCCGATGTGTTGCTGCAAGGGAGAGGCCCCGAAGGAGCCGCCGCTGCTAACCGTGCGGTAGATGGAGCGGGCTGCCTGCCCCTGGTTTTCGACGGTGACTTTGATGCGCGCACCGATGGCGGCACGATTGCTCTTCACCCCGATCAGTTTCAGTCCGATCCAGTCATTGTCGTGGCCGGGATTTTCGAATACCCGCATGACATGGCTGTCGCCTTGGGTGGCGCCGCCCATTTCCGCAATCAGGTCTTCGTTGCCGTCGTTGTCGAGGTCGGCAAAGGCGACCCCGTGGCCTTTGTGCAGGTCACCCGTACCCGAGGACGCGGTGACATCGACAAAATACTTTCCGTCGCGATTGCGCAACAGAACGTTGGGGACCAGGGAAGCATAGGAAGGATTGCCGGTTCCCATATAGATGTCGAGATAGCCGTCATTGTCGATGTCGCCGTAGTTCGCTCCCATGGGCATGAATACCTTGTCCAGGCCGGTCTCCGTGCTCACGTCGCGAAACTTGCCATTGCCCAAATTGCGGTAGAGTTTGAGCGAAACAGCGTTGTGCGGCAGGCTGAGGTAGGTGCGGGCGGTCTCTTCAACCGAGACAAAATAGCTGGTCACGAAAAGGTCGGGCCAACCATCATTGTCGTAGTCGAAGAACCAGGTGGCAAAGCCGTGTCCGGAGCCGGGGACGCCGGCGGTCTCGGTCACCTCGGTGAAGGTGTTGTCGTGATTGTTGTGGTAGAGGTAGTTGAAGCCGCTGAGGCTGGAAAGATAGAGATCGGGCCAGCCATCATTGTCATAATCTTCGGCCGCCGCGCCTTTGATGAAGCCAATGTCGTCTACTCCGGCGGAGATGGAGATGTCTTCAAAAGTGCCGTTGCCCTTGTTCAGAAAAAGCTGGGCCGGACCGGCCTCATTGCCGACAAACAAATCGAGCCAGCCGTCATTGTTGATGTCGGTCCAAACCACGGCCTGGGAACTGCTGGGCTGGGCCAAGCCGCTGGCCGCAGTGACGTCGGTGAAGGTGCCATCGCAGTTGTTGCGCAGCAGGGAGCGGCGCTGGGGTACTTCCCAGGCCCCGCGCATCACCAGGATGTCGATGCAACCATCGTTGTTGTAGTCGGCCTGGACGAGGCTCAGTCCTCCTACCTGGTCGGAGAAACCTGCCTTCGCGCCTTGCTCGGTAAAGGTCCCATCGCCGTTGTTGTGGAAGTAGCGCAGGGGAGCGCAGGCGTCGAAGCTGGAGGTCACAATGTCCAGGCGGCCGTTGTTTTCAAAGTCGTCCACAATGACGCCGCCCGCCATGGAGAAAGAATCGAGGCCGGCCGCGGCCGCCACATCGCGAAAGCGGCCCACGTCTTCTTTGGAGGCGAACGAAGCAGGCGGAATCAGATATTGCGGCGGAACTTTGTCGGGATATCCGCCCGTCGTCATGTAGGCCAAGTTGAGCAGCCAGCGCACTTCCAGGTCGTCCGGCTTCTGTTCCAGATACTTCAGGAAATAGGCGACGGCCTTGGTGGAGTCGGCAGGGTGGGCATATGCCTGACCGGCAGGCATGGGCAGTAAGCAGCGGTCGCCGGGCGCGCGGTACACGCCGTTGTCCATTTCCGATTTGTGCAGGTAGGCGATGCCCAGAGCTTCGTTCATTTGCAGAGAAGCTTCTGGGACTCCGTTAGCCGCCACCTGGGCGGCCTGTTCATAGCGCTCGACCGCCGCCTGCATGTTTCCCAGATAGGAGTTCACCTCTCCCGCTGCGAAATAGGCATTCATCACGTCCATGGGCGGCTGCATGGCGCGGAGGTTCTGATTGGCGGGGGAGAGGAAGTCCTCCAGCTGGCGCTTGAGCGCGCGGGTGGAGTCCTGGCGGGCTTGGCAGATTTTTCTGGGGTTCTGGCTCCAGTCGGCATCTTTGGGGAGCTTTACGAAGGCCAGCTCCACTTCACTCAGGCCACCGATGTTGAAGGAGTATTTCACATTGCCGGTTGCAGCCAGGGCCTGGTTGGCGGCCACCGGCGCCTTGGCCGAGGGGGACTCGGGGACCACTTTCAGAATGGCATAGCCCAAGGGAAGTTTGACCATCGGGCTGAGCTGTCCGGGGCCGACACCGCGCAGCGCATCGCGCAAATCCGGCCGCAAGGATGATAGCGAGACTTTGCCCATGAGTCCCCCGTCCTCAGCTGTGGAGTCGATGGATTTCTTCTTTGCCAGCGCTGAGAAATCAGCCCCTTGCTTTAGTTCCTCGAGGACCTTTTGGGCTTCCTGAGGAGAGGGCAGCACGATGACTCGGAGCGTTACCTCGTCGGGAGAGGCGGGAACTCCGGTTTGCGATAACGAAGGCCCGCACAGAAGTGCGACCGCGGTGACCCAACGTGCGAATCCCCACACTTTCCTCAACAATCACGATCCCTATCTACACAGCCCGGACGAGCTGTGCCCACATGGAATTCTGAGGATTCTAGGGATGACGGCGAGACAGCGCCATAGTGAAAAGAAGTTAATAGGAAAACATTAGAGGCAGAAGGCGCTTAGCATTCGGCCGTGAAGGCCAGAGTGTATGCTCGCACTCCGGCCAGACGGTTGGCTAAATGCTAAGGGTTCATTGCTATGTGCGATCAGCCTTCCAGCTTTTTGGTCAGCAGCTCATTGATGAGCTGAGGATTGGCTTGGCCCTTGGAAGCCTTCATCACCTGTCCCACGAAGAAACCGATGACCGTCTTCTTTCCGGCGCGGTACTGCTCGACCTGCTTGGGATTGGCGGCGATGATCTCGTCGGCGATCTTCTCCAGCGCCGATGTGTCCGTCGACTGTTTGGGCCGCCCCTCTTCCTCGTAGACCACGGGGAAATCTTTGCCGCGCTCAAAGCACAAATCGTAGAGGTCTTTGAGCATCTTGCCGGAGATGGTCCCGGCCTCCACCAGATCGGCGGACTCGGCCACACCCTTCATGGAGATGGGGGACTGCTCAATTTCCAGCCCCTTGGCTTTCAGGCGGCCGAGCAGCTCGCCCTGCACCAGGTTGGCCACGCGCTTGGGGTTCTTGGCGGCTTTTGCGGCCTCCTCAAACTGGTCGGCCAGAAATTTGGTGAGCGTCAGCGTGTAGGCATCGCCTTCGGTGATGCCGTAGTCCGCCATCATGCGCCGGCGGCGGGCCTCGGGCAGCTCGGGCAGAGTTTTGCGAATTTCAGCCTGCCAGTTGGCATCGACCACCAGGGGCAGCAGGTCCGGCTCAGGGAAGTAGCGGTAGTCGTGCGCCTGCTCCTTCGAGCGCATGCTGTAGGTCTTGCCTTCGTTCGAGTTGTAGAGGCGGGTTTCCTGCACCACCTTGCCGCCGGATTCAATCACGTCGATCTGGCGGGCGATTTCATAGACCAGCGCCTCGCGGATAAAGCGGAAGGAATTCACATTTTTCACTTCCGCCTTGGTGCCAAATTTTTCTTGTCCGCGGGGACGCACGCTGACGTTGGCGTCGCAGCGCAGCGAGCCCTCCTCCATGTTGCAGTCGCTGACGGCGGTATAGAGGATGATCTCCTTCAGACGAGTGAGATACTCGTAGGCCTCATCGGGGGAGGCGATGTCGGGTTCACTGACGATTTCGATCAGGGGCACGCCGCTTCGGTTCAGGTCGATGCCCGTCTTCTCGCTGGAATCGGGGAAGCCTTCATGCAGGCTCTTGCCCGCGTCTTCTTCCATGTGCAGGCGGGTGATGCCGATTTTCTTGGTTCCGCCGTTGATTTTGATCTCGATGAAGCCATGCTCGGCCAGCGGCTTGTCATACTGCGAAATCTGGTAGCCCTTGGGCAGATCAGGATAAAAGTAGTTTTTGCGGGCGAAGATCGAGGTCTCATTGATGCGGCAGTTCAGCGCCATGGCCGCCAGGGTGGCGAACTCCACCGCTTTCTTGTTCAGCACCGGCAAGGGGCCGGGATGGCCCAGGCAGACCGGGCAGACATTCGTGTTGGGCGGATTGCCGAAGCGGGTGGAGCAGGAGCAGAAAATCTTGGTCGCAGTCAGGAGCTGGACATGGACCTCGAGTCCGATGACCGGCTCATATTTGGTGTTGGCCGCAACAGGGCTGTCCAGCGTAGTGGGCATAATCTAAAAATTATAGCGCCGGCGCAGGTTTTCGTGGCGACAGAGCGGGCTCGGTCCCTCCAAGGGCGGTCTAGGAGGCAGCGTGCTGCCTAGGCCAAAGACAGCGACGCTTTTAGCCTCGATTCGATCTGACATCTCAGATCGAGCACGGCCGAGAGCTGGGCCGGGTCGGCGTCGCGCACATGGGTGGTGAAATCGATGGCGCCCAACAGGGCGTCTTCGCCCCCGAAAACCGGCGTTCCCATACAGGTGGCATCGTGAAAAGGCAGCTGGTAATGTTCTGGGCCCATGACGGCGACGGGTCTACGAGAGGCCAGAGCGGTGCCGGCCCCGTTGGTTCCCATCACTCTTTCCGACCAGTTGTAGCCCGGTGATAATCCGAAGGCTTGCATGATGAAATCGGTGCCTATGGCGTACAGGATGATGCCATCAGCATCCACCAGATACACCACGTGTTTCAGGTTTTCGTAACAAACGGAAAACTCATCGATAAGGGGGACAGAAATTTCCACTAAAACCTGGTTGATCTGCAGGCGGCGATCCAACTCCGCCAGGCTGACCTGACGCAGCAGGATATGAGTCTTCAGCGGGTCAACACCCGCGCTGCGGCTGCGCCGCCAGGAATCCAGGATGATAGGGCGGATCTTTTCATGGGTTGGGTTTTGTAGCGCGGACTCGAGAAAATGCTTCCAGGCTTCCTCGGTTGTAGCCATGCGAACTCCTCATGGAAATAGCTGGCAAAGCATACTATCGGGAGGGCGCGCTCAAATATTTTTCCAAAGGAATTTCGAAATACATAAGTTCGTTCCCCTGCGCGTCGCGTACCCCGGTCAGGTAGAAGTGGGCCCCAGCCATGGGAGTCGAAATGCCGGAGACGTCGAAGAACATAAATCCGGATTGCGTGGTGTGCGGCTCGACCGCTTTGGCGGCGAACTGGGCCCGCTGGATCTCCTCCTGCGCCTTCTTGCCCACTCCGCCCTTCACTTTGGTGGTGGGAAAGGGAATGGGCAGCTTGGAAGGGCTGGCGGAGGGGCGGGAGAGGCGGCGGTAAATATCGTCTTCGTACGCGGGAGGGATCTTGGTGCGGTCGACGGTGACAAATTGCGCCTTCATGCCGGCTAGGGAGATGGGCTGATCGCCGTCATTGCTGATGACCACAAAAATCGGCAGGAAGCCCAGGTCTTTGTACTTTACGGAAAAGATATCGGCCTTGTCGGGCATGTCGTAGGGATCGAGCCCGAGCGTGACCTTCTCCATGGGGTGGGCATCGTGGGCGGGATAGCTGGCCGCATTTTGCGGCGTGGGTAGGCTGAACTCCTTGGCGGCCCAGGCGGCGGCTGCGGCCAGGACCAACACGGCACAAATACCGGCTGTGCGGCGGAACACGAGATGGGATCCCAGGGAACGCATCGTCGTGATTATAGGATGCATTTGGCCCTGGGAATGGTGCCTTCGCTGGGGCGGGACACCTGGCAGAGCGACGGAGCGGGGTAGAATGTCCCTTCTCTCTCTATGTATTGGATTTACAGCGCGATCCTGGGACTCGGCCTGCTTTTGAGCATGCCCTATTGGCTGTGGCAGGCGCTGCGCCATGGGAAGTACCGCGCCGGGCTGGGCGAGCGGCTGGGTGGCGTGCCGGCGCGCCTGGGCAGCAAGCCGGGGCGAACCATCTGGGTGCATGCCGTTTCCGTGGGAGAGGTGCTGGCGGTGAGCGGACTGGTACCCTTGCTGCGGCAGCGTTTTCCCGAGCACCGGGTGCTGGTTTCCACCACCACCGACACCGGGCAGAAACTGGCCCGGGCCCGCTTCGAGGCGGAGAACGTCTTCTACTTCCCCTTGGATTTTGGCTTTGCCGTGCGGCGCTACATGCAGGCGCTGAAGCCGGAGCTGGTGGTGCTGGCCGAGACCGAGTTCTGGCCCAACTTCCTGCGAGCCGCGCAGGATTCCGGGGCGCGGGTGGTGGTGGTGAATGCCCGCATCTCCGACCGCTCGCTTCCCGGGTACCGGCGGGCGAAGCGTTTCTTCCGGCGCATTCTGCAGGCGGTAGATTTGTTCCTGACCCAGACCTGGGAGGACAAAAAGCGGCTGCACGCAATTGGCGTGGCGGCAGAGCGCGTGGAAGTCAGCGGAAACCTGAAGTTCGATGTTCCCATGCCCGACCCGCCGCCGATTGTGGCCCAGCTGCGCAGCACCTTTCAGTATGGTGGGACGCACCCGGTGCTGGTTTGCGGCAGCACGGTCACCGGCGAGGAGCCGCTGCTGCTGAGCGCCTTCCAGCAGGTGCTGGCGAGCTATCCGCAGGCCGTCATGCTGTTGGCGCCGCGGCATCCGGAGCGCTTTGGGGAAGTCGCCCAGCTTTTGCAATCACTGGGCGTGCGCTTTTGGAAACGCTCGGCGTGGAAGGGCGAACAGTTGCGGGGCGGCGTGTTTCTGCTGGATTCGATTGGTGAACTGGCGGCCCTCTATGCCCTGGCGGACATCGCCTTTGTGGGCGGCAGCCTGGTGCCGCGCGGCGGGCACAATATTCTGGAGCCCGCCATGTACGGCGCGGCCATTGTGGTGGGCAATCACACGGAAAATTTCCGCGATATTGTGTGGCTCTTTCAGAATGAAGATGCAGTGCGCATCGTGGGCCCGGCGGAGCTGCCCATTGTCTGGATGGAGTTGCTGGCCGATGAGGCCGACCGCCACGCGCTCGGCCGCCGCGCGCTGGAGACGCTGCGCTCGCAAATGGGGGCCACGCAGAAAACGCTGGAAGCGCTACAGAAATTGCTACAGCCGGTAGAATCCAAAGTCTCGAGATAGAAAACCACGCGCGGACAGGGTGTCCGTGCCACATGAGGGCCGGTGATTCCACTGAGTTCATCCCTGTTCGGGGTCGGCGTGCGCACCCGCAATGCGCTCTACGACCGGGGTGTGCTGGCGGCGCGCAAACTGCGCGGGCCGGTGGTAAGCGTGGGGAACCTCTCGGTGGGCGGCTCGGGCAAGACGCCGTTCGTGCTGCTGCTGGGCGAACTGCTGAAAGAGCGCGGCATCGACTTCGATATTCTTTCCCGCGGCTATGGGCGCAAAACCCGCGGCGTGGCCCTGGTCGATCCCTTCGGGACCGCCCACGATTTTGGCGACGAGCCGCTGCTCATGACCCGGCGTCTGGATGTGCCGGTGATTGTGGGAGAAGAACGCTATCAGGCGGGGGTATTTGCCGAGCAGAAGCTGGGGCCGCGGATGCACTTGCTGGACGATGGCTTTCAGCACCGCGCCTTGGCCCGCGATTTCGACATTGTGCTGGTAATGCCGGACGATGCTCGCGACCGCCTGTTGCCCAGCGGGCGTTTGCGGGAACCGCTGGCCTCATTGCGGCGGGCCGATGCGGTGGTGCTCAGCGGCGGCGCAGCTCCGGAAGCCTTTCCGCTGCAAGGCAAGCCGGCATGGCGAGTGCGGCGGGGGATCCAGCTGAAGAGCGTGCCGGAGAGGCCGGTGGTGTTTTGCGGCATTGCGCGTCCCCAGAATTTTCTGGCGCAGCTGCGCACCGCCGGCGTGGAGCCGGCGGCCGAGGCATTTTTCCGCGATCACCACGCCTACAGCGAACGCGATGTGCGCGAGCTTCTGGAACTGCGGCAGCGCAGCGGGGCCAGCGGCTTTGTCACTACGGAGAAGGACGCCGTGAACCTGGGCGACGCGCTTTCCGCGCTCCAGCCGGTGGCGGTGGTCCCGGTCAAAATGGAGTTGCAAGACGCGGCTAACGCCGTGGATACCATGCTGCGGGTGATCGAGGAGCGCAGGGCCCGGACATGAGAAAATCACTGCTGGTTGTGGAGTTTGCCTGTTCTCGATGAAACATTCCTCCAAACACTCGAAAGAGACGGAACGGCTCAAGAAGCTGGTAGAGTCGTTTCCCAAGGTGACAGTCACGGTGGTCGGCGATCTGGTGGCCGATGAATTTGTTTTTGGGGAGATTTCCCGCGTCTCGCGCGAGGCCCCGGTGCTCATCCTGAAACACCGCGAGCGGAGTGTCGTGCCCGGAGGCGGCGCCAACGCCATCAATAATCTGGCCGACCTGGGCGTGAATGTGCTGCCGGTGGGTATTGTGGGAGACGATGAACCGGGACGGCTGCTGCTGAAATACTTTCGCCACAAGCGCATTCCCCTGAGCGGCATTCTGAAAGACAAGGGACACACCACCGTCACCAAGACGCGCATTCTGGCCGGCATGACCCACACCTCGCGGCAGCAGGTGGTGCGGGTGGACCGCGAGCCGGAAGCCGAGCCCAGCCCGCACCTGCGGCGCGAACTGGTGCTGGCGGCGCGGCAATACACGCGCGCCTCCGACGCCCTGCTGATCTCCGATTACGGTTACGGCGCGGCCACGCCGGTCATTCTGCGGGCCATCCGGGAGCGCACCTCCGGGAACCTGCCAGTGGTCCTCGATTCCCGCTTTCGTATGCTGCAATATTCCGGCGTGACCGCCGCGACGCCCAATGAGCCTGAAGTCGAAGATGCCTTGGGGGTGCGTATCGGCAATGACTGGCCGCGGGTATGCGCGGCCGGACGCGCTCTGATGGCGCGCATGAAGTTGCAGTCGCTGGTCATTACCCGCGGACGCGACGGTATGGTGGCTTTTCCCGGCAAGCAGAAGCCCACCGACATCCCCATCTTCGGCAGCGATCAGGTCGCGGATGTCACCGGCGCGGGAGACACGGTGATTGCGACCTTTACCGCGGCGCTGGCGGCGGGCGCGAGTACGGAAGAAGCGGCGCACCTGGCCAATTATGCTGGCGGCATTGTGGTCATGAAGCGCGGCACGGCCACGGTTTCCCGCGAAGAGTTGTTGCAGTCGCTGGAAAACTCTGCGCCGGTCACGAGGGCCCATTAAAAGTGGCAGCGGACACCAACCAGAAAATTCTTGGTCGCGCCGAATTGCAGCAGCGGGTGGCGGAATGGCGCAAGGCGGGGGAGCCCGTGACCCTGGCCAACGGCTGTTTTGATCTGCTGCACGTGGGCCACGTGCGCTATCTGCAAGCGGCCAAGGCGCTGGGCGGAAAATTGGTGGTCGCCATCAACTCCGATGCCTCGGTGCGCGGTCTGAAAGGCGAAGGACGGCCGGTAATGCCGGACGCGGAGCGGGCGGAGATTCTGGCCGCACTGGCGGATGTGGATGCGGTGGTGATCTTTTCCGAACCCAACGTGCGCGCCCTGATCCACGAGATCCGGCCGGACGTGCAGGCCAAGGGCACCGACTATTCGGCGGATTCTGTTCCCGAGCGCGATGCCGTGCTCGAACACGGCGGGCGCGTCGAGATTGTCGGCGATCCCAAAAACCACTCTGCCAGCGAGTACATCCGGACGTTGCAGGCGAAGCGTTCCTGACAACTATGACTTCTTCCGGCGAAAGTCCTGTCCATCCCGTGCCGGACCAAGACCAGGAGAGGGCGCGGCTGCTGGTGGTGCGCCTGGGTTCGATGGGCGACGTGATCCACACCTTGCCGGCTGTCGCGGCCCTGCGCGCGGCCTGGCCGGAAGCGACCATCGGTTGGGTGATCGAAGAGCGCTGGGTCGAATTGCTATGCGCGAGCGGCACGCCCCGCTTCGGTCCGCGGTCGCCGCAGCGCCCTCTGGTCGATAAACTGCACCTGGTTGACACCAAGCGCTGGCGGCGTGCGCTGACTGCCTCGCAGACCTGGGAGCAGATTGCCGCGGCGGTGAGGGAGTTGCGCGCGCCACGTTATCCGCTGGCGGTAGATTTTCAAGGAGCGGCGCGCTCGTCGCTGATTGCCAGGTTATCCCGGGCGGCAGCCATTTTCGGTTTTGCCCAGCCCCGGGAAAACATTGCGGCCATGTTTTACACGCGTAAGGTGATTGCGCGGGGAAAACATATCGTGGAGCAGAACCTTTCTTTGGCGGAGGCCGTGGCGCAGAGAAAACTCAACTTGCCGCCCGTGCCTCTTCCGCAGGATGAGGCGGCGGAGCAGGCCGCGCTCGAGTGGCTGGAGCGGCATGCTGTAAAAGAATTTGTGCTGATGAATCCGGGCGCAGGTTGGGGCGCGAAGCAGTGGCCCCCGGAGCGCTTCGGAGAAGTGGTGAAGCAGTTGGCGAAAGATGGGCTGCAAACCGTCTTCAACTTCGGGCCCGGGGAGGAAGCCACGGTGAAGGCGGCCCAGGCGGCGAGTGGCGGCGCCGCCCAGACGATTTCTTCGTCCATCGCGCAATTAATTGCGCTGACGCGGCGGGCGCGCCTGTTTGTGGGCGGAGACACTGGGCCGCTGCATCTGGCGGCCGCGCTGCAAGTTCCGGTGGTGGCGATTTTTGGGCCGACTGACCCAGCCCGCAACGGGCCGTTTGCCAGCCAGAGCATCGTGCTGCGCAGCCAGTCGAGCGTGACTTCGCATGCCCGCAAACGCACTGCGGAAGAGGGATTATTGAAAATTACCGTGCAGGACGTAACCGCGGCGGCCAGAAAGCTTCTGGGGGCGCAGCGTGGCTAACTGGCAGACAATTGCGCGCCGCATCCGCGTGCCCCTGGGGTTTGCTCTGGCCGTGCTCTATGTGTGGCTGGCGCGGCCCACGGCGCTTTCGCTTCTAATGGGAGAATTTCTGGTGCTTCCCGGATTATTGATTCGTGCCCTGGCTTCCGGACATGTGAAGAAAAACGAGGAACTCACCACTACGGGGCCCTACGCCTACACCCGCAATCCGCTCTATCTGGGCTCGCTGGTGCTGGCGGTTGGGTTTGCCGTGGCGGCGCGAAGCCTCTGGATCGCCGCTGTCATGGTGGTGTTCTTCTTGGTGGTCTATGTGCCGGTCATCCGTTCGGAAGAGGCCTTCCTGCGCGGCAAGTTTCCTCAGTTTGAGGCTTACTGCCAGGCCGTGCCGCGGCTGCTTCCCCGTTTGACTGCCTATGACAAATCCGGCGGCGGATTTGCCCTTGAGTTATATCGGAAACACCGCGAGTACAACGCCCTGCTGGGCGCGCTGACGATTACCGCGATACTGGTGGTGAAGCTGGTGTGGAGATAGGCCCCATGCTGGCGCGGACAGGAGTGTCCGCGCCACATCAGGCTTTACTGCAGGCGATAGCGTTCGTTCAGCAGGCGCTGCAGGCGCGGACGATAGAGCAGGTCATAGGCCAGCTCCTTGTCCGGGAACATGGCCAACGCCGCGCGCTTTGCCCCGGCCGCGAGTTCCGATGCATCTTCCAGGCTCAGTTTCGGGTCCTGGCTGATGACCTGCATCACCATGCCCATCATGATCTGCAGGCGGCGGATTTTGCGGGCTTCCTCGGCAACTTCCGGGAAGGTACCGGGCGTGTTTTCCGTAGGGCTGATGCTTTCCAGATTTGTCATAGTCCCCCACCTCGGCCACTAGCTTTGTAGAATTAGATGTCTATTCCCGTCGAGAAGGTGCATGGCCGACGCCGGGGGCGGGGTGCATGCCAAGTGGGCTGCTAGGGTACAATTTCTAAGAGCTGGCCGGACAGGCCGATGAGGAGATCATGACCGAACCAACGCCAAACCCCAATGAGAAGCTGGTGCGGGTTTTCGATACCGAACAGGAATCCGAAGCTTTGGTGGTCCGTGGATTGCTCGAGTCGGCGGGGATTGAATGCAATGTGACTTCCCTGGAGGCCCAGCAGGACATCCTTCCCGGAGTAGGCGGGACGGTGATCCTGGTGCGCGAAGAAGACGCCGCCCAGGCCCGCGAGGTGATCGAAACCTACCGCCGCGCGCCGGCCAATGACGAGACGGCGGAATTTGAGATCAGTGAAGAGCCGCCGGCTTAGCGCTGGCCCCCTTTCCATCCAGATAAAACGTGACCGCACCCTGCATGTCGGTGCGATAGGTGCGGACCTGCCGGCCTTGCAGGCGTTGCAAGACCTCCATGCGCGGATGTCCATAGACGTTGCGCGCCCCGACCGAAATCACCGCCAACTGCGGATGGGTGGCCGCCAGCAGTTCCGGCGTTGTGGACGTGGCGCTGCCGTGGTGTGCCACCTTCAGCAGGACCGCGCTCAGGTCTTCTACGGCAAGGCGTTTTTCCGTGGGTCGTTCGATGTCTCCGGTCAACAGTGCGGAGGTTTTGCCGAAGCTGATCTTCATGGCCATGGAGTCTTCGTTGCGGCGGGATGAAGACGGTTCCAGGCTTGTTTCCGGGGCCAGGATGTGAATGACAGCGCCGCCGAACTCCAGGGTGTCTCCCGCCCGGTGCTCCGAAACGGCAACGCCAAGTTGCCCCGCCCGCCGCAAAAGCTCCCGCAAGGCCGGGCTGGGACCTCCGGCCGGTCCCTGCGGGACCGGCCCAATCCACAGTTCCCGGGGATGGAAGTTGGCCAGGAAGCCATGCCGCCCATGTGGTCGGCATGGGGATGAGTGACGAGGACGGCATCCAGGCGCTTCACGCCCCGTGACCACAAATAAGGCGAGACCACTTGCTCCCCCATATCGAACTCCGAGTGCATCCAGGAAGGCATGCCGCCGGAATCCACCAGCAGCGTGCGGCCCTCAGGGGTAACGATGAACAGAGAGTCGCCCTGGCCGACATCGATGGCGGTAATTTCAAGAATGCGGGGACGGATGTCGGGATGAAGTGGGAACACGCACAGCAAAATTGCGGCCACAGCCAGGCCGGCGATTCCGGCGGCGACAAGCCATTTGCGGCGGCGGGCCAGAAGCATGGCCGCCACCAGGGTGGCCGCGCTGAACAGGACCAGCCCAAATTCCGGCGTGGGCACGCGGGTGTCGGCGATGCGCGTTCCGCCCAGCCCATGTACGGTGCCGGTTATTCCCTGCAGGGCGAGTCCAGCACAAAGTGCGGGAATTTTTGCCAGTGTAAGCGACAGATAGCCCAGCCCGACGGCCAGCACGGCGGTGGGCATGAGAAGTTCCGTGAGCGGCACTACCAAAAGGTTTGCCGCCAGACCGAAGACGGTCACACGATGGAAGTAGTAGGCCATGGGCAGGACCAGGCCGAGCTGCATGATGCCGGAGATCAGCAAAACTTCAAACGTCCCCAGCACAAAGCGATGCAAGCCAGTGAGCAGGCGCAAGGGAATCTTGCGGCCCAGGAACCGGCCAAGACGGCCCGCTACCATACGCAGGTCAAGACGGTATTGCACGGTCCGGGGCGGAAGAGCGAAGTCATAGGCCAGATTGTCGAGTTGGCGCAGGCCGCGTAGCGTCGGTTGCGAAGTCCGCTCGAGAATCGGCACCCCGATGGCGGCGATCAGCAGTACACACAGAAACGTAAGCTGGAAGCTGGCCCCGAAGAGTGCGTGGGGGTCGGTGATCATCAGCCCGAGGGCGGCCGCACCCACGGCGTTCAGCATGGATTTGCCGCGATGGAGCAGGCGAGCCCCCAGAAATAGAGCGAGCATCAGGGTGGCCCGCCAGATGGGGGCACCCACATTGGTGAGCAGGGCATAGGCCACCGCGAGCAGCACAGCGAGCCCGCCGGCCAGGGCCTCGCTCAAACGCAGACGCCGCAATACCCAGAAAACCACGAAGGCCAGAATGCCCACGTTCAGGCCGGAGACGACCAGCACGTGATAGGTCCCGGTGCGCTGGAAGCCGGTGCGGGTCGCCGGGTCGAGAAAGGCGTCCTCCCCGATCACCATCGCGTCCATGAGCGCGGCTTGCTCCTCCGGCCACAGCGCGTGTACTTTCTGCAGAATATTGCGGTGAATGCGCGTGCGCCACAGTTCGGCGCGATTGCCGGCAAAACCCGGCAAGCATTCCACGGTATTGGCTTTGGCGGAGGCCAATGCCGTGACCCCATTTTCTCTGAGATAGGCCACATAGTCAAACGCGCCCGGGTTGCGGAAGTTGTGCGGCGGGTTCAACTGCGCGAAAACCCGCAGCCGGTCGCCGTAGTGGAGGGCGGGACCGCCCGGCCCATAGAGGCTGAGGCGCACCCCGAGCCCCAGGGGCTGAAGGGTATCTTCATCGGATACGGTCTCGGTTTCGATATCGAACTGTTGACGGACATCGCTTTCCCGCGGTTGCGGGTTCCCTTCCCGCTTCACGTGGCCGGTGATTTCCACGGCTATGCCTTCGGCGAAGGCGGGAATGATCTCCGGAGGAGCGGGGGGGATTTGCATGGTCAGCGCGGCCATCGCGAAGAGCACGGCCAGGGCCAGGCCACGGGCGGGCAGAGAGCGCCGGCTCAGGTAATAGCCGGCAAAGGCCAGGAAAGAAACACACGCGACCATCCACCAGAGCGCCGGCCGCCAGAGAGATGGGCCGACGGCCAGCCCGGCGGCGTAAGCCAGAGCGGCCCACAACAAAGGTTGGCGCGATGGCGGCACACCCGTCCCTTAAGGGCAAAAGCCCGGGAATGGGAAGGTCAGCGCACCAGGTGGAAGACGCTCTCCAGATGGTAAGTCTGGGGGAACAGATCGACCAGATGGGCTTCCTCGATCCGGTATCCCCCGCCGCTCAGCAACTTGAGATCGCGGGCCAGCGTGGCCGGGTCACAGGAGACGTAGGTCAAACGCTCCGCCCGCAGCGCAAGCAGGGCCTTGGCCACGCCCTCGCCCAGGCCGCTGCGTGGGGGATCCACCACTACGAGATCAGGGCGACGGCCGATTTTCGCGTTCTGTAAGTACTGTTCCGTGGTGGCGCGAACCACCTTCACATTCGGCAGCGAATTGTAACGGAGGCAGGCATGGGAAGTCGGTGACGGTTCCACCGCAATGACCTGTGAAAAACTTTGCCCCAGGACGGTCGAAAACAGCCCTACCCCGGCATAGAGGTCAAGCGCCAGATCGCCGGCGCGGCCCTGGGTGACAATCCTGACGAGATCGTCGACCAAATGGCGATTGGTCTGGAAGAAGGCGCCCGCGGCCACCCGGTAAGCGACCGGCCCGGTTCTATACAGAAGCTCCCCGGCGCCGATCGTGGCGATAAGTCTGGGTTCGGCCTTTTCGCGGGCCGGACCGAAGGCGGTGATTCCTGCCAGCTCCTGGAAGGCGGAGCGGAATTCCTCGGCCCAGCGCGTGACGTCCGGTTCTTTGACTTCCCCGCCACAGGAAATCTCGATAAGCAATTGCCCATCGTCGGCGTCCGCAAAAAATTCGATTTCCTGCAGGGCGGCTGGAATACTTCCAGCCCGGCCCTGCTGCCATACTGCGGCGATGGCGCGGTTGATCAGTGGGGAACTGATGGGACACTCTTCCACCGGAAGAAGCCGGTGCGAGCCGAATTGGTAATACCCCAGAGCAAACGCGGGCAGAGTTTGCACGCGCAGGCGGCTGCGGTTGCGATAGTGCCAGGGCGGCGAGGCGTGCAGGTGCAATTCGACCGGCAACTCCAGTTTGGCCAGGCGGCGCAGGTTCTCACGCAGGATCTCTGCCTTGATTTCCAGCTGCTGCTCATAGGGGGCGTGCTGATAATGGCATCCGCCACACTGCTGGAAGTAAGGACACCGGGGTGCGATGCGCCGCGGCGAAGGCTGCACTACTTGCCGGAGTTCCGCCCGGGCAAACCCAGGGCGCTGCTCGCGGAGGACGGCCTCCACCTGCTCTCCGGGAAGCACAAAGGGGACGAAGACGGCTTTACTGCGGCCCTCAGTGTCGGCGGGCAGGTGTGTGAGTCCATCGCCGCCATAGATGAGTTTTTCGATGGTAAAAGGCAAGAATTGATTTTACGGGAGCGCGGGAAATAGTACTGCCTCAGTTTGAATCAAGAACTCAAATTTTGTCATTCCGAGGATCGTTTTCAAACGAAGTCACTACCCGCGAAATGGCATTTGGCAAGTAAGGCCATGGGCTACTGGCCAACGGCCATGAACCACCAGCTACATGTAGAACAAGCTCAGGCGCGGCAGGTTGTATTTTTCCAGCAGGCGCTTGTGGATGTACTGTTTCTGCAACTGCGCGATCTGCGGACCGGCCATCTTGCTGCGATAAGGCGCCAGCTCACGGTCGGCCTGGGCGCGCACGGCCACCACCTCATCATCCGGCGTGGCGGCCAGCAGAACGGCAAACAGTTTTTCTTCCAGGACAGTCAGGCGGCGCTCCAGGTCTTCCAGCCGGGGAGCGGCGGTGGTGGTCTCGGTGGCCATTTGCCGCAAGGTCTGCGCGGTTTCGCGGGCCACGACTTGGCTGGAAATTCCGTGTCCTTCGGGCAGTTTGGCGGCCGCGATTTTCTCGGCGCACTGCTGCAAAAAGCCGATCAGCGCCGCGTTCTCCAGCCCGCTGGATTTGACGGCGGGTGCGGCGCCGGCCTCCCGCGTTCCCACCGCGGCTTCCTTCATCTCCTCGGCTGCGGCCAGCACCTCCTGCGAGCAATAGGCCAGGCTATTCACTTTGCGCTGGCCGGGGCGCTTCTCATAGCGTTCAAAGGCGGCGTCGATACCGCGCCGCACGGCCTCGAGAGGAATGCCGGCGTCCTTCCAGGTCTCGATCAGCGCCCAGTCGAGGGTGGAGAGCAGCAAAATGCCGCCCCGCCGGCGCTGAAAGTGCTCCTCGATTTCGGTGAAGTAATTGAAGTAGTTTTCCAACGGTCTACTCAGCGGCCGCGCGATTTGCCTTGCGGCCAGGGCTTGGAGGGAGAAACCTCGGTCGTGACCGGCCGGCTTTTCCCGGCCTCGCGGTTGGCGGCATTGCGCTCCCAGATCAAACGCAGGCCTTCGAGGGTCAGGAACTCGTCCACTTCCTTGATGAAGCGCGAGCCTTTGCCGATCAGGGGAGCCAGACCTCCGGTGGCGATGACGGTGGTCTCCGGGCCCATTTCATCGAGCAGGCGTTCCAGGATACCGTCGATCAGGCCCAGGTAGCCGTAGTACAAACCAGACTGCAGGCTCCCTACCGTGTTGGTGCCGATCACGCGCGCCGGTTTGCGAATATCCACCCGCGGCAGGCGGGCCGTGTTTTCAAACAGCGCGTCGGCGGAAATGCCCAAGCCCGGCGTAATCACGCCGCCCTGGTATTCGCCTTTTTTGGTGACGCAATCGAAGGTGGTGGCAGTGCCGAAGTCCACCACAATGCAGGGCCCGCCGTGTTTTTCAAAGGCGGCCACGCCATTCACGATGCGGTCCGCTCCCACTTCGGCGGGATTGTCATAGAGCACCGGCATGCCGGTTTTCACCCCTGGTTCGATGAACAGGGGCTTGGTGTGGAAATAGCGCTCGCACACCTGTCGCAGCGTGGAATCGAGGGGCGGCACCACCGAGGAAATCACAATGCCGTGAATGCCCTTGGCTTCGAGGTCCGCCATGGCAAACAGATTGCGGAAGAGCACGCCATATTCATCCACGGTCTGCGTGGCAATGGTGGCCACCCGCCAATTCGCGGCCAGCACCTCATAACGGCCATCTTCGCTGTCCGCGGTGCGGGCGAAGACACCTAGCACCGTGTTGGTATTGCCCACATCCAGCACCAGCAGCATAAAAGTTCCACGGTCCTATTCTTTGGGACGCACCGTCCCGCTCAGCACCAGGCGCAAGCCCTGCAAGGTCCGCACCTGCAAAAAGCCGCGCGGGTCCAAGCCGTCGGTGATGCCCTCAAAGACCCCGTTTTCCTCCACCCGCACCGCCCGGCCCCGCACCAGCGAGGAACGCTCCTGAAAGCGGCGCAGCACCGAGCCGCGCGCGTCGGGACGGGAAAGCAGGTCGCGATATTCGCGGTCGAGCGATTTTAACAAAGCCGCGCACAGTTCGACCCGCGACCATTCCGTTCCCGCCGCCTGCCGCAGAGAAGTGGCCACCGGCTGCAGCTCGGCGGGAAAGTTGGTCTGGTTCACATTGATGCCGATGCCGATCACCACGTGGCGAACCCGCGTAGCTTCGGCGTTCATTTCCGTCAGAATGCCGCAGAATTTTTTCCCGTTGATCAGCAGATCGTTGGGCCATTTCAAATCCAGAGATAAATGAGGAGCTTTGCTCTGCACTGCCTGGTAGACGGCTAGTCCGGTGGCCAGAGACAGGATCAGGGCTTCGAAGGGCGGCAGGGGCGGCCGCAGGATCACGGAACAATAAATCCCCGAAGATTGCGCCGAATACCATTGATGGGCTCCCCGTCCCCGTCCCGCCGTCTGCTGCTCGGCCAGGAAGACACTGCCTTCGGGCGCGCCGGTGGCGGCGGCCTGCATGGCCTCCGTGTTGGTGGACCCAATCTTGTAATAGTGGTGGATATAGCGGCTGAAAATTGTTCCCCGGACCAGGGGAGAAACAATTTCCGGCAGCAGGAGATCGGGCACGGTACGCAGGCGGTATCCGGTGGAAGGCCGGCCTTCGATGGAAACCCCGAACTGCCGCAACTGCTGCACCAGACGCCAGACTTCGGAGCGCGTGGTGCCCAGCTCCGCGGCCAGCTTGGTGCCGCTGACCACCACGGTGGCGTAGTCATTCAGTATGCGGACGATGCGCCCTAGGCGCGCATCCGTCTGTAATGTGGGGTGATAGGACACCTCCACAACCCGGCGTGCGGAGATCTTTCGGCCAGTAGACACGTTTTCGAGCCAGTTTGCGTAACAGCCGTCAGAGGCGTCGCAGGCCTTTCGTCCTGCTTCGAAGCGCCCTACGTATGACGACGCACTGCATCGCCAGGTTCCCCGCCACGCCGAGACCCTGGCCCAGGACACCAGAAATCGAAGCCGCAACGACCCACCACAGCGTTACAAATTCGGGACTGGGTGCAGTATAAGGCCGAAAGGAGGGATTAGGGTGCTCCGCCGGCGAAATCCCGGTTACGTTAGGGGGATGGCAGGTTACGCGGGCATAACGCGCAGGCTCAAGTCCACGGCCCTGGCCGAGTGGGTGAGCGCTCCCACCGAGATGAAATCCACCCCGGTTTCCCCATAGGCCCGGACATTTTCCAGGGTGATGCCCCCGGAGGCTTCCAGCGGGATGCGGCGCTCCAGCTGCGAACAGCGTTCCACCGCCTTGCGCACCTCATCCGGCGTCATATTGTCGAGCAACACCGACTCGGCGCCGTGGGTGATGGCGTCTTCCAGTTCGGCCAGGGTGCGCACTTCGATCTCGATCGGCTGTTCGCCCCGGCGGTTCATGACGGCGCGCCGCAGGGTGGGAACAATGCCGCCGGCCAGCGCGATGTGGTTGTTCTTGATCAGCACGCCGTCGGAGAGGTCGAGCCGGTGGTTCTGCCCGCCGCCGCAGCGTACGGCAAACTTATCCAGCACGCGCAGCCCGGGCACGGTCTTGCGGGTGTCGAGGATGCGAGCTTTGGTCCCGGAAACGGCGTCCACATACTGCCGCGTGGTGGTGGCAATGCCGCTCATGCGCTGCAGGAGGTTCAAGACCACGCGTTCGCAGGAAAGAATGACCCGCGCATTGTGGCGGATGACGGCAATCGACTGGCCTTTGTGCAGACGTACCCCGTCGAAAATTTCCGGATGGGTGGTCACTTCATAGTGCGAGGTGACCGCGCCGTCGAGGGCGGCGTAGACATCCAGAATGCGGGCAATGCAGCCAATGCCGGCCAGAATGCAGTCCTGCTTGGCCAACACGGTGGCCGTGGCCCGCTGGTTGGGATCGATGCAGGCGTAGCTGGTGGCGTCGCGCGTGGCCCGGTCTTCGAGCAGCGCGTTTTCGAGGATGGCGGTAATGCGTCGGCTATTCCAGTCCATGGGCCTTCTTCAACAATAACGGATAACCCGGCCGCAGAGCTACGTCTCTACGCGGCCCCCAGTTCATCCAGCTTACTCTGGCTCTTGGGCAGCAACACCTTCAGTTCCTGCAGGCGGTTGCGCATGCCCTCGATCACTTTGGCTGGCGCTTTGGCCAGAAATTGCTCGTTGCTCAGCTGCCGCTCCAGGTTCGCAATTTCCTTCTCGAACTTCTCAATCTCTTTCTTTAGACGCTCACGCTCGGCGGCAACATCAATTTTCTTTTCGTATACCACATGCACGTCGAAACGCGCTGTGCCGCGCGCGCCGGGGAGGTTCGACAGCGGGCTTTCCACAAAGGTCAGCTTCTCGACGTTGGCCAGCCGCTCCACCGCGCCCTGGTTCTCTTCGATCAGTTTGCGGATCGCGGCATCCTGGGTGAAGACCTCAACCGGCACTTTGGCCTTGGTTTCGACCTTCAGCTCGGCCCGCAGATTGCGCACGCTGACGATCAGGTCCTGCAGGATCGCCATGTTGGTTTCCGCGGTCAGATCCATCTGCCCCGCATCGCCCTGCGGGTAGGCGGCCAGGGCCAGCGACTTCAGCGGCGGCTTGCCGTCGTAAATGGCATGCCAGATTTCTTCCGTGATGAACGGCATCACCGGATGCAGCAGGCGCAGCGCCGCCTCAAACAGCGCCACCAGGTTGCCGCAGGCCACGCGGACGGTTTCTTTGTCCGCGTTCTCCAGCAGGCGCGGCTTGACCAGCTCGATATACCAGTCGCAGAACTCGCCCCAGAAGAAGTCGTAAATGCGGTTGGCCGCCTCGTCAAAGCGATAGCCAACCAGCGCCTCATTCACCGTCTTCGCCACATTATTGAAGCGTGAGAGGATCCACTTGTCTTCCAGCGTCACCGCCTGGAACCCGGCAATGCCTGTGTGGGAAATGCCCGCGTGGGGACGGCCGCCCTCGGCCGTCCATCCAAACTCTCCGAGCTTCCAGATTCCCGCTTCTTCCGCCCGGTCCACATTCATGAACATGAAGCGGGCCGCGTTCCATATCTTATTGGCGAATGCCCGGTAGCCTTCAGTCCGGCTGGGATTAAACGCAATATCGGTCCCCGGCGAGGACATCGCCGCCAGCGTGAAGCGGGTGGCGTCGGTGCCATATTTCCCGATCACTTCAATCGGATCGAGCACGTTGCCCTTGGTCTTCGACATCTTCTGCCGGTCGGCATCGCGCACCAGCGCGTGAATATAAACGTCCCTGAAGGGCACGCTCTCCCGCAATAACTCTTCCTCGCTGGCGTCCGCCTTCCCCGGCTTGTGCGGCGGCATCATGAACCAGCAGCCCAGCATGATCATGCGGGCCACCCAGAAGAACAGGATGTCGAAGCCGGTGATCAGCAGCGACGTAGGATAAAACGTCTGCAAATCTTTGGTCGCATCCGGCCAGCCCAGCGCCGTGAAGGGTAGCAGGCCGGAGGAGAACCAGGTGTCGAGCACGTCGGTGTCCTGGCTCAGCTCGGCGTGGCCGCACTTCGAGCACTTCTGCGGCGCTTCGCGGGCGACGATGATCTCCTTACATCCTTGGTTATTGCAATGCCAGGCCGGGATGCGATGTCCCCACCACAGCTGGCGCGAGATGCACCAGTCGTGGATGTTGTACATCCAGTTCAGGTAAATCTGCTTGTAGTTCTCCGGCGTGAAGCGGATGTAGCCCTTCTCCACCACCTCAATGGCGCGCTTGGCCAGCGGCTCAATCTTGATGAACCACTGCGTCGACAGGCGCGGCTCGACCACCGTGCCGCAGCGGTCGCACTTGGCGATGGGCAGCGTGTAGTCCTTGATGGCGACCAGAAAGCCCTGTGCCTCCAGGTCCTGCACAATCTTTTCTCGCGCCTTGTAACGGTCCAGCCCGGCGTAGGGCCCGGCGTTTTCGTTCATGCGCGCGTGCAGGTCCATCACGTCGATCTGGGGAAGGTCGTGGCGCAGTCCGGCCTGAAAGTCATTGGGATCGTGCGCCGGCGTCACCTTCACCGCGCCGGTGCCGAACTCCGGGTTCGCCAGCTCATCCAGAATGATGGGGATCTCGCGGTCCATCAGCGGCAACCGCACCTTCTTGCCGTGCAGGTGCGTATAGCGCTCGTCTTTTTCATTCACCGCAACGGCTGTGTCCCCCAGCATGGTTTCCGGACGCGTGGTGGCCACGGTAATAAATTCGTTGCTTCCCACCACGGGATAGCGGATCTCATACAGCTTGCCGGGCACGTCCTCGTGCTTGACCTCGAGGTCGGAGATCGCCGTCTCGCAGCGCGGGCACCAGTTGACAATGTACTTTCCGCGATAGATCAGTCCTTCTTCATACAGCCGGACAAACACCTCACGCACCGCGTGCGAAAGGTTGTCGTCCATGGTGAAGTACTCGCGCTGCCAGTCGACCGAAGCGCCCAGCCGCCGCATCTGGTCGAGGATCGCCCCGCCATAAACCTTCTTCCACTCCCACACCCGCTCGATGAACTGGTCGCGGCCCAGGTCGCGGCGCTTTTTGCCCTCGCCCGCCAGCTGGCGCTCCACCATCATCTGGGTGGCGATGCCGGCGTGGTCGGTGCCGGGGAGCCACAGGGTGAGGTCGCCGCACATGCGGTGCCAGCGGATGATGACGTCCATCTGCGTCTGGTTGAGCATGTGGCCCATGTGCAGGCGGCCGGTCACGTTCGGCGGCGGCAAGAGCAGGCTGAACACAGGCTGTGTAGCTGGTTGTGTGGCGCGGGCGCCCTCGCCCGCGTTTTTTGGCGGTCCGGCTTCAGCCGGCGGCGTGGGGACGGAGAACAGCTTCTCCTTCACCCAGTATTCGGCCCAGCGCGCTTCAATCGCGCCCGGTTCGTACGCTTTTGGCAGATCGTGAGGCATGGGGAAAAGCCGGCACTTAGCACTTGGCCGATAGCTTCTAGCCGATAACCATTCGTCCTTGGCTGTGGGTTTAGCGGCTACCGCAATCCCCAATGGCTCAAAGCGAACGGCCAAGGGCTATCGGCCAAAGGCCAAAATCCAAATTGCCGGAATCTTTGATATTACAGGCCGCGGAAAAACCCGGTCAAACGGCGGAAGCCGTCATAGGTCGTTGGTCGTTCGCCAGCGGACTACATGGGGCGATTGAACCTTCGTTCTTATTCAATCAATATCTCGCGGTTTCCGAGATGTGGGGCCCAGCCACGAACACGGGACCCTCAATCCCTTTTCAACAGTGTCCAGATCCAACCGGCGAAGGTAAGCACGAGGAAAGGGTAGGCGAAAAAAGGCAGGGGCCGGGAGGTTGGCAACACCTGTTCCCCCCAAAATATCCTTGATGCAGTAATGGCAAAAAGAATCGAACCAATAATGCCTACCAGACGAACCCCAATGGCGAATTGTTTGGGAATACTTGTAAGCAGCAGGGCGGCGGACCATAAGGCTGTGCCTGCGGCAAACGCAGGAACACTTCCTTCGAGCGTGGCGGCAGTCCCCGATAGCATGACGGCCTCTCCGATCGCGAATACTAGAAACCCGGCGGCAACAGTGTCATTTCCCGCCCGGAAGTATTTCAAGGTGAGTAGTGCCGTAGCCACGATCAGTCCGACCGAGTCAATTCCCCAGAAAGCTGCCCTGAGATTGGATTGCATGACGAGGGTTCCCAGTAAGCCAAACACTCCGCCGAGTGCAAGGCCAACGGCGGCAATGAGATTCAGACTTGTGCGCGTGGTTGTGTTCATGCGTTATGGTGTCTCCTTGATCGGCCGCGGCATTGTGTCTCCTGCCGCCAGATGCCATAGCTTACACTCAAACCAATGCTAAACCGGGGCCATGCCTACAGCACAATTATCGCGGGTAAATATCATGGGCATACCCTGCTCTCCCACCTGGCCAGCCTTTACCCACACTCAACCCCACAGGCCTGGCAACAACGACTCGACAATCGCGAAGTCACGATCAACGGCATCCCCGCAAACGGGAACGAATTGCTCGCTTCCGGCCAAACCCTTGTGTGGAACCGACCACCCTGGATCGAGCCGGACACTCCCCAGCACTTCGAAGTTTTGTTCGAAGACCCGCATGTGTTGGCCGTCAACAAACCCGGCGGGCTGCCGACCCTCCCCGGCGCAGGCTTCATGGAAAACACTCTGCTGCGCCTGGTGCAAAAGCAATTCCCCAACGCAAACCCTGTCCACCGGTTAGGCCGGGGCACTTCCGGCATCGTGCTCTTCGCCAAAACTGCGCAGGCCGCCGCGCAACTAGGCGCGGACTGGAATACACCCAGAGTGCAAAAAATCTATCGTGCGCTGGCGCAAAACGTCGCCCAGCACGACGCCTACGAAATCCTCACACCTATCGGACTTGTACCGCACCCGCGCCTCGGCATGGTGTGGGCCGCCAGCCCGAGTGGCAAGCCGTCCAAGTCATGGGCGAAGGTGATCGCGCGCACGGCCAGCAGCACGGTGCCACCCAGCACGGCGTTCCCCTACAGCGCAGGCACGACCACATTTGAGGTCACGCTGCATTCCGGACGCCCGCATCAAATCCGGATCCATCTGGCATCTATCGGCCATCCCCTGGTAGGCGATCCTCTGTATGGTGTATCCGGCCAGCCTCTGGAAAATCTCCCCGGCCTGCCGGGCGATGGAGGATATTTCCTGCACGCCCAAATTCTCAAATTCCACCATCCCATCACCGGCGAGTCTATTGAGCTTGAGGCAGCTTTGCCGGATGGGTTCTTGTTGCAACAGTAGGTCCACCGGGGGACAGCCCATTGAGCATTGCCCAATCAGGTTCAATGAAAGTAAATCGCGATCTTTTACCAACTTACTTGGGGCAGAGCGGCTCCACCATGTACACAGCGTCACAAGGTTTGCTTCGTGTGTGGGAGTAGTTGGCGGGGAAAATGGCCGCTGGTTGTGGGATGCCTTTCTTGTGAAGGATAAAAGCGAGCAGATAATCGCCGTCTGGTTTACCCCGAAAGCAGAATCTCCGGGCTCTTTGCTCGTACGACGTTTCTGTACCGTCCTGTTTCGTGCCCTGCATCTCGCGCGTCTCAATCACAACTTTCTGCACGTCGAGAGTCGTACCGCTCTTGTCTCGAAGCTCTACCGCGATGTCCTCGTCGAGTTCATAATCCGAAGGACGACCGCAAATATCTCCAGAACAGACTTGGACAGTGCCACAAAGACATGAAACTTTGTGACGCGAGTATTTCAGCGTAGAACAGTCGGAAGCGTGGGACTGCGTTTGGCAGACGACAACGGGTGTGACAAGAAGCAGCAGTGCTGCAAGAGTGAGCGCGCGGTTCACGGCAGCTACTTTACACCCCTTTAGAAGTGGTAGCCAACGTTGACTGTTCACGATTCGGTGATTGGGCGGGTGGCCCACTCAAAGCCTGCCCTGAGCTTGTCGAAGGGCCCGGGGTTGGCTTGAGTGGGTTCAAGTGATCATGTCGAAATACGAAATACCCCACACAACGAACACCGCGTTGTGTGGGCCACCCGTCCGTGGAACCAGAACCCCTCGGTGCCCCCGCAGGCCGGCGTCTCGACCCGCCGCAAAAACGAGGGATTGTTCCGTCTGTCCCCGTATTTCCTACAAGCTAATACCATTCGCCGTGACCACAAAATGAGGCTCTTCGCTATTGCGTTTAAAAAATCGCCAGTACTCTTCATTCATTGAGCTATCTGGAAGAACCTTCAGAACTAAACTACTGTTGTCCATGCTGATATTGAAATCACCCGCGCTAGCTACCTCAATTTTATCGATCAAAAATTCTTGTCCGTCAGATCCGAATAAATCTCGGATCAGTTCATCGCGTCTATTAGGGTTTCGGTCCCAGTCAAACTCGGATGAATTAACCTGCATGTTCCCTGCTGGGTAATATAGATCGGAACTTCCAACGATCACGCGATCGTCCCGTGTAATGCACCAAGGGCATTGAACGTGAAGAGAATATTCCGTGATATAACGGCTTCCATTGATTCGTCGATCACCAAAATGAAAAACCGCTAAATCTGCTGCACGACTAGATTGGTAAAGAACGCTGCCAACTAGAACCTCTAACGTTTTTTCGATTTCATATCTCATGAATTGTACTGTTTGCCTTTTCCCGAGCAAAACAAGTTAATGCCGTCGGTTACAATTTCGTCAAGGATATAACCTTGCTTGGTTATAAGATCATGCAATTGTTTATGCTGGTCAGAGCTTAAAGTAAGCCCGCAGGCTTTTTCAATTTAGCGGATTGCTTCTTTAGATTGCTGCAAATCTCTTTTTACTTGCGCATACTGCTTTTCAGCTTGGTACTGCTCCCACAGCGCCTGTCCTAAAAAGAGTGCAAGCGCAATTCCTTGACCTACCTCATAGCCGACAACCACCGTGTCTGTTATGGGCCGGTGGCCCATTCAAAGCCTGCCCTGAGCTTGTCGAAGGGCCCGGTGTTGGCTTGAGTGGGTTCAAGTGATCGTGTCGAAATACGAAAATACCCCACACAACGAACGCCGCGTTGTGTGGGCCACCCCGTGCAGTATTTTCTACTGAAGGATGAGCGCGGCCGCGCCGCTTTTGGCCTCAATGTAACGGGTAGAGATCAATCTAAGAAAGTTTCGGCCATTCTCGCATTCCTTAAGTTCGTCAAGGGAGATGCAGACCATTACTTTGGGCGGGGTCTTAAACGCGTGCATGTGAATTTGGGTCTTTGCCTTACCCTTAGGTACGCCTTTAGAAGAGACTAAGATACCGACCTCGGCACCGTGTAGTTCGAGGACCGAATTAAGTTTCCCGATCCATGTGGCATTTACGCCTTTGTTAACAAGCTTGCATTCACATAGGAAGTGTGAACCCCATTGCCTGATTACCGGGGATATTTGGATCCCGAGTCCTACGCTTACGAGAAGATCGATCTCGTTGGTTGTGGTTGTGACATTCTTCCAAACTGAAAACGAAGGTACAGACCTGATGATCAATCCGATCATCGCTTCGAATGCGCGACCTTTAACCTTGTTCCTCTTTCCGCTCCATTTTGCTGGAGAGGCGCCCTTCGGCCTAGCCGCTTTCTCAATCCTGTCGATGCGCGCAAGCCATCTGGAAACGGAGTTCGGAGGAAGTGGTGGGGAAAGATAATTGTAAATGAGATTATCGTTAATGTCGTTTTTTAGAGCAAACTCCATCCATTGTGCCAAAGTTAAATGGTCGGATGCGCTTGCAGTGTTATGAGCAGTCTGCATCTATTTAACTCGTTGGAATGCGACTTCGATGTTAGAAGGAAGCGTGGTATCAATAACATTTCCGTTATCGTCCGTGACTGTACGAGGAAATTCCGCAAGACCGCTTCGCCATGGATTGGCGAAATCAACCAGTAGTGTTCGGTATTTACCCGAAATCGAGGCTCAAAGTCACCTCTTGAAACAGCCAGATTTAAGATTTCTACCACCTCACCGCGTGATACTCCGTAGCGTTGCGCGAGCAAAGCGGGCCTAGCTATTTGGTCGAGCGGGCTGGCCAATATTTCTTTTCGCATGGCGTTCGCGCCAGGCTTCGCGACGAGCTTCTCGTAGGAAATTAGCTTTTGGAGTACCGAGTCCACGACGGTCGACGATGGGCCAGAATCGCGCCAAATGAAAAGAAATTCTGGCCCGTCCTGGAGTAGTGCGACCCTTGTAAGGATCTGGAGACGCTTCCACACTAAGACGATGTCAGATGCTCCCGAGCGTCTCAACAGATCCCGAATTTGTGCCTCGCTAACAGGGATGTCTCCTTCAGAGCTTAGGAAGTCGGTGAGAGACGTTGTCAGCTCCCCTTCCTCTCCGGCATCGAAGCCAAATCTCCCTCCCTTCTTCGGTCGGACATTTCTCTTTACATCTGTGACCTCATTGGGTTCCTCCTCTAATAACGCATCTATAGCGGGCTTGGCATTGAAAGGTTTGCAATTTATATTCAGCGAGTTCTTCAGAAATTCCGTGCCTTGAGTTGCGATCCCTGAGTACGCCATTCTGTCTTCGTGCTGTACACCTTGCACGTACGTGAATCCGGGAAACCCGATCGTGACTATCCCGTCTTTAGGGCGAAGCGTAACGACTACGGGATGCCGTCTCCTAAATTCTTTTAGTTCTTTGCGTGTGCGGGACACAGTTACCCAACCAGACATCTCTACTTGGTGTACCAGCTTGAGGTAGATACGATCGTGCTGCTCGTCGGGGAGACACACCTGTGCTTCCATATCTCCGACTTGCGGGTTTACATCCCGATAGCTACCTACAAATTCTGGGAAGACCTTTTCAATTCGTGTCTTAGCTTTCAAGAAGGTAAGTTGCCCCGCATCGAGCGAGTACACGAACAAATGCTTGTATGGAGTGATTGCTTCAATTCGATGAGCAAACAGCGCGAGGGTTACATCGGCCTTCTTATTTTCAAGTGAACGTAGAAGTTCATTTCTGCCTAGGCTCCGTTTTGGAATGTCGACTCCGTGTGCTCCCATCGCAAAAGCAAGGTCACGAAGTTGATTCACCGAGAAGGATTCCAGAATTTCCTTTATTCCGGAACTCAT
The DNA here is from genome assembly GCA_018268755.1 of Acidobacteriota bacterium. Taxonomy (GTDB): domain Bacteria; phylum Acidobacteriota; class Terriglobia; order Terriglobales; family Acidobacteriaceae; genus KAN-5. Next base: position 60,813 of record JAFDVW010000014.1, read on the forward strand.
ACTTCCTCCTTTCTCGTCGGAGCGAGATTATACAGAGACAAGTGGGCGTTTCACACGTAATGCACGTTTACTTTCAAAACAACGTGACCCATATTCGAGGACAATAGATCAAACAAAGAAAATGCAAAATACAGATACCCTATCCACTTTAGCTTTGCTCATGGCTGCTTCCATTCTTGCCAAAAGTTTGTAAATGCTGGGGCTTAGTGGGGACATAGATACTAACAGTGGCTAGGTGGCCTATTCAAGCCCGATTTTGGCTTGAGTGGGGTGGTTCCATCGCTGGACAAAGTGTTCCTGCCGCACGCTCTCGCGTTCGCGCCGCCCATTCCGACTCGATCTCTACCCGTCCCGCGCACCCAGTTGCATAGTGGCGGAAGCTGCTCCATTCCCAGCCTTCCGGACGCTCGCACAACCCGCGCTTCACTGGGTTGCGATGAACATAGCGCAGCTTTTCTACAAACTGGGAGTAATCGCGTACGTTGAAATCATAGTAGCGCTTTTGCCAGAAGTGTTCCGCGGAACCGATGAGGCGCCGCGCGACTCCCTGCTTGAAGGACTTGAGAGCATCCGCCAGCGTGTCCCGTTGCGGTTCGCTCAGCAGAAGATGCACATGCTCCGGCATGACAACGTAGCCGTAAACCTGGAGTTTGTAATTACGCCGCACCCGCTCGAGCGCAGCCTCGAAGATTCGGCAGGCGGCGTCCGTGGTGACCAGGCGACGGCGATGGTAGCAGCAGAAAGTGACGAAATGCTCTGGCCGCTATGATGAAAGGCTTGAATGGGCCACCCACCCCGCACAACAGACACCGCGTTGTAGGCTGCCCGTCCCCGAAACATGTAAAATGGCCGCGCTTTCCGATCCACAAAAGACGCTCCCACAAAAATGGAACACTTGGCAAAGAAGTGCCGCGTATTTCGGATTTCCCCCGGACTTCAGGGTCCGGCCACCGTCGTGCTTATTGCCTGCTGCCTGTTGATGTCAGGTTCGGCGCAATCGCAGACCGTATCGCCACCAAAAGCCTCCGCGCCTGACAGCCCGCCGCTGATCACGCTGGAAGTGACCGTGCGTTCCAAGGGCGACATCCTTATTCCGAATTTGAAGCAGGAATATTTCCGCGTTTCCGAAGACGGCGTGCCGCAGACCATTGTGAGCTTCAAGCCGGCCCCGGCGCCGGCCAGAGTCGCGCTTTTGGAGGAGTTCGCCAATCACCGCGGTCTGTTTGATTTCAATCACGATGCAGGGGGCGCGCTTTATTCCTTTGTTCAGTCCCTGCGGAAAGACGACTGGATGGCGCTTCTGACTTATGACACGAAGATGCACATCGTGGAGGATTTCACGCAGGACAAGCGAAGCATTCTGGGGGGCTGGGCCGCTTTGCTTCCGGGGAGCGCGATGTCATCGGACACGAATCTTTTTGACGCGCTCTACAGCACGCTGGACCGGCTCGACGCGGTGGCAGGCCCGAAATACATCGTCCTGATTTCGACCGGGCGCGATACCTTCAGCATCAAGACCCTTGACCAGGTGCTTAAAAAAATCCAAAGTTCGCGAGACACCGTAATTTACTCCGTGGATATCGGGCAGCCATTCCGCAACTATGCCGAGACGCACGGGTTGCCGAAGTCTCTGTGCCCTTTTACAGGCGCGGATGCCATGTGCGAGACGGAGTTTGCACGAGGTCATGAGCAAATGCAGCGATTCGCAAAAATGAGCGGCGGATGGACTTACACTCCCGTGTTTAATGGGCAGATTGAGGACGAGCTAAAGTCAATCGGGGAACAGATCCAGAACCATTACCAGTTGTCCTATCGCTCAAGCGGCAAGCAGGCGGGATATCGCAAAATCAAGGTGGAACTCATCGACGACCACGGCCTCCCACTGAAGATGCGGGACCTGCACGGGCAAGAAATCGTCTATGGGGTTCAGGCGCGAGAAGGCTATCTGGTTAAGTAGCACGAGTAGTCTGGAAAGGTGGGGACAGACGGAAGTGACCCCGATGCGGATACCACCAGGGAATTTTGCCGGCATGGCAGAGCTATCAAAAGATCATCCGCGCTTATTCAGGCTTTCCATCGCCCGAATTCCAATCCGCCTGACCTCGGGCGCGGTCGCACATGGACTCGATCGTATCTTCGGTTTCCTGGCGATCGGCTGCGAAGATCCCGTGCTGCGTCAATTGCACGGTCTTCCTTAATTCGGCGGAAGATTTTCCGGCTTTGAGACCCTGCTTGACCTGTTTCCACATGTCGGCGATAAAGTCCCGCTGGCGACGCAGCAGATCAACATCACCAAGATCTCCGTGTGCCGGAACCACGGTCTTGATGGGGAGCTGGGCCAAGTTGTCGAGTGCGCGAATCCAACCAACGTAGCTGACATCCTGGTCAGAAAGATTGTTTCCGTGGGTCCAATTGACCGCCAAGTCTCCCACGAAAACAATGCCCTCGGCGGGCAGATAGGCCACTGCATCGCCTTTGGTGTGGGCCTGTCCGTACTTGATCAGCTCCACCCGATGTTGGCCGTCGTCAAATACGAGGCGATCTTGAAATCGAATCGACGGTAGTTCCAGATGTTTCCAATTGATCTTGGTCTGGTCCCTGACATCTTCCATTCCCTTGGCGCTTAGCTCCAGCGCAAGATCGTCCGTGCTCACGATGGTGGCGCCGTGGGCCACGAATACACTGTTTCCCAAAGTGTGATCGGCATGGTAGTGAGTGTTGAAGACGAAACGGACCGGCTTGGGCGTGATGGCTTGTATGTCCGCAATGATCTTTTCCGCCGCCCAGGGAAAATTCGCGTCGATCACCAATACGTAGTCGCGGAACACCACAAAACCCACATTGGTCTGTTCGTGCGTGCTGAGATCACCAGACCAGTAGTAAACATCTGGCGCCAGCCGATGCACGCGACTCTGCGCGTAACTTGGCGGGCTGGCCCATGAAAGCAAGAAGATGAGAAAGGACGCACAGAATATTTTCGTCTGCATGGTTAATTACCTCAGCGATAGGCGAGCGGAGTAATCGTGTAGAAATCGGTATGCCTCCACAGCGAACACCGCGTTGTGTAAGCCCCCGTCCAATCCAATGGGAAAATTCTATGAACATTTGGGGACGGACGGAACGGTCCCCAACGGCTAGTAAGACTGTTAGACCCTGTCCTTCCAATACCCGGGCTGCCGGTGTCCGTGAGCAATGGCCAAGATTCTAACCACAGATTTCCTTTCGTGGTATCGGGGCAGTGAGGATTTTTAGCTATAAGACCTCCTGAGTCTGCTTCTTCGTCTTGTTAATCTGTTGCGAGGTAACTGCCCGCCAATCTTCCGACCACGCTACACTAGAAGAGACACCATGCCCCAAGGCACTCCTTCAACATGATCTCTTTCTCCAACATCAATAAGCAATATGGCAAGCAGTTGCTCTTCGTGGACGCCTCTTTTCAATTGAATCCCGGCGAAAAAGTTGGGCTGGTCGGCCCCAACGGCGCGGGTAAGACGACGCTCTTTCGCATGGTGGTGGGCGAGGAAGCTCCCGACGATGGCACGGTCTCCGTCCCCAGGAAGGTGACAATCGGCTACTTTCGCCAGGACGTCGAGGAGATGCAGGGGCGTTCGGTGCTGGATGAAGCCATCGCCGGCAGCGGACGCGTCGGCAATCTGCACCACGAACTCGAAGCCTTGCAGCGCGACATGTCCGATCCTGACCAAGCGGACGACATGGAGCGCATTCTTGAGCGCTTCGGCCACGTGCAGGAGGAGTACGAGCATTTAGGCGGGTACGCGCTCGAATCGCAGGCTCGGGAAGTGCTCCATGGTCTGGGCTTCAAAGACGATCAAATTGACGGCGACGTGGGCGCTCTCTCGGGTGGATGGAAGATGCGCGTTGCGCTGGCGCGCGTCCTGCTGGGGATGCCGGACGTGTTGCTGATGGACGAACCGACCAACCATCTCGACATCGAATCTATCATCTGGCTGGAAAAGTTTCTCAAGTCATTTCCGGGCGCGCTGCTGATGACTTCGCACGATCGCGAGTTCATGAATCGTATCGTCTCCAAGATCGCGGAAATTGATGGCGGCGAGATCATCACCTACTCGGGGGACTATGACTTCTACGAGCGCGAGCGCGCCATCCGGGAAACCAACCAGCAGGCGGCATTCGCGCGGCAGCAGTCCATGTTGGCCAAAGAACAGCGCTTCATCGATCGTTTCCGGACGCACGCGGCCAAGGCGGCCCAGGTGCAGAGCCGCATCAAGGCGCTGGACAAGATCGAGAAGATCGAGCTGCCCAAAAAACGGCAAGTCGTAAAATTCGACTTTCGTGTCCCGCCGCGCTCCGGCGAGCAGGTGGCCGTGCTGGAGAATCTGCACAAGAGTTACGGCCCGCGCGTGATTTACGATGGCTTCAATCTCACCATCCGCCGCGGCGAACGCTGGGCCGTCATGGGAAGAAACGGGGCCGGCAAAACGACGCTGCTGAAAATGATCGCCGGCGCCAGTGCTCCGGATGCCGGAAGCGTGCGGCTCGGGGCCAGCCTGAATCTGGGCTACTTCGCGCAACAGTCGTTGGACGTACTGAATTCCGATCTCACCGTCAGCGAACAGCTGCAACAGGATTTTCCCCACGACAGCATCGGGTCGCTGCGAACCCTGGCAGGAGCCTTCCAGTTCTCCGGTGAAGACGTGGACAAGAAGATCCGCACGCTTTCCGGCGGAGAAAAGTCGCGGTTGGCCATCGCGCGCATGCTCTACAACCCACCCAACTTTCTGGTGCTCGATGAGCCGACCAATCACCTGGACCTTGCCACCAAGGAAATGCTGGTCGACGCCCTGAAAGATTTTGAAGGCACCATGATCTTCGTGTCGCACGACCGCATGTTCCTGCGCGGTCTGGGCTCACGCGTGCTGGAACTGGGCGGCGAGAGCGGCACCGACCGCAACCCCACGGTTTATCCCGGATCCTACGTGGAGTACGTGCAGAAGCTTGGGCATGAGGCGCCCGGGATTTATTCGTAGGCGTTGGTACAGTATGTCCCGTCTCTCTGCGTATTCTTTAAAACTTAGGGCCACCCGTTCCTACACAACGAACACCGCGTTGCCTGGGCCACCCGTCCACGGCGTAAAATATGCAAATGAGCAAAGCGACCGAAACACTACAAGCGGCACAGAAGCGTGCCCTGCAAGGGCGCCCGAAAACAGGAGGTTTTCCGTATTTTGCCGAGACGCTCCGGCGAGCGGGCGCGAGACGAAATTTGTGGTATCTGCCATCCTGCCAGAGCTTGTACCGGACGCAGGAAGGTCCGGTGGTGATGCAAGGCACACCGCTGATTTCGGGCACCGCGGATGTGCCCGCGTTCAACAAAGAAGCGCTCATCCAAGCGCTGCGAACAGACCAGGCGGGCGAGAGCACCTTCCCTGAGTTTCTGGCCGGGGCATGGCAGGCGGGAGTCGTCCGTTACGATGTCGATTTCGACGCCAGAACCGTTACCTACTATGGCTGCAATGATGAGGAATATATGGAGTCGTATCCGGCTGTAGCAATCGACTAGCCCACTCACTTTTCTTTCGCTAAGGCACAAGAGGTGAGGTGGTCAACGCGGCGTTCGTCGTGTGGGGGATTTCGGATTTCGCAGCCATCCCTTAATCTACTGAAGCCAAAATCGGGCTGGAACGGGCTACTCGCCCGCAGAGAAGATCCGCGCGGTGGTCAAACCTGCGTAGCGCTTAGAGTCTTTGGCAATGTATTCATGGATAGCGTCAAGATCGCGCAGCGATTGTGACGACCATAGAACCCACCCCCTAAATGGAAAACGCCGGATCGCCTTCGATCACCTTCTGCTCGAGGTGCGGGCGTTCGCTCTTGCCCCAGAGGCGGGCAGTGTGGCGAACCCGATAGAGAATCGGTCCGCCATCGGGCCGCTCCTGGCGAACAATGGGACGCGGCACGCAGACGAATTCCGTCTCCAGCCGGTCCGTTGCCGCGTGCACCACCGCATAGCCATGGCCGCCCATGTCCACAAACGACAGGTGGGGTGACAAATCGCGGTTGGAAAGCTGGCGTGCTTTGTGCACGTCACCGCTCTTCGCATACTCCAGGCAAGAGCGAACCCCGTGACGCACCAGCATATTCACCGTGGGTTGCGGACGGCTGTCGCCAGGAGCTTGTCCGAGGAACAGAGCCCGTAGCGGAGCGTCCTTGGGCAGTTGATATTCCAAGGACTCCACCATGCCGGGCGCGGAGATGGATCCAGTCACAAACGCCACACCTACCGGGTCAAAGGATTTCGGGGGCAGAGACTTCGCGGACAACCCAGCCCAGAAGCTGTGCGCATCGCCAGCCACCGTGGCGAAGCCGGTGATTTCGTGCTGGCGAATGAAATCGTAGATCTCTCCGCGCTCCTGACAGGCGCTGGCGAAGTCAACGCCGCCAAAGCTGGCATACCCGGCCCCGGGCCAGGCGCTGGCGACCATCCCGGGAGGAAGGTTCTGCGGGTCGGCACGCATATCCAGCGTTGAAGTGGTACTGCCCCAGATTTTCCAGGTGGCTTTCGAATTCCGCAGCTGTTCGAGAAACCACGCTTTCTGCTCGGCGCCGAGAATGGTCTGCGCGGTATCCGCTTTGCGGAGGTTGGGGACCTGCTGGTCTCCGAAGCGAATGGTGTCGGGCGGTTTGCCTCCGTTGTAGTCCCGGCCGCCGTCGAGAATCTCGATCACCTCCTCGGGAATGAACTCCGAATAGTCCTTGTTAAAAAACGCTGCGTCATCGAATTTGGTTCCGGGGTTTTCCGACCGGTAGCTTCGCTCGTCGGTGATGATGAGTTCCACGTTTCGGCCCCAGCGCAACGACCTGTAGCCTCTAAGGCTGTTGATCGCTGCAAGGTTATTCGGTTCTTGTCCCAGACCGTGGTCGTCAAAGTTCGTCACTGCGACATCAGCAACCGCCGGCGGATTGAAACGTTCGAGCGAGGGCCCACCGCTTTTCACCATGCGCGCGGGCTGATACTCAAAAAGCGCCTGCATGGCCGCGACCTTGCGCGTCTGCGCCGGACGCGTTTTGCCGTCGAACACCTGCAGGGCTTGCCAGCCCTGCCAGCTGAACTCATGGTTGTCCCACATGGGAACAAAGGGCCAGCGCGCGCGCGCGTCCTGCAGGTCGGGATCATGCAGGTAACTGCGATATACCGCGCGGTAGTCGTCGACGTTCACGGGGATGTGGAGGTCGTCGACTTTCTCACCCTGCGGATAACGAACGATGTCCCTCACCTTGCGGTCGTAGTAGGTGGCGCGGTCCTCGGGATACCAGACCAGCTCGTAGATGAAGTCGCCCAGGTGCAGGACGAAGCTGAGGCGGTCCTGCTCAGCCGCGCGCTCATCCTCGAAGATCATTCTTCGATATGCGTTCTGCGCTCCGAGGTTTGCGTTCTGACAACTGACGAACGCGAAGCGGACCGGCCGGGGATCATCTTCGGCGGGCGCGGTGAGGGTGCGGCCAAGGCGGCTGCCGTTACCCGCAGGATCGGTAAAGCGATACCAATAGACCCGGGCCGGCTGCAGTCCGCCGACCAGCACGCGGCAGGTCCAGTCCGCCTCCGCCGAAAGGGAGACCCTCTGTGTGGCAATGACACGCTGGAAGGTCTGGTCGAGCGCCACTTCGACGGTCAGCTCCTGGGCCGGGTTCGGCTGCGGGGCGCGCCGGGTCCACAACAACACACTGTTGCTGTCAGGATCGCCGGAGGCTACCCCTTCCGGGAATAAGTCGCGACGCTCGCGCCAGGAAATCTTCGAGGGGGCCGGGAACGAGCGGGCCCAGGCGGCTTCCACGCCGAAAACCGCGGCCATAGCCAGAAAGTCGCGACGGCTTATGTTTCCCATCGGATAGCTCCTTTTTTCGCGCTGCACGGGCCGCGATGGTCGAGATTTCCCGTCCCAAGAGTGAAAGGAACGCGGCGGCCCTATGTTGGACGGTCTTGCGCTGCGAGTGTGAGCACAAGATCCCCATTCGCATGACTGAGGTTGGCCTGAAGCAAGCCGTGGAATTGTCCGGCAAGTTAAACCTATACGCTTACGATGCCTGTGTGCTTGCCTGTGCCATAAACCAACGAGCTCCGCTGCTCACGTTGGACGGCGGCTTGCGAGGACGCGCGAGGAAATTGAAATTGGATGTACTGGAGGCAAATCTACGATGAAATCGTACAGCTATTCTAAGGCGCGCGGAAATTTTGCCACGGTCCTCGACGAAGCCGAGCGCGATGGAGCGGTAGAGATTCGCCGCCGCGACGGGAGCGTGTTCCGCATTTTACCTGTAGGAAAATCCAAAGCGTCGCCGCTCGAGGTGAAAGGCGTGAAGTTGAAAATGTCGTCCCACGATCTGGTTGCCATTGTGAGGGAAGGCCGGGAACACAAATCCTACGAATAAATCCCCGGCCTGAAATGGAAGGTTGGGGCAGCCCCCAGGCAGACTTAAACGGGGCAGCCAATCTGCGGCCGGGCACTCACTCGATCTCAGCCAGAAGTTTGGAGGCGGTTTTCTTCTCGATAGCCAGTAGCTTGGTATAGATGCGGCGGGCATCCGGCTTGCGCCCCATCAGGTTGTAGCAGTGGCCCAGGTCATAAAGCGATTCGGCCGCCTTTTCTTCGTCCAGTTCCACCGCGTCCTCAAAGACTTTGACGGCCTTGGCCAGCTGGTGCAAGGCGATGTAGGCATAGCCCAGCTCGTGGGAGTAAAGGTAGGTTTGTTCCGGGTCCCACTCGGCCAGCTTGACCAGTTCCTGGTATTGCTTGCGCTCGAAGTAGATGCGTGCCATGCCCGAGAAGGCATCCGAGTCCCGTAAGGGAGCGTTCATCTGCTCTTCCGGGGCCGCTCCCGCCGGGGCATCCAGCGCCATCCGATACGCGGTCAGGGCCAGGTCGTACTCCTTCAGATATTCCAATCTTCCGGCCACATCGATGAGCGGCGACTTCTCTTTCGAGGTGTTGGCCAGCAGTTGCTTCCAGGTCGCAATCGCCTGGGGGCGTTGGTTCAGACAGTTATAGGCCTCTCCCAGCCTGATATACGACCAGGAATCCTTGGGGTCCAGGCGAATTGCAGATCGAAACTCCGCCAGGGCGAGAGGGCACCGTGGGACGGCCAGGTACGCTTTCCCCAATTCATAGTGGGCTTTTTGATCATTGGGCTTGAGCCGGATAGCTTCGAGCAATGGGGGAACCGCCAGTGCCGGCTTGTCACTCTCGTTGTAGGCAAGGCCCAGAGCATATTGGGCGTGGGCCATGCTGTCCCCCGCGGGCTTCAGCTGAATGGCGCTCTGGTAGGCGCTGATGGCCGCATCGTAAGCCTTCTTTTTCTGAAGGGAATCGGCAATATGCACCAGGAACCAGGCATCCTGCGGCTTTGCCGCCAGAGCCTTCTTCCAGGCGGCCACGGCTTCCTCGGGTCGCGACAGATCGTCATAGGCCCCGGCCAGCCAGTCGTAAGCTACATAGTCGCTGGGATCCAGCCGGACCGCCTGCTGGAATTCCGCCAGGGCCTCTTTGGATTTATGCACGGCGGTGTAAGCCGCACCCAGATTAACGTGGGCGGCGGATGACCTGGGGTTCAACTTGACCGCTTCACTTTGCGCGGCCACGGCCTTCTCCGCCTGGCCTTGCATGGAATAGGTATGTCCCAGGCCCCGGTAAAGGGCGAATCGGGTTTCCCTGTCTCCTCCCGCCGCCAGGCCTTTTTGGAAGGCCTGCAAAGCGTTGGGAAAGTCCTTTGCCTGGAAATATCGGTTTCCTTCCTGCAGATAGGCGTCCGCGCTTTTGGCTTGGGTCGCCTGCGTGGCGAGGGTATTCGGTTGCGGAGAAGCCTGGGTCTTCGCCGGCGGGGCTTTTGCCGCCGGCGGGGCGGCTTTGATCGCTGCGCACGCCTGCAATTTCTTGATGAGATCGCCGCGTAGCTCACTCCCCTCGTAGACGAATCCGGGATTCGACGGCCGGTCGGGGTACTCTACCTTACAGTAGTCATCCTGCGGCTGTACCGGGAAGGCATCGCGACTCTGGTCATCGCTGCGACAGTAGAACACGGTGAAGCGCTCGCCGCACTTGTACTGCACGCCGTACTGGAGCGTGGTCTGTGCGTGCAGCGAGGCCGGAAGCGCCGGCATGGCCAGCAAGACAACCCAAATCAGCAAACGTATTGGCCGCATTCGTTTCTCCGTAATTTTTCCTCGAGCCATCCCTACTTCATGGCCTGAATCTTGCGATACAGGTGGTCGGCCTCGGCTTCGGGAGACACTTTGCGCCTATCCTGGCGAGTAAGTCCTGACGGAGTTCTCAAGAAGTCTAAAGAAACGTAAGTCTATGAGCCCCAGAAACCTAAACCAGATAGAGAGTGCGCCGGACGGTATACAATGGCTGCCGGTCTTCGGGTCCATCCACAATTGAGATAACAATCCGTCGTGCACGGAGGCAGCATGTCGATGGCTGGGACGCATCCGGCGCAACCGGCAACCGTAGTTCGTCCTTTGCCGGGACGCCGTTACGACCATCTGTTCTTTGCCAGCCTGTCGTGGGCAATGTTGACCACGGCCTTCGTCGGTTTCGCGCCCACCTACTATCTGGCTGGAATTTTTCACGCCCCCTTGCCCAGCCGTATTGTTCATGTACACGCCGTGGTGTTTTCCTCCTGGATTCTTTTGCTGGTGACGCAGACCTCCCTGGTTTCAGGCGGGCGCGTGGACCTTCACCGGAGACTGGGAATCGCCGGCTTCGTGCTGGCCTGTCTGATGGTGATTGTCGGCGTCCTGGCGGCCACCGATGCCCTGGCCCGCTCTGCCGGCGCGCCGATCCGGGACCCGCTGTCCTTCTATATCGTCCCGCTCACCGACGTGCTGGTGTTTGCCACGCTGATGGTTTTCGCGTTCCGCCATCGTAGGAATGCCGCGACCCACAAGCGCCTTATCTACGTCGCGAGCAGCGGGATTCTGATTGCCGCAATCGCGCGCTGGCCATGGTCATTTGTGCACCGCAATGCGCCCCACGCCGCCTTCGTGGTGTATGGCTTCCTGGCAGTGCTGATGATGTATGACTGGTGGGCCACACGGAAACTGCATCGTGCCACGCTTTGGGCGAGTGCCTTCCTCATCTTCGTGGACCAGTTGCGTTTGCCTCTTGGAAAAACCGCGGCCTGGCATGCCTTCGCAGCCTGGGTACAAGCCATCGCGAGATGAGGCCGGGATCCGCGACGACTGCTAACGACGCTCCAGTCGTGGTACAGTCTGAAAATCCCAAACCGAATTGTCTTCGCAAAATTAACCGGCGACTGGGGACATGAATGATGACATCGCAGACGCAGCTCTGGAAGGGCTCGCCCTTCAGCATCGAACGTAAACCTGGAAAGGCAGCAGGCACAGTCATATTTTGCCTTCAGGGGCCCTTCACCGCGCGCGACATGTACGGCTCGCTGACGCCTGACGATCTGCAGAACATGTTGAATTTTCAATCCGCGCCGGACGAGCAGCCGCCTGCGGTCAATATCCTCGACCTGACCAGCGTGCCCTATATGGATTCCGCCGGCCTGGGCATGGTGGTGGGACATTATGTGCGCTGCCATCGCAAGGGCGTTCGCTTTGTAGCGGCGGGAGCGACGCCGCGCGTCCGGGAGCTGTTCCGTATGACCAAGGTGGATACCACCCTCCCTCTCGCCGACAAAGTGGAAGACGCCGATACCCTGTAGAGGCCGGCAGCAAAGCCGCGGCGCAAAACAGCGGGGACCTTCCGGAAAGCGCACAGGATTTTTCCTGGCCTGCTGAAAGAGGGCGGCCGAGATAAGAACTAACTACGCTTCTTGGCGAAAGCAAAGCGCAGGAATCGGATGGCCATATAGAAGGCTGCCGCCATCAGAGTGCCGAGCAGGGCGATGCCGGAGATGGGCTGCCAGAGTGGAATTTCCGGATGCCGGAGGTCCTGAAAGGGAAGGTATTGCGAGACAAACAGGCCAGCCAGGCCGGTGACGGTCCCTAAAATTCCGGAGATGACACGATGCACCATGTCGACCGACCGCGCTTCGCAGAGCCAGCAGCACTTAGCAGTTTAGCGCTTAGTCAAACCGCGAAGTGCTGATTGCTAATTGCCAACTGCTAATTGCTATTTCTTCTTCTTTTTCTTCTTGTCGCTTTCCAGCTTCTTGGCGATTTCTTCCACCAGCTTGGGTTTCAGCTCCGCTAGCACGCTGTCCACGATGCTGGCGATGGCCACGCCCGATTCCTGCGCGGAATCGTCGGCCGCTTCCGCTGCCTCTTCGGCCGCGGAACTCGTGATCTCCACTTGGGCGGCCGCGGCGAGCTGGGAAGTGAACTGGTCGCCGACCATGGTCTCGCGAATATTCTTCCAGTGTTTCCAGGCGGCGGCGAGTTCGGCTTCGCGTAGCTTTTCCGCCACTTTCTCTTCTTCCGGCGCGGCCACGCGGGAGACTTCCGCGGGAACCTCGCTGGCGGTAGAACCTCCGGCAGCGGCCACGGCATACGCGGCTTGCGGCTCGCTGGGCACCTCGGCTGCGGCGGCCACCATATCGTTCGGCGGATTCTCTACAGGCTCCGTCTGGGGCGCAGGCGTTTCGGAAACGGCTGCCGCGTCCGCGGCCGGCGCGGCAGGCGGTTCTCCAGCCGCCGCTGCCACCGGCGCCGTCATCTCTGGCGCGGGCGGAACTTCTGCGGGGCCAGCGTCGAGCTGGGCGGCAGCGGCTTCCGCCGCCACCATGGCGGCATAGGCCTTTTCCATCTCCTGCTCGAGGACCATCAAAGCCTCATCGTTGTGCAGCGGAACCGATTCGGCAATCCAGCGTGGCCCGGTGGCGCGCGGAATCTCCGGAGCGCCGGCAGCCGCGACCCCCGCCAGAGCCGGGGCTTCGACGTGCGCGGGACTCACGGCGTCGATAGCAGGCGCGAGGCTGGCCAGGGCGGCGTCGACTTCTGCATCCAGCGGTTTTTCGGGGACCTCGGCCGGCTGTGCCTCTGCCACGGGCGCGGATGCTTCGGCGCTGGCGGCAGATTGGGCAGAAACCTCGACGGCGGACGGCGCGATCTCAACGGGCGCAATCGCTTTCGTGGTCTGGGAAATTTCTGTTGGCGCTGCAGTTTCCGCAGCAGCCACCGGCGTGGCTTCACTGACCGGCGCGGCCGCCACTGCGGGCGCTTGCTCTTCGGCCGGGGCCGTCTTTTCGGCTGCGATCGGCGTGAGCTCGGAGGCTTGGGCTTCTACCGCCTCAACCTTCCCGGGCTCGGCAATTTTTTCTTCCGCTTTCGGTGTCTTGCTGCCCACGGCGGAGGCCGCCGCGGCAAAGGCGGCAATTTCTTCCGGGGTAATGTCAGCGGGCAGTCCGGCCGGAACCGGCCGTTCGAAATCCTTTTTGCTGTCCTGCGGCTTGAAGTCTTCTGCCCGGTCCAGCGCGGGATGAGGCGTGGCCGCGACCACCGGCTGCGGCGCCTCCACCTCGGGCTTCGTTTCACCCGGCGTAGGCAGTTTGATGCGTTCTTTCCATCCGGTTTCAGCGTCGCCGAAAGATTCCGGCTTGTCCTCCAGCGCGGCCATCACCTTGGCGAAACGGCCCGGCTTAGCCGGCTGCTTGCTGGCCTGCGGCACAATGCGGTCTTCCAGCTTGGTGAGTGCGGTCAGCAGTTCGCTGGCTTCGAACGGTTTGACGATGAAGGCTTCGGCGCGCACGCGACGCGCATCCTCCGGCTTAAAGGGCTCCAGCTTGCCCACGGTCAGCAGCACGGGAATGCGGGCCGTGTCGTTGTTTTCCTTCAGGCGCTGGCAAACTTCCAGGCCCCCGTAGCCTGGCATATAGATATCCAGGATGATCAGGTCGGGCTTATGTTCCGCGATCTTCTTCAGGGCCGCCGAGCCATTGTTGACCGTCACCACGTCATAGCCGGCATCACTAAGAATGCGCCGGCCCATGTTCTGGGCTGTCACGCTGTCGTCGGCAAGCAGTATTTTCCGCGCCAAGGGATTTTCCTCTGGGTGGGGGAATAGCGCGAAGTTAACTTGTCCGGAGCGGTAAGTCAATGATTTGGGGACAGTAACCACGTTACCAGCGTTCAATGCCGTTAGGGCGAAGAGGGAAAAATGGCCCTTAGAGAACGGCGGCCTAGAGTCCAGGCCCGGAGGTGCCGGGCCTGGGGTAATGGCAGAAAGTACGCGAAACTGCGTCTAGAAAGGGACGACCTTGCGTAGACCCTTCTTTTTCTTACGCTTACTCGAGGAAACGTCGACTTCTTCGTTGTCCTTGGAGTGGTCGGCCTGGGCCGCGTTCGCAGGGGCGTCGGTCTGGATTTCGTTGACCTGTCCCGGAGCCTGGGCCGGCTTATCGTCGGACGGAACGTTCGGCTTCAGCTCATTGGGGTCGTCGGAGAGCGGTTTCAGCTCGTTGGGGTCTTCCGCAGGAGCTGCCGCAGCCGGGGTTCCTGGGTCTGCCGCGGCCACGGGTGCGGCGGTGGCGGCAGGTGCATCCGAGCGCGGCACTGGCTGGTTGGGCGCGGGCTGGCCGTTCTTGATGGCCTCGATCGAGACCTGATTATTGCCTCCGGCTGAGGAGCCGACCATGGAGCGCGTGGCTTCCTGGATGACGTCCGATGCGTTGACCGGCTTAGGATCCACCAAGGTGGGTTCTCCCACGCCCGAGGCTTTGGCCACATCGGGATGCTTGGTGAATCCGCGCAATACCTTGGCCATGGTGCCGGTTTCCTGACGGCTTTCTTCTTCCGCTTTATTCTGGGCCACGGCGGCGCGCGTAGGCCGCGGCACCGGCTGGTGCAATTCCGCCAGACGCAGCTTGGCGTCTTCGGCGCGTTCCATCAGGGGGTAGCGAGTCAGGATTTTGGAATAGGCCGCGGCCGCATTCTTGGTGAAATCCTCAATCATGCGCGCCTTGGCCACTTCATTGCCCGGCTTGGAGCGCACCATGGCAATCTCGCCCTCATAAGCCTGACCCAATAGAAACAGCGCCTGGTCTGCCCCGCTGTACAGCGGATAGCGGTCGGTCAGGGAGCGCAAGCGGGCGATGGCTGCGGGATAGGACTGGCGCATGAAATAGAACTTGCCTACCCGGAATTCCCGCTCCGCGATGACTTCCTGCACCTGCATGAGCCGCTTCTTGGCCTCCGGCAGCAGCTTGCTGTCGGGGAATTGCAGGATCATGGCGCGATATTCTTCTTCCGCGCGCATGGCGTGGGTGAAGTCACGGTCGGGTTTCTCCATCTGCTGGTAGTGGATGTTGGCGATCTTCAGCTGCGCCTCGGCCGCTTCCGGCATGTTGGGGAAGAAGGTCTTGAAGTCGTTGTATTCAATCTCGGCCTGGGAGAGCGCGGTGGAGCCGCCTTCCGCATACCAGGAATCGGCCACTGACAGCTTGGCGCGGGCCACGAATTCCGAGTCGGGATAGGTATTGATCAGGGTCTGCAGGGTGAGGCGGGCGACGTCGAAGCGGTTGTGCTTCATGGCGTCCATGGCGCGGTCATAGAGGACCTTGTCGGGCTGTTTGGAGCCCACGTTGGCCAGCGGGTTGTTGACCTTCTTGTTGGTGCAAGCCACGCTCAAGGCCAGCATGCCCAGGAGAAAAATGACCGGAATACGACGTGACATAAAAAATCCTCGGAAAAATCGATCTGGGAGCGCGAAGCGGATGCGCGCGTCCTGCTAGACCTTCTGCAACGTTGCTTCTACCGCGGTTTTGAGCAAAAGCCGGGCATTGCTGGTTGGATCGCCCTGGCCGAATACGGCGTTGCCCGCCACCAAAATTTCCCCCCCGGCCCGCACCACCTCCGCGACCGTGTCGAGGGCCACGCCCCCATCCACTTCGATGCGGAAGTTTAAGCCGCGCTGCTGGCGTATATCGGCCAGGCGGCGCATTTTATGCAGGCTATTGGGAATAAATTTTTGCGCCCCAAAGCCGGGATTCACCGACATCACCAGCACATAGTCCACGATGTCGAGTACTTCGCTGAGCACTTCCACCGGAGTAGCCGGGTTGATCACCACTCCCGCCAGACACCCGTGGTCCCGGATGAGATGCAGGGTGCGGTCCAGATGTGGGCAAGTCTCCTGATGCACGGAAATCCAGTTGGCCCCGGCGGCGGCGAACTCGGGAATGTACTGGTCGGGATTTTCAATCATCAGGTGGCAATCGAGCGGGAGATCGGTGACCTTGCGCAGCGATTTCACTACCGGCGGACCGAGAGTGAGGTTGGGCACAAAATGGCCGTCCATGACGTCGACGTGGACAATGGTGCCCCCGCCGGCGCCGGCGGCTTGAATCTGCTCCGCTAGACGCGCGAAATCGGCCGACAAAATCGAAGGTGCCAGTTCAATCAAACCCGGGTACCCGCGCAGAGAATTCCTTGGGGGAATTCTACCACCCGCCAGCGGCCGGTTGGGCGGGAAGTTGCCTTAGGGAGTATTGCCTACAGGGCCTTTCCGGGGCGAAGTTCAGCGATGCCAGTGCTGCGCCAGCCATTGCCCGATCCAGGTCTGGCGTAACTCCGGGGGTTGCTGGCTGTACCACAGGAGCGCCGCGCCTAAGGCCAACAGGACGAGCAGAGAGGAATCCAGGACCCAGCGCCGCCGGGCCTCCGGGGCAACTTTCTGGTTTTCCGCGGGCTTGGCGAAGAGTTGCAGTTCGATGGTCTCAGGTTCCGCCGGAGTCTGGGCGGCCGCGCGCACACTGCCCAGGATCAATAAGAGATTGGTCGCCAGAATGACGGCGAAAGCCAGACCGGGCAGGAAGGAGAGTTCCTCGCCGCGCGCCTGCACCACTTGCAAGGACAACACGATGGTGATCAGACCACGCGGCAGCATCCACATGATGAGTTCGCGACCGCCATCACTAATGCCATGCCAGGACCAGCGGCTGGCATGAATGGCCAGCCAACGCGCCAGGAACAGCGCGCCCAGGGTCCCGGCCATCAGCAGCGGATGCTGGCGGAAGGTCGCCAACTCGGCCACCGCGCCAATGAGCACAAAGAAGAACGTTCGCACCAGAAACGCCAGTTCGGAGTGGAAGGTCAACAAAGCCTGGTGGGGCTGGGACGAGTCCGTCTCGAGTTGCCGGCGCAGCATGGGGTCCATGCCCGGAAAATTCGCCAGGGTCAGGCCAAAGGCAAGCACAGAGATCAGCCCGTTGGCGTGCAGGGCCTCCATGCCGGCATAGAGAACCAGCACCACGGAGAAAGTCAGCACCTGCCAGAAGCGCTGTTCGGAAAGGGTGGGCAACAGGCGCGACCACAATACACCCGCGGCCAATCCAAAAAGCAGCGCCACGAACACCTGCATGAGCACGCCATGGGCAAGACCGCTGGCAATGGGGCCATTGTGCCCCTGCATTCCCAGAACCAGGCCGACCGTGAGCACCGCCAGCACGTCGCCCCAGGAAGCCTCCAGCATCAGGGTGATGCGCACCGGTTCCTCGGTTTTCATTTGCTGCAGGACGGGCAATACCACGGTGCTGCTGGTGCATCCCAGCGCCGCGCCCACCAGAAGCCCCGAGGTCCAGGAGAGGCCGAGGCCTTTGCAAACCACCACCATGACCAGGCCAACGCTGAATACATAAGCCACCAAAGCCAGCAGGAGGCTGCCCCGGAAGTGGCGGACGGTGTCTTTGATATCGAGTTCGAGCCCGCCTTCAAAAAGCACGAGGATGATGGCCAGCGTGCCCAGCAGATTGGTGGTCTGCGCCAGCTTGGCGGCGTTGAGCAGGCCCAGCACCGGGCCGAGCAAAACACCCAGCGCCATGAGCACGACCGGATCCGGAATACGCGTGAGGCGGTAAACACGATTGGCGATGAAGGCCAGAATCAACAGCGCACCAATCAGTCCCAAAGCTAACGCAGCCGGCATCGTCTCACTCTTTCTGGAGCACCACGATCATTCGCGGCGGAATGAGGTCGTGCCGCTCTATGTTCCACAATCTCGCGGGCTTTGTCTCGCACTTTCTCATGCTACCCTCGTGCTTCATGTTTACCGGGCCTTCATGGCATTCGCTTGGTTTCAGTCTGGCTACGATCCTCTGCTGGGGAACCAGTGACTTTACCGGCGGCTATGCTTCCAGGCGGGCCAACGCGCTGCTCCTCACCACGATCACCCACGCCGCCGGCGTCGTGCTCATGGTGACGCTGGCCACGCTGGGCCACTCGCCATTTCCGGAAACAAGAAGCCTGCTGTGGGCCGCGGCGGCGGGGATTTCCGGAGGCGGCGCACTGGCTGCGTTCTACCGGGCGCTGTCCACGGGGAAAATGGGTCTTACCGCGCCGGTAGCGGCGGTACTGGGCGCGGCGGTGCCGGTGATCTTCACCGTGGTGAAGGAAGGCCTTCCCGACAAAGCGCAACTCCTGGGATTTCTGCTGGCCGGGGTGGGCATCTGGCTGATTGCGCGTCCGGAAGCGGGGATGCGTCCGGAGGGTTTGGGTTTGGCGGTGCTCGCGGGCGTGGGCTTTGCCGGATTCTTTCTCTGCATCAAGCAAGCCGGCGATGCCGCCGCCCTGTGGATCGCCGCCGGCTCGCGCCTGGCTTCCCTGACGCTGACGGGACTGCTGGTGGTGGGGAGCTGGGTTGCGCAGGCGCCGGAGCGGCGGCATAGCGTTCTGTACATGACGAAGTCCAGCGCCTGGCTGGGCTTGCTGGCAGGATGCCTGGATGTGTCGGGCACGGCGCTGTTCGTGCGGGCCAGCCAGACCGGACGTCTGGATGCGGCGGTCGTGCTGACCTCGTTGTATCCCGCCGTAACCGTGCTTTGGGCGCACTGGATTTTGCACGAACACTTCACCCGCTGGAAGATGGCCGGCATGCTGGCGGCGCTGGCGGCGGTGCCGCTGATCGCGTTTTAAAGCAAAAATCTTGGCCACCCATGGGCCTGGCGGCTAGATTCTGCGGGGACCGGCGGCATCTCTGGCTACGCGCGGGCGAGACGCCCGCGCCCACATGGCTAAGTTTTTCATCCGCATAAATCCGTGAGAATGCGGGGCGCAAAATTGTCTTTCTGTTACCATCCGCCTCGTGGCCCTGCTCGAAATCCGTAGTCTGAACAAATTCTTTCCCCTCGGCGAATCGGTCTTCGGCGGCGGCGCGAAGGGCGAAGTGCGCGCCGTGGAGGATGTCTCGCTCGACATTCACGCAGGCGAAACTCTGGGGCTGGTAGGCGAATCGGGATCGGGCAAAAGCACGCTGGGCCGCCTGGCGTTGCGCCTGATCGAGCCGACTTCCGGCAGCATTTGCTTTGAAGGGCGAGATCTGTTGGCGGCGGACCGCGGCCAACTGCGCGCGCTGCGCCGCGACATGCAGATTATTTTTCAGGACCCCTTCGCGTCGCTCGATCCGCGCATGCGCGTGGAAGACGTGATCGCCGAGCCGTTGGTGATCCATGAGAAGTTAAGTACAGCCGCGCGGCGTTTGCGGGTGGTGGAATTGTTGCGCGCGGTTGGATTGGATGAGTCGGCGCTGCGGCGATTTCCCCACGAATTCAGTGGGGGCCAGCGGCAACGTATGGGCATTGCGCGTGCCCTGGCCTTGCGGCCGAAGTTTATTGTGGCGGACGAGCCGGTGTCCGCGCTCGACGTCAGCGTGGGAGCGCAGATCGTGAACCTGCTGGCCGACTTGCAGCGTGAATTCGGCCTGACCTATCTCTTCATTTCCCACTCCATGCCGGTAGTGCGCTATCTGGCGACCAGGATCGCGGTGATGTACCGCGGCCGGCTGGTGGAAGTGGGCGAGACCGCACAAATCACGGAAAGACCGCAACACAGCTACACCCGCACTCTGCTGCAAGCAGTCCCGGAAATCGGCGTCTAGTCCGGCTACAGCTCTCTACGGACTTGTCGCGCTCCGACCCAGCGTCTACAATCCGCTGCTGGGAGGAATCTATGGCAGCCGCTCCGCTCAATCCCGATTCTGTGCCGACGCCAACTCCTGAACCCGCCGGTCTTTCCGAGGGCGCGCGCATCCTCAATACTTTTGTCGCGCCCAGCAAGACGTTTAGCGATCTGCGCCGCAGCGCGGCCTGGTGGGGACCCTACCTGCTCATGGTCATCGCGGCCCTCCTCTTCATGTATGTGGCCGGGGCCAAAGTCGGATTCCGCAAGGCGATGGAAAACCAGATGCAATCCCAGCCCAAGACCCAGGCGCGGCTGGAACAGCTGCCGCCCGAGCAACGCGAAGCGCAAATGGAGCAGGGGACAAAGATCACCAAGTGGATCGCCTACGCAACCCCGGTGTTGCAGTTGGTCATTCTGCTGATTATTGCCACAGCCCTGTGGGTCAGCTTTAAAATTGCCGGCACCGGTGTGACTTTCAAGATCTCGCTTGCGGTCGTGATGTATGCCGGACTGCCGGGCATTCTCAAAATGCTGCTGGCGATCGTGGCGCTCCTGGCCGGGGCCAATCCGGATTCCTTTACGCTGCAGAACCCGGTCGGCACCAACCTGGGATATTTTCTGGACCCGGCGACGACGTCGCCCGCGCTGCGCAGCCTGGCCACTTCGATCGATGTCTTTCTCATCTGGACCCTGGTCCTGTCGGCGATTGGATTCATCTACGCGGGAAAGGTCAAGAGCGGGACCTCCTACGCCGTGGTCTTCGGATGGGCTTTCTTCTTTATCCTGGCTGGGGCTGGAATTGCGGCGGCATTCTCGTAAAGCCGGTTTGTATTGGAGATGTCATGAAGGTTTCTGTTGTCGTGTTCTTGCTGTTGCTCAGCGGGGTGTTGTTGGCCCAGGACACCAAAAATCCTGTTTCGTCCGTGATTAAAGACATGCTGCCCCGGCAGCAGAAGAACATTACCGCCGCCGCTGAGGCCATGCCGGCCGAAAAATTCAGCTTCAAGCCCACGCCGGAGCAGATGAGCTTCGCGCATCTGGTCATGCACATTGCGGAATCGAACTATCTGTTCTGTGCGAAGGCAAGCGATGTGCCCGCCCCGAAAGTCGACGAGCTGAAAGAGACCGACGGCAAGGATAAGCTGGTCGCAGCGGTGAAAAGTTCTTTCGATTTTTGCACCACTGCCTTAGACAAGGCCGATGACAGCAAACTGGGCGAGGTCATCGACGGGTTTGGCGGGCACAAGCAAACCCGGGCCTGGGCGTGGATCCTGCTGGGCAGCAGCTGGGCCGACCACTACGGCGCCGAAGCCATGTATCTGCGCTTGAATGGCATTCTTCCTCCCACCGCCAAAAAATAGCCAGCATGGGCCGGCGGGTGCTCCTGCACTGCGGCGCGTTTCCTGGTCGCCACGCTTCCCGGAATGACAGCCCATCAAATTTCCAGGCAAAATACTCGCAAAAAAAGGCATTGCCGAAGCAATGCCCCTTTAAAGTTGTGTGACCGCAAAAAAACCTAGGCTGCGTGGGAAAGACGCCGCGCTTCGATACCGTCCAGCGCGTGCCACAGGGCCTGGGCTGCAGATTCCGCGGCGGCCAGGGCTTGTTCCGCCGCTGCCGGATTACCGGCCACCTGCTGCTCCAGCTGCTTCTTCCACACCCGCGAGTGGTACACATCCGCGGTGGTGTGCAGGGTGAAGTAGTGGCAGGTCTTCTCGTCGGCGCCGTACATCTCACGCAGACCACGGGCCTTTTCCTGGGCCACGCGGGGGACCTGCGACTCGTAGGCGTAAAAGGCCGCCAGGGCTTCGGCGGGGGTGCCTTCGCCGGCCGTATGGTGGAAGAAGCTGGTCAGTTTTTTGATTTCGCCGACCGGCTGGTGTCCCCGTTGATCGCGGCGCGCGCCCATGCCTTCGGCGAAGTCGAGCCACAGCTCGGCGTGAGAGCGTCCCGGGTCGCCGAACGCAGTTTCCCCGCCCAATTCGTCTTCCATGTTGGCCAGGACCGCCCGGCGCATGGGACCTTCTTCCAACCGGACCCCGAATTCCGCCAAATAGCTGGGAAATGCTTCTACGTGCTGATAATAATCGCAGGCATATTCACGCAGGTCGTCGCGGGTCAGCTGCCCGGCGGCCCAAGCCTTGTAAAAAGGATGGCAAAGCAGGTCGTACTTAGAAATGCGGGTTTCCAGTTCCTGGAAAAATTGCTCGCTAGTCATTCGCCCCTCCCATGGGAACTTCACACTATAAGGGGAGAGGGAGCATGTGGCAAGGCAGGGTATTCGAACGGCGAATAACTGCACCAGACTGTTAAAATATCAGGAATCTCTGGGGTCCTTACCTTCAGCCGGATGCCTTTTACCGAACAATTCGATGTGGTGGTGGTCGGCGCCGGTCACGCCGGTTGCGAGGCCGCCATGGCGGCGGCCCGCCTGGGGCTGAAGACCGCGCTCTATACCCTAAACGCCGACCTGATTGCGCAGATGTCCTGCAATCCCGCCATCGGCGGCATCGCCAAGGGACACCTGGTCCGGGAAGTGGATGCGCTGGGCGGGATCATGGGCGAGGTGACCGATGCGGTCGGCATTCAGTTCCGTCTGCTCAATACCTCGCGCGGGCCGGCGGTGTGGTCTCCCCGTGCCCAGTGCGACAAGCAGGCTTACCGCGTCAAGATGCGCGAGGTCCTGGAGTCGCAGCAGAATTTGAAGATCAAGCAGGCGGAGGTGGCAGGGTTAATTTTGGAGCCGATAGCTGTTAGCCCTTGGCCATTAGCTGATGAGGGTGTCACGGAGGGCCAACGGCTTCCGGCCAACGACCAACAGCGGATTTTCGGTATCAAACTGCGCGATGGCCGCACCGTAGGGGCTTCTGCGGTCATCATCACCACCGGAACCTTTCTCAACGGGCTGATCCACTGCGGCGAGCAGCAGTATCCGGCGGGCCGTTCGGGCGAGCCGCCGGCGGTCCTTCTGGGCGAAGCTCTAAAGAATCTAGGCCTGCGCAGTTGCCGCCTGAAGACGGGTACGCCGCCGCGCCTGGACGGCCGCACCATCGACTGGTCGCGCTTTCAGGAGCAGCCCGGCGACCCAGATCCCACGCCCTTCAGCTTCCGCACCCAGCGGGTGGCGCACCATGACCGGCAGGTCCCCTGTTACATCGCATGGACGACGCCGGAGACGCAGCGCATCATCCGCGAAAATGTGCACCGCTCGCCCATGTATAGCGGGCAGATTCAATCTATCGGGCCGCGCTACTGTCCCTCGATTGAAGACAAGATCGTCAAGTTTCCCGACAAGCCGGTACACCAGCTTTTCCTCGAGCCCGAGGGCCTGCACACGCACGAGATTTATGTGAACGGCATGAGCACTTCGCTGCCCGTCGAAGTGCAGGTGGAGATTCTGAAGTCGATCCCCGGGCTTGAGACCGCGGACATGTTGCGTCCCGGCTACGCGATTGAATATGACTCCATCGATCCCACGGAGCTGGAGCGCACGCTCGAGACCAAAAAAATCGCCGGGCTCTTTCTGGCCGGACAGATCAATGGGACCTCGGGATACGAAGAAGCCGCCTGCCAGGGATTGATGGCGGGGATCAATGCCGCGCTGAAGGTGAAGAACCAGCCGCCGCTGATTCTGGACCGCACCGAAGCCTACACCGCGATCCTGATCGACGACCTGATTTCGAAGGGGACGAACGAGCCGTACCGCATGTTCACCTCGCGGGCCGAGTTCCGCCTGCACTTGCGCATCGACAACGCCGACAAGCGGCTTACCCCACACGGACGGCGGGTGGGTCTGATTTCCGACGCGGCCTGGGCGGATTTTCTGGCCAAGCAGGAACGTCTGGAGAAGGTGAAACAGCTCCTCGAAAAGACCAAGCTGACGGGCGCCATGGTGGAGCAGATTGTCAGCGCGGCCTCGGCTGAGGGGGCCGCAGATGCAACAGACTCCGAGCCCGAGGGAGAACGGCCCGTGGGCGTGCCTTCTCCGGGCAACGGAGCCGTGACCGGGGCAAGCCTGGCCAGCGCGCTGGGGCAGCCGGTCGCGCAACTGCTCAAGCGGCCGGAGATTACTATGGAAAAGCTGGTGCCGGTACTGCGCGAAGTGGCGCCCGAGTTCTTCGAGCGGGGGGCCCAGGCGCGGGCAGGCTTGACCGGCGCTGCCAGCGGCGAGACACTCCCCATCTCTTCCCTGCTGCGCAATGAGCTGAAGTCGGTCGAGACGGAGATCAAGTACGAAGGCTATCTTCAGCAGCAGCAGCGGGCCATCGAGCGGCTGAAGAAGTCGGAGCAGCGCCACATTCCCGAGTGGTTCGACTACCGCGCCGTCAGCGGGCTTTCCCGCGAGATGCAAGAGAAGCTGCTCAAGGTACGCCCCCGCACTCTCGGCCACGCCTCGCGCATTCCGGGAGTGACCCCGGCGGCAGTATCTCTGGTGAACGTCTACATAGAAATTCAAGGTAAGCGGCGCGAACAGGCTGAGGTGCTGTAGCCACACGGAGGCAAGCCGTGAGCCCGATGGCTTACACCGAAATCGAAAGTCCAGTGGGGCCGCTGCTGCTGGCGGCGGATGAAGCCGGGTTGCGGGCCGTTCTGTTTATGGATGGCTTTCACAAGCACAAACCCGATCCAACCTGGAAGCGCGATCCTGCTCCGTTGCGGGAGACGGTGAAGCAGCTTCAGGCTTACTTTGCCGGCCAGCTGCAAGAGTTCGACCTGCCGCTGGCTCCGGAAGGGACCCCCTTTCAGCAAAACGTCTGGAAGCATCTTCGTGCCATTCCCTACGGCGAGACGATTTCCTACGGAGAGCTGGCCAAGCGCATCGGGAACCCTAATGCTTCCCGCGCCGTGGGCCTGGCGAATGGCTCGAACCCGATTTCCATTGTGATTCCCTGCCATCGCGTGATCGGCAGCAATGGCAAGCTGACCGGCTACGGGGGCGGCCTGCCCATCAAGGAAAAACTGCTGGCTTTGGAGCAGAAGCAACTACGCTTGCTATAGAGCGCCCGTTTCCGTGAAATTCCCTTAAATCAAACCACAGAGAACACAGAGTTCCACAGAGAACGAACCCTGCATGGCATAAGGGTTTATCCGTGCAAATCCGCGAAAATCCGTGGCCAAAAAGCAAAGCCAAAAAATCCGGGCCCATCGGTTACCATAGAGACCAGCCGTATCCAGAACACAATCCCTTGATTTGGCATCTAATTTTTCTATGAAAAAGCACCGGCTCTTTCTCGTGGTGATGACCCTGGCGTTCAGTGGGCTGCTTTACGCGCAAGATCTCAGCTCCATCCTGCGGCCACCCAAGGGCGCCAGCGTGGCCCTGATCGTGTTTGAGGACCTGCAATGTCCCGACTGCCGGCGCGCCGCCCCGCTCGTGGAGCAGGCGGGCAAGACCTACAAGATTCCCGTGGTGCGCTACGACTATCCGCTGCCTATGCACAATTGGTCGTATCAGGCGGCGGTGATCGGCCACTATTTCGACGGCCAGTCCCGGCAACTGGGCGTGGACTATCGCAACTATATTTTCGAGCACCAGCTGGAGATCAATCCCAACAACCTGCGCAGCTTTGCGGAGAAATTCGCCGCGGAGCGTAAAGTGCCCCTGCCCTTTGTGATCGATCCCCAGGGGAAGTTCGCCGCGGAAGTCAATGCCGATCGAGAAGTCGGCCGCAAAGTCGGGCTCGACCACACCCCGACCATCTACGTGGTCAACACCAAGACCTACGTGGAGGTGAAGGACCGCAGCCAGCTCTATCAGCTGATTGAGACCATGCGGCGTTAGGAGCGGCCGGAAGATTTTTGTGGGTGCGGATAGGAGTGTCCGCGCCCTCCGCCCCCAATATTCCCCGATTGCCTTCTCGGTTCCGCGTGGAGGATAATTCCCCTAGGGAAGGCTCGCCGAACCTCCGCTCCGACCTGATTTTCCGTGAATTTGCCGAACTCCATCACGTTGAGCCGCATCTTCAGCATTCCGTTGCTGATGTGGATCCTTTCCAGCAGCTACTTTCCCAGTACGCACGGGCAAAAGGAGCTGGTGGCCTCGGCGTTATTCATTGCGGCTTCGATTACCGACGGAATCGACGGCTATCTGGCCCGCAAGCGCGGGCAGATCACCACCATGGGCATCCTGCTGGATCCACTGGCCGACAAGCTGCTGATCTCGGCCGCCTTCGTGACCCTGGTGCAATTGAACCCTAGCCTGGTACCGGCCTGGGTGGCGGTGGTGATCATTGGGCGGGAGTTTCTGGTGAGCGGGCTGCGTTCCATCGCGGCCTCCGAGGGCTTCACCATCGAAGCCAGCAACCTGGGCAAATTCAAGATGGTAGTGCAGATCGTGTCGGTGGTAGCGGTGATCCTCGACCACCGCTGGAAAGAGTGGCCGGTCGGGCCTTACATCTTTCCCATCCACTGGATAGCCGTGGCATCCATCTGGTTCATGGTGTTTTTGTCGTTGTATTCCGCGGGTGACTACTTTGTTGCCTTCTGGTCCAAGATCGAGCGCCGCGTCGTGAAACGGCGGCGGCGCGCCTTCGTCCTTAGCCGGCGGGGGAAAACCGATGTCCCAGTCACTTAATCCAGCCTCTGCTGTCGCGTCGTCCAAAGTCCCAGAATTTTCCCGCGCAGAGCGCGCTTTTCTGCTTGGCTTGGCCCATGAAGCCATTGCCGGCGCCCTGGCGGGGAGGGAGATTGCCCGGGAGCCTCTTACCCCGCGCCTGGCGGAACCACGCGGGGTGTTCACGACCATCTACTGCCGAGGCAATTTGCGCGGCTGCATCGGGCACGTGCTGGCCACGGCCCCACTCTATCTTGCCGTGACCGAAACCGCCTGTGCCGCGGCCCTGCAGGACCCCCGCTTTGCCCCAGTAGGCTTGCCCGAGCTGGGCGACATAAGAATCTCGCTCAGTGTTCTTTCCGAACTCTTTCCCATTCGCGCCGAAGAGGTGGAGGTGGGCAAACACGGCCTGCTCATCACCTATCAGGGTCGGCGCGGGTTGCTGCTACCCCAGGTCCCGGTGGAGCAAGGCTGGGAGCGCGAAACTTTTTTGCAGCAGACCTGCCGCAAGGCCCGCGTGCCGGAGGATGCCTGGCGCCACGGGGCCCTCTTGCAAGCCTTCACCAGCGAGACCTTCCAGGACCCCGCTTTGTAGAAGATGACGATCCGGCAGCCCTCAATGCGGATATGCCAAGCTCTCCGTCTCGTCACAAAAATTGCACCGAGAGTAACCTCCATCCATAAATTTCATGCTGGAATGCGGAGAAAGTGCGCTATCGTCGCTAGCAAGGAGCCGCCATGGAGTTGTACATCCTGATCGTGGGGTTGTTGTACCTGGGGTCGCAGATCCCGGGGAATCCGCATATTCTCGTCCGCCGCTAAGCAACTTGCCGGGAGCCTGATTGGGCGAACGGTTCGCTTGTCCCGCCTGTGGTCCGCTTATCCCATTCCAAGTTTTTTGGCGCAAAAAAAATTCGGAGAGACGGTCGTCCCTCCGAATCGGATCCAATTCCGGCTTGGCGAAGTTTTACTGGTCCAGTTCCACGTAGTCGCCCAGGTGGACATCTTCCAAAGCGAAGACGATCATCCCGGTGGCCGTAGTCGGAGTGGTGCCGATGATGACGATCTCTCCCACCGCGCGCCGTGGCAGGTCGCGTACGTGAATGACCGGCCCCCCCGTTTTGGTCAGGAACTTCTGCTCAATCGATGGCGGCTTGCGCTGCGTATCTTCCGCCGCGGGCGCCTTGAACGAGAGTGAATCTACGGAATCATGAAGGTCCGCATCATAGGAGCGGACGGCGCGGAAATAGTCGCCGACCTTTACCCCTTGATTGGCCCCCAGGTTGACATAGACTTTCGCGCCGGTGCCCAGCTGCGAGTCAAAATCCTTGGCCATTACGATGCGGCCGCTGGTCTTGGCGCTTGCCGGAAGAAAGCGGTCGAAGTGTATAGGTTCATGGAAGGTAATGGCCGGTTTCTCCGCGAAGGGGATCACGAAATCGCCGGGGCCGACCCCGTCGCAGCTGAATTCGATCTGCCCGATGGCGCTTTTGCTGCGCGTGTCCACAATGCGCAGGCGGGCCAATTCGGCATAGGGTTGTCCCATGCTCTTGATCAGGCGGAACTGCCCTTTGAACAGCTCATAACGGTTGATATCGCGGAGTTCGCGGACCACGGTGTACTGTTGTCCCACCTGATAGCCGCCGCCGGTGAGGAACACCATGTCGCTGTTCACGAATTGGGTGGTATTGGGTGTCTGTAGACCGCCGGCGACGTAGTTCGCGTTGGGGAGGCGCTTCTCACTGACGAACCCGGCACAGTACAAATCGGCGGCGGTGGGGGTCTGGACCCGCTCAGTAGGGAAGCCCACCGTGGTGACCAGGGTCCCATCTGGTCCCGCAACCGCTTGGTTGGCCTGCTGGGCGAAGGCGCCTGCAGCCAGGCAGAGATACAGCAAAAGTCCTGTTTTCTTCATCTTGTCTCCCCGAAGCCGGAAAAAATCCGCCTCCTGCGCTAACTGCAACAATCTAAGGGTTTTCAATGCTGACAGTAACAACCGGGTAAGGGGTGGTCAAGGTTACGCTGGTGTCATGGATGGTAGGATAAAAAGTTTCTTGCAGCAAAATTTGATAATCCATTGTTGCATCTGGAATTAGGCGCCTGTAAGATCGCGCCG
The DNA here is from genome assembly GCA_018268755.1 of Acidobacteriota bacterium. Taxonomy (GTDB): domain Bacteria; phylum Acidobacteriota; class Terriglobia; order Terriglobales; family Acidobacteriaceae; genus KAN-5. The sequence goes on from JAFDVW010000014.1 coordinate 89,316, forward strand.
ATTCAGGCATTTTAGAAATTCTGACGATGACGGCTGCCAGTTCGAACTTTGTACCTCGTCTATTTCCCATGCGACTGCCTCGCGTATGCGTGGCGGTCATCGCCTCGGAGGCCTCCGAGCTGATCTCAAAGGCGGAGTCGCTGGTAAGAGATAACTCCTTTCTTGAGTTGCGTTTAGACTATCTTGCCAAGCCTGCCTCGGCGTTCCCCAAGATCAAGCAGTTTCTGGACTACTATCCCTACGCGACCCTGATCGCCACCTGCCGCCGCACGGGCAGCGGGGGCAAATATCACGGATCGCTGGCCTCCCAGCTGGAAATTCTGGGGAAGGCGGCTGCCGCCGGCTGCCAGCTGGTGGATATCGAGCTGGAGAGCGCGGCGCGCTGTAAACCTGCTCAGCTGCAACAGCTGCGCACCCGTGCCGCCCTTATCCTTTCGTCTCACGACTTCAAGGCCACCAAGAAGCTGGAGGCCACACTCGACCAGATGGTCGCTTACCCGGCGGATTTCTATAAGATCGTTTCCACCGCCACCCGCCTCTATGACAATGTCGAGATGATGCGCCTGCTGGAGACCCGCAGCGACAAGCACTCCTTGATCGGGCTCTGCATGGGCGAGCAGGGAATCATCAGCCGGGTGGTGGGCGTGCGGGCGGGCAGCGTGTTCACCTTCGGCGCGGTCAATCCGGACGAAAAGACCGCTCCGGGGCAAGTGACGGCGCAGGAGTTGCGCAGCACGTACCGTATTGACAGTGTGGACGCCGCCACGCGCGTCTATGGCGTGGTGGGAGACCCGGTTTCGCACTCCCTTTCTCCTACCATCATGAATGCGGCTTTCCGGCGGGAAAACGTCAATGCGGTCTACGTGGCCCTGCACGCCAAAAGTCTGAAAGACCTGATGGGCTGCGTGCGCGACATTCCCATCCACGGCCTTTCCGTGACCATGCCCTACAAGCAGGAGATCGTCGAGTATCTCGACAACACGGACGCCTATACGGCGAAAACGGGCGCGTGCAATACGGTCGTGCGCTCGCAGGATGGCAAGCTCTACGGCTTTAATACGGACGCGGCCGGCGTGGTGCGTCCTCTGGAGCAGCGGGTTGCGCTTGACCAGGCGAAGATCCTGGTGCTGGGGGCGGGCGGGGCGGCGCGGGCGGCGGTGTTTGGTTTGAAAGAACGCGGCGCGGAAGTTTTCATCCTGAACCGTACGGCCGCCACAGCGCAGAAACTGGCGCGTCAGGCCAAAGCGCGCGTGGTGAAACGGGCCGATCTGAAGAAACTTGCCTTCGACGTCATTGTCAATGCTACCCCGGTGGGCATGGGCAACACCAAGGATTCGCCGCTCAACGAAAACGAGATCCAGGCAAAGTATGTTTTCGATATGGTCTACGATCCAGGCGAGACGCGCTTGCTGAAAATGGCAAAGGCGCGCGGCGCCCAGGTGATTCCTGGCATTGAAATGTTTGTGAATCAAGCGGCGCGGCAATTTGAGATCTGGACCGGCAAGCCGGCGCCCGGAGACGAAATGTTGCGCGTGGTGACCTTGGCTCTGCAAGATCGGGCGGCCAAGGCGGCGGCCAAAGAAAACAAGAAGTAGAGGCGCAGCTGGGCCTCTACTTCGCCTGTTTCAATCTAGCGCCAATACCCTTCCACCCAGTACCATCCGTGGCGATTGTGCGCCCAATGTCCCGCGACCCAGCGGCGGTGCCGGTCGGGGCGGCGCTCCCAATGGCCGGGGACCCACCTGTAGCCGGCGCCGGTCCAGCGCTGATACCCTCCAATCCAGATGAAGTCGGGGCCGGGGGCCATCATGTGGCGTTCGCCCAGGGGCGGCGGGGGAGGCGTGCGCACATAAACCACCGGACCGCGAGGTCCTGAAGAGCAAGCCGACAAAAGCAGGGCGGCCCCTAAGACTCCCAGAGACATCAGGCGTTGGCAGATGGTCATGCGAAGGTCCTCCTGGTAAATGGCAATCTGAAAAAACTCCGGCTGCCGCTTCTCGCAATGCAAACCCGGCTGGAGCACAAAAGTTGGCGGCCGGGCTTTCGTGTTTTCTTCTTCCTCGGGAAACGTCTATTTCAGATGGCCGGCAATTGTGTAACGGTTGTATCTTCTTGCAGCCATTAGGGCGAGAAGCGTTGGGCAGAGTAAACGTTTTAGTACAGGAAATACGGGGTTTTTGCCGGGATGTCATGTGCAACGAAAAAGTTGCATTCTTTTCATGGTTGGGAGTAAGATGCGCCTTGGACGTACTTGTGAGCGTCCAGTCTCGAAGTAGCACTGCCCTTTCTTCCTAAGGTTCAAAGGCCGTAGCCAAACGTCAAGGATGATCGGGGTGACACTGCATCACCTCGGCCCAAGTTCGGAGAGACACCTCTATGGCGTGGTACGCGTATTGCCTGACCGAGCAGCTTGCCCTGAAAAATGGAACCCGCACTCGCCGTCCTTATTTGCTGGATGGCGTTCAAGGAGTGAACGGCGCCGCCGTTCTCGGGTACCCGAGCGGAGAGTTCGCCGTGGTAGTGAGCGAATTCGACCGCACCACCGAGCAATTGGAACAGAAAGCTGTTCTGGAGCATGCCCGCGTCGTTAGCGCGTGCTTTCGCACCGGAACGGTTTTGCCTTTCCGCTTTGGGACCATCTTCGACAGCGATGAAGCGCTCCGGCAGGCCGTCCGCGCCAATCGCCGCGCTTTTGGCCTGAGCGTAGCTCGGCTGCGTGGCAAAGCCGAAATGCACCTCAAACTGGTGGTGCGCGATGGGTCTATCCGCGATGCCATGGCGGAAGTCCAAATCCCTGACACCGTAGGTGGAGAATACCTCGCCAAACTGCGGGAAAAGGCCTCGAAAGATCGCGAGCGGCAAACCAAGGCCCGGGCGCTCTCCGTGCAAGTGCACAAGATGTTCAATCCGCTGGAAGAAGAAATCAGCTGTAAACGCGTCGACTCCGACGGAATGCTCATCGACATCGCCCACCTGATCGACACTAAATCCATCGAAAAATATCAGAACCGCTACAGTTCTGCCGCCAAGCAGTTGAAGAACTGCGAGATCGCCATCAGCGGCCCCTGGCCTCCCTACCATTTCCTGCCGGGGAAACTGCGGACGGTGGCAGGAAACTCCTAGTCCTGCTTTCGTGCATCCGAAGGGGAATCTGCGAGCGCAGATTCCCCTTCTGCTTTTTCGGCCGCAACGGCGCGCTTCAGAACGTCTGTCGAGCCCGCTTGACCATGATCAGGGTAGGCTGCTGCAGGGAATGTGCAGGATTCTGCATGTTCTGGGCCCCGCCCCGGAAGGGGCCGGAACCGGCAGCAAGGCCGCGTTCTCCCGATAATCCACCGCGTTTCAACAGGTTATCGCGGTTGCCGCCGCGGCCGCTCGGGGCGCGCACTTTGGCTCCGCAAGTGCTTTCTCCCTAGGCAAGGGAAAGAGGCCGCTGACGGTTTTATGTACGACACTTTCCATTGTTCTCGACACTTCCTTTTGAGCCGGATGCAGGTTGCAGCCGGCGCCTGGTTACAACTCTCCTGACTTCCCGCCTTCTCGCCTCTTTTAAGCTTTTAAGTGGCCCCAGAAATGGGGCCGCTTTTTTGTGGCGGTCAAAATCGCCGGCTTTGTACACTGACTCAACCAACCATGTTCCGACCAATCGTCTCGCTTGTTGCCCTTGGCATCTTCCTATGCGCCTCGCCGCTGCTGACGCAGGCGCAAAAATCCTCCGCTCCGCTGCTCAGGGAGCTGGCCGCGCTGCGCGACGCCGCTATGGCGGACGACTACGCCTATCGGCAAGTGGCTTATCTGACGCAGAACATTGGTCCGCGCGGCCCCGGATCGCCGCAGGCGCAAGCCGCCGTGGAATACGTGGCGGCGGAGCTGCGCAAGCTGGGTCTGGAGGTGCGCCTGGAAGAAGTGCAGGTGCCGCGCTGGTATCGCGGGGTGGAAACCGCCGAGTTGGTGGAGTATCCCGGGCAGGCGCCGGGTACGGTGCAGAAAATTGTGTTGACCGCGCTGGGCGGCAATGCGCCGACTTCCGCCCAGGGGCTGACCGCGGAGGTCATCGTGGCGCACAGCTTCGATGAGCTCAAGGCCCTGGGCCGGGAGAAGGTGGCAGGCAAGATCGTCCTGTTTGATGTCTCCTTTGACCAGAAGAAAGCCGATGCCGGCAACGCCATGGAGGCTTATGGCGAAGCCGTTGCCTATCGCGGCGGTGGCGCCCGGGCGGCGGCCGAACTGGGCGCGGTGGGCATGCTGGTGCGCTCAGTGGGCGGAGCCAACTTTCGCTTGCCGCACACCGGAGGCAGCGCTCCCTCCGGGATTCCCGCCGGCGCGGTGAGCGCGGAAGATTCCGACCTCATGGCGTCTTTGGCCAAACAAGGCAAGGTACGTATTCACCTGGTGCTGACCTCGGAAATTCAGAAGCCGGTGAAAAGCTACAACGTGGTCGCGGACTTAAAGGGAGCGGAACGTCCCGAAGAGATTGTCGTGGTGTCGGGGCACCTGGATTCCTGGGACCTGGGCACGGGCGCGATTGACGATGCGGCCGGCGTGGCGGTGGCCATGGAGGCGGCCAAATTGGTGCAGGAGTTGAAGCTGCGGCCGCGGCGGACCCTGCGCGTGATTGCCTGGATGGACGAAGAAAACGGGGGCGCCGGCCAGGGCGCCTACACGGCGGCGCACGGCGGGGAATTCTCCAAACACGTGGCCGCTATTGAAAGCGACTTCGGCGCGGAGCATCCGCTGGGATTTGAAGCGAAGATCAGCGAGGCGGCTTTGCCTTTTCTGCGGCCGGTGCAGGAAACGCTCCGCCCCATCGGCGCGAACTTGATCAAGCTAACTCCATACAGCCCCGGGGCGGACATCGGTCCCATGGCCAAAGCGGGTGTGCCGGCCTTTGGCCTGATGCAGTCGGGGCGCACCTACTTTTTCTATCACCACACTGCGGCCGACACGCTGGACAAGATTGATCCGAAGGAACTGCAGGAAAACGCCGCCGCGATGGCGGTGCTGGGCTACGCGCTGGCCGCCTTGCCGGAGCCGTTGCCGCGGTAGCTCAGTGGCTGGCGTTGGCGATTCCCGCCAGAGTCTTCGTCTGCAGGTAGTGGCGAATCTCCACAATCGTAGCGGAGACCAGTACGATGCCGCCGATGATCATTGCGCCCGGAAGCGCAAAGTAGCGATAGGCGACGGCCATGTTGGGATGCACTCCCTCCAGGACCGATGCCATCAGCGTGCCCAGTATCCCGAGAAACAGACAGAGCCCGAACGAGAGCAGGGTCAGCAGAAACGTGATGATCACGATGCGAGGCGGAATCAGGTACCAGCGCGGCGCGTGAGCGCGTTTTTTACCGAAAGGCATACTGTCTCTAGGCTACATCACGATCCCGGGCAAGGGAAAGGCTACTTTGCCGCCGGCCTGACCACGCCCACGTAATTCCAGGGCGTCCGGTTTTCGATTTCAATTTTGGTGCCATAGGGCGCGGACATTTTCTGCATCCGCTCCAGAATCTTTTTGGCTTTCTCCGCCGAAGCCATGCGGGGAATGCCGCTCTGCGAAAGCTTCTTGCCGTACCCCAAGTCGACCGGATAGAGCAGCAGTTCGGCGAGCCTGCCTTGCTCAAAGCGGCTCTGGGTGAGGACGGTCTCGAAGGGCAGGTCGTTGGCGAAGGCGGAAGCATTGGTCAGGTTGTTGAAGTCGGCGTCGGTGATTTTTTCGGGGTGCTGGAAAGCTTTGCGCACCTGCGTATCCCACGCCTGGTAAACATCGGCGGTGATGGGCTCCTGAATGTCGCTCCAGAAAAAATCCGCGAGGCCATAAAAGATCGGCCGGCCTTTGTACACTTCGATTGGCCCCAGGTGATGAATGCCGGTGGTCATGAAGGCGTCGGCGCCGGAATCGACAGCGGCATGGGCGAGTTCCTGCAGGAAGGCGGCGGGGGCATCGCCCTGATCGGTCGAGCCGTCGGGCACGCTGAAGTTCGCCGGCTCATGGGAATGGATGGTGACCAGCAGAAAATCCGAGTGCTGTTTGCCCTGGCGCACGCCTTGCAAAATTTCCGCCAGGTCGATGGGGTCCATTTCATAGCGATACCCGGCCGGGCTGCCGGCTTCGAAATGCTGCTCAAACATTGTCAATTTGCCGGCGCCGTCAGGCGATTCCTTTCCGGCGAGGCTGGGGAACAGTGTGTCGCGCAGCTTGAGGACCTGCTGAAAAACCTCCGGTGTGACGACAGTGGTCTTCTTCAATTGCAACCCGCTGATGCCGGGACGCGCCGGCGCGGCCCCGCGTGCCGGCAAGGCATTGCTGCCCGGCCGGAAAGTTGTGGCCATGGAAACAATGGCGATGCGGCCCTTGCCGCTTTCAAAGTATCCCGGCGCGCGCGCCAGGCCGCGATTCTCGCCGGCGCCGGCGTAGCTGAGGTGGGCCTCGTCCATCCAGCGGCTGGTTTCCCGCATGCCTTCGACTCCCCAATCGAGCGCATGGTTGTTGGCGCGGGACATCAGATCAAAACCCATCCCGGCGAGATCTTTGGCCACGCCCGGCTCGGAGACCAGCGAGACGTCATCCGGCCCGGGATAGGGATAGCCTTTGAAGGTGCGTAGGTCGAGCACCGTGGTCTCCATGTTGCCGTAGGTCACATCCGCGCCTTGCAGCAGTTTCATGACCGCCGCGAACTCAGGATCGCGGCCGGCATACTGCGCCATGGGCCGTGAGATGATGCAGTCGCCGACGGCGGCCAGGGTGAAGCCGTCCGGTACCGAAGTCGCCGACTCTTGCGCCAAGGGCCGCTTGGGATCGAACTTACCGGTGTCGGCGATGCCAGGGTCGGCGGGATTTTGTGGAGCAATGACGGTTTGCGCCTGCGCGGCGGAGAGGCCCAGCGCCATGATTCCGATCAGCCCCACTCTGTACCACGCCCCATATCCCACGGCTCTGCCCCGATTCTGCATGTTTCCTCCCCCCCGACGGAAAGGCGCAGTTTACATGGGGGAGGGAGTTTTGTCCTTATGATCGAAGGTCAGGCTTTCCGGGTTGACTTTGAAATTGCCGCAAGACCTGAACAACGTTCCCAGGCGACAAAGCAAACCGGCATGGGTGCGCTACAATAAGCCGCATGTCACCCGCAGCCCCGGCCCCGACCCTCACTCCGGCCGAAGTCGTTCGTCAGAGTCCCGTTGCGCAGGCGCCGAATGGCATCTGTTATGCCACGGCGGGAGAAATCAGCGTGCCCGCCACCGACATTGACCGCATGGTTTCGGCTGTGCCCGATGCCGCCGCCGCCGCCCTGCGCCGCAACGCCTACTACTTCGTGCCCCTGACCGTAAATCAGGGCGATGAGACGGTGATTGCCAGCCGTTATGACGTGGAGCTCAGCGACCACGCGGTCTGCCATCGCAACCTCGATCTGGGGGATGCGCAGTGTGTCTTCATTTCCACCCGGCTGATGGACGATAAATTCTCCGTGGCCTTCGAGTTTTTTATCAATGTGGGCCACGCGGTGGTGGAACGCGCCGGAGTTTCGCGGGACTTTGCCGACCTGGTATGGAAACAGGCGGAGTCCAATGCCCGCGGCGAGACTTCGCTGGATGCCTGGGAGTCGCGCAAGCTGGCGACCGCGCCCGGCCCCGACGCCGAGAAGCACAAGAACGAATACCTGGCTTCCAGCTTCGCGGACGCGATTTCCATCTATCTGCTCTCGCTGTATATCGACGTGGATTATTACGACCTGCGCGAGCGCGATTATCCTCTGCTCGCACCCAACGCCCTGGCGGAACGGCTCAGAAAGATCGCCGAGCTTTTCCCGCCCAATCCGGGGTATGAGTTCGCGGTTTACTACAAACGCAGAAGCTAAGTTTGCCCCAGTATGGTGCGGACACTCCTGTCCGCGCGGCAATCCTGGTCACGGACCGATTCCCAGCCACGGGTCGGACGGATTCTCACGGATTCACGATCTTGTAGTTCAGTGGACGAGGCAATAGTTTCTGTTGAATCTTCTCGCGGACAGGAGTGTCCGCGCCACGGCCTCTTGTGGTTAAATCATTCGTCCACTCCCGAAATCATGTCCAAGCCGGTCACTGTCCGTTCTTTCGCCAAGATCAACCTGGGACTCTCCATTGGAGCGCTGCGCCCGGATGGCTATCATGACCTGCGCACGGTCTATCAGACAGTGGCGCTGCATGACGTTCTGCACGTGCAGGTAAAGCCCGGCACGGGCATTGAGATCCGCTGTGAAGACCCGCGGGTTCCCCGCGATGCCGGCAACACCTGCTGGAAGATTGCGGAGCGGGTCATGGCCGCGCTCAAAGCCTCGGGGCGAGTGGAAATCGAGATTGAAAAGCGCCTCCCGGTGCAGGGAGGGCTGGGGGGAGCTTCAGCGAATGCAGTGGGCGTGCTGCTGGCATTGCAGCGCCGGCTGCGAAAGCACCTGCCGGGGGAAGAAGCCCTGCGCCTGGCGGCGGAGGTCGGCTCCGACCTGCCGCTGTTTCTGATGGGCGGGACGGTTCTGGGGGTGGGGCGTGGCGAGGAAGTTTTTCCCCTGCCCGACTTGCCGGCGGTCAGCTGTGTGATCGCGACCCCGGCCATCGGGGTTTCGACCCCACAAGCCTTTGCCGACTGGGACCTGCAAGTAGCCAGGGCGCAGCAGGACGAAGTGCTGGGCCTGGGGACCTATCCGGCGTATTCACTGCCGGCCGACACTACCGCCTTGCGTAAGCCGAGCACCTCGCGCCGCCCCGGCGGCCGGGCCGCCGCCACAACCAAATTGACGCTTTCCGACCCCTCGGATAGAATGATTCAGGTAGGCCGTGCGTTGTCGGCATGGCTGAGTGGTTGGCCCCAGCCCAAAGCTGGGAAGGTATTCTCCGGTGTCTCCGCAGGAGCGAAACGCGGGGACCTGGCCGAGAGCCCGCTTCTCGACCTTGTCCGTACCGGGATTGAAAACGACTTTGAGCAGGTCGTCTTTCCGCAGCATCCCGAATTGCGTCAGGTCAAAGGTGCGTTGGTGCGAGCTGGGGCGTTTTATGCTTCGCTGTCCGGCTCCGGATCGGCCCTGTACGGGCTGTTTCGGTCGCACAGCGGGGCCTTGCGAGCGGCGGCGCGTTTGCGCAAGCAGGGAATACCGGCGCAGGCCACGGCCACCCTCGGGCGACGGGAGTACGCGAAGAAGATTTTCGGTTGAGAATTTACGGTTGCCGAAGCGGCCGGCTTGGGTACACTAGGCGGGCCAGCCTGTAAGCACCGGTAAAACGAAATCGACAATCCTACTGGGCCGTCGACTAATGGTAGGTCAAGTGCCTTTGGAGCACTTTGTCTAGGTTCGAATCCTAGCGGCCCAGCCAAACATCAGCCGTTGGTCGTTGGTCCTTGACCGTGGGCTTTTCCAAAGGTTGGGGCTGGTAGCCAGTGGCTAGGAGCCCAATGCTCTATGGCAACTCTTGCGACGGCGACGGAGAAGTCAGAGAAAAAAGCCCCCATGAGCCCTGACGAGAAGACGGAAAAGAAACCGCAACGCGCCCGGGTAGACGACAAGTTCAAGATTTTCTGTGGTACGGCCAATGAAGCCCTGACCGATGAGATTTGCGCGTTTCTGGGCATGACGCGCGGCCAGGCTTTTGTGACGCGCTTCAAGGACGGTGAGGCTTACGTCCAGATCCAGGAGAACGTGCGCGGGGCCGACGTGTTCGTGGTGCAGCCCACCTGCCGTCCGGTGGATGAACACCTGATGGAGCTGTTGCTGATGATCGACGCCCTGAAGCGGGCCTCGGCGCGGCGCATTACGGCGGTGATTCCCTATTACGGCTATGCCCGGCAAGACCGCAAGGACAAGCCCAGGGTGCCGATTTCCTCGAAGCTGGTGGCCGATCTGCTGACCACCGCCGGGGCCGACCGGGCGCTGATTGTGGATTTGCATACGCCGCAGTTGCAGGGATTTTTCAATATCCCGGTGGACCATTTATTTGCGTCCCCGGTGCTGGTAGGGCACTTCAAGGAACTGAACCTGCCCAACCTGACGGTAGTTTCGCCCGATGCGGGCGGAGTGGAGCGGGCCCGGTTCTTCGCCAAGAAGATGGACTCGGCGCTGGCCATTGTGGACAAGCGGCGGGTGGAGATGAACGTGGCCGAAGTCATGCACGTCATCGGCGACGTGAAGGGCCGCACCTGTCTGGTGATCGATGATTTGATCGACACCGCCGGCACCCTGGTGAAGACCGCCAGCGCGCTGATGGAAAATGGCGCGGCCGCGGTCCATGCCTGTTGTTCGCATCCGGTGTTTTCCGGGCCGGCGGTGGAGAATATTTCGAAGTCTTGTATTACCGAGGTGGTGGTGACCAACACCATCCCCCTCAATGACGCAGCGAAGCAGGAACCCAAGATCAAAGTGTTGTCCATCGCGGGTTTGATCGGACGGGCCATCCAGTCGATTCACGAAGAGACGTCCATCAGCAAATTGTTTTTATAGACAGGAAACTGAATTATGGCGACAGCAACGGAAACAAAGACGGAAGCGAATCTGCTGGAGGCGCAGCCGCGCACTCCCGGCACCAAAAACGACGCGCGGCGCACCCGCCGCGACGGCAAGGTCCCGGCCGTGGTTTATGGCGCGGGCAAGGACACGGTAGCCATTGCGCTCGATCCCCGGCAAGTCTCGCGCATTCTGCACTCGGCGACCGGCCACAACACCATTTTTGACCTGTCCCTGAACGGCGAGCGCACCAAGGCCATGATCGTGGACTGGCAGTATGAGCCGATCAAGGGTTCGCTGCTGCACATCGATCTGAAGCGCATCGCCATGGACCGCAAGCTGACCGTGAAGGTCCCCATTGTGATCAAGGGCGACGCCACCGGCGTGAAGCAACAGGGCGGCATTCTGGAGCACATCCTGCGCGAAGTGGAGATCGAGTGCTTGCCGGCCGATATTCCCAGCGCCATCGAAGCCGATGTCAGCCAGCTAGTGCTGGGCAAAGGCATACGTGTGGCCGACCTGCCGCACAGCGACAAGCTGCGGTTCATCACCGACGCCAACCAGACCGTGGTGCATGTCACCATCGTGAAGGAAGAAGCGGCGGCGACTCCGGAAGCGGCGGCGGCGGAAGCGGCCTCCGGCCCGGCAGAGCCCGAGGTCATCAAGAAGGGCAAGCAGGAAGCCGAAGAGGGCGAGGAGCCTGCCGAGAAGAAGAAGTAGAAGCGGTTGGCGTGCTCGCGTGGGGACAGCCGCCCTCGGCTGTCCGGCCAGGCGCGGCCTGGCGGTAAAACTTCGGGGGAAGAACTGGCGTGAAACTGATCGTTGGACTGGGCAACCCGGGCATCGAATATCAGTTCACGCCGCATAACATGGGGTTCCTGGCGGTCGACGAGGTAGCCAACCGCTGCGGCGTGGAGGTCAGGAACCGGCAGTGTCGGGCCCTGACGGCGCGGGCCGCAATCGCAGGGGAAGAGGTCCTTCTGGCTAAGCCGGAGACCTTCATGAACCTGAGTGGATTGTCGGTGCGCGAGCTGGTCGAGAAGAACGAGATCGAGGTCAGAAACGACCTCATCGTGATTTACGACGAGCTGGATTTTTCCCTGGGCACGTTGCGCATCCGCCAGCGTGGCAGTTCAGCGGGGCACAACGGCCTGGAGTCGATCCTGAACGCGCTGGGGACGGAAGAGTTTTTACGCATCCGTCTGGGAATTGCGCCGGAGCGGAAAATCGCCGATGGCGTGAAGTATGTGCTGACGCCCTTTAAGAAGGCCCAGCTCAAGGTAGTTGAGGAAGTGCTGGACCGCACCGCGGACGCGGTGGAAGCAATTTTGAAAGACGGTCCGGCGGCGGCCATGAATCGCTTTAACCGCAAGGCCGAGCCGGAAGAATAGCGGGCAAGAAGACCGCCGCGGATTGCACGGATGAACATGGAGTGAACCTGCTCCGTCTTGATCCGTGAGAATCCGTGGCGGATGGAGAAGAAGGAATGAATCGTACCTACGAATTGATGTTCATCGTCCGGCCGGACACTCCGGAAGAGGAACAGGACAAGTTGATTTCCACGCTGGAAACCGCCGTGGGCGCCACCGGTGGCACGGTCAAGAGCGTGGATCGCATGGGCAAGCGGCGTTTGGCGTATACCGTGCGCCGGTTTCATGACGGCATTTACATCCTGCTGACCGTGGAAGGCGCCGGGCAGTTGATGCATGAGCTGGAGCGCCGTCTGCGCGTCAGTGAATCGGTGATCAAGTTCCTTACCGTACGCATTGATGAAGAGCAGAAGCGTCTGGCCAAGATCAAGGCCATTCGTGAAGCGCGCCGCAAAGCGGCCGCCCCGGCCCCTCCCGCGGAACCCGCAGGGGGAGAAGCGCCGGCCGTGACCGCATAAGCATGCCGCCGGGTGAAGGGCCCAGGGGTCTTTCACCGGCAGCCGAAGCGCTCGTCCGCGAGGGCCTCGGTGGATTTTTCAATGGAGCGCTGGCCCCGGCCAGCGGCGACCGGCCAGGAGTGACGGCCGATTTTCAAGGAGCATCATGAGCGACGAAGCAAAACCAGTATCGGCTCCGGCAGCGTCCGGGGAATCCACGCCTTCTACGGGTGGAGAGCGCAGCGAGCGCCGCGGCGGACGTCCCGGCGGACCCGGCGGGCGGGAAGCCGGCCGCAAATATTTCCGCCGCAAGAAGGTCTGCAAGTTCTGCGTGGAAAAGATTGAAGCCATCGACTACAAAGACTACCGGCTGTTGGGTCAGTTTGTCGCGGAAAGCGGCAAGATTGTGCCCCGCCGCCTGACCGGCGTGTGCACGCCGCACCAGCGCCGTCTGTCCACGGCCATCAAACAGGCGCGCAACATCGCCCTGCTGCCGTTTGCCGGCCGCGCGTCGTAAGGGCCCGCAATTTTCGCCGCGGGTTTCGCGGATGCGCGCCCATGGAAAGCGCGGACCGCTGTCAATCCGTGGCCAACTAGATTGGAAAAGGGAGCACCACCATGGAAGTTATTTTGAAAGAAGATGTCGCCAAGCTGGGTTCGCGCGGCGACGTGGTCAAAGTTGCCGAAGGCTACGGACGGAACTATCTGCTGCCGCGCAAGCTGGCCATTGAAGCCAATGACGGCAACAAGAAAGTCATCGAGCAGATGAAGGCGGCCGCGCTGCGCCGCTCGGCCAAGGAAAAAGCCCAGGCAGAGGAATTGTCCAAGCAGTTCGAAGGCGTGTCGCTCCATTTCGAGCGCCGCTCCGGCGAAAGCGACCAGCTGTTTGGCTCGGTGACCTCCAGCGACATCGCGGATGGGCTGGAGAAGAAGGGTTTCAACGTTGACCGGCGCAAGATCCAGCTGCACGAGCCGCTCAAGACGTTGGGCGAATTCACCGTGCCCATCAAGCTGCATAAGGACGTAACCACCCACTTTAAGGTGGTCATCGCCAAGGAAGAAACCGAGTAATCCTGCCGGGTCGGGCGGGCCTGGGGCCCGCCCGCTCCGCCGCCGGTTCGAAGCGCCGCCCTCGCCCTTAAGTCCTTGCACAGAAACACCTTCCTCCCGTCTTTTGTCCACCCAAGCCGTTTCCAGCCTCTATAATCTTGCTCACGGTTCGGGGCAAGGCACGTCTATGGCTATGCAACCAGGAAGCGGCAGCAAGCAGCCTGGAAGTGTAGAGGACATGCAATCATGCCGGCCGAAACGTGGGCAATTCCCTTACCGGTTGGCGAGAGTTCGCCGAGCAAGCAGCGCAGCGAACGCAACAGCGCAAACCCGGACCCCACATGGCGGGGCCACATGGCTGGGCAAGGTCTAGGCCGCATCGACGATACTCTGCTGGTGCGTGAGGCCCAACGCGGCAACCGCGCGGCCTTCGAGGAACTGGTGCGTCACTACGACCAGGCAGTGCTGCGCCTGGCCATGCACCTGACCGGGTCGGATACCGAAGCGCAGGACATCTATCAGGAAGCATTCCTGAAGGCCTATCGCAACATTGCCAGCTTCCGCTTCGAATGCTCCTTCTACACGTGGATTTACCGCATTGTCACCAATCTGTGTCTGGACCACCTGCGCAAGAAACAGGTGCGCAAGGAAGACGCGCCGGTGGCCACCGATGCGGAAGGCGAAGTTTACGATCTGCTGAGCCAGGTGCCGGACGTGCGCGCCGGGGCGAACCCGGAACGCGACCTGATGCGGCGGGAGATGGGCAATCGTATCGCCCGCGCGCTGGCCAAGCTTTCTCCCCGCGAGCGCATGGTATTTGAGCTCAAGCACTATCACGGGTTGAAGCTGCGCACGGTGGGTGAGATTTTGCATACGACGGAAGACACTGCCAAGAACACGTTGTTTCGCGCCACGCAAAAACTGCGCGGCGCGTTGGCCGATATGCGGTGAAGGTTGAATGCGATGAAATGCGAATGGGTCAAAGAAAATATTCTGCTCCACCTCTATAACGAGCTGGAAGACGATGCCCGTTATGAGCTGGAGCAACATCTGGCGCGCTGCGCCGAGTGCGCTCTGGAACTGAAGGCGGCGCGCAAGCTGCACAGCACGCTTTCGCAGTTTCCGGTGCAAGAGCCGTCCCCCAACTTACTGGCCGCCTCGCGCCTGAAGCTGCAGGAGGCGCTCGAAACTACCCGCCCGGGCGGTTTCTGGCGGCGCCTGACCTTCGATCCCGAGTCCTGGCTGCGGGAGATCCGCTTCGCGCCGGCCCTGGCCGCTGCCATCTTTATCGTCGGCTTTGCCGGCGGCATCGGCACCACCTATCAGCTCCTGCGCAATCAGCGTCCCATTGGACCTGCCCCTGCGCCGGCCGAAGCGTCCATCGCCGGCATCCGCTCGGTCCGCCAGGAACCGGGCACGGACAAGGTCAACATTAAATACGACACGGTCTCGACCCAGGAGACGCAAGGCTCGATCAACGACCAGCGCATTCAGCAGTTGCTGCTCTTCGCGGCCCGCAATAACTACAATTCCGGCGTGCGCATGGATTCGGTGGACCTGCTGACCCAGACCCCCAGTGACACCAACGTGCGGGAGGCCCTGATTTACGCGCTGCGCTACGATTCCAATCCCGGCGTGCGGCTGAAGGCGCTGGAGGGCTTGGCGAGTTATGTGAAGCAGGACGTGCGCGTGCGCAATGTCTTGCTGGAAGCGCTGATGAATGATTCGAACCCCGGTGTGCGCACCCAGGCCCTGCATCTGCTGGAGCCGGTGCGCGCCGACAGCAGCGTGCGCGCCGTGCTGCAGCATCTTTCGGAAAATGACCAGAGCCAATACATTCGCACCCAGGCGCGTAATGTGCTGGCGCAGATGCCGGAGATCGACTGAGCCGGACAGAGACAGAACAGGCAAGGAGAACGAGAACGACGGATTGCAATTGCCACGATGAGTGAGGAAGTATGGGGAAACGGTGCATAAAATTCGCTGTGGCGCTGGCGCTGCTGACTGCGCTGGCCGCGGCGCAACAGTCGCGGGTATACCGCGAGGGAGGGAACTGGGTCCAGGAAAGCACCGGCTCCCTGGCTGCGGCGCGCAACCTGCGCGTGCAGGTGGATGTGGGTTCGGTGCGGGTGGAGGGCGGGGCGGGCAGCATCAGCTACGTATTCCGCAACCGCGTGAATGAAGCTTCCGAGGAGAAGGCGCGCCGCATCCTGGATTCCTATAAGGTGAGCACCTACGTGCGCGGCGATACCGCCTGGGTGGTGGGGGAGTGGCAGGGCGGCCGGGCACACCGGTTTTCCGGGGAATTTGTCATCAACGTTCCCCGCGAGCTGGACTCCGTGGAGATTGAGACCCAGGGCGGAAATGTAACCGCGAGCAATCTGGGCGGACGAGTGGACGCGCAAAGCGGCGGTGGGGTCATTAAGGTCACCGGCGTCGGCAATTCTGTACGTGCGGAGACCCTGGGAGGGGTCATTGAGGCCTCCGACATCGGCGGCGAAGCTAGCCTGCACACCGGGGGCGGCGGCATTAAGGTCGCGGGCGTGAAACGCAAAATTACCGCGGAGAGCGGGGGCGGCAGCATCTCGGTGACGGGATGCACCCAGGGTGCTTCGCTGGAGACCGGGGGCGGCAATATCGCCGTGGACCGCTGCTACGGTCCGCTGAGCGCGTCTACCGGGGGCGGCAGCATCGACATCGGCGACATCAGCGGGCCGGCCACCATCGAAACTGCCGGTGGCAGCATCCGCGTTTCTTCCGCCAAGAATCTGGTCAAGGTGGATACGGGTAGCGGGGCCATCGAACTGAATGGGATCTCGGCGGCGCGGGCGCAGACCGGCGGCGGCGCCATCCTGGCCAAATTTGTTGCCTTCAACCCCGAGCGGAATGATTCCCTGCTGGAGACCGCCGCCGGCGACATCACGGTTTTTCTGGCCCCCAATCTCAACCTTACGGTGCAGGCTTCGATTGAAGTGGCCAATGGCCACAATATCCGTTCCGAATTTCCCGAGTTTCGCGTGGTCAGCGAAGGCGGGCAATGGGGGCCGAAGGCCATCAGCGCCGAAGGCAACTTGAACGGTGGGGGCCCGGTTTTGAAAGTAAGGACCACGTCGGGAGACATCGTGATACGGCGGGCCAGCCAATAGGCGGCATTCGCTCAGGAGGACCACCATGCGCACAGCGCTTTACGCCATCTTGCTCAGTACGGCACTGGCCTCCGCGGCCGGGGCCGTGGATTGCGTCTCCACGGAACCGTTCGATCAATCCTTTGGCTTCTCCAGTGACGACTGGGGGGGAGGCGGGGGTTCTTATCTCGGCGTCGACACCCGCGACATTACCGCTGACCGGCTTGGCCCCTTGCATCTGAGAGAAGAGCAGGGCGTAGAAGTAACCATGGTGGACCAGGACGCTCCCGCCGGCAAAGCCGGCCTCAAGGAGCACGACGTCATCGTGAGCATCAACGGCACCAAGGTGGAAAGTGTCGAGCAGTTACGGCGGCTCATCCGGGAAGTGCCGCCCGGCCGCGTCATCACCATCGGAGTGAGCCGCGACGGACAACCCGTCGCCTTGAAAGCACAACTCATGGACCGCAAGAAAGCCTTCGCCATGCCGGACGCCAAAACCTTCAATTTTGCGGTGCCGGCGATTCCTGCGGTGCCTGCGGTGCCGGCCATCCCTGCTATGCCTGCCTTTGCTGAGATGGAAATGCCGGCCTCCATCGTGGTGGTGCACAGCTCCGCGCGCAGTGGCTTGATGGTGGAAAACCTTACCCCGCAGTTGGGAGATTTCTTCGGCGTGCGCAATGGGCAGGGCGTGCTGGTGCGCTCGGTGGAGAAAGGCAGTCTGGCGGAGAAGTCCGGTTTCCGCGCGGGAGACGTGATTACCCGCATCAATGGGCAAACCGTGGCGGACTCAGGGGATTTCGGCCGTGCGCTACGCGTCCGCAAAGATAACAAAGTGACGGTCAGTATTGTGCGCGATAAGAAAGAGCAGACCCTGGTCCTCACCTTGCCGGAACGCAAGCAGTCGGGCGTGTTGCAAGAGAGCCAGGACAACGAGGATCTGAATGTGGAGACGCACATCAACTTGAGCGAGCTGGAAATTAAACTCGCCCAGCTGCAGCCGAAGATAGAGCTCGTGGTGCGCCAGGCCCAGGAAGAGGCCCGCAAGGCAATGGAGAAGCAGCACCAGGAGATGGAAAAACAAAAGCGGGAAATTTACCGGCAGCGAGAAGAGATCGAAAAGCAAATTATTCGGCAGAGAAATCAATTTCATATCCAGCTTCGGCCCACCATGGATATTTAAGTTCTCACCGGGTTCAGGAAAAAGACCAAGAGACGCAGCCCCGGCCACGTCTCTTTATTTTTGCGGGGAAAGCAGGTAGCCGCCGCGTGTCAGCGGGCGTCGGCCAGTTCGGCGCGCAGCTTGTGAGTAGCGCGGAACAGGGTGTTCTTAATGGTGCCCTCGGTGGTATTGAGCATGCCGGCGACGGTCCGCAGCCGCATGCCATGATAATGCTTCAATTCAAACACCATACGCTCGCGGGGCGACAGCTTGTGCATGGCGCGCAGGATGCTCTCCCGCAATTCGCGGCCGATGAGCCGCCGCTCCGGGCTGCCGCTGGGGCTTTGGTCCGCTACCCGATCCAGCACGTTTTCCTCCTCCCCTTCGCTGGAAAGCGTAGTGGTGAGGTCGCGTCCTCGCGAACTCCGCTTGCGCAGGTGGTCCAGGCACAGGTTGGTCACAATGCGATACAGCCAGGTATAGAACGAGCACTCAAAGCGGAAGCTGCCCAGGTTCAGGTAGGCGCGCAGGAAGGCTTCCTGGTAAATGTCCTGGCCGTCTTCCGGGGAGCCGGTCAAATGCATGGCCAGGCGCAATACCGCACGGTCATACTGTCTTACCAGCTCTTCAAACGCGGTCGAGTCCCCACCCTGCGCGCGCCGGATCAGCTGGCTGTCATCCACGCGGGGCGCACGCGGCGCGGCCACGGCGGGAAGAGCGCCCAGCACATAGTGGGGCGCGGTGGGCAGGATGCTGGTTTGCATGGCTGTACTCATGGTTCCTTCCGTTCCGCCGAAGCGAAGATGACTTAGCCCACGAATTTGTAGCCGGTGCCGTGCACGGTCAAGATGAAGCGCGGCTCATCGGGCTTGGGTTCGACCTTTTGACGAAGGCGCACGATATGGGTGTCGACCGTGCGGGTGGTGGGGAAATGTTCATATCCCCAAACGTCCTCCAGCAGGCGGTCGCGGCTCAAGGTTTCTCCGGGATGCGCCAGAAAATATTTCAGCAAATCGAATTCTTTCGAGGAGAACTCCAGCGCCCGGCCCTGGCGCGAGACCTGGCAGGATCGCACATTCACCTCCACATCTCCGAAACTGTAGCGGTCCTGCTGTTTAGGCGCCGTGCCCGCCCGGCGTAGCACCGCCTTTACCCGGGCCAGCAGTTCGCGAATGGAGAAGGGCTTGGTGACGTAATCGTCGGCGCCCAGTTCGAGGCCGACAATTTTGTCCACTTCCTGCCCGCGCGCCGTCAGCATGATGATGGGCAGCGCGGGGCGCTTGGCCTTCAGCTGCTTGCAGACGTCCAAGCCGCTTAGGCGCGGCATCATGACATCCAGAATCACCAGGTCAGGGGACTCGCGCAGGGCGCGTTCCAGGCCGGAAACGCCGTCGCCCGCGGTGATCACTTCGTATCCCTCAAACTCGAAGTTGTCGCGCAGGCCGGCGACCATGTTGGGCTCGTCTTCGACAATCAGAATTCTCGCCATACCTTCCTCACTAGGCCTGTGCCGGCTGGTTCACCGGGAGCGTAATGGTGAATTTACTGCCTTGTCCGGGAATGCTGTCCACCGAGACCTGTCCGCCATGGGCCTGCGTGATGTGCTTGACCAGCGATAGTCCCAGCCCGCTTCCCTTGGTGTTGTGTACCAGGGGGTCGCCCACACGATAAAACTTCTCGAAGATTTTAGGTTGTTCGCTGTCGGGGATGCCGATGCCATGGTCAATCACTTCCAGTTTCACCGCCCCGTTCGAGGGATATAAATTCACCCCGATATACTTGCGGTCCTGGGAGTATTTCAGCGCATTGTTGACCAGGTTGAGCAAGGAGCGGGCAATGGCCTCGCGGTCTACGCGCAGGGACGGCACGGTGTCGATTTTTTCTTCGAAAGTGAAGCCGTGTTGCTCGATCTGGTAGCGGTAGGATTCCAGGGTATTGCGCACCAGCTCCTGCAAGTCGGTCTCGCGGAAGTCATATTCCTTGCGGCCGGCTTCGATGCGCGAGAAGTCCAGAATGTTGTTGATCAGTCCGGTCAGGCGCTCGCTCTCTTTGCGAATGATGCTGTAATACTCCTGCGCTTTCCCCGAAGAAGTGATGCGGCCCATCTCCAGGGTTTCTGCATACAGGCGGATCAGCGACAGAGGTGTGCGCAGCTCATGCGAGACGTTGGAAACGAAGTCCGATTTCAAGCGCGCCACCGCCAGCTCCTTGGTAATGGCGCGGTAGGTCAGGAAGATCCCGCCCGCCAGGAGCAGGGAAAGGCCGCCCAGCACCAGGAAGCTGATCCGCACAAAGCGCTGTCCAATGGCTTCGAGCGTGGTGCCGCGCAGCTTGATGGCCAGGGTCAGGCCGGGCAGAGCGCCATCCATATTGCGCTCCACTTCCGGCGTACCGCCATCCCATCCAGGGGAAGCGGCGAGCATGGAGCCTTCTCCGCGCAAACGCACCATGAGCACGGCTGGGTTCTTCTCGTTGTGCGACTCCGACAAGTTGCGCACCATCACGTTTTCCAGAATCTCGGGCAAGAAGCGGTCGCGGATGTATTCCGCCTCAAAGGCGACGCCGCCGATGCCGTTGGTTTTTCCGTTCTCGTCTTTGGTGAGGAACATGGCCACCGGCTCGTAGAGCAGCTTCTTGTCGCCCCGTGGCGCCCAATTCACGAAAGACATGTAATTCATGCCCTTCCGGGCCATGGCCTCCATCTTTTGCTTGTCGGAATCAAACTCCATGCCGATCCAGCCGTTCAGCATTTTGGCGAAATCATCGGCCTCTATGCGGAAGCCCTCTTCCTGTAAACGGCGGGGCTGGGAGCGGGTGACCAGGCCATTCTTGGGGGTGTAGAGAAAGGCGTGCGCGATATAGGGATGTGCCGCCAGGGCTTTGTCGAGCACGGCGCTGGATACGCTGCACGGCTGCTCCGCCGCGGGGAAGTCTTCGCGCATGTCGTCCGCCATCTCATAGAGCTGCTTGTTGAGGTGCTTTTCGGAGATGTAGAGGACCTGATAAAAATCGCGCTGGATGGCCGCTTCCACGTTGCGATCGCGCTGGATGCTCTTCAGGTGCAGCACGCTGACCACGATCAGCGCGGCCGCGGGCAAGACTACCGCGAGCTCCAGGGTCAACAAGAGCCGCAGTCGGTCGTTGAGCCAGCGTTTGCGTTTCATGGAAAGGCTGCCTTGTGTTCCTCGGCGTCAGGATTGCTTCCGCAACGAAACATACTTCACCCCCACAGGCCGTGTGTCAATTGCCGGTGAAAAACTGTAAAAAGTTGTGAAGTGATTGATTCGCTTGCAGGTTGGCAAAAAGGAACAGCCAGGCCGGAAGGTCAGGGGAGGCGAAAATCCACCGTGACGTAGGTCTGGGCGGCGACGGCCCGCCCATTGAGCAGGTAAGGCTGGTAACGCCACTGCCGGACGGCCTGCGCGGCGGCCTGGCCCAGCACCAGGTAGCCGTGGACCAATTTCAGGTCTTCCACTTTGCCATCGCGGCCGATCCAGGCTTGCAGAATGACGGGGCCTTGCAGCCCGGATTTCAGCGCTTGTTCGGGATAGCTGGGCTTGATCCGCTCCAGTAGCAGCTTCTCCGCCACATCTTCAGGGACCGGCACCGGCTCCAAGGCGGCCAATAATGAAGCTGAAGCAACTTTAGCCGGGGCGCTCGCCGAGTGGGAAGCCTCCAGCGGCGAACGCAGGCTCTCCGGAATGGCTGGCGCCGAGAAGCTCTCCATCGCGGGCAATAATTTTGGGGCGGGAGTGCTCTCCGCCAGGGTTGGCGGCGGTGCGGTCCTGGGGACTTCGGCCAGCGGATCGCGGACCGGGACGACGCGCACCTTGGCCGCCATACGCCGGTCGGCCAGGATTTCCCGATGACTCTGCGCGACCTCGAGGGGCGCATCTTCGTCCTCGGGCGGGCGCAAAATCGCTTGCGCCTTGTGCACCGCAAGATCGTAGATCGTCACCACGGAAGCGGCCACGGCCTCACTGCGCAATGGGGCGACAAAAACATATCCCAGAGAAAACAGGGCCACACCCAGGGCTGCTCCGCGCAACCAGGGGCGTGGCTGAGAGGCGGCCCCTTTGCGGACAGGGGGCCGGGAGGGCGACGAGGCGCGGACCAGGGGCGGAAGAGCATCTTCCCAGGGCCCTGGGTTTACAGATTTGGAAGGGGGAGGGCCATCCAAAAGCAAAGTTTGCGGGCGGCCGCTGCGGGCGTCATCTTCCGCCAGTTGCGCGGCCAGCCAATGCTGCATACGGGCCAAAAATGCGTCGCAGGTGAGAAAGGCCCGCTTGACCTGTGCGGTCTCGAAGGGCGTCTCCAGCACCAGGTCGGCGCCGCTGTTGGCCGCCAGAACCGCATCGGGCACCAGCGCAACCCGGAAGGCACTCTCATTGGCTTTGAGTTCCCGCGAAGTCTTCAGCAAAAAGCTGGCTTCCGGGCCCTCGTTCCAATCCGCCACCACGATGTCAAAGCCATGGCTGGTCAGCCTTTCCACGGCAGCGAAGATCTCCGGGCAGAGCTCTACCTGGATTTCCAGCTCCTGCAGAGCCTCGACCACCGGACGCGAAGTCCCCTCATCGGAGGAGAATAAGAGAGACCGCGGCAACATCAAAATGGAGATTAATCTTGGCTTACCAGGTCCACAAGTTACGGAGTACCGGATTGGGCGCGGATTTAGGACGGTAACTGGCAGGGGTAGTTACTGTACGGAAGGACAAGGGTAGACCTTCCTACGCGTCGGCCCTCGCCAAAAGGGATTTGTGGGCTGGGTTATCCGCCGGCTTTTTGCAGTCTGGCCACCGTCTTCTCCTTGCCCAGGGACACCATGACCGCAAACAAGCTGGGGGCGACGCCCTGTCCGGTAAGGGCCACGCGGGATCCGTTGATGAGCGCTCCAGCCTTCATGTTCTTCTCGGCGGCGAAATCGCGCAGCACCTTTTCGGTTTCCGCTTCGCTGAACTCGGATAGGGCGGCATAGCGTCCGGCCAATTCCACCAGCATCTGCCGTAGCGCGGGATCTTTCAGGAACTTCTCGGCCGCGGCGGGGTCCGTCTCATAGTGATCGGTGAAGAAGGCGCGGAAGGAGGTGGCGAAATCCTTGAGATTGCGTGCGCGCGGTTTCAGCAAGTCGATGGTGGAAAACAACCAGACTTCGTCCGTTCGTTCCGGGACCACTCCCGCTTTCGTCCATTCTTCCTGGATCAGCGGCCACAACTTCTCGGCCGGATAGGCGCGGATGTATTCCGTGTTGAACCAGTCCAGCTTGGCGCGATCGAACACGGCGTTGGATTTCGAGATGCCATCCAGACCGAAGAGGCGGACCAATTCCGCATCGCCCAGGACCTCCGGCGTCCCTGCGGGCGGCGTCCACCCCAGCAGGGAGAGAAAATTGCGAAAGGCTTCCGGCACAATGCCCTCGTCACGATACGCCATGACGCTGGTGGCGCCATGCCGTTTGCTGAGGCGGGTCTTGTCCGGGCCCAGGATGAGCGGCACGTGGGCGAAGACCGGCAGAGGGGCTCCCAAGGCCTGGTACAACAACACCTGCTTGGGCGTGTTCGAAATGTGATCGGCGCCGCGCACAATGTGGGTCATGCGCATATCGATGTCGTCGGTCACCACGCTGAGATGGTAAGTCGGCACGCCATCGGAGCGCAGCAAGACAAAGTCCTCGAGTTCGCTGTTGGCAAACTCCACCTTGCCAAAGACGGCGTCGTCAAAGGATGTGCTGCCGGAGTCCGGCACCGCGAAGCGCACCGCGGCAGGTTCGCCGGCAGCTTTGCGGCGCTCGGCCTCCTCGCGGGCAATCCTGCGGCAGGTGCCTTCGTACTTGGGCGGCCGGCCCTCCGCCGCGGCGGCCTGACGCCGGCGCTCGAGTTCCTCTTTGCTGCAAAAACAGGAATACGCGTGTCCGGAGAGCACCAGCTGGGCCGCGGCGGCGCGATACATCTCCATGCGCTGGGTTTGGAAGAATGGGCCCTCGTCCCAATTCAGGCCCAACCAGCGCATTCCTTGCAGAATGCCCTCGACCATCTCCGGGGTCGAGCGCTCCAGGTCGGTATCTTCGATGCGCAATACCAGAGTGCCGCCGAAGTGACGGGCGAACAGCCAATTGAAGAGAGCGGTACGCGCTCCCCCCACATGCAGGTAACCGGTGGGAGAAGGGGCAAAGCGGACGCGCGGCTGAAGGAGGTTCTGGGAGGTGGTGGTCATGTACGTAACCAATTATAAACGCTATATTTACGGCGATGGGGGGCGGGGTTGTCTGGGGCCTGGCTAGCGGCCGTCGCCCACCCTTTGGTGTAGGGGACGATCCCAAAAGTATTGTCTTGTCGTGAACTGTATGAAAGCATTAGAAATAGCTCGCACGACAGGATGACCTCAGAGCTGTTTTCGCCATGAACAGCATCGCCGTCAACATGATGATCATGCCGGGGGTTGTTGTCCTGGTGTTGTTCTTGGTCTTCACGTACCTGTACGAGCAGAGCCGGCAACCCTACTTTCGCGCCTGGCAGATCGCCTGGGCGGCGCTCACCGCGCATTACGGCGTCCAAGCCTGGGCGGCATACCAAGGCGGCGCCTCCTACGGGAACTCGGTTCTTGATTCCCTGGTCCTCACCGTTGTTGCCTATTGCATTTACCTTTCGACCCGGTTGATGCGCGAGCGTTTCCGGATGCGCTGGCAGGATGGGGCGATCCTCGGCGTGATCGTGCCGCTGGCGTTATGGAACCAGAGCGTACCCTTGCCCGCCCAGATGCTGGATTCCAATTTTCTGTCGCGTCCTTCCTGGACGGAATTGGCGCTGGGCTTCCTGCTTTTGTACTGTTCGTTTCATTTTTACCGGCACGCGCATCGCCGGAATTCTTTTGCCTTCACTCTGCTGGCGATCTCGGTGGCCTTGTGGGCAGTGTTGATGTCGTTTGGTGAATTCAGCGATTCCCTGCCTTTCCCCCGGCGCGCCCCCGGGCACCTGCTGGGGCCCATTCCGCAGATGCTCATGGGCATCGCCATGGTGATGGTGCTGTTCGAAAACGAGCGCAATGCTTTGCAGGAAAATGCGCTGACCTTTTCCACCTTGGGGGTCGACCCCAAGCGCCTGCTCTCGGCCCAGGAACTTGTCCCCAACATGCAGAACATCCTGGACAAGCTGGTGGCCCCACTGCCGACTTCGCGGGCGGTCATTCTGATTTCCGAGCGCTGGCGGGGAATTCTGCCGGACGTGCGCCGCGGCTTCAGTGAAGAGCTCTTGCAGAAGATGGATGCCAGCGGGGCGGGAGGATACGTCTGCGAACTGGCCTACCGCCGGGGAGGCTTCGTGGCCTTCCGCAACATCCCGGAAATGCCCGAACCGCTACCCGCTTTCCCCGGGGCGGGATTTGCCCAGTTTCGTCAGGTCATGGCGGAGGAGAACATCACCAATCTCACCGCCGTCAGCCTGCAGACGCGCGAGCACAATTTTGGGGTGATTCTGTTTCCCCACGCCGAGCGGCGGATTTTTGGTTCTTCCAATTTGCGGTTGCTGATCGGGTTGGCCCTGCAGATCGGCCTTACTCTGGAAAACTATGCGGTCATGCACGACGCCAAGCGCCGCACCAAGGAATATGAGCTGCTCACGCAGATCGGCCAGGCCATCAGCTCGCATCTCGACCAGGACGAGATTCTCGCCGCCATCCATCAAGAACTGGGACAGATCTTCGACACCAGCAATTTTTATGTCGCATTTCAGGAAGGGGACGAGATCCAGCTCGAGCTCGAGGTGGAAGGTGGACGGGCGCTGCCCAAGCGCTCCTGCAAGGCCGCCAACGGGCTGACCGAATATGTCATTCGCACCGGGCAGCCTTTGCTGATCCGCTCTGAAATGGAGAAAGCCCAGGAGCGGCTGGGGGTGACCCTCCCTCTGCCCCAGAGCGTCAAATGCTTTTGCGCGGCGCCCATTCTGCTGGGCGGAAAATCGGCCGGGGTCATGGCGGTGCGCAGTCTGGAGCGGGAATACGCTTTCGAATTGCGCGATCTGGAAGTGTTGCAGACGGCCGCCGGCCAAGTCTCGGTGGCCATGGAAAATGCCCGCCTGTTTAAGGAAGAACAGCGCAGGTCGCGCCACCTGACCTTCCTGAATAACATCTCCCGGATCGCCATTTCCCGGGAAGATTCGGAGGAGATGCTCTCCGAGATGGTGCGGGAGATCCAGAAGACGTTCCGCTTCGACCATATCGGTATCGGCATTCTGGACTACGGCAGCAAGGAGATCGAGATCAAGGCCGAAGCAGGCATCACGACCGAGGTCCTGGGCAAGAGGATTCCGCTTGGTGCGGGAATCCTGGGCCGGGTAGCGCGCACGGGAGAGAGCGCACTGGTGCAGGCGGTCAACGGCGTGCCCTTTCAGCAAGGCGTGTTGCCGGCGTCGCGTTCGGTGTTGTGCATCCCGATATCTTATGGTGACTCGCTGCTGGGCGTGCTGAATGTGGAGAGCCGCGAGGAAGACGCCTTCACCCCGCAAGATCGTCTCATCATGAACACCCTGGCCGACCTGCTGGCCACGGCCCTGCACAATTCCAATGTGTTTCAGCGGCTGCAGCAGCAGTCCATCACCGACAGCCTGACCGGCATCAAGACGCGCCGCTTTTTTTATGAGTCGCTCACTTCGGAGTGGAAGCGGGCCTCGCGCTCCGGCCGCCCCTTCTCCGTGGTGCTCATCGATCTGGACAAGTTCAAGCGGGTCAATGACGGCATGGGTCACCTGGAAGGCGACCTGGTGTTGACTCGGGTGGCCCGTCTGCTGGAACAGAAGTGCCGCCAGTCCAACGTGGTGGCGCGCTATGGCGGAGACGAGTTCATCATTCTCATGCCGGAAACCGGGGTCGAGCAGGCCCAGGCCCTGGCAGACCGCCTGCGTTTCTGGCTGGCCAACGATCCCATGCTCAACCAGCACCAGATCACCGGCAGTTTTGGTGTGGCCAGCTTCCCCGTGCACGGATTTTCCGTGGAAGACCTGATCAAGGTAGCCGACGCCGGCCTGTATGCTTCCAAGCATGCCGGCGGCGACCGGGTCACGGTGGCCGAGGAACTGGAAGAGAGCGAGAGCAATGCCGTGCAACGGCAACTCATATCCGGGTACATTGAAGGTTTCCTGCACCGCGAGCACACCGGACCGGAGCGTCTGGAAGAGCTGACTTCCACGCTCAAAAAGTTATGTGGGGGAGATAATGGTAGTACCCAAGCCCTGCGCGAGGCCATCGAATCCCTGACCTATGCGGCGGAATCGCGAGAGGTCAATGCCGCGGGACATGGGGATACCGTGGCCCGCTATGCGGAGATCATGGCGCGCGCCCTGGGGATGGCAGAGTCGGAGGTGCGTGACCTGGTCTTTGCGGCCCGCGTCCACGATGTCGGCAAGATCTTCGTGCCCGAGCGCATCCTGAACAAGACCAATCCCCCGACCGACGAGGAATTCTATCTGCTCAAGATGCATGCCCGCGCCGGGGCGGAAATCGTGGCCACCCTGCCGGCCAGCGAGCAAATGAGCCAGGCGGTGGAATATCACCACGAAGCGCTGGATGGCAGCGGATATCCCGCCGGATTACGCGGCGACGAAATTCCTTTGTGGGCGCGAATCCTCAACGTGGCCAACGTTTTTGCCAACCTGACCACGGAGCACACCTTCGGTCCCCTCCGCATGCCGGAGCAGGCGCTGGCGGAGATGGACAAGCTAAGCGGCGTCCGCTACGACGGTGCGCTTGTCCGCACCTTAATCCGCGAATTGAAGGCGGAAAAAATCAGCGCGCCGGGCGATTGAGGGTCCGAGAGGCGCCGGCCGGCGCCGTGATACGATTTTCGGGGGCCTGTTATTCCCGGCCTCTCCCAAAATTCCCATAGAAAGATGAAGCGCTTAGGATGCCTGTCACACTCTCCCTGGCGGGAAAAGTTGCTCTGATTACCGGGGGCTCGCGCGGCATTGGCGCGGCCGCGGTCCGGCTGTTCGCGCAGGCCGGAGCGCGCGTGATGTTCAATTACGAGCGGGCGCGCGACCATGCGCAAGCCCTGGTGCGCGAAGTGGGCGCGGAACATTGCGCCGCGCTGGCCTGCAATCTTTCCGGGACTGAGACCGCCGCCGAGCTGGTGGCGGCCACAGTCAAGCGTTTTGGCCGCTTGGATATTCTCGTAGCCAATCACGGCATCTGGCCTCCCCAGGATGCGCCCATCGAAAAAATGTCGGACGCGCAGTGGAGCAAGACCATCGCCGTCAACCTGGACAGCGTTTTCGCCCTGGTCAAGCATTCTGTGATGCACATGAAGAAGCAAGGGAGGACGGGGGGAGCGGCCGGACACATCGTGCTGATCAGCTCCACCGCCGGGCAGCGCGGCGAGGCTTTTCATTGCGATTACGCCGCCACCAAAGGGGCGCTCATCAGCATGGTGAAGGGGCTTTCCTCGGAGCTGGCCGGCGACGGCATCTACGTGAACTGCGTGGCCCCAGGCTGGGTGGACACCGACATGTCGGCTGCCGCCCTGCGTGATCCCAAGACGCGCGCCCCCATTTTCGCCAAAATTCCCCTGGGGCGGGTAGGCACGCCGCAGGAGATTGCCGCTCCCGTCTTATTCTTGTGCACGGAGCACGCCGGATTTATTACGGGCGAGGTCTTTAACGTGAATGGTGGGGCCGTACTGGTCGGCTAAAAATACCGTGATCAGGGAAGGGGAAGCAGCTACAAAGGCCTCCTGCGCGTCTAATGGAAAAGAGCATGAAAGTCCTGGCTACAGCCTTATTGCTGGCCGGTCTGGCATGGGCGCAGAGCTCGCCCCAGCCCGCCTCCTCGTCCCTCCCCATTGACCAGGAGAATGCGCGCCAGGCCAAAGCCGTACTCGACCAGATGATCCAGGCCGTGGGCGGCGAGGCGTATCTTTCCGTACAGGATATGAGCGCGGAAGGCCGTACCTACAGCTTCTATCATGGCCGGCCGAACAGCTACGGCGTGCAATTCTGGCGGTTCTACAAGTATCCCGACAAGGACCGCTACGAACTGACCAAGCAGCGGGACGTGCTGACCATTTACAACGGCGAGCAAGGATACGAGGTCACCTTCAAAGGAGTGAAGTCGCTCGAGGCCAAGGACCTGAAGGACTATCAGCGCCGCCGCGACCACTCGCTCGACTGGGTGTTGCGCAAGTGGCTGAAGGGGCCGGGCATGGCTCTGTTTTACGAGGGCCAAACGGTGGCCGAAGGCAAGCCGGTACAGCAGGTCACCATCATGGACGCGCGCAATGAAGCGGTGACCTTATATGTCGATACCGAGACCCATTTGCCGGTGAAGAAGTCTTACTCCTGGCGCGATGCCACCGACCAACAACGCAATGTGGAAGACGAAGTGTATGACAACTACAAGCTGGTGCAGGGCATCTGGACGGCGCACACCGTGACCCGCTACTACAACGGCGACATGTCCAACCAACGCTTCATGAGCACGGTTACGTACAATCAGAATCTGAGTGACTCCTTGTTCGATCCCGCCAACGCCACCAAGCGAAAGTAAGGGCGTCCTCTCTCCTGCGGCGTTTCAGAAAGGTAAAAAACTTACTGGAAGTTGCTGATCAGGATGACGTCGCTGGTGACGGTGCCTTTGAGGAGAAGCATCTGCTTGCCGTCACGCGACCAGGACAGGTCGAACAGAAGGCCGGAGGGAAATTGGGTGAGCTGTTGCGGGGCCCCGCCGCTCAAGGGCAGCTCCCAGACATTGGCGGCGCCGTTGTAGACCCGAACGAAGTGCAGGGCCTTCCCGGAAGGCGCCCAGTACAGGCCACGCGATCCAAGCGGAACCTGGCTGATGAAGTGCATGGGGCCGCCGGCCGTAGGGACCATGGCGACTTTCGGCAAGGGGACTGGGCTGCCCTCCTGGTAGCCGAAGGCCAGCTGGGTGCCGTCGGGTGAGACCCGCAGAGAGTTGCCGCCTTCGGGGACGGACACCAAGGGGACCGAATCCCCGCCCTCCACCGACATGCGGAAGATCTTATCTTTGCCACTATAGAAGATCCACTTGCCGTCCGGGGAGCATTGCGACTCGCCGACGACCTCCTCGGCATAAGTCTTGCTGTTGGATCCGTCGGCATCCACGCGCCGCAGATCCAATTTACCGTTGTAGTAGTGGTTGAACAGGATGTAGCGGTCGCCGCACGCGGAAACCGAATTCACGTTGTGGGCTTCCGGAACCAGGAGAGTGGGCTGGCTGCCGTCGGCATTCATGATCCAAATGTCCCCGTTGGTGCGGGTGGCCAGTAATTTCCCTCCTGGGCCGGGCTGGATTCGGGTATAGACCGCTTCGCCCGAGGTCAAGGGGCGAGCTTGCGAAGAATCTCCCCCTGGCACGCTGAAGATGTCGGAAGTGCGGGTGCGTTGAATTGTTGCCAGGGTTTTGCCGTCATGGGTAATGTCCAGACTGGGGGTGTAGTCGGAGAGGTCGTTGGTAAAACGGTGCAGCTCGCCTTTGGGATAGCCGATGCTTTGCAGTTGGCCGCGTCCCAGGATTTCTTCCGCGATGGACGCCAGGAGGGTGCTGCCATCCGGCATCCAGACCGGCCGCCCGATTCTTTCCGAGATCGGTTGCAACAGGGGATGAACCCGGCCATCGGAGACGTCAATGGCATTTAAGTGCCAATGGGATTCACTGCCTATCCCCAGGGTGGAATTGGTGATGGTGTTGCCATCCGGGGACCAAGTGGCCCCCCACATAAATCCGGCGAAGGCGGGCAGAGTGGCCAGCAGCCGTTCGCCGCTGCCGTCCGCCTGCGCAATGTGAATTTCGACGGCGTTATTATTGGGATCTCCGCGCTCGAAGACGAACTGCTTGCCGTCGGGAGAAAAGCTGACCGCGGAATCGATGTCCCGCACCAGTTGCCGTGGTGACCCTCCCAGCACCGGCATTTGGTAGAGATAACGGTAAGTCTCGGTGCTCTTGTCGGATCGAATGAAATAGATGTAATTGCCGTCAGGAGAAAAACTCAGGCCAGGAAACTCCACCACATCGGGGGGCAGTACCTCAACGTCGCTCTTGGTGGCCACGTTGCGCACCCAAAGGCTCTGCTTCTCGCCGTCGCGCATGGCGTAGACGATGTAGCGTCCATCCGGAGAAATGGCCACCTGATTGGCCTTGCCGTTTTCCGTCAGCTTGGTGATCTGCATGGTTTGCAGATTGAAGCTGCGGGGCCGGGCCAGCAGCTTATAGCCGGCAAATCCCAGGACCGCCAGCAGCACAATGGCTGCCACAGCGACAGCGGCTTTGGGCAGGTCCTTTTTCGGCGCTTCCGCCGCGGCCGGAACTCTGGTGGAGGAGCTGCTGGCTAGCTCAGCGGCGGCGGGGCTGGCGCCGGAATCATAGGCGGCCCGTACCCGTCCCGAGGTGCTATCCCGCTTCAGGCGCTTGAGGTCGGCGGCAATCTCGGCCGCGCTCTGGTAGCGCAGTTCGCGGTCTTTCTCCAAAGCCTTTTCAATGATTTCTTCCAGCTTGGGGGGAAGGTCGGCGTTCATGCGCACTGCCGGGGTGGGCTCGCGGTTCAGAATAGCGTCGAAGATGACGGCCGAAGTATCGCCGCGAAAGGGCACAATCCCGGTGGCCATCTCATAAAGCACCGCGCCGAAAGAAAACAGGTCGCTGCGCGCATCCAGTTCCTTGCCCTTGGCCTGTTCCGGCGACATATAGGCGACGGTGCCGATGGCCGTGCCCGGGCTGGTAAGAAACTCATGATGCATCGCCTCCGTGGCCTGGGTCGGCGCGTTGACCGAGGCGCCGGAATCGCTGGTTCGCCCGCTGACTTTGGCCAGGCCAAAGTCCAGCACCTTGGCGTGCCCACGCTTGGTCACGAAGATGTTGGCGGGCTTGATATCGCGATGCACAATGCCCTGGCCATGCGCGGCGTCGAGCGCATCGGCGATCTCAATGGCCAGCTCGAGCAGAACATTCATCTCCAGCGGACGCCCCGAAATGCGGTGCTTCAGGGTCACGCCGTCCAGGTACTCCATCACGATGAAGGCCTGCCCATTGTCTTCCCCGATGTCGTAAATGGTGCAGATATTGGGATGGTTCAAGGCGGAGGCGGCTTTGGCCTCGCGCCGGAAGCGCTCCAGGGCCTGGCGGTCCTGGGCGACATTTTCAGGAAGGAATTTCAGCGCCACGAAGCGGCTCAGCCGGGTGTCTTCGGCTTTGTACACCACGCCCATGCCGCCGCCACCCAGTTTTTCGACAATGCTGTAGTGCGAGATGGTTTGGCCGATCATGAATAAGGAAGAGAAAGCATTGTACCCGAAGGCGCGACGCTTGGGCAGGGATGGGCCCTCCATCTCCCGGGGAGGCCCCGCGCTTATCGCGTTCTTGGGGGCGGGGTTTGTGGGAAGGCTATTGGCTGCTTATTTTCCGCAGTCTTCCCGCCCATTGTCGGCGATGCCCGAGATCAGCCAGCGGCCGTTGCGCAGAACGAGGTTCGCGATATCGGTGCCGCAATGGTGGACCTTGCCGTCCAGCAGAAACTCATAAGGGACCCAGATCACGGCGAGGTCGCGGTCGATATGCACCACGGGATCGTGGATGCGTTCCTCGATGCGGTCGGTCCCGCCGATATGCTCGACGAAGACATCGAAGTGCATCTGAATGATCTGGTCTTTACGTTTGAGGGTCACCATCCCGCCCGGCAACAGCTGCTCGCGCACGGCTTCTTTGTCGTGCTTCGCCATGCCATCGAACAGCTTTTGCAGCGGGGCCAGAACGGCTTGTTCCTCGGCGGTGAGGGCAGGGGACGGGCTGGCGAGAAGCCCGAGAGCAAAGACTGCGAGCAGACAGGCGCTGCGCAACATCCGGCTACCATACGACTTTGCCTGCGCTGCGGCAAGTCATAGATACACGTAGAGCACGTCATCCAGCACGCGCCGGATCCTCGTCCAGCCTCACTCGCCGTAAGTGCCCGTCGCAGCCTGCACTTCGCGGGACTTCGAACGCACCTTGTCGCCCAAATCCTGCACCTTGCCGGCAATATTGCTGCGTGTCTCGCGGCCACTGGCCGGGGCCAGCAATATGCCTACACCTACGCCGACGCCCACGCCCAACAGCAATGCTCCTGTGTTGACGATGAAGTCGGAATCATCTCCTCGCAGTGCAGCCGCGGCGCGGCGCGCCCGGCGGGAGGCGGTGCCGTAGGTATCGCGGGCCCGGTCGGCCGTTTCGTCGTAGAAATCACGCGCCCGGTCGTAGCCCTCGCTGGCCCGGCTGTGGACGTCGTCCATGCCGTCCGCCAGGCGGTCGCGCAGCGCGTCCAGCAGGTAGACGCCCGCCCCTAACATCATGCTAGTCATTGCTTTATTGCGTAGTCGCATAACAAACCTCCGAAAGGATTACCCTTCCATAGATGCGGGTGGCTGACGGAGTGTTGGCAGGGGAATTGGTGGCCTGACGGGTCTTCAGCCGGGGATTGGCGCGGATAGCAATGCTAAAGTCGAAATTATGGCCACCGTAGAGCAACTTTTCCAGATCCAGAAATGCTGGCGATGAAAGGCGGATGATATCGGCGGCAGGTTCTGACGATTGCCGGGAGTGCAGCGATCAGGATATCTGCCATCTCTGCGCCACTGTAATTTCCTGATGAAAAGTAGAACTCACGCACACGATTTTCTATTACGGCTGATTTTTCCAACTCGTTGTAGCGAATTCTCTTATCTTTGGTAATGATTGTCCAGCCGCGTTCGCCTACAAATGGAAGCCAAACAACATCTTCAGTGCCAGGAGGAAAATGACGACCATGGCGTTCATGCTTCACGCCAAACTGTGTCAGCGCGTCGAGAATAGGCTTGCAGTTGTGAAGATTTTCATCCAAGTACAAAACAAAATCTTCAGGCAGCTTCTGCCGTTCTCTGTTCCCACCGGATTGCTTCTTCGATTTGCCGCGGCTTGACGCCATATTCAGATGCTAGGTCGTCTATGGATTCCCGGGCATTGAACCTGGAAGCGACAACTGCAGTCGAAATGCCGGTGCCAGCAATTACCGGCTTGCCAAAGCCAACGGTCGGATTAATCTGAATAAGCTTGGGCTCGTCCTGCTTTCGCTCCATCACAAATGGGTAAAACTTGAAAAGGCCTTTTGAATCACGTTCGATACGTTCCAGATAAAATTCCATCACCCCAGGGATGAGGATTTGTTGGTCCCTAGAGAGGTTCACGATGCGTCCGAGGTGCTCGACAAAAAGGTCTCGCCGGTCTGTCTGGAATGCCTGTTGCAATAAAGGGTGTTTATGCTTAACGTATTTGCCAAGATTGATCAGAGCCTTGCGCACGCGAGGGATTTTAACCTCGTAGATCGCGCGCATGCTGCTGAGCATATGGCACTCCAACAGGTTAGTAAAAGAGAGCCGGGCAGGATCACGATTTGCGAGTATCACCAGAGGAGGAATAGAGCCTCCTCCTTGAACCCAATAGCGAAGCGTGTTGAGCGGAACCCGCAGATATTGAGCGGCTTCGGAGAGACCATAAATAGGCGTCTCCATTAACGCATGGATTGGCTCCTTCATAAGGCCTCCTCTAGCTCAAGCATAAAGCAATCGAAAGGACCCGTCATCGGTTTCTTAAGAAACCTAAACGACAGAGTTAACAAACCAAAGCCCCGGCTTGCGCCGGGGCTTTTCTAGCGAACAGCTGGTTTACTGAATCAACGTCCCGCCATTGCTCGGCTCTTCTTCCGGAGCGATGACCACGGCTGCCGCCACGCGGTCGCCGGGTTCGAGATGCAGCAGGCGAACGCCCTGCGCGCTGCGTCCCGATTCGCGGATGGTCGTCGAATCCATGCGAATGATCTTGCCGTACTGGCTGATCAGCATGACCTCCGACTTCTCCGTGACCTGTGCGATACCGGTGACTTTGCCGTTGCGTTCTGTGGTCTTCACGTTGATGACGCCCGAGCCGCCGCGCCCTTGCAGGCGGTACTCCTCGGCGGGAGTGCGCTTGCCGTAGCCGTTCTCGGTCACGGAAAGAATCAGCGAGCCCTTCTCCGGCACCTGCACTTCATCGGTGTCCTCCTTCTTGGGTTTCGCCTTCGATGGGTCGGCCTTGGACGTGGTCGCCATGCCGACCAGGTAATCGCCCTTTTCCATGCGGATGCCCCACACCCCATAGGCCTGCCGGCCCATGGGACGGACATCCTCTTCGTCGAAGCGGATGGCCTGGCCTTCGTGCGTGGCCAGGAAGATGATCTGCTGCCCGTCGGTGAGCGAAGCTGAGACCAGTTCATCGCCCTGCTCGATGCTGATGGCATAAATGCCGTTCGAGCGCACGTGCGAGAACTCCTTCAACTCCGACTTCTTCACCAGGCCGTTGCGGGTGGCGAAGAAGATGTACTTGCCGGCTTCTTCCAGATTGCGGACGGCCAGCATGGTGCGCACGGTTTCGCCGGCTTGCAGCGAAACCAGATTGCCCACGTGCTTGCCGCGTCCGGCGGCGCTGACGTCGGGGATCTCGTAGACCTTCAGCCAGTACACCCGGCCTGCGCTGGTGAAGACCAGAATGAAGGCGTGGGTGGAGGCAATGAAGAGGTGCTCGACGAAATCCTCGTCGCGCGTTTTCATGCCGGTGCGGCCCGTGCCGCCGCGGCGCTGCATGCGGTAGGTGGAGATCGGCGTGCGCTTGAAGTAGCCGGAGTGGCTCACCGTGACTGCCACCTGCTCATCGGCGATCAGGTCTTCCAGGTGAATTTCCGCGGCTTCATCTTCAATCACCGTGCGGCGCTCGTCACCGTACTGCTTCTTCACTTCTTCCAGTTCTTTGATGATGACGCTGCGCAGCTTTTTCTCCGAGCTGAGGATCGCTTCATATTCCGCGATACGCTCGCGGGTTTCTTTCAACTCGTTGCTGATTTCATCGATCGACAGCCGGGTCAGGCGGTGCAATTGCAGTTCGAGAATGGCGTCCGCCTGGCGCGCGCTGAAGGGCTTTTCCGGATCGAGTTTCGGCGTGCGTCCGGTGGTGTTGATATCGATCTTCTTGCCGCCGAAATACGCCACCAAATTTTCGCGGGCCTCGGCGCGGTTGGCGCTGCCGCGGATAATGGCAATGACATTGTCCAGGTGGTCGAGCGCCGTGATGTAGCCTTCCAAAATGTGCTCGCGCTCGCGGGCCTTGTTCAGCAGGTAGGCGGTGCGGCGGCGCACCACATCGACGCGATGGTCGATGAAGTACTTGATCGCCGGGATCAGCCCCATCTCTTTCGGCTGGCCCTGCGCGATGGCCAGCAGGATCATGCTGAAGCTCTCCTGCATCTGGGTGTGCTTGAAGAGCTGGTTGAGCACGATCTGCGGCTCGGCCCCGCGCTTCAGCTCGACCACGATGCGCATGCCTTCGCGGTCGCTCTCGTCGCGAATGTCCGAGATGTCTTCAATGTCCTTGTTATTGACCAGCTGGGCAATGCGCTCGATCAGACGGGCCTTGTTCACCTGGAAGGGGATCTCGGTGACGATGATGGCCTGCTTGTCTTTGGTGATGTTCTCAATAGCGGCCTTGGCGCGCATCACAAAGCGGCCGCGTCCGGTCTTGTAGGCTTCCAGAATGCCGCTGCGGCCGTGAATGATGCCGGCGGTCGGGAAGTCGGGCCCCTGCACGAACTTCAGAATTTCCGGCAGCGTGGCGTTGGGATTGTTCACCAGCGTGATGGTGGCGTCGATGATCTCCGTCAAATTGTGCGGCGGGATCTTCGTCGCCATGCCCACCGCGATGCCGTCCGCGCCGTTCACCAGCAGGTTGGGAATGCGCGTGGGCAGAACATCGGGCTCAATTTCGCTGTCGTCGTAGTTGGGACGAAAGTCGACGGTTTCCTTGTCCAGGTCTTCCAGCAGCGCGGTGGCTACATGCATCAGCTTGGCTTCGGTGTAGCGGTCCGCCGCCGGCGGGTCGCCATCGACCGAGCCGAAGTTCCCCTGCCCGAAGATCAGCGGATAGCGCATGCTCCACGTCTGCGCCAGACGCACCAATGCGTCATACACCGCGAGGTTGCCGTGGGGATGGTACTTACCCATCACGTCTCCGACGATCCTGGCGCACTTACGGGTGGCTTTGTTGGGCGCCAGTCCCATCTGCTGCATGGTGTAAAGAATGCGGCGATGCACCGGCTTCAAGCCGTCGCGCACATCGGGCAAGGCGCGCCCGATGATGACCGACATCGAATAATCGAGATACGACCGGCGCATCTCTTCTTCGATATTGACCGGTTGAATGCTCAACGCGCCGGGGCTGCCACCCTCACCGGGTGGAGGCGTCAACGGAAGTTCTGGGTTCTGGGGATCGTCGGGCATGAAAAAGCTCCTGGCTCTGAGCGGCTAGCTTTGGGCTCGGGATGCTGTAAATAATTGCAATCTAAGGCAGTTACTGACCGGGAAACCGTAAATCATTATAGCATTCTTGGGCTCGGTGTGCAGGCGGTAGCAGCCTGGCCGGTGATGAAGTGAGCAACCCACGTGTAGGGGCAGGTGTCCCTTCGACAAGCTCAGGGCAAGCCCTCACCTGCCCGGCGGAGCAGCTCCGCATGGCGCAAGGTTTCACCGTCGCGCTTCGCTCGACTGCCCGGATGTGGACATCCGGGCCTACATAACCTGTGGCGACAAAGAGAAAATTACGCCGAGCGCAGCGTCAGCAGCGTGATCTCCGGCGGAACGTTCAGGCGCACCGGCATACCGAAGGTCCCCAGGCCGCGATTGACGTAAATCGCCGACTTGGCGTCTTGTTTCGTGCCCATAGGGAGCTGATAAAAGCCGGCGACAAAATCGGTGATCAGCCGCGCCGGACTGATGTCGTGGTCGACGATCTCGAATTTCACCTGCCCGCCGTGGGTGTGTCCGGCCAGGCTGAGTTCAATGCCCAGGTCGGCCGCGCGATGGAAGGAATTGGGATTGTGCGAGAGCAGGATGTTCGGCATCTCGCGGCTGATAAGCCGCTCGATATCCTGCAGCATGGGGCCACGCGGGCCGCGCGTCATGCGGTCGCGCTGGTAGTCCACGCCAATCAGGTTGAATTTCGCGCCGTTGTGTTCGAGCACGGCATTTTCCTGCCGCAACAGCTTCATGCCATGCTGCGCGAAAAGCTGTTGAGCGCGCTCTTCCGCGTCGGCATAGATCTCATGATTGCCGTTGCAGCCCCAGCGTCCCAGCGGGGCGCGCAGCTGGCTCAGCTCTGCGATGCAATCGGCCAGCGGGTCATTGTGGTCGCTGATGAAGTCGCCGGTAATGACGGCGAGGTCAGCCTGCAGCTCATTGGCCAGGCCCACGGCGCGGCGCACTTCCTCACGCGGCATGAAGTCGCCGATATGAATGTCGCTGAGCTGCACGATCTTCAGCCCGTCGAGTTCCTTGGGCAGATTGGCCACCGGCACTTCCACCCGCTCCACGCGATACTTGAGGCGTCCGGCGGCATAGCCGTAGCTCGCGGCCAGAAAAGGAATGCTGCCGGCCAGATATCCGGCGTAACGGAAGAAATCCCGTCGCGCAGGGTTGGGCAAAGCGTCTTTGGCCGACACCAG
This sequence comes from Acidobacteriota bacterium, assembly GCA_018268755.1. GTDB lineage: Bacteria > Acidobacteriota > Terriglobia > Terriglobales > Acidobacteriaceae > KAN-5. Next base: position 127,501 of record JAFDVW010000014.1, read on the forward strand.
TCGGGCCCCGGCCGCCGCGATCCAGCCCACCGCGCCTACCAGCTTCACCGCCAGGAAAGCGAAGAAGGAGGCGATCAGCCAGACGCGCGCCATGGCGATGATCCACTTGCCGCCCGCGGCCCGGGGCAGAAAGTGCCCCAGCATGGGGTCGAGAAAAGCAGCTACGAAGATAGCAAGGGCGAGAAACCAGACCGCTTTCAGGGAGGTTTTCAGTCCGGGATGCTGCACGGCGCCAATCCAGTGCCATGCGCCCAGAAACCAGTAACGCTGTGTGATGTACATCAGCGCAATAAAAACCAGAAAGATGGCCAGACGGACAAACTGCATAAATAGGTACCGTACTTAAAATTGGATGACGCGGCGGAAGAAATGGATACGAAACTTGGCCGGGAAAATCGGTGAAAATAGCCGCGCCAGAACAGATTTCTCGCGCAGCGAACGCGGCTCGAGATGACAAAACACCAGGCTTGATGCTGTCTTCCGGCTTAGTCGGCCTTCACGCCCGGGGGCAGGCGGAAGTCCACGCCACGGTCGTCGTTCTGGCGAATGGTGGAGGCCAGGTCCAAATCCGCCAGCGCCACTTTGCGGCGATGCCCCGGCGTCAGGTCAAACAGGGTGTCACCGATGATGGCGTAATTGCCAATCTCCAGCTCGTGGCCGTCCTTGAATACCAGTAAGGTCTCCGGCAGTGCGGGCGCGGGTTCTTCCGCCGCAACAGCTTGGGATGTCGGCTGTTCCGCCGGGGCCGTTGCTTCCTGGCGCTCCATGGGAGCCAGATTGCCGGAGCCGCGGCGATCAAAAATTGTGGGGCCACCCTTGTATTCGTCCTGCACCGGCGCCGGCTCTGCGGCCTGCGTTTCCGCCGGCTGCGAATAGTCGTAGTAGTAAGGAGCGTAATAGGAGTAGCCGTATCCATAGCCCGGGTACACCGGCGGACGCGGATGCGGCCGGTGCGTCGGCGGCTGCGGGGTCGTGCTGATGGGGAATAGCGGGTTGATGCAGCAGGGCGGGCTCGGCTGATAGCCCTTGGGGCCCAGCGAAGTCACGCTGGCCGCCACGCCAGGAGTAGCCATGGTGCGTCCGCCAAAATTCTGCGAAGTGACCGAGGCCGGCACGCCACGGGTCTGCGCTGCCAGCGAGGCAGCCAAAGCCAGCACAACCAGCGCGTGCTTTCCCAAACCGTGCTCCATAAGCGGTCCTCCCCGGGGGAAAACCATTCCTGCCTATATTAGACCTCATTTCGGAGGGAAAGTTGCAGGGAAAAATGCAGATTTGCGGAGGTGTAAGCCTTTTATTTTCAACCATTTGCTTAGACATCGGAGCTCAGTGGGCTGCACTCAGAGCGCGACTTTGGCCAGAGCGGGGCGTACCATGACGTCAATTTTTCTGGGCAAGGCAGGATCGTCAGCATGACAACAGATGATTTGCATTTACTGAAGGCCAGCGTAGATGAAGTTGTCCGCATCATCTGTTGCGATGGTGAGCGGATACTCGGTAAAGTGCTCGTTGTTTCCGAAGAAGAGGAAGATGTTATCTACGACCTGATTTCCACGACGAAAGAACCCCAGTATGAGAAGCACGACGAACAGCCGGCTTATCGAATCCTCTTCTCGGAGATTGATCGTGTCGAAAGTGAGTGAAGGGGCGGAACACATGGCATAATTTCGCTGCCATGGGCCGAACCCTTCGCCTGCCGCGCATCCCGCTGTTCGTCCTGCTACTCCTGCTCTGCATCTGTCAGGTGCGTGTCACCCGCACCGGCGCGGCCTCGGAAGCCAGCCTGTGGCGGGCCGACCATCATGTGCATCTGGCCTCTCCTGAGTTGTGCCGACTGGTGGGCGAGTGCCTGGAATCGAACCATCCTCCAGCCGTGTATGCCGCCGACGCCATCCGCGCGCTCGACCAGGCCCGCGTGGCAAAAGGCGTCGTGCTCTCCTGCGCGTATCTGTATGGTTTGCCCTCGCTGCATCGCACGCCCCGCGAGGTGGCCGAGCTGACACGCCGGGAAAATGAATTTACCGCCGCCCAGGTGGCGCAGTTTCCCGGCCGGCTGGTGGGATTTTTCTCGGTCAATCCTCTGCAGAGGTCCGCTCTTGCCGAGATCCGCCACTGGCGGGGCAGCAAGCAACTGGTCGGACTGAAGCTGCACTTTACCGCCTCCGCCGTCGACATCCGCAATGCCGCCGAGCGGCGCCAGGTGGCGAAAGTGGTGGCCTCCACCGCGCACATGCCCATCGTGCTGCACATTGACGGCGGCAAGTTCAACGCGGATGACGCTGAGCTTTTTATCCGGGAAGTGCTGCCTGCCGCGAAGGATTCCTGGGTGCAGATCGCGCACGCCGGCGGCGGCCTGCCGGAGGAGGACGGAAACCACCTCAAAGTGCTACGCGTGTTTGCTGATCACATCGCGCACGACGACCCCGCGACCCGCCACGTGCTGTTCGATGTCTCCTATGTGCCGGGGCCGGAGGATTCGGCGAGCACGGCGGCGGCATTTGCCGAGCAGATGCGCCGTATTGGCATGAAGCGCTTTCTGTTCGGCTCGGATTTCAATGTGCTGACGCCGCAACAGGAGATCGACAACCTGCGCAAGCTGGGGTTGACCGAGGAAGAGTGGAAGACCTTGCAGGAAAACTGCGCGCCCTGGGCGTGTGTCGCGCCGTGAGTGCGACCCTGTCAAGGAAAACAGCGCACGCGGCATCATGGTCTGCTGCGAACTGGCCGGCCCGGGCCTGCACGCCTTCGAGTTTACCAACGTGGGCTCGAGCTTCATGCAGTCGATGCTGTAAGCAACGCTGGTGATCCACGCTACTTCGCTATTCTCAAGGGACAACTAGTCGGTTGAGCGCAGCAGGCCTATTTGACCTTACCGTCGCACAAATGATGGACCCACTCTTTCTTTCAAGCACTTCATCTGCCGAGTGATTTTTACAAATGCTCTAAAATTTACGTTACCGCGACATTCTCACGTATGACCTAGTTTTCTGGAGGATAACTATGGCAATTGATAACCCGATGGATCAGTACGAGCAGTATTACATGAAAGAAGAACCATCGTTGCCAGGCAATCTCGCAAGGTACATGGGTGAGCAAGGCTTGAAGCTAGCTTTTCCAGAGAATGGTTTTGCTAGGGGAATCCTACTCAAAGTGCTCGATGTTCTTTTTAACAAAGAATCTGTGTCGGAAAGAAACAGAGTAATGTGGGAAATGATCAGAGGAGAGTTTGATCAAGTTGAAGCCACTAAGGCCAATCATGACGATGTGCAAAAGGCAATTCAATTTGCTTTCTGGTACGACAGGCACGAACGGAATGACGCAAAACGAGAGCGATATGTCAGGCTGATCGGAAACGCTCTGCGCAGCGATGAACAGGTTCAAGATGTTGCATCATTCATTCAGACCGTTGAACAATTGAACGAACGCGATATAACAGTCTTGAAAGTGGTCAACAGAATAATGAACAAAGCAGGTGATTGGCAGGCACAGCCGAATCCTGGTATTGGCAATGTGATGAAACTGCATCCGGCCGTGCTTGCAGGTAGAGCACAAGAGCTCACTGTGCAGATCGCTATCGCAATTGGGCAAGCGACTGAGGACAACCAGTACAGCCGGGAGCATGGCTATGCGATTTGCAATCGTCTACAAGGTTTCGGATTGGTGCATGAGATTGAAACAACTCGCGAACTTCCGCTCACGAACTACACGTTCCGGTTGTCGGTATATGGCATCCGCCTGTTGAAGTTATTGGGAGAGGAAGTGCAAAACTACGAGCATTATGTGAAGTTATGACAAAGTCTGGCGGAGAGTGAGGGATTCGAACCCCCGATACCCGTCAAGGTATGCCGGTTTTCAAGACCGGTGCCATCAACCACTCGGCCAACTCTCCGTTTCAGGCGGGCTGCTCCTATTCTAGCGGTTCGGCAGCAGGGCCGCATCCCAGGGCGCGGGTGTCCGGGATGGTTCACCGTGTGGGGCGGACACTCATGTCCGCCGTAGAGTGGGCAGGATTTCGACGGTGTGCAGCAATCTCGCGGGCGAGGGCGCCCGCGCCACACAGCCCGCGCCACACAGCCCCCGCCACACGCCCGCGCCACACAGCCCGCGCCCCACCAGCAGGCCCCGCGAAACAGAAGCAAGTCCCCCGTTTTCCTCAAGATGCGCGCTCCTACTTTTTGCTTGACAGCGGTCGCGGGGATGCATGATAAAACGATTCAATACCGTGATTTGAGGGCGCAGTCCCTGAGCTTCACCCTGGCCTAGCCAAGTTTTCGCATTGTCCCAGGCGCGCGCGTCCTCCAGGCCTCTTGCCGTTGACTGAGTGTCCAAAAGGGGGAAGCCATGCCTCGATTCTCAGCAGCCTCGTCCGTTTCTGACTTTCACATTGCGCCGCGACGTTTTCCGGGCCATTTTTCGCTGCCTGCTTTATGGCTCCTCTTGCTGCTTGTGCTGGTCCCAGTGGCCGGAGCGCAACTCTATACCGGCTCCATTTCAGGCACGGTGAGCGACCCATCGGGAGCGGTCATTCCCGGCGCCACCGTGAAAGCCGTCGACCAGGCGAAGGGCTTCGCCTTTACCGCCACGAGCGACGGCGCCGGCCGCTATCTGCTGCGCCCCATTCCTCCCGGCCGCTATACGATTGCGGCGGAGAGCGCCGGCTTTCAGGTGCTGCGCAAAGAAAATATCGCGATCTCGGTCAACGACAATGCCACCATTGATTTTGCCCTGCAGGTCGGCAAGACCTCCGAGGTAGTGGAGGTGCAGTCCGCCGGGGTGCAGCTGCAAACTCAGGACGCGGTCACGGGGCAGGTGGTAAATCGGCAGTTCATCAATAACCTGCCGCTGGTCAGCCGCGATTTTTATGATCTGGCGCTGCTGGCCCCGGGCACGGCCACGCCCGACAACCAATGCGAAGGCTGCACCGCCACCAACTTCGTCTCCAACGGCGGGCGCAATTCCACCGCCGATGTGCTGGTGGATGGCGTGAGCATCTCGAATTTTGAGCAGAACAGCGGCGTCATGTCGGCGACCTACACGCCCTCGGTAGAGTCGGTCGAGGAATTCAAGGTGCAGCAGTCGAATTTCAGCGCCGAGTTTGGCTTCTCCGGCTCGACCATCGTGAACGTGGTCACGCGCTCGGGGACCAACCAGTTCCACGGCAGCCTGTATGAGTTCCTGCGCAACGACAAGCTGGACGCCAACAACTGGTTCTCCAACCACAACGGCGAGGCGCGCGCGCCCATGAAGCGCAACAACTTCGGCTTGACCATCGGCGGGCCCATCGTCAAGAACAAGACCTTCTTCTTCTTTGACTACGACGGCACCCGTGAACGCAGCTTTGCCGCCGCCAATGCGGGCGTGCCCAGCGCGGCGGAAAAAACCGGCGACTTCGGCGAGTTGTGCGGCTTGCAGGGCGGTAACTTCGACGGCAGCGGACGGTGTGACGTGGCCGACGGACAGCTCTGGGACCCCTATGATCCCAACGCCTACTTCGATTCCGGCCAGGGCGGGCCGGTGCGTACCGCATTTATCCCCTACAACAACATTGCGGCCTATGCCAGCCAGGGCACGGCGAATCCTGGAGTGGCGGGAAACCTGATTGATCCGGTGGCGCTGCAAATGATGGCGTACTTCCCCGACGCCACGCAGGAAGTGGCCACCGCGGACGACCGCTTCAATAACTGGTTCCGCTCCGGGACCAATCGCTCTTCCGACAACAAGTTTGATATCAAGATCGACCACCGCTTCAGCGACAAAAGTCTGCTCAGCGCCAAGTATTCCCAAGAAAGCAGCAATTCACACAGCTTCAACTGCTTCGGCAACGAAGCGGACAACTGCTCGGGCGGGCCGGTCGATTCCACGCGCCATCTGTTTGCGCTGAATGAGAGCTACACCTTCAGCCCCACGGTGGTGCTGAACGTTTCCTACGGATATTCCCGCGGCTTCGATTTCCAGAAGGGCATTCATGGGGACTATCCTGACCTCAACCCGGTCACGCAGTTAGGCATGCCATCCTACATCCTGACTTCGGGCTTCCCGGTTTTTCCCAACATCATTCTGGATGGTTACGCGGCCCCGGCGGACGCCAACATCGGCACGCAGACCTTTACCTACCTGAAAGAAGGCCAGGACACGCACCATCTGACGGGAGCGCTGAGCTGGACGCGCGGCTCGCATGATCTGAAGTTTGGCGCGGAGGGCCGCATGCACCGTATCAACTTTGGGCAGCCGGGATGGCCGGGGGGACAATATGAATTCGATCCCAGCGGCACCGCGGAAGCGCCGGGCGCCGGCAACGGCGGCGACTCCATGGCCAGCTTCCTGATGGGGGTGGGGCCCTCCGTGGGTTGCGGCTGGTGTCCTTACGAAGTGCCCAACTTTGTCAGCACGCAAAATTTCCAATGGGGCGCTTTTGTGCAGGACAACTGGCGGGTAACTCCCAAACTTACCCTTAACCTGGGTGTGCGCTGGGACATTTCCGTGCCCCGCACCGAACGCTACAACCGGCAAAACTATCTTGACCTGAAGGCGGTGAACCCGATCAACGGGGGAAGCGTGACCTATGAGGATCCGCTGACCGCGGAGATGGTGACGCGCACGTTGTATGGGGCGGAAGTCTTTAACAGCAGCAAGAACCGTTACAACTTCGGCCTGGACTGGAACGATATCCAGCCCCGCTTCGGCTTTGCCTATCAAACGCCGCATGATTTCGTGGTGCGCGGCGGATACGGGATTTTCTATTCCACGCCGCGTTCCGGTGCGGCGGGCACCGGGCCCATCAATAACTACAAGGGCTATGACCAGATTACGCAATGGGTCACGGTCAATCCCAGCAATCAGGTAACGCCGTATGCCACGCTGAGCAATCCCTTTCCCAACGGAGGGCCGCTGTTGCCGCCGGGAAATTCGCTGGGCGCGCTCAATGACGTGGGCTTTGACGGTGGGGGAAACATCAAGTCGTTGACCAACACTCCTTACGAACAAAGCTGGAGCTTCGGCTTTGAAAAGCTGCTGCCCGGCAAAGTTCTGCTCGATACCAGCTACGTGGGCAAAAAAGGCACGCACCTGTATTTCAGCGGGGCCAATGAATTGAACCATCTGGGGATTGGCATTGAGAGCCTGTCGCCGAGCCAGATCAGCGATCTCCTCAACACCGTGCCCAATCCTTTCTATGGCGTGATCACCGATCCCAATAGCGTGCTGTCGTATCCGGAGATCCAGGCGTTTCAGCTGCTGCGGCCGTATCCGCAGTACACCTCACTGGGCGGCGATGCTTTCCCCTATGCCAGCTCCATCTATCACGCCCTGCAAGTGCGGGTTGAAAAGCAGTATGCCAATGGACTGCAATTTTTGGCGACCTATACCTGGTCGAAGTCAATCGACGACTCTTCCTCGACCGACGACAGCGTGGTCTGGCTGGGCGGGTTTACCAGTCTGCAGGACCCGAACCGCCGCTATCTGGAGCGCTCGGTTTCTACCTGGGACATTCCTCATCTACTGCAGCTCAGTTATGTGTACGATTTGCCCTTTGGGCGGGGCCGGCACTTTGGCGGCAACATGAATTCCGTGCTCAACGGATTTCTCGGCGGCTGGCAGTTGAATGGCACCTTCCGCTTCAGCTCCGGACGCCCGATCCTGCTGACCCTGCAAGACGGCGTGGTACAGGCGATTCCGACTTATGGCATTCCGCGGCCGAACCTGACGGGAAAGCTGCGGCGCAATAACGGCTCGGACTTTGTGGACAGCTATTTCGCGAATCCCGATGTTCTGAGCAAGCCGGACGACTTTACCCTGGGCAACGCGCCCCGGGCCACCACCAGCGCGCGCCAGCCCGGCATGAACAACGCCACCATGTCGCTGTTCAAGCAGTTCTCGCTGGCCAGCGTCCGCGAAGGCATGCGCATGGAGTTCCGCGTCGAGACGTTCAACACCTTCAACCATCCGCAATTCTGCGGTCCCAACACCACGGCGAACTTCGACAGCGAAGGCAATGTGTCGGGAGATTTTGGCGCGGTGACCGGCACCTGTGTGGCCGCCCGCGAGGCCCAGATGGCGCTCAAGCTCTACTGGTAGACAAGCCGGCCGCCGGCAAATACGGCGGCCTGCATCTCTTGTTCTCCGTTCTCTTTCTACGGGCAAATGATTCACGACCAGGGGCCGAGCAACTGCGGCCCCCGATTTCTGCGAGGAACCCTCATGCTGCATCGTAGCTTGTGTTTTCGCACCGTCGGGCTGGGACTGTGCCTGGCGGGAGTGGCCATGTGTGCATTCGCACAGACCGTCCGCGTGGATATCACGGCCGACCATGTCGCCAACACATTCGTGCCCACGCAAGCCTTGGGCGCCGGCATTGACCGCATTCCCACCGTGGCCACCGACAAGCTCTTCACCGACCGCGTGATGCAGCCCACGCTGGAGGCGGGCTGGCAGACGGTCACCTACCGGCAAAACACCGAGCTGCACATCGAGGCGTGGCACTGGAACCCGGAGGGCCAATGGAGCGACCCCGGCGGCAAAGGATACTTCACCGGGAGCGCCACCCCCGGCGAGTCCATTCGCCACTCATTCGGATACTTTCTCCCTCACCGCGGCTCCACGCGCAATGATGGGGCCGAGGGCGACGGCTATTCGCGCATTACCGACGGCGATTCCAGGACATATTGGAAGAGCAATCCTTACCTCACGAAAACGTTCACCGGCGAGGACGACGGCCGTTATCCGCAGTGGGTTGTGGTGGACCTGGCGAATCCGCTGCCGGTGAATGCGCTGCGTATCGCATGGGGCGAGCCTTACGCCCGAAAATATCTGGTGCAGTACTGGACCGGAGAAGATCCCATCAAGCAGCCGGTCAAAGGGGCCTGGGTGGCGTTTCCCGGCGGGATGATCACCAATGGCGCGGGGGGCATGGCGACGTTGCAGTTAACGCAGGCGCCCATCCCTGTGCGCTATCTGCGCCTATGGATGACGGAATCTTCCAATACCTGCGACGACCATGGTTCCTCCGATCGGCGAAATTGCGTGGGCTATGCGGTGAGGGAAATTTACGTAGGCACGGCCACGGAAGGAAGGTTTTACGATCTGGTGCGCCATACCTCCGACCCCGACCAAACCACCACCTATGCTTCCTCGGTCGACCCGTGGCATACCCCGGCGGATATCAATGACAAGCACGACCAGGTAGGGTTCGATCTCTTCTACACCAGCGGCTACACGCGGGGTTTGCCCGCCATGGTGCCGGTGGCCATGTTGTACGGCACCCCGGAGGACTCAGCCAATCAAATCGCCTATCTGAAGGCGCGCGGCTATCCCATTTCCTACATCGAGATGGGCGAGGAGCCGGACGGCCAGTACATGTTGCCGGAAGATTATGGGGCGCTGTATTTGCAGTGGGCCACGGCGCTGCATAAGGTCGATCCCAGCCTAAAGCTGGGCGGACCGGTTTTTGAGGGCGTGAATGAAGACATCCTGGTCTGGCCGGACGCGCAGGGACGGACTTCGTGGCTTGGACGTTTCATCGACTATCTGAAGACGCACCAGCGCATGGCCGACCTGAATTTCGTTTCCTTTGAGCACTATCCGTATGAGCCCTGCAAAGTGCAGTGGAGCAGCTTGTATGACGAGCCTGCGCTCATCAGCCACATTGTCGATGTGTGGCGGGCCGACGGTGTGCCGGAAAACATGCCCCTGTTCGTGACCGAGTTGAACATTGCCTGGAATACAGGCGAATCATTCGTCGATACCTTTGGGGCCTTGTGGCTAGGGGACTACGTCGGCGCGTTTCTGACCGCGGGCGGCGACGGCCTCTACTACTTCCACTATTTGCCGCTGGGTTTGTATCACGGTTGCGGCTCTTCGCAGGGAACGTTCGGCATGTTCACGATGGACAAGTATTACCAGGTGGAGCAGAAAACCTCGCAGTTCTTCGCCAGTCAATTGATCAATCTGGAGTGGGTCCAGCCCGGGGATGGGCAGCATCGAGTGTTTCCGGCGGCCAGCGATATTACCGATCCCGCGGGACACGTGCTGGTGACCGCCTACGCGGTGCAACGCCCGGATGGGCAGTGGGCGCTGATGCTGATCAATAAAGACCAGGAGAATGCGCACGCCGTGAAGTTGACCTTCCACGACGATAAAGAGAAGAGCCACAGCTTTTTCTCCGGGCCGGTGCAGACGATCTCCTTCGGCAGCGAGCAATATCAATGGCACGGCGCCATGAGCGGGGGCTTTGCTGATCCGGATGGGCCGGCGGTGAAGGCAAATCTCGTGGGAGGGGCGGACACGGTGTACACCTTACCCAAAGCGTCGATGACGGTGGTGCGAGGGAAGCTTGGCAGTGGAAAGAAATAGCAGGGATGTGGGGCGGACACTTATGTCCGCCGGAGCCGGCGGACAATCTCCGCCACATCGTGGTCCTGAAACAGGCGGATGGCGGCGATTCCGGCGGCGCCGGCTTGCACGCAGGCAGACGCATTTTCCAGCGTGATCCCGCCCAGCGCCAGCACGGGGGTTTTATGTCCGCAGGCTTCGCGAAGGGCATCAAGGCCGGTGGGCGTCGCGCCCTGTTTCTCGAAGACCGGGGCAAAGAGTGCGTAGTCCGCGCTTGAAGCGGCCGCCACTTCAGTGGGGGCATGGCAGGAAACACTAAGGATGGACTGCGGCCAAAGCCCGCGCACTTCCGCTGCAGAAATATCGCTGGAAGGAAGATGCACGCCGTCGGCACCTACCCCAAGAGCCACATCGGTACGAGAATTCAATAACAACTTCGCCGGCCCCTGATCGCGGACCGCCCGCACCGCCTCGCGGGCCAAAGACTCCAGTGCACGGGAAGGGAGGTCCTTTTCGCGCAGCTGGATGAAGTCCACGCCGGCGCGCGCGGCCTCGGCGATCTTTGCGAGGAGATGCGCCTGCTGCGCGGCTTCCGTTCCGGAAAATTGCCGGCGAGCGGTGATGTAGTAAAGAAGCAACCGAAAAGGATACGCCTAGGGCCGCGTCTTGGCGATTTCCGGCGTCACCTCCTGGGCGGCGCGTTTCGGAGGCTCGCCCAGGTGATATTTGGTCAGTCCTTCGCGCAGACATGCGAAGCCCTCTTCCGGCGTGTCGGCGAACCGGAACAAGGAGAGGTCTTCGGGGGAAATGACGCCGGCATCGGCCATGGCTTGAAAATTCATGATGCGGTTCCAGTACTCGCGGCCGTAAATGACTACCAGGATTTTCTTGGCCAGCTTTTCCGTTTGCGCTAGCGTCAGAATTTCGAAGAGCTCGTCGAGCGTACCGAAACCGCCGGGGAAGATCACCAGCGCCTTGGCCAGATACGCGAACCAGAACTTACGCATGAAGAAGTAGTGGAACTCGAAGTTGAGCGACGGCGTCACATAGGGATTGGGCGCCTGTTCGAACGGCAGGTGGATATTCAATCCGATGGTCTTGCCGCCGGCTTCCTTGGCGCCGAGGTTGGCGGCTTCCATAATGCCCGGGCCGCCCCCGGTGGTGACCACGAAGCGGTGACGGCGGGCGGGAATCTGGATGGACCATTCCGTCAGGAGATAGGCCAGGCGGCGGGCATCCTCGTAGTAGCGGGCCATGTCCACGACCGCCTCGGCCCGTTTCAAGGCCGCTTTCTGCTCGCCGGCCGGAACGCCCTCCCCGTTTTCCTGTACCGACACCAGGTTCTTTTCCGCGTCGTCGTGGTTGTGAAAGCGCGCCGAGCCAAAAAATACCACCGTGTCCTGGATCTGTTCACGCCGGAAGCGGGCCAGGGGTTCGATGTATTCCGCCATAACGCGCAGGCTGCGGCCATCGGGGCCGTTCAAGAATTGCGGGTTTTCGTAGGCCAGAGGAGCGGACTTTGGTTTCTCAAGGCTCATATCGGGATCTCGCTGGAAGTTTCGGGCCGGCGCCTTCTGCACTTACGCCGCGGGTTTCTCTTCGTGGTAGTGGATGGCTTCCCAGAAGCCAATCCAGATGTCCAGCAATCCTAGGCCGCTGCAAATTCCCCGGGCGAAGCCGCTGCTCACAAGGGACCGCAATTGTGGGTGCTGGAGCAACAGATAGTTGTCCGTCCATTGGTCGGTCCAGGGCAGGATCACCAGCAGCACGCCGACCCCGGCGCAAAGGAATACAAAGAGCAGCACGGCGATCCGGCGCCCCCAAATGGCTACGCCGGAAGGACGACGGGAGGCCGGTCCTTCCTGAAGGGAAGCTGGAGACGCGCTTCCGGAAAGATGGTTCCGTTCCCCACTCAAGCCAGTCTCTCCCGGAAGCAGGACCCTGGGGTATGCCCAGTGTTCCCGGCGCCTAGAAAAAATCCTAAAGCAAAACCCATTCCGCCATTTTACGACTTCAGGGCTTTGATGCGCTCGGCGACATCTCGATAGTCAATATTGCTGCCATACACTTCCATGAAATGCTGCAGGGCGGCCGCCTTGTTCTGCGCGATTTCATAGGAAGAAGCCAGCTCATAGTGCAGAGCGACCCGCGTGTCTTCGTTGAGTTCCGGCAGCTTGAGCGCCTTCTCATACCAGCGAATGGCCGCCTCGGGCACGCCTTTGTCGAGGAAGCACTGCGCCAGCCAGGTATACGTCTGCATGATATTGGCGAACTTGCTGCCCCGTTCCACGGCCTGACAAACTTTTTGCAACTCTCCGATCGCCTCGTCGAGCAGCCCCATTTCCCGGAAGGCCACGCCCAGGTTGTAGTGGGTCTCGGGATCTTCGTCGGTGCTGGCCACATCTTCTTCCAGCTCGTGCTTCAACTCGCCGAACATGTCGGCCAGATCGATGCTGGCGGCGGTATCGAACGCGCTGGCGGCAGGTGCGGCCGCAGGCGGCTGCGCCAAAGGACGAATCGGAGTTGGTTGATAGGTGAACGGCGAGGCCGCAGCTGCTTCCGGGACGGACTTGGCCGCCGGGGCAAGCACTGGAGCGGCCGCCGTCGGAGCTGCTGCCGCGGCTTTGGCCGCGATGGCAATCTCAGGCTGCACAACCGGCGGCGCCGGTGCGGGTGAAACCACCGGAGGCGCGGCTGCGGTTACGGGCGTGGGCGGTTCCGGCGCTAAGGGCGCGGGTGCAGCGGCCAGGAAGTTTTCGCCGAGCGAGTTTTCCAGGTCAGCGACAAACTCTCCCAGTACGCCTTCGCTGATCTCGCCTTCGCCGCTGATTTCGGGTGTCGCAGCCGCAGACGCATGGGCCACGGCTTCTTGCGCGGGTGCGGCCTCGGGTTCCGGCTCAGGCTGCTCCACCGCTTCCACCGGCAAAGTCTCCGGCAGGAAACCGTCTCCCAGAGAGGACTCCAGGTCGGATACGAATTCTTCCAGGGTGGCCGGTGTGGGCTCGGGCGCAGCTTCCGCTGCGGGATGCATTTCCGGCCAGGGAGACAACGCCGGGGCCGCCGCTTCCTCCACCGGCGAAATTTCCGGGATGGCTTCATCCAGCGAGACCGCCTGGACTTCCTCCACCGCGAAGTCTTCTACGGGAGCGGTTTCGGAGACCGCGCTCTTGTTCTGCGCGGCCGCGATCTCCTGCTGCAGCGTCTGCAACAGGGCCGGCTCGGCTTTCAATTCTTTCAGCTTGGCCAGAGCGACTTCCGCCTGGTCCGCCATCTCGTGGGCCAGATAGAAGCGCAACTCGTCGGTGGTCTGGGTGATGGTCTCGGCGCGCGATTCGGCGTCTTCCTCAACCAGCGAAACCTCAGCAGCAGATTCCGGCGCCGCCGTTTCAAAGCTGTCTTCCCATTCCGAAGAGATGTCGATTTCGTTCGCCGCGGCAGGTTGGATTTCGAATTCCTGGCCCGAGGTCTGGGCTGCCACCGGCGACTGGAAGAACAAGCCGGCGGGCGCGACCTCTTCGCTTACCGCGGCAGCAGGCGTGGCCTCTTCGATCCCAACCGGAATCTCCGGCTCGACGGCCAGAGTCTCCATGGCGGGGAACTCTTCCAGCGCAGGAACGACCGGCGCTTCGACCACCTCGTCGAAGGCCGCTGCCGGGGCCACGGGAATCTCCTCTGCGACCGCGCTATGGGCGGCCTCGGCGCTCCCTGACCGCTCTTCATATTTGGCCGCCAGTTCACCATAACGGCTTGCCTCATCCGGATGGCCGGCGTCGTGATAAATGCTTTCCAGGGTGCGGCAGCAGATGGCGGCTTCGGCAAAGCGGCTGGCCCGCGTATGCAGGGCGGCCAGGCGCTGGTTCAGGCGCAGATCGCGGGGCGCTTTGGGCAGCACGGAAAGCAGCGGCCCCAGCGCCTTGGCGGGCATGTTGTACGAGATGAAAAGTTCCGCATCGGTAAGCGCGGCGCGCACCGCCAGGGCGGTTTCGTCCGTGTAGCGCTGGTCCACGAAGGGCGCGGTGGCTTCCAGTTCATCCACCAGGATGGCGCCTTCTTCGGCGGTGATCAGGCGGGAGACAGTGGCCCCGCCGCCCAGCTTGGCCAGCACCTGCTGGTAATTGCGTGTATGCAGCTGGTTTTGCGGTTCCAGCTGGGTGAGCTTCAGATAGTAGTCGCGGGCCCTTTCCAACTCACCGGATTGCACATAGGCATGGGCCAGCAACTCATACACTTCGGTAAGGTGGGTGTTTTCGCCGGCCTTGTTGAAGAGCTCGATGAGGGTCTCGAGCGCGGCGGGATTTTCCCGGAGGTGCCCGATCAGGCCATGCAAAGTCTCGAGAATTTTGCCGGAATCCAGCGCCAGCAAGCGGTCGGAATACTGCTGGTAGACCTTCAAGGCCTCTTCAAATTGCCCGGCCGAGGTCAAAGCGGCGGCATAACTGACGATGGGTCCGAGATCATTGTGAACACTGAACAACTTGGCGGCCAGGGTGCCGGCTTCCGGCAACCGTCCGGTTTGCAGGTAGGCCTGCAGGAGGGCGCGCAGCCCCTCGGGATGGTTGTCGAGGTCAGCGACCTTCTCCAGGTTCTTGATGGCATCGGCGGCATCGCCGGCTTCCAGCGCGGTGCGCCCTTTGAGCAACAGGGCATAGCTGTTGCCGGGATCAAGGGTCAGCATGCGCTGCAGAATTTCTTCTGCCTGCGGCATGGCTCCCCGGGCCCGCAGGCTCTCCGCGGCCGCGGCATAGATCTGCCAGGCTTCCGTCTTTTTGTTCAGCCGGATATAGACATCGGCCAGGCGCATGCGCATGGCGACGTTCTCCGGGTCCATCTCCAAAGTCTTCTGGAAAATACGGACGGCCTGCTCCAGCTCCCCGGCCTTGAGAAATTCTTCCGCGACCTGCAGATACTGGGCACGGGCGTCATTGAACAGTCCCTGCTGGGTATACAGTTCGGCAAGGCGAAGCACGCTGTCCAGCGAGGGCTTCAGCTTGCTCAACTTCTTGTACATCGCAATGGCTTTGACGGTGAAGCCCTGCGCGGCGTAGGCGTCGCCGACGCTCTTGAAGCAGTCGACGGCCTTGTCGTTCTGGCCGAGGCGCGCGTAGAGATCGCCCACGGTGTTCGACACGGTGAGGTCCTTGGGATCGGCTTTGAGGACCTTCTCGTACTCAGTAATGGCGTTTTGCAGCTTGCCCTGCTGGACAAACTTCTCCGCGGCACTGAGAGCTTTTTGTTTGTTGAAGCCAAAACCAAACGCCATAGAATTGCGGACTCCGGCTCTGGATCTCCGACCGCCAAGCGATTCCCCTATTCGGGAAGTTCGTGCGGATTTGACCATCCCATCGGCATCAGCGTTCGATCCTCAAGGATTGGTCTTTCGGACAAGGGCCATTGTAAGGCGGCGGGGCGAGAATCGTATGGTTACCAAGGATTACCAAAAGGGAGTGTACGACCGAGTTACTACCGGAACCATCCCCCAGCCTCGCCATAGAATAAGACCTCCCCTGCTCCCTCGCGTGTTGTTTACCAAGGTTCCTTTCACGATGGCGGAACGGGATTTCTTCGCCGGGCAGGGGCGGCTCGGCTACAGTTAGCTGGAGCCGGCCTTTTCTGCTTTCTCCTCCCTGTTAGAAGGTTGGCGCAGGCCCCAATTCCCCGCGGGTGAGTGTATGGCGCGATGGCTACGATGGGCTGCGGAACGGTTGCCCCACGGATGGGCATGCTCCGAATGTGACTGGAACTTTCCGCTGCCAGACCTGATTGCCGATCCCGAAGCCAAGGCCGCCTACGACCGTTTGGCCGCGGGTAAATTCCAGTCCCACGACTGTGCCCAGCATGCTTCGGCCAAGTCCTGGATGGACGAAGGCCTGGTGGAGCGGGCCCGCAAACTGGTGATGCGGGGATTTAAACCCCGTGATGCCGTGGATATTGCTATCCAGGAGATTCTGCTGGAGCGGCGCAATGATCCCGTGGCCGAGAAGCGCCTGCGCCAGGAGGCGGAGAGCTTTCTACAACGCGTCCGCGAAGGGCTGATCTGAGGATGTGGGGCGGACACTCCTGTCCGCCGGAACGTTCAGCTTCAATTTAGAGAAAGATCTTCAAATTATGCGGGCAAGAGTGCCCGCACCACGTCAGGCCCGGGCCAATGCCGCCAGAACAAAAAACAAGAAGAGCAGCAACACCGGCTTGGGTAGACGGCGCATGATTTTCCAGATCATGTAGCTCACGACTCGATCCTCCGCGCGGGGGGTCCGCGAATGATTTTGCCGCTAGGCCTGGTTTCCGGCCTGCATTGCCGTCCGCAGAACGGCTGGGCTTAGACCGCACGATTTTACGACAGACCCCCGCAAGTCTGACAAGCCCTTTCAGGGGCGATTTTGAAGCGTTCCTCGATACCTGGTAACCATTGACTGTTCAATAAGTTGAGAAGGGTTGTCGGCATGGTAAGCTGCCCCGCAAGGGTCGAGAAGGACGGAGCCCATGCCCTCCACTTCCATCGCCGGGTACTTGCAGGACTTCCTGGCGCACGGGGCCCAGCCGGCCTACGTGCAGCGCCAGGGATATCGAGCCGAGCGCTGGAGTTACCGTCGGGTGGCGGAAACCGCGTTTCAGTTTGCCCGCGAACTGCAGGGCCGGGGAATCCGCAAAGGCGACCGCGTGGTGTTGTGGGGGCCAAACTGCGCGCAGTGGGTGGCGGCCTTCTTTGGCTGCGCTTTGCAGGGCGCCATTGCCGTGCCCATGGACGACGTGGCCACGCCTGAGTTTGCCCTGCGCGTTGCCCAACAAACCAGCTCCTGCCTGTTGGTTTGCTCCCGCCAGCACGCCGCGGATCGCGCTACTTCGAAGCTGCCCACATTAATTCTTGAGGAGCTTCCAGAAGTCTTGGCAAAGCACTCTCCTGCGCAGTACCCCGCGGCGGAAGTTCGCCCGGAAGATGCGCTGGAGATTGTCTTCACCTCGGGCACGACCGCCGAGCCCAAGGGCGTGGTCATCTCCCACGGCAATGTGCTGGGTAACATTGCGCCACTCGAAACCGAGATCCGCAAGTATCTGAAATATGAGCGCTGGGTGCATCCCATTCGCTTCCTGAATCTGTTGCCGCTCAGCCACGTGTTCGGGCAGTTTCTGGGCATATTTCTGCCCCAGATCATGGGCGGCACGGTGCTGTTTCAGGACACGCTCAAGCCCAGCGAGGTGATCGAGACCCTGCGGCGGGAGAGAGTTACCGTGCTGGTGGCGGTGCCGCGCGTGCTGCAATCGCTCAAAGAGAAGATCGAGCGGGATATCAGCGAGCCGGGCCGCAGCGAACAATTCCAGAAAAAATTCGCCGCCGCCGAGGGCCGCCACTTCCTGCGGCGGGCCTGGAAGTTCCGCGGCGTGCATCGCCGGTTGGGATGGAAATTCTGGGCATTCATCTCCGGCGGCGCGGCGCTCGACCGCGTGACCGAGGAGTTTTGGATGCGGCTGGGTTTTGCGGTGATCCAGGGCTATGGGCTGACCGAGACCACATCACTGGTCAGCGTGAATCATCCCTTCCGCGTGGGCAAGGGCTCCATCGGCAAGGTGTTGGCCGGGCGCGAGATCAAGCTGGCCCCCGATGGTGAAATTCTGGTCCGGGGCAGCGGCGTGGCTTCGGCGTATTGGAGCGGCGACCAACTCAAGTCTGTCACCAGCGAAGAGGGCTGGTATCGCACCGGCGACATTGGCGAGCTGGACGCGCAGGGCCATCTTTACTTCAAGGGCCGCAAGAAAGACGTCATCGTCACGCCCGCCGGCATGAATGTGTATCCCGAAGATTTGGAGGCGGCGCTGCGCCGCCAGCCCGAGGTCAAGGATTGCGTGGTGATCGCACTTCCGCACGGCGGCAATGCCGAACCGTGCGCGGTGCTGATTTTGCGGGAGAAGGCCAGCGTAGAAGAGGTTGTACAACGCGCCAACCAGTCGCTGGCCGAGTATCAGCGCATGCGGACATGGTATGTGTGGCCGGAAGAAGACTTTCCGCGAACTTCGACGCAAAAACCACGCACCAACCAGATCCAACAAGTAGTGCTGGCGAACCGGGGAGGGCAAGATGCAGGGTTTGGTTTTTCCGGAACAACGCAGGTGAGTCCGCTGGCCGAGCTGATTCAGCGCGTGACCCGGCAGAAACCGGGCGCATGGCCGGAGAGCTCGCATCTTGAGGGCGATCTAAACCTGAGTTCGCTGGACCGCGTAGAGCTGCTGAGCGCGCTCGAAGACCGCTACCAGATGGACCTGAGCGAAACCCGCTTTGCGGCGGTGAACACGCTGGGCGACCTGGAGCGCATGCTGCAAGGGCAACCGGCGGCGCGCACTCGTTATGACTATCCGCGCTGGGTGCAGCGCTGGCCGGTGACCTGGATTCGCCTGCTGTCCCACTACCTGCTCATGCGGCCCAGCGTTTTCTTATTAGGATGGCCGCGCATCGAGGGCCGGGAGAACCTGCTCGGTGTGCGGGGCCCGGTGCTGGTGATTAGCAACCACATCGGCGACGTGGATGTGGGCTTCATCCAGACGGTGCTGCCGGCGCGGATTCGCCACCGGATCGCCACTGCGACTGGCGGGGAAGCCTTGCAGGCGCTGCGCACTCCGCCGCCTACGGAGAACTTCTTCGCCCGCCTCTACCATCGCGTGCAGTGGACGCTGGGCGTTTCCCTGCTCAATCTTTTTCCCCTGCCGCGCGAGGCCGGCTTCCGCCAGAGCTTCGCCTATGCCGGAGACTGTGTCGACCGCGGCTACAGTATCCTGATCTTTCCTGAAGGCCACCATACGACGGACGGCAAACTGCGTCCCTTCCGCTCCGGGGTCGGGCTGCTGGCCAACAATCTGCGCGTGCCGATTGTCCCCATGCGGATTGACGGGTTATTCGAGCTGAAGCAGGCGGGGAAGAAATTTGCCTGGCCGGGGCAGGTGAAGATCAAAATCGGCAAGCCCATGCAATTCCCGCCCGAGGCGGCCCCGCAGGAAATCGCGCAAAGCTTGCAGAAAGCGGTGGAGGAGTTGTGAGTTATCGCCGCACTGCGGTGTGTTCACTGACGATGAGCGCCTTGGCATGTTCCAGAGCGCTGACGGCGGATTCGCGCTTGACGGTGGGGAAGTCTTCCAGAAACTCATTAAGAGTCTGTCCACCCTCCAGGTAATCCAGGAGCGTCTGAAAAGGAACCCTGGTTCCGCTGAAGACAGGGGTTCCGCCAAGAACGTCGGGGTCTTTGACGATTGCGCCGTTGGCGGATGGCATAGCTGACTCCCGCAGCCATTTTACCTGCATGGAAGTTGGGAAACCAATTTTCGATCTCAGGGCGAGCCGATGGAGTTTCCCCCAGCTACGGATATTCCGCGCATTTATCAACGACTAGGCTTTAATTGTCTATACGACTGCCTCTTACAGTGTTCAAAGTCCGAACACGATCCTTTTGCCCACGCTTCAAAACGGAGTTCACCCTTTGTTTTTCTTTCCGTCCAATATTCACCATCGAGTTGGTGAATTGGATTGCCTCGGACATGCAATAGCATTCCCCCATGACCTATTGGGCTTCGCTGCCTAAAATGAATACTTGGCTTATTTTCGTATAGAACAGCGACAGTATGTAACCCTTCCCGGTCCTCGATGATGTTTGCTGACAAAGTTGTAGAGCCGGATTCGGCGGTGTGAAGGCGAATATCAACAGATGAGTATGTCTGCCGAATGACCAAATATGCTTCGATGTCTCCATGTTGCTGGTTAGTTTCCGGATCAATCCAATCGCTATGGATGTAACCTTTCCACGTGCCACGCAAATCAGGATGCGTGGTTAGAATAGGATTTGAATATTTCCACGACCAGAGCCATTTCTCCCACAACCACAAGGCGGCAGCAAGAGAAGTGATGGAGTATGAAAATGCCGAAATATAATCGGGCACTTGTTTATGACCACCGATGAGCAAGGCAATTATGAAAGAACCTACGGCAATGATTGCAATAGCCGTCGTCTGATTGCTTGTCATCAGTTGTTCTCCACATAAGCCCACGCAGCAAGAGCAAATGCATTAGCTTGCTCACGAGTCCATGGTTGAGAGCTGTGGAATAGATATTTCAGCCCGTTAACCTCTGTCCAGTCCTTACAACCCTCGTCAATCTTTGTGGCAGCGTAGCAATGAACGAGAGCTTCCTGCAGATTGTTTTTATAGGAATCGCCTGCGAATACTCCGTCCGGGACGTTGTAGATCAGGCATTCAATTAAATAGGAAGCGATGTTATTCGCTGCTGCAATCTTCTTTTCGATCAGGTGAAATTTAAGCCTTTTTACAGCACGAACAATGAGTTTGAACCTGTACCCAGTTCTTTTATTTTTGTCCACGCCGTTGGAGTAGTGTTGCTCCGGCCAATTTTGTACGAGCTTAGAGCTATCTGAGTAAAATTTCACTCCTGTAGGCTTAACGTATGGCGTTTCGTAAGAATATTGTCCCGGTGATAACCTCTTCTTGTAATACAGCCGATAAGCGAAAGCAGCTATCACATCAGCATCCACACGAGAAGTATTTTCGTGAACATCAAATGCTTTGTCTCCCCTCGTTACGCTGCTGCGACCAAATTTATCAACAAGTGCAGATTCCACATCGTTCTTGAACTCTCTGTACGTGTAGGGATGAGAGACGTTGCCGGTTAGATCAGAGTTGTAGTCGGCAAGAGTGTAGTCGCCATAAAATGGCACATTTGTGCAAACACAAATATCCACATCACTTTCCTGGCGAACGTTGGTGTTATTTCGATATGAGCCTTGCGAGATAATTCTTAAATCGAGAGTCTTAAGTTTATCGTGAGCACGAATAGCCTCACTGACCATGCGTTCAGCGCGTTCTTGTTTTTCGCACTCATGGTCGCTGGAGGGTTTGCTCCAATTGCGAAATGTCTGTTCCCAGTCGATGGACAAGGCTCACCTTCCTCTTAATAATTAACTACTTGGCCCGGTCGCATGGCTGACTATGCGGAGCTTTTTGAAAAGCTGTGCCCCAGTTTATCAGTTTCGCCTTGCATTCGCCATCATGAATGCCCTTAGTGTTTTGCACTGTGTCGCGGTGACTTATATTCCGAAGCGCGATGATATTCTTTGTGGGCGTCAGTAACCTGCTTGAGTCAATCCCCTCCCGTGGACATCCAGGGTGCATTTTCCCCACAAACCTGCCAACTTTTCCTGCATCGAAGCCGGTCTGATAATATTTGGGCATCTCTGGCCAGAATCCTATCGGAGGTTTTGCGAAACATGCGTTTCGATCTTAAACAGGCTGTGCGCGTAGCAGCCGCATGCTTGCTGGTGACGATCTTTGCTGTGCCTCAGTCTTTGATGGCCGAAGCTGTCCACGTGGTGGGTCCGGCGGACCTGCAGAAAGAAGTGCTCACTGCCTCGCGCACCCGCCAGGAAAATCTGGCTAAGGTCACGGCGTTCCTGACATCCGAACGGGCCGCGACCGCCATGAAGTCGGCCAAAATTGATGCCCGGCAGGTGACGTCCGCGCTGCCCACGCTCAGCGATGGCGAGCTGGCCCAGCTGGCCGCCCGCGCCGACAAGGCCAAGGCGGATTTCGCCGCCGGCACCATCGGCGATCGTGATCTGATCATCATTATTCTGGCTGTCGTCGCGCTGATTCTCATCATCGTGGCCGTCCGCTAAACTGCGGTCATGCTTTCGCGTGGAGCCAGAAGGCTTGCTCTTTGTGTTCTGAGCTGCAGCCTCAGTGTGGCTGAAGCCGGCCTCTGGCTCGACGTTCCTTTTATCCCGCAAGAAAAAAATGGCTGTGGCTCGGCCAGTATTGCCATGGTGATGCAATACTGGGCGCAACAGCAGAAGCGTCCCCTGGACGCGAGCGCGGACCCTTCGGAAATCCAGCGCCGGCTTTATTCCAAACAGGGGCGGGGTATCTACGCTTCCGGCATGGAGAAATATTTCGAGGCCCACGGTTTCCGCGCCTATGTTTTTCATGGGGAATGGCCGGACCTGCAACAGCACCTCGAAAAGGGGCGTCCACTGATCGTGGCCCTCAAACCGCAACAAACCGGCGGGCCGTTGCATTACATCGTAGTGGCTGGACTGGATACGGAGCAGGGGCTGGTGCTGGTGAACGATCCGGCACAACGGAAGTTGCTCAAACAGGACCGGTCAAGTTTTGAACGAGAATGGAGCGCTACCGGAAAATGGACCCTGTTGGCACTGCCCGCTGCCGCCGCGCGCTGATCTGCTTTTTCCTTCTATGCTCTTTTCTGCTCGCCGAGACGCCCAGCCAGCACTCCACCGAACAGGCCCGGCAACTGTTTGAACAGCAGCGCTGGCAGGAGATTGTGCAACTGGCGGAAACCACGCCGGCGCATTCGCCCGACTTCGACTACTACTACGGAAGCGCGCTGGCCCGGTTGCAACGCTGGGAGCAGGCGCGGGAAGTGTTTGCCGCCGGGCAAGAGGCCGCCCCCCAGGACAAGCGCTTTCCCCAGGAGCTGGCCGGGGTCGCCTTCAAGCAGAAGCAATACTCCCGCGCCGTCAAGGAGCTGAAGCGCGCCAGCCGTCTGGCCCCGGACGATCCCTATACCAATGACTTTCTGGGGACCATTTTCTATCTTCGCCATAACTACGAAGCGGCGGTGAAATACTGGAACCCGGCCGGAAAACCGCAGATTGCCGAAATCCGCTCCGAACCGGCCACGCATCTGGACCCGGTGATTCTGGACCGGGCTTTTGCCTTTGCTCCGGCCAGCGTGCTGCGCATGAATGAGTTGCTGGCCACTGCCGACCGGCTGGATGCGCTGGAGATTTATCCTTCCTGGCAAATAGACCTGGCGGCGCGCGAGGATGGGCGCTTCGACGCCGTCTTCCGTAATTATGAGAAGAATGGCCTGGGCAAGAACAAATGGATGGCCATCGCCCGCATGTTTCGCGGCCTCCCCTCGCAGACCATTGATCCGGAATATTTCAACATCGGGGGGAAGGGCATCAACTTCACCTCCAAGTACCGCTTCGACGCCCAGAAGCGGCGCATTCTGGCTGGGATCTCCATGCCCCTGTTTGGCTCGGCGCGGCAACGCGTGCAGTTCGGCATGGACCTGCGCGATGAAAACTGGGCGCTGCGTGCCTCGAGCAAAGGCGTAGCCCCGCTGCTGGGCGCGACCAAGTTGAAGCGGCAGGCTTTCAGCGCGACCTACACCAACATTCCCAGCGGATGGTGGAACTGGTCGGCGGGCGTGGAATTTTCGCACCGCGATTTTCGCGATGTGGAGTTGGGATCGGCGCTCGATCCGGTGCTGCTTCTCACCGGCAATCAACTGAAGCAGACGGTGCGCCTCGGCGCCGACCTGCTGCGTCTGCCGGAGAAGCGGCTGTTTTTGCGCGGGGAGCTGACCTCGCAGGCGGGGCGCATCTGGTCCAGCCCCAGCCACGGCTTTGAGAAGTTGCAGGCTTCGGCCGCGCTGAACTGGTATCCGCAGGCTGAAGGCGACGATTATCACGTGCAGGAGCAGGTCTGGTACGGGCGGGGCTGGGGCACGCTGCCCTTTGACGAGCTGACCTTCCTCGGCATTGGCGGGGACAATCAGCTGTGGCTGCGCGGCCACATCGCCACCCGCGACGGCAAGAAGGGCACCGGCCCGCTGGGAAGAAACTATTTTCTTTCCAACTGGGAGATGGACAAGAACATCTATCAATGGAAGATGGTGACGGTGAAGGCTGGGCCGTTTCTGGACACGGGCAGAATTACCGATCCGCTGCCGGGCCTGGGATCGCAAAAGTGGCTGGTGGATATGGGGCCGCAGGTCAAGGTGAAATATATGAACTTCGGCGTGAACATCTCCTACGGCCGCGACCTGCGCAACGGACACGGCGGCATTTACTTCGCGGTCACCAGATAAAATTCCTTCGGGAGTATAATGCGCCCCATGAAAAGCAGAATCTTGTTCGCCGCAATCTTTGGGCTGGCCCTCTTGCCGCTTTCTGTTTCCGCGCAGACCGTGGATTTGAAAGACGGCCAGGGAAACAGCGTAGGCACCGCCACGATTAAGTCTGCAGGCGCCGGCGTGCTGATCAAACTGAATGTACACAATCTGCCGCCGGGCGAGCATGCCATCCACATTCACCAGAATGCGCAATGCGACGGCCCTGACTTCAAATCGGCGGGTCCGCACTTTAATCCTGCACACAAGAAACACGGGCTCAAGAATCCGGAGGGCCACCACGCCGGCGACATGGCCAACTTCCGCGTGAAAGCAAATGGAACGTCGAAGGCCAAAGTCATCAATCGCGACGTGACCCTGAGCGCCGGTGACAACTCGGTATTCGCCAATGGCGGCACCGCGCTGGTCATCCATGCCAAAGCGGATGACATGGTGAGCGATCCTGCGGGAAATGCAGGAGACCGTATTGCCTGCGGTGTGATCAAGCAATAGCTGCGATGTGGGGCGGACACTCGTGTCCGCCGTTTTTGTTGGCGAAAGCCTTCGCGGGCAGGAGTGCCCGCGCCACACCACCTAACTACTGATTCCTGTCTTCAGCCGTGGCCAGTGGGCCCGCGGGGCCTCATGGTCGAGGACAGGCTCTCCCTCGCACTCCACTTCCAATACGGTGGCCGGATTGTCCGGCGGCATCTTGGGCAGGCCGGTGAAGCGCACCGTGTACTCCTCCTGCGTGAAGGTCACGGGCTCCCCGCTCTTCAGCAAACGCACGGCCTTCACTTTGGTCTGCAATCCCCCGAGAGCTACGACCGTGGCCGTCTGAAAAATCGGCATCCATTGCACCGCCGGCGTGTCGGACGGCCAGTTGTAGACGTGGACGTAGAGCTTGTTTCCCTTGCGGGTGTAGTCGGTGTTGACGCCCCAGCTGAGCTCTCCGCCCTGCGCGCCATAGATCGCTGCGCCGTTGCCGCTGGTCCATTGACCTACCGCCTCCAGTATCCGTACAGACTCTTCCGGGATGGAGCCATCCGGCTTGGGCCCGATATTCAGCAGGTAGTTGCCGCCGCCACGCACGCATTTGATGAGATTGCGCACGATGGTTTTGGGAGTCTTCCAGGCATCGTCCCCGCGATTGAACCCCCAGCTTTCGTTGAGGGTCATGCAGCTCTCCCAGGCCCGGCCCTCTTCCGAGGCGCGAATTTCCTGCTCCGGCGTGGCGAAATCTCCCGCCAGGCCGTTGCGGTTGTTGACGATGATCCCCGGCTGCAGCTCGAAGACCATCTGGTTCATGTGTTCGGACTCCCACTGCTCGGGCTTGAGCGGCCAATCGACGTCGTACCAGAGGATGTCGATCTTGCCGTAGTTGGTCATCAGCTCACGCACGAGGCCGTGCGTGTAGGCGACGAAGCGCTTGCGGGCGGCTTCATCGGAGGCGCAGCGCGCGCCATCGGGGTGGTGCCAGTCCATCAGGGAGTAGTAGAAACCCACGCGCAGGCCTTCGGCGCGCGCCGCCTCGACAAATTCCCGCACCAGATCGCGGCCGGGTCCCTGCTTGGCGGCCGAGTAATCGGTGAGCCTGGTGTCAAACATGCAGAAGCCTTCGTGGTGCTTGGTGGTCATCACCATATACTTCTGCCCGGCTTGGCGGGCGAGCCGCGCCCACTCGCGCGCTGCATTCGGCTTGGGCTGGAAATGCCGGGCGAGAAGCTCGTACTGCGCGATGGGGATGCCTTCGATCTCCAGGGCCCACTCATGCTGGCCGATGAGGCTGTAAAGTCCCCAGTGGACGAACATGCCGAACTTGGCTTTATGCCACCACTGCATGCGCTTCGCGCGGGTGGCTTGTTCCGTGTCCGCTTCCGTGCTGGGCAAGGGAGTAGCGTTCAGCAGCGCCGGGTAGCCGGTATAGGCCAGGGCGCCGCCTGCGCCCATCTGCTTGAAAAAGGAGCGTCGCGTCGTGGAGGGGAGCCGCATAGGGTCTACCTGCTTCTTTTTGAGATGTAGGAACTGTTCAGGCGGGAAAATCGTACCACTGTTTGCGCAAAAGGGGGGATGACAAAGCTTACCTAATATTTTCACCACAGAGGGCGCAGAGGGGCACGGAGAAAGCGTGAGCATGCGTACTCTGTGGCACTCTGTGTTCTCTGTGGTTGAATGCTGATCAGCTGCCTTCGCCCACTTTCAGGACGGCGAGAAAAGCTTCCTGCGGAATGTCAACGCGGCCAATGCGCTTCATGCGCTTTTTGCCTTCTTTTTGTTTTTCCAGCAGCTTGCGTTTACGGCTGATGTCGCCGCCGTAGCACTTGGCCAGCACGTTCTTGCGGATCGCCGGCACCGTCTCTCTTGCGACGATCTTCGCCCCGATGGAAGCCTGGATGGCTACCTCGAACATCTGCCGGGGGATCAGCTCCTTCATCTTGGCGGTCAGGGCTTTGCCGCGTTCATAGGCGAAGTCGCGGTGCACAATGATGGAGAGCGCATCCACGGGATCGCCGGCCACCAGAATGTCCAGCTTCACCATGGGGGAATCCCAGGTGCCGGCAAGGTGGTAGTCGAGCGAAGCGTAGCCGCGGGAAACCGATTTCAAGCGGTCGTAGAAGTCGAGCACCACTTCATTGAGGGGCAGCTCATAGTGCAGCATGACGCGGCTGGCGCTGACGTATTCGAAGGTCTTCTGCTTGCCGCGTTTCTCTTCCACCAGCTTCAGGATGCCGCCGACATATTCCTCGTTGGTCAGGATGGTGGCCAGAATGACCGGCTCCTCCACTTTGGCGATTTCGCTGGGGTTGGGCCAGCGCGAGGGATTGTCGACTTCGATATGCTCGCCGTCGGTCTTGGTGATCCGGTAACGTACGCCGGGAGCGGTCGTGATCAAGTCCAGGCCGAACTCGCGCTCCAGGCGCTCCTGAATAATTTCCATGTGCAGCAGGCCGAGAAAGCCGCAGCGGAAGCCGAAGCCCAGCGCCACCGAACTCTCCGGCTCGAAGAAGAACGAGGAATCATTCAGCCGCAGTTTTTCCAGCGCCTCGCGCAGCCGCGTGTGCTCGTGCGAATCCACCGTGTAAAGTCCGGCGAAGACCATGGGCTTGATGTCTTCAAAACCGGGCAGAGCTTCGATGGCGGGATTGGCCTCGTCGGTAATGGTGTCGCCGATTTTTGTGTCGGCGACGTTCTTGATGTTGGCGATGAGAAAGCCGGCCTCGCCCGCGCGCAGTTCCTCTACGTCCACCGGCTTGGGGGTGAGCACCCCGAGGGCTTCCACATCGAAGATCCGTTTATTCGACCACAGGCGGATTTTCTGGCCCTTGCGCAGCGTTCCCTGGAAAATACGGGTCAGAACAATGACCCCGCGGTAGGGATCGAACCAGGAATCGAAGATCAGCGCCTGTAGCGCATTGTCCGGATCCCCTTTGGGCGGGGGCACGCGTTTGACGATGGCCTCCAGCACATCAGGCACGCCCTGGCCGGTTTTGGCGCTGATCAGGACCGCGTCGGAGGCATCCAGGCCGACGGCACCCTCAATCATTTCCTTGGCACGGGGAATATCGGCGCTGGGCAGGTCGATCTTATTGATGACCGGAATGATCTCCAGCCCATGGTTGATGGCAAGGTAGGAATTCGCCAGGGTCTGCGCTTCTACGCCTTGCGAGGCATCCACCACCAGCAGGGCGCCCTCGCAGGAAGCCAGGGAGCGCGAGACCTCGTAAGAAAAATCTACGTGGCCGGGGGTATCGATCAGGTTGAGCTGGTAGGTTTCGCCGTCCTGGGCGGTGTACACCATGCGCACGGCGTGGGCCTTGATGGTAATGCCGCGCTCCCGCTCCAGGTCCATAGAATCAAGCACTTGCGCCTGCATCTCGCGCGCCGTCAGGGAGCCGGTCAGCTCCAGCAGACGGTCGGCCAGAGTGGACTTGCCGTGGTCAATGTGCGCGATGATCGCGAAGTTGCGGATGTGCTTGGAATCCATGGGTGAACTTTCAATTCTAACAGGCGGCGAAGGATCGCCGGGGAGGGCGGGCGCGCTGGGAGACCGGACTCCGCCGATCCGCTAGAATCGCAGCGATGCTCGTTCTCGCTTCCGCCTCTCCCCGCCGCCAGGAACTCTTGCGCAATGCCGGCATTGCCTTCACCGTGCAGCCCTCGGACATTCCGGAGATTCCTTTGCCGGGAGAAGCGCCGCAGGTTTTTGCCGAGCGCATGGCGACCGAAAAAGCCCGGGCCGTGGCCGCACGGAATTTGGGGGCCACCGTGCTGGCCGCCGACACCATCGTGGTGGCCGGCGACGTGATTCTGGGAAAGCCGCGCGATCCGGAAGATGCGGCTCGCATGCTGCGCCTGCTTTCCGGCCGCCCGCACCAGGTAATGACCGGGGTATGCCTGCTGGGCGCGGGGTTCGAGGACACCCGGTCCGAGACGACCCAGGTCACCATGACCACTATTCCGGAAGCCGAGATCCAGGCCTACATTGCGAGCGGCGAGCCTATGGATAAGGCTGGAGCCTATGCCATCCAGGGGCAGGCGTCGCGCTGGATTCCACGGATTGAAGGGGATTACGGCAACGTGGTGGGGCTGCCGGTGGCGCTGGTCTACCGCATGCTGCGGGAAAATTCCGCCTGGAAATGAAAATAGAGACGCGGCAAGCCACGTCTCTACCCGAAACCGTGCAGCGAGAAGCTAGGACTTCTTCTCAGCGCTGTCTCCGCCATCTTTCACGGCGGATTTGAAATTCTTAATACCTTCTCCCAGGCCCTTGCCGAGATCGGCCAATTTGCTGGGGCCAAAGATGAGCAGCGCAATCGCCAGAATGATCAGGATCTCCGGCAAACCCAATTTACCAGGCATGTTATTCTCCGCGGGGTTCGCCAGGCGCTCTAGTCGCGGTACCCCTGTGGAAATTCTATTCTGTTATGCCGTTTCAAGCAATGCCGCAATCAAAGCCGCCCGGCGGGGGATGGGATCGATCAGGATAGACTCGTGGACGGCGTGGGCCCCTTCGCCCACCCCACCCAGCCCGTCCAGGGTGGGAATGCCCAATCCGGCGGTGAAATTGCCGTCCGAGCCGCCTCCCACGGAGGCCTCGTCCAGCTTCCATCCGTAGTCACGGGCGATCTCCGCCGCCTGTTTGTAGAGGGCCACGATGGCCGGAGTCCGCTCCATGGGCGGCCGGTTCACGCCGCCCTCCAGTTTCAGCTTGCACTTGCGATTGAACGGCTTCAGCCCGCGCAGCTTGTTTTCGATCATCTGCGCATCTTTCATGCGGGCCACCCGTACATCGATGGCGGCGCTGGCTTCGGCCGCCACGACATTGACGCGGGTGCCGCCCTGTACCAGCCCGGGGTTCAAGGTGAGGCCCCGCTTCAGGTCGACAAAGCCGGTAATTTTGGTGATTTGCCGGGCCAGCTCGACAATCGCGCTCTGTCCCTTCTCAAAATCCAGTCCGGAGTGTGACGCGACCCCGGTGACCGTCAGCTTATATTCGCCCACGCCCTTGCGGGCCGTTTTGGCCGCGCCTTGCGGACCATAGGAAGGCTCCAGCACAAAGACGGCGGAGGAACGGCGCGCCAGGGATTCGGTGATGGCGCGGGAGGAGTCGCTGCCCACCTCTTCGTCGGAAACCAGCAGCACCGTGACCGGCCGCGGTAGTTCGCCGTGCCAGGTTTTTAGCGCTTCAATGGCGCTGAGCATGAAGGCGATGCCGGATTTCATGTCCAGCACCCCCGGCCCCCAGAGGCGGCCATCGGCCACGCGCCAGGGCATCTTGGTCAGGGTCCCCAGGGGATAGACAGTGTCATAGTGCCCCAGCAGCAGCACCGGCTTGCCTTTTTTGCCGGGGAAATCCACCTGCAGGTGGTTGCCGAATTGCTGCGCTTTGTGAATTTTGGCGTGCCCGCCCAGCCCTTCAAAGCGGCCGGCCAGCAGGGTGCAGATTTCATCGACGGCCCGCTTATCGTCGCTGGGAGACTCTACTTCCACCAGGTGCTGGATGGTTTTGATGATGGCGTCTTGGCGCTCTGCGAAATACTGCAGGCGGTCCGCGGCTGCGGGCGTCATAGCGGATTTCTGAATGGCTTTCTTCACTCCGTCCCCTTTTGTCGCCACCATTGGGCGCGATTGGGCAGCGGGGTACAGTATAATCTTCGTTGCCTGGGACGAGGCGAGCTTCCATAAAGGCCATCCTCAATACGAATGTCTGATACCGCTCAATCTGCCGTCGAAAGCCCTGTTGCAGCGGGGAAAACCACGCTGGACATCAACGACATTGTCCGCATTCTGCCGCACCGCTATCCGTTTTTGCTGATTGACCGCGTGCTCGACCTGAAGCGCAAAGAGCGCATCGTGGCCATCAAGAACGTGACCATCAATGAACCTTTTTTCATTGGCCACTTTCCCAACATGCCGATCATGCCCGGGGTGCTGATCGTGGAGGCGATCGCCCAGGCCGGCGGCGCGCTATTGCTCACCGAGATGGAAGATCGCAACAATAAGCTGATCATGTTTACCGGGATTGAGCGCGCCAAGTTCCGCCGCCCGGTGGTCCCCGGCGACCAGTTGCGGCTGGAAGTGGAGCTGAAGGCCTGGCGCGAGGTGGCTTCCATGGTGGCGGTGCGCATGGAAGGCATTGCCTACGTGGGCGACAAGAAAGTCGCCGAGGCCAGCGTGAAATGCCAGCTGGTGGACAATGCGCGCGGCCGCGGCACCTTTACCGACGGTGGCGCGGAATAGCCGGCTGGCGGTTTCGCCTTTCTTCTAACCATGAGCATTCACCCCACGGCGATTATTGATCCGCGAGCACAAGTCCATCCCTCCTGCAAAATCGGCCCCTATTGCGTGATTGGGCCGGAGGTGGAGCTGGGCCCAGAATGCGAGTTGGTCTCGCATGTGGCCATCGCGGGCCCCACCAGGATCGGCGCGGACAATGCCTTCTTCCCGTATTGCTCCATCGGCATGGCCCCGCAGGACCTGACCTATGCCGGCGAGCCGACGCGGTTGGAAGTCGGCGACCATAACGAGGTCCGCGAATTCGTCACCATCAATCGCGGCACCGTGAAGGGCGGCGGCGTTACGCGCGTGGGCAGCCATGTGCTGATCATGGCCTACTGCCACATTGCCCACGACTGCCAGATCAGCGACCACGTCATCATGGCCAATGCGGCCACGCTCGGCGGGCACGTAACCGTGGAAGAGTGGGCGCAAGTGGGCGCGCTTTGCCCAGTGCACCACTTTGTGCGCATTGGAGCGCATGCCTTCATTGGCGGCGGCACCACGGTCACCAAAGATGTGCTTCCCTTTTCCAAGACCTCGGCCGAGCGGGGCACGCACGCTTACGGCATGAACACGGTGGGACTGGAGCGGCGCGGTTTCAGCAAAGAGCGCCTGCGCAAAATCCACCATGCCTATAAGCTGCTGCTGGCTTCGAAGCTCAACACCTCGCAGGCAATCGAGAAGTTGAAGGCGGAAACGGACCGCAGCGAAGATGTGGATATGCTGATCCGCTTTATCGAGTCCTCGCAACGCGGAGTCGTGAAGTAAGTGATCAGTGGATAGTAGCCAGCGCTTGAGGCTACTAGCCCTATCGGCTATCCACTCGCCACTGCCACTCATGACCACAAAGCCCAAACTCGGACTGATCGCCGGCAACGGGAAGTTCCCTTTTCTGGTGCTGGACGCGGCGCGCGCCCAGGGATTTGATGTCGTGGTTGCGGCCATCAAGGAAGAAACATTTCCGGAGATCGAGGCGCAGGGTGCGGCCGCCGTGTACTGGCTTTCGCTCGGCGAGCTGTCCAGGCTTATCGAGACTTTTCAGCGTGAGGGCGTGACCCGCGCCGTCATGGCCGGGCAGGTCAAGCACAAGCAGATTTTCTCCAGCATCCGGCCGGACTGGCGGCTGGCCAAGCTGCTGATCTCGCTGGGCACGCGCAACACGGATTCGCTACTGGGAGCCGTGGCCAAGGTGCTGGGAGATGAAGGCATCACGCTCGAAAGCTCCACCTCTTTGCTGGAGCCGCTGCTGGCGAAACCGGGCGTGCTCACCAAACGCGCTCCCAGGGAGCAGGAGAAAAAGAACGTTGCCTACGGCCGCGAAGTGGCCCGCCACTTGGCGCAGTATGACATTGGTCAGACGGTGGTGATCGCGGAAGCTGCCTGCGTGGCCGTCGAAGCCATGGAAGGCACCGACGCAGCGATCGTGCGCGCCGGCGAGATCATGGCCTCGCTCGATGCCGAAGCCTCCACGCTCAGCCGCGCCCTTACCGTGGTGAAGATCGCCAAGCCGAACCAGGACATGCGCTTCGATGTGCCGGTGATCGGCGTGAAGACCATCGAGACCATGCGACAGGCGGGCGCCTCCTGCCTGGCGCTCGATGCCGAGAAGTGCCTGCTGCTCGACGGCCCGGCCATTGTCATTGCCGCCGATGCGGCCGATATCGCCATCCTCGTCGACTGACGGCGCCGCGCCGATTTCCATTTCCGAATTTCTCTCGCGGCATACAATCAGGTCGGAGAAAAAATATGCCGGAATGCTCCCGCCTGGCCGACCAGATCCGCCGTACCTTTGCCGGTGAAAACTGGCACGACGCTCCGCTGCTGGAAATTCTGGAAGGCGTGACCGCGGAAATGGCAGCGGCCCGCCCCATCGCGAAGGCGCACACCATCTGGGAAATTCTTCTGCATATTGCCGCCTGGGACAAAGCGGTGACGCGCCGTCTGGCCGGAGAGGCTCTAGAGTTGAGCGACGAAGAGAATTTTCCGCCCATCCGGGACAAAAGCGAAGCAGCTTGGCAAAAAGCCATTGCCTCGGTCCAGAGCACGCATGCCGCGCTGGTCCAGGCCGTCGAGGCTTTTCCGGAGGCGCGGCTCCGGGAGCGCGTGCCCGGCAAAAAACAGGCCCACTACACTTTCTTCTACATGCTGAGCGGCATTGCTCAGCATGAGGTTTACCACGCTGGACAAATTCTGATGCTGAAGCGGGCGCAGATCTGAGAGGGTGCTGCTCCATGCGATGGCTGAAGGTTAGACAGGACTCTCAGAGACGGTGTCGCAACAAACAAGACGAGCGCCGTGGAGCACGGCTTGCGTCCGGCAGCCACGAAGTGGCGCAAGAATGCAGCCCAGCATGAGGTCTACCACGCTGGACAAATTCTGATGCTGAAGCGGGCGCAGAGCTGAGAGGGTGCTGCTCCATGCGATGGCTGAAGGTTAGACAGGACTCTCAGAGACGGTGTCGCAACAAACAAGACGAGCGCCGTGGAGCACGGCTTGCGTCCAGCAGCCACGAAGTGGCGCAAGAATGCAGCCCAGCATGAGGTCTACCACGCAGGACAAATTCTGATGCTGAAGCGGGCGCAGAGCTGAGAGGGTGCTGCTCCATGCGATGGCTGAAGGTTAGACAGGACTCTCAGAGACGGTGTCGCAACAAACAAGACGAGCGCCGTGGAGCACGGCTTGCGTCCGGCAGCCACGAAGTGGCGCAAGAATGCAGCCCAGCGCGCAAGCGCTGGGTAAAGTGGAGAGTAACGAGCCCCGAAGGGGCGAAAGACGAGTTGCGACCCAGTCTTTTCGGCCCTGCATGCCCAGCGTCGTGTCGCATAGCGCATCAGCGCTGACCCACAGGTTGGGACTCCTGCTTTACCCTCCCGGTGTAGACGTTCCGCAATCTCCAGGATGCATTTATCCTGAAACATATCTTTTGTGATTTAATCTAGCGTTTCCCGCAGGAAACAGGAGATCCCACTGGCCAGCCCATTGCTTCCCGTTGCTGTGATCGGCGTCGGCGCCTTCGGGCGCAATCATGCCCGCGTCTACCATCAGCTGGCACAGGAGGGCGAGGCGGTACGCCTGGTGGGCGTGGTGGATGCCGACCTGGAGCGCGCCGACGTCGTGGCCCGCGAGTTCGGTTGCCGCGCCTTCGGCTCCATCGAACAGCTGGTGACGACGCACAGCGAGGTGCAGGCTGCGTCGCTGGCGGTGCCTACGGTGCAGCACTTCGCCGTGGCCCGGCAGCTGATGGAAGCGGGCATCGATGTCCTGATTGAAAAGCCGGTGGCGGCTTCGCTCGCCGAAGCCGATGAGCTGGGGCAAATGGCGCAACGCCTGCAGCGCGTGGTGCAGGTGGGACATCTCGAGCGCTTCAATCCCGCCGTGCGCGCCACCTTGCCGCTGGTCACGCGCCCCATGTTCTTCGAGGTGCACCGCCTGAGCGTCTTTACCCCGCGCGCGCTGGATGTGGACGTGGTGCTCGACCTGATGATCCACGATCTCGATGTGGTGCTGGCCCTGGCCAAGTCGCCGGTGACGGAAATCCGCGCCGTGGGGCTGCCCATCCTCTCCGGCAAAGTGGACATCGCCAATGTGCGCCTGGAGTTTGCCTCCGGCTGCGTAGCCAACTTCACTGCCAGCCGGGTTTCCACCGAGCAAGTGCGCAAGTTGCGCTTCTTTCAGCCGGGACAATATATCTCCCTCGACTACAGCCGGCAGGATGTGCTGGTGTTCAGCGTGGGCAAAGGCGATACCGGCCAGACCCGCTCGCCCAACCCGCAGATCGGCATGACCAAGCCGCCGGTGGTGGCGGAAGAGCCCTTGCGCGCGGAAATCCGGGCTTTCCTGGACAGTGTGCGGCAGCGGACGACGCCGGTCGTATCACTCGAAGACGGCCGCCGTGCGCTCGATCTGGCGCTCCATATCGTGGCGGCGATCCGTGATCATGGCAGCAAGGTGAACCTGGCGGGGCTGCAAGCAAAGTAGAAGCGTGCGCAGCCAGTAGTGGCTCAGTTTGAAATAGTTGTAAAAATTGTCATTCCGAGGGCAGTTTTATCGCCCGAGGAATCTGCTGTTTTTCCGCCAACAGCAGATTCCTCGCCGCAAAATACACGGCTCGGAATGACAAAAATTTAAGTCCCAATTCACATTGAGCCACTACCGCGCAGCCTGCTGCGTTGACTTCCCTGCCATCTCTTGCCAAACTAAAAGGCAACTTTCGGTTCCGGGCGGCCTTCTGAATAGGGAAGGACGCCCCTTGAGCTGATCACAGGACCATTTTCCAGCAGACCATGGAATTACTGCTCAACATACTCTGGCTGTTCGGCCTACCCGCCTTCGGGTTGTGGTGGCTGCGCTCCGGGTCAGGGGTGGGCAGGGGACGCATAGCCCGCATCCAGCAAATCGCGCTCCTGGGTTGCATGCTGGTGTTGTTGTTCCCGGTGGTTTCGGCCACGGATGACCTGCATCCCATCCGGCCGGAAATCGAGGAGTCCAGCTCCTCGAAACGTATCCAGCAGGCTGCGGCGGATCAGTCTTCCACCCACTTCAGCCCATTCGGGGCCCCACCCGCGCTGCTGAGCTCGGGACTGGTCTCCGCCCCTAGTTTTGAAGTTCTAGGGCATGTGCATTTCCTGTCGGAAAGCGCTCCTGAGCAGGCGCAATTTTCCTTCGACGCGTCACGCGCCCCGCCCGCCTTTTTCCTTGGCTAACCCATTGTTGCCGGCCCGCTCCTAGGCGCTGGGCCCGGCAACATTCCTACCATCCCCGGAAATGTGGATTTTCCCCCTGCATCCGTGCATGCGGGAAGGGCCGCATTCCTTCTAATTGCCATTGGAGTCAGGAATGCTCAAGAACACCGGGAGGTTTCTCCCGCTGCTTGTCCTCAGCCTCATGTTGCGGGCGCAAGCCCAGGAGCGCTGGAGCTGGGACACGGTGCGGGAGCACTTCGAACGCAACAATCCCAGCCTGCGCGCCGGCCAGCTGAATGTGGAGGAAGCCAAGGCCGACGAGGTTACCGCCAACCTGCGGCCCAATCCCCAGCTCGGCATTGTGCTCGACCAGTTTACGGTCTTCAACCGCGATCAGCTCTCCCCCAATAACGCGCAATGGACGCCCACGCTCACCCAGCTGATCGAACGCCAGGGCAAGCGCCGCCTGCGCTACCAGAGCGCGCAACTGGCCACCCAGGGCACGCAGCAGGACACCCAGGACCTGGAACGTAATCTGCTGTTCAGCCTGCGCGATGCCTTTATTCGCGTGCTGGCTTCGAAGTCCATTCTGCAGCTGGCCAGCGATAACCTCGCCTATTACGACAAGGTGATTGCGGTCAATCGCGAACGCTTTCAGGCCGGGGACATCGCCAAAATCGACCTGCAACGCGTCGAGCTGCAGCGGGTGCAATTTGCCGGCGACTATCAGAACGCTCTGGTCAACCTGCGCCAGGCCAAACTCGACTTGCTGGCATTGATGAGTGAAAAAACTCCCGTCGACAACTTCGACGTCGAC
This sequence comes from Acidobacteriota bacterium, assembly GCA_018268755.1. GTDB lineage: Bacteria > Acidobacteriota > Terriglobia > Terriglobales > Acidobacteriaceae > KAN-5. Next base: position 164,012 of record JAFDVW010000014.1, read on the forward strand.
GGGGTCTTCGATTTTCACGATGCCTTGCCCGATCTGGGCGAGGTCCGACGCCAAGCGCTGGCCACGCGGCCCGACCTGCAATCTACCGCCACGGCGGTGCAGAAGGCGCAGGTCGATCACAAGCTGGCCTGGGCCAACGGGTCTACCGATCCCACGGTGGGGATCGAGTATCAGCGCACCGGCCCCTACAACACGCTGGGGGTGGATTTGGCCATTCCGCTGCGCATCTTTGACCGCAACCAGGGAGAGAAGCAGCGCACGCAAATCGAAATGGAACGCAGTGAGCGGCTGCGCCAGGCGGCCGCCACCGGCGTGCTGCGCGACGTCGATTCCGCCCACGCCGCCCTGGCCAGCCTGCTTGAACTGCTCAAGCCCTATCGCGAGCACTACCTTCCCGAAGCCACCGACGTGCGCGAAACCATTTCGTTTTCCTACGCCCACGGCGGGGCCTCGCTGCTTGACTTTCTGGACGCACAGCGCGAGTACCGCGACACCCAACTGAACTACCGCAATCTGATCGCCAGTTATCTGAGCGCCGTCAATCAGCTCAATTTCACCGTGGGCCGCGAGGTGATCCCATGAAAATGAAACTTTGCTTTGCGTTTCTTGTTTTGTTCCTGCTCTTTCACGCCGCCTGCTCGAGCGACAGCAAGGCGGCCCCGGCGCGGGAGGAGACCACGCTCGAGCCCGGCATTTATGTGGCGGAACATCCCGAGCAATTCCAGCTGGCGACGGTGGAGGCGCGCGATCTGCCAATCGTGCTGAACGCCAACGGCACCGTGACTCCCGATGTGAACCGCACCATTCATGTGACCTCGCTCGGCTCCGGGCGGGTGGTGGACCTGCGGGCACGGTTGGGTGACCAGGTGAAAAAAGGCCAGACGCTGCTGCTGATCTCCAGCCCCGATCTGGGCGCTGCCATGGGCGACTACCAGAAAGCGCAGGCCGATGAGACGCTCTCGCGCAAGGCCCTGGAGCGCGCGCAGCTGCTTTACTCGCGCGGCGCGCTGGCGGAAAAAGACTTGCAACTGGCGCAGGACGCGGAAGACAAAGCCAGGATCGATCTGCAAACCGCGGCCCAGCGCGTGCACCTGCTGGGCGGCGACCCGCAGCGGCCCAGTTCGCTCATCGAACTGCGCGCCCCGGTGGCGGGCACTATTGTCGAGCAGAACGTGGCCGGGTTTGAAGGCATCAAGAGCCCCGATAACACGCCCAGCCTGTTTACCATCGCCGATCTCTCTCAGGTCTGGGTGCTTTGCGATGTCTATGAAAACGACCTGGGCGAAGTGCACGTGGGCGATTCGGCGGAGATCCGCCTGAGCGCCTATCCCGGCAAGGTCTTTCCCGGGCGCATCACCGACATCTCGCGGGTGCTGGATCCGGCTACGCGCTCGGCCAAGGTGCGCATTGTGCTGCCCAACCGCGATGGGTTCTTGCGTCCCGGCATGTTTGCCGCCGCCCGGTTTCAGTCCCGCCGTTCCCAGCCGCGCCTGCTGGTTCCGCTCACCGCGGTCATGCGCCTGCAGGACAAAGACTGGATCTTCCGCAAAGAGGGCAAGCGCTTCCATCGTGTAGAAGTGCATCCTCGCGGGGAGGTCGATGGCGGCAGGGTGCAGCTGGAGAGTGACGCCGACGGCATCCATGCCGGAGACCAGGTGGTGGCGGCGGCGCTGGCGTTTTCCACCGAGATGGCGGGGCAGGGCAAATGATCCAATACCTGATCGATTTTGCCCTGCGCAACCGCATCCTGGTGCTCAGCGTGGCGGTAGTGCTGTTCATCTGGGGGATCATCTCTTTTCGCAACCTGCCGATTGAGGCCTATCCCGACGTCGCCGACACCTACACGCAAATCATCACGCAGTGGCCCGGCCATGCCGCCGAGGAGGTGGAGCAGCAGATCACGGTGCCGCTCGAAGTGCAGTTGAACGGGGTGGCCCACATGACGCACCTACGTTCGGCATCGCTGGCCGGCCTCTCGGTGATCACGATCCTTTATGACGATGAGACCACCACGCTCAACGCGCGCCAGGAAGTGATTGACCGCCTGCAGCAAGTAACCCTGCCCACCGGGGTCAATGCCACGCTGGGCCCGGATTTCAGCCCTACCGGGCAGATCATGTTCTACACCTTGACCAGCAGCAATCCGACCTACGACGTAATGGAGCTGAAGACGCTGAATGACTGGTTTGTGGTCAACCAGCTCAAGTCGGTGCCCAATGTGGTGGATGTGAATCCCTTCGGCGGCCCTACGCGTGAGTACCAGGTGCAGATCGATCCCGGCAAACTGGTTTCCTATGGGATTGCGCTGGGCCAGGTGGAACAGGCGCTGGCCGCCAACAATACCAATGCCGGCGGAGGATTTATTGAGCGCGGGCAGCAGGCGCTCAATGTGCGCGCCGTCGGCTTGATGCAGACCACCGAGGACATCGGCGCCACCGTGGTCAAAGCTCAGGCAGGCACCCCGGTGCGGGTGCGCGACCTGGGGGTGGTGGTGCAGGCGCCCAAAGTCCGGCTGGGACAGCTGGGCAGGACCCTTCACCGCGAAGACGGAGTGATGGTCAATGACGATGACGTGGTGGAAGGCATCGTGCTCCTGCGCAAAGGCGCGGAAGCCGACGCCACGCTCGACGCGCTGCATGCCAAGATCGCGGAACTCAACGGCGGCATTCTGCCCCCGGGGGTGAAGCTGGCGTCGCACCTCGATCGCAGCGCTCTGGTGCACTACACCACGCACACCGTGCTGCGCAACTTGACCGACGGCGTGTTGCTGGTGACGCTCATCCTGTTTCTGTTCCTGGGCAACGTGCGCAGCGCGCTGATTGTGACCATCACCATTCCCTTCTCGCTGCTGTTTGCCGCCATCCTGCTCGATCTGCGGAATATTCCCGCCAACCTCCTGTCGCTGGGCGCGCTTGATTTCGGCATGGTGGTGGATGGCTCGGTGGTGATGGTGGAGAACATCCTGCGCCACACCGAGCTTGGCCTGGGCAAACGCAGCTTTACGGAAATGATTGCGACCGCGGCCCACGAAGTGCAGAAGCCGGTCTTCTTCGCCCGCATCATCATCATTGTTTCCTATCTTCCGATCTTTACCTTGCAGCGGGTGGAAGGGCGCTTGTTTCGGCCCATGGCCTGGACCGTCGCCTTCGCCCTGCTGGGCGCGCTGCTATTTGCGCTGCTGATCGCCCCGGTCTTATGCACGCTGCTGTTTAAAGACGGCATCAAGGAATGGAAGAACCCGGTGCTGCACTTCCTGCAGGAACGCTACAGCCGCCGTCTGGAGTGGTGCTTCGACCACATGAAGCTGACCCTGGGTCTGGGCGTGCTGGCCTTGGCGGGCATGCTGTTCCTGGGTTTCAGCGGCATTATTGGCTCGGAGTTTCTGCCCCATCTCGACGAAGGCGCTATCTGGGTGCGCGGCACGCTGGCCCCCAGCACCGGCCCCAGCGCCAGCATCACCATGGCCAATCAGGTGCGCCGGGTACTGGCTTCCTTTCCCGAAGCCAAGCAAGTCGTGAGCCAGGTGGGCCGACCCGATGACGGCAGCGATGCCAGCGGCTTTTACAACACGGAATTCTTCGTCGACCTCTTGCCGCGTTCCCGCTGGCGCTCGCAATTCCATAGCAAGGACGAACTCATCGCCGCCATGGATGCGGAGCTGGAGAAGTTTCCCGGCGTCGACTGGAACTTTTCCCAGCCGATCTCTGACAACGTGGAAGAAGCCGTCAGCGGCGTCAAGGGCGAGCTGGCGGTCAAGCTGTTCGGCACTGATCTTAAGACGCTGGAGGCCAAGGCCAATGAAATCCAGGACGTGATGGGCAAAATCCCCGGCATCGCTGACCTGGGCACCTTCCAGGTGCGAGGGCAGCCGAATGTGAATCTGGTGGTGAATCGTGCCGCCGCCGACCGCTTCGGCATCAATGTCAGCGATGTGCAGGACGCGGTCGAAACCGCCGTGGGTGGCAAAGCGGTCAGCCAGGTCCTGATCGGCGAACAACGCTATGACCTGACCGTGCGCTATCAGGAGCCGTTCCGCAAGACGGTGGAGGACATCGCCAACATTCGGATCCTCGCTCCTTCGGGAGAGCGCGTCTCGCTCGGCCAGCTCTGCGACATCAAACTGGAGGACGGCGCTTCCACCATCTACCGCGAGGGCAATTCGCGCTATATCGCCATCAAATACAGTGTGCGCGGCCGCGATCTGGGCAGCACGGTGCGTCAGGCCATCGAGCAGGTGAAGCAGAAGGTCAAACTTCCCGAGCGCTATCACCTGGACTGGACCGGCGAATACGAGAGCCAGCAACGCGCCAACCGGCGCCTGGCGGTCATCGTGCCGATCACGCTGTTGCTGATGTCTTTCATCCTCTACTCGGCCTTCGATTCCTGGAAGTGGGTGGGCCTGATTCTGGCCGTGGTGGCCCTGTCGCCGCTGGGAGGTTTCCTTAGCCTGCTGCTGACGGGGACACACTTCTCCGTCTCCTCCGGCCTGGGCTTCCTGGCGCTGATCGGCGTGTCGGTGGAAATCGGCGTCATCATGGTGGAATACATCAACCAGCTGCGCACGCGCGGCATGGGGCCGAGAGAGGCCGCCAAGGAGGGCGCCGCCCTGCGCCTGCGTCCCATCATGATGACCATGCTGGTGGCGACTCTGGGCCTGTTGCCGGCCGCCATGTCGCATGACATCGGCTCCGACTCGCAGCGGCCCTTCGCCATCGTGATTGTGGGCGGCCTGATCGTGGAACTGATCATCAGCATCGTGCTTTTGCCCACGTTATATGTGTTCTGGGCGCGCAAGGACGACAAGCTGCCGCCTCCCGAACTGGGATTTATCGAGGAAGGAGAGCACGTGGATTAGCCGGATTCCGGCCCAATGCCGGGAGAGTTTTACATTTCTTGACAAGGATTTATGGGCCATCTGCCGGGGAAAGGTGCGATCCTAGGGTACGTGGCCTTTTAGGCTTTCGCAGAGGGCCGGGAAAAGTGCGAAAATATAGAGAGAACTTGTCTGCGACCGAGGGGAGTGGACGATCCACAGCTTAGGGCCCGAACCGTATGAAGTTCCGCAGGAGAGCAACTCCGGGGCCGGCCGACCGTCTCTAACCCAAACATCTGACGCAATGTCAACGACCCAAATCCCGCCGGGTAAAACTGTCCCACCGGCCAACCGCTCCGCGCGCCCCGACGGAGGCGATCTCTATGACGCCAATCGGTGGGAGTCGGTATTCCGGGAGATGCACGATGCGCCCGCCCTGCTGGTGAAATTGCAGGACGAGCTCTCCTATTCCCGGCAGAGAGAAGCATTCTGGATTTCGGTCTTTGTGCACATGACCATTGTGCTGCTGATCGTGAATGCCACGACGCTGCAACGCTATTTGGGGGTCGATACTGTGCGCGTGGTGCCCATCAGCCAGTTGCAGGACAAGGAGACCACCTTCCTGGAGCTTCCGCCGGATGCGCAGAAGGTCACCAAACGTCCGGAAACCGATCGCATCTCCGACAAAGACCGGATTGCCATGTCGCGCAAGCCGCGCATCGATCCCGAAGAGTTAAGAAAGATCATTGAGCAAGCGCGGCAGGGACGTCCCGGCCCCAGCGGTCCGCCGGCGCAGCAGCAACCGCCCGCGCCGCAGGCCATGGCGCAGAACCAGGCGCCGCCGCAGATGCAGCCGCAAAGCGCTCCACCACCCCCGCCGCCCCAGAACCAGACAGCCCAGCTACAAACCCCGCCCACGGACAACGCCGCGCCCAGCCAGACGCCCAATTTCCGCTCCGGGGCGCTGACGGCGGGTTCCGCGATTGAGCAGGCGGCACGCGCCGCTATCGCCAACCGCGGCGCAGGCTATGGCGGCGACGGCGGCGATTTCGGTCTGGGACAGGGCCGCCAGGCCACCAAAGCCGTGGGCGAACTGGATGTACTCAGCGACACCATGGGCGTCGACTTCGGGCCCTATCTTTCCCGCGTGCTGCATGATGTGCGCGAAAATTGGTACCGCATTATCCCGGAATCGGCCCGCGCCCCCATGATGAAGAAGGGCAAAGTTTCGATTGAATTCGCCATTCTGAAAGATGGCCGGGTGGCCGGACTTACTCTGGCGGGAAGCTCGGGCGACGTGGCGCTTGATCGCGCCGCCTACGGTGGCATCACCGCCTCCAACCCGTTTCCTCCCTTGCCGGGGGAATTCAAAGGGCAGTATCTCGCCTTGCGCTTCCACTTCTTTTACAATCCGGACGCCAACGACCTGAAGTAGCGCGTGCAAGATGTCAGGTTTCGCGGGCCTGATTTGGCCACCTTGCCTCCTACTAGGCGGCCGGGGATTCTTGATAAACTAAGCAATGGACCTTGGCGCTTTTTTCGCGCCGGGAGCCTTTTGGCTGGGCGGAACATCCAATTTCTATGGCAGAACCACGCACACTCTTCGAAAAAGTCTGGGACGAGCACCTGGTGACAGAGCCCAATGGTCAGTCGCCCTTGCTCTACATCGACCTGCACCTGGTCCATGAAGTGACCTCGCCGCAAGCCTTTGATGGTCTGCGCGCGGCGGGACGCAAGGTCCGCCAGACCCACCGCACCTTTGCCACCGTCGACCATAATGTCCCCACCGAGCCGAGGGGCACGCCGATTCTCGATCCCATCGCCGCGAAACAGATCGAGGCCCTGCAAAAGAACTGTAAGGAATTCGGAGTGCCGTTGTTTGACATGCACTCGCCCGACCAGGGAATTGTGCACGTGATCGGCCCGGAAATGGGCCTGACCCAGCCGGGCATGACAATTGTCTGCGGCGACAGCCATACCAGCACGCATGGAGCGTTTGGTTCCCTGGCGTTTGGCATTGGGACCTCGGAAGTCGAGCATGTGCTGGCCACCCAGTGTCTGCCCCAGCGCAAGCCCAAGACCATGCGCATCGAGGTGCACGGCAAGCTGGGCGAAGGTGTAACCGCCAAAGATTTGGCCCTGGGCATCATTGGCCACATTGGCACCGACGGGGCGACCGGTTATGTGGTGGAGTATGCGGGCGAGGCGGTCCGCGGCCTCACCATGGAAGGCCGCATGACCCTGTGCAACATGAGTATTGAAGGCGGAGCGCGTGCTGGCATGGTGGCCCCGGATGAAGTGACCTTCGCCTACGTGAAAGGCCGCCGCTTTGCTCCCCAGGGTGCGGAGTGGGACAGAGCGCTGGCTCATTGGCGCACGCTGGCCTCCGATCCCGGTGCGAAGTACGACAAGGTGATCGAAATCGACGCCGCGCAACTGGCCCCCTTCGTGACCTGGGGAACCAATCCCGGCATGGTGGCTCCTATCACCGGACGGGTGCCCCAGCCCGCCGACTGGAAGACGGACGCCGAGCGCAGCGCTTTTCAACGCATGCTGGAATATATGGAGCTCAAGGCCGGGGTGCGCATCGAAGACATTGCCGTGGACCGCGTGTTCATCGGTTCCTGCACCAATTCCCGCATTGAGGATTTGCGCGCCGCCGCCAAAGTGGCTAAGGGACACCGTGTCCACAGCAAGGTGCGCGCCATGGTGGTGCCGGGTTCGCAGGTGGTGAAGCAGGTGGCGGAGAAGGAAGGTCTCGACAAAATTTTCAAAGAGGCCGGCTTTGAATGGCGCGAGTCGGGATGCTCGATGTGCCTGGGGATGAATCCCGACATCCTGCAGCCGGGGGAACGCTGCGCTTCCACCAGCAATCGCAATTTTGAGGGCCGCCAGGGGCGTGGTGGACGCACCCATCTGGTGAGTCCCGCCATGGCCGCCGCCGCCGCAGTGGCGGGACATTTTACCGATATTCGCAACTGGCGCTTCAAGTCGTAAGCCAGCGCAGTCACGAGGAAGATCATGCAACCATTCCGCGTACATCAGGGCAAAGCCGCGCCGCTTTATCGCGCCAACGTCGATACCGACCAGATCATTCCCAAGCAGTTTCTCAAGCGCATTGAGAAGACCGGCTTCGGCGAGTTTCTGTTCTATGACTGGCGCAAGACAGAGGAAGGCAAGCCGGTGGCATCGTTCGTGCTGAACCAGCCGCAGTATGACGGGGCCAGCATCCTGATTGCGGGGAAAAATTTCGGCTGCGGCTCCTCGCGCGAGCACGCCGTCTGGGCGCTGGCCGACTACGGATTCCGCTCCGTGATTGCTTCGTCGTTTGCCGACATCTTCGCCAATAACTGCACCAAGAACGGTGTGGTCACGGTGGCGCTGAGCGAAGAGCAAGTCGCGGAACTGGCCAGGCGCGCGGAAAAGCCGGGATACGAACTTACCGTAGATTTAGAGCAGCTGAAAGTGCGCGACGCCCAGGGTTTCGAGGCCGGTTTCACCCTGGATGAATTTGTCCGCCACTGCCTGCTCGAAGGTCTGGACGACATTGGCCTGACCCTGCAGCATGAGGCGGACATCGCGGCCTATGAAGCGAAGCACCCGCTGAGCCAGGCGGTGGCGAACCTTAGCTTCTAGAGCTCTTCTTCCATTGTCATTGTGTCGCCAGGAAATCCTTCGCGCTCTGTTCTAGCCATGACCGAAGAACCGGGAGCCGGGAAAAAGCTATACCGGCGGGCCGGGCGGAGCGGGCGTAGGCCGGAGCTTCGGCGTGTTCTGCGCCGGGTTTTGCAGAAACAATTCAATCTCGTGCGCCAGCCGCTGCATGGCTGCGTCGCTTTCCGCGTTCCCCACCGCGCTTTGTACCAATTTGACTCCCGCCAGCGCCAGGCTTCGCACTTCAGGTGTCGCACCGCCGTCGACAGCTAGATTCATCAGGCGTTCGGCGATCTCGGTGCGCACCACATCGCGCAACGCCTTCTGGGAAGGAGTGGACGCTGGTGCGGAAAAACCGGCATCGACCAGCTCTGCGATGACCGATTCCGGCGAGGGCGCGTTCGCCGCTTGCCGGGAGATGATGGCCAGACGTTGCAAGCGCTGCGCGTCCAGCAAACCTCCGGCAACAATTCCCGCCACGGCCCGCGCCCCGTCTTCCGGGCTGAACAGGTAGCTGGCGGACGAGGTGAAGCTTTCCGGGTTGGGCGCGGCGTTGCCCACCGGGCCAAGGTGCTCCCACAATGTTGCCGGCACCTCGAGTTCCGCCGGCCGCAATGCGGCCAGCACCAGCGAAACCGCCTGCTTCTGGCTCTCGGCCGGCCAAAGGACAATTGGCGGCTGCCCATCTCCCGCCACGGACAAAGGAATCTTCGCGCCGCCGATCACATTGATGGCCGCGTCCAGCGCGTAGCGATGAAACAGGTACACCAGGGGAAAGCGCGCCGTGAGCAGCGAGTTGGGTTCGCCCGGACGCAGCATCTGCGGGCCATAGTTTTTGAGCAGCGCATCGCGCACCGGCAGGACTTCCTCGAGCCAGGTGACCGGATCGGGCCCATCGTCATACGAATTCCAGCGCGGATCGTTGTAATCCCCCCACACAATGCCCTTCGCAATCGAGCCCTGCACAATCGCGTTCAGCCGCGCTTTCTCCTGTTCCGGTGTAGTGTTCGGCTTGCGCTGGCTGTATCCCCATGCAATGGCGAAGCGGTCATAGCTGCCCACTCCCTGCATGTAGGCGTCGGAGAGGTCGGCGCTGCCGTCAGCCCGTAGGCGAATGCGCGGCGCGAAGTAATCCATCACCGAGCCCCGCCCGTACGTGCTGGCGAGGAAGTTGTGGTCGAGGCCGAGGATGTGGCCGACCTCATGGCAGGTAAGCAAGGCCAGACGAATAGTCATCACCTTCTCCGCGCTGGTCTGCGGGTCGAGATTATCCAGCGCCGCGAAAGAGTCCAGCGCGGGCTCAGCGTTTTTCCCGGAGGGCACACTGGCTTGCCAGTAATTGCCCGCGGTGCGCATGCGGTGCGAATCGAGCTGCACTCCCGCATGCAGAATTTCTCCCGTGCGCGGATCATCATGGGTCTGCCCCACCGACCAGCCGCGGCCGGAGCGGTTGGTCCATTGAATGGTCGGATAGCGCACATCCATGGGACTGGCGCCTTCCGGCAAATCTTCCACGCGGATGGCATCCTTGAATCCGGCCTGCTCGAAAGCCTGGTTCCACCACAACGTGCCCTGGCGCGCGGCCGAACGCACCGGCTCGGGAATGGCGCGGTCCAGATAGAAGGTGATGGGCTTGACCGGTTCGCTGAGCGCGGCATTGTGATCTTTTTTCTGCAAACGCCAGCGCGCCGCCAGACACCGGGTCAGCGGCTGGTCAAAAGGTTGCGAGAAATCCTGAAACACCTCGCCGCCAATGCCCACCCGGGGATCGCACTCGCGCGGCTCAAAGCCCGGCGCTGGCAACGCCAGGAAGGAGTGATGTTCGCGCAGGGTGATGACATGCGGCTCAGGCTGGTTCCAGTAGCTGTTGGAATCGGAGGTGAAGGTAAGCAAGGCCTCCACTTCCGTGTTCAGGGGGAAACTGCCGGAGCTCTCGAGATCGATGACGCTGCGCTCTTCGTCCACGCGCCAGCTGGAGCCGAGATCGGCGGCCGGTGCGCCATTCACCGCCACCGGGGCGCGCAGCATGGAGAGCATATCGACGGCATCGTGCAAAAACAGCGGTGTCGCATTTACCAGCAGAGTGCCATTCTGTTCGGCTTCGATGGGCAAAGCGCCAAGAACGGAAGTCGGGAAGCTCAGCTCCACCGAGCGCTGCAAGTCGGGACTGCCCTTGGAGGCGCGGAAGCTGGTGTTCTCTTTGATCAGCAGTACGCGCGGGCCCACGCGGCGAAAGCGGCACAATCCCTGGCCACCGAACGAACTGCGGTCGGCCGACATGCGGGTGGAACCAATGCCGCTGCCCAATCCGGTGAAATAGAGAAATTCGCGATCCAGCGCGGCCGGGGAAAGCGCGAAAAGAATTTCACCCTTCTTTTCGTCCCAATAGTAGGGGAGAAAGCCATCCTGCTTTTTCAGGTGGGCCACACGAGCGGAGAAGCTGGAATTTTCCGAGGCCGGTTGGGTCTGGGCGAGCGCGGCAAAAAAGGCGGCAAGCAGGAGGACCGGGAGCAGGCGGAGCATACGCAACATAGGCAAGTTTTATACATGAGGGGCCAGTCAATTTAAAATCACTGGCGAATATGACCGGCGCTCCACATTCTCCCGAGAAGCCTCAGATTTTCGATCTGGCGCAGTTCCTCGAAACTCTGGTTACGATTCCTGCCGGCTGGTTCTTTATGGGATCGGAGGTGGGGCAGGACAATGAGCGCCCCATCCACCAGGTTTGGGTGGATGCCTTGCAGCTTGCGCCTTGCCAGGTGACCAATGCCGAATACGCGGCGTTCGCAAAGGCCACCGGACACGCGGTTCCTCCGTTCTGGAGTGATTCCAATTTCAACGATCCGCGGCAGCCGGTGGTCGGGGTCTCGTGGTTCGACGCTGTGAAGTTTTGTGATTGGTTAAGCGGAATTTCCGGACGCCATTTTCGTCTGCCTACGGAAGCGGAGTGGGAGCGAGCGGCGCGCGCCGGCGTGGAAGGCGAGTTGTTTCCCTGGGGTGACGCTCCGCCACAATCGCTGCCGGACTATGAAACTCGCTGGAAGTCCGGGCCTGAGCCGGTGGGGCAGTACCCACCCAGCCCTTATGGCTTGTATGACATTTGCCAGAACGTGCATGAGTGGTGCAGCGACTGGTACCAGGCGGATTATTATGCGGTCTCGCCGGAGCGCAATCCGCAGGGCCCGGCGAATGGGACGAGGCGGGCCTCGCGTGGAGGCTCCTGGCGGCACCACATCAAGGTCACTCGCAGCGCGGCGCGATCCAGCATTCCACCCGAGTTTCAGTACGCAGATTATGGCTTTCGCGTAGCCTGCGACCTGCCCAAAGCTATGTAGGCCGGGATGTCCCCGTGTGGCGCGGGCGCCCTCGCCCGCGAAGAAAGCGCGGGCACTCCTGCCCGCGGAAGTCGGCCCGCGAAGGCCGCCCCGCGAAAGCTTCTGGCGGACAAGAGTGTCCGCCCCACGAGTGCTTTAATCCCGCTCCGGCTTCACGATCCACTTCAGCAGCAGGTTCACCAGGCTGAGCACGATGCTTCCCCAGAAGGCCGCGCCGAAGCTGGCCACGCGAAATCCGGGAACAAAGGCGGAGGCCAGTTCGATCATCACCGCATTGATGATCAGCCAGAAAATGCCCAGCGTAAGGATGGTTAGCGGCAGCGTCACCAGCTTGAGAAATGCGCCCAGCGTGGCGTTGACGAAACCGATGACCACCGCCGCCAGCAAAGCAGCCACCGCGCCGGTGATGATGAAGCCGGGCACCAGGCGGGAAACGATCCAGAGCGCCAGCGCACTCAGTACCCAGTTGAGAAGTATTCGCAGCATGCTTGCCTTCCGCCTGCAAATTTGTTAGCTATGCTAGCGAATTTGCGGCCCGGAGGAAACCCTTATGTCAGCCACGCCTGGAATTACCCGTCTGGGGCAGATTGCGATCCATGTTCACGATCTCGATCGCGCCACTGCCTTTTACCGGGACGTGCTCGGGCTGCGTCATCTATTTACCGCAGGTACGCTGGTGTTCTTTGATTGCGGCGGGGTGCGCTTCATGTTGAGCCGCCCGGAGAAGCCGGAGTTCGATCACCCCGGTTCCATCCTGTATTTCTCCGTGCCGGACATCCAGGCCGCTTATGCGCACATGAAAGAACGCGGCGCCAGCTTTGAGGATGAGCCCCACCTCATCGCCAAAATGCCCGACCATGATCTGTGGATGGTCTTCTTCCGCGATTCGGAGAACAACCTGCTGGGACTGATGAGCGAAGTCGCCCGCAAGGGGTAACAAGATGTGGCGCGGGCGCCCTCGCCCGCGAAAAGCTGGCGGACAAGAGTGTCCGCCCCACAAAGTGTCCGCCCCACACCTCTGATACCATGGAAATATCTTTTCCTGGCACGGAGGCTCTCATGGAAGAAGTATCGGGACTGTCGGTCGGCGCGCGCCGCAATGAAGATATCGCTCTTGATCTGATGAAGTTTGTGGCGATGGCCACCGGCTACGGCAAGACCACCTCGACCGGCGTGGGTTTCCAGGGGACTGGCGCCGCTGCGAAACCGGAAGAGTACGCCGGGCAGCTGCTCGAGCTCTACGGCAAGTGCCTGTCCGCGGTGCAGGGCAAGAAATAGTCGGTCATCTCGATTGGTGTAGGCGCGGGCCCTTCGACTACGCTCAGGACAGGCTGCCCGCGCAGGCATTGCCAGTCCTTTCCTAGCCATATCCTGCAGTACAAGCTCAATCATACCAATTGATCGCATAAAATGCTGATAAGTAAAGACTTATAAATTTTCTAGATGATCTCCTGAATTAGGGGTTAAACTATCGGACATATCAGGAGATAAAAATGCCCACCGCCGTACGTCCGGTTCGCCAAAAAATTTCCACTACCATCTCTCCTGCTGCCCTCGCCTATTTCGAACAGATCATCGCTTCCGGGGAAGCCCAAACCCTTGCCGAGGCCATTGATCTGTCTGTCGAACGTCTCCGCACTTACGAAAATCGGGAACGCCTTGAGAGCGACACCGCGGACTACTTTGCCCGCCTTTCGCCGGAGGCTCTGGCGGAAGAGACGTCTTTAGGCAATGCTCTGTCCCAAAGCGCCAGCGGAATCGATGTGGACCGTGAACCTTAGGCAAGGGGCTGTTCAATGGTGACCACCAAACCCCGTCGTGGAGAAATCTGGTCCGCCCTTTTAGCCGACGCGCCGAAACGCCACTGGGTCGTGATCGTTTCCCTCGATAGCCGCAACCTGAGCGACCGTGCCTCGTCTGTCCTGGTTGTGCCCTTTGGCAGCTATGGCGCGGAAGGCCCGACCACGACAGAATTCCAGCCGGGAGAAACCGGCCTCCCGGGTCCGTCCTTTCTCAAGGCCCATTTCATTCAGGTGCTGGAGAAGAAGTCTCTGCTCGAACGTATGCCACGCATGTTGTCGGCAAGCCGCATGAAAGATGTGGTAAGCATGATCCGCAGAGCGGTGGACCCGGATGCGGAGTGGCCGAGGAAGTGAGCTCGAAGAGCTTCACCACGGATATTGGAACTTCCCATGTTTTGCACAATTTTTCCAAAGAGCATAGCCAGCTTTCTATAGTGATATTGCGCAAAATGGTTGACACTAGAGAGTAATGTCGAACCCCGGCGACTTCGCATACACCGTCAAGCAGCAGGCCGACATCGTCCGCATTGTGGGCGACTACGTCAAGCTGAAGAAGGCCGGGGCGCAGAACTACTCAGGCCTGTGCCCGTTTCACGGCGAGAAGACCGCATCTTTTTCCGTGCACGCCACGCGGCAGTTCTACCACTGCTTCGGCTGCGGGGTCTCCGGGGACGTCTTCAGCTTCGTGCAGAAGATCGAGAACATCACCTTTCCGGAGGCGGTGCGGCTGGTGGCGCAGAAGCTGAACATCCCTCTGCCCAAAGCCAACTACAGCAGTCCCGCCGAAGCCCAGGAAGCCCGGCTACGCACTGTGCTGCTGGAAGTCCACGAAAAGGCGACTGCGTTTTTTCAGGAATGCCTGCGCCGTCCCGAGGGCGCCCATGCCCGCGAGTACCTGTCCGGGCGCGGCCTGGACGAAGAGACCATTCAGACGTTCCGCATCGGCTTTGCCCCGGACTCCGGCTTTCTTCTGCGCGACCGCCTGAAGGGCGAGTATGGGGAAGAAGTCCTGCGCGAGAGCGGGCTGTTTTCGTGGAAGGAAAACCCGGAGTTGCAAGCTCCTCGCTCCGCTCGGGATGACAAAGGCGAGCCCGGCGGCCAACGGCCAACCGCCAACGATCAACGGCCGGCCAGCAGCCAGAAACCCCCAACGGCCGCCGCCATGTATGCCAAGTTCCGCAATCGTGTGATGTTTCCCATTGCCAACGAAACGGGACGAGTCATCGCGTTTACCGGGCGCACGCTGGCGACCGACGAGAAGGCCGGACCCAAATATCTCAATTCGCCCGAGACCGCCATTTATTCCAAGTCGCGGGTGCTGTTCAATCTCGATCACGCCAAGGAAGCCATCCGCAAGCTGGATTACGCCATCCTGGTGGAAGGCCAGATGGATTGCATTGCCGTCTACGCCGCCGGCTTTCACAACGTGATTGCCAGCTCCGGCACGGCCTTCACAGAATTACAGGCCAAGCTGCTGGGACGCTTCAGTAAGAATGCAGTGGTGAACTTCGATCCCGATACCGCCGGCGCCAAAGCCACCGAACGCACCCTGGGCCTGCTGGTGGAAGAGGAATTTCAGATCAAAGTCCTGACCCTCGAGCCCGGTTTTGACCCCGATCTCTTCATCCGCCGCAAGGGCAAAGATGCGTACATCCAAGCGCTGAAAAGGTCGCAGGCGTACTTTGACTACCTCATCGAACGGGCCCGCGCGCAGTTTCCGGTGCGCACGGCCGAAGGCAAGGTCAAGGCGGTCAATCACCTAATGCCGCACATTCAGCGGGTGCCCAGCCGCATCGTGCGTGACGGCCTGGCCGCCGAGATCGCCCAGAAACTGGGCATCGACTCCGCCGTGCTGCGCCAGGAATTGAAGCATGTGGCCGGCGAGCGCTCCTCCGCCGGCGTCAAATCTCCCATAGAGGCCCAAATCACCGATGCCGAGAAGGTGCTGATTCGCGCCCTGGCTTCGGCCACCGAGATCCAGGTTGCCGAAGAACATACTTCCGCCCGCGATGGCGCGGAGGAAGAGTTCGACCCGGCGCGCCAGGCCCACTTCACGCTTTCCAGCGAGCGCTTGCATATCGGTTTGGGCACGGAAAGCTTGATGGAGGTCTTGCTTAACGCTCCGCCGGAAACTGCCGATGTGATGGGTCTGCCCCTGGGAGATGGCGACCGGGCTCTGTTGGCCGCTATCCTCATGAAAGAAGAGGAGATATTGACGCAGGGGGTGGTTGAAGGGGCAATCCGGGCACTGCGCCGGAAGCGCCTGAACCATCGCTTGCGGGAGATCGACCGGGCCCTCGATGGGCCGTCGCGTATCGCCGATCGTCAGCAGCGGCTGGCCTTGGCCGAGGAGCGGTTACGGGTCAAGCTGGCCCTGCGTGACCCCGGGCTGGCGGATGGGAGAACGGCCTGATTTGTCCGGAAAATGGCAAACAGGAAGTGTGAAACGCGGCAATGGCCGGAAACATCTAAATAACAGGCAAGTTAGGGCGGGGTAAATGCAGTCAGCGGGAAATTTCGGGACCACCGGCCATGGGCAAACGCCCTTATCCCATGCTATACTTCATAGGTTTGTGCCGTCGCGGCATTCCGCAATCGCAACTTCCCACCGCTCAAATAGTTACGTGTCCTGGCAACAGGGCATGCAAAGGATAATCCGTCTTGGCGCTTGAAGACAAATACGAAGACATAAACAAGCTGATCGATGCAGGAAAGGAAAAGGGGTACCTCACCTACGATCAGGTCAATGACCTGATCCCCCAGGACATTAATAGTCCCGAGGACCTCGACGACCTGCTGACTACGATCGGCACGCAGGGTATCGACGTGTTGGAGGGGCCGAAAGGGCCCGGCTCCGGCTTGGACAAAAAATTCGACGACGAGGAAGCTGGGGAGGATGTCGAGCTCGACCTCACTCCCGGCACTCTGGAAAAGACGAACGACCCCGTAAGGATGTACTTGCGGGAAATGGGAACCGTCCCGCTGCTCACCCGCGAAGGCGAAGTGGAAATCGCCAAGCGCATTGAGCGCGGCCAATTACGTGTTTTGAAGGCGCTCTCCCGCTCACCAATCGTGATCCACGAACTGCTGGCCTTGGGAGAAGATCTCAAGAAGAGCGTTCGTTCCATCAAGGAAGTGGTCACCTTCGATGAGGAAGAGATCACCGAAGAGATCCTGCAAAACCGCCTGAAGGCGTTCACCGGGAAAATTGACGATCTTGCCAAGGCCTATAAGAAGGCCGCGCAGTTGCAGGAGAAGTTCGTCAGCGTCTCGCAGAAGAAACGCCCTAAGGACTACCGCCGCGCCCGCATCAACCTGGCGCGCGCTGTCGTCAAGGTCTCGCAGTGCGTCCGCAAACTCGGCTTCACCAATGCCGAGCGCAAGCGCCTCATCGATCGCGTCAATAAGACCGTCGATGGCATGCGCTCGCTCGACCGCCAGTACCAGAACCTGGAGAAGAAAGCCGACCAGACGCGCAGCGAGGACCAGCGCAAGGAATACAAACGCCAGGCCCGCTCGATTCATGCCGAGATCGAAAAACTCGAGCAGGAAGCGGGCGTGTTGTTCCAGGAGCTCAAGCGCACGCAGCGCGAGATCATCCAGGGCGACATGGACGCGGAACAGGCCAAGCGTGAGCTGATTGAGGCCAACCTGCGCCTGGTGGTTTCCATTGCCAAGAAATACACCAATCGCGGACTGCAGTTCCTCGACCTGATTCAGGAAGGCAA
>JAFDVW010000014.1:181355-205325 GCA_018268755.1 Acidobacteriota bacterium
TGGTGGATCCGGCAGGCGATCACGCGCGCCATTGCGGACCAGGCCCGCACCATCCGCATCCCGGTGCACATGATCGAAACCATCAACAAGCTGATCCGCACTTCGCGCCAGCTGGTGCAGGAGTTCGGGCGCGAGCCGACCTCGGAAGAGATCGCCAAGCGCATGGACATTCCGGTGGCCAAAGTCCGGAAAGTCCTGAAGATCGCACAGGAGCCCATTTCTCTCGAAACGCCCATCGGCGAAGAGGAAGATTCGCACCTGGGTGACTTCATCGAAGACCGCGCCGTGGTTTCCCCCGCGGAGGCCGTCATCAACGTCAACCTGAAAGACCAGACCGGACAGGTGTTACGCACGCTGACACCGCGCGAGGAAAAGGTCATCAAGATGCGCTTCGGGCTGGAAGATGGCAGCGAGCACACCCTGGAGGAAGTAGGACAGTCCTTCGCCGTGACCCGCGAACGTATTCGCCAGATCGAGGCCAAGGCGCTGCGCAAGCTGCGTCATCCCTCCCGCTCGAGGAAGTTGCGAGCATTCCTGGATGGGGTGAGAGACTAGCGAGGGAGGGCAGACGCTCCTGACCGCCCGTTTTTTCGCGGGCAAGAGTGCCCGCGCCACACTTGAAGAGGAAAGGCACGGCTTAAAGCCGTGCCTTTCCTTTTTTTCGATCCTAGTGGTCGGCCTTCCGGGACGGCTCGTGCCGCTGGCCCCAATCCCGCAGCGCTTTCAAAACAAGGCCCAGACTCTTACCCTTTTCCGTGAGGTGGTATTCCAGCCGGGGCGGGTGCTCGCTGTAAGCCCGGCCGACAATGAGATCATGCGCTTCCATGCTCTTGAGCCGTGCGGAGAGCGTATTAGGGGCCACTCCGCGCAAAGAGTCCTGAAAATCCTGAAAGCGGCGCGGGCCATGGAGAAACAAGTCGCGCAATAACAGGATCGTCCAGCGCTCGCCGATCATGTCCAGCGTTTTTGCCACCGGGCAGTTCTTCTGCCGATAAGACCTGGCCATAGCCCTCAAAATAATTGATTGACATTCGAATTGCAAGTAACTATAACTTTGAAAGTCACTATCAATAAGATAGTCAAGGAAGGACGTTGTCTATGTCGCCTGAAACCATCTTCCAAATGCAACTCATTCTGGGTTACGTTGCTTGGCTTCTTTGCTTCCGCGCGTACCTCTGGCCCAGACTCCAGGCCATGGAGAGGGTGGAAGCGCATCGCCTGATAGCCACGCTCCACAGCTTCCGCTTCTTCGGGCTCGTGTTTATTCTTCCTGGGGTCGTCGGCCCCAATCTGCCGGCCGCTTTCGCCCGCTTCGCCGCCCACTGGGACTTCGCGACCGGAGTGCTGGCCATCTTGGCCCTGCTCACGCTACGGATCAGGCCCCTGTTCTGGCTATTCATCGCCGCCTTCAATCTGGTGGGGACGATCGACTTCCTCTTCGACTACTACCACGCCATCCAGGTCGGGCTCCCCGCCCTGGCCGGGGAATTACGCTCCGGCTATGCGATCCCAATCCTCTTTGTGCCCATACTGATGATCACCCACGTGGTGGCCCTGTATTGGCTGATACGTCCTTTACCGGCTCCGGTAAGGCATGTGGCGGCAGCTTAAGCCGGAGTCGCGTTCGTTTAAGGGATATCGGGCCGACGCAAATAGAGGGCCGGAATGGAACGATGGACGAGGGTATTGTTGGGCAGGTTCCGTTCTTACGCGGGGCCTTCCCTGGGAAATGTGGAGAACATACACTAATCCCGGCGGGAAGGAAGGTCTATCTCCATGTTCAGCTCCAAACCCATCGGTTTTGTCAGCAGCCCGTTCCGAAGCACCGAGGAAGTTCCCAAGGGCCTGGGCGCGAAGCACGAAGAAGACGGCATTCTGAAGATCCTGCCGGAGTTTGCCGAAGGCCTGCTCGACATCGAAGGTTTCTCGCACCTCTATGTGCTTTGGGAATTCGACCGCTCGCAGGGATATGAGCTGACCGGCACGCCTCCGTCGGACAATCGGCCGCATGGGGTCTTTGCCTCGCGCTCACCCTACCGGCCGAATCCGATCGCATTAACGGTAGTAGAGCTGCTGCGTCGCGATGGTGCCGAGTTGCATGTGCGCGGGGTCGATATGCTCGACGGGACGGCGATTTTGGACATCAAACCGTATCTATCGAACGTACCAGCGGAGAAGTTGCGTCGCGGCTGGCTGGCGGAAGCGGAAGCGCGGAAAAAGGGTTAGTCGAGCCAAAAAGAGACGCAGCCAAGCTGCGTCTCTTCGGTTTTTGGGCCCAGAGTTTTTAGTCTTCTTTGCCGAACAGGGCGCGGTAGATTCCACCGCCCAGGATACCGCCGACAATCGGCGCCAGCCAGAAGAGCCAAAGCTGCCGCACCGCCCATCCTCCTACAAACAGCGCCGGGCCGGTGCTGCGCGCCGGGTTCACCGAGGTGTTGGTCACCGGGATGGAAATCAGGTGGATCAAGGTCAGCGCCAGCCCGATGGCGATGGGCGCGAATCCCTTGGGCGCGCGGCCATCGGTCGAACCCATAATCACCAGCAGGAAGAACATGGTCAACACGACCTCGGCGACCAGGCAGGCCAGCAGGGAATATCCCCCGGGCGAGTGGTCGGCGTAGCCGTTGGAAGCGAAGCCGGCGGTCACAGTGAAGGCCGGATGCCCGCTGGCGATGACATACAGGACACTGGAAGCGGCCACCGCCCCCAAGACCTGCGCCACCACGTAGGGCAGGAATTCGCCCGCCGGGAAGCGCTTGCCGGCGACCAAACCAGCGGTGACGGCGGGATTGAAGTGTCCGCCCGAGATATGGCCTACGGCGAAGGCCATGGTGAGCACGGTCAATCCGAAGGCCAGGGCCACGCCGGCAAAACCGATCCCTAAGCCCGGGAACGCTGCGGCCAGCACGGCGCTGCCGCACCCTCCAAATACCAACCAGAAAGTTCCGAAGAATTCTGCTGCTGCACGTTTGCCAAGTGTCATAAGACCTCCCAACAGCCGGAGGGCATTGTACACGGTACGGCAGTAGAATCCAGCAGGGACAAGAGGCATCTATCAGGGCGCGACAGGACGCGCGCCTGCAGCATAAGGCGGCTGCGGCACTTTATCTCTTAAAGTACATCCAGGCGGCAAGCACAAGCAGAACTACGGTGACTACCCAAAGATGAGGTTTGCTCTCTTTTTGATCGGCCATGGCAAAGCCATAATCTCAAACCCCGCGTGGGAGTTGTCAACTATTTTTGCTGCACAAATTGCGGCGCCCGGCCCGGGCCTCTCTAGGAAGCGCCCGCCGCAAAGGAGTGCGCCGGTTGCGAAACCCGGGTCAAGCCGGAGCTCCTGGCGCGGCTGCGAGGCTTTTGTCCTCCCCCACTCTCGTCCAGCTTGAAATTGCTGACCATTTTTTGCAGATCCATGGCGAGGCCGGAGAGGTCCTGGCAGGCCTTGGCGGACTGTTGCGCGCCGTCGGCCGACTCCTTCACCAGCTTGGAGATCTGCTCCATGTTGTTGTTGATCTCCTCGGTGGCCGAGGATTGCTCGGTGGCGGCGGTGGCGATGTGGGTGATCATCTCGCCCACGTTCTCCGACATGGAAATAATCTCTTTCAATGCGTCGCCCGCCTGGGTGGTGGTCTTGACGCCCTCTTCCACCTGCTTGGTGCCCTCTTCCATGGCGGTAACCGCCATTTTGGTTTCGCTCTGCACGGTCTGGATCATCTGGGCGATTTCCTTGGTGGCGGTGGTGGTGCGTTCGGCGAGTTTGCGGACCTCGTCGGCGACCACGGCGAAGCCGCGGCCCTGCTCGCCGGCGCGGGCGGCCTCGATGGCGGCGTTGAGGGCGAGCAGGTTGGTCTGGTCGGCGATGTCGTCGATGACGCCGATGATGCGGCCGATCTGGTCGCTGCTCTTGCCCAGCTCCTCGACTTTTTTGGCGGTGCTGCTGACGGAGTCGGCGATGGCGCGCATTTTGCGCAGGGTTTCGTCGACGATGGAGCCGCCCTGGCGGGCGGTTTCGGCGGCCTTGCGGGAAGCTTCGGCGGCCTTGCCGGAGTTTTCCGAGACCTGCAGGACGGTGGAGGACATTTCCTGCATGGCGGTGGCGACCTGGGCGGTCTGGTCGCGCTGAGTGTCGGCGCCCTGGGCCTGCAGGGTGGCGGAGGAGGACAGCTCTTCGCTGGCGCTGGCCACATGCTCCGCCGTCCCCGCAATCGACTGGATCGTCTGCGACATGCTTCCCATGGCCTGATTCAGTGATTCTCCCATGGCTCCAATTTCATCGTTCGACTCAACGGCCACCTGCTGACGAAGGTCGCCGGCCGCCAGCGACTGTAAGACGGTTAAGGTTTGCCCCAGGGGCCCCAGAATGCTGCGCGCGATGGTAAGGCCAAGTAAGGTGACTACTATGCTGACCACTAATGCCGCGCCCGCCAGCATCAGCAAACTGAAACTGATCTGACTGGCCGCCGCTTGATTCATGCGCATGATTTCGTGGGCCAACTCCTCGTTGGTCTCCGTGACAGCGTTTTTGGCCGTCTGGAACAATGGCACCAGTTCCAGGCGCGCCTCCTCCGCCCTGTGCCGGTCTCCGGCTTGCAATGCCGGGATGAGCTTTTCTTCGGCGGTCTGCAAATACTGAATAGACGGGGGCTGGACCCGGTTGGCCAGGAGGTCGCGTATCTTGCCCGGCGGGAGTTGGCGTGTCCATTTTTCCTGAGTCTCGTCGTGGGTCCGTACGAAGTCGTGGAACTCAGCGATTTCATCCTGCAGCCGTTGCGGGTCCTTTTCGTCGAGCATGCGGTAAATGATCAAACGGGCGGGGCTGATTTCCAGGACGGGCGGTAAGATGTCCGATTGCAGCTGCAACAGGTCCTGCACCTGGTTATAGATGGGCCCGCCGACCTTTACTTTGTTCAGGGTCGTATATGTCAAGGCCCCAAACACCAGCAAGCCAGCCAAGGAAACGCCAATCAACAGGAACAACTTCGTTTTAAACCTTAAGTTCTTCATTTTGCCCGTCCTTCCCCGCAAGCATGCCGGGATCGGCCGCGTCTTCCCGCCGCCTACGCCATACGATTGCAGAGCTTCCCGGAAGATTTCATCGACCGCAGTCTGACCGGACTTTATGGAAGTGTCCCCCGAAGGACGTAGCAGGATGTCGGGGATGGGGCGCAGTGGTGGTAAGGCGGCAAAAAGGGAGCGGCCGGCCTGGTTGGACTGGCAGCTCCCCGGAATGAAGCGGGCAGTGCGGGCTTAAAACCGCAAGGCCCGATTCAACAAACTGTTGAGTTGATAGCGGAAGGTCACTTGGCCGCGATAACGCGTGCCCGGCGTGCTATCCAGCCGTTTGGAGCCGAACAACAAAACCTCGAAGTTCTGCAAGGGGGCAATCCGGACGGTAGGGCCGATGCGCTTGCCTAAGGCATAGCTGTCCCCGTTGTAGAAGATCTGGCTGCTGCCCTTCAGGAACATGTCCTTGGGAATATCGCTATAGAACATGCCCAGCCGCAGGCGGTTCTTGCGATCCACGGAACGCGCCAGACTCCCCGACCAGCCAAATCTGGCGTTGCCGCTGGCCCGGGTCAAGCTTTCCACCACCAGATCCGGCTTCAGGAAGACGGGGAGTTTTTGCCAACGAAAGGCCTCGCGCGTGTAGCGAATGCTCTGGATGGAATCGTATTCGGCGGAGAACTCACGGCTCTTGCCGAGGTGGCGGGAGGCCAGCACTTGTACGTAGTTGTGGTCTCCCATGCGGTGCAGGCGGGCAAACGTGTTGGGCTGGGTGAAATCTCCGACATAGCCAAAAGTCACGTTTACTTTGTCGGGCAGGAGGCTGTTGCTGTGGTTCTGATAGCGGAGACGATAGCCTTCCAGCCAGCCGTCATTGTCGTTATACGTGGCCTCGGTCCCCACCCCCTGGTCAAATTCAATGCCGCCGGCCTGGGCTTCCAGGTGCTGGCCAATTTTTTGTCCTAGATAGAAAGATTTGAGATTAAAGGACCAGTAGCCCTGATGCAGACCCGCGCCGGTGTAGTCGTAGCTGGAGTTAAAGCTGCGTCCGGATTCCGCCCGGCCCTGCAGATAGGTGCTGCCGTCGCCCAGCAGATTGATTTGCACCCGTGTGCTGACTTTGTAGTAAAGGTCCCGTGCCGTCACATGGCCGGGCGCGGAATCCATGTAACGATATTGGGAGATGCTGTCCATGCTGAGGAACTGGATGTGGTCCGCGAGAAAATTGCCGCGCGGCGTGGACGGGGCCGGCGCGACCACGGCCAGCGAGGCCGCCGGTTTGGCATCCAGGGCATGCGCCGGATCGGGTGCGGACTGGGCGGAGCCGGGATAAGCCAGGATGACGAGAAAAGCGAGGGTGGCAAGACAAGAGAGAATGCTACGGTTCACGATTCACCTTTCGGCAGACGGAAAAACAGCTGGAGCGCCTGCCTGAAATGCAGATCGGAAGAGTCGCGGGCCCACTTCAGTCTTTAGGGCGTGACCCTTGGGCCATTACGTTGTGCGCGAAGGTCATAAGAGAATTCTTAGCGAAGGAAGCACGTCGGCGCGGCGGGCCCGGCGGCTGCGGAGACCCCGGCCAAGCATTCCCACCGCCCTGGCCATGTTCCGCGGGCGGCCACAAAACCCAGGGCTTGCACTGTTATAATCGTGGTTCATTCATCATGCCGAAGCGTTTGATTCGTTCCACTACCGTTCTGTGTGTTCGCCGCAATGGCAGCGTGGTCCTGGCTGGGGACGGCCAAGTCACGCTGGGTGAAGGAGTTATCAAACACAACGCCAAGAAGATTCGGCGCCTGTGCCAGGACAAGATTCTGGCCGGGTTTGCCGGCTCCACGGCCGACGCCTTTACCCTGTTCAGCCGCTTTGAAAGCAAGCTGGAGCAATATCACGGGAACCTGGGCCGTGCCGCGGTGGAGCTGGCCAAGGATTGGCGTACTGATAAAGCTATGCGCCATCTCGAAGCGTTGCTGCTGGTCTCCGATAAAGAACAGACTTTCCTGCTGAGCGGGCAGGGCGACGTGATCGAGCCGGACACCGGCATTGCCGCGATTGGCAGTGGCGGGCCCTATGCCCAGGCTGCCGCCGAGGCCTTGCTGGAGCATACCCAGCTTTCCGCCCGTCAGATTGCGGAAGAAGCCATGAAGATTGCCGGCAAAATGTGCATCTATACCAATGACAAGCTGACGGTGGAAGAGCTGTAGAGACCGGGACAAGTGGTTGGTGGCTGGTATGACCACGGGTCTTTGAGATTGAATTGGCCGAACTACTGACAACTTTTTCTTATGGCGATTTATTTACCTCCTACTGCTGAAGAAACGGGCGCCGGGTTGGACGAACTGACACCGCGCGAAATCGTGGCTGAACTCGACAAGTACGTGGTCGGGCAGAAAGAGGCCAAACGCGCCGTGGCCATAGCGCTGCGCAATCGCATGCGCCGCCAGAAGCTGCCGCCCGACATGGCGGAAGAGGTCATTCCCAAGAACATCATCATGATCGGGCCCACCGGCGTGGGCAAGACGGAGATTGCCCGCCGTCTGGCCAAGCTGGCCAACTCGCCGTTCATGAAGGTGGAAGCCTCCAAGTTCACGGAAGTCGGTTATGTGGGGCGGGACGTGGAATCGATGATCCGCGACCTGGTGGAAGTGGCCATCGACAATATCCGCGAAGAAAAGCTGGAGGAAGTTGCCGACAAGGCCGAATTGAACGCGGAAGAGCGCTTGCTCGATATTCTGCTTCCGCCGGCGCCCGCAGCGCCGGCAGCCACCAGCGCCGGCGGGGTGGTGATTGACGGCAACTCTACAGCGCTCGCGGAATCGAATTCCCGCACCCGCGAAAAGCTGCGCCAGCAGCTGCGCGAGGGCAAGCTGGACGAGCGCACGGTCGAAATTGACGTGCGCGAGCGCAATTTCCCCTCCTTCGAAATCATCTCCAACCAGGGCGTGGAGGAGATGGACGTCAATATCAAGGACATGCTGCCCAACATCTTCGGCCAGCGCACCAAGAAGCGGAAGATGAAGGTCAATGAGGCCTTCGAATACCTGATCCAGGAAGAAGAGCAGCGGCTGATCGATATGGACCAGGTGACGCGCATCGCCATTGATCGCGTGGAAGATTCGGGCATCATCTTTTTGGATGAAATCGACAAGATCGCGGGGCGCGAAGGCGGCCATGGGCCCGACGTTTCCCGTGAGGGCGTGCAGCGCGACATTCTGCCTATCGTAGAAGGCACCACGGTGAACACGCGCTACGGCATGGTGCGCACCGACCATATTCTGTTCATCGCGGCGGGCGCGTTCCACGTTTCGAAACCCAGCGACCTGATCCCCGAGTTGCAGGGACGGTTTCCGATCCGGGTCGAGCTGCAGTCGCTGACCATGGAAGACTTCATCCGCATCCTGAGCGAGCCCAAGTCGTCGCTGACCAAGCAGTACATCGCTCTGCTTGAGACCGAAGGCGTGAAGCTGGAGTTCACCAAAGAGGCGCTGGAAGAAATCGCCCGCTTCGCCTTCCGCGTCAACGAAGGCACGGAGAACATCGGGGCACGCCGCCTGCACACCATCATGGAGCGCCTGCTCGACCAGATCAGCTTCGATGCCCCGGACAAGAAGGGCGAGCATGTGAAGATTGACTCCGACTATGTGCGGGAAATGCTCTCCGGCATCGTGAAAGATCAGGACCTGAGCCGCTACATTCTGTAAGATTCCTTTCTGCTCGGGGTGGAGGCTGAGTGCAGTGGCGAAATGACGCCACCCTGGCGAAAAATTGTGCCCACCGTGGCAGCATCTTCTGCCAAGCGCGGGCGAGATGCCCGCGCCCACACAATCTCCCGCCCACATGGATTCAGTATGGGCAAGGCATTCTGGTAAGCTTATCGTCCAAATAAGCTCCTATGCCTACCCTTGACCGCAGCCGCCTGGCCTCCCTCATGCAGCGTGAGCAGCAGCGCTTCGTGAATGACCGTCCCAAATCCAAAGCTCTGTTCGAGCGCGCCGGCAAGTCGCAACTCGCGGGCGTGCCCATGAACTGGATGCGCAAGTGGGCCGGCGCTTTCCCGCCATTTGTTCGCGAGGCCCAGGGCGCGCACTTCTTCGATGTCGATGGCAACCGCTACATCGATTTTTGCCTCGGCGATACCGGCGCCATGACCGGACATTCGCCCTTTGCCACCAGCAAAGCGGTGGAGGAGCAGGCCAAGCGCGGCATCACCCTGATGCTGCCCAGCGAAGATGGAATTTTTGTGGCCGAAGAACTGCAGCAGCGCTTCGGCTTGCCGTACTGGCAATTTGCCCTGACCGCCACCGATGCCAACCGGTTTTCCATTCGCCTGGCGCGGCAGATCACCGGGCGGTCCAGGATTCTGGTCTTCAACTGGTGCTATCACGGTTCGGTGGATGAAACCTTCATCACCTTGAAAGATGGCAAGGCGCAGGCGCGGCGGGGAAACATCGGCCCGCCGGTGGACCCCACGGTCACTACGAAAGTGGTGGAGTTCAACGATCTTCCCGCGCTGGAAGCGGCACTGGCGGCGGGGGACGTGGCTTGTGTGCTGGCTGAACCGGCGCTCACCAACGTCGGCATTGTGCATCCTGCGCCGGGGTTCCATGCAGCATTACGTGAGTTGACCCGCAAGCACGGAACGTTGCTGATCATTGACGAGACCCATACCATTTGCGCCGGTCCGGGCGGCTTTACCCAGGCCGAGAGCCTTGCGCCGGACTTTCTGGTCTTCGGCAAGCCCATCGCCGGGGGCGTGCCCGCTTCCGCCTACGGGTTCACGGAGGAAATCGCCAAAAAGATTTCCCAGCGCGAAAGTCTGGAAGACTGCGATACCGGCGGTATCGGCGGGACCCTGGCGGGGAATGCGCTGTCGCTTGCCGCCATGCGCGCCACGCTGAGCAAAGTCCTGACCAAGGAAGCCTTCGACCACATGATTCCCATGGCGGAGCGCTGGACGGCGGGAGTACAGAAGGTAATTGCGGAATTCCAATTGCCCTGGCATGTGACTCGGCTGGGCTGCCGCGCGGAATATCTGTTTTCGCCGCATGAGCCGAAGAACGGCACGGAGGCGCACGATGCCATGGACTTCGAGCTGGAGCGCTTTTTGCACCTCTACTGCATGAACCGCGGCATCCTGCTTACCCCCTTCCACAATATGGCGCTGATGTCGCCTGCCACGGACAAGTCGGACGTGGACCATCACTCGCGCGTTTTCCGCGAGTGCGTGAAAGAGCTGATGGCGTCCTGAGCGCGCCGCTTCTGGTACCCTGTTGCTTCCACGTCCATGTCGCGGGCCATCGCAAAATTCATTGTGCTGGGGGCGGTCACCGGCTTTTTGACCGGTTGCGCCGCGCCCCGTCCGCCTTTGCCACCGGCCCTGCAGTTGCCGCGTCCGGTGAAGGACCTGCGGGCAGTACGCAAGGCCGACAAAGTGTATCTGACCTGGACGATCCCCACGCGCATTCTGGATGGTCAATCGGTGCGTCATCCGGGCATTACGCGCATCTGCCGCCGTGTCGGGGCAGAAGTCAAGGAATGCGGGACTCCCGCCGGAGTGACCTTGCCGCCCATGCTGACGGGAAATTCTCCGGCCCTGGAAGGGAAGCTCACGGCGAACTACGTGGATACGCTCGGGCCTCCCCTGCTCGATCCCAGCAAAGAGATTTTTTATGCGGTCGAAGTGCTGAATGAAAGTCAGCGCAGCGCGGGGCTTTCCAATGTGGTGCAGGTCCCGGCTGCGGGCACGTTAGCTGCGCCCGCGGATTTCGCCGCCCAACTCACAGCGGACGGCATTGTGCTGCAATGGGCGCGGGTCGCGCCACTCTCGGCCGCCGAGCCGGCAACTTCGCTTCTGCGCATTTACCGCCGTCAGGAAGGCGCCAAAACCGAAGCGGTGGCGGCGGAGCTTCCGCTCGACGTCACGCGCTTCGTGGACCACGGCTTCGAGTGGCAGAAGACTTCCTACTATCGCGCCACGGTGGTCACCCTGGTTCCGCGCGAGGGCAAGACGGAAGCGCAAGTGGAAGGCGACGACACGCCCATCGTGAAGGTCTTCGCCGATGATGTGTTTCCGCCGGCTGTCCCTTCGGGGCTGCAGGCCGTGTTTTCCGGCGTAGGGCAACAGCCCTTCGTGGACCTGATCTGGGCCCCGGATGTCGAGACCGACCTGGCAGGCTACAACCTCTTCCGCCATGAAGAGGGCGCTGGGCCGGTGAAGATCAACACGGAGCTGGTGAAAACGCCGGCCTACCGCGATACCGCGGTACATTCCGGAGCTAAGTATTTTTATTCTGTTTCCGCTGTGGACCTGCGCGGCAATGAAAGCGGACGCTCCGAGGAAGCCAGCGAACAGGTGCCGTAGTCGGGGCAGTGCCTCTGGATTCTATGCATCCTGGAAGGGATTCCGGCTTCTAATCTTCTATGAAATATTGCCGTTTTCAATGGGAAGGCAAGGCTCACTACGGCTTGGTGGAAACCGCCGCCGGCAGCGACACGATCACGCGTTTACTGCTGCATCCGCCGGAAGAAATCGACGACCTGGAAGGCCTGCCCAGTAAACGCATAACTCCGCTGTCTCTGGCCGAAGCCAGCTTGCTGCCGCCGGTCCGGCCCTCCAAGATCGTGTGTGTGGGGCGCAATTACCGCGAGCATGCCGCCGAGCTGGGCAATGAAGTCCCGGCGGAGCCGCTGCTGTTCTTCAAGCCGACATCCGCGCTGCTGGCCCCGGGGCAGAACATTCGCCGGCCCCAACTCTCCCAGAAAGTGGACTACGAAGGAGAGCTGGGCGTGGTCATCGGCAAGACTTGCCACAAACTGCAAGAGAACGATGACGTTCGACCCTACATTCTCGGCTATACCTGCGTGAACGACGTGACGGCGCGCGATATCCAAAAGAAGGACGGCCAGTGGACGCGCGGCAAGGGCTTCGATACGTTCTGTCCGGTGGGGCCGCTGGTCACTACGGAACTCGATCCCTGGGCGGGGGTTACCGTGGAAACGCGGGTGAATGGGGAGGTCCGCCAGCACGGCAGCACAAAAGATTTTATCTTCGCGCTGGATGTCGTGCTGCGTTACATCTCGCAGGTCATGACGCTGTTCCCCGGCGATTTGATTGCGACGGGCACCCCCCAGGGTGTCGGGCCTCTGGTGGCGGGAGATGTAGTGGAAGTCAGCGTCGAGGGCATTGGGGTCTTGCGAAACCCCGTGGTGGACGAATAATTTCCCGGTGTGAGGAATCTCCTGTCATTCTGCGCGAAGTTTTCCTTTGCGGGCAAAGGGAAACGCAGTCGAAGAATCCCTACCATTGGAAAGGTCGTTCGGAAAGATCGAACGAAAAAGTTCGTATGAAAAAAAGATCGTAGGGATTCTTCGACTCAGCGGCCTTCGCCGGCGCGAAGGCCTTTCTCGCTCAGAATGACAGGGAGTGGGGAAGTGAAAGTGACGTGAGCAAGTCTGCGGATGGATGGTGTCCTTCTGAGCGAAGTTTCGCTTTGCATGGCAAAGGGAAACGCAGTCGAAGAATCCCTACCATTGGAAAGGTCGTTCGGAAAGATCGAACGAAAAAGTTCGTATGAAACAAAGATCGTAGGGATTCTTCGACTCAGCGGCCTTCGCTGGCGCGAAGGCCTTTCTCGCTCAGAATGACAGCTCAAGACAGATTCAACTTGCCGATGGCCGGCGGCGGGCCGCGATCGTCCATCCCCAGATCAGCAAATTCATCAGCGAAATGATTCCCAGCGAAGTCACACAATAGATGCAATAAACGCCCAGGATGGTGGCCTCGATGTGCGTCAGGTAGAGTGAAAATGCCAGCGCGCCCAAGGCGGCCAGCAGCAAGAGCAGCCGCCAGCGTCGAAACGCCAACACCCCCAGGAATAGGTAGCCGGTGATGCCGATGATGGCGACGGGGACGCCCTTCACTACTGCGTAGGGACTATGGTTCACGATGCCGCAGTCCCAACGCGCATTGATGCTGCACGGCGAGGTGTCCTCGCGGTAGTGCTCCCGCAGCGCCAAAGAGGAAACTACCATTCCCAGAACTGCCAGGACGACGAGTACCCATCGCATGAGAAGCTTCCTTTCCTAAGCCGAAGTGCGCAGCGCTTCGGCGGCATCTTTCATCAGGTCGGCGGCCTTCCAGTCGCTGCCGTGGTACCACTTGAAGATTTTACCGTCAGGACCAATCACGGCCGTGCTCAAGGAGTGGGTGATGACGCCCTTATCTTCCTGGTAAGTGAGCCCAAAATAGTTTGCCATTTTCGGCAGGCCGGAAACTTCGGGCGCAGCGAACTGCCACTGCCGAAAGACCGCATCGTCTCTTTTCTTGGTGAGCGAAAAGGCGTACTCGCGCAGCACCTTCGGAGTGTCATAGGCCGGGTCGAGGCTGACGCTGAGCAGGCGTACCTTGCCGGCGAGGGCAGGGTCCTTCTGCAGGTCGTGATACACGGTGAGAAATTCCCCGCTCACGCGCGGACAGAATTCCGGAAACGGACAGCGCGTATAGATGAAGGTCAGCAGCAAGACTTTGCCGTGATAGGCGGCGGTAGAAATGCGGCGTCCGTCCTGGTTGGTGAGGAGAAACCCGGGCACACTGTCGCCCGGGGCTGGGATGTGCAACGCCGCGGCAGGCTTGGCGGGTGGCTCGTCTTCGTGGCCCGTCACCACCACATTCTCCAGCCAGTATCCGTGGCCTTCCTGCATGACCACGTCGGCGGTAATCAGGTCGCCGGCTTTGACCTTTTCCAGGACCGCCGGGTCTTTGATGGGATAGGGCATGATCATCGCCGCCATAAAGTCCGGGATGGCCTCGTGGTCCACCATGAGGCTGGAACCGGCTTTATCGATGGAGAGAATCTTGCCTTTCAGGGGATGGCGGACCAAGGGGGCTTCCGGCTCTTTTTGCTTGCAGGCAACGAAGCTTAGGATTGCCACAAGAACTGCCAGAATTTGCGGCGTGAGAAAAGTTCGAGTGCGGGCCATGAGAATCCGTAGATACAGCAATATAAATTGAACAACGCCCTGGAAATAACTGTATCAGTTTCGCTGCAGGCTTGGGCGGCGGAAGCGGCGCGAAACACAAATCAGCCCCAGGATGGTGCGGATTTTCGCGGATAAACGGCGCTGTTATTCCACGGTGTGGGGAAATTCCTGGGACGAATGATCCGCTCCCATTCCCCGGCCCCGGTTGAGCCGCTCAGTGGCGTGTGTTAGCATCTGAAGTTTTCGCGGGCTTTCTTGGAACCGGCCTATTTTCCTTCATTCGTACTACGGGCCTTCCGGAAAATTCCGGAGGACGGTCCCGCGGAAACCATTAGTTGAGGAGGCTGCGGAACTACTCGGTCGAGCCGAGATCCGCTTCGGCCCGGCAACTCGAGCGGTGACTCTGCTACGAATTTCGTAGAGCTGCTGCTCCCGTCTACTCCTGAGTCAGCTCCGGCAAGCCCCGCAAAGGAGCGAACCCGTGAAAGTCTATTCTGGTGCAAACATCCGCAATGTTGCCGTGGTAGGTCACGGCCATGCGGGCAAAACCTCCCTCATTTCGGCAATGTTATCTACCTCGGGCGCGACGCCACGGCTGGGCCGGGTGGACGACGGCTCAGCCGTGACTGACTACGACGAAGAAGAAGTGGCCCGCAAAATGTCGATTTCTGCCTCCCTCGCGCACGCCGAGTGGAACGGTACCAAGATCAATTTTGTCGATACTCCCGGCTTCAACATGTTCGTGCACGAAGCCAAGATGGTATTACCGGTGGTGGACGCCGCCATCGTGGTGGTGGACGGCGTGGCCGGGGTGGAAGTGGTGACCCAGCGGGTATGGAATTACTGCGAGGAGTACCAGACCCCGCGTCTGATCGTGGTAAGCCGCATGGACCGGGAGCGCGCCGATGTGGAGCGCGTGCTGGGATCGGTGATCAGCGCCTTCGGCCGCAGCGCCATTCCCATCGAGTGGCCCATCGGCAGCGAAAAGAACCTGAACGGCGTCATCGACCTGGTACGCATGAAAGCCTACAGCTACCAAATGGGCGGCGACGGCAAAGGCAAGCCCATTGAGATCCCCGACAACTTGAAAGACCGCGCCCGCGAAGCGCATGAGCAGCTGGTGGAGCTGGTGGCCGAGGGCAACGACGCGCTGATGGAGGAATTCTTCGAGAAAGGCACCATCCCGGAAGAAGATTTGGTGCCGGCTTTGCACAACGCGATTCGCGAAGACAAGATCTTTCCCATCATCTTTTCCTCCGGCTTGGGCAACATCGGCGCGGACCGCGTCATGGACTTCATCGTGGACTACACGCCGGCCCCTTCCGAGCACGAGTGGGTCACCGGAGAAGCGATGGCCTCCGGCGACGGCGAGCCCCCGAAGCGGCATGAGACCGATGAAGAGCCGGTGTCGCTCTATGTCTTCAAGACCGTATCCGATCCCTTTGCCGGACGTATCTCCTACTTCAAAGTCTTTTCCGGCGTAGTGAAAAACGATGCCACGGTACAGAACTATGCCCGCAACTCGCAGGAGAAGCTGGCGCACATTTCCATCATGCAAGGCAAGACGGCCGTGCCCGTGACCGAGTTGCATGCCGGCGACATCGGCGCGGTGGCGAAGTTAAAAGACACGCTTACCGGCGATACCCTGGGCGACAAATCCGCGCCCATTCAGTATCCCCGCGTTAAGCTCCCCGAGCCGGCCATTACCTTTGCCATTGAGCCCAAGAGCCGGGCCGATGAAGACAAGCTGGGGCCGGGCATTCATAAGCAGATGGAGGAAGACGCCATGCTGCGCTTCTTCCGCGATCCTCAGACCAAGGAATTTCTGATTGCCGGGACCGGGCAGCAGCACATTGAGGTGGTGGTCTCCAAGCTCAAAAAGCGCTATCACACCGAGGTCAACCTGAAGGCGCCCAAAGTTCCCTACCGGGAAACCATCCGCGGCAAGGCGGATGTGCAGGGCCGCCACAAAAAGCAGACCGGCGGCCACGGCCAGTATGGCGATTGCAAAATCAAGATGGAGCCGCTGACGCGCGGCGGCGAATTTGAATTCGTCAATGACATCTTCGGTGGCGCGATTCCCAAGAACTTCATTCCCGCTGTCGAGAAAGGCATCAAAGACGCGGCCGCGCGGGGCTATCTGGCGGGATTTCCCGTGGTGGATTTCCGTGTGATTCTCTACGACGGGTCTTATCACGATGTTGATTCCAACGATCTTTCCTTCCAGATGGCGGGACGCATCGCTTTCCGCAAAGCCATGGAACTGGCCAAGCCCACACTGTTGGAACCGGTCATGAACGTGGAAATTACCGTGCCGGACGATTTTGCCGGGTCCATCATGGGAGATTTGAATGGGCGGCGCGGCCGCATTCAGGGCATGGACAACAAGGCGGGTAACACCATTGTGAAGGCCGAAGTACCCATGGCGGAGATGCTGACTTACGGCGTCGACCTTACCTCCATGACGCAGGGTCGTGGCAGCTTCAACATGGAAATGCACCACTATGATGTGGTCCCCGGCCCGTTGCAGGAGAAGATCGTCGAAAAAGCCAAGGCCGAGCGTGGCGAGGTGAAGGACGAAGAAGAATAGAACCGCGCCTATCCAAGGATAGAGACGTAGCTGCGCTACGTCTCTATTGTTTTGGTGCAGTTTTGTATGATCGGTTCGTGATACGGGACCAATTCCTGGAGAGTAGGCAGAACCTGTGAAAGCACTTCGTTGTGTCGCTGCAGCCGGACTGTTGTTGGGGATGACAGGGCTGCCGTCGTGCCAGCCATCCACAAAAAGGATAGAGCGTGAGCAGCCGGCATTGGATGAGGCTTATGTGCCGACGGAAAGAGCCGTGGGCTTCAACCTCCTCCCTTTACAGTCCTCCGGCGGAACAAGGCGCTGGCTGGCCACCTATACCGATGAGAATGGCACTACGAAATTTTCCATCGAGTTAAAGGCGCCGGCCACTCCTGAAGCTGCGAACCCATCGTTGAGCACCGGGGCCTTCCACGCTGAAGCTGGCTCCAATCCTTTACCTCTGCTACAGAGCTTGAAGAAAGCACTTGAGGCCAAACATATGCCCAAGCAGACAAAGCAAGCAGAGGTGTTGCCTTTTGAGTACATGATTCTGGGCGATCATCAGTCCCGCTCCTCGAGTGGAAGCTTCAGCCATAACCCTGGCGGAAACTGGATCGCCACGAAGATTTTCCTGGCAGGAGACCAAGCCGAAGTTTACCTAAATCTCAATCCAGAATTGCACCAGGCCGAATTCTCCATCAAGGACGCTGACTATGGCGACGCGGTGCTGGCAGAACTAGCCAAAGTTCTGTGAGATGCTGTGGCGCGGGCACTCCTGCCCGCGAGATATTAGGATAGTGGCGGGCTGCATGAACTAAGCATGCGGTATCCCGTGTTCATCGTAGCCAGGAATTTCATCGGTGGAATTGTCATTCAATGTGTGCATGGCATCCACGCGGCGCAAGAGCTCATCGAGTTCTCTGCGGCGTTGCGCCTGCAATTTTGTCCAGCGTTCTTCCAGTGCCTGATGAATAGCTCGGGGAACGGATTCTCCGGTTTCCTGGGCAACCTGACGGGCCAGACGCTCCGTGTTCGGATTGGTGATTTTCAGGGACATCCCGATCGATGAAAAACGCCTGTTTTGCGGCTACTGGGCACAATAAACTATGAGCACTGTACGCAATAAACAATAAATTATGTACAGTAGATCGTTAGAAAGTTCTAAAGTTCAAAAGAACCTCGACCCATGGCCACTCTTCGCAACACGCCCAAGCTTCCACCGGACCGGGAGCGCCTGGTCTCGGCGGCGCCGGTCGAGGACGATTCCTCTTTTGAGCTGAAGCTGCGTCCACAGCGGCTGGGCGAGTTTATCGGCCAGGCCAAAGTCAAAGAAAACCTGGCGGTGGCCATTGAGGCGGCGAAGTCCCGGGGCGAGGCCATGGACCACGTGATGCTCTATGGGCCTCCGGGGCTGGGCAAGACGACACTGGCCAATATCATCGCCAATGAACTGGGCGTGCACTTTCAGCCGACCGCGGCGCCGCTTTTGCAAATCAAAGGCGACCTGACCGCGATCCTCACCAACATCCGCGATAAGCAGGTACTGTTCTTCGACGAAGTGCACCGCATGCAGCCGGCGCTCGAAGAAATTCTCTATCCCGCGCTCGAAGACTATAAACTCGACATCATCATCGGGCAGGGGCCGGCGGCGCGCACCCACACGCTGGAGATCAAGCCCTTCACCTTCGTAGGCGCCACCACGCGCGCCGGGCTGATTTCGGCCCCGCTGCGCTCGCGTTTCGGTATCGTGCTGCGCCTGGAGTTCTACACGCCGCAGGATTTGCAGATCATCGTGGAACGCTCGGCGGAAATCCTGGGCGTGGCCGTGGATAAAGAAGGCGCGCTGGAGCTGGCCAGCCGCTCCCGGGGCACGCCGCGCATTGCCAACCGACTGCTACGGCGGGTGCGCGATTATGCCCAGGTGCGCAGTGGGGGCAAAATCGATTTGCCGACCGCGCAGGCCGCTTTGCAGATGCTCGAAGTCGACCGCTATGGTTTCGATGAAATCGATCGCAAACTGCTGCTCACCATCATTGAGAAGTATCAGGGTGGCCCGGTCGGGGTGAACACGCTGGCGGCCTCGCTGGCGGAAGAGCCCGACGCCATCGAGGAAATCTACGAGCCCTATCTGATCCAGATCGGCTTTCTCAACCGCACCCCGCGCGGCCGGGTGGCCACGCAGCTGGCTTACGAACATTTTGGGATCACTCCCAACCGCCGGCAAAGCTCGCTTTTTTAACCGTCAGCCACGGATTACGCGGATTTTCACGGATCAAATCCTTATCTTTATCTGTATCAATCAACTCGCTCTAAATCTGTTTTCTTAAATCCGTGTGAATCTGTGTAAATCCGTGGCCCAGATTTGGCCCAAAACAAATTGCGGCTTGGGCCAGCCACCCAAGCCGCGTTTTGCCTGCGGACTGTCCTTCTTGCTTTTTCGCCGCGAACGGTGTTGCCGAATGTGCCTAGAAGCCGCATCCCGAAAGACGCTCGCTTCTCCGCACACTTGCAGGCCGAAGCCCGCACCGAAAGCAGAATGCGAACAGATGAGTCTCACCCGAAGGTAGACTTCTGAGAGGCCGCAACGCCCTTTCCCGCTACGCGCCGAAGCGCGCCCCAGGATCTCCCCAGCGATTCACCCTCGAGAACCGCCGGCGTCTGCCGTTGAGCTGCATTCCGTGGCCAGCATTCCGGACATCAAACGCATGCACTGAGAGCACTTTGCTTGAGCCGGTCGCGGGAAGCAACTGGATTTTAGTTCCATCCTGTGCAGAAGCTGTGGAGGACGGAAGTTCTTTGTGGAAAGGGCAGGAAAAACTGGAAGAAAAAGACGGGTACCAAGGATTGGCAAACGGATTTTTGCCCTAGCGTACGTGCGGGCTTTGCGCCGGATTGCGGCGAGTTGTCGTGGGCGGCCCTTTCACCACTTTTACTTCAAACTCGACCGGGAGTTGCTTGGGAGGATAGCAAGCGGAGTTGTCACAGGCCTGATACCTCAGTTGGCCACGCAGCATGTATTTTCCCGGGACCACGCCGGCCAGCGGACGCACCACCACCGCCACCGGGAAGGCTCCGGTGTACACGCTGAGCTTTTCCTCGGGAGAAAACGGGAAAGTAAGCTCTTCGCCGGCAGGATAAGTGATCTTGCCTACCATGATGTCGGTGGGTGGGTTGAGCTTGAGCGCGGTGGGAATCAGGAACTCGGACTTCGGCGTATTGGAGTTGACGTGAAATCCATTGGGGACGCGGAAACTGAGTTGCACGGTGCCAGGTTTGCCGCGGGTGATGGTGGACAACTCCGGCGGCGAAAACACCACGGCGGGAGCTTTCTTGGCGAACGATTCTTGTCCCCAAAGTCCTGCGGACAGAAAACAAAGTACGACGGCCGCGAGTTGTCTATAGGGTTGTCTCATCGCACCTCGGCGTGCTCTTCGGCCGGCTGCGAGGCCAGGATTTTTTTCACGCTGTCTTCGATCTCGCTGCGGCCCTTCAAGCCAAAAACGCGGTCGGAAACTTTGCCGCTGCGGTCAATATAAAACGTCTCCGGCAGAAACTGCACGCCCCCGTAGGCGGCGGAGACTTTGTCGCGTTCCTCGTCCTTGCCGGTCAACACCAGATAATTCACTCCCAGCTCCTTGGCGAAGCCGGCAATGTCTTCCGGGCTGGCATCGTCCATGGCGACTCCGACAATTTGCAGCCCTTGCGCGCCGTAGCGTTTTTGCAAGTCGACAAACCAGGGCATTTCGATTTTGCAGGGCTGGCACCAGGTGGCCCAGAAATTGAGCAGCACAGCCTTGCCACGGAGATCGGCAAGCGTGACCTTCTTGCCGTCCAGGGAAGTCAGCGTGAAATTGGGGGCTTGCTTGCCCGGCAGCTGGTTGCGGGACTCAGGGTCCTGCTGGGAAGAACTGCGCGACAGCGCCACTCCCAGCACCAACATGAGGGAAACCAGCATGGCCACGGAAATCAGAACAACAGGATCACGTTTCACGTGCGAACTCCATTACAGCGAAAATCGGTTCAGAAACGAGAGATAGTTGGAAATGAGGGTAAAGCGTCCCAACACCAGCAGGATGCCCAGGGCAATCAGCAGCGCCCCGCTGCCCACTTCCAGTGCGTGCATATGGCTGCGAAAGCGGCTGTAGAACTTGAGAAAACGTTCAATGCCCAGAGAAGTCAGTAAGAAGGGCACGGCCAGCCCCAGAGAGTAGATGGCCAGCAGGAAGATTCCTTTGCCCACCGAGTCCTGGGTCGCGGCCAGGCCGAGAATCACGGCCAAGATGGGGCCCACGCATGGCGTCCAGCCAAAGGCGAAGGCAAAACCAATGACAAATGCTCCTAAGGCCGTGCTGCCGCCTTTCACGCTGTGCAGGCGGGCATCGGTATACAGCGCCTTGATCTTGAAGATTCCGGTCAGGTGCAGACCAAATAAAATGATGACCACTCCGGCGATTTGCGCGAGGGTCGATTTATAGCGGGCCAATAATTGGCCGACCTCAGTGGAGATCGCTCCCAAAGTAATAAACACCAGGCTGAAGCCGGCTATGAAAGCGATGGAATTCAGCATGACCTTGCGGAAGAGAGACGATTCCTGCGCTTTCAGCTGCTCCACCCCTGCGCCCGAGATCAGGGACACATATCCTGGAACCAGGGGCAGAACGCAGGGAGAGAGAAACGACACCAACCCGGCCAGAAATGCGGCGAGAGAAAGATGTAGTTGAGACACGCAGTTATTTTACCTGTCCGTCGCGGCGGCGTCGTGGAATTTCCGCTGCGCTTTGTAACATCTTGTGAAACCAACGTCCTATGGGCGCTTGGATTTTGGGCCAGGCTTGGCGGGTGGCGTCGCCACCGGCGGGGCCGGCGCGGGCGCTTCCGGAGGCGGTTCCGTGAACACTTTGTGCAGGAACCCGGGCGGGACGGTCGCGCTCAGGGTCACGTGATTACTGCTTTGCTGGACCTTGAGGCTGTCAAAGAAATGTTTGACGTCGGCATCGCTGCCCGGGCTGGGAAGATTGATCTCCGCACTCTGAAAGAGGGCCAGGAAGGTAGTGAGCTGGCTTTGCAGTTGTTCGGCTTCCAGATCGGTTTCCGTGAAGGCCTCGGCGCGCACATGAATGGAGCCCAGATAGCGGACCGAAGCCACGACCACGGCCGGTTTACGGAATAAAAACGAGAGCCCCAGCGGCCCCGGGTTGGGGCGGGCATCGCTGGGGTCGACACGCGTCACCGCCCAAGCCAGGCTGGCGAACGGCACCTGCTTGTAGTACTGGCGCAACAGGGCCGGGCCGGCAAATGGGGAAGCCAGTTTGCGCGAGCGCTCCACCATGCCGCGGATCATTTCAGGGTCGGGATGGTTCGAAGCCGCTACCATATCCACACTGAGGATGGCCACGCGCACCGTCCGCCCTTCGAGCGGAATGCTGTAGATATTGATTTCCTTGTATTTCTCTACCTGGGTGGCAAGCTTCTGCAGGTAGCCGCGCAGGCGGTCGACATCGATCTTGCCCACGAAAATTTCGCTATAGCGGGGTTCGTTGCCCGACCAGGGCACGGGCGAGCTGCTTGAGGAGTGGATGGCAAAGGCCACTTCGTCGAGATCATGTTCGAACTGGAAGCCGGTTTCTTTGATGAACTGCTCGTAGTCCGGATCGTGCGAAACCGCCGGCAGCTGGCCGGTCACGTTGGCCCGGCGGATCCATTGTAAGTTCACGTAAACAAAGCCATCTGCGCCGGGGAGCAGACGGGCGGCCTCAGGCGGAGCATGTTTGCGCAACACCACCACCAGGGCGACGGCGGCGGCCACCAGAACCACGCCCAGCAAAATAGGAAGTCGGCGTCGGATTCGCATTTTCCGCTTGGCCCGGACGCCTGGCCAGGGAGCCGGGAGAGGGCCAGAGCCGACATCATAGCACCGCGATCGAGACCTGCCGCGGGACCCGCCTCTATTTTCGCCCCCCCTGCCTGCATTGCACCCGCCTCCCCTCTGTGATATCGTTTAAAATTGTCCCGGACATAAGGAAGGGATCCGAGGGCGTAGCTCGCCTGAAGGGGCTGAGCCGTCCAAGTTTGCTGGCGTAGCTCAGCTGGTAGAGCATCTGATTTGTAATCAGAGGGTCGGGGGTTCAAATCCCTTCGCCAGCTCCAGAAAACAGGTTCCGGAACGCGGGCATTTGCGCAGCGCGTAGGCAAGGCAGGATTTCCAGCGGCACTCCATAAGGAAGCTTTTTCCACTTTGTGGTGATAGTGCGCCAGTCGTTATATGCGCACTCCGTTCTGTTGTCTGCTGCCAGCACAGACCCTCCAGGCGCATAGGGCAATCCTGGCGTAGCTGCCGGATCAAGTGAAGAGCCGAGTGATCGGCGTACTGCACAGGTGGGTGAGTGGTTAAAGCCAGCAGACTGTAAATCTGCCCCTCCTAGCGAGGTACGAAGGTTCGAATCCTTCCCTGTGCACCAGTAAATTGAGCGGCTCGCGGAGCGGGCGTTTTGAGCGAGGCGTGCGCGTGAATCGTTTGGCATTGGCGCTGGCGGGTTTTGTGGCATTGGCCGCCCTGGCCTGGACGACGCTGGACGATCCCCGCATCCGGGCGGCATGCTTGGCGGTATTGGCGATGTTCGCCGTGAAGACATGGTTGCGTCGCCATGAACCATCGGCCGGTTCCGGCGATGATGAGCCGAAGTAAGACGGCGCCGCAGCAGGAACGAAGCCGTCTCCAGTTGTTTTTGAGCCTGGTCATCGGCTCCAGAGTTTGGCAGGGCAGGGCCGATGTAGCTCAGTTGGTAGAGCNNGGTCACCAGTTCAATCCTGGTCATCGGCTCCAGGGATTTGGCTGACGGCGGAGAGCTGACAGCTGGTGTAAGGGCGGGAGTAACTCAGTGGTAGAGTCACAGCCTTCCAAGCTGTTGGTCGCGGGTTCGATTCCCGTCTCCCGCTCCAGAATTCGAAGGTTCTGACAGGGATATATATACGGTGGCTTTCGAGCAGGCGACCCTCAAGGTTGAGAAGCAGGCGGAATTTGAGCAGTTGAAGAGCGCCATTGCGCGCGCCTTCCGCCCCGAGAAGGTGGAAACCTTCCTGAAGCTGGTGCAGAGCAAGGGGCTGCGGGTGCGCGATTTCGACGCCCTGCTGGCTCGGCGGATTTTAGAGTACGTCGATAAAGAATTGAACGCATCCAAGGTAAAGGCGCAGGCGCTGTATCAGGCGTTGAGCCTTTCCGATCAGGCGCAGATGCGGGAGTTTTATCTGTTCCAGCTGGAAGAGGTGGGGCAGGAGCTGCGCACGAGATTTCAAAAGATTTACCGTTATTACTAACTAAGGCAGGAAGCGAAATGGCGAAAGAGAAATTTGAGCGTACAAAGCCGCACGTGAATGTGGGGACGATTGGGCACATTGACCACGGGAAGACGACGCTGACG
>JAFDVW010000014.1:205386-205520 GCA_018268755.1 Acidobacteriota bacterium
GAGAAGGCGCGCGGGATCACGATTGCGACGGCGCACGTGGAGTATGAGACGCCGAACCGGCACTACGCGCACGTGGACTGCCCGGGGCACGCGGACTACATCAAGAACATGATCACGGGAGCGGCGCAGATGGA
>JAFDVW010000015.1 GCA_018268755.1 Acidobacteriota bacterium
CCGCAGGCTGCTACACAGCTGTGCGAGAGGCAAGGGACTCAGACGCCATCCCTTGCCCCTCGCGCTCCCCCATCCCGGCTCCAGCCGGACAGGGAGTCACTGAAATTTGTCGTATTCTTACGTGAACCAAAGCAGGGGGCAGGTCACAGCCGCATCGATATAGCCCCAGTTCCCATCACGCTCAAAGCGTGCCAAGCCCTCGGAGAAGTCCCCAGCCTTGTCGAAACAAAGTGGAATGACGAGCTTGCCAGTATGGTCAATGAAGCCGGTCCTGTCATGATCCATAACGGGAAAGAGAGCTTCACCGGTAGCTTCCACAGGATGGGCCGCTCGAAACCCAACCATGCACTCCACGTCTCGGGGGGTATGCCTGGCCGCCAGAACTCCTTCTGGCGTGACTTCGCGGCCAGAACATCCCCCAAAATTCGTTTTGTATTTTGCGCATTCACCAGCTGGAAAATCCGAAGGAGTCCACTTGAGCAGCCCCGCAGGTGATTGATAGCGCCACATCATCATGTGCTTATCTGGGAACACCAACCAATAAGACTCGTAGTAGGTCATGCCGACAAGTAAAAGGGCGATCTCGGATTGCTTCGCTCGTACTTCCTCAACCAGGTCATCCCGGCCCCGTGCATGCATGTCCTGGGTGAAGGTACGCATCGCCTTCTCGCCGAACGATTTGTCGTGAACGTAAGAAATTCGAATCTGGACCTTTGGATGGTCCTTGATGAATGCATTTAACCATGGCACGGAAAATACAAGATCTTCATATCGCGCGGCAGTGTTCAGGAATTGGTCGACTCCTTCCGCTTTTCCGTCGACGTATCGCAGGACCAGAGACAAGGTAATTCCGGGAGGGAGCGACGGTTTGCGCAAGGTGACGTGAAGGTTGGTCTCATGCGGCTGCTTCCCGCTCCACTCCGTACCATATTCCTCGCTGTGAAACTCATTAATCTCGGAGGATTCAACAGAGTAGTGCTGCTTCAACTGTGTAAGCGCACCTCCAGCTCGGTTGTCCGAGTCCAGAAGGCTTAGCTCGGGCTCAAGCGCTCGATCTACTGATTCCCTTATGATTCTCGACAAACCCTCACCAGAGATTCGATCCCGATTGACAGCCTTCTTCGGGAGCAAACAAAAAAGAGCACGTGAGATATTCGCATTGAAAGTCTTGTGCGTAATCCCGGCCTGCTCGATCTTCCATGGCAGCATAAATGGCTGTTGGGAGTTGGAGGATAGCGTCTTAACAGAGCCATTCTCAAACGTGAGCTGTACTTCAACTGATGGATAATCGTCAGTGTGAAATAGCGAAGTGTAAATGTGATTGACCAGAGGAGCTATAAATGCAGGATCTTCGAATTTCTTCTTGTAGAGAGCCTGCTGATTGGGAGCGCGCATCTGTGGCCCACCCTGATATTGTGCGCCGAGCCTTTCTTTCTTGTTGGCCAGCCATTCGCGGGTGACGCCTAAGTTGCCGAGTTCTGGTTGAGGGATGTCAGACTCACCAATCGCCTTAAGGAATGCGTCAATCAACTCGGGAGCTACCGTTTTGCTGCCTAGGCGATACTTCGATTTATTTTTTATTATTGTGAGATCGGAGCCCGCAGGAGTCCCAAGTCCTCCCCATCGGGAGTTGATGTGCAATTGCTTTAGCGAAACATCCTGCGCATACAAAGCAGAGCTAGTAACAGCGGCCAGTGCGACAACCAATCGCAAATGTATCATTCTAAGGGACATTAGATACCCGCCGAAATCAACCCTTTATCGGCACTTTCACCCCTGCCTTCCCCGCGAACGCCTTCGCCTCCTCATACCCTGAGTCCACGTGGCGGAGAATGCCCATGCCGGGATCGGTGGTGAGCACACGCTCGATGCGTTTGGCCATGAGGTCGGTGCCGTCGGCGACGGTGACCTGCCCGGCGTGCAGCGAGTAGCCAATGCCGACGCCTCCTCCGTTGTGGATCGAGACCCACGACGCGCCCGCCGCCGTGTTCACCAGCGCGTTCAGCAGCGGCCAGTCGGCTACGGCGTCAGAACCGTCTTTCATACTCTCGGTCTCACGGAAGGGCGAGGCCACGGAGCCGCAATCCAGATGATCGCGGCCAATCACAATGGGCGCTTTGAGCTTGCCCTTCTTCACCAGATCATTCATGGCCAGGCCGAATTGCGCGCGCTCGCCGTAGCCGAGCCAGCAGATGCGCGCCGGCAGCCCTTGAAATTTGATCCGCTTTTTGGCCAGCTCAATCCAGCGGCGCAGAATGCGGTTCTCGGGAAACAGCTCAAGCACCAGGTCATCCGTCACGTGAATGTCGGAAGGCTCGCCGGAAAGCGCCACCCAGCGGAAGGGCCCGCGCCCTTCACAAAATAAAGGACGAATGTAAGCCGGAACAAATCCGGGAAAGTCATAGGCATTCTTTACCCCACGCTGAAAGGCGAAGGTACGGATGTTGTTGCCGTAGTCAAACGTGACTGCGCCCATTTTCTGCAGACGCAGCATGCCTTCGACGTGGCGCGCCATGGCGTCGAGCGATTTCTCCTCATACGCCTTGGGGTCGCTCTTCCGCAGGGCCAGGGCGTCGGCCAAACTCATACCATTCGGCACATAGCCGTTCAGCGGATCATGCGCCGAAGTCTGGTCGGTCAGAATGTCGGGCA
Source organism: Acidobacteriota bacterium (assembly GCA_018268755.1). Taxonomy (GTDB): domain Bacteria; phylum Acidobacteriota; class Terriglobia; order Terriglobales; family Acidobacteriaceae; genus KAN-5. The sequence goes on from JAFDVW010000015.1 coordinate 2,653, forward strand.
CCACGCCGCGCTCGGCGAGTTCGGGAATAATGTCGGCGCAGTTCCCCACCAGCCCGACCGAAACATTCTCCTTTTTACGCACGGCGTTCTTCAGGATGCGCAGCGCTTCATCCAGCGTCGTGACCATGAAGTCGCAGTATCCGGTCTTGAGCCGCTTCTTGATGCGCTCGGGGTCGACGTCGATGCCGAGAAAGGCCGCGCCGGTCATGGTCGCGGCCAGCGGCTGCGCTCCGCCCATGCCGCCCATGCCGCCGCTGACAATCAGCTTGCCGGCCAAGTCCCCGCCGAAGTGCTTTTCCGCCGCTGCGGCGAAGGTCTCAAACGTGCCCTGCACAATACCCTGCGAACCGATGTAAATCCACGAACCCGCCGTCATCTGGCCATACATCATCAGGCCGGCGCGCTCCAGTTGGTTAAATTTCTCCCAGTTTGACCAATGTCCAACCAGATTTGAGTTGGCGATCAACACACGCGGCGCATATTCGTGTGTTTTGAAAACCCCCACCGGCTTGCCCGACTGCACCAGCAACGTCTCGTCGTCATCAAGAGATTTAAGCGTGGCGACGATGGCGTGGTAAGCCTCCCAGCTGCGGGCCGCCCGCCCGGTGCCGCCATAGACCACGAGATCGCGCGGCCGCTCGGCGACTTCTTCGTCGAGATTATTCATCAGCATGCGCATGGCGGCTTCCTGTTGCCAGCCCTTGCAGGTGATCTGGGCGCCGCGCGGGGCGCGAATGGGCGTGTAGGTGGAAGACGTGATTTCTGTTTCAACCGGCATAGCTCACCATGGTAGTGCGAACGTCGCAGGGGTGCAACGCGCGAAGCGCAGGCGGGGCAGATTGGAGGACGGGATGGGAATCGAACCCATGATGATCGGCTTTGCAGGCCGATGCCTTACCACTTGGCTACCCGTCCCCGGAATAGTTTCCAGTAATTCTATTTACTTAATAGGGATTTGACAAGAAGTCTTTGGCAAAATTGCTAAGACAATCGGCCAGGGATTGCGCGCATTCTCACGGATTTTTGCAAAAAATATCCTCGGCATGACAACTCTGGACGGTTTTGATAAGAACTGCACAATGACAAGCCTCTTGCCTTTTAAGAATCCGTGAAAATCTGTGTAAATCCGTGGCCTATGATCTTAGCTTCTGCCAGCTACATACATCATTCTGCGCTCACCGAAATCGCGGTCACCGGATTCTCGCTGCCATCCACACTCCAGAACTGGATGGTGTTTGCACGGCCGGTGTCGAATACAGCCTGCACTGCAGCGGAAACAGGCTGATCCGCAGCAAACAAACCGACTCGCGTGGGCGGCTGCCCGTTGACCTGCATAAAGACCAACGAGGGCGCGCCGCTCGGCTTCTTGTAGGAAATCATCACCAATCCCACTTCCCTCTTTGCCTGGATGTGCGCGAAGACAAGATATTCCCTGCGATTGGTCTCGACCGAACAGCGCGGGCAGGCAACTCCACTGGCTTTGTGCTTCGGCTCCGGGCTGTATGTTTTTGATTCCGGCTCCCTGCCCGTCACCAGAAACATCGCGGCTTCTCCGGCAGCGACGGTCTGCGAGAACGACGGATTGGCCTCTCCCACATCCTGATGGGCCCAGAGGTCGCGCACCCGCGCGGCGGAATCGGCGCGCAACCCAAGTTGGCCAAGCGTGAAGGAAATCACGCCGCTCGAAGTGGTGCGGTTCAGCAATACCACGGCACGCTGCCCCGGCTTAGAAAGCACCTTCGACCAGATTTCCAGCCCCTGCTTGCTCTCGCCGGCTTTTACTCCCTGCAGACCCCAGGGGTCCTGATTCACCGCGAGGACTTCCGCATTGGTGAGCGTAGTTTTCTGGCTGGGAGTGAGCTTGGTCAGATCAGCGCCAACCATCAGTGGCGACGCGGCCACAGCCCACAAGCTCATATGCATGCGGTCGAGCTCCTCCGACATGCCTCGCATGCCAATCACCATCATGTCGAGATCGTTGTAGAAGCCGGTGTGCTGCGCTTCGGGGTGGATGCCGTCATCAAAATTCTTCAGAATATTGGCGGCGCCGACTTTGCGCTGCACGTGCACCGGCAGCGAATCATCCACAATGGGATCGGTAATGTCTCCGCCCACGCGCCACATATCTTCGATCACGCCACCCACGCCGGGGGCCCAATCCCAGGGACGCTGCCGTCCCCACTCGCACAGGGAAAAGAAAAGGTGCTGGCCCGTTTGCCGCTCGGCATCGGTGATGGCCCGGGCAATCTCCGTGTATTGCAGCATGGGATCAAGGTTCGGCTTATCGCCGCCGCACCAATCCACCTTCACATAGTCGAAGCCCCAGCGCGCGAACTGCAGGAAGTCCTGCTCATAGTGACCGTAGCTGCCGGTGTGTGGGCGCGGCCCTCCGGTGTCCGGCCCCAGGTAGCTGCAGCCGAACTCACCAGCATCGGTGTAAATGCCCGCCTTGAGCCCGAGGCTGTGGATGTAACGCACAATATTGGCCATGTCGCCGGCCTGCTCGCCGGGCTGAATGGCCGGCCATTGCTGCTTGTCGACGACCAGGTTGCCGGCTTCATCGCGCACGCCCAGCCACCAGCCTTCATCGAGCAGAAGGTACTGGTATCCCGCAGCCTTCATGCCAGAGGAAACCATGGCCTGCGCCTGCTTCTGGATAGTGGTGGAATCGTAGGCATTACCGAAGCTGTTCCAGGAGGCCCATCCCATGGGAGGCAAAGAGAAAGAGTACGACTGGGCGGCGGCATGGATTGGCAGAAAGAAAAGAACTGCGGCCAAACAAAACAGGATTGCCGGGAAACGCGAGCGCAGCTTCATGGCGGGCTCCGTGTTGTAATTTTATGCCGAGATTCTCCCGCAGAGTATAGCTTGTCACTGCGCTCTGGGCGCAGATGGACGGAGCGAATGGAGCAACATATTCTGGGAATACCTACCAGCTGCTGTAGGCGGTGCCGTCGAGCGCGGTGGCGCTGGAGGAGCTGTGCACATCACTGATGCCGGGGTCGGACTGGTCGATGGACATGAGAGACTCGTCCTGGTCGACCGTCCAGTTGGGGGCCCCGGTCATGGGATCGTTGGGAATCTGCTTGAGGTATCCGCCGGAAACCAGGTCTTCCAGCGCGGTGGGGGCCTTTTGCTTGTCGAGCGTGTACTGCGAGATCAGCGAGCGCAGGGTAAAGAGGTTCTGGCGCAGGACGGATTCCCGCGCCCGGATAATGGACTGGTTATATACCGGAACGGCAATAGACACCAAAATTAATATCAAGCTGATTACGATCAGCAGCTCAATTAAGGTGAAGCCACGGTTGCGCTTGCGGGTTGCTCTCGCCATTACCAGTCCTTATATTTCGTGCCGTCCAGCGCCGTGTCTTGCGACTTGGTAAAGACGTCAAACACGTTGTTGCCGTCCCAGGAATCCGAGTCAGGGTCGTCCTGCATGGAGCGCATGCCCCATTCGCTGTTTCCCATCATGGGGTCCATCGGAATGCGCCGCAAAAACTTGATTTTTTTGCCGCCCACATCGATGCCCTTGACCAGCGTATCCAGATCGGGAGGATAGCCGTCGCTGCCCACTTTGATCTGGAAGGCCCCGCGGTCGGCGGCGTCTTTGTAACGGTCAATGGCATCACGCATCTCCCACAGCGCGGCCCGCAGTTCGCGCTCCTTGGCGCGCTTGATCTGCACTCGCGCCAGGGGAATCGCCAGCGAGGTCAGGACCACCAGAATGACGGTGGCCACAATCAGCTCAATCAGCGTGAAACCGTGCTGTCGCTTCCGGCGCTTCATGAAATCCCGCCTACTGCACCGTTACCGTGGCCACGCTCCCGGCCACCGGCAAAGCCTGCATGCCGGGGTCGCGCGCGCCACCCTTGGAAATGGTTAAAGTCGACTGGCCGGGCGCCTTGGCCAGGAAAGTCAGGGTCACGACATTGCCTTGTCCGGAGATGCCACTGGAACCGGGCGGGCGCGTGGCTGTAACCTGCAAAGTTCCCGCCTGGTCGTCATTGCGGTGCACCAGCGCGACCGCCTGTCCGTCCTGCGAGAGGAAGCCGCCGTTGGAAACATTCACCACCTGCAAAACCTTGGGGTCATAACTGACCTGTAAGGGCACGGAATAGACATTTTGCGCGCCCGTCAGCTGAATGTTCACGGCGAAGGTAGCACCCGCCTGCTGGGTCACGGCGGCCGGATCAAACTGGAAGCTGGCCGGCCCCGAAGGCGCTGGAGCGGCAGCCGCCGGAGGCGGCGTCTGCTGTGCGGGCACAGCGGCAGCCGGGGTCGGCGAAGCCACGGCGGCCGGGGCACCCGCGGCCGGAACACTGGCCGCGCCGGCAGGAGCGGCCGCCGGAGTAATGGGGCGGCTGCGCCACAAGCTGATCGCGCTGGCCGTACCCACCGCCAGGGCGCGCTGGCTCATGTCCGTGACTTCCGGCGAACGCACGATGTGCGGCACCAGCGCAAAGACAATTTCGTTCTCCCGGTGCTCGGTGTTCTTCTGCCCGAACAGGTAGCGCAGAATCGGGATCTGCGACAGGCCCGGGATACCACTCAGCGACTGCGTGGTCTGGTCTTCCAGCATGCCGCCTAGAAGGTTCACTTCCCCTTCCTTCAGGCGGATTTCATGCTCGATTTTGCGCTGCCCGATGATGGGCTGGCTGATGCCGCCGATGTTGGACTGGCCGGTCACGGAAGAAATATCCATGGACACTTTGAGCGTGACCTCGCCGCCGGCGTGTACTCGCGGGGTAATGTCGATATTGACACCAACATCGAGATACTGGAACTGCGTATTTACTAGCGGGTTAATACCCACACCGCCAATGCCAGGCTGGAAGGAGCCGGTGGCTACCGGCACCCGGTCGCCGATCTTCAGCGAAGCTTTCTGCCCATCCACCGCGCGCACCTGCGGGTTCTGAATGATCTTGGTATTGCTGTCGCTGAATAGGGCGGTGGCGCTGGCCGAGCCGATGGTGGCCACAAAGTCGGTCGCGTTCAGGTTGCCCAGGCGATTGAGGTTAATCTGGTTCGCGGTGCCGGAAGTGCTGGTGGTGGAGCTGGAACTGCTGGAGCCGGAAGAAGTGGTGGAGATATTGTTCTGCAGGGCCACGCTGGCCGAAGTCGGCGGGTTGATGCCCAGGTTGCGAATCTTGTCGCGGCTCACCTGCATGACCGCCACTTCGACGATGACCTCGGGCTTAGAGCGATCGAGGTCGGAGACCAGTTTTTCCGCCAGGGCAATCTGGTCAGGGGTGCCGCGCACCACGATCGCGCCCTGCGACTGCAAAGGCTGAATGCGGGAGATTTCCAGAATCTGGCGCAGGGTGTTCACCACGTCCTGAATTTCCGTGGGCTGCGACAGGTTGGCCAGATAAAAGGTGCGAATGATGCTCTGCTCGACGTCCTTACGCTTGGCGGGATTGTCCTGCGCGACAAAAATGGTATTGGGAGTCACCGCCCGCCAGAAAGTTTTCGACTCCAGGGCGATAATCTGCAGCGCCTCTTCCAGAGTCACCCCATTGAGCTCAATCTTAATGCGGCGCGAGGTGTAATCGGGATCGAACAGGACATTGATCCCGGCCAGCTTGCCGACCGTTTCGTAGATGACCTTGGTATCTTCGGTGAGCTTGAGGGTGATAGGAACGTTGGAGATGGAGGCGAGTTCAACCGGGCCCTGGGCGTTTTCCAGTCTTTTCTGTAACCCCGAGGGCGGGGGCGCGGCCGACTGTGGGCCGTTGGTCTTCACCGCATCGATCAGACGCTGGGTCCGGCGGATTTCCTGCTGGGCAATGGGGCTGGAGGTGTCAATTTCCGCCGCCTTCTGAAACTCAGCCAGGGCTTCGTTGAGCTTTCCGGCTTCCCGCAGTAACTGGCCGCGATGCACATGCGAGGCACCCGCCAGAAAGCGGATCCGCTCATAGGAGGCCCGGTATTTCAGCTCCTGCGGCTTCTGGTCATAGGCCTGTTTGTAGAACTCATAGGCTTGCTCGTAATTCTGCCGCGCTTCCGCATCCTTGCCCTTGTTGTAAAGGGATTTGGCGCTCTCCGCCCCTAGCGGCACGGTGAGGATGGCGAACCAGGCAACTACAGCGGCCGCACGAACCAGGCTTTTCATTGCAATCATTCCTCGCAGAGAGTCTTCCTCCCAGGGGTTGGCCACGGCCCCTGTGATCGTCCTGAATTTCGCCGAGAAAGACGTTGACGCGGCGATTATAGCATTGCCTTAAACTGTTCCGAAGTCACTGTCGTGGTTGCAGTTATAGTCGTTGGTATTAGTCCTACTAGCGACTGCGGCGGAAGCGCCGGGAAAGCCCTCTCCAGCTGCACCGCGATTCCCTTCTCTTCCTGCTAAGATAGGCCAGATCATCCACAGGCCATGGCCCGCCAATCCACCCACCAGACAAAGCCGAACGCGGAGAAGAATCCGCGCCGGGAATCTACCGCCTCCGGGCAGAAAGATGCCTCCGTCAACAGGATCGCTTCGCACAACTACTTCTTGCTGGAAAAATTTGAGGCAGGCGTGGTCCTGAGTGGCACCGAAGTCAAAGCCATCCGGGGAGGCAAGGCCAACCTGAAAGATGCGTATGGTCTGGTCAAGGACGGCGAGCTGTGGCTGCTGAACTGCCACATCAGCCCTTATGAGCACGGCAGCTATTCCAACCACAGCGTGGATCGTACCCGTAAGCTATTGGTACATAAGGAAGAAGTCCGCAAATTGGTGGGCAAGACCCAGCAGAAGGGCCTGACCCTGATTCCCCTGCGGCTCTACTTCAAGAACGGCCGAGTCAAGGTGGAGATGGCCCTGGCCAAGGGCAAGCAGCTCTGGGACAAGCGTGAGACGGAGCGCCGCCGCACGGCGGACAGCGAGGCGCGCGAGGCCATCGCCCGGAGCCGCAAGGCCTAGCGCCCGAGGAGGTAAGCAGGGATGGGTGCCCGGCGCGGTCCGCGTAAATCCTTCATTTCCACGATCAACCTGGAAGACGGCATGCCAAGCGTACCGCAGGCCCTCAGCCGCCTAAGCACCGAGCTGGCCCAAGCCCGGCAGCAGGGCCAGCGCCTGGTGAAACTCATCCACGGCTACGGGTCGTCAGGTGTCGGCGGCGATCTGCGCTTCGCCATCCAGCGACAGCTTCTTGAAATGCAGGAAAATGGCGCCATTCAGGCTTGCATCTTTGGCGAGGACTGGGCCATATCAGATACCCGGACCTGGAAACTGCTGCAGAGCCGTCCGGAGCTCAAGAGCGATCCACACCTCGGGCAGAAGAATCGGGGCATCACCCTCGTAGTCTTCTAACTTCTCAAAAAACTTGCAGAATTCCCGCCGTGTCTGCCCTCTTCCTTATGTGGGGCCCCATGACTTGCAGGATATTTCTTCCCCGACGATACTAAACAGGTCACCATGAAAACCGAACTTTCCCTTTCTGCCCCCTCCGCCGTTGAAACCGAATGTCTGGTCGCCGTGGTCCTGGACCGCGGAGAGAAGGACAAAACCGAGCCCTACGTCGCCGCCAGCGACAAGGCGGTGCAGGCCGCCGCGGCCGAAGTCATCGCCAGCGGTGAAGTCATCGGCAAGACCCTGGAGTCCACCCTGCTGCACAAACCCGCCGGCCTGAAGGGCGGCCGCCTACTGCTGTTGGGAGGAGGCAAGGCGAAGAAGTTTACCGCCGCCAACCTGCGCAAGCTGGCCGGCGCCGCAGTACGCGGGCTGAAGGCCAAGGGCGTCAAGAATTTCGCCTTCGTCGCGCCGGAAGCCGAGTTCAGCGCGGAAGAGGCGGTCAAAGCCATTGTGGAAGGCGCCTTCCTGGGCAGCTTTGATTCCGACACCTACAAGAGCGACCGCAAAGAACAGAAAATTGAGGCGCTCACCCTGGTGGCCAAGGGCGAACAGAACGCCCTGCAGAAATCCATTGCCGAGGCGCGCATCATCGGCGAATCGCAGAACTTCACCCGCGATCTGGTGAATGAGCCCAGCAACCACATGACGCCGACCATCCTGGCCGAGCGCGCGAAGAAGATGTGCCAGGAAGTGGGGTTGCACTGCGAAGTCTATGGCGCGGACAAAATCAAAGAGTTGAAGATGGGCGCGTTCTGGGGCGTGGCGCAGGGTTCGGATGAGCCCCCCGCGCTGATCGTCATGAAATACGAACCGGCGGGCGCGCCGGAAAAGCCGGTTCTGGGCCTGGTGGGCAAAGGTATTACCTTTGATACCGGCGGCATTTCCATCAAGCCCTCCGACGGCATGGAGAAGATGAAGTATGACATGGCCGGGGGCGCGACCATGATCGGCGTAATGCGTGCCATCGCGCTGCTCAAGCCCAAAGTCAAAGTCATCGGCATCGTGTGCGCCAGCGAGAACATGCCGTCCGGCAAGGCCCAGAAGCCGGGAGACATTCAGACCGCGATGTCGGGCAAGACCATCGAGATCATCAACACCGACGCCGAAGGCCGCCTGGTGCTGGCCGATGGCCTCTGCTATGCGCGCCAGCTGGGCTGCACCCACCTGGTCGATGCCGCCACGCTTACCGGCGCGGTGGTGGTGGCGCTGGGCTATGCCAACGTGGGGGTCTTCGCCAACGACGATCCTCTCTACGAACGCTTCAGCCAGGCCCTGGCAAAATCCGGCGAAAAAATGTGGCGCTTGCCGGTGGACGATGAGTATCTCGACATGACGCGCTCCAGCATCGCCGACCTGATGAACACGGGCGGGCGCTGGGGTGGAGCGTCAACCGCGGCGGCATTTCTGCGCGAGTTCGCCGAAGACACGCCCTGGATCCACCTCGATATCGCCGGCACCGCCTGGATGGAAGAGCAGAAGCCCTGGATCGCCAAAGGCCCTTCCGGCATCGCGGTGCGCAGCCTGATCGAGTTCGTGCGCGGCTTTTGAGCCACGGATTCACGCGGAAAAGCAGGCCACGGATTTGCACGGACTACACGGATTTTTTAAAGAACAAAATGTATCCGTGAAAATCCCTGGGATCCGTGGCCCCGCCTATTCTGTGGCCCAGTTTAGAAGATCCTTCCAATCGAGAAGTTGATGCGCGTCTTGCCGCTGGGGCTCACGCTGCCCGCCAGCGATATAGGACCGAGAATCGTCTCCGTAATCATGCCCAGATTCATGCTGCCGCGCACCGTGAATGAAGACGGATCGTCAAAGGCGCTGCCGGCTTCGTACCATCCACCCCAGTAAACTTTCTTCCCCAAGGGGGCCGGCAGGCGGAACAACTCGCGCCGGTATCCCAGCGACAGATAGCCATAGTGGTTGCCCAGGAATTCATCCGGCAGATACGCGCCCAGGCGGAAGGGGCCACCCAGGGTGAAGACCTGGAAGGGGCCGGCGTCGCGGCTGAAAGTCGTTCCGAAGGAGGCCCCGGTGAAGAGCGATCCTTTGGCGCTGAGCGGAAAGAAGCTGGAAGACTGCACTTCCAGCTGATCGATGGATTGCGTGGTCCCGGGACTTTGCAGCACATGGGAGAGGTTGGCCTCCAGACGCACGCCGCGGCTGGGCACCACCGGACTATCCTGTCCATCAAAGGTGAAGCGCACCCGGAATAAGCCGCTGGTCCCGCGCGAACGAGGTAATCCAGTCTCGCCGATCAGGGCGGCCAAGTCGCCGTTATAGAGCTGGTAGCCCGCGCGGATTTCGCTCCTGTCATTGGGAGTGAAACCAACGTCGAGCCCACCGCCGGCGCGGCGGTCACGAAACAGCGCGATCCGGTCGCCGTCCGCGTAGGCGTTGCGCGCGACCTTTGTGGCAAAAGCGTAAGGCGCCACAAAGAAACGGCTGGATTTGATGGGCTGGTAGAACTCGGTAGCGGCGCGCGCCACTGCGCCCAGCGTCAGATCATTGCGCCATTCCCCACCGTGACCACGCACATCCATGAAGGTGACGCGCATGCCGGCGCTGAAATTGGTGTTGCCTACCCCCGTGCCATTCACATCGACAGCCAGGTCTATAAACGGCGGACCGTAGGTTTTCTCGTGCCCAATAATGCGCAGGCCGCTCTTCCCGTCACGGGTGAAGCCTTCGTATCCCAGACTGTCAAAGCGGCCTTGCCCGGTGATCTCGGTCAGGCGTGAGTCCAGCTTCTGGGAATTGACCGGTTGGTGCAGCAGCCCCTTCAGGTTCTTTTCCAGGCGTCGCCGGTCTGAATCATCGACCCCGCTGATTTCCAGCAGGTCGATGGTAGCTTGCGGCTTGCGTTTTCGCGCCTCGCGCCGCTGCAGGTACTGCTGCCATTGCGCATCCGAAACCGCAAACGGACGAAGTACGGCGGCCTTGTGGGCGGCGCCCTCGTATCCCAGGCGGATCAGTTCCGCTGCATTGTAGTAATCCACGTTGGTGTACTTGCCCAAATCAGGTGCAATGACCAGGTCGGCCTCGCGCAGGGCCCGCCGGTCATTGTCGATGGTCATGACCGAGATGGTCTGGGTGAGTACGCCGCCGATGGAGCGCAACTGCTCACGCCCTCCCAGAGGAGTGCCGACGTCCACAGCAATGACAATATCGGCCTTCATCTCGCGCGCCACCCGGCTGGGAATGTTCTCCACCAGGCCACCATCGGCCAGAATTTTCCCATCGATCTCCACCGGCGTGAAAATGCCCGGAATCGCCATGGTGGCGCGCAGGGCCTGCCCCAAAGAACCGCTGGAAAGCACGACCGCGGTGCCATCCAGCATGTTGGTGGCCACGCAGCGAAAAGGGATGGGCAGTTCGTCAAAGCTTCCGACCGGGGAATAAGGATAGGCCACGCGATCAAACAGCAAAGCCACGCCATGCCCGGGATTAAAGCCGTTGGGACCGGAAAGCCCATGCTTCAGCCCAAGGGGCGCGCCAATCTGGTAGGCCCGGCGATCTTCCTTGCGGCGTACCGACAACTCCGCATAGCTGGGCTCGCTGAGCAGTGTCTCATCCCAGTCGATGTGTTCGACAAACTGCCCCATCTCGTCAGGAGACATGCCGGTGGCATACATCGCGCCGATCAGGCCGCCCATGCTGGTGCCGGCGATGTAGTCCGCCGGGATGTGGTTCTCCTCCATCCACTGCAGCACCCCGATATGGGCCAGGCCGCGCGCCCCACCGCCACTGAGCGCCAGCCCGATCTTTGGCCTGGCATGGGGTGGGGTGGAATCTTGCGCCGGGGCGTAGCAGACAAACAGAAACAGGCAGAGTAGGGCGAGCGCGGGACCGCGCAAGTAGGAGAGCATGCATTCACTCCTGCGATACAAAATGTGGCGGAAAGATTTTACCGCTTGTGCTGGCGCGGGTCGGGAATGGGTTCCAGCCCGCGTCCCTGAAAGATCTCCTGGAACTCATGCAGCAGGGCGGGGTGCAGTAATCCATTGCTGGCCATGGTCTCGCGGCTTTCGATCTGGAAGGGGCCATCGCTGAAATCGGAGACCTTCCCGCCCGCTTCTTCTACCAGCAGCACCCCGGCCGCGGTGTCCCAGGGATTCAGGTTGAATTCCCAAAAACCGTCGAAGCGTCCGCAGGCCACATAACATAAATCGAGCGCGGCGGAACCGGCCCGCCGCACCCCGTGCGTGCGCAAGGTGATCTGGTGGTAGAAGTGAATGTTGGGGTTCTTGTGGCGTTTGTGACTGGGAAACCCAGTGGCCACCAGAGACTCGGAAAGTTTGGCCGTTTTCGAGACGTGAATGGGCTGCCCATTCAGGAAAGCGCCGCTTCCCTTTTCGGCGGCAAACAATTCGTTGCGCGTAGGATCAAACACCACGCCCGCGATGCGCTTGCCTTTGTGTTCGAGCGCCATGGAAACACAGAAGACGGGGTACCCGTGCGCGAAGTTGGTCGTGCCATCCAAAGGATCGACATACCAGCGGTATTCGCTGCCGGTATCGACCAGCCCCTGCTCTTCCCCCATGATGTCATGGGCCGGCCAGAGGGCGCGGATGCGTTCGCGGATCAGGGCTTCGGAAGCGCGGTCGGCTTCCGTCACCAGGTCGGCCTCGCCTTTGTATTGGATCGCGACCCGATGCAGATAGCGCAGCAGCAGTGCGCCCGCCTCGCGGGCGATCTCTGACATGGCGGGAACAAAGGGCTGAGGTGCGGAAGTTGGCGTCATTTACAAGTTTACCGAAGGCCTGTCCTGGCGCTGGAATTTGCGTGTCCGCCGGGCCTGCGATCGTATTTTTCACCTGCCGGAATGGCCACGCGAAGGCGATTTGCCTTGGGCGCCAGAGGGCACGTCGCATACGGGGTCACGGAACAAGGGGGATTGTAAGCGCGATTAAAATCGAGAACGACCATGCCGTTGACTACGGGGCCGGCATAGAGGAAACGTCCCCCGGGATAAGTCTCCGTTTTACTGGTCGGGTCGCTGAAGACAAAGAACAGCTTTCCCGCCGGATCGCCGCCCAAGTCTTCCAACTGCACGGTCTGGCCGTGCAGGGTAAACACAGCTGTCCCGGCAACCGGCGTGGGCTCCACATCTCCCAGCACATTGGGAACATCTTCCGTCTTTTTGCCATCCGCAGGGACCCACTTGGCCACCACGCGATAGGCGGCATCCAGCGGAAAGAACACGGGGCCGGCGTATTTCGCGACAGACGGACTCTGCAAATCCTGCAAGCGGATCCCGATTCGTTGGCCGCGTACAATCACGTGGAAGCGCAAGCTGCCGATTTCCACCACGGTGGGTTTCTCGGCCGTATCCGGCTCCAGTTTCGCCGAAGTGACCGGCTTGCCTTCAATCGTAGCGTGGACGCCGGGCTGAAGCTTCATCATCACCTGGCCATCCTGCAACTCGAAGATGCCCGCTTTCGCAGCGATCTTGCCGGTGGGAAACACCACTTGGTTGGCGCTGTCTGCGCCGAATGAATTTTCACCCGGCCTCAGCCAGAACAGACCGGCCAGGGTGAGCCATTCCTGTTTACGGCTCTGCACCAACCCGGCTTTCCACTTTTTGAAGTCCTGGCGAAAGGCTGGGCCGGCAGAAGGCTGGGTTGTCTGGTCGGCGGCTGCAGCCAGCAAAGGCACAAAACAGGTTCCTGCCCACAGCACGAGGAGAATCCCGCCCCGCCGCGCCCGTTGCTGCCCCGCCCACTTCATTTCCGCTTTCCGTTGTCTTCCGCGATGTACATGATTTCGTGTTTGTACACGAAGAGGTTGGGCTCGCCATCACGCGTCAGGCGCACCATGTTCTTATCGTAGTACTCGATCCAGCCTTCGAGGATATCGCCGTCGCGCAATTTCACCAGCACCGGCTTCTGCTTCTGACTCAGGGCCTTCAGGTAATTGGCTTCCTCAAAAGTATCATCGGGAGGAACGGCCTTCTTGGGGCGCGGCCCAGTGTTGGCGGGGTTTCCCTGCTGAAACGACATACCAGCATTATACAGAGCGGGTGCGGGGAGAGTGGAGCCGCAAAAAAACGGGGTGTGCGAAGCACACCCCGGAGTGTTGTGAGAGATGGGACCGCTTAGAAGCTGACGCGAATCCCAAATTGGAAGGCCCGTGGCAGACCGCTGGAGAACGATCCCGAGCCCGCGCCTACGCGCTGCGGCGCATGGATTGTGCCGTTAATGCTGCCGACGGCACCCGAGAGGATTCCATCGAGCGCGGTATTGCCGCCGCGGCCATCACTTCCGGTCCCCACCCCGTTCATCCGATTGAACACGTTAAAGCACTCCACCATAGGTTCAATCTGGAAGCGTTCCGCAAGCTTATACGTCCAGGACAAACGGAAGTCCGTAGTGTAAAAGCCGGGGTTGTCGATTTGTCCGGCGGGAGCAGGGTCCAGTGAGCCAGCCACCGCACCCAACGCCTCCAGCTGTGATTGGGTGAACAAACCTGCATCGACCAGCGCTTTGCCGGCCGGGGTCAAGGTCCCAGCCACGTTGTTGTTGTAGGAGTTGATCAGATCATTGAGGTTGTTGGCGTGGACCTTGCGTCCATAGGCGCCACGATTGGTTCCCGGCAGAGGATCTCCCACCGTACCGTCCCCGTTGAAATCATTGATGAAAATGTCCGTCGAGGCATCTGTGGACTGAGCAAAGATCCCGGTGGAAGCCTCATTGGTCCGGTACTGGCTGATGGTGGAAAAACGGAAGCCCGCCGGCAGATCAAAGGAGAAGGCCACGCCTAGCTGATGCGTGCGGTCCAGGTTGGAAGGCCCGTAGAACTGGGTCAGATTGTCGTTGTTCACGGCCGCGAAAAGGAAGTCCTGGTCCGTGCTGCTGGAGTTAAACCGGGAGAGAGCATAGGTAACGTTGGTGGTCACGTTACGCAATGGTCCATAGCTGCCAATGCGTCCCGTCAAGGCGGCTTGCAAGGCCTGATAGCGGGAAACACCGGCATACTCAATCACGGTCATGCTACGGAAGTTTTTGTTGTTGCCAACAAAAGATCCTCCGTCCAGCGCGCTGCCCGCACCCAGACCCTCGGCGGTGAAATCATAGATGGAACCACCACCGTCGATCACACAATCGATGTTGGCCGCCACAGAGCCTTCGCCACACTCGTAGTCATTGAAGGTCAAATTCATTGCATTCAGAGCAGCCGCCGGGTCCAACGTATTTGCTGCCCCGATACGGTTACGGTCCCGTGTCTCGTAGAAGTGGACGCCACGGTTCATGATGTAGTCCACGCTCAACACCAGGCCTTGTTTTAGTTCACGCTGAATGCCGAAGTTGATTTGCGTACCATAGGGCGATTTGTAGCGAGGGTCCAAAATGGCGCCGCCGCTGACTCCCAACAAAGAATCAAACAGTGGCGGCACACCGGGTTGCGGCCAGCCATTCGACGCCTGCGTGCTGGCCTGCTGATACAACTGCTGCGCTTGCAAAGCAAAGGGAATCACATTGCCTATGGCAGCCCCAAAACAACTGTTGGGAGTGCCGCTGGAGGGTTGGGCCCCCGTGCACTGGGTCGTAAAATCAAACAGAATGCTGCCATCGATCGGGCTCAACAGATACTTCACAGTGGAATCCACATTGTCGTAACTGTTGCCAAAACCGGGCGGCAAATTGACCTGGCGGTCAAAGGAGAGGTTATTGAAGATATTGGTGTCGTAGTAGAGGCCGCCCCCGCCGCGAATGACCGTCTTGCCATCGCCGTGCAAGTCCCAGGCAAAACCCAGCTGCGGCGCAAAGCGCTTTTTATCGTTCCGCGGTTTCCCGCCCAGCTCAGGATCAAATTCGCTGATCAGAGGCGTGCGAGCCAGGTCGGCGTTGGCCAAGCCATCGTCGAAGTTCCAGCGCAGGCCGCCATTCACGGTAAAGTTCTTGGCCAGCTTCCACGTATCATGGACATAAATACCAAAACGATTGTTATCGAAACCGCCGTGGGGAAATCCAAACGCTGGTTTTTCACTGAGCGCGCCTAGTCCGTTCCCCAGGATAACCAGGTTGGCTTTGTAATTCAGCGGGTCATCGGCACCGTCAGCGTTGTAGGGGTCAGCCGCAACTCCGCCGGAGAAGGGCGCGCGAATGCGCGGTCCCAGCCCAAAGAAAGAAGCAAATCCACCCTGGGTAATGCGGTTATATTGCACCCCTACTTGAAGAGTATGCCGTCCCTTGACAAAGCTGCCGTCATACTTGATCTGCCGGTTTTGCTGATAGGTCGCCTGGGGAGCATTGGCATTGGGACCATAGACAAACCCACCCAAGCCCTGAATATTGACCTGCACCGGAAGGACCGGCGTGCCGGCCAGCGCATTTGCATCCACGATACCGTTGGCAAACTTCAGCGAGCTGAAGCGAATCGAATGCACCGAACTTCCGGAACTGTAATCCCACCCGGCGACATGGGAGTTCGCGTTGTTGGAATTGGCAAACGCCGAGACGCCCACGCCGCCAAACCCGGTCACACCCAAATTATCATCGTGCATGAAGCGGTAGAACAGCTTCATTTTGTCGGTAAGGCTGAAGTCTGCCCGGGCTCCGCCCATGTGTTCATTCATGGGCACCCCGTAGGAGTTAGTAAATTGCGGGAAGTTCGGAACGTTGGTTACCGTGGCGCTCTGCTGTTGCAGCTTCTCATACTCTGCGTCCCAGAATAACCGGTTCTTCAGGAAGTAACCGCCCAGACGGCCGCCGTAGTTGTCGCGGCTAAACGGGGGTTTTGGTGCATTTTCCACACCCAGCGGCGCCGTGCTGGCAGCAAAGTCAGAGCGGCGGAAAAGGCCAAAACCCGTGCCGTGATAGGTGTTGGTGCCGCTGCGGGTAATGATGTTGACTGCGCCAGAAGAAGTCAGGTCGGTGCTCAGGTCGAGCGAAGACTGCTGAATGCCGAATTCCTGAATCGATTCGTTGGTCAGGTTCATGACCGTGGTGCCCACGGTCTCGTCCGTGATGTCGACGCCATCCATCTGGATACGGGTCACGCGGCCGCCGCGGCCGCCAATGGAGACGCCCACCATCTGATTTTTCGTGGGATCAAACTGTCCGCCATCGACAATCTGAACTCCCGGCGCCATCTGCGCCAGATCGAGGAAATTGCGGCCGTTCAGCGGCAAAGCCTGAATCTGGTCCGATTGAATGACCCCCTGCACGGTGGACTTGGCCGTGTCGGCCGTCACCACTGCCGCCTGCACCACGACTTCGGTGGATACCGCGCCAACTTCGAGATTCAGCACCAGCGAAGAGGACACGCCCACGCGAATCGTAATGGCGGTCGTGGCGGTCTTGAATCCTTCCTTCTGCACCGAAATGCTGTAATCGCCCGGCGGCAGGTCCGGAACGACAATTGTGCCCTCACTATTTGAGGTGAGTTCCAGCTTGGTGCCGCGGTCCTTGCTGGTCAGAATCGCTTTGGCGGCCACGACTCCGGCCCCAGCCGGGTCCAACACTTGAATAGAAGCCGATCCAGTCAATCTCTGAGCAAATCCTGTCGCGGTCAGTGCGAACAAGACACTAGCGATCAGCAAGGTTATGCCAATTCGCTGGCTGATTTTCGGCTGACGAGAGCACGCATCCGTCAAGAACATCTTGCACCTACCTTTCGGAGTTTGGGGAACCGGGTCTTGCTAAAAAAGCGGTTTCGAATTGGTTTAAAAAACTGAAACGATTGCACTTAACACTAGAAAAGTTCTGATCGCGGCGGGTAAACACCTGTCTTTCCCACCACTTCACCCGAACTTGGGCACTCTTGCAATCAACAAACCACAACAGGCAGCTCACACGATCTGTATTGAATTCAATCTGTTGTATAGCGTCTTGTTGAAAAGCATGGATTCCTCCGGGTAAACATATTCCAAATTTGGAATCACCCCCTCCCGTAGAATATCGATTTTTGTAGAAATCCTTGATTTTTTAGAACTTGCAGGCAAAAAGAAAGGCCATCCGCAAGAGTGCGGATGGCCTTGTCCAAACCGGTTTAGCTTGTTATCTAGAAAGTCAACTTGAGGGTGAACTCCATTGCCCGCGGAGACCCCAGTCCGAATACTCCCGAACCCAAGCCCAAGCGGTTCGAGGCCGGTTGCGGGTTGAGGGTTCCGTTCGGCGACCCAGGGGTCCCATCGAGCACGGTGCTGAAGGGATTGTTGGAGCCGTTGAAATTGGCAAAGTTCATCAGGTTGAAGAACGAGACGCCAGGGCGCAGTTCCACGCGGTCCCAGAACTTATGCCCCCAGCTCAGGCTCAGGTCAAAGGCCCGCAACCAGTCCTGTCCCACCGCATTGGGCGGAGCGGTCGCGACCGTCTGCATAACGCCTCCCAGCTGCTGCAGTTGGGCCAGGCTGAACAGACCATTGCTGATCAACACCCGCCCGGCCGGAGTGGCCTGGCCGGCGAAGTTGGTATTGTAGGCGTCAATCACGGTATTGAGGCCGCTCACGGAAATATCGCGGCCAAAGGATCCAATGTTGCTGCCCGGCAACAGATCTCCCGTGCCGCCATTGGAGCCGACGGTGCCATCTCCAGTACCGTCGCCAGTCACATCGGAGACGAAGATGCCGCCCGGCGCGCCGGTCACTGGCAAGGTCATATTCGAAGGTAGCGGGCTGTAGAAATGCGAGATCACGCTCATGCGGAGATGCGCCGGCAGTTCCATGGTAGTGCCGAAGGAGACCTGGTGCCGCCGGTCCAGCCCGTTGGGACCAATGTAGCGGGAAGGCTGGGCATTGTCGGTGGCAAAATTGATGTAGTCGTTGTCACGGGCCATGGACACGTAGCGGGATAGGGCGTAAGAGATTTGCAGGTCCATGGAGCGGACCCCGGAAAACGGATGGCTGGCGTGCTGTTTCAAAGACATTTGCAGCCCGTTGTAGACGGAACGGCCGATGGGAAACAGCATCTGGTTGGCGCCCACGGCGGAGTTTTTGCCGGGAAACGCGGCAGCGGGCGCGCCGATCGCCGAGCACGGCAGGCCCCCACACACCGAGTATCCGGAATCAAGCCCGTTACTGGCGTAGTCGGCGATGCTGGCGCCAGCGGCGATCGCGCAATTGATATTGGCGGTCATGCTGGAGTTGCCGCAACCAAACGAACTATTGGTGGCATTGATGGCCGCGATGGCCGCATCTTCATCGAAGTAGCGCGAGTCGCCCACGTGGTTGGTGTCCACGGAAAGCAGGCTGTGTGTGCCCACATTGCGCAAATAGTCCACGGTGAGCACCATACCGGGACGAAACTCGTGCTGCATGCCGAAATTCATCTGCACCGAACGCGGGGTCACGTAGTCCGGGGCGAACATGTTGGTTCCGGTCACGTCAATGCCAGAGGCAAGAATGTTGCCGATATACACCGGGTTACTGGAAGCTCCGGCGGCCAGGGTATAAGCCTGATAGTCCTGCTGCAGCTGCAGGATCTGCGAAGTCACACTGCCGATCGGCTGTCCGCAAACCTCCGCCGGATCAACAGAGGTGGGAAAGGACACAGATTGCGCCAGGCCATTGGCGCACACCGGCGTGCTGGCCAGGAACAAGCCTTGTTGCAGTCGGGCCGGGCGATCGTAAAGATTGTTGTTCCAGATGGAATTCTCATAGAACAAACCGATGCCGGCGCGAAAGACGGTCTTGCTGCTGCCGCCCGGGGCCCAGGCCACGCCGAGTTGAGGGGCAAAGTTGCGGTTCGGTTGATTGACCCGCCGTCCCAGGCCGGCGCCGAATTGTTCAAGTTCCGGAATTGCGCCCAGATCGCTGTCGGAGCGTCCCGTGTCGCGCGCATAGCGGAGACCGTAAGTCAGGGTCAGGTGCGGCTTCACTTTCCAGGAGTCCCCGAAGTATAGCGAGATGCGGTTGTCCGGACCCAAGCCACCGCCCGGGAAACCGAAGGCCGGTTTCTCGGACGAAAAACCCTGGCCATTGCCCAACGTCACGTTGGTGACCGGATAGTTCAGCGGATTACCGGCGCCCCCTTGCAGCGATTGGCAAATGGTGTCGCAGGAATCAGTGGGCGCGCCAACTGCGGGGGCGAGTCCCAGGAACTCCGCATACCCGCCGCCCACAATGTGGTTGTATCCCGCGCCGTAGCGGAAGATGTGGTTGCGGAAGGGCTTGCTGCCATCGTACTTCACCTGACGATTGGACTGGAAGGTGGCCTGCGGGGCCAGGAAGTTGGGGCCCGAGCAAAACACGTTCGCGCCCGGAGTCAGACAGTTAGGATCGCTGCCGATGGCCAGCTCAATTCCCGGCGCCGGATTGAAAATGTCCGAGCCGGTGACCGCGTCGGTAATCTCATTGCGGAACTTGGTGTAGCCGAAACGAATGCTGTGAGTGTAGCTGCCGGTAGTGAAGTCCAGGCCCAGGGCGTGGACCGGCGTGTGGTTCACGTTGGAATAAGGCTGGAACGAGTTGGGGATATAGGGCAACACGCTGTGGTTCTGGTCGTAGGAAAAGCGATAGAACGCTTTGAAATTGTTGTTGATCAGCCAATCCACGCGGGCAATGCCCAGGGCCTCGCGGAAGGGAGAGTTGAAATTTCCGGCCAGCGCCTCAAAGGGAGGGCCGGGCAGCACGGGATCGAGCAGGTCCTGCTTGGTGCGCTCCGCGTCTACAAAGAAAAACAGTTTGTCGCGAAGCACAGGCCCACCCAGGCTGCCGCCGTATTGATTGCGCTGAAAGGGATTGTCGGTGCCGCCGGGCAGGTTGGCGTTCAGACTCTGGTCGCGGAAGTAGTAGAAGCCGTCGCCGTGCAGCTGGTTGGTGCCCGACTTGGTCGTGATGTTGACCGAACCCGAAGAAGTCAGCTCGGTGGAAAGGTCGAGCGAGGACTGCTGCAAGGAAGATTCCTGGATAGCGCCCAACGGAATATTTTGCGTGGTGGTGCCGACGGTCTCGTCGCTGACATCGACGCCATCGACTTCGATGCGCGCCGTGCGGCCGAAGCGTCCGCCGAAAGAGATGGAGCTGAAGCCGTTCTTGGTGGGATCAAAATTGCCGCCGTCCTGAATCTGCACCCCGGGCTCGAGCTGGGCCAGGTCGAGAAAGTTGCGGCCGTTGATGGGCAAGTTCTCGATCTGCTGTGCCGTCAGCACGCCTTGCACCGTGGCCTGCTCAGTGTTGATGCTCACTTCTGTACCTTGCACTTCCACCACCTGGCTGCTTTCGCCCACGGAAAGCTTCACATTGCCCGTGGCGGTCACACTCACCTGCACGGTGACGGGCAGGGACACCGTCTTGAAGCCCGCCATCTCGACCCGAACTTCATAGTTGCCGGGGAGCAGCGCGCCAGAGGTATAGGCGCCGGACGACGTGGTCGTGGTCTCGCTGACCTGATTGGTGGATTTATTGCGGATCGACACCTTGGCGCCGCCCACGACCGCACCCGACGGATCGGTGACCGTTCCCTGAATGCTGCCGGTGGAGATGGTCGTCTGCGCATGCAGGCCCGGAGCACCTGCGAGAATCCCGGGAATCACCAGAAGGACCGCTAGAACAAGATGGTGACAGAAAACACGTGTAGCCTTGGGCGACATATACCTTCCTTTCAAAAATGCTGAACCCGATCACTCCCTGAAGAACTGCCAAGGGGCGGAAAACCGTAGATAGGGAGAAACGGTAGAAATCTCGGGCCCCTTGGTGCAGCCCGGCGGACGCCCCGCGGGGCCGCTGCTTTGGGCCAAAACTCATTCTGCAATTTGTACACCAGAACCCAGCAGGAGCGCAGGCCGCTGATACGCCGGCCCCAAATACATATTTTTACACTGCGCGCAGCCGCCGGACTGTGAAATCACACATTCCCCATCCGTAGAACTGGATGAAATAACTTTACCAACATACCATTCGCCGAACGCCCCGGCCTTCACCGCGCTTTGCTGGTGTAATATCCCGTGCGGTGGCGGACCTTGTATTCCGCCTGGTCGGGGACCCCATCCACTTTGACCTCGACACTGCGAAACTCGGAGCTGGTCAAACGCCGCGCCGGATAGTAAGCCAGCAAATACTGGGTACGCAATTCATCGCTGATCTGGCGGAAGGCTTCGTCGAGCTGGGCGACCGATTTGGCGTAAAAATACTTCCCGCCCGTATCTTCCGAGAGCTGAATCAAAGCGTGCTCGCCTCCGGTATCGCGTCCGGCGCTGGCTTCGATGGGGACCACGATCACGCTGTACAGGATGGCCTCCGCCTGCTGCGCCGCGCGCACCGCCTCCTTGTAATTCACCTGGCTGACTGTGTCCCCGCCGTCGGTAATCACCACCATGACCTTGCGGCCCTGCCGGCGCTCCAAAGCCTCGGAACCAAGATAAAGAGCGTCATAAAGCGCGGTCGCCGAACCCAAGCGGATGCGGTCAATTCCCCGGTCAATGTCCTTGAGATTAGATGTGAATGGGGTGACCTCATGCACGATCTCGCTGAACTCAAACAAAGCCAGGCCATCGACCGGGCGCAGAATGGTATGAGCGAATTTTCGCGCGGAAGCCAATTCCAGGGGTAGGTCCCGGCGCGTGCTGAGGCTGGTGTCGATCGCCATGACGATGGACAGCGGTACCGCCGACTCTTTATCGAAGACCGAAATTCTCTGCTCGACACCATCTTCCGCCACGCGGAAGTCTTCTTTCTTCAGTCCGGCCACCGGAGCGCCGTGTGCGTCGGTCACCGTCACATACAGGTTGACCAGCTTTACGTCCACCTTGATGGTAGTGTCGGACTCCTGGGCGGTACAGACGCTGCCAGCCAGCAGGAGCGCACTGAGTAAGGCCCATTTCCAGCTTGCGGCAGAACCGTGCCAACGTGGTGCACTCCTGTCATGCTGTGCGGTCAAGTTAGAAAAATCCTTTTGCCCGTAAAATCCCACTGATAAATCGCAAGCAACACGAAGAAGCCAACGTGTCACTTAGATGCATGGCCCTCGGAATGGGTGCCTTCGGCGCGGGGAATTTCCGCTGGAAAGGGCTCGCCATCGGCCCACACGGCGCCATCCACGAAATATTCCTTTTTCCAGATAGGGACCGTGCGCTTCAAGCTGTCGATCAGAAAGCGGCAGGCATCAAACGCGGCGGCTCGATGAGCGGAGGCCACCCCAATCCACACGCTGGTCTCCCCGATCTCGATTCTTCCCAGACGATGGACCACGGCAACATCCCGCACAGAAAATTGCTCCAGCGCTTGCCCGGCCAGCGCTTCCATTTGCTTGAGGGCCATCTCTTCATAGGCCTCGTAATCGAGATACAGGGTGCGACGGCCGCGCGTGTGGTTGCGCACAATGCCCTCGAAGACCAGGGCCGCGCCATCTTCGGGATGCTTGAGCTTGTCGGCCAGTTCGCGGGCCGGGATCACCTCACGCACAATGGCGCAATGGGGCGAGCGGGCCGCGCCGCCGCTGACCGGTGGCAGCAAGGCCACCTCGTCATTGGGCTGGAGCGTTTTCTCCGGCCCGGCATATTCCTGATTGACGGACAGTGCCAGGAAAGGCAGCAGGTCCGTTAGCTGGGGAATGCGCGCTTCATAGTGACCGAGGACATCGGCCACCGTGGCTGGCTCAGGCAGGATGAGTGAATCCTGCGCCTTGCCTGCCAAGTCCTTCAACCTGCCAAAGAATAGAACACGGATCTGCATGGAGTTAGGGCCTTCCTAGTGTATCGCGCAGGGCAGGAAAAACTAAGGGCTCGGGGCGCGGACCTGCCCCGTGCGGGCAGAGAAATCACCCGACTTTCATGGCGGGACAGATCAAGTTTCACATCTCCGTCGCCAGGCCGAAGTTCCCTGCTGGGCCCGATCTGCTTGCACGCCGAGCGGGCGGAACGCCCGCTCCCACATGGGCTGGGGTGATCCCCCCAAAAGACAGGTCTCACGCCGTAGCGTGAGACCTGGGCATCCGGGATTTTCAGATTACCGATTATGGTTTTGCGGACGCGGAGCCGCGGGACGCTGTGGGGCCGGCTGCGGACGGGCTTCCGGCCGGTTCTGGGGCTGGCTGCGCTGCCGCTGCTCCTGCCAGTTGCGAAACTTCTGTTCTTCCTTCTGTTGCTCCTGCGGTGATTTGTCCCGGACCGGCGGGGCTTGGCGGACATAGGGGTTACTGGAGCGCGCGTCATTCGCCGGAGGCGACGGTCGAGGCACGTTCTGCGGGCGGTTCTCCGGCTCCGGCCGAGCCGCATTGCGGCTTCCTTCGGCCGGGGTCTGCTCCATGCGCGGATTCGCCGGCTGATTGGCCTGCGGGGCCTGTGGCCGCGGAGCTACTGGTGGGCGCTCCTGCTCGTTTCCATTGTTGGCTCCCGCCGGCAAGGTTTGGGGACGAGGCGAGGGCTGCTCGGTGCGCACGTTGACTGCCGGCTGCCGTGGCTCGAAAGAGGCGCGCGGCGGCGCAGCCGGGGTCCTGGTGACCACGACCTGGCGATTGGTGATAGCGACCGGAGGCCGCACGCGAGCGGGCGTTCCGGCACCAATCAAGCTCTGGCGCGTGGGTTGCACCGGCGCATCGCGCACCACGCCGGCTTGCGTCAGCTGCCGTTCTTCTACACGAGCCAGGTTTCGATCCACCGGCCGCGCATTCACAAAAGTATCGCGGGAAACCACCGTGACCGCGTTATTCACGCGCTGGTTCATGTAGGTCACCCGGGTCACGTTGGTGGTGTTCGTGTTGTAGATGTTGTACACGTTGGTCACCTGAGTGACATTCACCCGCGTATTGGTGATGTTGACATTGTTCACATAGCCGCGGCTGACGCGGTACCACGGCACATATACTTCGCGTGGGGCCAGGGGAAACCAAGCCACTCCCGGCCCGCCACCGATCATCACGTTCCATCCATTGCCGCCGACAAAGGCCACCAAAGCGGGCGCATACACCGGACGCACCACTACTGGGCCCGGCACCCAACACCAGAAACCTTCCGTATACGCCCAGCGTCCGTAATGGAAAGGCGCAAAACCCCAGGGCTCGTCTTCCACCCAGGTCCAGCCCCAGGGGGCGATCCAGACCCAATGACCATAGCGATAGGGGGCCCAGCCTCCGGCCACACCGCGCGGCACCCACACTGTTCCATAGCCACCGGCATAGCGCCAATCGCCATAGGCGTCGAGATCTTCATATCCGGTCACTTCCGGAGACACGTAGTTGGCGGATTCGGCGCGATCTTCCTTGTCATCGCGGCTGGTGGCCCAGTTGTCAAAATCATCGCGAGCAGGAAGTTGCCCGATTTCGTAATTCAGATCATTGCTCCCGCTGAAGCGGGCATCCTGCCCGGCCACAACGGTGTAGGAATCTCCGCCGCCGGTGACTTCCCCGCGGCCGCGCCACACCGTGATGTCGGTGATGTCACCGTTCTGGTTCACATCAAAGCGATACTCCCCCGTACTGTGCACGGTGAAGGCGAGGTTGGGGGTATCCACTTCAAAATGATCTTCGTCGTCCAGATGACGCACTCGCAGAATCAGGCTGCCCAGGGATAAACGCAGTTGGGTGGTGCGATCGTCGAGCGCGAGAAAGGTCAGACTGGTCTCGGAAGAAATCCGGATGGCAGTCGAGCCGATGTGCAGTTCGGCGCGGGAATCTTTGTCCGCCCACAAATTGTCGCCACTGGTCAGGGGACGGTTCGCCACTGCGCCCACCCAATCGCCCTCCCCGCCGGGCTGAAAGGAGACGGAACCCTCGGTATAGTTCATGCGCGCCACCCGGCTGGGCGGATCAGCGGCAGCCTCATCGTCCTGGGCTTGGGCGAACCTTGTCCCGAAAAACAAAATCCCCGTAAGCATTACGGCCAAGATTTTGCAGGTTTTCATGGCATCCATCCTCACTCTTTCCCGAGCGTCCCAATACGGCTCTAAGGCGTATAAACCCCAGCCGGGACCAGAAGTTTCCCTGGCAAACGCTTTCAGAACATAGGGTTACAAGGAAACAAGCGGAAACTAAGATGCCAGCCCGAAAAGCAGGGCTGGCATGAAAGTTAAGGAAAAAATGAGGATGCGGATCAGGCCACAGGCTGTTCGGTCAGGACCTTCTCCCGCACCGCTTCATCCTGTTTTTCTTCCCGTACGCTGGAAGGCAACGCCACGCGCAGAACATCAAAGATGGTCTTCACGTAATGGACGTTGATCTTCTCCAGCTGCTCGGGCGTGAGGTCTTCCTCCACATTGGTCTTGTTCTCCGCCGGAAGGATGACGTCGACGACGCCGGCCCGTTTCGCGGCCAACACCTTCTCCTTCACTCCCCCGATGGGCAGGACATTGCCGCTCAGCGTAATTTCCCCGGTCATCGCGGTCAGCGGGCGAACCGGCTTGCCGCTCAGCAAGGAAATCAACGCGGTGGCGATGGTCACGCCCGCGGATGGACCATCCTTGGGGATGGCCCCGGCAGGGACATGGATGTGGATGTCGTGATTGGCGAAGAAATCTTCGTCAATCCCCAGCAGCTTGGCATTGGCGCGCACCCAGCTGTGGGCGGCCTGCATGGACTCGCGCATCACGTCCTGAATCTGCCCGGTGATGGTGAAACCGCCTTTGCCCTTCATGCGGCCGGCTTCGACAAAGAGAATGTCGCCGCCGGATGGGGTCCAGGCCAAACCTACCACTACGCCGGGACTCTTGGTGCGCTCGGCAATTTCGCCTTCCGAACGGATTTTGATGCCGCCCAGAAATTCATGCACGATTTCCTGGGTGACCACCAGCTTTTCCGTCTTGCCTTCCGCAATGCGGCGCGCCTGTTTGCGGCAGACGGTGCCGATGTTGCGTTCCAGGTTGCGGACGCCGGCTTCCCGGGTGTAGTGGCGGATGATGTGCGACACCACGTCTTCGGGAAACTCGATCTGGTCCTTGGTCAGGCCGTTTTCCTCAATCTGCCGCGGCACCAGGTACTGGAAGGCAATGTGCACCTTCTCTTCCTCGGTGTAGCCCTGCAGCTCGATGATCTCCATGCGATCGCGCAACGGCTCGGGAATGGGATCGAGCATGTTGGCGGTGGTGATGAAGAGCACCTTCGACAGATCGAAGGTCACGTCGAGATAGTTGTCGCGGAACGTCGTGTTCTGCTCAGGATCGAGGGCTTCGAGCAGCGCCGAACCGGGATCGCCGCGGAAGTCGCGCCCGACCTTATCGATTTCGTCGAGCATGAACACCGGGTCTTTGGTTTCGGCGCGGCGAATGCCCTGAATGATCTGCCCCGGCAACGCCCCGATGTAAGTGCGGCGATGGCCGCGGATTTCCGCTTCATCGTGCACCCCGCCCAGCGAGAGACGGACAAACTTCCGTCCCAGCGCCCGGGCAATCGATTTGCCCAGCGAGGTCTTGCCCACGCCCGGAGGTCCGACGAAGCAGAGGATCGGTCCTTTCATAGTGGGCTTCAAACGCCGCACCGAGAGGTAATCCAGGATGCGGTCTTTCACCTTCTTCAGGTCGTAGTGATCGGCATCGAGAATTTCCTTGGCCTTCACGATATCGACTTCTCCGCCCGAGGTCTTGGCCCAGGGCAGGACCGCCAGCCATTCAATGTAGTTGCGGGTGACCGAATAGTCGGCCGCCATGGGCGACATACGGGAGAGGCGGCCCAACTCCTTGAGGGCCTCCTTCTTCACTTCGTCGGGCATGCCGGCGTTTTCAATTTTCTGGCGTAGCTCTTCGGTATCGCGCGCACCTTCATCCTGCTCACCCAATTCCTTCTGGATGGCTTTCATCTGCTCGCGCAAATAGTACTCGCGCTGCGTCTGCTGCACCCGGTCCTGCACTTCAGACTGGATCTTGTTGCGCAGCTGCTGGACTTCCAGTTCCTTGGCCAGGTGCTGGTTGATTTTCTCCAGGCGCACCCGCACGTCCATGGTTTCCAGGGTGTCCTGCTTATCGGGAGTGGAGAGCGAGGGCAGCGACGAGGCGATGAAATCCACCAACCGTCCGGCTTCCTCGATATTCATAGCGACCGTGGAGAGTTCGTCCGACAGGGTCGGAGAGCCGGCCACGATCTGCTGAAACAACGTCAACACATTGCGCTGTAGCGCTTCCAGCTCGGAGTTCTTGGGCGGAATGGCTTCCGGCACCGGTTCCACCCGCGCCCGCATAAAGGGGGACAGCTGGGCAAACTCGGCCAGGCGCACCCGCTCCAGGCCTTCGGCGAAAACAAACAGGCTCTGGTTGGGCATTTTGACCACTTTGTGCACCACCGCCAGCGTGCCCACGGTATAGAGGTCGCTGGGCTGGGGCGCATCAATGCGGGCTTCCCTTTGGGCTACGACCACAATGGTCTTGTCGTCGCCCAGGGAGTTAATCAGCTGTACGGAACTCTCCCGCCCCACCGTAAGTGGAAGTACGGCATGGGGAAAGAGCACCGTGTCGCGTACTGGGAGCACCGGCAGGGCGCGGTCGTCCTGGCCTTCCGGGGCTCTCACAGTCCGTTCACTGCCTTCCTGATGGGCCATAATGTCACCTTGAGTGTAATATGCTCAAGTTTTGATGAGACTACCCGGCCAGAAGATGCAAAGCCGTCAATCTCCTTGAAAGCAAAATTCTAAACCCGTCTCTGCCGCTTTGCACGAAACCAAAGTTTGTTGTCCGAAAAGAGGTACCTGCAAGGGTAGGGTGGCGCCGCTTGGCCGGAAAAATGGCAGGCGGAAGTACGGTTCCCCGACGGCTTGATCCAAGCATCTTCTGTTCTCCACTCCGTGCTGCCCCCGTTTCCTTTTCAAGCGGAGGGATAGATGCCGAGCACTTTGACGAAATCCGCCACCTGCCGGAGCTGGCGCAGGGCCGCTCGCGCCATCGGGGTGTCGCCTTGCCGCAGATCCACGTAAAAGGCGTATTCCCAGGGATGCCCGCGCATAGGCCGAGACTCCACCTTGGTGAGGCTAATCTTTCTTTCGGCAAAAGCGCCCAGAGCCTTATGCAGGGCGCCAGGTAAGTTCTTGAGGCTGAAGGCCAGCGAGGTCTTATTGGCGCCGGGAAGCAGGCGCTTGCTGCGGCGCAGGAGGAAGAAGCGGGTGAAATTTTGCTTATCGTCTTCGATCCCCGCCGCCAGGATTTTTCCCTGATAAACCCCGGCGGCCTGGCGGCCGGCGATGCCGGCGGCGTCCGGAATTCGCTTTTCCACCACATGCTTGACGCTGCCCGCCGTGTCATAGAAGACGACCGGCTCAATGCGGGGATGGGCGCGGAAGAAATCCCGGCACTGCTCCAGCGCCACGGGATGGGAGTAAGCACGGCGAACATCGCGCATTTGGACTCCCGGGGCGGCAATCAGGTTGTGCACAATGCGCAGCTGAATTTCCTTCTGAATAAAGACCCGGCGGGCCAGCAGCAGGTCAAAGTGCTCCATGACGGAGCCGGCCAGAGAATTTTCGATGGGCACCACGGCGACCGGCACGGAACCGCGCTCCAGGCGGTCAAAGACGTCAGCAAAACGGGCGCATGGAACAATGGTGCAACCGGGCACCAGCCGGCGGGCGGCTTCGTGGCTGAAGGACCCCGCTTCTCCCTGAATGGCAACTTTCATGCGTAGCCAAGTTAGCTGGCCTGCGCCTGAGAAAGCAAATCCTTTTGCAGCACAAGAGCATCCAACCCGTCGGCATAGTAGCCGGAGACGGTGCGCACGACGAAGTAGCCGTGCCGTTTGTAGAAGGCCAAAGCCGCGAGGTTGTTCACCGCGGCCTCAAGCAAGACGAAGCGGCAACCGGCCTGGCGCAGCCGCTGTTCCGCCGCAGTCAGCAAGACCGAACCCAGGCCGGCGCGACGCACAGAAGGCAGAACGTCGATGGTAATGATGTGACCAGTATGGCGGCGTCCGGTTTCGGCCACCAGAAATCCAGCGATGGGCGTCTGGCCGGAATCTTCCGCCACCAGGGTAAAAGCCCCGGAGCGGCGCATGTAGGCATTCAGTTCGGCCTTGGAATAGGCAATGCCGGGCGGGAAGCACTGCTGGTCGATCGCCCACAGCTGGGCGAAGTCCCCGGGGCGGGAATCACGCAGGGTAAAAGGCACGTCATTATTCTAGATGGGATTGGCGGGCGGCGTGCCGATCGCCAGGGCTCGGACGCGAAAGAAAATCCATGTTGCCGAGTTTGAGTCCTCGGACGTAACATCGCATAGAGGGTGGATTGTGGGACGCCTGTTCCTGATTGACTTATTGGCTTCGCTGGTTTTGTTGGGTGGATGGTACGTCATCTGGCTCCGCTACAACCGCCGAAAAGGGGCGCAGGTCTTGCGCTGGATGGAACTGGCCTGCGTGGAGAACGCCAGCCAGGTGGAATGCGAATGGAGCGGGCACAATCGCCTGCAGGCCCGCCTGCACACTTCCAAGCCGCAATTTCATTGGTTTGAAAACCCGCGAGTCACCATTCGCCTGCTGCCCCGCCCCATTCCGCTGCGCTGGCTGCTGGGCATCTGGAAGAAGCAGAAAGAGACCCTGACTTTTGAGACCGACCTGGGCCTGACTCCGGGCATGAACCTGGAAATCATGCGCCACCGCTGGGTCACACACAAGCACATCAACACCAAGACACTCGCCAAGAACTGGACGGTCTCGCGCCCCGGTCCGGTCGTACTGACCACCCGTACGCACTGGAACCAGGAATTGACCCCGGTGGTCAACACCCTGATGACCTCGCGCGGTCACAACCTGCTCAGCGTGCGCTTCCGTTCCCAGTCTCCCAATCTCTCGGCCACGATCGATCTGGATGCTCTTTCCGACGAACAGACCGCGGCCAGTTTTCTGGGCGTGTTGCGGGAGCTGGCGGCCGGGGCCTCAGCGCGCCAGTCACACGATTCCTGAGAAATTGCCCCGGGCTACGACTCGGAGTTTTGCGGGTGCGCCACAAAGCGGTAGCCCACGCCCCGCACCGTCAGCAAATGCTGGGGATTCGAAGGATCATCCTCGATATAACGGCGCAGGCGCACGATGAAGTTATCGATGGCGCGGGTGTCGGTGTCTTCGTGCAGCCCCCAGACCTCCTCCAGAATCGACTTGCGCGACACCACCTTGCCGTCATTCTGCACCAAATGGCGCAAGAGCTGGGTTTCCATCAGGGTGAGATGGATGGTATTGCCGTAAACCCGCAGCTCGAGCTTGCCGAAATCAATATCGCGGTCGCGAAAGGAAAAGGTCTCAAACTCGCCGACGTTGGGCCCGACCGGGTCCTGCGGGGCGGGGGCCGGCTGCGCGCGCATCCACTGGCTGCGCCGCAATAGGCCCTGCAGACGGGCCAGCAGGATGGCCAACTCAAAGGGTTTGGGCAGGTAGTCGTCGGCGCCGGAGGCGAAGCCCTTCAAGACGTCTTCCGGGCGGCCGCGAGCGGTGAGCATCAAGACAGGAACATATTGCCGGGCGGCGCGCAGCTCGGAGACCACGGTGAAACCGTCTTTGCCGGGCAGCATGACGTCGAGCACCACCACATCAAATTGCCCGCTGGGATGAAGCAGCAGCTCCAGAGCGCGTTCCCCGTCTCCCGCCACAGTAACGGAGTGGCCTTCGGCCTCCAGGTTATATTGCAGGCCGCGCGCCAGATTCATCTCATCCTCCACCACCAGGACCCGGCTCATGCCACACTCCGCGGCAATTCCAGAATGATGGTGGCGCCGTGGCCTTCGCCCTGGCTTTCGGCAAAGACCTCGCCGCCATGCTTGCGCACGATGGCGCGCACAATGAAGAGGCCCAGACCGGTGCCCTTCACTTTGCTCAAGAGCCGGTTGCGGGCGCGATAGAAGCGCCGGAAGATGCGTTTCAGCTCCTCCACCGGGATACCCACCCCCTGGTCGCGCACCCGCAGCTTGAGGCGCTTTTCGTCCCGCAATTCCAGGCGGACCTCCACATCCACTTTGCCATCGGAATATTTCACGGCGTTGTCCAGGACATTGGAAATGGCGGTGCGCAAGTCTTCCGCGTCGCCGATTACGGTGGCGCCGGCGTCGGAGGGCAGCTCCACATGCAGGCGCAGGGCCTGGGCCGGCAGATGGTAGCGGGTACGGGCGGTTTCGACGCACTCCCGCACCAACCCGGCGAAGTCCAGGGGCACGCGCTGCAAAGATTTGCGGCGGTGGCCGGCTTCGCCCGCCTTGAGCACCTGCTCCACGGTATTCAGCAGGCGGTCGGAGTCGGCCAACATGAGACGGTAGAACTCATGGCGCTGGGCCGCGTCCACCTCACGCGACTGCAGGGTCTGCAGATAAAGGCGGATGGAGGCGATGGGCGTCTTCAGCTCATGAGTCACGGCATTGATGAAGCTGTCGTGCTGCTCGTTGCGGCGAATTTCGCGGATCAGGAAGCTGGTGTTG
The DNA here is from genome assembly GCA_018268755.1 of Acidobacteriota bacterium. Lineage (GTDB taxonomy): Bacteria > Acidobacteriota > Terriglobia > Terriglobales > Acidobacteriaceae > KAN-5. Next base: position 34,230 of record JAFDVW010000015.1, read on the forward strand.
AGAATGATGCCGGCAGTCATGGCGCCGAAAAAGATCATGCCCAGGAAAACTTTGAGGTCCAGCTTCCAGTTCAGGATGATCCAGCCGCCGCCCACCGCCACCGCCACACCGGCCAGACACACGCCCAGCACGAGGAAGAAGATACTGGCGCGACGGCGGCTGGCAATGCGCATGGCAAAAGGAAAAGGCGGAGATCGCAGGATCTCCGCCTCATTTTAACCTGCTGAAACCCAGCGTGCTTAATCGCCGGAAGGAGCGCCATCCGCCGCCAGACCCAGGCTTTCGACCTGTGAGGTCAAAGGGGGCGAAGGCGGCAGCTCGTCGAGCTGCACGCGATAGATGTGACGGGCCAGGCCCAGCTTCTTGAGGGCCCAGATGCCGTACCAGTTCATGTCCACTTCATACCAGGCGATGCCGTGGCGGGCGGAAACGGGATGGGCATGGTGATTGTTGTGCCAACCTTCTCCGAAGGTCAGAATCGCCACCCACCAGTTATTGGTGGAGAGGTCGCGGGTAGCAAAACGGCGCGAGCCCCAAACGTGGGTGATGGAGTTGACCATCCAGGTGGCGTGCAGACCGACCACGGTGCGAACGAAAATGCCCCACATCAGGAAGGGCAGCCCGCCGATGGCCAGCAGCACCAGGCCCAGAACCGTCAGGGGAACATAGTGATATTTCGTGATCCAGACGTGGAATTTATCTTTGGCCAAATCGGGGACATACCGGGCCAGGGTCGTGGTGTCGTGGTGCATGGACTTGCCCATCAGGATCCAGCCCATGTGCGCCCACCACTTGCCATCGATGGGGGAATGCGGGTCGCCCTCTTCGTCGGAAAACTGGTGATGAATGCGATGCGTGGCCACCCAGAAAATGGGTCCGCCTTCCAGCGCCAGGGTGGCGCAGACGGTCAGAAAATATTCCACCCACTTGGGCGTCTTATACCCGCGGTGGGTCAGCAGGCGATGGTAGGCCATGCCGATGCCCAGGCTGCCGGAAACCCACCATAAGAAGATGGCGAGCGCGAGCGCCTTCCAGGTAAAAAAGAACAGCGCCGCGATGGCGCCGATATGAAACAGAACCATGAAGATGGAGGTGACCCAATTGATCTGGCCGGTCTTCCTTGAACTGCGTTCGAGCGACTGGAGTTCCACGTGCTTTTTCCCCACGAGTCTGGATTTAAAGTGCGAGTCTCACCTTACCAGCAGGCGCCGGGCGCGCACTGTAATAGTTGTGTAATAGCGCCGGTTACCGGCGTAACTGTAACTCCGGGGAAAGTCCCGCCGCCACCTCAGCGCAGTTTTTCCAGCGCCGGAAAGGAACTAGGCGAGAGCATGGTCTCTTCCGGGGGGACGCGATGGTTGCGAAATGCGTCCGCAATCATCTCTAACGCCGGCCCGGTCAGGGGTGGCGCCACCACCGTCGCGGCCAGATTGCCGCGCTCGACATAAGCCCGGCCCTTACTGGGGACACCGTCGCAGCCGGTCAGGGGCAAATGGAGCAGGCGTCCGCGATCCCGGGGGTCGGAAAACTCCTGCAAGGCGCGATGGGCCCCAATAGCCATGGCATCATTCTGACATCCCACGGCGGCGATATGCAGTTCGCGCGACGTGGGCAGACGCAACCAGGACTTGACCGCGTGATAAGCGCTGCCTTCGGTCCAGTCCCCCCGCAAGGTCTTCACGGAAATATCGGAGCGCTTGCTGGCCAGCATGCCCTGCGTGCGGATGCGCGAGACCTCGCTGGTGGAAGGGCCCTCCAGGTAGAGCACGCAGCCGCCCGCGGGAAGCAAGGCATTGAACTGCTGGCCCTGAATGCGGCCGATGTCCTCGTGATCGGAGTTGACAGCAAAGACCGGGGCCGAGGAGACGGCGCGCAGGCGGGCCAGGTAATCAACTTTGCGATTGAGCACCACCCAGCCGATATCAGCGGCCACGGCGGCCTGGGCTACCTGCCACATGCCGGTCCCCACCGGTTCCACCACAATGGCATCGGGCGTGTGTTCACGGCCCTGCACCACATTGACCAGCTGCAGGCTCTGGTTCACGCTGTCATTGTTGGCGTAGATGATTTGGAGATCGAGGTCGAGCCGGCGAGCGGCCGCCTCGGCGACGGCGGCCTGTTCCTGCTGAAAATCATTATCCTGCGTGATCAGCGAAACGATGATATGGAGTTTCTTCATGGCACCAGGCTGGCCCGGGAACTCACATCCATCCGCTCCTTTGCGAACAGGATGATAGGCCAACTTGGAAAAATCTGTACGGTTACGATCGTGTCAAGAAAGGTTCCAGCTAGGCCCCCACTTCGACGGGAGCGGCTTTAATTTCGACGCCCGCCCACTTCTCCAGCAGGGTCAGGGTGGCGGCGTAATCCAGATCGCCGGCTCCGTCTTCGTAAGCCAGCTCATACACTTCTTCCACGGTTTCCAGGGCGGGTAACTTTATGCGGGCTTCTTTGGCGGCCTGCAAGGCCAGGCGAACATCCTTGTACATGAGCCGCAGGGGAAAGTTGGCGGAGAAATCGCGCTTCAGGACAAACGGGGCCTTGTATTCCACCACGCCGGAACGGACCATGGAGGCCTCGATCAGAGGAACCAGCGCGGCGGGATCCACGCCCAGCTTGGTGGCCAGGGTCAAGCCTTCGGCAAATGCTTCATAGATAATCGCGATCTGCAAATTCATGGCCAGCTTGGTGGCCTGGCCCTTGCCGGTCTCACCCATGCGAAAAATCTTTTTGCCCATGGCGGCAAACAACGGCTTCAGGTGCTCGATGGCCGCTTCTTCCCCGCCCACCATGAAGATGAGTGTGCCGCCTTCGGCAGCGATCTTGGAGCCGGTCATGGGCGCATCGACATAGCGCACGCCTTTGGCCTTCAGGCGCTCGGCGAAGGAGTGGGTGGCGACGGGAGAAATCGTGCTGGAATCGGCGACGGTCACGCCCGGGTTCAACACGCTCTCCACGCCGTCGGGGCCGAACAAAACACTTTCGACGGCCTGCGTGTCGGAGACGCAAATCCAAACCACTTCGGCGTCGCGGGCGGCGTCGGCGGGCGACGCGGCGACCTGCGCGCCCAGCACTTCTTTTCCGGGAGTGCGGTTCCACACCGTGACCTGATGTCCAGCCTTGGCCAGATTGCTCGCCATGGGGCGGCCCATGATTCCTAATCCCAGAAACGCAACTCGCATGGAAATCTCCTGAGAAGATTAAATCTGACGCGCCAGCGGCGGTCAAGCCGATAGAAGTGCAAGATACGAAATACGGCTTCGGCGGGCCGCGATTGCAGCGTAGATTTATTGCAGCGGTCCGCTTCGCGGCAACATCCAATTTGTTATGTGGAAAACGGCCTTGTATCCGGGTGCGCCTCCCGCCCTGGCCTCCCCTCCGACCTATGCTTAAGTCCGCCTTAAAAAACTCCGCTCTGCGCAGCCGGGCCCGACAATTCGGGCAACTGGTGCGGCATTCGGCGGCCATCCCCTGTACCGGCAAGACCCATTCTCCCAAGTTGGTCAGCAACGGGGAATTGGGAGTGACTTTTATCGGGCATGCCAGTTTCTTTTTACAGATGGGCGGACAGAACCTAGTCATCGATCCCAACTTTGCCCGCTGGCTGTTTGTGCTGAAGCGGCTGCGGCGGCCGGGACTGCGCGTCCTTGACCTTCCCCCCATCGACCTGGTCCTGGTCACGCATGCGCACTTCGACCATCTGCACCGGCCGTCGCTACGCTCCATCGTGCGTCATACCCGGAGCCAGAGCGGCCTGGCGCCGGCGATCGTGGTCCCTCACCACGTGGCGGACCTGGTGTCCGACCTGGGTTTTCGCGAAGTGATCGAACTCGACTGGTGGAACAGCTATCGCCTGGCGGAATTAACGGTGACCCACGTGCCGTCGCGCCATTGGGGGGCACGGGTGCTGAAGGATTCGCATCGCGGCTACGGCGGTTACGTATTGCGCGATCACAAACACTCCGTTTATCACGCGGGAGACACAGCCTACTTCGCCGGCTTTCAGGAGATCGGGGACCGGTTGGCGCCGGAGCTGGCCCTGTTGCCGATCGGGGCCTATTCGCCGGATTCGTTTCGCACCGTGCACACCAGTCCGGGCGATGCCACGCGGGCTTTCCTCGACCTGAAATCGCGCTGGATGGTGCCGATGCACTATGGAACGTTTCGCCTGTCGCAGGAGCCCATGGATGAACCGTTGCGTCTGTTGCAACAGGAAGCGCAGGCCGCCGGCGTGGAAGACCGCGTGGTCGTATTGGAAGAGGGCGTGACCAGGTTCTTCTAGGTCTGGTTCCCCAGCTACTGCTTCCCTTCTTCTGTGTCAGTCAGCCAACAAGATACGCAGATCGCGCAGGTTGTTGCCGGTGGGGCCGGTGACGATGGCATCCTGCAATGCGGCGAAAAATGGATCGGCGTTGAACCCCGCCAAGTGCGCCTGGACATCGAGACCCAAGGCTTGCGCCCGCTGTAAAGTGTCACCGTCGGCGACGGCGCCGGCCGCCTCGCTGTTCCCGTCGATGCCATCGGTACCGGCGCTGAGCACGGCGATATTCTGACCGGCGATTTTCTCCACGCAGGCCAGGGCGAACTGCTGATTGCGCCCTCCTACACCGCCGTTACTCACCTTTACCGTCACTTCCCCGCCCGAGATCAGGCATACCCGTGGATGCTTTTCGCGGAGCTCACGCAGCCGGCGTAGAAGATGGTCGGCGGCGGGTTGGTAGTCCCAGTCATCACAGCTGTTGTCGATGGTGACCTGGAAGCCGCGCTGGCGGGCGGCCTCCGCGGCGGCTTCCACCGCGGTGGCACTGGAAAGCAGTGTCCACCAGCGCGAGCGCAAAAACGCCGGATCATCGGACTTGGGAGTTTCTTCGAGGGCGCGGCGCTGAAACAATTCGGCCACCGGCGGCGGAAAAGCCATACCGTAGCGCGCGGCGATGGCATAACACTGTTCCGCGGTGGTGGAATCGGCCATGGTGGGCCCGGAGGCCAAGGCGTCTGGGGTGGAATCGGGCACATCGGAGATGAGCAGCGAGACCTGTTGCGCGGGCGCAGCGGCCTGGGCCATGCGCCCGCCCTTCACGGCGGATACATGCTTGCGAATGGCATTGATTTCGGCGATGGGCGCGCCGGAGTGCACCAGCACGCGATAGGTGGCGACCAGGTCATCGAGGGAAATTTCTTCGTCCATGGGCTTCTCGGCGATGGCCGAGCCGCCGCCGCTGATCAGGAAAATCACCAGCGAGGAGGCGGTCTGGGCGCGCAGCGATTTCAGGATCGCGTCCGCGGCGCGCACCGACTCGGCATTCGGCAGAGGATGGCCTCCGCGAAAATAACGGAACCCGCGCAGCTGGGGTTGGGGATCAACCGGCGCCGCCACGATACCTTCCAGACGATCGCCCACGCGCTTTTGCAACGCCTCCACCAGGGTGTGCCCCGCTTTCCCGATGGAAACCACAAAAATCCGGCTGAAGGAGTTGAGATCGTAAAGGTCCTCACAGATGCGCAGCACGCCGCGCTCGCAGTGCACATGCTTCGCAAAGGCATGCTCGATACTGGCGGACTGCAAGGTCTGTGCAAATATTTCGCGCAGCTGCGAGCGAAGCTCGAACGAAGCCAGGTTCGTAGAACGGGACATAGGCACGATTATAGACAGGACGAACCGGGCGGCGGTGCGTACAATCCATGCAGGAGGGCCGTGTTCTGCCGAACCCGGGCCCATTCCGAATGGAGGCCCAGTGTTCCGTAAGCCGACCTGGATTGCTCTGGCGGCCCTCGCCGTCTGCATCCTGATCTTTTCCGCTTATCGCAATCTGACCAGCGCCGCCGGCCCGCCCGCCCAGCCGCGCGCGGTCAACCTGAAGTGGGCCCCGTCCGCCGGAGCCGATGCGTATAACGTGTTTCGCAGCCAGGTCGCAGGCGGCCCTTACACGAAGATTGGCCATAGCCCCACAGCCAGCTATGTGGACACCCCCGTGCCCGAAGGCACGGTGCTTTACTACGTAGTGACGGCGCTCTCAAACAAGGGGGAAAGCGGGTATTCGGCAGAGATCAGGATCGTAGTGCCGAAGTAGTAGTCATGCGCTCGGCCGCCCAAGATGAGGACATCTGGTGCTCCATGGCTCTTGCTCAATTTTTTCCCAGGGTTTCCCTGAGCCACCCTTCGATGGTTTCGCGCATTTCGCGCAGGCGTCCTTCAAAGAAATGGTCTGCGCTCTCGATCAGCACCAGTTTTTTGGGCTCGGGAAAAGTGTCGACCAGTTCGCGCAATCGGGCGCTGGGGCCGAACTGGTCGCGGGTGCCGCTGACAAACAGTTTGGGCTTCCGGCAGGACTCCACAAAGGAATACTCATAGCGGCGGTCATCAATGGGGGTCACGGGAATGCCCAGTCCAACGGCGGCCTGCACGCGGTCATCGGAGCAGGCGGCGCGCAAACCCACGGCGGCGCCAAAAGAAAATCCCGCCAGCACCAGGGGCAGGCGATATTCGCGGTCCAGCCAATCCAAGGCGGTGCGTACGTCATCCAGCTCCCCCTGGCCGTGGTCGTGCTCGCCCTTACTTAACCCGGTGCCGCGAAAATTGAAACGCAGGGTGGGAAAACCGAAGCTGTTGCACGCCTTCATGGCATGAAACACGACTTTGTTGTGCATGGTTCCACCGTATAGGGGGTGGGGATGGCAGACCAGCGCGGCATGGCTGGCCTGGGGAGTTCCACCATTGAGCAAGGCCTCCAAATGTCCCGCCGGACCATCGAGAAGAAGCGAGCGAATACTGGCGTTTTCAGTCGTCACCTATTGAGATTACACCGAGACTGCACCGAATGGCGCCTGCCGTCTGGTACTCTATTTCTTCCACTCTATGGACATCGTAGCCCTCACACGCCAGCTAGTTGACATTGAATCCATCACGGGAAACGAAGGCCCGGTGGGCGATTTCCTGCAGAGCGAACTTGCGCGCCGCGGTTTTCAGGCGAACAAAATGGCGGTGGAAGGGGCGCGGCACAACGTATTTGCCACCAGCCCGGGCCAGCCCCGGCCGGATATCGTTTTTTCCACCCACATGGACACGGTGCCCCCCTTCATTCCCTCATCGGAAGAGGCCACGCGAGTGCTGGGACGCGGCACCTGCGACGCCAAGGGAATCATCGCGGCGCAAGTGGTGGCCGCGGAGCAGTTGCGCCGGGAGAACATTTTCGTCGGACTGTTATTTCTGGTGGGCGAAGAGCGCGACAGCCAGGGGGCCAAGGTCGCGAATAAGCAGGCCTATGGCAGTAAGTTTCTGATTAATGGCGAGCCGACGGAAAACCGGGTGGCGCTGGCCTCAAAAGGCTCTTTGCGCGCCGAGGTGCGGGCGGAAGGGCGCATGGCGCACTCCGCTTATCCTGAACTGGGCGACTCGGCCATCGATAAGCTGATTGAGGCACTGCACCGCCTGCGCGCCATGCCGCTGCCCTCGCATCCCGAGTACGGCGACTGCACCTTGAACATCGGGGTGATCGAGGGCGGTCGCGCTCCCAATGTGATTCCCGATAAAGCCAAGGCCCACCTGCTGTATCGCCTGATCGGGCCGGCCGAGGAATTGCGGGCGCAGATTGAGCGTACGGTCGCCGGCCTGGCCACGGTGGAGTTCACCCTGGAGATCCCCTTCGTCCGCCTGCGCAGCTTTGCCGAGCTACCCACCATGGTGGCCAAATTCACCACTGACATCCCCGCCCTCAACGCCTGGGGACAGCCGCTCCTGCTCGGCCCCGGTTCCATCCACGTCGCCCACACCCCGGATGAACATATCGAGAAAGCCCAGTTACAAGAAGCCGTGGAACGTTATTGCGCGATCGCGCGGCGACTCACCCACGGCTAAGCATTTCCCGACCATCCTTAGCCCCCTGAGCATTTAGACTGGGAAGACATGTCCGAGACCTTGAATTCCCTTTCCAAGGCGTCTTCCGCCTATTTGCGCTCCGCGATGCACCAGCCTATTCAGTGGCAGGAATGGGGGGCGGAGGCCTTTGCCCAGGCACAACGGGAAAACAAGCCGGTGCTGCTTGATATCGGCGCGGTGTGGTGCCACTGGTGCCACGTGATGGACCGCGAGTCCTACGACAGCCCGGAAATCGCCCAGATCGTGAATGAGAAGTTCATACCCGTCAAAGTGGACCGCGACGAGCGCCCTGACATCGACAGCCGTTATCAGGTAGCGGTGCAGGCGGTGAGCGGACAGGGCGGCTGGCCGCTGACCGCGTTCCTTACCCCGGAGGGCACACCCTTTTTCGGTGGCACCTACTTCCCTCCCCAAGACCAATATGGGCGGCCCAGTTTCAAGCGAGTACTGCTGGCGATTGCAGAGGCCTACCACAACAAGAGCAGCGATGTGGCCGACCAGGCCAAGCTGGTGGAAAGCGCCATCGCCAACGCGGAATCGTTCGCCGGCAAGGGCGGCGAGTTTTCTCCCCAGGTGATCGCGGACATTGTGCAGTCGGCGGTGAAGATGTTCGACGAGCGCAACGGCGGGTTTGGCAGTTCGCCGAAGTTCCCCCATCCTTCGATCCTCGACCTGCTGATCGACCAGTTTGCCCGCCACGGGTCCGAGGAATTGCGCGAGGTATTTACGGTGACCCTGGAAAAGATGGCGCTGGGCGGTGTGTATGACCAGCTGGCCGGGGGCTTTCACCGCTATTCGGTTGATGAATACTGGATTGTGCCCCACTTCGAGAAGATGTCGTACGACAATTCCGAACTGCTGAAGAACTATGTGCACGCTTACCAGGCCACCGGCGCGGAGTTCTTCGCGGAAGTGGCGCGTGACATCGTGCGCTGGATGGAAGAGTGGCTGAGCGACCGCGAGCGCGGCGGGTTCTATGCCTCGCAGGACGCCGACTATTCCATGGACGATGACGGCGACTATTTCACCTGGACGGTAGAGGAAACGCGGGCGGTACTGGACGAGCAGGAGGCGCAAGCCGCCTGCCTGCGCTACGACATCGACGAAGTAGGCGAGATGCACCACAATTCCGCCAAGAACGTGCTCTACGTGCGGACCACCGTAGATGACATCGCCAAACGCATGAGCACCACGCCGGAAAAGGTGCGGGAACTCCTGCAAACGGCGAAGCAAAAAATGTATGCCGCACGACTGCAGCGTCCCACGCCCTACGTGGACAAGACCATGTACACCGGCTGGAATGCGCTGTGCGTCTCCGCTTTTCTCCGGGCCGGGCGCGGACTCGGGCTGGAAACAGCGCGGCACTTTGCGCTGCGCTCGCTCGACCGCATTCTGGCAGAAGGGTGGCAGGGGGAAGGCGGTCTCCTGCACGTGATTGCCTACTCCGACGCCCAGGCCCCGCGGCGCAATATCGCGGGCGTGCTGGACGATTATGCCTGCACCGTGGTGGCCTGCCTCGACGCCTACGAGGCCACCGCCGACCTCAGCTACTTCCGTTTTGCCGGCCATATCGCGGAAGCGATGGTGAGCCGCTTTTTCGATCCAGCCGAAGGCGGGTTCTTTGACACCGAGGCGGGAGAAAAGCTGGGCGTGCTGCACATGCGACGTAAGCCGTTCCAGGACTCCCCTACTCCCGCCGGCAATGCCATGGCCGCTATTGCACTTTCCCGCCTGCATGCCTATACCGGCGAGGCCGGGCAGGAGGACAAAGCGGAAAGGACGCTGGAGATTCTGGCCGCTTCCGCAGGACAATACGGCATCTACGCCGCCACCTATGGCATTGCAGCGGTGCACTTGGCCGAGCCGCACGCTCAGGTCGTCATTGTGGGAAGCGATGAAGCCGCCGCAGCACTTTTTCGCGCCGCCATGCGCGGGGCGGCGATAGGGAAAGCCGTGGTGCAGCTGAAACCGGAGCAGGTCGTCGCCGCCAACCTGCCGCCGCTGTTGGCACAGACCATTCCCGCATTGCCGGGGATCACCTCGGGCCGCTCGGTCGCCGTCGTTTGTTCTGGGTTCCGCTGCCAGGGGCCGGTCTCGACCCCGGAGGAATTAGCTACGCTGCTGGCGGGATAAGAACATTCACTGCAAAACAATCCAAAACAAAACGGGGTTGACTGAACCGCGGATGTCGTCAACCCCTTGAAGAATGTTCCAATGACATCATTGGATGCCTCTACGATCCGCGGTTTAGAGACCGCAGTTTGGTTTTCGGGGCGGGCACAACGGAATCGGCCCACCATCCGGCGCAGGAACCACCGGAGCAGCGACCGAAACGTAGGTGCACACCATACCTACCATCAGGAGCAGAATCCTGACCGCACGTTTCATTGTTTGTCTCCTTGATTGTTGCTTACGTGCAGATTCCCCTGGGAGAGAATCCTCACGGCCAGAAATTATACAAGAGCGATGCAAATGCTTTCATAAAAGCAGGATGAAAAAGAAGGTTTGACGGAATCGGAGCTCTTGCTGGTGAGAAAGAACCGGCAACTCGATCAATAAGTTATCGGTGAGGGGCCCTGTGTGTAATCTTTTGCGGGGGATATCTGCTTTTCAGATCGCGGCGTTTCAAAAGCGGAACATGGGCTATTTGGCTTTGGCGGATTTCGCCGAGGGTACGGCCGGGGGCGGGGCCGGTTCATGCGCGGTGGGCTTCCTGGGCAAGGGCAGGTCGGGAAGATTGTCCCCTTCATTGCTGCGCGAGAAGGCCCGCTCCACCATGCCTTCAAACATGGGGATGAGGGAATCCTCGGGATGGGGACGGCGAATCTCGCCCAAGCTGTGGTCCCAGCGCTGCGACATCAGCAAGGTGGAATCCACCTTGCGCACCGCGCTCTCCGTCACCATATAAAAAAGCCAGATCAGAATGCTGGCGTTGTAGGCAATCATGTTGGAGAGGTCGGCGGTGGTGGCTTGCACATGCACGCTGGCCCGTAAGGCGACCGCGATCAGTTCCACGCCGGCAAAACTACCGAACCCCAGGGCAATGCCGAAACTGTGCTGCCGCCAGGAAATTCCCAGGTAGCGCGGAAACACCAGCAGGAACAGAATCAGCCCCACCTGAATGACGCGCACACAGCGCTGCACAGTAATGATGGCCTGAATGAGCGGGCCGGCCGAAACCACGGTGCTGGCGGCGGCCACCACACCGGCGACCAGCAGCATGACCAGGGCGGCCCACTTGAACAGGATCGATCCCAGGTCCTTCAAGGCATGGTAGGGACGAAAAATATCCAGGAAGATTTCGTGGATGACCTTGAATCCGATCACCAGACTGACCACCGCGCAAATCCAGTAGGAATAGAAGTAAAAGGGATAGTTGTCGGTGTGATAGGCGGTAAAGGTCAGCCCAAAGACGAACACCTCGAAGGCGAGATAGGCGAAAAAGACGGGAAAGAGCCGATGTAGCTTCCGCCAGACCATGACTCCCGCCACCGCGGCTTGCAGCACCGGGTGGGCGATCCACAACGCGTAATAGATCAGCTGGATTCGGGGGGTCATCCTGAGAGGCGTGCTCCCGAGCCGTTTGGCCCTAAATGGGAAACTCTACTAGCCTTTTCTCTCCTTATAGTTAGAAACTTTAACAGGTTCCAGAGGGGGGTCAACGAACCGTGGTAACCAGGCGGGGTGGTTACCTTCATCGGCTCCTAAACCATAGAAACTTAGGCACATTTCCGGAGATCGCCGCGCCATTGAGGGAGCCCTCCGCGGTTACTTTGGGGGAGAGTGGTAACCCGCCCTTGTTCTGATTTCGAAAACTCACCGCCCAGAAGGTGCCGCCTGGGCTCGCGAGGATTGCATAGGCAAGAAGTACGATGCGCTGCGCAGGGCCGGGGGGAAGGCCGCCGGGGGGCGAGCCGTGATCAGCAGGTGAAAGGCATCGGAAGGCGGCAGCTCCTCGAGAAACGACGGGCCGACGGCGGGCGCGATCAGGGCCAGGTGCCGGAGAAAGAGGTGCACGTCTTTGCCTTCCCCGCTATGGCCGGACACGGCAAATGAAACGTCGGCGTTGGCCAGGGTGAAGTGCCACGCCAGAGAGGCGGCCAGGGTGACGGCCGTTTCGTAATCCGCCTCGGCCACCTCGCCCGGCGCCGGATTATCAAAGATGATGCGCAGCTTACGCTCGTCCTCGCGGCTGAACTCGCGGACTTTCAATGATCCCGATTTGGCGGTCGCTTTCCAATCCACATAACGCGCGGAGTCCTCCGGCAAGTGCTCGCGAATGCGGTAGAGATCCGAGCCTTGCCCACGCAGAAAAGAGGTCCACTCGCCGGTGATGCTGGGCAAGATCTGCAGCCAGGTCTCCTGCGGCAAGAGAGGAGGATAGACAATAACTTCGCGCGCCAGGGGCACGCGGCGGGTTTTGAGCAGAAAGGCGAAGGGGAAACGCGTGGCCAAACCAAAGCCTTCCTGCTGATAGCGGCCCCGGCGGTCAAAATGCAACTCCAGCTCCGCGGTCAATTGCCCGCCGGGAGGCACGAAGGGAAAGTAGATCGAACCTTGGAAAAGGCCTGCATGGGCCTGGGGTTTAGGCACGCGGCGCAGCTTGCGATCGGGCACCTGAAGCCAATGGCGGGCGCGTCCCGGCCCGGGAGGGAAGAAAAATACCGAGGGCACCCACTGCCACTGCATGGCCGGTTTGTGCGAAGCCCACGCCATCACGTGCACGGAGAACGAGGGCAGGCGCCGGCGCGGGTTCTTCAGTACAAAGCGTCCCAGCAAAATCTGGTGAGCAAAAACGGACTCGGGCAGTTGCAGGTCGAGCTCCAGATCGCGCAGCACCCAGGCAGAAGCCACTCCGGAAACCAGGATAGCGGCCAGCATGACCGAGACGATGATGTAGAGGAGATTGTTGCCGGTATTGAACGCCGCCACACTGATCAGCACAATGACCAGGACATACACCACGCCGATGCGAGTGACCTCGTAGTGGAAGGCATCGCGCGCCCGCCCTCCGACGACCCGGCGCGCCAGGTAGGGGACGGTGGTCAGGCCGACCATCACCGCCAACAGCAGAGCGGTCGAGGCCAGAATCAAGGTACCCCAGAGATTGCCGGACTCGCGGAAGACGGTGGAAAACAAGGCCGCGGCAAAAGCCAGCACCAAACCCACCAGGGCAAGGAGAAAGCGCACCCAGACCTCAGGCACTTCCCGTTTCATACCCAGCCAAAAGCGCGCTACCGGGCCTGCCTCATGCTCCCATGAGCTGGCTTGGCGGCGGATTGGATTGGACGCTGGCATGAGAATTCAATCGGGTTGGCGCTGCCCGGTCAGGCGCTGCAACCAGGAAGAGGCCCGGTGCGTGGCCTGGTCGGCGATCCCCGCAATTCTGGGGAAACGCTGGCGTATTTTGCTGAGCAGATGATGGGCCCAGACATATTCCGACGAAAGAATGGCCAGACCTATCAGCAAAAACAGCACTCCCTGCAAAATGGGCAGAAAGAGTCCCAGGATGCCCAGAACAATAAAGGCCCAGCCGACAATCAAAATAAGAATGCGTTTTACATGGCGATTCATTAAAGATGGCCCCAAGCCACTCCTACCCCAAATTCAACTCCCGCCGCAGCGCTACTTGTATAGACGCTAGGAATCCACTTTTTTGCTGCTTTTTTTCCGCTTGTACCAAAACACGGCCAATAGCACCGCCGCCGCGAACAGAATCCCCAGATTGACGCCGCGAATGACGTGCATTACGTGGTGCCAGTGTTTCCCGGAGAAGTAGCCGGCCGCGGAAATCACACTGACCCATACCACCGCGCCCAGGAAGTTGTAGACCACAAATTTGCGCCAATGCATGCGCAGGACTCCGGCCAAGGGCCCGGAAATGACGCGCATGCCGGCCACAAAGCGGGCGAAGAAGATGGCTGTAGCGCCGTAGCGCGCAAAGAAGCTCTCCGCCTTGGCAATGCTCTCGCCGCGAATGCGAAACACCTCGCGATAGCGCGCCAACAGGGGCAGGCCGCCGAAATGACCAATGGCGAAGCCGATGTTGTCCCCCAGGGTGGCGGCGCAGGTGCCGACCAGGATGATGTACGGCAGCCGCAGGTGGTGCTGCGAATAGGCCAGGAAGCTGGCCAGCAGCAACACGCTTTCCCCCGGCACCGGCAACCCCGCGTTCTCCAGCAACAGCGCCAGCGCAATTGCCCCGTAGCCGTATTGCACCAGAAGTTCGCGAAAAAACTCGAAGACGTGGAAAGCCATAAACCATCCGGGCCATACCAACCGGGCGGCGATTCAGGAATTCGTGGTGTTGTATGGCGATGGTAACAGAGGCCAGACAGGAGGGCCGATTACCGAGGTGTCGGTTCGGCCAGCAGAAATTCCTCGACCGCGCGGTTGAAAACGTCCGGCATTTCCTCATAGGGAAGGTGTCCGACGCCGGGCAGCAGGAGGGTACGGCAGTCCGCCAGCGCTTTTTCCAGATGCGCGGCGGAAGCGGGCGACACCGCGCCATCGCGTGTCCCCCAGATCAGGAGGGTAGGAACAGGACCGATCTGCGGCAACATAGCCTGCAAGTCCTGCAGGCTGGGGTTCCAGCTGCGCAGGATGGACAGCGCATGCTCGAAACCTCCCGGAGTCAGCAGCGGAGCGCGATAGCCTTGCAGGGTGCCGGGAGGAATACGGGCGGTGTCTCCGTAGAGACGGCGCAGAAGCCGGTCGTGCACAAAACCCAGCAGCGGTAACCCATGTCCGACCAGAGGAGCCAAGAACGGGTGACTGAGCCAGCGCGAGATGCGCTTGCCATGCTCGGACCAGGGATTGACGGGAGCGGCCAGCACCATGCGGCGAACACGCCGCGGATGTAGCGCTGCGGCCATGAGCACCACGCCGCCGCCGTGCGAACTCCCCAAAAGATCGCACTGCTCCAGAGCCAGCGCATCGAGAAAACGCCAGAGCCGTTCCGCGCTGGCGCGCAGGCTGCAATCCAGGCCGGGCGGGCGTTCGGAGAAGCCCGCGCCCAAAGTGTCTACGGCGTAGAGGGTGCGATGAGAAGAGAGCGCGGGAAGCACGAAACGCCAGGAGAAGGAGTAACCCAGTAGACCATGCAGCAAAACCAGGGGAGGCCCGGAGCCAAAACGGAAGTAGCGCATGCCCGCTCCCTCGACCATCACCCACTGCTCGTGGGGCGCACCGGGCAGGAAATTTTCCGGGCTCCAGGACAACTCTTTCACGCTGCGGGGAGTCTACCCCAAGAGTAGTACTTCTGTCGCTTTGTGCCGGGGAGCAGCCACTGCTCCCCGCTTTTTGGCGGAGCTGGCCGCCAGTTCCAGGGCCCCATCGCTCCACACTCAAAACTCAGGCCGGCCTGAGGCAAAGCGCAGGGCCGAGAGATGCCAGCGTGAAGGGTAATGCCAGCCTCGCCAACCGTTTACCAAATGCCACAGATTCACTTCCAAAAACTGTATCAATCTTTGCACAGGCCTTTTATAATCAGTGAAGTTGTTCACAAGACTGTAGTTAGAGTCTTGCTCAGAAGCCACCACGTGGCCCCCAACGTGCTTTATTTTTTTGACGGTGTGCGTGTCTGCCTGGCCCTGACCCAAGCTCCATGAATCGAGAGATCCAAATCCGCTTTACGGCGATCTTGCTGGCGCTGCTGACGGTAGCGGCCGTGGTGTTGGCCGGCATCAATTTCCAAAAGGAGCGCGCTTATCAGATTCCCTATGACGGGGTCTGGTGGGTGGAGCACAATGGCGCCTTCCTCGCCGACCGCGTGGAAGCCAATGGCCCGGGGGCCAAAGCGGGCATCCTGGCCGGGGACCAGCTGGAGGCGATTGACCAGCGCCCGGTGAAAAATGGCGCGGCCCTGGCGCGGCAGCTGTATCGCATCGGGGTGTGGTCGAAGGCCACCTATTCGCTGGTGCGACAGTCGGTGCCGGTGGATATGACGGTGATTCTGGTGCCGGCGGAGCGCTCGCTGAACCACTGGCTGCGCCTGATTGCCCTCATCTACCTAGGGATTGGACTGTATGTGTTGTTGCGCCGCTGGACCGCCCCCAGTTCCACCCACTTCTACGTTTTCTGCCTGGTGTCGTTTATTTTTTACGCCTTCCACTACACCGGCAAGCTGAATCAGTTTGACTGGACGATTTACTGGGGCAACGTGGCCGCGGGCCTGCTGCAACCGGCCCTGTTCTTGCATTTTGTGCTGACCTTCCCGGAGAAGCGCGGGTTCATCCGCCGCAATCCCTGGACGGTGCCGCTGATCTACGTGCCAGGTGTGGTGCTGATGGCGCTACACGTGGCCGCTTTCCGCTGGCTGCAGGCCAGCGAACGCCTGCGCTGGAACATGGACCGCCTGGAGATGGGCTATCTGGCGTTCTTCCTGGCAGCAGCCGCGGCCGTGCTCTGGTATAGCTACCGGCGGGCGCGCACCACCATCCTGCGCCAGCAGCTGAAGTGGGTGACCCGCGGCACCATCCTGGCAATTACGCCTTACACGCTGTTCTACATCGTGCCCTACCTGAGCGGATCGCAGCTCACGACGCTCATGAAGGTGTCGGTGCTGTCTCTGGGCTTGCTGCCGCTGACGTTCGGCTATGCCATTTTCCGCTACCGCCTGATGGACGTCGACCTGATTTTCAAGCGGGGCATGGTGTACACGCTGGCGGCGGCGGCGATTGCAGGGGCTTATTTCGGCGTAGTGGCCGGCATCGCTGTGCTGGTAGGAACGCGCGTGCCCAGCACCGGCACCACCGGGTTGGTGCTGGTCATCGTGGTCACGGCGCTATTGTTCGAGCCGCTGCGCAAATGGATCCAGGACGGCATTGACCAGTTCTTCTACCGCACGCGCTACGACTACCGCAAAACCCTGATCGAGTTCGGACGCGAGCTGAGTTCGGAGACCGACCTCGACAAGATGCTGACTTCGGTGGTCGACCGCCTGTCGCGGACCCTGTTGGTGGACCGCCTGGCCATTTTCCTGTCTTCGACCGAGCCCGCTGAGCGCATGCAACTGGCCAAGTCCTTCGGCATGGGACCGGCCAGCGGACTGGACCTGAGCTTCCTGCGCGAGCCGCGTATCGAACTGGAAGCCGGCCACTTGTTTTTTGAGAACACCCACCAGGTGCCGCGGGAATCCGCCGGCGCGCAGGAAACCATCGGCAAGCTGGATCTGAATTACTACATCCCTTGTCGTTCGCAACGGCGCATTATCGCGGTCCTGGGACTGGGTAAGACCGTCAACGGAGACTTCCTTTCCAGCGAAGATGTGGAACTGCTGGAGACGCTGGCGGGCTACATCGGCATTGCCATTCAGAACGCCCGCCTCTACGCCTCGCTGGAGCAGAAAGTCACCGAATATGAGCGGCTGAAGGACTTCAACGAAAACATCGTGGAGTCCATCAACGTGGGCGTGATGGCGGTAGACCTGGCCGACCGCATCGAGTCCTGGAACTCGCAGATGGAAGTAATGTACGCTCTGCCGCGCTCCCAGGCCCTGGGCCGCACGCTTGATGAGGTATTCCCTGCCGCCTTCGCGGAAGAGTTCTATCGGGTACGGCAGAACCCAGGCATCCACAACCTCTACAAGTTCCGTCTGGGCACGCCGACCGGGGAAAATCGCACGGTGAACGCCGCTATTGCGCCTCTGGTCACGCGCAAGTTCAACGTAATCGGCCGCCTCATCATCATGGACGACATCACCGAGCGGGTGGAACTGGAGTCGCAACTCTCCCAGGCCGACAAGCTCTCGTCCATCGGATTGCTGGCGGCGGGCGTGGCGCATGAAGTCAACACCCCGCTGGCGGTGATCTCGTCTTACGCGCAGATGCTCTCCAAGCAGGTACAGGACGACCCGAAGAAAAGCGTGCTGCTGGAAAAAATCACCCGCCAAACCTTCCGCGCCTCGGAGATCGTCAACAACCTGCTGAACTTTTCGCGGACCAGCGGCACGGAATTCAGCGACGTGGACGTCAACAAGGTGATCCACGACACCATGGGCTTGCTGGAGCACCAGTTCAAGACCGCCAAAATCCGCGTGGAAAATGATCTGTGCGACCATCTGCCGGCCATCCCGGGCAACCCCGGCCGCCTGCAGCAGGTGTTCCTGAATCTGTTCCTGAACGCCAAAGACGCCATGCCGGAAGGCGGCACCTTACGCATCGCCACCGGCAACGGCGAGGGCGTGAGCGTGCGCGTTTCCGATACCGGCGCGGGAATTGCCCAGGAGCACATCCAGCGCATCTACGATCCCTTCTTCACCACCAAATCGGCGCCCCGGGAAGGCCAGGGCAAAGGCACGGGGCTTGGCCTCTCCGTGACCTACGGCATTATCCAGGAGCACGCCGGCAGCATCCGGGTCGAGAGTAGCCCGGGACAAGGCACCACGTTCTATCTAGATTTTCCGCTCACGAGGAAAACGGTCCATGTCTGAAGTCGCCACCATCTCGCGTCGTAGCCTAGGGGAAGAATCCTCGACTCCCGCGGGGACCGTCCTGATCGTGGACGATGAAGCAGCCATCCGCGAATCGCTGCAGACCCTGCTGGAGATGGAAGGTTTTGAAGTGGAGACCGCGGTCAACGGCGAAGACGGCCTGCAGCGTCTGGGCGAACGGCCCTTTGACCTGCTGCTGCTGGACCTGGCGCTCCCCGACCGTAACGGCATGGACTTGCTGGCAGAGATCCGCACCCAGGACCCGCAGCTTTCCGTGATCATGATTACGGCCTACGGCACGGTGGAGAATGCGGTGCGCGCCATGCAGTCGGGCGCGGCCAATTTCATCCAGAAGCCGTGGGACAACGAAAAGCTGTTGGCGGACATCCGCTCGGCCATCGCGCGGCGGCGCGCGGAAGAAGAAAATATTCAGCTGAAGCGCGCCCTGAAACAGCGCTACAACTTCGAGAGCATCGTGGGCAAGAGCGAACCCATGCTC
The DNA here is from genome assembly GCA_018268755.1 of Acidobacteriota bacterium. Classification (GTDB taxonomy): domain Bacteria; phylum Acidobacteriota; class Terriglobia; order Terriglobales; family Acidobacteriaceae; genus KAN-5. The sequence continues at coordinate 53,037 of JAFDVW010000015.1, forward strand.
AAGATTTTCGATCTGGTGGGCCAGGTGGCGCCCAGCCGCTCGACCGTGCTGTTGCAGGGCGAAAGTGGAACGGGAAAAGAGCTGATTGCCAAAGCCATCCACCTGAATTCGCCGCGGCACGATAAACCCTTCGTACCGGTGAACACCGGTTCCATGCCGCCGGACCTGCTGGAGTCGACGCTCTTCGGCCACGTCAAGGGTGCGTTCACCAGCGCCATCGCCTCCAAGAAGGGGCTGTTCGAAGTGGCCGATCGCGGGACCCTGTTTCTGGATGAGATCGGCACCATGGGCATGGAGACGCAGGCCAAGATCCTGCGGGTCTTGCAGGACCGCAAGTTCATGCACCTGGGTGGCATTTCCGAGATCCAGGTGGATGTGCGTATCATCGCCGCCACCAACGTAGACCTGCGGCAGCTGGTGAAAGAGGGCAAGTTCCGCGAAGACCTGTTCTACCGTCTGAACGTCATCAGCATCGATCTTCCGCCGCTGCGCCATCGCAAGGAAGACATTCCCTTGCTGGCGGATTTCTTCCTGAGCAAATATTCCGAGGAGAATGAACGGCCCCGGCGGCGGCTTTTGCCGGAAACGCTTCGCCCCCTGGTGGCTTACTCCTGGCCGGGCAATGTGCGCGAACTGGAGAACGTGATCGAGCGCGCGGTAGTGCTCTCCTCCACCACCGAGATCGGCCCTGAATTGTTGCCCGACCAGATTGCCGGCCGGGGCACTCCCTTCCCCCTGATGGAAGCGCGCGGCGATGCTTCTCTGTTCGACATCATGGAGGAGTGCGAACGGCACATCATCGTCGATATGCTGGAGAAGTGCGGCTGGAACCAGACCGAGGCCGCCGAACGCTTCCGCGTGCCCCTTTCCACCCTGAACCAGAAAATCAAGCGGCTGAATATTGAGATCAAGAAAAAGGGGCGGGAGTAGAGCCTGTCCCTGGTGCTTGGTCACCCTCCCGTATAGGGCTTCTTCCCTGCTGATTCCCTGCTTCCATCTCTGTTATAGTGCAAGAACCGCTGGAGTTTTCAGGCTATGGCAGCAGGCGATTTGCTGAGCAAGATCGAACTCATTTCTCCTTCGGATTTTGCCAAGGAGAAAGTGCGTGCCATCCAGGAATACTCCCTCCTCGCCTCCCAATCGTTGAGCAATCTGTTTAAACGGCCGCTGTACATGGCGGACATCCTGCAACAGGCGGACCTCATCGGCTTTGGCTCGCTGCCCATCGTGCTGCTGACCGGCTTCTTCACCGGGGCGGTGCTGGCCCTGAATACGGCCGCCAGCCTGGGCCGGTTTGGGGCGCTTTCGCTGATCGGACAGCTGGTCTCCATCAGCATGGTGCGCGAGCTCGGCCCCGTCCTGACCGGGCTGATGGTGGCCGGGCGCAACTCTTCCGGCATGGCCAGCGAGCTGGGCTCGATGGTGGTGACCGAGCAGATCGACGCCATGCGCGCCCTGGGCACCGACCCCACCAAGAAGCTGGTCACGCCGCGCGTGACCGCGACCGTGTTCATGCTTTTCTTCCTGACCATCATTTCCGACTTGCTGGGCCTGATCGGCGGCAGCATGGTGGCCACCCTGCTGCTGGGCCTCGACTCCCACGAATACTGGAGTTCGACCTATCAGACGCTGGTGTTTCAGGATGTCTTCATGGGGCTGATCAAGCCGGTGATCTTCGGTTTCATCATTTCGACCGTGGGCTGCTACTACGGCATGTCGGCGCGCGGCGGCACGCAAGGCGTGGGCAAAGCCACCACCGAAGCCGTGGTGGCCTCCTCGGTGCTGATCATCGGCGTGGACTTCTTCCTGACTCGATTGCTGATCGTGCTGTTGGGGTTCCGCTAAACCAGGCGACCGCATGGCCACTCAAGCATGACAACCCCACTCCAACCAGCGGCAATTTCTCCTGCCTCGGGGCAGGAACCCAGCGGGCGCGCCATTGTCTTTGAGAATGTCAGCCTGACCTTTGAGGCCAAACCGGTGCTGGATGGTGTGTCTTTTTGCCTGCCTCGGGGGGAAACTAAAGCCCTGTTCGGAGTGGCAGGGTCGGGCAAGAGCACCATCCTGAAGCTGGCTCTGGGGCTGATGAAGCCGGATTCCGGCCACATTTACGTGCTGGGAGAAGACGTCACGCAGATGCGCGAAGACGATCTGTTTGAGCTGCGCCGCCAGATTGGCATGGTTTTCCAGGAAAGCGCGCTCTTCGATTCGCTCACCGTGCGCGACAACGTGGCTTACCGCCTGGAGGAAGAACACGCCCTGCCGGAAAAGGAAATCGATGCCCGCGTGCACGAGGCGCTGACCTTCGTGGAACTGGGACATACGATGGAGATGTATCCTTCGGAACTTTCGGGAGGCATGCGGCGGCGCGTGGCCATTGCTCGCGCCATCATTACCCAGCCGGAAGTCCTGCTCTACGATTCTCCCACCGGCGGACTCGATCCCGTGACCTCGACCACGATCGTGGAACTGATCGTGAAGCAGCGCGATGTCTATAAAACCAGCTCCCTGCTGGTGACCCATCGCTTGCAGGACGCCTTCACCATGGCCAACCACTACTTTGACCGCACCAGCAACCGCATGCAGCCCCTGGCCCAGGGTTCCAAGGCCGACGTTCCTATGACGTTTCTGATTTTGCGCGATGGCAAGGTCATCTTTGACGGGGACGCCCAGGCCCTGGCGCAGTCCGAGGATGAATACATCCGGGAATACATTTCCTGATTTGTAATTGGGTAATCGGGGAATTGGGTAATTTAAAAACCTAAAACGCTCTCAACATTTTGTCATTCCGAACCGCTTTAGCGGGGAGGAATCTGCATTTCTTAAAAAAGCAGAGTCCTCGGGCGATAAGGCTGCCCTCGGAATGACAGGTTCTGTTTTAGATTTTCAATTACAAAATTCCCCGCTTACAAAATTACAAATCACTTAGCCTCGGCTATGGCCTTGCGGCGGCTTTCCACTCGCTTCGAGATCAGCTGAAAGCGCTCTTTGGCGGCCTTCGAGCCCAGCACAACTTTCTCCACGTTAAGAAAGAGGCGGGGACTTTGCATCTTCTCGCGGATTTCCTTCAGGAAGGGCTGGATTTTAGCGAAGAGAAAGAACATCTCGCCGCTGATGCCGCCTTCGAGAAACAGATCGGCATGCACCGCCCCATGCAGGACAAGGGAAGCCGCCATATCCCAATATCCTGAGACCTGGCGAAACCATGCATTCTCCTGTGTGCCCAGGCTATTGGCGACTTTGATAAAGTCGTCCGCGTTCTGTGGCCAGAAGTTGACCAGCCACCAATGGCGGGCTTTGCGCATCTCCGCCTCGCGGCGAAGATCGTAGAGTTGCAGAACAATCTGGGCGTCAGCAGCAGTGGCTTTCTTGGGCATGGGGCGCTCCTGAGATTGAGTAATTGGGTAATTTTGTAATTGGGTAAGTTACAACCTAGAACTTGTCATTCAGAGCACCAGAAAACAGATACCTCGCGCCTAAGGATGTAGGAGGCCTGACAAGTTGCTCAGAGTCTCGAAGATTTTCAATTACCAAATTACCCGATTACTCAATTACAAAATTACCCGATCCCCTCAGGCGGTGGTGGTGGCGGCGGCTTCGGCCGGCGGGGCTTCCCGCTCGAAATCGCACTCCTTATTGGGGCAGGCGATGACCGGACCGGCTTTGAGGTTCTTTTCCACCAAATACTCACTGCCGCAGCTGGGGCACTTTTCCGCCATCGGCTTGTGGGCCGAGGTGAATTTGCACTTCGGATAATTGCTGCAGCCGTAGAAGGTGTTCCCCTTGCGGGCCTTCTTTTCGACCAGATCTCCGTCCTTACAATCGGGGCACTTCACGCCGATGAAATTCTGCTTCACGTACTTGCAATCGGGATATCCGCTGCAGGCGGTGAATTCTCCATAGCGCCCATGGCGGATCATGAGATTGCGGCCGCACTTGGGGCACGGCTCGTCGAGCGGAATATCGGGCACACGCTTGCCCTGGTCGAGGCGCCGCGTGGTCTTGCAATCCGGATAACCGGTGCAAGCCATGAACTGACCGAAACGGCCACGCTTGAGCACCATGACCCGTCCGCAGTTTTCGCAATATTCTTCCTGCGAAGTCTCCTGCACATCGGCGGTATCGAGGTCGGGCAGGTTGATGGGATTTTCTTTGGTGAAGGTGCAGCTGTTGGGGTCGTCCTTATCGTAGGTGCTGCAAGCGTAGAAGGACCCGTGCTTGCCCCACTTGATGACCAGAGGAGCGCCGCAGCGCTCGCACTTTTCATCCGTGGGCTTCTCCATACGCTTGATGTTTTCCATGTGCTTCTGGGCGTATTTGAGGTCCTTCTCGAATTTCTTGTAGAACTCGCCCAGCGCGTCGGTCCAGGTCTCTTTGCCGTCTTCGATCTCGTCGAGTTCCTCTTCCAGGCGCGCCGTGTACTGGATATCGAAGATGTCGCGGAAATTCTCAATGAGCAGGTCGGTCACGACCAGGCCGATTTCCGTGGGCACAAACTTGCCGCCAAGTTTCTGCGCGTACTGGCGCTCCTGAATCGTGCTGAGAATCGCCGAGTAAGTGGAAGGCCGGCCAATACCGCGCTCTTCCAGCTCCTTGACCAGCGAAGCTTCGTTGTAGCGCGGGGGCGGCTCGGTGAAATGCTGCTCCGGCTTCAATTCTTTCAGGGTAAGTTTCTGCCCGGGCTCGAGCGGCGGCAGCTTGTGCTTGAGTTCCTCGTCTTCTTCGTCCTTGCCCTCTTTCGACTCCTCATAAACCTTGAGGAAGCCGTCGAACTTGAGCACAGAACCGGTCACGCGGAACCAGAAAGTTTCGGAACCGGATTTCGCGTCGATGTCCACCGTGGTCTGGTCGAAGACCGCCGGCATGATCTGCGAGGCCACGAAGCGCTGCCAGATCAGCTTGTAGACCTTGTATTCGTCTTCTTTCAGATACTGCTTAATTTGGTCAGGATGGCGCAGGACGGAGCTGGGGCGAATGGCTTCGTGCGCCGCCTGGGCTTCCTTCTTCTCTTTATAAGTGTTCGGCGAAGCCGGCAGGTAGGACGCGCCATACTCGGAAGTGATGTACTGGCGGACTTCGTTGATGGCCTCAGGCGCTACCCGCGTGGAGTCGGTACGCATGTAGGTAATGAGACCGACCGAGCCTTCCTCGCCCAGTTCCACGCCTTCATAAAGGCGCTGCGCGATCATCATGGTGCGCTTCACGCTGAAACGCAGCTTGCGCGAGGAATCCTGCTGCAGCTTGCTGGTGGTGAAAGGCGGCGTGGCATTGCGGCGGCGCTCTTTTTTCTCCGCGGTACGGACCGACCAGACGGCCTTCTCCAGCGCGGTGCGGATCTTTTCCGCTTCCTCGCCGTTGGGCACTTCGATCTTTTCTTCGCCCTTGCCCAGGAAACGCGCGTCAAAAGCCGGCGGTTTGGCGGCGGCCAGATTGGCGTCAATGGTCCAGTATTCCTTCTTTTCGAAGGCCTTGATTTCGCGTTCGCGCTCGACAATCAGGCGGAGCGCGACGGTCTGCACCCGTCCGGCTGAGAGCCCACGGCGGACTTTGTCCCACAGCAGCGGCGATACCTGATAGCCCACCAGCCGGTCGAGGACGCGGCGGGCCTGCTGCGCATCCACCAGGTTACGGTCGATATCGCGAGGATGCTCGAAAGCCTCCTGCACCGCTCTTTTCGTGATCTCGTTGAAGGTGACGCGGCGAATGCGATCGCCCTCGCCATCATCCTTTTTCTTCTTGGCTTTCTTCTTTTTGGCCCCGTCGCCCAGTTCTTCGGCGAGGTGCGCGGCGATGGCTTCGCCTTCGCGGTCCGGGTCAGGCGCCAGGTAGATCTTGTCGGCCGACTCGGCCAGCTTTTTCAGCTTGGCGACTACCTTTTCTTTGCCCGGAATGACGACGTAATCGGTGTCAAACTCATTATTAATATCGACGCCCAGCGTGCTCTTGGGCAGGTCTTTGACATGCCCAAGCGAGGCTTCGACAGTAAAGCCCTTACCCAGATATTTCTGGATGGTCTTCGCCTTGGCCGGCGATTCGACGATGACTAAGCCTTTGGACAATGTCCCCTCAGTTCTGGTGAATGTGTTTTGAAGCTAGCACGAATGTCAAGAAGTCAACAAGTTCCCAAGGTCAGCTTCCAGCTTCCAGCGGCTAGCTACTAGCGACTCGCTGCCAGCAAATACTGAGCTTTTGCGCCCTTGGGAAAGGGCCGCCATCATTTTCCGGATCTCAAGAACTAGGCCCTCGAGCCCATCAAATTCTCACTGCGGAGTGGCCGTATCGATCGCGTCAGCCCATGCGCCTTGGCCCAAACTTTCAGGTCTTTGAAGTCCTCCACGCAGCATCCCTTCTGACCTGGCCAGCAGCTAGTTGCTAGAAGCTTTTCACGAAATTCTTTCCCGGCAGCTGGCGGACTTTGCCGGCCAGCTCCAACTCAAAAAGGGCCGCGAATATTTCCGAGGACGAAAGCTGCGGCTCCAGCTGCTCCACGATTTCATCGATCTGGGTGGCTTCATCGGCCTTTAACAGAGCGAGGATTTTTCGCTCGTGCGGGCCAAGCCGGCTTTCCTCATCGGCAAATAGAGATGCGGTTTCCTGGCGGGAGGATTCAAGCGGCTGCGGGGGTTCCAGCGTAAGTCGCACATCTGCCGGGAGTTCTTCCCAAATATCTTCCCAGGTCGCCACCAGCTTGGCGCCCTGTTTGATGAGCGTATTGGGCCCCCAGGCGTTTTTATTGGTGACGTTGCCAGGTACGGCAAAGACTTCGCGATTCTGCTCCAGGGCACAGCGCGAGGTGATGCGCGTGCCACTGTATTCGGCGGCCTCTACCACCAGCACGCCTGCGGAAATGCCGCTGATAATGCGATTGCGAATGGGGAAATTCTGCGGTGCGGCAAAGGTGCTGAGCGGAAATTCCGAGATCACCGCGCCTCCCAGGGACAAGATCTGGTCCACCAGGCGGGTGTGCTCTTTGGGATAGACCACATCCACGCCGGTGCCGAACACGGCAACCGTCTTGCCTTTGGCGTTGACCGCGCCGCGATGCGCGGCGGCGTCCACCCCGCGCGCCAGCCCGCTAAAAATCATGAGCCCGCGTGCGGCCAGATCGCAGCCCAAACGCTCGGCCATGCCGATCCCGTAGGGTGTAGGGTGGCGAGTGCCCACGACCGCGATGCCGGGCTGGGCCAGGGCGTCCACGCTGCCGCGTACATACAACACGATGGGGGGGTCGTAGATTTCCTTCAGGCGGGAGGGATAGGCAGGGTCCTCCAGGGAAACCACATGGGCGCCTCCCGCCACCGCCCGCACCAGCTCATCCTGGGCCAACTCCAGGGAGCGCCCGGTACCTAGCGCTTGCGCCGAGACCGCCTGCAGGCCGGCAGCTTCCAATTCCGTAAGCGTGGCGGCGAATACGGCGCGAATACTGCCAAAGCGCTCTGTCAAACGCCGCGCCCGGGTAGGCCCCAGGCCCGGCGTCAGGGCCAGGGCCAACCATTGCAAGGTGGATGTTTCCAGAGAGGGCAAAGACGAGGTTTGCGCCACAGACACCTCACGGCGGTCCTTTCGCGGACTGTATCCAGCAACGAAATGGCGTGTCAAGGGCAGATGACACATCCCGGCTTTGTTAAAATTCGGGAAGCAGCATGAGACGGCTCCGCATTTCCGCAATTTCTTATCTGAATACCGCGCCTCTGATGTGGGATTTCGAGCATGCAGGCGCAGGTTCCGTCTTCGATATTTCCTACACCGTACCCTCGCAATGTGCGGCCCAGTTGGCGGCCGGGACGGCGGACATCGGCATTATTCCGGCGGCCGCCTATCTCACCGTGCCCGAGCTGGTCATCTTGCCGGGAGTGGCCATTGCCTCGCGGCAGGCGGTGCGGTCGATTTTGCTGGTCAGCAAAGTTCCTCTGGAAAAAGTCCGCACCGTGGCCCTGGACACTTCTTCCCTCACCTCCGTCGCTCTGGCGAAAACGCTGTTCGCCAAATGGTGGGGCGGAGGGCGGACGTTTTTTTCCATGGCGCCGCAGATTGAGACCATGCTGGCGGAGCACGACGCGGCGCTGGTGATTGGCGATCCGGCGCTGCAAATCGACCGTTCCCGTTACCAGGCCTATGACCTAGCGGAAGAGTGGTTGCGGCTGACAGGAAAGCCCTTTGTCTTTGCCTTCTGGGCCGTGCGGGAGCAGGCGGTGGGCGAAACGGCGCTGGACCTGGCGCAAATCTTTCAGCGCTCGCGCGACCATGGGCTGGAGCCGGCGAACCTGGCCCACATTGCCCGGCAATGGGCCCCCCGGCTCAAGCTCAGCGAGCACGCGGTAAAGAGTTACCTGACGCAAAATATCCACTATGATCTGGACGAGGCTTGTCTGGAGGGCTTGCAGCTGTTTTATCGCGCTGCCGTGGAATGCGGCGCGTTGCCGGGTATTCGCGAGCTCCGCTTCCTGGAGGCCGTCAAACCGGCCTCGCCATGAACAGATTTCATACGGCAGCACCGCTGGAAAATTGCTTCTAACTATACTTCATGCCACCATTCGCCATTTTTCTTGCAGTTTCAGGGATCGTTCGCTGGTTAAGAAACCTGGGAGGGCCGGGCCTGCTGTTACTGGGCGTGGCCGACAGCTCCGTCGTGCCTTTGACCGGCAGCATGGATGCCTTGACCATCTGGCTGGCCGCCAGCCAGCGGGGCTGGTGGTTCTACTACGCGGTCATGGCGACGCTGGGTTCCGTGCTGGGGGGATACGTCACCTACATGCTGGCCCGTAAGGGCGGCAAGGAAATGCTGGAGAGGAAGCTCTCGCATCGCAACGCCGAGCGGGTCTATGACACCTTCCATCGCTGGGGATTTGGCGCAGTGGCGGTGCCCGCGCTGCTGCCTCCCCCGTTTCCCATCGTTCCTTTCTTATTGGCGGCGGGGGCCATGCAGTATTCTCGCAAGCGCTTCCTGTGGGCGCTCACCCTGGGACGGGCGGTCCGCTTTACCGTGGCGGCAGGACTGGGCGCCGCTTACGGACGGCATGTGATGCACTTCTTCTCCCAGTACTACCGGCCGGCGGTGCTGGTGCTGGTGGGGCTGGCGGTAGTGGGCGCGGTTTTCTCGCTGGCCGAATATTGGCGCTCACGGCGGCGGCCGGCCCCCGAGGCGCTCCAGCCCAAGCAGCGGGCGGCGTAAAGACTTGGCAGCTCTGACCCTGAGGCTCCGGCGGACAGGAGTGTCCGCCCCACAGCTGCTACCCATCCTGCGGGCAATCGGCTAAAATTGAGACACGGCATGTCCCTCACCAAAGAACAAGCTCTGGAGCTGTTTCATTCCGATGACCTGATTGGCATCGGCATGGAAGCCGATGCCTTGCGCCGCAATCTGCATCCGGAAGGCGTGGTCACCTACATCATTGACCGCAATATCAATTACACAAACTTCTGCACGGAGTACTGCACCTTCTGCGCTTTCTACCGGCCGCTGAAGGGGCCGCAGGCCAAGGAAGGCTACATCCTCGATTTCGAGACCATCTACGAAAAGATCCGCGAGACGGTCGAGCTGGGCGGTACGGGCGTGCTGATGCAGGGCGGGCTGCATCCGGATTTGAAGATCGAATGGCATGAGCAGATGCTGCGCGGGATTAAGCAGCGTTTCCCGAAAATCCACCTGCACTGCTATTCCGCCTCCGAGATCCTGGCCATCGCGGAGTACAGCGATCTGTCGCTGCGCGACACCATCTGGCGGCTGCGCGATGCGGGCCTGGATTCGATTCCGGGGGGCGGCGCCGAAATTCTCGACGACGAAGTGCGCTATAAGATCGCCCGCCTGAAGTGCCTGACGGAAGATTGGCTCAATGTGCACCGCACCGCGCACCAGCTCGGCATGCGCACCACCGCGACCATGATGTTCGGGGTGGGGGAGAAGGCGGAAAACCGCATCCACCACTTCCAGAAGCTTTACGAATTGCAGGAAGAGACGGGGGGATTCACCGCGTTTATTCCCTGGAGTTTTCAGCCGGCCAATACGGCGCTGGGCGGCCGCAAGTGGGAGGAAGCCACGGCGGTCGAGTATCTGAAGGTGCTGGCGATTTCCCGCCTCTATCTTTCCAATTTTCTGAATGTGCAATCCAGCTGGGTCACGCAAGGATTGAAGGTCTGCCAGATGGGGCTGCGCTTCGGCGGCAACGACGTGGGCTCGGTGATGCTGGAAGAAAATGTGGTGCGCGCCGCCGGCGTAACCAACTGCACCACGGAAGAAGAGCTGCGCCGCATTATCCGCGATGCCGGCTTCCGCCCCGCGCAGCGCGACACCCTCTATCGGCAGTATTTCCTGAACTAAGTCCGCAAAGCGATCTGCAAAACCAAACGGCCTCGAAATATCGAGGCCGTTTCCAATTGCTGCACCCTGTCAGAGTTGCAAACCCATTATTGCTGGACACTCCATCGAAATCAAGGAACCGCGGGCCCTGCCCCCCCCACGGTTGTCCCATTTTGGTACTTAAGGCCTGCCCTCGGGGTTGAGGGCATGGACCTGGCGGGATTCGAACCCGCACCTGCAACACTGACAGGGTTCTGTACTACCAGTTACACCACAGGCCCATCCGCTGCAACATAGGAGATGAGGCTCCATCGGCGCATGGTCGTTCATCACATCACGCGCCTGTGCGTTTCCCAATAGGGGAACCGTGGGCCTTTTTCTTAGCATGCATTTTTCCGCTTAGGCAGATTGCTCTTATGTGATTGATAAAATAGTCTGTTACTCTCATCCCGGCGGAAGACGCCGGGGATTCACAGGTGGAGTCTTAAGGTACAATCAGGGGTTTCCCGGGTTCTAAATCCTCGTACGACGATTGCTTTCGGGCGCATGTCCATCGACTTCCAGATTCTTGCCGTAGCCTTCGCCTCCAAGGGAATCGGCCAATACTTTCGCTCGCACTTCCTCGACAAGACCTTTCAGGGGCTTTATCAGGTCAACGGCTTTGATCTGGCGCTGCTGATTCCGTACTTTGTGGTGCTGATCCTGCTGGCGTCCTACGGCGTGCATCGCTATGTGCTGGTCTACCTTTATTACAAGAACAAAAAGAAGCACACTACGGAACCCGAGATCCGTTTCGCGGAACTGCCGCGGGTGACGGTGCAGTTGCCCATCTTCAACGAGCAGTTCGTGGTGGAGCGCCTGCTCGATCACATTTGCCGGCTGCAATACCCGTGGGACAAGCTCGATATCCAGGTGCTTGACGACTCAACCGACGAGACCCAGGCGGTAGCGCGAGGGCTGGTGGAGCACCATGCCGCCAAAGGCGTCCCGATCACCTATCACCACCGCACCAATCGGGAAGGATTCAAGGCTGGAGCGCTGGCGGAAGGACTCAAGTCGGCCAAAGGGGAATTCGTCGCCATCTTCGACGCCGACTTCACCCCGCCGGAAGACTTTCTGATGCGCACCATCCACCATTTCACCCATCCCAAAGTCGGCATGGTGCAAACCCGCTGGACGCACATCAACCGGCATTATTCCTTCCTCACGGAAGTCGAAGCCATCCTGCTTGATGGGCATTTTGTGCTGGAGCATTCCGGGCGCGCCCGCAGCGATGTGTTCTTCAACTTCAACGGAACCGCCGGAGTCTGGCGGCGGCAGGCCATCGAAGAGGCCGGGGGATGGGAGCACGACACGCTTACCGAAGACACAGACCTGTCTTACCGCGCGCAATTGAAGGGCTGGAAGTTCGTTTACCTGCAAGATGTCGAATGCCCGGCCGAGTTGCCGGTAGAGATGACCGCATTCAAGACCCAGCAGGCGCGCTGGGCCAAAGGCTTGATCCAGACCGGGAAGAAAATTCTGCCGCGCGTGCTGAAGAGCGATCAGCCCTTCCACGTAAAACTGGAGGCCTGGTACCACCTCACCGCCAACCTGAGCTATCCCTTGATGATTGTGCTCTCGGTACTGCTGATGCCGGCCATGATCATCCGTTTCTACCAGGGCTGGTTTCAGATGTTGTACATTGACCTGCCGCTGTTTCTGGCATCGACGTTTTCCATTTCCAGCTTTTATCTGGTCTCGCAGCGCGAGTTGTTTCCCCGGCGGTGGCCGCGGGCGGTCCTTTACCTTCCCTTTCTCATGTCGCTCGGGATCGGCTTGACTATCACCAATACTCGCGCCGTATTGGAAGCCCTGGCGGGCAAGCAGACCGCGTTCGCCCGCACACCGAAGTATCGCGTGGAGTCACGCAAAGACAGAGTGCGGGCCACGAAGTATCGTAAGCGCCTGGGCTGGGTGCCCTGGCTGGAACTGGCAATCGGCACCTACTTCGCCCTGACCGTGTATTACGCCATCAGCAACGAGAACTACATCACCGTTCCATTTTTGCTCTTGTTCGTGGTGGGTTACTGGTACACGGGATTGATGTCGTTGTTGCAAGGCCGGTTTGCCGGATTGGCACTGAGCACGGAAAGCCATACCAAGCCATTCCCGGTAGGGGTCTGATCCGCTTTTCCCGTTTGCCACGATGAATCCTCCTGCCAAACGGAGTAAAATTACCCACGCTACAATACTGGGCCCGGTGCGTCCCCCCGACGCATGCACATCGGTGGTTTGCGATGGAGGTTTCTATGGGCACACACAGAACGCACTTTCTGGCCATCTTCCTGCTGCTGTTGCTTCCTCTTTTCAGCTGTGGAGCGCGGCATAGCGCGGAAGAAAAATACATCCTGATCGGCAGCAATTTGCAGGTCCCCTATTGGCAGACCGCGGCCGCGGGCTTCACCCAGGAAGCAGCCCGCATCAAGGTGGCCGCCGAGGTCGCCGGGCCGGACAACTACGACCCCAAGGCCGAGCTCGAGGAATTTCTCCGGGCCTTGCAGAAGAAACCTACGGGCATTCTGATCTCGCCGGCGGACTCCGCCCTGATGAAGGACGACATCGATAAAGCCATTGCCGCGGGGGTTCCGGTCATCACCATCGATTCCGATGCGCCGGCCAGCAAGCGCCTGTTTTTCATCGGCACCAACAACTATGAAGCCGGGGTAATGGGGGGGCGGCGGCTGGCCCAGGAACTGCATGATAAGGGCAATGTCGTGGTCTTCACCATGCCGGAGCAGAGCAACCTGCGGGACCGGCTGCGCGGCTATCGTGACGCGCTGGAGAGCCATCCCCAGATCAAAATCACAGAGGTCGTGGACATTGCCGGAGACCCCCGCGTGGCCTTTGACACAACGGCACGCCTGCTGGGAAAAAACAAGGACCAGGTGCAGGCCTTCGTTTGCCTGGAGGCGCAAGCCGGCAAGGAAGTTGCTACTGTGCTTAGCAACAATAGCGTGAGAGACAAGATTGTCATGGCCATGGACACGGATCCGGACACGCTGGAGTGGATCCGACGCGGCGTGATCGCCGCCACCATTGGCCAAAAGCCCTACACCATGGCCAGTGTGGGCCTGAGGATGCTCGACGATCTCTATCACCAGAAACTTGCTTCCCTCAATACGGATTGGGCCACGGACAGCTTTGCCCCAATTCCGGTTTTCGTCGATACTGGTTCCCTGCTGATCGACAAGAGCAATCTGGAGGCATTCATGACGGCAAACAAAGCCTTGTCGAAGCCGCAAAATTGAATTTCGACCAATCCTATGCGTAAATCCTGGCTGTACCTGAGCCTTTTCGCCTGCAGCGCTATCTTGCTCGCTACCCTGGGCCGAGCGCTGGAGCGCCAGCCCCAAGCCGACTATCATGCTCGCCGCGAGGCCCTGGCCGCCAAAGCCGAGGGAGGAGCGGTCCTGCTATTCGCGTCCGTGGAAAAAGAGGGACCGAACGACCTCTACGGATTCCGGCAGGATGAAAATTTCTTTTATCTCTCCGGCTGGAGCGAACCTGGGGCGGCGCTGCTGATCCTTCCCGCCGTGGCCGCCAAAGCCGAGCTGCCGGGGCGCCCGTATACAGAAATTCTCTTTCTGCCCAGCCACAACCTGTCGCAGGAAAAATGGACAGGGCCGAAGCTGGGGCCGGAAAATCCCCGCGTGCGCGAGATCACCGGATTCGACCAGGTGAAGGTTCTGGACGATCTACGCGGCGAGTTGGCGCGTCTGCTGTCGTCCCAGCGGGCCACGGTGTACACCGACGTCCCCGCCCCAGGGCAAGACTCCAACTCCACAGAGTCGGTGAGTTGGCTGCAAAGGACCAACGCATTCCCCACTTATATTTCCTGGCTGGACGTGCGTCCCTTGATCGCGTCGTTGCGGACCTTCAAGGATGAGCGGGAAATCGCCCTGGTGCGCAAAGCCACGGACGCCTCCATGGCGGCGCATCGTGCGGCCCTGCGGGCCATCCAGCCCGGGGTCACGGAACTGGCAATCTCCGCGCTGATGCAATACGAGTGGGGCAAACGCGGCTGCGAGCGGCCGGCATATGCGCCGATCGTCGGCTCCGGCCTCTATTCCACCGTGCTGCATTACTCGGACAACTCGCAGACCATGCAGGCGGGAGATGTAGTGGTGATCGATGCCGCCGGCGAGTATTCCATGTACGCCTCCGACATTACCCGCACCATGCCGGTCAGCGGCAAATTTACGGCGCGCCAGCGGGAGATTTACGACATCGTGCTGGGGGCGCAGCAGGCGGCCATCGCAGCCTTTCAGTCGGGTAAATCAACTTTGCGGCGGGATGGAGACCAATCCCTCTACAAGGTGGCCTACGACTACATCAATAGCCACGGCAAAGACCTGCACGGCGAACCGCTGGGCAAATACTTCATCCACGGCCTGAGCCACTATGTGGGGCTGAACGTCCACGATGCCGGCGATTATGCGGTCCCGCTGGGGCCGGGAGCGGTCTTCACCATCGAGCCGGGCATTTACATTCCGGAAGAAAAGCTGGGGGTGCGCATCGAAGATATTCTGTATGTGAGCAAGGACGGCAAGCTCATCAACCTGACTGCCGATCTCCCCCATACCGCGGAAGAAGTGGAACGCGCCATGGCCGGCAAGTAGAGGAGCATTTCGAGTTTTACAAGTCAAAACCAAAACCTTAAACCGCAGAGAGCGCTGAGAACGCGGAGTTAATTATTGCTTCGGCGCGAGGGTAACCTACAAGCATTTCTGAACCTCAGTGAACTCAGCGTGCTCTGCGGTTTAAGGTTTTGTGCTTGCATTCCAATCAATCCGGTAATGGTGCAGTTTAGAAATAGCTCACGATTTTTGTCATTTCGAGCCGCGCAATTTGCGGCGAGAAATCTGCTTTGACCTGAACCAGCAGATTCCTCGGGCGATAAACCAGCCCTCGGAATGACAAATCTGGACGGTTTCAGCAAACTGCACCACTACCCAAACTCCAGTCCCTGCTTCCAAGCCCGCTCCGTTCTGATATTCTAGGTCGTCGTGAGGATGATCTGGTGGTTTCTGATTCTGGCGTGCGGCGTCGGTGCGGTGCTGTGGGCCGGGCTGGCGATTTACATTCGTGTTCGCCGGCAATGGAAGGAAACCTCCAGCAAAGAACCGCCGCATCCTGACCTATGACCAGCAGGGGCTGACAGCTCCCAGGAGAACGACCGATATGGCCAAGACTCGCATTCTGCAGGCAGAAACCCCAGCTCTGGAATGGGCCCGGCAGGCCGCCATTGTGATTGGCGCCAGCCTGTTTGTGGCCCTCTGCGCCAAGATCACCTTGCCTTTGCCCTTCACTCCGGTGCCCTTGACCTTGCAGAATTTCGGCGTCTTGTTCGTGGGGTTAACGCTGGGCAGCCGTCGCGGGTTCGCCGCTTTGCTGGTCTATCTGGCGGAAGGCGCCGCCGGTTTGCCGGTATTCAGCCCCCTGGGGCCGGGCGGGATCGCCCAGATTCTCGGGCCTACCGGCGGCTTCCTGATGGCGTATCCCTTCGTGGCGTTTCTGGCCGGCTGGATCATGGAGCGTGGCAAAGCCAGCTTCCTGCGCGCCGCCATGGGCGGACTGGTCGCGGAAATGGCGCTCTTCCTGGGAGGCTTGAGCTGGCTGGCCATGCAGACCCACTCGCTGCAGCAGGCCATGCGCTGGGGACTGTATTGGTTTGTCTTCGCCGAAATCATCAAGATTTTTCTGGCGGCCGGCGGCACCACGGCCGGACGGCGCGCTTTGAAGTTGCAGGCATAAGGAAGCCTTCTTTTCGATTTATGAGCACCCAGGTTCGCAGCGGAGAAACTCACGATCTGAACAACGCGTCGCAGACGCGCGAGATCACCATTGCCCACAGTCCGGATTCCGACGACGCCTTCATGTTTTATGGTTTGGCGACGAACAAAGTCCGCGTGCCCGGGCTGCGCTTTACCCACACCCTTACCGACATCGAGACCCTGAACCGCAAAGCCATGGAAGGCGACGGTCTGTATGACGTCACCGCGGTCTCCTTCCATGCCTACCCTTATATTCAGGACAAATACGCGCTCCTGCCCAGTGGCGGCAGCGTAGGCGACGGATACGGCCCCATGATCGTCGCCACCCGGGCTTTCTCGCAGAGCGAAATCCGTAACAAGAAGATCGCGGTCCCCGGGAAACTGACCACCGCGTATCTGGCCTTGAATCTGTTCTCGCCCGGCATCGAGACCGAAGTGGTGCCCTTTGACCAGATCATTCCTCAGATCAAGCAGGGGAATTTCGAGGCGGGACTGATCATCCACGAAGGCCAGCTCACCTACGACAAGTCGGGCCTGTATCGCATTGTGGATTTAGGCAAATGGTGGGGCAAAGTCACCGGCCTGCCCTTGCCGCTGGGCGGCAACGTAATTCGCCGCGACCTGGGGCGGGAGCTCATGCTCTCGGTCTCCAACGCCATCAAAGAAAGCATCCAATACGCGCTTGACCACCGCGAGGAAGCGCTGGCCTATGCCATGCAGTTTGCCCGCGATCTCGACACCCAGCTGGCCGACCGCTTTGTCGGCATGTACGTCAACGAGCGCACGCTCGATTACGGCCCGGACGGACGGGAAGCCGTAAAACGCCTGCTGGACATGGGCCACAAGGCGGGGATCATTCCCCACGAGGCACGGGTGGATTTCGTGGAATAGGGTGTTCCGGAAAATCTCTCACCACAGAGGACACAGAGTTCCACAGAGGAACCCCCTTAGTGGTTCTTTGCAATTTCTGTGGTCCAGTTTTTCTGAAATCTTAAAACGCAGAGATCGCTGAGAAGTACAGAGCACGCGTGGAGAATCAGAAAAACTACGGCCCAAGTGTTTTCTCTGTGTTCTCTGTGCCCTCTGTGGTGAAAGGGGTAATCGGTTTACTCTAGCTTTCCCGGGAATGCAAACTCGGGATCAATATCCACCGGCACGCTGATCGCCTTCATCAACGATGCCTTCAGCTCGATCGGCATGACGTCGTATTTCTTGAACCAGTTTTCCGCCCGTACCCGGTCGCCGGTGGCCTCGATCTCCAGCAGCTCCTTGGCGAGATCGGCAATGGCGACAGGCATCTTGGCATAATCAATCGCGTATTTTCCGGACGATTCCCTCCGTACCGCGCCGCGCTCGGAAAGGTAGTTGAACTCCATCATCTCGGCCTGGCCGTGGGCTTCTCCGGTGCCGAAACGCACCGTGCGGAAAATTCCCGCGATATACGAAGCGTAGTATTCTTCCAGCTTGTCTTTGGGCAGGGCCCCCTGGTCGACCAGCCACTTCAGCCCGAACATGCCGACAACATCCGCTTTGGCCTCTTCCAGCCCGCTGTACATGGGGCCGATGGCCTCGCGGATGCTGACCTTTCCCTGCGTGGTCCGGACGAAAGCCGGGCCCAGGCCGTGGGCCATCTCATGCAGGATGGTGCCCAGCAGATATCCCTCGCCGGAGGCCTTGGCCGCCTGCTCCGGCAGCATCATGTATTTGGCCAGCGGCAGGATGACATAGTTCACCCGCGCATCCATGAAGTTCTTGAAGAAGATTTTCTTGCTGCCCTTTTGCTCGTGCACCCGCGGATCGTTGGGCAGATTATCGGCCACCGCCTGGTACCCATGCCGCAAATCGCCCGCGCGATAAGGAGCGTCCATCACTTCCATGGGGGTTTCCAGGCCACGCTTGGACGGCCGGTCTTCCGCCGCTAAAGGCAGCGCATCCTGAATGTCGGCGACGTAACGCTGGAACAGGGCCAGTTTGCGGCTCTGCTCTTCATTGCGAATCAGCACCGCCGCGCCATAAGTGGCTTTCACGCCCAGCAGGCCGTCATCGTAGGTTTCATAGGGGGCGAAGATGACGTCGAACTTCGGGTCCTTCAACTCCAGCCAGGCCAGGTCGCTGGCAAAATAATCGTCGCTCAGCAGGGCAGCGGCGCGCAGCCTGAGGTACTTGGCGAAGGCGGGATCGTCGCTGAGCTCGGCAGCCTCGCGCAGATTCTTGGCTGCCGGATCGAGAAACGAGCGATAGGCAATGCGGTAGGGCACGCCCTCCAGTTCGCCGCCGTGCCAGCGCACGATGGTGGTCGGGCTGTATATATCGGCTTTCTTTTCCGGATGCTCTTTGACGTATTGCTCAACCTGCTCGCGGGTCAGGTTGTGGGGATAAAATCCGCGCCCCGGCGCCATGGGAGTCTTGCCCACAAAGGGCTTCTGTTCATCCAGCAGATCGAAGCGCGAGGCATTGATCCAAAGATAGCGGCGCAGCTCGATGTCTTTGGGGTTTTTACTGTCCGCCAGCGATTGATAGAGGGTCAGGGCTTCGGGATCGATTTGCCGCCAATAAATCTGCTCCAGAGAGTGCGAGGCCTCGACCAGCTTGTTCACCAGCTTGCGCTCGCGGGCGGACAGCTTCTCGGCGCGGAACGGCATGCGCACTTCGCGGAAGCGGGCCAGCCGCTGGGCCAGGTCAGGAACGACATCGACGCGGGCCGCTTCGCCAGGCTTGGCCGCTGTGCCGTTCATCACCCGCGGACGCGCAGAAGCCGATTTGGGCGATTTGCCCTGGGAGGATTTGCCGGAGGATGTTTGTGCCGAAAGAGACAAGGCAATCACCATGACTAGGAAAAGCCCAAACCGGGAGGTCATCACGTCCAGGATTTTAGCAGAGAAGATTTTGACGCCGCTTGTGCGCGGCTGTCCTGCTGCCGGCAGGGGTTCTACCTCCATCCACAAAACAATGCGGGTATGATAAGTGCATTGCAATGATGAAAAATGGCCGCCAGATCCTGCTCATCGACGCCGACGACACCCTATGGGAAAACAACATCTACTTTGAGCGGGCCATCGCCAACTTTATTTCCTTCCTCAACCACCGCGAATATTCTCCCGAACAAGTGCGCGAGGTGCTGAATGAAGTAGAGCGCGAATGCATTGTCAGCCATGGCTACGGCCTGCACAGCTTTGTGCATGCCCTGGTGCAGACCTTTGAGCGGATCTCCGTGGAGCCGATCACGCCCGCACTGCACGAAACCATTCACGGCTTTGCCCGCGCCATCGCCGAAGAGCCCATCGCCACCCTGCCCCAGGTACCGGAAACGCTGGGCTACCTGGCGCAGAAGCATCACCTCATCCTGATGACCAAAGGCGCATTCGCGGAACAAACCGGCAAAGTGGAACGCTCCGGGCTGAAGCAATTCTTCGCCGCCGTAGAGGTCGTTCCGGAAAAAGACCCTCCCACCTACGAGAGCATCGTGGCCAAACATGCGCTCGAGCGCGGCACCACCTGGATGATTGGGAACAGCCCCAAGTCCGACATCAATCCGGCGCTCGCGGTGGGGCTGAATGCCGTGTTCATTCCCCACGGCAATACCTGGATTCTGGAGCATGAGGAAGTCGGGCAAGCGGTGCCGCCCAGCCGCCTGCTGGTGGTAGAGAGCTTCGCCGGACTGCGGGAGCACTTCTAGTCAGGGCTAGGGCTTACCCAGCAATTCCAGCACGGCCGAGGTTTCCGCCTGGATGGCAAAGCGCAGAGTGCCGGGAGTGGGAACAAAGAAGGGAGAATGCAGTCCCGGCAATCTTTCGCCGGATTGCTGTGCCGCCGCAAACTTCGCCGGATCGATGGCGCCCAGCCAGAATTGAAACGAGGGTACGCCAGCGCGTCCGTACTCAGAGAAATCATCGGAAGCCATGAAGGGCGGGTCCTGCACCATGCTTCCCTTGCCCAGCACCTGTTCCATGGCGCCCGCCACCCGCTGGGTCAGCTGAGGATCGTTGTAAACGGCGTGCGCGCTCTCCACGACTTTGACTTCCGGCTTCTTCTCCGCCCCGGCCGCCGCCGCTTCGCCGTCGGCAATGCGTTCAATCGCCGAGAGCAAGTGCTGGCGGACATCGTCTTTGAAGGAGCGCACCGTGAGCTGCAGCTTGACCTCATCGGGAATGATGTTGTGCTTGTTGCCGCCGTGAATGGAGCCGACCGTGATGACGGCGGCGTCTTGCGGGTTGATTTCGCGGGCCACGATGGTCTGCCAGGCAACGATGGTGCGCGCCGCAATCACGATGGGATCAACGGACAATTGCGGGGCCGCGCCGTGCGCGCCGCGCCCAAAGATGGTGACGTCGACAGAATCGGAATTGGAAGCGGCGTATCCCGGCGTATAGCCGACTTTACCCAGCGGCTGGGTGTTGGTGTCGTGCAGAGCAAGCGCGAAATCCGGCTTGGGGAAACGGGTGAAGAGCCCGTCTTTCAGCATGGCTTCGGCGCCCACAATGCGTTCCTCCGCGGGCTGCCCCACAAAAATAAAAGTCCCCTTCCAGCGGTCTTTGTTGCGGGCCAGCAGGGTGGAGGTGGCGATGGCGGCGGCCATGTGCAGATCGTGGCCGCAGGCGTGCATCACCGGCACCTCTTCGCCGCGATCGTTTTTTGTGGAGACTTTGCTGGCGAAAGCCAGGCCGGTTTTTTCCGGGACGGGCAGGGCGTCGAGTTCGGCACGTACCATGACCACCGGGCCGCTGCCGTTTTTCAATACACCGACGACTCCCGTGCCCCCGACTCCGGTGGTGACGTCGAAGCCCAGGCCGCGCAGCAACTCCGCCATCTTGGCGGCCGTCTTCTCTTCATGCAAGGAGAGCTCCGGGCCGCGGTGCAGGTCCTGGTACAGCGCTTCGATCTGCGGATAGATGGCGTCGATCTGCGCCGGAGAAGGCGTCCGCCAGGGCTCGGCGGCAAAGAGTGAAACCGCCAAAAACAAGCAGCCAAGCCCGGCGAAAAAGCGCCTCATGAAGTTCCCTCGCGTGATCGGTTTCAGTTACTGCGCGGTCGTGGGCTGCACGCAGAATTTATCGAAAGCGCGCCTCAGTTCGTTGGCGATATCCGAGGAATCGCGGTGCTCGATGTCACTGCGCTGCAGCATGTGTACCAGCTTGCCGTCGCGCAGGATGCCGATCGAAGGAGAAGAGGGGGGATATCCGGTGAAATAACTGCGGGCGCGGTCGGTGGCCTCGCGGTCTTGTCCGGCGAAAACCGTATACAGCTTTTCGGGACGGTGGTTGTTCTGCAACGCGGCGCGCACCGCCGGACGCATCCGGCCGGAGGCGCATCCGCAGATCGAATTCACCACCACCATGGTCGTACCGTTTTGCTCCGCGAGGGCGCGGTCTACATCGGCAGCGGTACGCAACTCCTGGACCCCTAGGCGGGTCAATTCCTCCCGCATGGGAACCACCATGATCTCTGGGTACATTGCTACTCCTTGGGAAAGGTAATCGCTTACTACGGCCAACCATATTACCCGGAATGGTGGCGGACGTCACCTGGGGAATCGCGGCATTTTCATAAAAATTCTGCCGACTGTGCAAGGCTGTGCGCTCGCTGGGAAAGGCTTTTCCCAATGCGCAAGCTTCCGTTTGTGAGCAAAAGCAAATCTGGAACCGCCCTGATGCTGAGTTCGCGACGACCTGCCAGGACAGACCAAATAGCATCTCTCAAAATTCAAGACCGGCATAATATAGTGGGAACCGATATGCCCATGGAGCAAAACGTGCCGCTGGCGCCCCTCACCACCTTTCACATCGGGGGCCCCGCCCGCTATTTCAGCGAAGGCAAAACCGTCGAGGAAGTCCGCGAAGCGATACGGTTTGCGCAGGCCGGGCAACTCCCTCTCTTTGTGCTGGGCGGGGGCAGCAATCTGGTGGTTGCCGATGCGGGTTGGCCCGGGCTGGTTCTAAAAATTGCCATCCACGGCATTGAAGAACAGACCGAAAAGGGCAAGGCGGTTTTCGCGGTGGGCGCGGGAGAAGAGTGGGACTCCTTTGTGGGCCACGCGGTGCAGCGTAACTGCTCCGGGATCGAGTGCCTCAGCGGAATTCCCGGCAGTGTCGGTGGCACGCCGGTGCAGAATGTGGGCGCCTACGGGCAGGAAGTTTCCGAAACCATTGCGTCCGTCCTGGTGCTCGATCTGCGCGACGGACAGGTGCGCGAACTTTGCGCCGAGGCCTGCGGCTTTCGCTACCGCACTAGCATCTTCAATACCACCCAGCGCGGGCGCTACATTGTGTTGCAGGTCACCTATGGGCTCACCCCTGGCGGGGCTCCCGCGATCGCGTACGCCGATCTGAAAAAGCATTTCGCCGGCCGCAGCATGCCCCCGACTTTGGCGGAAACCCGGGAAGCGGTGCGGCAAATCCGCGCTGGCAAAGGCATGTTGATCACGGAAGGCGATCCCGACTGCCGCAGTGCGGGGTCGTTCTTCAAGAATCCGGTGCTCTCCGCGGAAAAATTTCATGAGCTGGAGCGTCGTGCGGCTGCAAAGAGTTTGCCAGTCCCCAGCTATCCGGCCCTCGCGGAACAGCGCAAAGTCTCCGCCGCCTGGCTGGTGGAGCACGCGGGCTTTCACAAAGGTTATGGCAGCGGGCGGGCCGGCATTTCCAGCAAGCACGCGCTGGCCATCGTCAACCGGGGACAGGCCACCGCCACCGACGTGGTCGCGCTCAAGGAACAGATCCAGCAGCGCGTGGAAGAAATCTGGGGCATCCACCTGGAGCCGGAGCCGGTGTTTGTAGGGTTCTAGCTCCTTGCCGGAAAAAATCCGCAGAAAATCCGCTATTTTTTTTGCAGTACGCGGAATGGGTGCTCGAAGCTGAGATAGAGAAACACTCCCTTTTCGCCGGCGCTGGGCCCCACTCCCAGGGGCACGCCGATGCCGGGAACAATCTGCAAGCCGTTGTCAAAATTGTGGGCCCAGCGGATGCCCGGCATCAGCAGAAGCGAACGCTCCCAGGTGGTGCGATTGGGCCCGATTACGGCCTGTCCCGCCCCATAAACGGCCTCCATCATCACATTGAAACGCGAATGCACCAGCCAGATGAAGCTCTGGCCCAGGTTGTAGCCGGCACTGAAGGCGCGATTGCCGGCCGCGTCCTGGGCGTTGGGAACAAAGGTGGCTCCGGCATTCCAATGGCTGACCAGCTTGCGATGCAATACAAGGCTCAAGGGCAGGTTGGTCTGTACACCCACGCCGCCTACCCCGCGCCCCAGGGCGGGATCGCCGGTGGGGAAAATCAAGCTCACGCGCGGGGAAAAGGCCGCACGCGTGTCTCCGCTGCCCCAGAGCTGATAGCGGTAGTGGAGCATGACATCGCCGAAGCCGGCCCCGGTGTTCGAGAAATCTCCAGCATGGAGCGCCGTCAAGGTGTAACTGACCTGGCTGCGCTCATGGCCGGGCACCGGCCATTCCTGGGTAAAGCTGTAGGCCCAGTCCTTGCTGTTCCAGAAGCGGGTGAAGCCGGAGATATGCTGCACCACGCCGAACTCCTGGTTGTAAGCTTCCTCCACCAGAAAACTGTTGTCCTGAATGGGAGACTCGCCGGCGCTCTGGGCGTGGGCGGAATGAAAAAGTACAGGCAGAACCGATACCAGGAAGACACATACTGCTTTGAAGAAAAAGGCCACAGGGATGCCTCTGGGGAAAATTTGTAATTTTAGAATCGGGCAATTTGTAATTTTAAAAGCGCTTATTCCATAGGCGGCAGCGTTGTAAATTACAGATCACCCGATTTCCAATTACAGATGGATATTTGAATTCTTGCACGTACGAAGCGCCGGCGAAAAGGTGCAGAACCGGGACCAACGAAAATAGGGCGGCGCCGCCCCAGTTCGCACCCCCTTAATGAATGGATGAACCCCGTGCATGGGGAGGGGTGGACGATCCGGCACCGGCGGCGCTGCCTAAATTTGCCTATCGGCCATTCGTGCAGCTTCTTTAAAGATTTCCAGAAACATGGGACGGGTCAGCTTTCCCGTTTGGGTATTTTGGTTGGAAGGATGGTAAGAGGCCAGTAACGTCTTACCATCGGGCATCTGATATTGGGCTGCGTGCTGAAACACATAGCCGCCCTTGCCGGCCAACAGGCCGCGCCGTTTTAGGAAATTCAGGTAGGCATCAAAACCGATCTTTCCCAGCGCCACCACCACTTTCACTTTGGTCAAGGCCTCCAGTTCCCGATCCAGAAATGAGCCACAATTGGCCAGCTCCTGCGGCAGGGGCTTGTTATCCGGAGGGGCGCAGCGCACGGCGGCGGTAATGTAGAGGTCCTTCAATTTCAGCCCATCATTGCGGTCGGTGGCCGTCGGCTGGCTGGCGAAGCCCACCTCGTACAAGACGGGATACATAAAGCTGCCCGAGGCGTCTCCGGTAAAAGGGCGGCCGGTGCGGTTGGAGCCGTGCGCCCCGGGGGCCAGCCCCATGATGAGCACGCGAGCCTGGGGATCGCCAAATCCGGGCACCGGCTTGCCCCAGTATTCCCAATCGCGATAGGCCCGCCGCTTCTCCCGGGCGATCTTCTGGCGGTACTCGACCAGCCGCGGACAGAGGGTGCAGGCGATGACTTCAGAATTCAGCTTTTGCAGGACCGTGGGCATGGAAGCATATTGTAACGGGCCGTTAGCCGTTAGCCGTTAGCCCTTAGCTGTTAGCTGATGGCCTTTAGCTGCTACCGTTGCGTCGTGGCTAAGTGCCAGCGGCTGAGGGCTAAAGGCTAACGGCTGCCCTCAGGGTTTGACGGTACTCTCCCTCTGTCTTTACACTCAAAGCTGTGAGCCTTACGGAAACCACAAGCAGCACCAAGCGGGAAATCCAGGTAGAAGTCCCTGCCGAGGAAGTTGCCCGCACCACGGAAACCCTGGTCCAGAAATACCGCAAACTGGCGCGTATTCCCGGATTTCGCATTGGCCACGTTCCGGCCTCCATCATCCGCCAGCGCTTTGCCGAGGACCTCAAAAGCGACATGGTCGAGACCCTGGTCCCCCGCTACTTCCGTCAGGAGACGGAAAAGCTGGGGTTGCGCCCGGTCTCCCAACCCCAGGTCACCGACCTGCACCTGCACGATGGCGAGCCCCTGAAGTTCAAGGCCAGCTTCGAGGTGTTGCCCGAAATTAAGGTAGAGGGCTACAAAGAGCTGCGCGCGGAAAAACCCGAGATCACGGTCAGTGACGAAGAAGTCGAGCAGTCGCTGACTTCCCTGCGCGAGCAGCAGGCCAGCTACGCGGCGGTGGAAGGCCGTCCGCTGGCCGAGGGCGACTTTGCCCAGGTCTCTCTGGATGGCAAGTCCAAGGCTGACGAGAACGCGCAGCCCATCCACATGGATGAAGTGCTGGTGGAAATCGGCGGCAAGAACACCATGCCGGAGTTCACGGAAAACCTGCGCGGCGCCTCCGCCGGCGATGAGCGCACCTTTGACGTGGTGTATCCCCAGGACTTCACCGACCAGCGCCTGGCCGGGCAGACTTTCGCCTACACGGTAAAAGTGCAGGGCATCAAGCAGAAGAACCTGCCGGAACTCAACGATGACTTCGCCAAGGAACTGGGCGAGTTTGCCAATCTCGAAGAGGTGCGCAAGCGCATTCGCGAGGGCATGGAGTCGGACCGCAAGCACCACGCCGAGCGCGAAGCCAAAGACAAGCTGATCGATGAGCTGATCAAGCGCAACGAAATCGAGGTTCCGGAAGCGCTGGTGGAGCATCAAATTGACCTGCGCCTGGAGCGCGGGTTACGGGCCCTGGCGGCCCAGGGCATGCGTCCGGAAGACCTGAAGAAAATGGACCTGCCGCGGTTGCGGGCCGGCCAGCGCGAGCAGGCGGTGCGCGATGTGCGTACAGCGCTTTTGTTGGAAAAGATCGCCGAAACGGAAAAAGTTGAGGTCAGCGACGAGGAGCTGGACCGCGAAGTCGAGGCGGTCGCGTTGCAGAGCAAACAGCCGGTGGATGCGGTGCGGGCTCGTTTGACACAGGATGGGGCGCTGGATAGAATCCGGGGTAGAATCCGCGACGAGAAGACCCTCGATCTTCTTTATCATCAGTCCGCATAACGCGGACGATTTCGATTCTCCCCCAACAGGCAAGGTCGTTTAAAAACGGGAGTCTGGCAGGTGAAAATGAAAGACCCACAAATGATGTTGGTGCCCATGGTCATTGAGCAGACCGGCCGGGGCGAGCGGGCTTATGACATTTACTCCCGGTTGCTGCGGGACAACATCATTTTTATCGGCACGCCGATTGATGACAACATCGCCAATCTGGTGATTGCCCAGATGCTTTTCCTGGCCCAGGAAGACCCCGAAAAGGACATCCAGCTGTACATCAACTCGCCGGGCGGGTCGATTACGGCGGGCATGGCGATTTACGACACCATGCAGTACGTCAAGAACGACGTGACCACCATCTGCATTGGCCAGGCGGCCAGCATGGCGGCCCTGCTGCTTTCCGCGGGCGAACCCAAGAAGCGCCTGGCGCTGCCGAATTCGCGGATTTTAATCCACCAGCCGTCCATGGGCGGACTCTCCGGGCAGGCCACCGACATTGACATCCATGCCCGCGAAATCCTGCGTATGCGGGAGATTACAAACCAGTTACTTGCGAAACATAGCGGCCAGAAGCTGGATAAGGTAGAAAAGGACGTAGAGCGCGACTTCATCATGAACGCGCAGCAGGCTAAAGAGTACGGAATCATAGACGACATCATCTATAAGACCAAGTAAGGGTATGATCGGTTTTCCGCCGATCTGGAAGTAATGGGCGTCGCGGCGCGAAACATCTCGACTCCCCAGGGGCAAAAGCAGCCGGGGAGCGAGGCGCAGTGAGAACAGAGGAGTAAGCCGAGTGAAAAACCGGACCGGCAGCGACGAGATACTGCGTTGTTCCTTTTGCCACAAGTCCCAAGACGCAGTCGCCAAGCTCATTTCTTCTCCCAGCGACTATCCCCGGGCCTACATTTGCGATGAGTGTGTTGCGGTCTGCAACTCCATTCTGGAAGACGACCGCACCGCCACCCCGCCCAGCGCCATTCCCAACCAGCTGCCTAAACCGCAGGAAGTGAAGACCTTCCTGGATGAATACGTGATTGGGCAGGACCAGACCAAGAAAAAGCTGGCGGTCGCCGTTTACAACCACTACAAGCGCATCTTCATGAACCGGCAGCGCACCGGGGACGGCGTGGAGCTGGCGAAATCGAACATCCTGCTGATCGGCCCCACCGGCACCGGCAAGACCCTGCTGGCCCAGACCCTGGCCCGCATGCTGGACGTGCCCTTTGCCATCGTGGATGCCACCACGCTCACCGAAGCCGGCTATGTGGGCGAAGACGTCGAGAACATCATTCTCAAGCTGCTGCAGGCCGCCGACGGCGATGTGGGCCGCACACAGACCGGCATCATCTACATCGATGAAGTCGATAAGATCGGCCGCAAAGACGAGAATCCTTCCATCACCCGCGATGTCTCCGGCGAGGGCGTGCAACAGGCCCTGCTGAAGATCCTGGAAGGCACCATCGCCAATGTTCCGCCGCAGGGTGGACGCAAGCATCCTCACCAGGAATTCACCCCTGTCGATACCACCAATATTCTCTTTATCTGCGGTGGGGCCTTCGTGGGACTGGACAAGATTGTGGCGCGCCGCGTGGGCAAGAAGTCCCTGGGCTTCCGCACCGGCGAGGAAGAAAAAGAAGAGAAGCAGGCCGCCACTCGCAAGCAGAATTTCGAATTGCTGAGCGCGGTGCAGCCGGAAGACCTGATCAAGTTCGGCTTGATCCCCGAATTTGTGGGACGTTTGCCGGTGATGGGCGTGCTGGAAGACCTCGACGAATTCGCCCTGATTGAAATCCTCACCCGGCCGAAAAACGCCATCATCAAGCAGTACCAGCGCCTCTTCGAGTTCGAGAATGTGCGCCTGAAGTTCAGCGATGAGGCCCTGAAGGCCATCGCGCGTCAAGCCATGGCGCGCAAGGTGGGGGCCCGCGGATTGCGCATGATCCTGGAAGAACTCATGCTGGACCTGATGTACCATCTGCCCAGCCAAAAGAAGGTCAAGGAATTCGAGGTCACGCGGGAGATGGTGGAAAAGCGCGACGTCTCGCTGGCCATGATGGAAAAAGCCGGGTAAATCCCCTGGTGTAGCTTCCAGTTCCCGGCTGCCGCGGTATCGATCGATCAATCTCCCGGCAGCTGGAAACCAGCCGCTGGAAGCTGTTTTGGAGCCCTGAGTGACGACACCCAAGGAAAAGTTCGAGACCAAAAAACTTCCCATGATGCCCATTCGGGACGTGGTCATCTTTCCGTACATGATGACTCCGTTCGTGGTGGGCCGGGAATCGAGTGTGCGCGCCCTGGAAGAGGCGCTGGCCTCGGACAAGAAGATTTTTCTCTCCACCCAGCACGACGCCAGCGTGGATGAGCCCAAGCCCAACGAGATCTATCCGGTCGGCACCGTGGTCAACATCGTGCAGAGCCTGAAGCTGCCCGACGGCAATATCAAGGTGCTGGTGGAAGGCATTGAGCGCGGCAAGATCCTGCAGATCACGGAAACCGAAGGCTTCATGCAGGCCTCGGTGCGGGTGGCCCGCTACGCCACCGAGACCAACGCCCAGATGGAAGCCGGCATGCAGCGTGTCACCACGCTGTTCGAGCAGTATGTAAAGCTCTGCCAGTCGCTGAATTACGAGACCATGATCGCCGCCGTGCGCATGGAAGACCCGGCCAAGCTCACCGACACCATCGCCGCCAACCTGCAGCTCTCCATCGAAGAGAAGCAGGAGCTGCTGGAAATTTTCGATCCGGCGGAACGCCTGACGCGCATCGCCGATGTGCTCGACATCGAAATCGAAAAGCTGAACATGGACCGCACCATCCAGTCGCGGGTGAAGCGGCAGATGGAGCGGGCGCAGAAAGAGTATTACCTCAACGAGAAGATCAAGGCCATTCAGAAGGAACTGGGGCGCGGCGAGAAGAGCGAGTTCGACGAGCTCAAGAAGAAGATCGAAGCCGCCGGCATGCCCAAAGAAGTCCGCGACAAGGCCATCCAGGAGCTGAAGAAACTGGAAGCTATGCCGCCCATGTCGGCGGAGTCTACCGTCTCGCGCAATTATCTGGACTGGCTGCTGGCGGTGCCCTGGAAGAAACGCTCCAAGGAAATTCGTAATATTTCGCGGGCCGAGAAAGTGCTCAATGAAGACCATTATGGTCTGGAAAAAATCAAAGAGCGCATTCTGGAGTTCCTGGCGGTGCGCCAGCTGGTGAAGAACCCCAAGGGTTCGATCCTCTGCTTCGTGGGACCTCCCGGAGTGGGCAAGACGTCGCTGGGCATGTCGATTGCCAAGGCCACCGGCCGCAAGTTCGTCCGCATGTCGCTGGGCGGCGTGCGCGATGAGGCGGAAATTCGTGGCCATCGCCGCACCTACATCGGCGCCCTGCCCGGCCAGATCATTCAGATGATGAAGAAGGCCGGCACCAAGAACCCGGTGTTCATGCTGGACGAGATTGACAAGATGTCGATGGACTTCCGCGGCGACCCGTCGGCGGCGCTGCTTGAGGTCCTGGATCCGGAACAGAACTACATGTTCGTGGACCACTACCTGGACGTGGAATATGACCTGTCGCAGGTGTTCTTCGTGGCCACGGCCAACGTGATGCACACCATCCCTGCCGCCTTGCAGGACCGCATGGAAGTGCTGCGCCTGCATGGCTACACCGAGCAGGAAAAGGTGGAAATTTCCAAGCAGTTCCTGGTCAAGAAGCAGCTGCTGCAGGCCGGATTGTCGGAAAAGAACATTGCATTCTCTGATGACGCTATCACCACGCTGATCCGTTCGTATACCCGCGAAGCCGGGGTGCGCAATCTGGAGCGCGAAATCGGGAATGTGTGCCGCAAAGTGGCCCGCAAGGTGGTCAAAGAAGGCCCCGAGTTCAGCATCACCGTCACCAAGGACAATCTCAACGAGTTCCTGGGTGTGACCAAGTTCCGCGACACCCTGGCACACGAAAAGAGCGAGATCGGCCTGGTCACCGGCCTGGCCTGGACGGAGGTGGGCGGCTCGATTCTGAGCACGGAAGCCAGCGTGGTCGACGGCAAAGGCAAGCTCACGCTGACCGGCCAATTGGGCGACGTGATGCAGGAATCGGCGCAGGCGGCCATGTCCTATGTGCGCTCGCGGGCCGCGCGCCTGGGCCTGACCCGCGACTTCTACCGTGCCCTCGACATCCATGTGCACGTTCCGGAAGGCGCCATCCCCAAAGATGGACCCTCGGCAGGAATTACCATCGCCACGGCCATCTCCAGCGCGCTGAGCAAGATTCCAGTGCGGCGCGACATTGCCATGACCGGCGAGATCACCCTGCGCGGCAAAGTGCTGCCCATTGGCGGCTTGAAAGAGAAGTTGCTGGCGGCGCATCGAGCTGGCCTGTTTGAGGCCATTCTGCCCAAGGACAACGAGAAGGACCTGGCGGAAGTGCCGGAAAATCTGCGCAGCGCCATGAAACTGCACTTTGTGGAAACCATGGACCAGGTCCTGGCCATTGCCCTGGAACAACCCCTGCCCAAAGTCGCCGACGAAGCGGCCCAGCCGCTGGCTCCGCTGGCCCCGCCTTCGGAAGGGCCCACCGCTCATCAGTAAGCTCTTTTTGGGAAAGCCCGCTACGGCGGGCTTTTCTATTGGCGGACTTTTCTCACGGCGCCGGCCCCCGACATGCCTGGGTATCTCTTTTCTTGGGCCGAGAATCCGCCTACAATGAGGGGATTGCAGGTTATGGCACAGAGCCCTCCCCGTCCGAAGAGTCTGTTGAAAGGCCGCACCAGCCTGCTGATTGCCGCGGCCCTGGTCACCGCCCTGCTGGTGGGACTGCCGGCTTATCGCTGGTTTTTCCTGATCAGCCTGGGCATCGGCCTGCTTGCCGCCGGGATCCTCTACCTGTGGAACAGGAACCGCCCGGTAAAGGAAGAAGAAATCGAAAATAAGCGCCCTCTGGGGCTGTCGTAAGACCGGGCCTCATCCAGTATTCGGGTTTCCGATGGAGTGAAGCAAGACTTGGCGGGAGCAGGTCTGCGAGCCAGGGGAAGATCTCGGGAATTTCAGTAAAGGCGAAATAACGATATGCGCGTTCTGGCACGATTCATGTTGGCGGCAACCGATGCCCGCCAGTTCCCTGCTCCGGCGCTGCCGGAAGTGGCTTTTCTGGGGCGATCGAACGTGGGCAAATCGAGCCTGATTAATTCTCTGCTGGGGCACAAGGTCGCCAAGACCAGTTCCATTCCCGGACGTACCCGCTCCATCAATTTTTACGAAGTGCGCTGGGCGGGAAAACCGGCGCCGGAAGTGGTCTTCACCGATCTGCCCGGTTATGGCTACGCCAAAATCTCCCGCGAAATTTCCCAGACCTGGCCGGAGTTTATCGAGCCGTATTTGCTGGAGCGGCCCTGCCTGGCCTTATGCCTGGTCCTGGTTGACATCTCCATCGCCCCGCAACCCAGCGACCGGCAAATGGTCGACTTCCTCAGCGCCGCCGGGAGGCCTTTCCTGGTCATCGCCACCAAGGCCGACCGCTTGTCGGGAAACCAGCTGCACAATGCCCTGCAGAGCTTCGGCAAAGAATATGCCCCCGGAAGAGTAGTCCCGTACTCGGCGCGCACCGGCGACGGGCAAGCCCAACTCTGGCAGGAAATTCGCCAGGCGTTGCCGGCCCGGGCGGCTTCCAGCCCGGTTCCCCGGACCTAGAAGAATTCCCAAATCCAGAATTCCCAAAACTAGATTCTTCTTCCTTACCCTGGTAATTCCCTTGTCCCGCAAGGGTTTTCCGGGGGCTGGCGGACCGTCTTAGCATGAAATCTGGGCCCGTGCGGCTGGCCCCAATCGTGCAAGGAAATCCGGGCAGCACGGGTACGGAGGCCCTTGGAATTTAACAGCAATGTCGAGTACCTGCGGGCGTTGCAACGCGCCAACGCCACGGAACGGACTTCCGGGCTGGAGCGCAAACCGCCCGCCAGCGCCCCCGGCGAACGCCGGCAAAACCGGCGCTACAAGTGCGCCGGCAGCGCGGAATTTCGCACCGCGAGCATGGACGTTCGCACCTGGGCCACAATCACGGACCTCAGCCGGGGCGGATGCTATGTGGAGATGCAGGCCACGTCCCCGCAGGGCACGCGCGTGGACCTGCAGATTGAAGTCGAGGGCATCCGCATCCGCGTCAAAGGCGAGGTGCGGGTATGCTATCCGTTTCTCGGCATGGGCATCGCTTTCACCGAAATCTCCCCCGAGGACCGGGAACGGCTGGAAAGCATTCTGGGCAAACTTGCCAGCCAGTCCTTGGGGCCCGCAGTGGCCGCCCCGCAGGCGGAGGAGCCGGCCAGTATTCCTTTGCCCGGGGCCGCCCTGAAATTGCTGCAAGCGCATTTCGAAAAAAACTCTACCCTCGACCGCGAAACCTTCCGCGAGCTGGTGCGCAAGAGCCAGAACACGGAACAGATCTTTCGCCGGTAAAAAGCACGTTCACCTTCCATTTACATTTCGTTTACATTCCGTATCTTTTTCGTTACCTCGGTTTTCTCCCCAATACACGACTGGGCGGCAATTCGTTATCATAGGAATCTCTATGACTACGTATCTGATCACTGGAGTCGCGGGGTTCATCGGCTCCTCCCTGGCGCGTGCCGTCCTGGCGCAGGGAGACCGCGTGCGCGGAGTGGACAATCTGTCCACCGGGCGGCGCGAGAACATTGCCGAGATCGCCCACCAGATTGACTTCCGCGAAATTGATTTGCTGGACCTGGAGAAGCTGCAAGAGGCCTGTCAGGGCGTGGATTACGTCATGCATCAGGCGGCGATTCCCTCCGTGCCGAAGTCCATCATGGACCCCGGCGGCAACAACCGGGCCAATGTGGATGGCACGGTGAACCTGCTGATCGCGGCGCGCGACGCCAAAGTAAAGCGGGTGACCTTTGCCTCATCGTCTTCCGTTTATGGCAACACGCCAACCTTGCCCAAACACGAGGAAATGACGCCAGACCCCATTTCGCCCTATGCGGTGGCCAAACTGGCGGGTGAGTATTACATGAATTCCTTCTACCGCTGTTACGGCCTGGAGACGGTGGCGCTACGCTACTTCAACATTTTCGGGCCGCGGCAGGACCCCTCCTCGCCCTACACCGGCGTGCTGGCCAAGTTCATCACGCAAATGCTGGTAGGAGAAGAACCCACCATTTTCGGAGACGGCCAGCAGAGCCGCGACTTCACCTTTGTGGAGAACGTGGTGCAGGCCAATTTGCTGGGATGCCACGCCCCCGCGGAAAAAGTTGCCGGGCGCGCCTTCAATGTGGCTACCGGGCAACGCATTACGCTGACCGATACCTTCGAAGTGCTGAAGAAAATTACTGGCTATACCGGCGGCATCAAACACGGGCCCGACCGGCGGGGAGACGTACGCCACTCGTTGGCGGAACTTTCCCGCTCGGAACGCGACCTGGGATATACGCCCCGAGTGGACTTCGAAACCGGGCTGCGGCGCACCGTGGAGTGGTATGAGTCGGAAATGGCGGCGGCCAAAGCCTAGTGCGCGCTCGTTACTTTCGTGATCTAGGGTAATTGCTGTAGTCCCACTACAGTTGCGCCTGATGACACTCTCATCCATGGTTGTCTCCCGCGATCATCAGGAGATCAGCGTCCTGGAGTGCATTCTAGGCAGCCTGCACATGAATGTGCAGGTGGAAAGCGAACCACAACGCGCCTGGGATACGCTCAGCAAATCGAAAATTGATGCCCTCATTGTGGATTCCGACCTCGAAGGCACGGAAGACCTGCTGGGAGGACTGCAGGGCAGCGCGGTAAATTCCGTACCGCTGGTGATCCTCAGCGGGCAACGCGGCAAGCGCCATGAGCACGCGCAAGGCGCGCCTTTCCGCTTTGAAAAGCCGATTTCCGTGGAGCAGGCGGTGCGCACTCTGTCGGCGGCGCGCAATGTCATTCTGGATGGACGCCTGCATTATCACCGCCAGGCCCTGGACATTCCGGTCTCGCTGAGTTGCCGTGGCCAACGGCTGAAGGCCCGCCTGGTGAACCTGAGCGAGGGCGGCATCGGCATCTGGCGTACCCAGCCCATCCCGGCTTCCGGCCCGGTGCAAGTCAGTTTCTCGGTCCCCTCCAAAAAGCAGCCTTTCCGGCTCCGCGGAGAATTTGCCTGGAAAGATGATCAGGGAAAAGCCGGCATCCGTTTTGTGGGTCTGACCCCGGAAATGCGGCGAAACCTGCGTCTGTGGCTGGCGCAGCAATACTTCACTCACTAGGGCTCGCGTTCAGCGAAAGCGCTCGTCGTCCTCATCTGGGGACAATTCCCCGGACAGACCGGAGAGATACATGCCGGGTGTGGTCCCCGACCAATAGACAAACAGGAACCAGTAGACTGCGGTAAAGGTGGCGGCCGACCCGCAAGTTAAGGCCAACGCCACCGGCCAGGTGGGCAGCTCGCGCGTGACCGCCAGAGCCAGCACGGAAAACAGCAATACCGCGGAAACCAGGAAGAGCGCATCCACCAGCCAGGCCAGGCGTTCCGTCGAGAACCAGCGCCCGCCGCGAAAGGGCACGGCGTCCCGCCAGGACTCGTGGGTTTCTCGTATCCGCAGAGGAAGACGAATCGCAGACACCGGCGCGGAGGAGAACTGCAGTTCCGGAGTGTCCTCGGCTGTGGCCGCGGTCAACAGGTTTTCGGCGGTAAATGCGTGGTGCGCGCTCTGCAGCAGTTGGGTAAAAATCCAGTCTTTCAAGACCCGCCGTGTGCCGGTAGAGAGCCCTTCAAAATGCAGGCCGGCTTGCCCACTGCCATCCGCCCAGCACACTCGGCCCTGGGTCTCAACTCGCACTCGCGGATTGAGCAGATCAAAACGCAGCTGCACTCGTTGCTGCAGCTGCAGGGGCGCCACTGCTTGCAGGGCGAGGCCGCCTTCGCTCAGGTCCCGCAAGATGCCGCCATTGCCCTGGTCTACCGTGACGTAGGCAAGGCTCTGCATACGATGGCGGGGAAAAGCGCGTAAGGGAGGGGGCGCCTCCTCGGCGGTGGCTACTCCCAGCTCAGACCGGAACTCCATGGAGATATCTTATGTTCCAGGGGGAGGATCGCCTCAGTAACCGCATTGGTTCCGGCTAGAGGCTCCGCTAGGAGGCGGACCGGTGCTCTGCGGGGGGCTCAGGCTGGACGCCCAGGCGTGCCCGCCGGGCGCGGTCCCAGGCAATCAGACGTTGTAAGTCGTAGCTATAGGGACCATAGGCGCAAAAGGCCCGCTCATCGAACAAGCGCTTCACGCCGCAGCCGGTGCAAACCTGGTAGGAGTGTTCCTGCACTCGAATGGGCCAGCTCATGTGCCGGTGCCAGCAGCCGCGCAGGAGAAACAAGGCTGCGCCGGCGACTCCCGTGGCCGCCAAGCCCAAAGACCACCACAAACCCGACTTCTTTTTCTGCTCACTCACGACCACAGACCTAAGTACTTATTATCCATAAGGATACGCTGATTGCAGACAAAAAGCAAGCCAGCCCGCAGGAACTGCCTCAGGCTTGGGGCAGCAATACTTACCAAAGAGCAGCAGCCCACTTCCCACCTTCGTGCGTGCGAGAGTATTGCTCTTGGGCATAAACCCTTGTAACGTATGGGAGTTGCCCGATTCTTGGGTACGGCGTCCCCGCAGACCGCTCCTCCATGCCGGCCGGTAATCGATGATGTGGAAAACTTAGATCGGTGGAACCGAAGCTTTTAGCAGCCGTATGAGCGCAAACCCCAATCAAGCCAGTGCGGGTCTGGAGAATCTCTCGCGGGAATCCACGCCTGTTTCAGGATCGCAGCCGGCTCCGCCCTCCGGGCGAGAGGCCTTGCAGGCGCTTCTGGCCTTCTCTTCCTTGCAGGAACAAATTCGCCAGCGCAGGGCCCGCGAAGCACGCAGCGGACGCACCCTCAGCTCGGACGATGTTTGGGAGCTGGAGGAGTTCGTACTCGACGAAGTGCTGCATCTGGTCGCCGAGCGCGCCATGGCCATCACCGACGCTGACGGCATCGCCATTGCCTTGGGCGAAGGCGACGCCATTATCTGCCGTGCCTCGGTGGGAGATATTGCCCCGGATCCAGGGGCCCGGCTGAACCCACAATCGGGATTTTCCGGCGCCTGTTTCCGTAGCGGGCAGATCATTCGTTGCGACGACGCGGAAACCGACCCGCGTGTGGACGTAAAAGCTTGCCGTCGTCTGGAAACCCGCTCCATGGTGGCGGTGCCGCTGCTGGGACAGCAAAGCGTCATCGGCGTCATCGAGGCCTTTTCGCACGATGCCTATGCCTTCAATGATAGCGATGTGCGCAGTCTGAGCCTGCTGGCGGAACTGATTCTGGCGGCCATGCGCCCCGAAGAAGAAGATCGCATGGCGGAAATCTCGCGGCGGGTGAATGCCGATGCCGGGGAGATTCCTCCGCCCGCGAATGCCGCTTCCTCCCAGCCGGCGGGAAAAGAAGCTGGGGTGGCGGCTTCCCCGCTGGAGGAAACAGCGGCCGCAACTGAAGCCGCGGAGACAGCGCTGGCGGAAAGTCTGGCGGCCGAAGCGGCCCTTGCGCCCATCGCGGAACCGGAAACCCGCCCTGCGGTTGAGGAAGCACCCGAACCTCTCGCAGCGGAGAACGAACCACCGATATTTTCGCAAGAACCTCACTCCCCGTCTTCCCGGCCGGGTTTGTGGGTCGTCTTGCTTTTGGCAGTGATCGCGCTGGGACTGGGCGTATGGGTGTGGTGGAAGATCCAGCACAAGAACACCGCGGCCCTGCCGCCGGCACAAGTCGTGACGCCTCCGCCGGCCATCGCACCACCGCTTACGGCGGGAAATTCCCCGGAAACGAAAAGTCCGGCGCCATCTTCCGCCAAGAGCAATCTGCCCCTGGTGACGGGCGTGCGCCACTGGTCTTCGCCGGACAGCAGCACCGTCGTGATCGACCTGGAAGACCAGGTGAACTATGAGGCCCACCGCCTGAGCAATCCCGAGCGCATTTACTTCGATCTGCCCGAGACGGCGCTCTCCGCCAGCTGGTCTGGCCGGACGGTGGAAATCGACGACGGCCTGCTGCAGCGGGTTCGCGTGGCCCAGCCCGCGGAAGGCACCACGCGCATTGTGCTGGAAACCAAAGCAGCAGCGGACTATTCCGTCAGCCTAGAACAGAATCCCTATCGCCTGGTGGTGGAAGTGCGCAAGGCGGGCAGCAAACCACAGGCCAAGTCCCGAGTCGATCTTTTTGCCCCGGCGGTCCCGGCGGTAACGGCGCGAGCGACACCCGCGCTGCCGCAAAGTTCCGGGACGCAACCCCGCCTGCACGCGGCAAAATTCAGCATCGTGTTGGATGCCGGCCACGGCGGCTGGGACCTGGGCACAGTCGGCAGGAAAGGCTTGCTGGAAAAGGATCTGGTCCTCGATATCGTGGCCCGCCTGGGATCGCTGGTGGAAAAACGGCTGGGCGGAGATGTGGTTTACACTCGCCAAGACGACACTTATATCCCGCTGGAGCGGCGCACCGAGATCGCCAATCTCGCAGATGCGGACCTGTTCGTCTCCATCCACGCCAACTACAGCGACTCCTCCACGGCCCGCGGGGTCGAGACTTATTACACGAATACTTACTCCTCGATTCGCGCCCGCACTCCGGAAACCAAAAATTCCATGCAGGTACAGAATGTCGACTGGACCAACGTTGACCTGCGGAACAAGGTTTTGGAGTCGCGCAAGCTTGCCGCCAGCGTGCAACAGGAGTTGTACGGCCGCCTGGCGGCGAAGAGCCCCGGCCTGCGCAATCGGGGCGTAAAGGAAGCATCGTACGTGGTGCTCACCGGCACAACCATGCCGGCCGTGCTGGCGGAAGTCTCCTTTGTCAGCAGCCCCACCGATGAAGCGGCCCTGCAGAACCCGACCTATCGTCAGCAGATTGCCGAAGCCCTCTATAAGGGCATCGCCCGCTACGTGGAAGCCTCTCACCACGACAAGATCGCCACCGCCTCCAGCCACCTTGGCGGGCGCTAAGTCCGTTTCCTGACTTTTGCTCTGCTGGTACTTGCGCGCCGGGGGCGAAAGATCGCAGGAGTTCTGCTGCTTTCGCCCGGAACATACTTGCGCAACCGGAATGGATGCGGGATTACTCGCCCACCCCGCCATACTTCTTCAACCACTTCAACTCCTCCCGCACTTTGATCTTGCCGTGCCAGGGGTTCTTGGCCAGAGAATGGCCTTCGCCGGGGAAGATCAGCAGGTTGTTGGGGATGCCCAGGTTGTGCAAAGCGTGCTCCAGCAGATAATTCTCCAGCACCGCTACGCGGATGTCGTCGGAGCCGCCCACCATGTGGGTTGGCGTCTTCACGTTCTGGACGAAGTAAATGGCCGCTTCGTCGTGATAGCGCTGGGCTGCTTGCCAGGGCAAGCCGCCCAGGAAGTAGACATCGTCGAAGGTGGTATCGTCGTTGCCCCAGTTGGCCACATGCTCGACAGCGCCTGCTCCGGTCACCGCCGCCTTAAAGCGCGTGGTCTGGGTAATGAGCCAATTGGTCATGTAGCCGCCGTAACTGTAGCCGCCGATAGCCAGCCGATTCGGGTCGGCCATGCCATCTTTCACCAGCGCATCCACGCCGGCGAGAATGTCTTTGCCGGGACGGGAGACAATCTGGGGCACAATTTCGGTGAGGAATTTATCTCCGTAGCCGGTTGAGCCGCGATAATTCGGCTCAAACACCAGCCAGCCCGCGTTGGCCGCCAGGCGGTCCCACTGGTACCAATCCATTTCGAAATGATTGCCATCGGCGTCGGCGGGACCGCCGTGGATAAAGACAAAGACGGGCAGGTTCTTGGCCTCAAACTGTCCCGGCGGATACATCAGCATGCCCTCGACCGTAGTGCCGTCTTCGGCCTGCCAGCGATAGGGCTTGCCTTTGGGCAGATCGCGCTCCAGGTACAGCTTATTGAAGGAAGTGATGGGTTGAGCGGAGGCCAGCTGCGCGGCATCCTGGGCCAGATAGACTTCCGTCGGCTTCTCGAGGGTGGAATGCAGGAAGAGAAATTTCGGGGAGTTTTCCGCAGTGGCAATGGTTTCGTAGGTTCCCGTCCAGCCATTCAGCTTGCGGAAGGAATCCGCCGGCTTACTCGCCGAATACATGGCCACTTCCGTGCCCAGCCGTCCCGCGAGCAACACGCCGTTCGCCGTGACGGCATAGCCGGTGACCGCTCCAAGAAAGTCCTTGCCCCATAGCTCAATCGCGCCGCTTTGCGTGTTGATCCAGTAAAGATGTGGTTGTAAATCGCGATATTTGCCGAAAACATCGGTCTCGGCCGAGAAGAAAAGATGCTGATTGTCCGGGGCCCAGCGAATCGCGTTCTCCACCCCTTCGTTGTTGGTAAGACGCCGCGGGGACAGGCTTGCGGAAGCTGCGGCCAGATCCACCAGGTACAGCTCGAATTCTCCTACCATCTCGCTGCGCTGCGAGACCGACTCAGAGACAAATGCCAGCTTCTTGCCATCCGGAGAGATGGCAAGCTGTCCCACCCGCCAAGGAGTATTCGCCACCAGGCGCGAGCCGGGGGTGGCGTCGGAAACGTCTTCCGCATCATCCGCCGGCGTGACACCGGCGGTGGCATTGCGCGCCTGCGCCGTCGCTACCTCAATGCTATAAATCACATCGGAGCGCTCGGAGGCGCGGTATTGCTCGGTGTCCTTCCACTCCTTCTTGTAGTCGTCCTTCTGCTTCTTGGTCCAGGGCATCCGGATCGCGTAATAGAGGGATTGCGAATCGCGGGACCAGGCAAAGGCATGGACATCCTCCTCGCCGCGGGTCACCGGAAAGGCTTCGCCTCCACTGACCGGAAGAAGATAAATCTGGGCGGCCGCCTCGTCCTTGGCATCGCCGGAATCCCCATCTTTTCCGCTGGAAACTTTACGGTCGGAGAGAAAGGCGATCCACTTTCCGTCCGGCGACCACTGCGGGTCGCTATCGTGGCCGGACTGCGTCAGCTGCACCAGCTTGCCATCGCGATAGAGCCAGAGATCGGTGCGGAAGATGCTCTGGTCCCAATCGGCGCGCTCCACGGCGACCACCGCCTGCGTGCCGTCCGGCGAGAGCTTAAGACTGGTGAATCCTGCCGAGTTGAAAAACTCGTCCAGGGTGACTTTGGGCTTGTCAGCAGCCAACACCGAGACAAAACACAGGACAACAAAAAGAGCGGCGCAGAGCGCTTTGCGAAGATTCATAAGCCTTCAGCTTGCTGGGATGAAACTGGGTCCATTCCTTCTACACCACGAGCAAACGCTTCGGCAAATGATGTGCGACCGCAGGTCATAGCTTCCACAGCAGGCCGGA
The DNA here is from genome assembly GCA_018268755.1 of Acidobacteriota bacterium. GTDB lineage: Bacteria > Acidobacteriota > Terriglobia > Terriglobales > Acidobacteriaceae > KAN-5. The sequence continues at coordinate 93,529 of JAFDVW010000015.1, forward strand.
GAAGCCGCGAATCGTTGAGGGGGGAAATTTAGTGGGCAGGCTCCGCGCTCTTGAGCGCATCGTCGAGCCCTTGCAGACTCTTCGGGGCCGCGCCTTCCAGCAAGCGCCAGCCGTCGTCGTAGTGGGAGAAGCCTACCGTCGAGGCATATTGCACATCCCCGGCATAAAGGGCGGAGCCCACCTCATTGAGCGGCACCCACTTCCAGAGAAAGTCCACATCCGCTGTGCTGCCCTCTTTGCGGATGCCGGTGATGGCCACCAGTTCGCGGCGGGCCACCGGCACGCTGAAGTAGCGGGTCGCGGCAGCGGTGCTGGGCAGAAGGTCACGGAAGGCATCCACGCCCAGCGGGCTCAGGATCACGTCCCAGCAGGGAGGCGGGCCAATCTCCGGCGGGCAGGCCGTGCTGGTAGCGGTGATCCACCCTCGGCGCTGCAACACCAGATACTCCGGCGAGATGTAGTCCCGGTTGGCGATGGTGCCGGTGCGCAGCCAGAACTGCTGCTGGGCCTTGAAGGTGTCAGAACCGGCAATCAGCGTGCCCGCCAACCGCCGCGTAAGGAAATCCCGCGGCGAACAGGAAAGCGTGCTGCCCAACAGCGCCAGTTGCACGAGGATCAGAAATTTCCGCATCGTGGCATGACCTGCGAATACTAGTTGTGGATTGTAACTAAATGCGGGCGAGCTTGGGGCAAGAAAGGACGCTGGGTGATCTGACCTCGAAACTGGGCGTCCCAGCGGCCCGGCAGCGGGGTCTGGCAGGAGGGACAGCAGCCCTCGGCAGTGATGGCGTACTTCGCGATGAAGTACCCTTGCCTTTCGATCAGCGTAAGGCCGCACTGGACACAGCGGGTGTTCTCCCACTCTCCCACTTGTCCAGGCACGTTGCCGGCATAGATATAACGCAGACCGGCCTGTTGGCCCAATTCCACGGCGCGCAGCAGGTCTTCCGGCGAGGTGTCACGCGGGCCGTCCATTTTGTAGTCCTGATGGAAGGCGGTAACGTGCCAGGGAATATGGGGCGAGACTCCAGCAAGAAACTCGGTAAGTCCACGCAGCTCCTGCTCTGAATCGTTGAATCCCGGAATCAGCAGGGTCACGATCTCCAGCCACACGCCCATAGCGTGCAGGCCACGGATAGTTTCCAGGATCGGTCCGATGCGTCCACCCAGCTCATGATAGCGGCGGTCATCAAAGCTCTTGAGATCGACCTTGTAGAGGTCGATCCAGGGATGCAAATATTCCAGGACCTGAGGCGTACCATTGCCGTTCGAAACGAACCCCGTCTTCAAACCGGCGGCCCTGGCCTCTTTGAACACGGCCACGGCCCATTCGCTGGTGATGAGCGGCTCGTTATAGGTGCTGACCAATACACGAGCTCCCTGCCGCACCGCATCCTGCACCAGGACTTCCGGGGCCGCAGCCAGGGGAGGCGAAACCGCGTTGGGATCGCGCAGGGCCTGCGAGGTCACCCAATTCTGACAATAGGCGCAGTGCAGGTCGCAGCCCAGCATGCCAAAGCTATAGGCCAGTGCCCCAGGATAGGCGTGAAAAAAGGGCTTCTTCTCGATAGGGTCGCATTGCACGCCCGCCACGTAGCCCCAGGGGACATAGAGCTTGCCTCCCTGATTGAAGCGGACCTTGCAGACTCCCACCTGGCCTTCAGGAATGGGACAGGCATGGCCGCAGGCGAAACAACGCACGCGCTGGCGGTCGAGCTTCTCATACAAATCGCCTTCGCGGACGTTCTGATGGAGAATGTCGCGGAGCCCCGGCACGGAAGCCTCCCCGTTTATTTTAGTCCCGCGCGAAGAGCCCCAAGCAAACTATTGCTCTACCGCACCTCGACTTTTTGCATCCACTGCGCCACCTGCACGTTCCAGCCCAATTCCTTGGCCATGAGGTCGCGCAGTTGTGAAGAAGCGGCCGGCTCGCCATGCACCAGGTAGGTCGATCCCGGCTTTTTGGTAAAAGTGCGCAGCCATTGCAGCAACTCCGGCGGATCGGCGTGGTCGCTGAACTGCTCGAAGGCCGCGATCTGGGCACGAATGGGAATGATCTCGCCGAAGATTTTGACTTCCGTGGCCCCGCTCTTGATGGTGGCGCCGCGCGTGCCCGGGGCCTGAAATCCAATGAAGATCACGGTATTGCGCGGATCGGGCAGGCGCTGCGCCAGATGGTGCTGGATGCGCCCCCCGGTAACCATGCCGCTCGATGAAATGATGATGCAGGGATAGCGGCTGTCATTGATCTTCTTGGATTCCGCCGGAGTCAGCGCGAAGGTAAAGCCCTCCCATTGCAACGGGGAACCGTATTTCTCCACAAACTCGCGGGTCGCGTCGGTGTACTCCTCGGTGTGTTTGAGGAAGATGTCCACCGCCTTGATGGCCATGGGGCTGTCGCAAAATACCGGCACGCGCGGAATCTGCCCCTTCTCCATCATGTCCTTGAGGATGAACACGAATTTCTGGGTGCGCTCTACCGCGAAAGCCGGGACCACTACACTGCCCCCCCGCCTGACCGTCTGCGAGATAGTCGCGGCCAGCGCCGGGCGCGGATCTTCGGTGGGATGCTGGCGATTACCGTAGGTGGATTCCATAACGACGACGTCAGCCGTCTCGCCTTCCTGCGGTCCCGAGCGCACCACCTTTCCCGGAGCAATCTCGTGGTTGCGCACCCGGCCGATGTCCCCACTGAACAGCAGGCGGCGGGCCTGCCCGTTGGTCTGCAACGTGACCTCCGCCATGCAGGAGCCCAGAATGTGGGCGGCGCGCACAAAGCGGAAGGAAAGTTCCGGACTCAATTGCACCGTTTCCTCCACCTGCACGGGACGAAATAATTTGAGCGACTCTTCCGCCTCCTCCAGTGTGTAGAGCGGCAGGGCCGGGGTGTGTTTCGACTTTTTGATCTTGTTATAGAAGGCCGCGTCTTCTTCCTGCAGGTGGCCGGAATCGGGAAGAATGATGCCGCACAAATCGATGGTCGCCGAGGTCGCGTAAATAGGGCCGTGAAAGCCGCACTTCACCAGGCGAGGAATCCAGCCACAGTGGTCGAGATGGGCATGGGTGAGGATCACGGCGTCGATCTCTTTGGCCGGGATGGGCGGGTCCTGCCAGTTGCGCTCCCGCCATTCCTTCTGTCCCTGGAACATGCCGCAATCCACCAGCGCCTGAAATCCCTGTTTTCCGTTGAAATCGAAAGAGGTGTTGATGAGGTGTTTGGAGCCGGTGACGGTTCCCGCCGCGCCCAGAAATTGAATGTAAGCCAAGCATCCTCCGCGGACTGAAATGAATTTTGCCTCTGTCCTATGCCGGCCGCGCGTGAGAACGCGCGCCCAGCGAGAACTCTATTGTGCATCGCGCAATACGTTGTTGCCCAGATTACTCTCCGGAACGCTGCCATCGTTCACCAGCGCGCCGGTGGGGAAACTGGCCGCGTCAAAACGTATGGAATTCTTCGACTTTGCTTTCACTTCCAGCCGGTGGGTCAGCTCGCCACCTTCAAAACCAATGGTGACCGGCACCTCCGCCCCGGCATCGCCCAGATTTTCCACCGTCACCGTGACCAGGTATCCCCCGCGCAGGGTCTGGCGCGGAAACACCGACTCCACGCGAAAATCCGGCAGCCCCCGGTCGTTGTAGACCCAGTCCTCAAAGAATGTCTGCAGGTCGCGCTTGCTCTGTGCTTCCAGGAGATGCTGCAGATAGGCCGGATTGTTGTCCTGCTCCGCACGGTATGCGGCCAGCGCTTTTTTTATCACCGCATCTCCCAGCATGTCGTTCAGCATCCACCAGACATACATGGCTTTGCTGCGGTAGAACTCCTCGCGCGCGGAAGATAGAAGCGAATCGGAGGTAGGGTCCTGCTTGCGGGATGTTTCCAGCGACTTCTCCGCTTCGACAATTCCCAGCCGGTGCATTTCCATGAATTCGAGTCCGGCCTGGTGGCCATCCCGGCGGGCGCGATAGGCTGCCTGCAGGAAATGCGCGGTGCCCTCCGCGATCCACGGGCGGGGAGAAGAAAATGCCGCGTGCGCCAGTTGATGCACCATGGCGACCTCCGCCAGGGCCGGCGTGGCGTTGGTCACGGGCGTCAGTAAGAGCCGGCCACTCTCGTAGGGAGCCGCCTGCGCATCGGCCAGATCGACCACTACCGTGGTGGCCGCCGGCGCACCCAACCATTCCGTGACAAAAGGCAGCGTTTTCTCGGCCGCAGCGGCATAAACCTGGGCCGCGTTCTCATGACCCGGCAGATAAGACACGCTGGAGGAAGCACGCGCCACTTCCTTATATTCTCCAAGCACGAACAGAGGCACCGCTGTGCCCAAGGGAGAGAAGCGGCACTCCACCGAAGCGGCCGAGGCCCTGATCACCTGCTCGGTTTGCGCCGCCTGGGTGCGGCCGTTGCACAGAAATAGCGAAGCATCCCCGCCTTCTGCTTCCAGGTTGGTGATGGTTGCCGTGAATTCCGCGCTCTCTTCTCTTGCCTTCCAGCGCGCCAGAGCATCAAAAACGGCATTGCCATCGGACAAACTGGCAGCCGCGAGCGCCACGGGATACCACGTGACATACCCCACACCACGCACCGCAGTCGATTTTTTGCTGATCAGGTCCCAGTCACTGTGCTTGGCGACTTCCTGGGGAACATTGATGCGGGTCAGGCGAGTGGCGTCCTGCGGCACTACCCCTTCATACCTGACATCGAGCGCAACCGTCCCGCCCGGTGGAACTTCCCGCGACAAGGTAACGATCGCTTCCGATAGGGTCCCGGTGTGGTCGATGTCGGAGGTGTAGTCCTGGGTGAGATATTGCACCGGCTTGCCGTCCGCTTGAATGGCCAGCCAATTCAGCGAACCGGAAATCTGCAGGGGGAAATTTTTCTGCGGGAGCTTCGAATCATTGCGCAGGGTGAGCCGGCCGCGCACCGCCAAACGCTGCTGCGTGGGTTCCACGCGAGCATCCAGATCATATTGGGTAAAGGTAAAAGCTTCGCGGTCCAGAGCGGCCGCGGAAAGAGCCAGCCCGCATACCACCGCGAAGACCCGAAGCAATTTCATTTGGCCGACTTTCGACGTTGCCGCACCACCTCGTAGAGCACGACCGCCCCCGCCACCGAGACATTCAGGGACGGCACCTTCCCCAGCATGGGGATCGACACCAGAAAATCACACTTGCGGGCCACCAGATCGTGCAGCCCCTTGCCTTCCGCTCCCAGCACGATGGCGCAATCCATGTTGTAATCCAGCTCGTCATAGGATTGCTTCCCGCGCTCGTCCAGTCCAACCACCCAGATATTTTTGGACTTTAACTCTTCTACCGTACGCGAGATATTGGTGACCTTGGCGATGGGCAAATGCGCGCTGGCCCCGGCCGACACCTTCACCACCGCCCCAGTGACGCCGGCGGCGCGGCGATCGGGGATCACGACCCCGTCGGCCCCGGCGGCATCGGCGGTGCGCAGGATGGCCCCCAGATTGTGCGGGTCCTCCACCCCATCCAGCACCACCACCAGGGTATGCGCTCCCCGTTTGGCCGCGATCAAGTCATCCAGATCGCTGTACTGCTTTCCCGAAGTCACCGCAATCACGCCCTGGTGTGAGTTGGTGGCGGCCATGCGGTCCATTTCCTGCCGGGTGATGAAGCGTACCGCCACGCCCTGGCGGCGGCACTCCTCCACCACGCGCTGCAAGCGCATATCACTGCGATCTTTCGCGATACCTACCCACTCGAAGCCACGCGCGCGCGCTTTCAAGGCCTCGGTCACGGAATTGATGCCATAGATAAGATTCATGAAGTAGACAGTTTACTGCCTGGCCGCGCCGGTTGCGAAACGAATGCTAGACTGAAAAGGCGATATTTCCGAGCCAGAGGAGCCCACACGCTTGCGCGCCGTGTACATTCTTTCCGCCGTACGCACTCCGATCGGTAAGTTCGGGGGTGGGTTGGCCTCGTTAACCGCCGCCGACATGGGTGCAGTCGCGGCCACGGCCGCCCTGGAACGCGCCGGCGTCGACCCTGGGCAGATCGAGGAAACCATTTTTGGCAACGCCCGGCAGGCGGGCGGAGGGCCCAATCCTGCACGGCAGATTTCCCTACGCAGCGGCGTGCCGCAAGAAGTTCCCGCCTACACGGTGAACCAGGCCTGCGCTTCCGGGATCAAGACCATCGCGCTGGCCTTCGAAGAGATCGCTGCCGGGAACCTGGAGTGCGTGCTGGCCGGCGGGACGGAATCCATGTCGCGCCTTCCCTATTATTTGGAGGGCGCGCGCTGGGGATTGCGCATGGGCCATCAGGAACTGGTGGACGGCATGTACCGCGACGGCTTCTTCTGCCCCATGGCGAAGATGGTCATGGGAGAAACCGCCGAGCTGCTGGCCGAGCAATACAAGATTTCCCGCGAAGAGCAAGATGAGTTCGCCTATACCTCGCAACTCCGCGCCGCGAAAGCCATCGCGGCGGGACGCTTCGACGCCGAACTGGCGCATGTAACGCTGGAGGGCAAAAAGGGACCACAGATTGTCTCTCGCGACGAGCATCCGTTCGCGGGCGTGACCCTGGAAAAAATGGCCAAGCTGCCGCCGGTGTTTTCCAAAACCGGCAGCATCACAGCGGGAAACTCTTCCGGCATCACCGATGGAGCGGCCGCGGTGGTGGTGGCCGGCGAAGCGTTCGTGAAGCGGAATTCCCTTCGCCCCCTGGCGCGTATTGCCGGCTTCACTTCCGTGGGGGTCGATCCGCGCATCATGGGCATCGGCCCGGTCCCGGCCGTGCGCAAGCTGGAACGGAAACACTCGCTGGCCCTCAAGGACTTCGATCTGGTGGAGCTCAACGAAGCCTTCGCGGCGCAGGTGCTGGCCTGCGATCGCGAATTACACTTCGATCGCGAAAAGCTGAATGTGAACGGCGGCTCCATCGCGCTGGGCCACCCCATCGGGTGCACCGGGGCCCGCATCACGGTGACGCTTCTGCACGAGATGAAGAAGCGCAAGACCCGCCTGGGCTTGGCCACGTTGTGTGTGAGCGGCGGCATGGGCGCGGCCCTGGCGCTGGAAAACGCCGACTGAATTTTATGCCTCTACAGCTCCGCTTCGCCGCAGAATCGGACGCGCCGCTGCTTCTGCAATTCATGCGCGAGTATTACGCCTTCGATGGACACACCTTCGTGGAAGACAAAGCGCGGACCGCGCTGGTCAATTTTCTAAAAGATCCGGCCTATGGTCGCGCCTGGATCATTTCCGATGGCGAGACGCCTGTGGGCTACATTGTGCTCACCTTCGGCTACAGCCTGGAATATCAGGGACGCGACGCCTTCATCGATGAATTCTTTCTAAGGGAAAGCCATCGCGCCCGGGGCTGGGGACGGCAGGTCATGCAACAGGTGGAAGACTTCGCCCGCGTCCACGGGGTGCGGTGCATTCACCTGGAGGTCACACGGCCCAACCACGTGGCCCGGGCGGCCTATCGCAAGTGGGGCTTCGTGGATCATGAGCATTCCCTGATGAGCAAGAAAATCGCTTCCGCATAAGGGCCCTGCTCGCCCCTCCCGGAACGCGACTTCTACAATTCGCGGGCGGCAAACGATATACTTTGGAGGGACGTTGGGGGATGCTATGTCTCTTTCTGCAGTGATCGTGGATGACGAGCAGTTGGCGCGAGATGAACTCGCCTACCTGCTGAAAAATGTTGGCGATGTGGACATCGTCGCGCAGGGCAAGAACGGCGTGGAAGCCGTCAATCTGATCCGCGAACACAATCCCGATCTGGTCTTTCTCGACGTGCAGATGCCGGGCCTCGACGGCTTCGGCGTGATCAAGAAACTGCTCGACAAGAAGCTCCCGCTGCCCAAAATTGTTTTCGCCACGGCCTTTGATCAATATGCGGTAAAGGCCTTTGAAGTCAACGCCGTCGACTATCTGCTCAAACCCTTTGACCGCAAGCGTGTGGCCCAGTCAGTGCAAAAGGCGCGGGCCAAAGTCGAGCCCGGCAGCCCTTCCACCGACAAGCTGGAGACCCTGGTGCGCATGCTGGAGTCGCAAAAGCCGCAGACCGCCAAGGTGCTCATCAAAGCCGCCGGCCGCATGTTCCTGGTGAACCAGAAAGACATTTGTTTCGCATCGATTGAGGACGGCATCATCAGCGTTGTCACCGCCGGCCCCAACGGCATGGAAGGCCAGTCCAATTGCCGGACCCTGGAAGAACTGCTCGACACCCTGGATTCCAACTTGTTCTGGCGGGCCCACCGCTCCTATCTGGTGAATATCAACCGGATCAAGGAAGTGGTGCCCTGGTTCAAGAGCTCCTATCAATTGCGCATGGACGACAAGAAGCAGACGGAAATACCGGTGAGCCGGGCCCAAACCAAGCGCTTACGGGAGTTATTCGGATTGTAAGAATATCTCGTTTATTTTGTGCATCTTCTTCAAAATTAGAAACATCTGTATCAAAATTAGGCGTTGTACGTTTTTCCCCATTTGCGGTACGTTGAGTAAATAGCACTGCTGAAGGACCGGACATTGGATCTGCTTAATTCCAAACTGCACCAACGGAGCTGGTTCAAGGGCTTAGCCTTGGCCTGCGTCGGACTCATCCTGTTTGTAGGGGTGGTGCAGGCGATCCACGTTCACCCGGACAACAGCAAACTTCCCAGCCACGAGTGCAGCCTCTGCTCCATTGCCCACACAGGGTTCGTGGCAGGGGCCACCCATAGCTTTATTCCTGTTCTGCAAGTCACGGCAGTGGCCGTGGCCGGACAGAACGAACAACGGTTTTCCGGTTACTTCTCTTCGCATACGATTCGTCCGCCTCCTGCGGTCTAGATCTGCTTCGCAGCAATCTAGATTTTTGCCTTTTTTCATAATTCCAGGAGGAATTCATGCTGGCTTCATACCGGAAGCTGCTGTGCGCAGCTTTTCTGCTGTCTTTTCTTTTCATCTGGCAGTTTCAGGCCCAGGCCCAGGCGGGCGGATCTACTTCCGTGACCGGCTCCGTGGTCGACCCTTCGGGGGCCGTCGTCCCCAATGCAAGTGTGGAAATCGGAAGCGCTATCAGCGGGTTCTCCCGCACCGTCACCACCGACAGCAATGGGAAATTCTCGGTCCCCAATGTTCCCTTCAACACCTATCACCTGGCGGTGAGCGGGGCCGGATTTGCGCCTTACGCGGAAGACGTCCGGGTGTATTCCACCGTCCCCATCTCTCTGAACATCCAGCTTAACGTCAAAGGTTCGAGCGAGATGGTCACGGTGGAAGCCGACACACAGGACTTGCTGGAAAAAACCTCGACTTTCCACACCGATGTGGACCGCGGGTTGTTCGACAAACTGCCGCTGGAAAGCACATCATCTTCCGTCAGTTCCCTGGTTACACTGGCCACGCCGGGCGTCGCCGCCGATTCCAACGGACTCTTTCACGGTCTGGGAGACCATGCGGAAAACTCCTTTTCCGTGGACGGCCAACCCATCACCGACCAGCAGAGCAAGGTTTTCTCTAATCAGATCCCTCTCGACGCCATCCAGTCCATGGAAGTCATCTCCGGCGCGCCGCCCGCCGAATTCGGCGAGAAGACCAGCGTGGTCATCAATGTCACCACCCGTTCCGGGCAGGGTCTGACCAAACCGACCGGCAATATAACCGCGTCTTATGGCAGCTTCGGCACCGCCAACCTGGGATTCAACCTGGGCTACGGAGGAAAGAACTGGGGCAATTTTGTTTCGGCCAACGGCATGAACACCGGACGCTTCCTGGATCCGCCGGAATTTGCCGCCATCCATGACCGGGGCAATCAGCAGAACCTGTTTGACCGCCTCGACTTCCAGATCAACCCGGCGGATTCCCTGCATGTGAACCTGGGATTCACCCGCTCCTGGTTCCAAACGCCCAATGCCATCGACAATCTGAACGTCACCGACCAGTTTGGTAACAATGTCGGGTCCGCGGACCAGCGTTCGCAAATCCGCACCTTCAACATCGCGCCTTCCTGGATCCATCTGCTCAACAACAATACTGTTCTGACCGTAGGAGGGTTTGTCCGCCGCGATCTGTACAACTACTATCCCAGCAATAATCCGCTGGCGGACCTCAGCCCGCTGCAGCAGGAGAGCGTTCTCCAGGACCGCAAGCTGACCAATGCCGGCCTGCGTTCGGACATCTCTTACGCCAAGGGCATCCACAACATCAAAGCCGGCGTGACTTATCAGCAGACTTATCTCGATGAAGACACCCGCTTCGGCATCGTCGATCCCTTGCTCAATGCCCCCTGCCTGGACCTGGAGAACAACCCCGTCTCCGGCTTCACCAACCCCGCGGATTGCGCCGGCGCCGGGCTTCAGCCCAACATCTCTTCCAACCCCAATGCGGTTTCGCCATTTTTGCCCTATCTGGGATGTTATGACCTGACTCGTCCCACACCTTCCCCGGCAAGCGGATGTAGCAACACCAGCAGCACGCTCTATCCATTTCTCGGGCACACAGACGTGAAGTTGCTGGGAATGTATGTGCAGGACGCCATCACCAAGGGCAACTGGTCCTTCAATGTAGGCATTCGCGGGGACCTTTACAACGGCCTTACCGTGCACCGCGAAGCCCAGCCCCGGGTCGGCGTGGCCTACAACATTAAAAAGACGGGAACGGTCTTACGCGTCTCCTACGCCCGTCTCATGGAGACCCCCTTCAACGAAAACCTGGTGCTGGCCAGCACGGGCTGCGCTTCAGAAGTCCTGTCTTCCCTGCTAGGTTGTGTCACGGCGGGCCAAGCGACGCCGTTCACCCCCGGCTGGCGCAATGAATTCCACGCCGGCCTGCAGCAGGCCTTCGGCAAGTATGTGGTGTTCTCCGGAGAATACATCTGGAAGTACACGCACAATGCTTACGACTTCAGCGTGCTGGGCAGCACGCCGATCACTTTCCCGATTGAGTGGAACAACTCGAAAATCCCCGGCTTCGCTGGGCGGGTGAGCGTGCCTAACTTCCACGGTATTTCCGCGCTGATGGTTTTCTCCGGCGTATCTTCGCGCTTCTTCACCCCGCAGGTGGGCGGAGCCGGGGCCGTGCCCTCGGTTTCCGGAGAGGACTTCGTTGCCTTCCGCATTGACCACGACGAGAAGTTCAACCAGACCACGCACGTGCAATACCAACCCTGGAAAACCGGACCGTGGATGGGCTTCAACTGGCGCTATGACAACGGTCTGGTCGCCGGAGAAGTTCCGGTGGCGGACGCCAATGGAGTGGTCGATCTCACCGGCCTGACCGCCGATCAGCAACTGCAAGCCGGCCTCTACTGCGGCAGCCAGAAGCCGACTTTGTCCACGCCGCTGGGAGTTTGCACCGCGGGGTATGGCTCCACCCGGATCGCCCTACCCGCTCCCGGCACCGAGGACGATGATAAGAACCCGCCGCGCATCGCTCCCCGGCACCTCTTTGACTTAGCCATTGGGCACGACAATCTTTTCCATGGCGATAAGTACAAGTGGAGCCTGCAACTCACCGCCATCAACCTGACCAACAAAGTCGCGCTTTACAACTTCCTCTCCACCTTCAGCGGAACCCATTTTGTGACTCCGCGCAGCTATACGGTGGAGCTGGGGTTCTCGTTCTAGACGTTTCCGCCGAGGGACGGCAATCGCCGTCCCTCCTGCTTCACAATTCAAATCTCTTTGCTGGAGCGACCATCATGCCCACCCTACGTGTGCGCGGCTTGAGTTGGGACTCGCTGGGCGCGGCGCTTTCCCTGCTTTGCCTGGTGCATTGTGTATGCACGCCGGTTCTGCTGGCCCTCAGCCCCACCCTACTGACTTTGTTGCCGGGCGGCCAATCCACACATCGAGTGTTAATTTTTCTTGTGGTAGCGGTGGGTTTGGCCGCTTTCCTCTCCGGATACCGCAGGCATCGCCGCAGACTCGTGCTGCTTCCTATGACTGCCGGCATGCTGCTGATCGCCGCGGGGGCCTTCGGAGAACATTATCTGCGTTCCGAATTCGCCGAGACCCTCGTGACCATGCTGGGTAGCATTCTTCTGGTAGCGGCGCATGGCTTGAACCGCAGCTTTTGCCATCTCTGCGCCCGATGTGAGGCCAAGCCGCCGCAACAGGATTGCGGGGCAGACTAGGGAGAAAAAGCGGCCGGGGTGAGAGAGAAGAGGACCGGCCGCTTTCGTGGGGGGCCGCACGTGTAACTCAGGCCGCCAACGCCTCCAACGCCGGCCGGTCGCGGATCACCAGGACCGCGCCGTCCAGGCGAATGAGTTCTCTCTTCTTCAAATCACTGAGCAGGCGGGTCACGGTTTCGCGCGACGCGCCAATCATCTGCGCCATCTCTTCATGGGTCAGATTGGAACGCAGGCGGACTTCTGCCCCACTCTTGACCCGCCGGTCGGCGGACCAGGAGAGCAACAGGCGGGCCAGCTTGCCCGCCGAGGAGCGGGCCAGGACCAGTTCATGCATGTCGCGATAGACGGATTGAAATTCCCGGCTGACCGCCCGCGCCGATTTCAGGCCCAACTCGCCACTCTTCTCAATTAACTTGAGCAAGGCCGAGCGCTCCACGAAGTTAAGCTGGCAGGGGGTCGCAGTCTCCGCGGTGAGCTCATAGGGTGTCCCGGAGATCACCGCGCTCAAGTCCAGCATTTCTCCTGGTTCCACAATCTTCAGGGTCAATACCTTCCCTTCCCGCGACGTTGTGGACAGCTTGACCCGTCCGGAACATAGCAGGTAAGCGCCGCGCGGCACTTGGCCTTCTACAAACAGCAGCGTGCCGGGAGGATGATAAGCCAGGCGGCTGGCCGCACTGAACCCGCGCAGCAGTTCCGGAGAAAACCCGCAGAACCAGTGGTCCTTGCGAAGCTTGCAACTGAGGCAGTTCTCACTTATCACCAGGGGTAGCGCGGGCATAGGTTTGATTTCTCCCGTCTCGAAATGATTGGGACCGGGCCCAGGGGGGTCCTGCAGCAAGGATTTCCAGGCCCGCTTGCTGCGGCGGAGGTCCCGGGCCGGCAAGCGCCCGTGCCGGGTCCGTGCCAGGAGTTGGGCGGCGATGATTCGGGTCTGTACGCTGCCGTGACGCAACCCTTGTACCAGCTCCCAGCCGGCCGCTGCCTCCGCGGCCTGGTGCCATCGCACCCCGCAATAGAAAAGATAGAGCGGGTCGAGTTGAGCAAATTGCGTTTTGGGCGCTGGTTGGGGAGGGCTCTGCCACAAAGTCGGCCCCATGCCTCCCGGCGGGAGCAAAAACTGCAGATCAACCATGCTGTCGTCCCTTCCTCACAGATCGCGTCGCAGGAGCCCTAGGCATACCTGCACGCCCCGCAGATTCCCTGAGGGCATCGGGCCGCGAGCACAGCGCAGAGGGATGAGGAAGGGACACCGAATTTCGTAAAGGGCCGATTCTGCACAGCCAGCGGCGCGACTCCGGGATTCTTGGTGGTGCAAGCTCTGCGAACCTGGATCCTACCCACACCTGGAAAAGCAAAAACACTCTCCCGATCCATTCGGGAACGAACTCTGCACAAGGCAGGGCCCGCGCCACCCTCACGGCAACCTAGGCGCTTCCCGCAGGTGCTGTGCCAAACCTGGCAAAAACCTAACCTGTGAGGACTCCTCCACTTAGCGTTTCTGGCAGGGAATATCGCCGGGGCTGGAGTGCCGAGGGGACGGCACCATGCCGGAGGTTCGGCATCGCGGCACAGGACAGCCTCCCTCCCCCGCGCACTTAATCCAGATACTCTTCGCGAGAAATGCCCATGCGCTGAATACGAGATTGTAAGGTGGTGCGCTTCAGGCCGAGCCGGGCGGCAGCCCCGTGCAGACCGGCGATCACGCCCCGGGTTTCGCGCAGAATCCGCACAATATGCTCGCGCTGCATACTCTCCAGCGTGCCATGGATGGTGTCGGGAGATTTCTGCCGTAGTTCCGCCAAGGGAGCGTGCAGGATTTTCCCCGAAGAGAGGATGACCGAGCGCTCGATGAAGTTTTCCAGTTCGCGGATATTTCCCGGCCAATGCCAGGCCAACAGCGCTTCCATGACTTCCTCGGGCACGGTTTCAATCTCTTTTTTCAAGCGGCGGCGATACATGTGCACAAAATAACGGACCAGCAGGGGAATGTCGGTTTTTCGCTCGCGCAGAGAGGGCAGGTGAATGGGAAAAACATTCAGCCGGTAGTAAAGATCGCTGCGAAACTCACGATGGGCGACGCTCTGCTGCAGATCGCGATTGGTAGCGGCAATCAGGCGGATATCGACTTTCAGGGTGCGCGTACTGCCCAGACGCTCAAACTCCTGGTCCTGCAATACGCGCAGGAGCTTGGGCTGCAGTTCGAGGGGAATTTCTCCAATCTCATCCAGAAAAAGGGTGCCGTGATTGGCCAGCTCCAGACGGCCGATCTTTTGGCTGATGGCCCCGGTGAACGCGCCCCTTTCGTGCCCAAAGAGTTCGCTTTCCAGCAGGCCGGTGGGGATCGCGGCGCAGTTCAATTTGATGAAGCTGGCGTCTTTGCGCGAACTCATGCGATGAATGGCCCGGGCAATCAGTTCCTTGCCGGTTCCGGTCTCGCCCAGAACCAGCACGGTCGCGTCACTGGGAGCCACGATCTTGGTTTGCGTCAGCACGCTACTGAGCACCGGGCTCTCCCCCACAATTTCCTCAAATTTCAGTTCGGACTGGATTTCCTCCTCGAGATAGAGCTTCTGCTCGGTCAATTTGTCTTTCAGCTCGGCAATTTCCGCATAGGCGCGATGATTATCCAGCGCGACCGCGATCTGGGAGGCTATTTGCTGCAGGAGTCCCAGATTCTTCTGCGCAAAGGCCCCGGTCTGCCGGCTGGCCAGACTCAGGGTGCCCACCGGCCCATTGCGGGTGATTAAGGGCAGACAACACACACTTTCGATGCCGTGCTTGGTCAGATGCTGCTCTACCACGTCGGAGAAATCAGCGAACTGGGCCTGTTCATAGACCTTGACCTTGCTTTCCAGCAACGCCTGCCCGGAAAGGCTCCCCTTGATGGGATACGTGGCACCGAGTTCGGCGATTCCTACTGAGAACGGATCAGAAATGGCATATACGCGCATTTTTTGATCGGCTTCGTCATAAAGACAAAGACAGGCAAAATCCTGGGCCACAACCTTGCACAGATATTCCGAGATCGCCAGAAAGGAATGCGGCAAGTCCAGATTCGGCACCAGGGCCGCATTGACCTCCAGAAGCAGGCGCAGCCGGTCCTGCTCTTCCTGCAGCGCCGCTTGCGCCAAGTCCCCCTCCACCGCCCGGGCCAGTTCGGACGCAACGCGGTGCAGGACATCGAGGTCCGCTTCGGAAAAGGCATTCTCCTGCTTGCTTCCCAGCCCAAAAGCTCCCCATACGCCGCGGGGAGAGGTGAGAGGAACAAAGCACAAAGACTGAAATCCTTCCCCCAGGGCGCGGCGCATGGCTGGGGAAGTGGCCAACTGTTCCATGGCGCTGCGGCCCAGGATGCGCGCTTCGCCTTCGAGCAGGCGACCCGTCACGCTCTCCTGCAGGGGCACGGTCATGCCAACCTGCAAGAAATCCGGAAACAAGACGCCGGTCACGGCGTACACGCTCGCCTGTTGCTTCACTTTGTCCACCAAATTCAAAACTGCGGCATCATGGGGAACAGCCTTGGCCAGGCAGGCCGAAATCTCCGGGAAAACTCGCCGCAAAGAGTCTTTGGAACGGCTCAGGAGAGTGCTCACATCGAGCAAGATGCTGAGCCGCTCTTTTTCCCGGCGCAGACTTTCATGAGTAAGCACGTTCTCCACCGCTAGCGCCATCAGGTCAGCCAGCTGCCCCAGGAAACGCAAATCCGCCGGCCCACAATTTCGCGGCCGCAGGCTCCCCAAAGCCAGGGCCCCCAACTTCTTCTGGGTGGTGCTCATGGGAACGATGCAGTAGGTGCGCACCCCACATTCCCGAATGGCGGCCATCCCGGGAGGCGGGACGGCGATGTCCTGCAGGTCCAGATAAAGCTGCGGCGTTTGTTCGCGCCACACCCGCCCGGAGAGCGATTCGTCGACTCCTGCTTCACGCGCCAGTCCCTTGCTTTCCAGCTCTTTCCCGAAATAGCGCACCATCACATCGCGGGCCGGGTCATAGAGGGAGAAGTTGGCAAAATCGAATCCGGCGCAGCAACACAAACGCTCGGCGGCATCCTGAAACAATTCGGGTAGGGTGTGATGACGAACGATCACGTCCGTCATTTGCTGCAGAGCTTCGTAGCGGCGAAGATCTGTGTCGGAGCTGAAGTGGCGTTCCGGGATCATTTGCGCGAGCCCAACTGTTACATCCCCGCAGGCAAAGGTTCCCAACTGCAAACGCCCCGATGATACTCAAAAAAAGCTGGATCGCAAGCTTAATCTCTGATTTGTGCGAAAATGGACAGGCCCGCGGCCGGTTCAAAACGGGCAAAAACTATGGCGCGGGGCTGGGAAAGCAAGTCGATTGAAGAGCAGCAGGCGGAAGCTTCCAGCCGCCCGGCCTCCAGCAAAAAGCGCCTCACCCCGCAGCAGGCCGAGGCGCAACATAAGATCGAGGCCCTGCGCCTCTCCCGCCAACGCACCCTGCAGCAGCTGGAAAAAGCCCAGAACCCCAATCACCACAAGATGTTGCAGGAGGCCCTCCGGGCCCTGGACGAACAACTCCAAGAACTGGAAAAAACGCCCTAGGTTCCTGATGTAACCTCTTGACGTATAATATGCTTGTCCCCCATGAAAGCTTACGTTTATGTTTCGCTGAAGAAGAGCGTGCTGGATCCCCAGGGTAAGACGATCCAGGGCGCCCTTAAGAAAATGGGTGTTAAGGGTTTGGCAGATGTCCGCCAAGGCAAGTTTTTTGAATTGACCCTGGATGGCGGACTTAACCGTGGCGAGGCCGAGGCGGAAGTTGCCCGCATCGCTCGTGACGTTCTCACCAACCCCGTAATTGAAGAGTTCCGCTTCTCCCTCGAAGAGTAGCCAAGTCCCCGGATTTGGCTTCCGGGAGTTTGGAACTCGCCCCCCTTTTCCCAACTCGCGGAACGAAAAGACAACGCTCGATTCTCCGCCATAAAACTTAGGAGCAGGACATGTGTGGCATTGTGGGCTATGTAGGTAAGAAGAGAGTAGTGCCGGTCATTCTGGACGGACTGAAACGTCTGGAGTATCGCGGTTACGATTCGGCGGGCATCGCGGTAGCGGGGAATGGGGACGGGCTGCAGATTCGCCGCGCCGAAGGTAAGCTGCGCAACCTGGAAGAGTCGATCCGCTTGAAGCCGCTCGACGGCACTTATGGCATCGGCCATACCCGCTGGGCCACGCACGGACGTCCCACCGAAGAGAATGCCCACCCTCATCGCGACTGCAGCGGCAAGATTGTGGTGGTGCACAACGGCATCGTGGAGAACTACCTTTCCCTGAAGAAGAAACTCATCGAGGAAGGCCACAAGTTCACCACCGAGACCGACACGGAAATCATCGCCCACCTCATTGAAAATTATCTGATTAAGAACACCAACGGGCATCGCCCCTCGCTCGAAGAAGCGGTGCGCAAGACGGTGGTGCAGCTCTCCGGCGTCTTCGCGCTGGCTGTGATCTACATCGACGAACCCAATAAGATCGTGGCCGCGCGCAATGGCCCGCCCGCCGTCATCGGCCTGGGCAAAGACGAATATTTCGTCGCCTCCGACGTGCCGGCGATTCTTTATCACACGCGCGATTTATTTTTCCTCGCCGACGGCGACCTTGCGGTGATTACCCCGGAAGGCGTGCAGTTGAGCGATTTCCAGGGCAATCCCATCGTCCGCCAGGTGCAGCACGTGACCTGGGACCCCATCATGGCGGAAAAGGGCGGCTTCAAGCACTTCATGCTCAAGGAAATTTACGAGCAGCCGCGCGCCGTCCGCGACACCACGCTGGGCCGCGTCTCGCAGGACACCGGGCAAATCTTCCTGGATGAGATGGAAATCTCGGAAGCCGAGTTCAAAGCGGTGAAGAAGGTCAACATTCTGGCTTGCGGCACCAGCTGGCACGCCGGGCTGGCGGGCAAGTTCATGATCGAAAGCCTGGCCCGTATTCCCGTGGAAGTGGACTATGCCAGCGAGTGGCGCTATCGCGAACCCATGGTCCCGAAGGACACGCTTACGGTGGTGATTTCGCAGTCCGGGGAGACCGCCGACACCCTCGCTGCCCAGCGCGAAGCTAAGGCCAAGGGATCGAAGTCGCTGGCCATCTGCAACGTGGTCGGCTCCATGATCACACGCGAGGCCGCCGGCACCATCTTCACCCATGCCGGACCAGAAATCGGCGTGGCTTCCACCAAGGCATTTACCGCGCAGTTGACGGCACTCTATCTGCTGTCCTTGTTCCTTGCCGAAAAACGCGGCACCATTACGCCGGAACAGGCCAAGAACGCGGTGCAAGAACTGACCAGGCTGCCCGGCAAGCTGGAAAATATCCTGACCCATGACGAAGCCTGCGAAGACCTGGCCAAGCAATACGTCCGGGCGCAGGACTTCCTCTTCCTGGGCCGCGGCATTCACTATCCCATTGCCCTCGAAGGCGCACTCAAGCTGAAGGAAATTTCCTACATCCACGCCGAAGGCTACCCTGCCGGCGAGATGAAGCATGGCCCCAACGCGCTGATTGATGAGAACCTGCCGGTGGTGGTGATCGCCACCTGCGACCCCAAAAGCGAGCTCTCCAAGGTCCGCTACGAGAAAACCTGCTCGAACCTGAAGGAAGTGAAAGCGCGCTCCGGCAAAGTCATCGCCATCGCCACCGAAGGCGACGAGGACATCAAGGAAGCCGCCGACCACGTGCTCTATATTCCGCCCGCGCCGGAAGAGCTGGCGCCGATCCTGGAGATTGTGCCCTTGCAGCTGCTGGCCTATCACATCGCAGTGCGCCGTGGCTGCGACGTCGACCAGCCCCGCAACCTGGCCAAGTCAGTCACCGTGGAATAAGGGGTTTTGCATTCGCGGTGGGCCCGGCCCACCGCGATTTTTTTTGCTCTTATCGCAAACGCACGCGCAGAAACAACACCCCACCCACCGGCCGTGAACCATAGCGTGCCTTGAGCACCTCCGGCACGCCGTACCAGGTGACTTGTCCACCGATTCCCGTGGAGAAATGCCGCAGGTTGCCCACTTCCCTCTCATAACCCAGCGAATAGCCCTGCACGCGGGCAAAGTAGCGTTCCTCGAAGTCGGGTGGCTCGGACCCGCCATCGAGCAGCAGTTCCGTCGTGCGATCGACGTTCTCAACCCGTGTCCATGCCAGGTTCTTGTTTGCAAAGCGCAGCGTGGATTCTAGAAGGTATCCGTTCCCCACATTGTTTTCGGACAGGCTCTGATTGCGTCCCCACGCCAACGTGGAAGCCCAGTTTCCATTGCGCAGAGGACGGTTATACATGACGGATGCCGTCATGCGGCGGACGTCTTCGGACGGCGCCAATTCCTCAGGGCTATGCAACTGTCCGATGGAGTATTGCAGGCTCCAGTTCTGCCCAGGATTCACCGTGACACGAGTGGACCAGGAGTCGATAGCTCCAGAGTCCAGGTTCCATCTTCTTTCATCCGGCTCCCGCCCATGAAATCCCGATGCCTCCAGACGCACATTGCGGTAGGTCAGACCGGCAGTGACCACATCATTTGCAATGTGGGTGGAGTCCTGTAAATGATGACTGAGCGGGGCCAGCGGGTTTTCCGCGGCCGAAGGCCGATGCGGGAACGCCACCGGCCCCAGGGCCGGATCGCCGCGCGGCGCGACATAGAAGGACAGCATGGTGCGCTGGTTGATCTTGTAATCGTAGAGGGCGGCCAGCTCCATGAAAAAATCATGAGGATGCTGGCCGTCGATCAACGGCCGTCCATAGGCCGTCTCGCCCTGCTGAAACAGCTCCGGATATCGCTGTTGCGTGATGGTGGCCGGCTCCAGGCTCAACATGGCGCGCAGGGTGAAGGCGCCGTTGCCGGCCTGGCGCTGCGCCATGCCCATCACCCAATTGCTGGAAAAAACTTTGTCCGTGCCCCGCGGCCCGCTTTGCTGGATGACATTGAGAAAAGCCTCGCCGTGCAGCATGAGGTGCCATTTCCCCTGCATGGTCATCAGCATTTCCGAAGGCGTCGAATTCGGCGTGGCGTCGGTGCCCGAGCTGGAACGCTGCTGCAAAGCATCGAGAAAAGACAATGGCGCGGCAGGCTCCATGCCGGGCATGGATGCCATGTCGTGCTGCATCTGCGAGTGGTCGGGCATCGCGCCCGAAGGCTGCGTTGATGTTTCCTGGCCCAAAGCGCACAAACTCAGAACGGCCGTCATCACTACACTCAAAAATATTTCGCGCACTGCATTCCCCTATCCAATGAGAAAGACATATTGGCCGGCAGGCACACACGTATGCCTGCGTATAGCACACGGAATGGGGAACAAATCAGATACGCAAAGGAGTGAAGAATTCCGCAGGACCAGTGGAATGGAAGGCCGGCGCAGGAAGCGCCTGCGGCAAGGCGGGAGCCAACGGCAACACGAGATTCGCCGCACTCACTATGAAAACCGCAACTGGAGCGCGGAAGCCGTCCGGTTGCAGAGCGGGGCTGTGTCCCAGCTGGCAGCAGCTAAAGTCCACGGGCGCCGGATGTGCCGGCCTGGAAGTTCCGTGGCACGCAGCCGGCGAACTGGCAGGCATGGCCATGGCTGGCGATCCGAGGGCCCACACCACCGCCACCAGCATGATCACCGCCGCGAATTTCGAGAAAGCCCGCCGCATAAAAAGATTAGATGCAAGAAGCATACCGCAAGACGCCACATTCTTCACCTCTCAGGCTAACTTCCGAGGATTGGTGATACGATCAAACGGAGGTGAGATTCATGAAGAGACGGAATGTCGCCCTCTCCCTCGGTATCATTGCCCTGCTTTCGGCCTCGGCAGTGGCTTATCAGGCGTCCCTCATCCCGGCCTCCCGCCTGATTCAGGCCGAAGAGCTGGCCAAAATCCTGCAGTCCCCAAAAGCAGAAAAACCGCTGATGCTGCAAGTGGGTTCGCACGTCCTGTTTACCCAGGCCCACATTCCCGGCTCGGAATACGTCGGGGCCGGATCCAGCGAGAGCGGGCTGCAACAACTGCGCAAGCGGGTCGAAGGCCTGCCGCGGAATAAGTTCCTCGTGCTGTATTGCGGATGTTGTCCCTGGATTCGCTGCCCTAACGTAGAGCCGGCCGACCGCGCCTTACAGGCCATGGGATTTTCGCGGGTGAAGGTCCTCTATATCCCCGGCAACTTCGGACATGATTGGCTGGACAAGGGCTACCCCGTCGCCAAGGGAGATTAGCTCATTGCCGCATTCCAGAAAACTGCTCGTTCCTTTTGTGGCCGTCGCGCTGGTGCTGGGCGTTTATTGGCTGGCCCACCGTTCTGCCCGTTCCTCGCCCGGGACCGGCCGAGGCGCCGCGGCCCCCGACTTCTCGCTCCCGCAACTCAACGGCGAACCGCTGACTTTGTCAGCGTTCCGGGGAAAAGTCGTTCTGCTCGACTTCTGGGCCACCTGGTGCGCGCCCTGCCGCGAAGAGACCCCCCACTTGGTAGACCTGCAAAACAAATACGGAAGCCGTGGTCTGCAGATTATCGGAGTCTCCATGGATGACGGGCCCGAGCCGGTGCGCGATTTCTACCGCGACCTCAAGATGAACTATCCGGTGGTGATGGGCAACGCCAAAACCGGCGAGCTTTATGGCGGCGTGCTGGGCCTTCCCATTGCCTTCCTCATCGGGAAGGATGGGCGCATCCACAGCAAACACATTGGGGAGACCAACATTGCCATCTTCGAGAAAGAAGTCGTGGAGCTACTCGGAGAATAGCGCTCCATTCCCCCCTCCAACCTCGAAAGCGGGATCAACCGAGGCATGTCTTTGCATCTCCCGTGCCCGGCCGGGCAGAGGAAAAAAACCGGACCGGGAAGGGCCCTGCCGCCGTACAATGATTCTCCCATGTATAAAATTGTTTCGATTATGCTCGTTTCCCTGCTTTTCGCTTCGACTTGTGCTTGGCCGCAGGCCACCAAGCTTCCGGCCGCCTCCCGCGGCCCGAGCGTGGCTACAGGCAATCAGGGGGTGGTGGTTTCCGGCAAGCCGGCCGCCACTGCGGCGGGGCTCAAGATGCTTGCGCAAGGCGGTAACGCCGCCGATGCCGGCGCGGCGACCCTGCTGGCGCTCTCCGTCACCTACGTGGGCGCGTTTTGCGTAGGAGGCGAGATCCCCATTCTCGTCTACAACGCAGACCAGAAGAATGTGAAGCTGCTGGAGGGACAAGGCGAGGCCCCGCGCGATCCCAACGCTATCGCCTGGTACATGAAACATGGCATCCCCGATGGCGATGTGAAGGCGGCCGCCGTGCCCGGCACCGTCGACGCCATCGTTACCTTGCTGAAACTTTACGGAACCAAGAGCTTTGAAGAGGTGGTCCAGCCTACCCTCGCCATACTGGATGCCGGCGGCCCCACCTGGTATATCGACACCGGTAGCGGCCAGAAGATCGAGACCGGCGTGCATTGGCAAGCGGACATGGCGGTGACCTTCCGCAAATTGGTCGAAGCAGAAAAAACCGCCAAGGGGACCCGCCAGCAAAAACTGCAGGCGGTCTCGGACCGCTTCTATCGCGGCGATATCGCCGACGCGCTGCAGGCCTGGTACATCGCAAAAGGCGGCTTCCTGCGCAAGGCGGATTTGGCCGCGCACCAAACTCCCGTGGTGGACCCGCTCACCACCACCTACCGCGGCTACACGGTCTACAAGACCGGCCCGCTGACCCAGGGGCCTTACTTGTTACAGACGCTGCGGCTTCTGGAAGGCTTCGATCTGAAAAAGATGGGCTTCAATTCGGCGGATTACATCCACACGGTGATCGAAGCGGAAAAGCTGGCTTTGGCGGACCGCGACGAATATTACGGCGATCCCAACTTCGCCAAGGTGCCGATGCAGCAGTTGCTCTCCGAGCCGTACACGGAGATGCGGCGCCAACTGATCGATCCGCAAAAGGCTTCGCTCGAACTGCGCCCGGGCGACCCTTACCACATGAAAGCCACCAAACCGCCCACCATCACCGGACCCTGGCAAGGTGGAACCACCGTCATGTGCGTGACGGACAAGTTCGGCAACGTGATCGCCGCCACTCCCAGCGGATTATCCAGCACTGCCGGAGTGGCCGGACGCACCGGCATTATTCATGGCAGCCGGCTCAGCAGCCTAAACACGTTTGCGGGAACTCCCAATGTGATCGAGGCCGGCAAACGGCCGCGCATTACGCTGAGCCCGACGCTGCTCTTTCAGAACCACCAGCCGGTGATGGCGATCTCGGTTGCCGGCGGCGACCAGCAGGACCAAGCTGCTATCCAGGTCATCCTGAATTACGTCGACTTTGGCATGGGGCCGGAGGAGGCCTATAAAGCGCCGCGTTTTTCCACGACGCACTTCATCAGCTCCTTCGGCCAGGAGCGCGCCGGCCTGGGCAGCTTGTCGGTGCCTAACACACTGCCTGAGAAAGTCCAGGCCGACCTGCGAGCTCGCGGCCATAAAGTCACGGTCAGCCGGGGTGGCGTGGGCGGAGTGGCGTTGATTGGCATCGATCCCAAGACCCGACAGGCCACCGCTGTGGGGCCGGCCGCGGCGAAATTGGATTAGCGCCAAGAAACCAGGAGAAGCCCGCGCTCTTCCTACGGATTAAAAAACGGGTCCTTCGCCATGCGGAGGAACGCGGCTTCCGTCCGGCGAGAGGAGCTGATGCGCCAATCGGCTTCTTTGTTGATGTCGAACCATATCACGCATTTGATGAGCGGAAAGCTGGTGCGTAGAGTGGGAACAACATCGTCGATCCACTTAGCTTTGTCTCCGCCGGCTTCGGCCGACGACATCTCGCCAATCATGATGGGCTTCCCCTTCGCGGCCAACAGAGGATAGATGTCTTTGAATACTTGTTGAAAGCTCTGCCAGCCCCCGTTGGTCGTGCCCCAGTTGTAGCCGTCGACGCCCGTCCAGTCGACATACGAATCCCCGGGGTAATAGTCCATGGTGGCCCGGTTGCCGCCATCGATATCCGTGACGTTTGGGCACCAGACCCAGACCACGTTGTTCGCGCCTGCGGCCGTGAAGATGTCGTGGATGTGCCGGTACGCGGCCACATACAGGGTAGGATTATTGCCACCCCAGGCCTCGTCACCGTTCATCTCGGCGGCAAAGTCGAGGAAGAATTTCTGACCCAGCGCTTTGGCGCCCTGGGCGCGGGCTCGAATGGTCGCGTCTAGGCTTCCATCAATGATCTTGTGAAAGTCGATATGGTGCGGCTCCCAATTGACCAGGGGAATCCGTCCCGCGGCCAGATCGGCTTGGGTCACGCTGCCATTCCAGTCCGCGTCCCATGCGTAGTAAGTCAGATGAACCGGAGGCGTACGGCCAATTTTCTTCGCCGTCTCCTCGACACTGCCAGCGCCATAGAAGAGGCCCAGCCAGGCCCCCGAGGCCGGCTCGAGAATCGAAGACGCCGTCTGCCCATGCGGCGAACCTGCGCCGGCGGCGCTCGCGAAGCAGGGGCACATCAGAATGATGGCGACCGTGGGCCAGGCCAGCTTGGCAAGGACCGTTCTCATGACAAAGCCCTCCGCAGGCGCATTCTACTCCTGGGATGAGCACGTTTCTATCCGGTGATGATTTTGTCTTTCGCGCTTGCGCCGTCTCTCTCTGCAAGATCATTCCCGAGCAGGGTAATGCGCTTGGCTGGTCCGGAGACCGCCGCAAATTTCCCCAACGCAGCCACGCAGCCAGCGATGCGCGGCATCGGCTTCCATGCGTGGGTGCCAAAGCAACGAAATGGTGACTTCCCGCGTGGGAACAGGCAGAGAGAAGCTATACATTCCGGCGCGCAGGCTCTCCGTGTGTCTTTCGGGGACGGTGGCAATCAAGTCTGAGGCGCGGGCCAGAGCCAGGGCAGTGGAAAAACCGCTGACCACCACCACGATCTTCCGTTCCAAGCCAGATTTTCTCAGAGCTTCATCCGTCGGCCCATCCGCAAGACCGCGCCGGGAAACCAGAATGTGCCCGCCGGAGGCATACCGTGAGGCGGTGATCTTGCCCTTGCTGAGAGCATGCCTGCGGCGCACGACCCCAACAAAGCGGTCGCGAAACAATGTCTGCACCCGCAGCTCGGGGCCGGTCTTCTCCCCCACGACGCCGGTTTCCAGGTCCACGCTCCCTTCCCGCAGCGGTCCGGCATCCTTCTTGGATTTCGCCATAAAGTGCAACCGCACTCCCGGAGCTTCTTGACGGACACGGGCCAGAATGCGGGGCCCGAACGTTTCCACAAATCCCTCGCTCGTGCGCAGGGTAAAGGTGCGGACAAGCTGTTTGAGATCAAGCCGCTCCGCGGGGCGTAGGACCGCTTCCGCCTGGTGCACCAGCTCACGAACGGAATCGCGAAGCTCGATCGCCCGGGGAGTAGCCACCAGACCACGCCCCGCCCTGACCAGCAGCGGGTCGCCGGTAGCTTGGCGCAAGCGCGCCAGCGCCCGGCTCATGGCCGAGGCGCTCAGCCCCAGCCGTTCCGCGGCCCGCGCGACATTCCCTTCGCTGAGCAGCACGTTGAGATTGATGAGCAAGTTGAGGTCCGGAGTGGACATGTCCACACCATGCCACAGTTTATATATGGCGTCAAACGCACGAATAAAGTGCAAATCATGCGCCTTCCGCCATGTCCCGCCAGACCTTAAGCTTCCCTCAGTAAATGCGAAGGAGTGCCATGAAAACCGAAGCCATCGCGATGCCCGCCCCCGTGACCAGAGACCGAGCCCCCGTGGCCCGCACCCATTCGTCGGGATGGGCGCTGGCAGGTCTCTCTCTGTCCGTATTGTTGTCCTCGCTCGATACCAGTATCGCCAACACTGCCCTGCCGGCATTGGCCAAGGCCTTCTCCGCTTCTTTTCAAGGAGTGCAATGGATTGTCCTCGCCTACCTGCTGGCTTCCACCACGGTGATCGTCAGTGTGGGACGCCTGGGTGACCTGGTGGGCCGCCGGAGGCTGCTGGCCGCCGGACTATCCCTTTTTACACTCTCCTCCGTCCTCTGCGCCTTTGCTCCGACGCTGGGTTGGCTGATCGCGGCGCGGGCGGCGCAAGGCCTGGGCGCGGCCATCATGGTGGCCCTTTCGGTGGCATTCGCCAGCGAAGTAGTTCCCAAAACCCAAACCGGCAGGGCCATGGGATTGCTGGGCACGACCTCCGCCATCGGCACCTCCCTCGGGCCCTCGCTGGGCGGCATGCTGATCGCCGGATTTGGCTGGCGCACCATCTTCCTGATCAACCTCCCGCTGGGCATCCTGGCCCTGCTTCTGCTTTATCGCTGTCTTCCTTCGGATCCCGAGTGGATGAGGGCTAAAAAAGTCGGCTTTGACCATGCAGGCACGGTGCTCTTGGGCGCGATGCTCGCGGCCTATGCTCTGGCCATGACCACGGGGCATGGCCAGTTCGGCCGGAGCAACATGATCTTGTTGGCGGCTGCCGGAGTGGGCCTGGCTCTCTTTTGGCTCGTGGAGAAGAATGCGCCTTCTCCGCTCATCCGATTGTCCATGTTCCGTGCCCCCGGCCTAAGCCATGGCCTCATCATGAGCATGCTGGTCTCCACCGTCATGATGGCGACGCTCGTGGTAGGACCGTTCTACCTTTCCCGCGCCCTCGGCCTAAACCCGGCCCTGGTGGGCATGATCCTGTCGGTTGGCCCCATGATTGCCGCGCTTGCCGGGGTACCGGCCGGCCGGATTGTCGACCGGCTGGGCGCACGGCGAATGACCACCGCCAGCCTGCTGGGAATCGCCGCCGGCTGTTCTCTTCTCTCCATCCTTCCGGCCAGGCTCGGGGTTCCCGGCTACCTTGCGCCGCTGGTGATTGTGACTGCCCACTACGCGCTATTTCAGGCGGCCAACAACACAGCAGTGATGAGCGATGTCCGGCAGGAGCAGCGCGGGGTCCTCTCCGGCATGCTCAATCTCTCGCGCAATCTGGGACTTATTACCGGCGCCTCGGTGATGGGGGCAGTGTTCGCGAGCGCATGCCGGACCAGCAATCTGGCCAGCGCCACTCCCGCCGCCGTGGCCGGTGGCATGCGCATAACCTTCGCCATAGGAGGAGCACTGATGGTCGTGGCGCTTGCGATCTCGGCGGGACGAGGTTCGCGGATGAGCAAAGCGCGCTGAAGAAAAGATTCGTATCAGGATAGGGCTTCAGCCCTATCGTTGCTGGGAAACGAACTCCAGAACGCGCCGATGAGGCGCAACCACCCAGCGGCGTTCTTGGCAATTTCGCGCGATGCGCGCGGACTCACGCGCCGATACATTTCGCCATGCCTAAAGGCATGGCCTGATACGAAGCTCCCGTGAGGAATCCTACTTCTCGCAACGGCAGCGAGAAGTAGGGCATTCGGGGCTGCCCTGATACGAAGCTCTAGGTTCGCGGATAAGCAAAGCGCGCCGGAATAAAAGATTCGTATCAGGATAGGGCTTCAGCCCTATCGTTGCTGGGAAATGACTCCAGAACGCGCCAATGAGGCGCAACCACCCAGCGGCGTTCTTGGCAATTGCGCGCGATGCGCGCGGACCCACGTGCCGATACATTTCGCCATGCCTAAAGGCATGGCCTGATACGAAACTCCCGGTTCGCGGATGAGCAAAGCGCGCCGGAATAAAAGATTCGTATCAGGATAGGGCTTCAGCCCTATCGTTGCTGGGAAATAACTCCAGAACGCGCCGATGAGGCGCAACCACCCAGCGGCAATTGCACGCGATGCGCGCGGACCCACGCACCGACACATTTGCGCCATGCCTAAAGGCATGGCCTGATACGAAGCTCCCGGTTCGCGGACGAGCAAAGCGCGCCGGAATAAAAGATTCGTATCAGGATAGGGCTTCAGCCCTATCGCAAAGATCGCCAATCTTGACGGGCTTTGGCCCCTGTGGCTGTGGGTCGAGTTCAATTCCCGTTCGAGCGGACGAATACAAATATTCCTCCGCCTGCCGGACAAGCCCTCTTTTGACGGGATTATTCCGAATGTACTCTCGCATCCTCGCGTAGCCGGAAGCCTCCAATACTCGGACCTCGGAAAACCCTTTTTGCCAGAAAGGCGCTCGCATTCCAAATTCTTTCCCCGCGCGAAAGGCAAACCCACCTTTGATGAACTGGACTGCTCGTTCAATGGGCATCTCGTTTCCTACGGTGAGAAGCAGGTGAAAATGATCGGGCATGACAACGAACTCGTGGAGTTTGAATTTACCTTGAACTCGATATTCGTAGAGAATTTTGATAAACAATGCGGCACATCGATCTGATTGCAGCAGATTGCGTTTGTCCCATGTGGAAGAAGTCACGAAGAACGTACGAGAGGTAGAAATTATCTTTGCAGCGTTGGCGCGGCGTGGAGGAGTTGCCATGGGGCGAATTTCCGACAGATCGCGGCGCGGTGTATGTGACAGATGTCACAAGCGTGGCATCGAAATCCCGAATCGGGATATTGCGGGCTCGTATCAGAATAGAGCTCAGCCCTATCGCCTTAGCCAAACAAAATGGGACGGGCTTGAGCTACTCGATTTTGTTTTTAGGGGCGTATCAGGGCGGCGGCTTTAGCCCCACCGGATGGAGATGGACACGTTGCCCCCCGCGCCGCGAGGCGCAAATGGATCAAATTGTTCGTGTAGTTGCGCCCCTTCGGCGCGCCCTCTCATGCTTGGGACTTTTGTCGGCAGGCCTGAAGGCCTGCCCTGATACGAAGCTCTGGCCTATAGGCTTGCGGATAAGCAAAGCAGTGCTAGATAAGAACGGACGAATCGAAGCTTAAGCGATTCGTATCAGGATAGGGCTTCAGCCCTATCGTTGCTGGGAAACGACTCCAGAACGCGCCGATGAGGCGCAACCACCAAGTGGCAATTGCGCGCGATGCGCGCGGCCCCACGTGCCGACACATTTGCGCCATGCCTAAAGGCATGGCCTGATACGAAGCTCCCGTGAGGAATCCCTCTTTTCTCAGCGGCGGCGAGAAGTGGAGGCACCCGTCCGACGAGCAAAGCGCGCCGGAATAAAAGATTCGTATCAGGATAGGGCTTCAGCCCTATCGTTGCTTGGAAGCGACTCCAGAACGCGCCGATGAGGCGCAACTACCAGGCGGCGTTCTCGGCAATTGCGCGCGATGCGCGCGAACCCACGTGCCGATACGTTTCGCCATGCCTAAAGGCATAGCCTGATACGAAACTCCCGTGAGGAATCCCACTTCTCTCAGCGGCGGCGAGAAGTGGGGCACCCGGCGCTGCCCTGATACGCAGCTCTAGGTTTGTGGATGAGCAAAGCACGCCGGAAGAAAAGATTCGTATCAGGATAGGGCTTCAGCCCTATCGTTGCTGGGAAACGACTCTAGAACGCGCCGATGAGGCGCAACCACCAAGTGGCAATTGCGCGCGATGCGCGCGGCCCCACGTGCCGACACATTTGCGCCATGCCTAAAGGCATGGCCTGATACGAAGCTCCCGTGAGGAATCCTTCTTCTCGCAACGGCGGCGAGAAGTGGGGCACAGCATGGGGCTTCCCCCTATCGCCTCAAACCACTTCCCGCATCCCTCCCACCCCCTCCTGCATCTAAAACCTTGACAGCAACACACTCAAGTCTTACGATAGTGCGAACTGCAAGCATAATATCGTTGATTATAAAGCACTTATTTAACTAGGAGGAGCCTGTCATGGGCAAGATTATCGGAATCGACCTCGGCACCACCAACTCCTGCGTAGCCGTCATGGAAGGCGGGGAGCCCAAGGTCATTGCCAACGAAGAAGGAGGCCGCACTACCCCCTCGGTCGTTGGCTTCACCAAAACGGGGGAGCGGCTGGTGGGTCAGGTGGCGAAACGGCAGGCCATCACCAACCCGGAGAACACGGTGTACTCGATCAAGCGCTTTATGGGACGGCGCTATGACGAAGTGAACGAAGAAATGAAGATGGTCCCCTATAAGGTCGTCCGGCAGGGCGACCACGTGGCCGTTGTGGCCCAGGACAAGGAATACACCCCGCCCGAAGTTTCGGCGCTGATTCTGCAAAAGCTGAAGAAGGCGGCGGAAGACTATCTCGGCGAGAAAGTGACCGAGGCGGTCATCACCGTGCCTGCGTACTTCAACGACGCGCAGCGCCAGGCCACCAAAGATGCCGGCAAGATCGCCGGGCTCGACGTAAAGCGCATCATCAACGAGCCTACGGCGGCCGCTCTGGCCTACGGTTTGGACAAAGGCAAGGACGAAACCATCGCCGTGTACGATTTTGGCGGCGGCACCTTCGACATTTCGATTCTGGAAGTCGGCGAAGGCGTGATCGAAGTGAAGGCCACCAATGGGGACACCCACCTGGGCGGCGACAACATCGACCAGAAGCTGGTGGATTGGCTGATCGACGAATTCAAGAAGGACGAAGGCCTCGACCTGCGCGGCAAGGGCAACGAGATGGCGCTGCAGCGTCTGCGTGACGCCGCCGAGCGCGCCAAGATCGAGCTCTCCACCACCATGGAGACGGAGATCAATCTGCCCTTCATCACCGCCGATGCTTCCGGTCCGAAGCACCTGGTCAAGAAACTGACCCGGGCGAAGCTCGAATCGATGGTGGAAGACATTCTGCAGCGTTCGGTGGGGCCGTCGCGGCAGTGCATGAAGGACGCGGGCGTTGACCCCAGCAAGATCAATGAAGTCGTGTTGGTCGGCGGACAAACGCGTATGCCGCGCATTCAGGCCATTGTGAAGGAATTGTTCGGCAAGGAAGGCCACAAGGGCGTGAACCCGGATGAAGTCGTCGCGGTCGGCGCGGCCATCCAGGGCGGCGTGCTCAAGGGCGAGGTGAAAGACCTGTTGTTGCTCGACGTGACTCCGCTGACGCTCTCCATTGAGACGCTGGGCGGGGTGGCGACGCCGATGATCCCGCGCAATACCACGATCCCGACCAAGAAGACGGAGACGTTTTCCACGGCGGCCGACAGTCAGACGTCGGTAGAAGTTCACGTATTGCAAGGCGAACGGCCCATGGCGGCGCAAAACCGTACCCTGGGCAAGTTCCACCTGACGGGAATTCCGCCGGCGCCGCGCGGCGTG